>NZ_WUQJ01000036.1:0-119258 GCF_011074955.1 Marinobacter caseinilyticus | reverse complement strand
CGAAGGGAGTCGCCGACCTTCGGATTATGAGCCCGACCTGGTAGGTCAGCTCGATGGAATGGGCGAGAAAAAGTTTGTTGCGGGGTGGAGCAGTCTGGTAGCTCGTCGGGCTCATAACCCGAAGGTCGTAGGTTCGAATCCTGCCCCCGCTACCATATTAAAAAGCCGGTCATTCGTGACCGGCTTTTTTTTGCGTGGAATTTATTCAGTCCGCCTTTTAACGCTCTCACAACAGGTGTTTCGCAGGCGCGGATTCAGTCGTGAAAACCGGCCTTATGGCCGGTTATTTTGTGAGTAATTCGATGAGCATTTGCTCGTAGATCTGGGACAGGGTGTCCAGGTCGTTGGCTTTTACCCGTTCGTCGATTTTGTGGATGGTGGCGTTGATGGGGCCGAGTTCGACGACTTGGGCGCCGGTGGGCGCGATGAAGCGGCCATCGGAGGTGCCCCCGGAGGTCGATAGCTTTGTCTCCAGGCCGGTGACCCTTCGAATGGCGGTTTGGGCAGCGTCGACCAGGGCGCCTCGGGCAGTCAGGAACGGCTCGCCGCTCAGGTGCCAATCGATATCATATTTGAGGTTGTGCGTGTCGAGGATGTCCAGTACCCGGGCTTTCAAACTGTCGGCGGTATTCTCGGTGCAATAACGGAAATTGAAGTGCACCAGCATTTCGCCGGGAATGACGTTGCTGCCGGTGCCCGCTTCCAATTTGGTGATCTGGAAGGTGGTGGCCGGGAAAAACTCGTTGCCATCGTCCCAATGTTCGTTGGCCAGCGCCGTCAACACTGGCGATGCGGTGTGGACCGGGTTCTCAGCCAGGTGCGGATAGGCTACGTGCCCCTGCACCCCCTGGACATTCAAATAGCCATGCAGGGAGCCCCTGCGGCCATTCTTGATGACATCCCCTACTGACGTGGTGCTTGAGGGCTCTCCGATCAGGCACCAGTCCATTTTTTCCTGCCGAGCTTCCAGCGTTTCTATAACCTTGACAGTGCCGCTGTGCGCCGGGCCTTCC
The DNA here is from genome assembly GCF_011074955.1 of Marinobacter caseinilyticus. Taxonomy (GTDB): domain Bacteria; phylum Pseudomonadota; class Gammaproteobacteria; order Pseudomonadales; family Oleiphilaceae; genus Marinobacter; species Marinobacter caseinilyticus. The sequence goes on along the minus strand of NZ_WUQJ01000036.1, from coordinate 118,245 downwards.
TCGTCGCTGGTGATCAGCAGGGCGATCGAGCCTTTGTGATTCGGGTAGTTGGCCACGAAGCGTTCGCAGGCGGTGACAAAGGCCGCCAGACTGCCTTTCATATCCGCCGCCCCACGACCCAGCAGGTAGCCGTCTTTTACAACCGCGTCGAACGGCGGGTGAGACCAGTTTTTTTCCGGGCCGGTGGGCACCACATCGGTATGGCCGGCAAAAGCCAGCAATGGTCCTTTGGTGCCTTTGCGGGCCCAAAGATTGTCGACATCGCCAAACCGCATGGATTCCTCTGTGAAGCCAAGCGGCGCCAGTCTCGACATCATCAGTGTCTGGCAATCGGCGTCGTCCGGCGTTACGGACGGGCGACGGATCAGGTCAATGGCGAGATCTAATGTAGGGCTTAAAGGCATGGCAATGTCCTGACAAAAGGGTGTTGATGTCCCTGTTTACAATAAAAAGCGAATCACAGGCCGCAGGGCGTGACCGGTCATCGGCTCCGTGGTGCCGTCGCCCGGTCATCATGCCTGCTGAGTGAAAAACCTCGCGATGCGTGCTGTGGGCATCACTGGTTTCCACTGCAACGGATCAGTTGTTGGCGTGCAGTTCCGAATTCAGCTCGATGGCTGTTTTGTTGGTTTTGCACTCAACTGCGCCGGTCTGAGAGTTGCGGCGGAACAGCAAATCGGATTTGCCGGCCAGATCGCGAGCCTTCACGACCTCCACCAGGGCATTGCTCTCATCCAGCAGAGCAATCTTGGTGCCGGAGGTAATATACAGGCCAGCCTCGACCGTGCTGCGGTCGCCCAAGGGAATGCCGATACCGGAATTGGCGCCGATCAGGCAGTTTTCGCCGACCGAAATGATGATGTTGCCACCGCCCGAGAGCGTGCCCATGGTGGAGCAGCCGCCCCCCAGGTCAGAGCCCTGGCCGACCATGACGCCTGCAGAGATGCGGCCCTCGATCATGCTGGTGCCTTCGGTACCGGCATTGAAGTTAATAAAGCCTTCGTGCATAACGGTGGTGCCTTCGCCCACATAGGCGCCGAGCCTTACGCGAGCGGTGTCTGCTATGCGCACACCCTTGGGGACCACGTAATCGGTCATCTGAGGGAATTTGTCGACCGATTTGACCTCAAGGATCCGGCCGTCCAGGCGAGCCTGAAGTTGGCGATCGTCCAGCTCGTTCAAGTCAATGGCGCCTTCGTTGGTCCAGGCCAGGTTGGGCAGTTGGCCGAAGATGCCGTCGAGCTTGAGACCGTGAGGTTTGGCCAGACGGTGCGAGATCAGGTGCAGTTTGAGATAGACCTCGGGCGTGCTGGACGCGGTGTCGTCTGTTTCCAGCAGGGTCACGACAACTGGACGTTGGCTGCTTGCGGCCTTGGTCGCCAGGGTGGCCTGACCGATGTAGCCAGCCTGCTCAAAGCCATCGGCCAGTGCTTTTAGCTGGTCTTCCGTGACGTCCATGGCCTCGTTGCCACCACTGTACTTGAGCGTGTTGGTGACGACCTCCAGCAACGTTGCCTCAGGCAAAAGCACCGGCTGCTGGTAGTAGACTTCCAGCCACTCGCCCTGTTTATTTTGGGATCCGATACCAATTCCGAATGCAAAGCTCATGATTACCAATGCTCCTGATCTGTGTCTAAAGGGTAAACAGTGTTTGGGCCCAGAGTGGGCATTAAGCTAAAAAATCAGCGGCCCATTCTTCGGCGTTGAAACCGACGCTTATGGTTGCGCCGCGTTCGACCACCGGGCGCTTTATGATGGACGGGTTATCCAGCATGAGGTCGTGTGCCGATTGTGCGGAGATGTTATCACGAACCTCAGCCGGCAGTTTGCGCCACGTTGTACCGCTGCGGTTCAGCAGCCTTTCCCAACCAACCTTTTGCTCCCACTGGCCCAGTTGCTCCGGGCTCAGGCCGTCTTTTTTAACGTCATGAAAATGGTGGTCGATACCGTGTTCATCCAGCCATTTTCGGGCTTTTTTCACGGTGTCGCAGTTTTTGATGCCGTAGATCTTCATTGCTTTACAAACTCAACAATTCGGTGGGCGGCTTCAATGCATTCGTCCCGGGGCGCCACAAGCGCCATGCGGATGCGGTTTTCGCCAGGATTGTAGCCATCAACGGTGCGGGACAGGTAGCGCCCCGGCAGGACATGCACATTCTTTTGCGCCGACAGCTCCCGGGCAAAGGTCTCATCGTCCATCGCGCCGGTGTGAGCCCAGAGGTAAAAGCCGGCATCGGGGAAGTCCACCGTCATCACGGCACGCAAAATAGGCACCACCGCATTAAATTTTTCTCGGTACGCCGCACGATTTTCACGGACATGATCCTCGTCCTGCCAGGCGGCAATGCTTGCCAGTTGATGCTGAACCGGCATCGCTGAGCCATGGTAAGTGCGAAAACGCAGATACTCCTTGAGAATCCCGGCATCACCCGCCACGAAGCCGGACCGCAGCCCTGGCAGGTTGCTGCGTTTGGACAGGCTGTGAAACACAATGCAGCGGGCGTAGTCGTCACGGCCGATTGCGGCACAGGCTTGCAGCAACCCTTCGGGTGGGTTGGCTTCATCCGGATAGAGTTCGGAGTAACATTCATCAGAGGCAACGACGAAGTCGTACTGGTCGGCCAGCTCGATCACGCGGAGCAGCGTGGCGCGCGGAATCACGGCCCCACTGGGATTGCCCGGCGAGCACAGGAACAGTATCTGGCAGTCTTCCCAGACCGCCGCCGGTACGTCGTCAAAATTCGGAATAAACCCGTTGTCGCCATCACAGGCCAGATAATGGGGTGTAGCCCCCGCAAGTAGCGCTGCGCCTTCGTAAATCTGGTAGAAAGGGTTGGGGCTGACCACGATCGCCGGCTTGCTCGCATCGATGACGGCTTGCACCAGCGAGAAGATGCCTTCCCGGGTGCCATTGACGGGCACGATGTGGGCTTCCGTCGTCAGGCTGTGGGGCGCTAGCTGAAAACGCCGCGTCGCCCAGACAGCAATCGCTGCTCTCAGTTCATCCATGCCCTTGGTGGTAGGGTAGTTGGCCAGCCGGTCCAGGTTGTCGGCGATTACTCGTTTGACGAATTCGGGTGATGGGTGTTTGGGTTCGCCAATGCCCAGTGCAATGGGGCTCAAATGTGCCGGAGGTACCACATTGGCTTTCAGTTTCGTCAGCTTTTCAAAGGGGTAGGGGTGCAATCGGGACAAATTCGGGTTCATTGAGTGTCATCCAGCAAAGTGCAGAGGTCGTCCTGGAGTGATTGGCACACCGCCGGATCACTGATGGCGTGGCCCTGTTCGTCGGTCACAAAAAACACGTCTTCCACCCGTTCCCCCAGGGTGGCGATTTTGGCGTTGGTCAGCCGTACCCGGTTTTCCAGTAACACCTGACCGACCCGAGCCAGCAACCCTGGCCGGTCCGGAGTGATGACCTCCATCACCGTGCGCTGATTGACGGTGTCGTTTGAAAACGTCACTTCGGTAGGGAAGGCGAAGTGCTTGAGCTGTCGAGGTGTGCGCCGGTGGATGATGTCCGGGTAATCGTCCGGGTTATCGAGCTCTTCAATCAGGCGCTCACAGACCCGGTCCTTGCGGGCGGGGTCGTTGCCCAGCGGTTGGCCTTTCTCATCCAATACCACGTAGGCACTGATTGAATAGGGGCCTTCGGTGGTGCTGATGCGGGCGTCGACAATGTTCAGGTTGAGTTGTTCCAGTACCGCCGTGGTCGCTGCAAAGAGTGCTACCCGGTCTTTTACGTAGATGATGATCTGTGAATAGCCGTCCGTCGGGCCACCTTTGGTGTCGCGAATCATCACCAAAGGGTCCGGATCATCCCCGTGCCGGATAATCGCGGCCGTCTGCCAGGCAATATCGACCGTGGAGTCTTGCAGGAAGTAATCTTCGTCCAGCGTATTCCACAGGCCGTCTATCTGCTCGTCGGTCATATTCTGGGCGTGCAGGATTTCTCTGGCCTCGGACTGGGTGGCGCGAACCCACTCCATGCGATCCACCGGATTGTCAGTGCCGCGTCGAAGGGCTCGTTTGGCCTCAATGTACAACTGCCTCAACAGCGAGGCACGCCAGGTATTCCAGAGCTTGGGATTGGTTGCACTGATGTCGCAGACCGTCATCACGTACAGGTAATCCAGGTGCACCTGACTTGGCACTGAGCGGGCAAAGCCGTGAATAATGTCGGGGTCTGAGATGTCTTTGCGCTGGGCGGTCATCGACATAAGCAGGTGGTTTTCCACCAGCCAGGAGATCAGTTGTGTGTCGCGCGAACTCAAATGGTGGCGTTTGCAAAAGGCTTCGGCGTCGACGGCGCCCAGTTCGGAATGGTCGCCGCCCCGGCCCTTTGCGACGTCGTGATAAAGGCCGGCGATGTAGAGTACTTCCAGCTTGGGCAGGCGGTGAATCAGTCGGGACGCCAGCGGGTAATCCTTTCGAGCCTCGGCACTCCCAAGGCGAACCATGTTGCGAATCACCCGCAGTGTGTGCGCATCAACCGTGTAGATATGAAAGAGGTCGTACTGCATTTGGCCGATGATCTCACCAAATTCCGGTAGGTACCGGCCCAGGACGTTGTATTTTTTCATGTGGGACAACGTCTGATCGAGCGCGTGCGGGGTCTTGAGCAGCTCCATGAACAGAGACGTCACCGCCAGGTCGGAACGGAAGGCGTCGTCCACCAGATGCCGATGCGCACGCAATGACCGGATGGTAGTGGCCCGAATACCTTTTATATCCGGGTGTTGCGCCATCAGGACGAAGATTTCCATGATGGCGTAAGGGGCGTAGGCAAAGACCTGATTGTTCACCGCCTCGATGTACAGATTGCGGGTCTGGAAGCGCTTGTTTAGGGGTTGTATGTCCTCCCGGCCTTCGGTGTCCAGAATCGCTTCATCGTAATACTGCAGGATCACATCGGCGAGTTCGGCCAACGCCAGTACCGTGCGATAGTACGCCTGCATCATCAGTTCGACACCCAGGCGTTTGCCCGCGTCCCGGTAGCCAAGCATCTTGGCAAGGGCGCGTTGATGATCAAACAGCAGGCGATTTTCATTGCGATCGGCAATCAGTTGCAGGCCGTACCGCAATTTCCAGAGAAAGGTCTCGCCTTCCAGGAGGATCTGGTATTCCTCCTCGGTCAGAATGCTGAAACGGGTCAGGTCCTCGATGCTCTGAAGGCCAAAGTGGCGTTTGGTGATCCAGCCAATGTTCTGAATGTCTCTCAGCGCCCCGGGGGAGCCTTTGACGTTGGGTTCGAGGTTGTATTCCGTGTCGCCGTATTTATCATGACGTTCTTTCTGCTCTTCCCGCTTTGCAATGAAATAGTCGCGGTCGGTACTGACGTCGTCGGAGTAGACGATTGTGCTCAGCGTTGCCCGCAGTTCATCGGGCCCGGCAATGGTCCGGGTTTCCAGCAGATTGGTAAGGATGGTGATGTCTTCACGGGCGGCGTCGGTGCTTTCTTTAATGCTGCGAACGCTGTGGCCGATATCAAGGCGCAGGTCCCACAGCAGTGTCACGAACGCGCTGAGATCTTCCTGCCACGCTTCTTCCACGCCATTACGCGTCAGTATCAGCAGGTCGATGTCCGAATGCGGGTGCAATTCGCCGCGCCCATAGCCGCCCACGGCCACCAGTGCTATATCGGCTGAATCGGCAAACGGGTAACGGGACCAGATCAACCGTAGCACGCGGTCTATCACATCGGCGCGATGACGCACCAGGTAGCGCACATCAGTGCCCTGTTGGAAGGCCTCCGCATCGGTATCGTAGGCGGACCGCAGCAGTTCCCTGGCGGGAACCACCGGCGAGGGGTCTTGGCGGATGCGGGATTCCAGCGCCGTCAGATCCACTTAGAACGACTCTTCCGATCGTTTTGTGAGAACATCGTAGCCATCCGCGGTCACCAGGATCGTGTGTTCCCACTGGGCCGACAATTTGTGGTCTTTAGTGACCACGGTCCAGTCATCTGGCAGCAGCTTGCAGTCTTTCTTGCCCTGGTTGATCATCGGTTCGATCGTAAACGTCATGCCTTCTTGTAGCTCAAGGCCCGTGCCGGGGCGACCGTAATGCATGACCTGCGGCTCTTCGTGGAAACCCCGGCCGATGCCGTGGCCGCAGTATTCGCGGACCACCGAGTAGCGGCTCTTCTCCGCATGCTGTTGGATCACGTGGCCGATGTCTCCCAGCCGTGCGCCGGGTTTCACCAGTTCAATGCCTTTGTACAGGCATTCCTGCGTGATGCGCACCAGGCGTTCGGCGGCAATCTTGGGCTCACCGACGAAAAACATTTTGCTGGTATCGCCGTGGAACTCATCCTTGATGACCGTGACGTCGATATTGACAATGTCGCCGCTTTTCAGGGTTTTCTTATCGGATGGAATGCCGTGACAGATAACGTGGTTAACCGAGGTGCAAATGGATTTCGGGAACCCTTTGTAGTTCAGGGGGGCCGGAATTGCTTTTTGCACATTCACAATATAGTCATGGCAAATCCGGTCCAGCTCTTCCGTCGTCACACCGACTTTTACGTGTTCGCCGATCATCTCGAGCACATCGGCCGCCAGTCGGCCGGCGACGCGCATTTTCTCGATTTCTTCCGGGGTCTTGATTGATACCTGCATTGGGAATCCCGTTAACTTGAATCAGGGCTTCATTTTAGGGGGCGGGGGCCTGCGGTACAAGACATGCGGGTTTTCATTGCTTTGAGGGGGTTTAAGTCAAAATATCTGGCGCCGCTGGGCGGAAATATGGTATAAACGCGCCCGCCAAACCGTGATCGAAATATCACAACCAGGCAAATTCGCACACGCGTCGACACGTTATCCCAGGGTGCCTGTTTTATCAGGTTGGGTTAATTGGACGTGTGGAGGACTAACCCGAAGCTAAAAAGGTAAATATCATGGCTCAGGTAAATATGCGTGACCTGCTCAAGGCAGGTGCTCACTTCGGTCACCAGACTCGTTACTGGAACCCGAAAATGTCGAAGTTTATCTTCGGCGCCCGCAACAAGATTCATATCATCAACCTTGAACAGACAGTGCCTGCATTTAATGACGCGCTGGATTTTGTTCAGAAGCTTGCCAACAGCAAGAACAAGGTACTGTTTGTGGGTACCAAGCGCGCGGCTGCAAAGATCATTAAAGAAGAAGCCGATCGTTCAGGTCAGCCGTACGTTAATCACCGCTGGTTGGGTGGCATGCTCACCAACTACAAAACAATTCGTCAGTCGATCCGTCGCTACCGTGATCTGGAAACCCAGAGCGGTGACGGTACGTTTGACAAGCTGACCAAGAAAGAAGCGCTCGAGCGCACCCGTGAAATGGACAAACTTGAACGCAGCATCGGCGGCATCAAGGACATGGGCGGTCTGCCGGACGCACTGTTTGTTATCGACGTTGATCACGAACGCATCGCGATCAAAGAAGCCAACAAGCTGGGCATTCCGGTGATCGGCATCGTCGACACCAACAGTGATCCAGACGGTGTTGATTACGTTATCCCAGGTAACGATGACGCAATCCGCGCGATCCAGATCTATGTCAAAGCGGTTGCCGATACCTGCATCGAGGCGTCACAGACTGGCACTGGTGCAGACGAATTCGTTGAAGTCAACGAAGGCGTCGAGGGTCAAGCACCAGCGGCCGAATAAGTCACGCGGTGCTAGTTGCTGATTCTGCTTCGGCACTTAAGAGGGGGCTTAGGGGTAAACTCCGGTCCCCCTTTCTTTAAGCGGAACCAGCAGCAAGGCGCGGCGGCTCTATGCTGCGCCGAACATTGATAGATGCTGCGCCGGTTGTTGACACGCCGGTGCAGATTCCCAGATTCCTGATATGAGAGGATTGAACATGGCTGCAATTACCGCTGCAATGGTCAAAGAACTGCGTGACCGTACCGGTCTCGGCATGATGGAGTGCAAGAAAGCGCTCGTCGAAAGCGAAGGCGATGTAGACGCGGCAATCGAAGAGATGCGCAAATCGTCTGGCCTGAAGGCTGCCAAAAAAGCTGGTCGTACTGCCGCTGAAGGCGTTGCCTTGGTCAAAGTCGCTGATGACAACACCAGCGCAATGATTCTGGAAGTGAACTCCGAGACCGATTTTGTGGCTCGTGACGACACCTTTATGAACTTTGCCCGCGAAGTGCTGGATGTTGCCTTTAGCAAAGGCGAGACCGATGTCGCCAAGCTGATGGAAGGCGAATTGGAAAGCAAGCGTGAAGCGCTGGTTCAGAAGATCGGTGAAAACATCACCGTACGTCGGATCGTCGCGATCAAAGGCGCCGTAGTTGACGGCTACGTTCACAGCAACAACAAGATTGCATCCGTGGTCGCATTGACCGCAGGCGATACCAATGTTGCTCGTGACATCGCCATGCACGTTGCCGCGGTCAATCCGCGCGTTGGCAAAGGCGAAGACATGCCGGCGGAGGAAGTTGAGAAGGAAAAGGATATCATCCGTGCTCAGCCAGACATGGCGGGCAAGCCGGCGGAAATCGTCGAGAAGATGACGACCGGTCGTATCAGCAAATTCCTGAAGGAAAACAGCTTGGTTGACCAGCCTTTCGTCAAGAATCAGGAGCAGACAGTGGGGGCCCTGATCAAGAGCCAGGGCGCCGAGCTGACCGGCTTCCTGCGTCTGGAAGTTGGCGAAGGCATTGAAAGAGAAGAAGTGGATTTTGCGGCTGAAGTCGCTGCGGCGGTTGGCGGCAGCAAGTCCTGATTTCCCATATCGGTTGACCTCCTGCGCCAGGCGCAGGAGTGCCAGTCGACATTGTCTGCCACGTGAGCCGGATACTTTCGGTTCCCGTGGCGGGCTTGTATCTGAGATACCCCTTTTGCAATGTGAGAGGTATGTCAGATACTGGCCCGGTCAGCTGGGGATTTGCGTTCACCAGTTGGTCTGCCCACTGAGTCATTGTCCGGAAGGACACCATGAACAAGGGGACACATCATCATGCCTAAGCAGTCAGGTACCCAGCCCAGATACAAGCGAATATTGCTCAAACTCAGTGGCGAAGCCCTGATGGGGGAGCATGATTTCGGAATTGACCCCAAAGTACTTGACCGTATGGCCCTGGAAATCGGCGCCCTGATCGGCATTGGTGTGCAAGTGGGTTTGGTTATCGGTGGTGGCAACCTGTTCCGTGGTGCGGCTCTGAACGCTGCTGGCATGGACCGCGTGACCGGCGACCATATGGGGATGCTGGCCACGGTCATGAATGGTCTTGCCATGCGTGATGCGTTGGAGCGCTCAAATATTCGTACCCGCGTCATGTCAGCCATTCCCATGAGCGGTGTGGTTGAGCATTATGATCGCCGTCGGGCCCTCAGGGATCTGAAAGACGGTGACGTGGTTATTTTCTGTGCCGGTACGGGCAACCCTTTCTTTACCACCGATTCAGCGGCCTGTTTGCGCGGTATCGAAATCGAGGCGGATGTGGTCCTGAAGGCAACCAAAGTAGACGGTGTATACTCTGCAGATCCGGTCATAGATCCGACTGCCGTAAAGTACGAACGTTTAACCTATGATGAAGTGCTGGATAAGAAGCTGGGAGTCATGGACCTAACGGCTATATGCCTGTGCCGGGATCAGGGCATGCCAGTTCGCGTCTTTAATATGAACAAGCCGGGCGTGCTGACCCGTATTGTCGTTGGCGAAAACGAAGGCACGCTGATTCACGCGGACTGAAAAAAAGCAACAACGCTTGGGCGTGAAGTGCTGTGAGCACTCGCCGGGAATGCTGAACTAACGAATTGAGGATATTGCAGTGATCGACGAAATTAAATCTGACGCCGAAAAACGCATGAAAAAAAGCCTGGAGGCTTTGACATCGGCCTTTAACAAGATTCGCACGGGCCGTGCGCACCCATCCATTCTCGACAGTGTGCTGGTGAATTACTACGGCCAGGATACACCGCTACGGCAGGTTGCCAGTGTCAACGTAGAGGACAACCGAACCCTTGCCGTATCAGCCTATGAAAAGCAGCTCATGCCGGTGATCGAGAAAGCCATCATGATGTCGGATCTGGGCCTGAACCCGTCCAACAATGGCGATATTATCCGTATCCCGATGCCAATGCTGACTCAGGAAACCCGTAAGGACATGGTCAAGCAGGCCCGGGCCGACGCCGAGCATGGCAAAGTCAGCGTTCGTAATGCGCGCCGTGACGCCAACAGCGTTGTCAAAGAATTGCTGAAAGAAAAAGAAATTACTGAAGATGATGAGCGTCGTGCGGAAGACGAGATTCAGAAGCTGACGGACCGCTACATTGCTGAAATCGACAAAATGCTTAAGTCCAAGGAAGAGGATCTGATGGAGGTTTGATCCTCCTGGTCACTTTCGGTATTCGATCAGTGGGCGCTGCGTGCGGGCTTACTGAGAAGGGGAAGGCATGACGGAAAATGTAGCGGCGGGCATTCCGGTTTCAGCAGGCAATCGGCCCAGGCATGTAGCCATTATCATGGACGGTAATAACCGCTGGGCTAAAGCCCGGCGGTTGGCGGGCGTCGCTGGCCACAAAGCCGGTGTGAATGCGGTGAAGGCCGTGGTCGAGACCTGCGCCCGGGAAGGGGTCGACGTGCTCACGCTGTTTGCTTTTTCCAGTGAAAATTGGCGGCGGCCGGCTGAAGAAGTGTCGGCGCTGATGCGGCTATTTCTGTTTGCGCTGGAGCGCGAGGTCAAAAAACTGCACCGCAATAACATTCGCCTCAAAATTATTGGCGACCGCACTGCATTCAGTCCCACCCTGCAGGACCACATGGAGCGTGCAGAGACCTTAACCGAGCACAATACCCTGATGACGCTCGTCATTGCCGCCAACTATGGCGGGCAATGGGATATGACTCAGGCGGCCCGACAAGTGGCCGAAAAAGTGCAGGCGGGCACCCTGGTTCCATCCGACATAACCGATGTTACCCTTCAAGAACACCTCTCCACCGGCAACCTGCCGATGCCGGATCTGATGATAAGAACCGCAGGCGAGCAGCGCATCAGTAACTTTATGCTGTGGCAGTTGGCCTACACGGAGTTCTATTTCTCAGAGGTGTACTGGCCAGACTTCCGAGAGCAACAAATGCGTGAAGCATTGAACGCTTACGCCAGCCGGCAGCGGCGATTTGGTCAAACGGATGACCAGATTGCCCACCGCTGCGCCTTAAAATAACGACAAAAGAGCGAACCGCACTGTGCTCAAAACTCGCATCATTACGGCTTTAATTATGGCGCCCATTGCCGTGGGTGGCATTTTCTTCCTGCCACCTCTGGGCTTTGCCTTGTTTACCGGCATCATTATCACCATTGGCGCCTGGGAGTGGGGCAACCTGGCCGGCCTGACCGGGCAGGCCGGTCGCATCGCCTACGCGGCGCTGGTGGCAGCCATTCTGTATGGTCTGATCATTGTCAATGCCGTCGGCGTGTTATGGCTGGCACTGGCCTGGTGGGTAGTGTGTTTTATTTTGGTACGGCAGTATCCTGATGCTAGCCAGTACTGGCAACCGACGCCCATTCGGGCGGTCATGGGCTTGCTGGTTCTGGTGCCCGCCTGGGTTGGGCTTAACCACCTGCGAAATGGCGACTTTGTCTTTGGCGAGATATCGAACAACCTGCTGCTGATACTCTATGTGTTCTGTATCGTTTGGGTGGCGGACATTGGCGCCTATTTTTCCGGACGGGCCTTTGGCAAAGCCAAGCTGGCACCCCGAGTGAGCCCGGGAAAATCCTGGGCAGGTGTTTGGGGTGGTTTGCTGGCGGTGGGTGTGTTTTCCGTGGTGATCAGTCTGCTTGCCGACGCCAGTATGCTCAACGGTGCGCTGTTGCTGGTGGCGAGCCTGATCACTGGCAGCGTGTCGGTGCTGGGCGACCTATTGGAGAGCATGATGAAGCGGTTTCGTGGAATCAAGGACAGCAGTCAGCTACTGCCGGGCCATGGCGGCATAATGGATCGCATCGATAGCCTGACAGCGGCAATCCCGGTGTTTGCATTGCTGATAACATTGCTCGGCTGGCTGGCGGCGAGCGGCCTCTGATGCGTCATGTCACCATACTTGGGGCGACCGGCTCGATCGGGATCAACACTCTGGATGTGATCCGTCGTCACCCGGACCGATTTTCGGTGTACGCCCTGACCGCGAACGCCAATGTCGATGAGATGGCTCGCTTATGCCTGGAGTTTCAACCTCGGGTGGCGGTCATGGCGGATCCGAGCGCGGCTGAGAAGCTGGCGGAAGCGCTGTCCTCGCGTTGCAATACCCAGGTGCTTGGCGGCCCAGAGGCGTTGTGTGAAGTCGCCAGCGCGGCGCAGGCCGATACGGTTATGGCGGCGATAGTCGGTGCCGCCGGATTGCCCCCGACACTGGCCGCTGTCGGCGCCGGTAAGCGTGTATTGCTGGCCAACAAAGAGGCTCTGGTGATGTCCGGCCGGTTGTTCATGGACGCCGTTCAGGCGTCCGGGGCGGAGTTGTTGCCTATCGACAGCGAGCACAATGCGATTTTCCAGTGCTTGCCGCCATCCATGGCTCGAGACATGGGGGCTGCCGGCGTTCGGCGCATCCTGCTGACGGCCTCGGGTGGGCCGTTCCGGTCCCACAGCGCCGAAGCGTTACGCGAGGTTTCACCCGCGCAGGCGTGTGCCCACCCGAACTGGTCCATGGGGCAGAAAATATCGGTAGACTCAGCCACCCTGATGAACAAGGGTCTGGAGCTGATTGAAGCGTGCTGGTTATTCAATACCGTGCCCGACAACATTGAAGTGCATGTCCACCCTGAGAGTATCATTCACTCCATGGTAGAGTACCTCGATGGGTCCGTACTGGCACAGTTGGGGAGCCCCGATATGCGGACGCCCATTGCCAATGGCCTGGCCTGGCCGGAACGTATTGACGCCGGTGTTGCGCCGCTCGATCTGTTTGCGTTGGGGAAGTTTCATTTTGAGCGCCCTGATCTGACCAGGTTCCCCTGCTTACGGCTTGCTGCCGAAGCCTTCAAGGCGGGGGGGACGGCCCCAGCGGTGCTGAACGCCGCGAACGAAGAGGCCGTGGCGGCATTTCTGGCAGAGCAGTTGTGTTTCGCCGACATTCCCGTTGTCATAGAGCGGACGCTGGCGGCGATGCCAGTGATGCCCGCCGACGATTTTGACACAATTTTCTTGCAGGACCAGTTGGCAAGAGCAAAGGCACAGGAACAGATCCGACGACAGCTTGTCTGAGAAACGGGGCTATCGCGCCACCATCGTATTACTTGAGGCCTATTGTTTGAGAACTATATGCAGATAATTCAAACCGTGTTGGCACTGATTGTTACGCTCGGCATTCTGGTCACGATCCACGAATTTGGTCATTTTTGGGTGGCCCGGCGATGCGGCGTTCGGGTTTTAAGGTTTTCAGTCGGTTTTGGCAAACCGCTGTTCTCCCGGTTTGACCGCCATGGAACCGAATTTGCGATTGCCGCCATTCCGCTCGGTGGTTACGTCAAAATGCTCGACGAGCGGGAAGGGCCGGTTCCAGAGCACCAGCGTTCCGAGGCATTTACGTCAAAGCCTCCAAGCCAGCGAATTGCCATAGCGGCCGCCGGGCCTGTCGCCAATTTTTTGTTCGCGATTGCGGCTTATTGGCTGCTGGGCATGGTGGGGTACACCACACCGGCGCCCTTTGTTGGTGAAGTGCAGCAGGATTCGATTGCGGCAGAGATGGGCTTGTCAGGCGGCATGGAGATCATTGAGGTCGATGGGCGCCCGGTAAGCTCCTGGCGTGAAATCAACATGCGGCTGCTGGAGCGGGCGGGTGAACACGGTCCGATCCAGATGGCCGTTTCTGAAAATGGTCAGCCTCGCACCTTGACGGGCGACTTGAACGGTTGGCAGTTTGACGACGAAAGCCCCAATCCGGTCGCACTGCTGGGCCTTACGCCTTGGCGTCCCGCAGTGCCTGCAACGTTGGGTGAGATCATCAGCGGTGGCAGAGCGGCGACGTCTGGTCTTCAGGTGGGTGACCGTATCACCGCTGTTAATGGCGAGCCGGTGTCCGATTGGTTTGATTTGGTGCGCTGGATTCAGGCCTCGCCCGAAACAGAATTGATGCTGAGCGTCGTTCGTAATAACGTGACGGTCTCGATTGAAGTGACGCCGGCCGAAAGGGAGGGCGCCGACGGCAAACCTTCCGGTTATGTCGGCGCTGGTGTGAGTCCGGTTGGGTGGCCGGAGGATAAGCTGAGGAACGTCAGTTACGGGCCTTTGGCAGCTATTCCCAATGCGGCCTCTGAAACCTGGGCTGACACCCGGCTGACCTTTGTGGCCATTCAGAAAATGCTGACAGGGCTGCTATCACCTACAAATCTCAGTGGTCCGATTACGATTGCCCGAGTCGCGGAAGCCAGCGTCAGCTCGGGATTTGAAGATTTTATCCGCTTTCTGGCTTACCTGAGCGTTAGTCTGGGAGTGCTAAACCTGTTGCCCGTACCGGTTTTGGATGGTGGTCACATCGTTTACTACACCATTGAAGCAATACGCCGAAAGCCGCTCTCAGAGCAGGTTCAGGCGATTGGGTTACGAATTGGTATGGCAATGATTCTTACATTAATGGTGTTTGCTCTTTACAACGACCTGATGCGGTTGTGAGAATTGCGACCTCCTAACGCGCGTGAACAGGCGAACTAACCGAATGAGACGTTCTCTAACTGGCGTGGCTTTTAGCCTCCTGGCGACAGCCTGGGCCTTTCAGCCGGCGCATGCCGACGAATTTGTGATTTCCGACATTGAAGTGGAAGGCTTGCAGCGAGTTTCCGCAGGCAGTGTCTTTTCTTCCTTCCCCGTGGATATTGGCGAATCCATCAATGAGATGGAACTGGCCGACGCCATCAAAACGCTGTTTCGCACCGGATTGTTTACGGACCTGGAGGCCAGCCGGGATGATGGCGTCCTCATCCTCACGGTCAAAGAGCGCCCCGCCATCAGTTCAATAGACATTGAGGGCAACAAGGCGATTGAAACGGAGATGCTCACCGATGCGCTGAAAGGCGCCGGATTGCAGGAAGGACAGGTCTTTCGTCGTGCGACACTGGAGCGGCTGGAATTGGAAATCCTGCGCTCATACGTCGGTCAGGGTCGCTACAATGCGCGAGTCAAAGCCACTGCCGAAGAGTTACCCCGAAACCGGGTCGCCATTCGCCTTAAAATTAATGAAGGCGATGTGGCCTCGATCAAGCACATTAATATTATCGGCAATGACGCCTTTAGCGATGAACAATTGCTGGATCTATTCGAGCTTGAAACCAGTGGTTGGTGGAGCTCGCTCACCAGTTCGGACAAATACGCCCGTGAACGCCTGAGTGGCGATCTGGAAACCCTGCGCTCGTTTTACCTTGACCGCGGTTACCTGGATTTCAGCGTAGAGTCGAGCCAGGTGTCTATCTCCCCGGACAAGAAAGCGGTCTTTATCGCGCTGGCCATCAGCGAAGGCCCTCAATACACGGTCTCGGACATCCGGTTGAGAGGGGAACTGATCGTTGACGAGGAGGAGCTGCGCAAGCTCATTCTTATCAAGGAAGGTGATATTTTTTCTAGGGAGCAGGTGACCAATACGTCTGAGTTGCTGTCGCGCCGCCTGGGCAGCGAGGGTTACACCTTTGCCAATGTAAATGCAGTGCCTGAAACCGGCGACGATAATACCGCTGCGGTGACATTCTTTATCGAACCCGGAAAACGGGCGTATGTTCGTCGCGTCAATTTTGACGGTAACGTATCCACCCGGGATGAAGTGCTGCGTCAGGAAATGACCCAGATGGAGGGTGGGGTCGCATCCACCGATCGGATTGAGTTCTCCAAGACACGACTGGAGCGGCTGGGCTTTTTCGAAACCGTCGATGTTGAAACCGTGCCGGTGCCTGGCACCGACGATATGGTGGACGTGAATTATTCGGTGGAAGAACAGCCTACTGGTAGTCTGTCGGCGTCGGTTGGTTTCTCTCAGGTATCCGGTGTCATTCTGGGTGCCAACATATCGGAGAATAACTTCTTTGGCACCGGCAAGCGCGTCTCTATTGGCGCCAACTTCAGTGATTCCATCAAGAGTGCGAATTTCGCCTATACCAATCCTTACTTCACCGTCGATGGGGTCAGCCGGGGCTTCAGTCTGTTTGCCCGTGAGACCGACTTTGAAGAACAGGATATCTCGTCGTTCCTGCTGGATGAATACGGTGGGCGCCTGACGTTCGGCTATCCGATCGATAACGTGACACGGCTCAATTTCGGCGTCGGTTACACCAAGTCAAAAATTAAAGCCGGGGCATTTACGTCCGAGGAAGTCCGTGACTTTATCGAAGACGAAGGCGAAGAGTTTGATAATTACTTCCTGAACGCCTCCTGGCGTCGCAGCACCCTTAACCGTGGTGTGTTACCCAGCGATGGATATAGCCTGAGTTTATCCGGTGACATTGCGGTCCCTGGTAGTGACTTGACGTACTACAAGGTCAATCAGAGAACTGAGTTCTACCAGCCGTTGAATGCCAATCAGACGTGGGTCTTCCGGGCTCGTAGTGATATTGGCTATGGCAATGGCTACAATGATCGCCAGGTCATGCCGTTCTTTGAACACTTTTTTGCTGGCGGTTACGGCTCGGTCCGCGGTTTCCGTGCCAACTCATTGGGGCGAAAGGCAACCAATAGCCCGAACGACTTCTCGGATCCGGATCCGTTTGGCGGTAACTTGCTGACGGAAGGCAGTCTGGAGCTTATTTTCCCGACGCCCTTTGCCGGCGATACGCGGTCAATGAGAACCGCATTCTTTATTGATGCCGGCCAGGTGTTCGACCCGGATCGAGGGTTTGATCCGGCTTTCAATGAAGTCAGGGTTTCGGCGGGTATTGGCTTTCAATGGATTACTGCGGTAGGCCCATTGGCATTCAGTCTTGCTAAACCCCTCAATGACAAGCCTGGAGATGAAACCCAGATCTTCCAGTTCTCGTTGGGTCAGAGTTTCTGATGGGTGTTGCTGAACGCAGTGTGTGAACCCTTACAATCGTTTTTATAACCAGAACAATAAGGATCTCAAGGAGATGATGAACATGTTTAACTTACGTTTACTGGCCGGTGTGATGACGTTGTTGCTGGCCGTTCCTGCCCTGGCGGAAACTCGTATTGGGGTTGTGGATTTGCGCCAGGCATTGTTTTCCTCCTCCGATGCCCAGGCCTTCAGTGAACAGCTGCAAAAGGACTTTGCTGACGACGAAGTAAAAGTCAGGGGCGTTCAGGATGAAGCTCGTAAGCTAAAAGAGCGCATCGAAAAAGACGGTGCCATGATGAACGAATCGGAGCGCAGCAAATTGGCCTCCGAATTTCAGGAAAAAGTGAAAGAGTTTAACTTCCTGAAACAGCGCCTGGATTCGACTGTGGCGAGTCGCAAGCAATCGTTTCTGGAAAGTGCGCGTCCGCAAGTCGACGCCGCCGTCAAAGAGCTTCTGCAAGAAAACGATCTGGATTTGATTCTGCCAAGTGAAGCCGTGGTCTATGCCAAGCCCGACATGGACCTGACCTCGCAGTTGTTGGAAAAGCTGAATCAATAAACAATGATTGCGGAAGAGAGGGCGCCTGCAGCCCTCCTGGTGTCCAAGCGCGTGAGCTGGAGCAAGACATGAAACAAAGTTCCTACACGCTGGGCGACATTGCCGAGGCGCTTGGGGCCGAACTCAAAGGCGACCCCGGTTGCGTCATCAGCGGACTGGCCACGTTACAAGCGGCAGGGCCAGGCCAATTATCGTTCCTGGCCAACCCCTCCTATGTTCGTTATCTGTCGAATAGTCATGCCTCCGCGGTGATCCTGTCGCCCAGCATGGCAGAGCACACTCAGACCAATGTCCTGTTACTGGACAATCCCTACCTCGGTTATGCTCGGCTAAGCCACTGGTTCGACCCTTCCCCCGTTGCAATGCCCGGTATTCATCCGAGTGCGGTCATTGATCCGACGGCGGAAGTGCCGGACTCTGTTTCTGTTGGCCCCCAAGCCGTCATCGAAGCGGGCGCCTGCCTTGGTGACAGGGTGGTAGTTGGCGCCGGTTGTGTGATCGGTGCCCGCAGTCGCATTGGCGGCGATTCCACGCTGAGACCGCGAGTGACACTGGCCCACGACGTGGTGCTGGGCGAGCGCTGCCACATACTGAGTGGCGCGGTCATCGGGTCGGACGGCTTTGGGTTTGCTAATGACAAAGGTGTCTGGCATCGCATTGCACAGATCGGCCGTGTCATTCTTGGCGACGACGTTGAAGTGGGTGCAAACACCACCATCGACCGCGGAGCACTGGACGATACGGTAATCGGTAATGGCGTGAAACTGGATAATCTGATTCAGATTGCCCACAACGTCACTATTGGCGATCACTCTGCGATGGCCGCCTTTGTTGGCATTGCAGGTAGCACGAAAGTGGGCAGTCATTGTGTCTTCGGCGGGGCCTCAGGCGTTGCGGGACACCTGACCATCAGTGACCAGGTTCACTTGACGGGCATGACTCTGGTGACCGGTGATATTCGGGAGCCCGGGGTCTATTCGTCGGGCACCAGTGCGGACAAAAACAGACAGTGGCGCAAAAACGCAGTTCGTTTCCGCCAGCTTGATGCCATGGCGAGAAAGCTGAAAGAGCTGGAAAAAAAATTAGAGGGCTGAGGCCAATCCTGATGATGTATATCGAAGAAATTATGGAATTTCTGCCGCACCGCTATCCGTTCCTGCTGGTGGACCGTGTGATTGAGGTCGAAAAAGGGCAATCCATTGTGGGTTATAAGAACGTGTCCATAAACGAGCCTTTTTTCAATGGCCATTTTCCTGGCAAACCAATTATGCCAGGGGTGTTAATCGTTGAGGCGATGGCACAATTGTCAGGAATTCTCGGGTTTGTGACCGTTGACAGGAAACCATCTGATGGCGTGATACACTATCTCGCTGGGTCCAGTAAAGTGCGCTTCAAGCGCCCTGTGGTGCCGGGAGATCAACTGCGGCTTGAGTCACGGTTTGTTACCGGTAAACACGGTATCTGGAAGTTTGACTGTCGCGCACTGGTGGGTGATGAGGTCGCCTGCGTGGCAGAAGTGATGACCGCTGAGAGAAATGTTTGATGTCAACACAACACTGGTCGGGAGTTCACCCTCAGGCGATTGTTGAACCGTCTGCAAAGGTAGCCGACAACGTAACGATTGGTCCCTGGAGTTACATCGGTGCCGATGTGGAGATTGGTTCGGGTACCGAGATCATGTCGCATGTCGTGATCAAGGGCCCGACCGTCATTGGGAAAAACAACCGTATATTCCAGTTTTCCAGTGTGGGCGAAGAGTGCCAGGATAAAAAATACGCTGGTGAGCCGACCACCTTGATCATTGGTGACAACAATATCATCCGCGAAAACTGCACGATCCACCGGGGCACAACCCAGGATCGTGGAGAAACCCGCATCGGTGATCACAATTTGTTGATGGCGTATGTGCATGTTGCTCACGACTGTGTGGTGGGCAACAACACCATTCTGGCCAATTGTGCGACGCTGGCCGGACACGTGACGGTTGGCGACTGGGCCATTCTTGGGGGGGGCACCATGGTGCACCAATTCTGCCGTATTGGCCCCCATAGCATGAGTGCCGGCGGCAGCATTGTGCTCAAGGATATTCCCGCCTATGTCATGGCGAGTGGTCAGTCGGCATCGCCATTTGGCGTCAATGTCGAAGGGCTCAAACGCCGTGGCTTTGGCAAGGAATTTTTGCTGAGCTTGCGTCGTGCTTACAAGATCATATACCGCCAGGGTCTGACCACAGAACAGGCTGTTGAAGCGCTTGAAGCCACCTACGGCGATGTGACTGAAATTCGACCTTTGATCGATTCTCTTCGAAACGCGGATCGGGGTATCGTCCGATAGTGTCTGGGGTCGCCCCCGAGCCGGTCAGCTCCCGCAAAGTCGTCATCGGCATCGTTGCCGGTGAGGCATCGGGTGATATTCTGGGTGCCGGTCTGATCCGCTCATTGCGCGTGCGTTACCCCAATGCCCGGTTTGCGGGGATTGGCGGCGACGAAATGAAGTCAGTGGGTTTTCAATCCCTGGTCCCAATGGAACGCTTGTCCGTCATGGGGCTGGTGGAGGTGTTGGGGCGGATCCGGGAACTGTTCGATATTCGCCACCGTGTACTGGACTATTTCCTGACCACACCGCCGGATGTGGTTATCGGCATCGACTCCCCCGATTTTACTCTGGGCCTTGAGCGGCGCTGTCGTGACGCAGGCATACCGACCGTCCATTACGTGAGTCCGTCGGTTTGGGCGTGGCGACAAAAGCGAATTTTCAAGATTGCCCGCTCTGTTGACCTGATGCTGACCCTGTTCCCGTTTGAAGCCCGCTTTTATGAGGAACATCAGGTCCCGGTCGCTTTTGTCGGCCACCCTCTGGCGGACCGTATCGCAATGACGCCGGATACCCCTGGCGCTCGCTCCGCGTTGGATCTTCAACAGAATGCCCCGGTATTGGCCATTCTTCCCGGTAGTCGGCACGGCGAAATTGAGCGTCTGGGTACTTTGTTTCTGGAGGCCGCGCGTTGGATCCAGACCCGTCGCCCGGATCTTCAGTTAGTGATCCCCTGTATCAATCGCGCCCGACAAAAGCAGGTCAGTGACCTGGTCGATGCGCTGGACGTCAAACTGCCGGTCACGCTGGTGCTCGGGCGTTCAAGAGAGGTGATGGCTGCGGCCGATGTCATCCTGCTGGCGTCAGGCACTGCAACCCTGGAAGCCATGCTGTTGAAGAAGCCGATGGTGGTGGGGTACAAGCTGACCGCAATGAGCCATGCCATACTCTCTCGCATGGTGAAAATACCTCACATAGCCTTGCCGAACCTGCTGGCCCAAAAACCATTGGTGCCTGAACTGCTTCAGGATGATGCCACTCCGGAGTCACTGGGTGCGGCGGTGTTGGAGCGATTGGAAAACAGCGATGAGCGAGAGCGTTTATTCCTGGCGTTTAGCGATCTGCATCTGCAGTTGAGGCAGGGCGCCGATGAGCGGGCGGCGGCAGCGATATCGGCGCTGATTGAGGAGAGGACGCGTGGCTAAAACGAAGCCAGAGTTACCCCCTTTTGTTTGTCGTTACGAAGGCTGGAAACTCGCGGGAGTGGATGAAGTCGGTCGCGGCCCGCTGGTTGGAGCCGTAGTGACTGCGGCGGTGATACTGCATCCGGATCGTCCAATTGAAGGTCTGGCGGATTCGAAAAAACTGACGGAAAAGCGCCGAGAAGCGCTCTATGAGCAGATTGTCGAGCACGCGGCGGCTTGGAGTCTCGGGCGTTGCGAAGCCGAGGAAATCGACCGGTTGAACATATTCCAGGCCACGATGCTCGCCATGGAGCGCGCAGTATCGGGTTTAGCCATTCCGCCCGAGCATGTGTTGGTTGATGGCAACCGTTGCCCACGTTGGCACTGGTCATCTGAGGCGGTTGTCAAAGGCGATAGCCGGGTAGCAGCCATCAGTGCCGCCTCGATAATCGCCAAAGTGACGAGAGATCGCGAAATGCAGGCGATGGAAGCCGACTACCCGGGTTATGGCTTGGCCCAACACAAAGGTTATCCAACCCCGGTTCATCTGGAAGCATTGAATAAACTGGGTGCAACGCCCTTGCATCGCCGTTCCTTTAGACCCGTACAGGACATCATTGACCGAGTGGGCATCAACCCGGGCGTTGCCCGGGCCGAGATGAGTTACCCCACTGATTTGTTCTCAGATAGTCATTGACAGCCGAGCCACGAATCCTTAGTATACGCGCACGTTGATCGGAGGCAGAAAGACACAGCCACCGAAAAACAAACAGTTTGTTGCGGGATGGAGTGGTCTGGTGGTTCTTCGGGCTCCTACATCACGAAAGCCGAAGAGAGTCGCCGACCTTCGGATTATGAGCCCGACCTGGTAGGTCAGCTCGAATGGAATGGGCGAGAAAAAGTTTGTTGCGGGGTGGAGCAGTCTGGTAGCTCGTCGGGCTCATAACCCGAAGGTCGTAGGTTCGAATCCTGCCCCCGCTACCATATTAAAAAGCCGGTCATTTGTGACCGGCTTTTTTTGCATGGAATTTATCCGGCCCGACGCTTAACGCTCCCACAAGAGGTGTGTGGTAGGCGCGGCTTCGGTCCGCGATCCAGTACTCCGGC
This sequence comes from Marinobacter caseinilyticus, assembly GCF_011074955.1. Taxonomy (GTDB): domain Bacteria; phylum Pseudomonadota; class Gammaproteobacteria; order Pseudomonadales; family Oleiphilaceae; genus Marinobacter; species Marinobacter caseinilyticus. Next base: position 96,094 of record NZ_WUQJ01000036.1, on the reverse strand, counting down.
GATCGCCTCCCCGCCTCCGTCGCGGCACGTCTGCACTGCCGTAATCGCGAATTCCGCGTCTGGCAGGCAGCATAGTACTCGTCCGATTTATCGCGCTCCTGTTTTGTTTGCCGTCACGGTTTCCTACGGACACGTTTGACCGACAGAGTCATTCGGCGGACTTCGCGACCGATGTTGGCGTTCATTCTGATATGGTTAGGTGTTAACGCTAAAAGGAGCGGGAGTTTCTTTCACCAAGCGGGTAATTAAATGGGTTTTGGGCAAGCTGAGTGCTTATCCCTTTTTGTGAGCCGACGAACGTTTCCCCCCCCTTAGCGCCTCAGTCGCCATGGCTCATGCGCCTGCTCACGCGGCCGAGCCCCGGTCAAGGTATCGGGCCAATTCGGCGGTGCAGGCTTGGCCTCAGCCCGGGCTTTGAAGTCATTGCAACCTTTCGGCAACGAGCGGGTTGGGACTTGCCTGCCCAATGCCGGCGACGGGAACAAAGTGAGTGTCACCGAGCCGTGCGGGTTCAATATTGGGCGGGAATTCCGTTTCTAACACTTTAGGTAACACACATGCCAAGATTTCTGCACACCGCCGACTGGCAAATGGGCCGGTCTTTCAGCCGCTTCGAAACAGACGATGCCGCCGCCCTGGCGGAGGCGCGTTACGAGGCCATTGAACGGCTGGCAAGACTGGCGGTAGAGCAGAGCTGTGACGCGGTATTGGTGGCCGGGGATGTGTTTGATGCGCAGACTGTCACGGACCGGACCATCCGTCGGGTGTTCAATGCCACCCGCGCGTTCACCGGCCCCTGGGTCATGCTGCCGGGCAATCACGATGCCGCTCTGGCGGAGAGTGTATGGAGTCGGGCCCGGCGCCTCAATGCCGTGCCGGACAATGTCCATCTGGCTCTGGAGCCGGGCCTGATTACGCTGGAGGCGCAGGGCTTGGCGATCCTCTCGGCTCCGTTGACGCAGCGTCACACCCACAGTGACCTGACGGACCATTTCAACACCCTCGAAACCCCGAAGGGCTTATTGCGCATCGGCCTGGGCCACGGCAGTGTCCAGGGCCTGTTGCCCGACGGGGTGGATGCGACCAACCCGATTGCTCCCGACAGAACCGAACAGGCGAGGCTGGATTACCTGGCCCTGGGGGACTGGCACGGCACCAAGCCGATCAACGAGCGTACCTGGTACAGCGGCACGCCGGAGCCGGAGCGTTTCCGTAACAACGACGCAGGCTACGCGTTGGTGGTGAACATCGCCGACGCCGGCGCGATACCTGAGGTTTCCCAGCATGATACGGCCCGTTACCGCTGGCATCAGTGGCGGGAAACACTGGCCGTCGCGTCCGATCTGGATCAATTACTGACACGCATTGAGGCGTTGCCTGACGCCTCGGTATTGGATATCCGGCTGGAGGGCGCCATCACGCTGGGCGGTGAGCAACAACTGAGCAATGCGTTGTCTGTCGCTGAGGCCCGCTTTCGCAGCATTGCCTGCGACCGGACCCACCTGCAACTTGAGCCGACGGAGGAGGACATCGCCGCGCTGCACGCCGATGGTTATCTTGGTGACGTCATCGAGGACCTCCGAGTCCGGCAGCAGGGCGATGCGCCGGAATCCGCCCGGGACGCGTTGGCGATCCTCGCCAGCTTGCTGAAGAACAAAGCCGTGGAGGCAGCCCAATGAAGCTCCAAAGCCTTCAGGTCGAACAGGTCCGCCAGTTTCGCAAGCCGCTTGCGCTGGAAAATCTTCAGCCTGGCATCAACCTCATTCACGGCCCCAATGAGTCCGGCAAGAGCACCCTGGTGCGCGCCATCCGCGCCGCGTTCTTTGAGCGCCACCGCTCCAAGTCTGTGGAAGACTTGCGACCCTGGGGTGATTCGGCGGCCGCGCCAACCATCATCTTAAGTTTTGAGCACAACCAGCAGCAATGGCAGCTCACGAAGAGTTTTTTACAGCGCAAACGCTGCGATCTGGTGATGGACCAAACCGCCTTCAGCGGTGAAGACGCCGAGGAGAAGCTGGCCGAATTGCTGGGCTATCAGTTCCCCAAAAAGGGTGCCAGCCGGGAAGAGCATTGGGGCATTCCCGGTTTGCTTTGGGTCGAACAAGGTACCGGCCAGGACATCGAAAAAGCCGTTGAACACGCTGGCAACCATCTCAAATCGGCCCTCAATGGCCTGGTGGGCGAAGTGGCCAGTAGCGCCGGTGACGATGTGATCCAGGCGGTGCAGGCGCGACGTGCCGAATTGCTCACCGCGACCGGCAAACCCCGCGAAGAATACGGGCAGTTGGAAAAAGACCGGGACATCCTGCGAAGCGACATCGCCGGGTTGGAAGAGCGGATCCAGCAATACCAGACCCAGGTCGACCGTTTGGGCACATTGAACGAAGACTATCAGCGCAACGAAAGAGAGCGCCCCTGGGACGACGCCCACCGGAAACTGGAGCAGGCTCGGGAACAATATCGACAGGTCGAAGCACTGCAGCAGCAGCAAGCTCAGGATCAGTCTGCTCGGGACCATATCCTCCAGAATCTGGGGCTGCTGCACGAGAATCAGAACCAGTTACAAAACCAGCGTAAGAAATTTGAGCAACGTGAAAAGGAGCGCGAGCAAGCGCAACGGGTTCTCGAACAGGAAGTCGCGCGGGCGCCAGCTATTGAACAGGCGGTCGAAGCTGCTCGCGCGGATTACCAGGCGGCGCTAAAGGCCGTTGAGCTGGCCCGACTGGCCGAGCGACGGGGACAGTTGCAGCAGGACATCAGCCGGCTGGAAGACCAGCAAAAGCGGCTGCAACAGAATCTGGACAAAGCCCGGGAGTTCCAGGGGCAGTTGGATGACGCCCGGAAACAAAAACAGATCAATATGACCGATACGGCGGCGGTGGAGAGGGTCAGGGCGACACAGCGCCAACTGGACGAAGAACAGATTCGCTCCCAGACGATTGCGACCAGGCTCACCTGGCAATTGACGCCCGGCCATAGCCTGAAGCTGAACGACCGCGAGATCCAGGGGCAGGGTGAGGAGCGGTTGCTGACGGACAGTACGCTCGAGATTCCTGGAGTCGGCACACTCGGTGTCACGCCCGGTGGAGAAGATCTTGCCAGTACGCGCAGAACCCTGGCCCACCTGCAGCAAAGTCTGGACGACCAGCTGCGCGCGCTGGGAGTTCCCATTACTGCGGAAGCAGAACACCGTCTCGCGCGGTATCAGGCGGCGGATCGCGCTCTGGGTCACCTGGAGGATCTGATCCGCTCGGTCGCCCCGAACGGAGTCGACCGACTGACGGCCGAGCACCAGGACAGCTGTACGCAGTTGGAGCAGAAAACAGCCGAGATGGCAGCCATGCCGACCCATGATTCGGCGACCGAAAGCAGCGTATTGAGCCTGGCCAATGCTGAAAGCCGAAGAGTAACGGCCGAGTCCCGGTTATCGGAAGCGGAAACGGCCCAGAGACAGCATCAGGCGGATGCGCTTGCCGCCAAACAGAATTGCGACAACGCTCAGCGTGAATGGCAACAGCTTAAAGACGAACTCGACACCGATGCGCGGCAGCAACAACTTCAGAAACTGACCGGCGATATCGAGCGTGCCGAACAACGCAGGACCGATTTGGACCAAACCCTGCAGGCGCGGGCAAGCCAGATTCAGCAGGCTCGCCCGGACTTGCTCGCGCAGGACGTCGAACGCTACCAGCGCACGGCGGAATCGCTGCAAACCGCCCAGGAAGAGCGTGCGCGAGAACTTCGGGATATTCGTGTTCGGCTCGAAGCCTGGGGTGCCGAAGGCCTCGAAGAACTGTGCAGTGAAAAGGTAGGTGAACTGGAACACGTCAATCGGCGCTACCTCGAATTGCAGCGCCGGGCGCAGGCACTGGACCTGCTGCTGAATCTGTTGACGGATAAACGCCAGGCGTTGACGCGCAGGCTGCAGGCGCCGCTTCAGAAACACCTCGACCACTACCTCTCGGTACTCTTTCCCCAGGCGACCCTGGAAGTGGATGAACACCTGGTGCCGGGCAAGTTCAGCCGCGGTAACGAGCTTGGCCAGATGGCAGAACTCAGTTTCGGGGCGCGCGAGCAGATGGGCTTGATCAGCCGCCTGGCCTACGCAGACCTGCTGCGGGACGCTGGCAGACCCACCCTGATTATTCTGGACGACACGCTGGTCCACAGCGACGCGGAGCGACTCGATGGCATGAAGCGGATCCTGTTCGATGCCGCTCAACGCCACCAAATTCTGCTGTTCACCTGTCACCCGGAGAAATGGCGGGATATTGGCGTCGAGCCAAGAGACCTGGAAAGCCTGAAGGCCCGGGCGCTGGGGGTATGATGGCGGTCAATTTTCGGGCTTGGTCGTTTCTCCTTGCAAAGCATTCAGTAGGCTTCGGGCGATCGGTCAGGAGAGGCGTATTCAGGCTCAGCCAGGGTTTTTTATGTAGAGCACGGTCTTCTCTCGAATGCTGATCTCGAATAACTCACTGGCGCGGATCAGGTCACTCAGCTTTTTGTAACCGTAATTCACCGGTGAGAAGGAGCTGTTGTTGGAGATGTATTGGCCGACCTTGCCCAGGTGTGCCCAGCCATCGTCGTCCGCGGTCTGCTCGACGGCGGTTCGCAGAGTCTTCACCAGCATTGAGTCGCCGCGCAGTTGGTTGCGTCCCCATTTCTTTTGCGTTTTGGCGGTTGGCTCTGCGCCGTTTTCGACACTGTCTTCGTCATGCTCTTCGCGAAGATTTTCCGTGTAGATGAACTGTGAGCAGGCATTAACAAAGGGCGTGGGCGTCTTTTTCTCGCCGAAACCGAAAACGGGTAGACCGGCTTCGAGGATGCGCATCACCAGTGGTGTGAAGTCGCTGTCACTGGTCATGAGCGCAAAGGCACTGACGTTGCCGCTGTAGAGCAAGTCCATGGCGTCAATGATCATGGACGCATCGGTTGCATTCTTGCCAGAGGTGTAAGCGAATTGCTGAACCGGGCGTATGGCATTGGCGTGGAGCTTTTCGATCCAGCCGCCGAGTTGGGGGCCGTTCCAGTTCCCGTGCGCGTGCCGGATATTGACCGCACCGTATTTCGCCAACTCCTGTAACACACCCTCAATGGCTTGGTGGCTGACGTTGTCGCAATCAATGAGCAGGGCAATTTTGTAGTTTGTGTCCATCGTCCGTGAAGATCCCCGGTAAAAGGTCGAGTAACGTCCTGAGAAAATTTCGCCCTGAAAAAGCAGCGTCCTGAGAAAGTATCATCCATTGTGGATTGTCGATACAAGACACATAGCCGTCGTGTCCCGAGCGGCGTCTTCTCGTAAGCATTGTTTAAGGTCGGAGGCTTCACTTGGGCGACAGCAATCGTTGTTGTGGCCATCGCTGACGGCCCGGGGGAAGTGCAATGGCAAGCTAATGGGGCCGAATGATGATTAAGTGGCGTAGGGCAAGTGACCGACCTGTTCCGCGTTGACCACTATAAACGTACGTATCACCGCCACGCCTGCAATTTAGTTCATTTATGCAAATACTTTGCGAATCAATTAGCTAACCGCAAAACTTTACAAATTCGTCCTTCCCCTTTGGTCTGGCCTGACGCATTATCCTACGCATAACTAAAAAGTAATAATTCAAAAAGCGACAACGGATGTCGGCCCCTCTGGTTAACACATCCTTTCAGATTCAAAACGTCGCTGCAGCTGCAGGAAGCAGGCATGGAAGCTTTTTACGCCCAAGGCGCGCGGGATGTAATTCGGGATAGCGAATGGGTTGCCTGTCAGGTCAACCCCAATCACTTTGACAGTGACTCTCCCGCTGTGGGGACCCTGTTGGAGTGTGTGAGAGGTAAGGGTGTGCGTCTCCCGATTCGCTGGGAGGGACAGGCCAATGCCATTACTGTTCCGAATCCGGCAGGCATTGGTTTCGAACAAAAAATTTCACCTCACACGAAACAAAATCGTCCGTTTCTTGAAACCCGGTTACAACGGATGTCCTCGCCCAACCCTTGGGCCCACTTCGACGACAATGCCTTCATGGGTGCTGAGCCTTACCCGCTGGATCAGTCATGCCAGCGTCCGCAGACGCTGAAAAAGAATTGCCAGCATAGCCCGCCTGTTCGTGTGAACTCCCCAAGTCTGCAGCGGGTCTGCCATGGCATTCCCCGCAATCACAATCCCCGCTATTGCTTCAATCCGTTGGCCATCAGTGTCAGCACACCTCGGGGAAGTCTGGGCGGTCGCACCACAGGCTATAAATCGCCGTTCTTTCAGTCCGACAGGATCAAGGGGTACCGAATTGCCTGGAAGGTGTTTTTGAACGCCTGACGCAACCATCAAGAGGGTTTGAAGAACCTTCGAACTACCAACCATTAAATCAATTAGCCAGTAAATCTGTGTAAACGAGGAAATGTTTATGTTTAAAACAGCAATTCTTGCTGCTGCGGTGACGCTTGGCTCAATGCCTGCGATTTCTGAAGAAATGAACGAACAGAAGCGGTTCTCAGTGGGTATCGCATCCTTTGCGACGGTCACTCGTACTGAGACCTATTTCGGCACCGAAGACGATGATTTCTCAGGCTTCGCTCTGTTCGGAACCGGGGCTGTTAATGACAACATTGCCTTTCGTCTAACCTACGCCAGCCAAAGCTATGAGGAAGACTCCAACCTCGATCTGACGGCAGTGGAAGGCAGCCTGCTTGCGGGCACCGGCTTGGCCACTCAGGGCTTCAAGGCATACGGTTCGCTGGGTTTCTTCGATGAGACTCTGCAGTACGACGGCTTCAGCGACGAGTATGGCTTCAATGGTTTGATGCTGGGCGGCGGCATTGGTTACAACTGGAACCCGATCTCCCTGGAGTTCTGGATCAACTTCCGTGATGCAAGTGATTATGAGGACTTTGCAGGCGGGAACATGAACGTAGCGGCGGCTTCTGGCGGGCTTGGGCTTTCGGCCCGGTTCTGAGCCGTTTAATGCTCATGACACCTCCTAAAGACCTGTGTGCCGCGGGTCAAGGTATGGCAGGCGTGAGCATGTCCCTTAGGCGCCATGGGTGACTCATGGCGTTGTTCTGAAATTCTCGTTGTGATCTGAAATTCCAGCGATACCCCTTCGCGGCGGAAGCCGTTCCTACCTCTGGCGGGTCTTGCTGTCGAGATTTTGTCATGACGAATTTTCTTTTATCAAGCGTCGAAATAATTACTTCTTAATAACTTCTTTTGTGCCACTTTTTTTACGATTTTTCATCGCCGCTGCAACCCTGTTGCTAAAAACATAACTACCTCTTATTGGGCGAGTTTTTAAGGATCTGTTTTTGGTTTTTTGCATCCCGTGTGCTGCTTGTGGCCCTAACACGATTTTTTCGGCGGGTCTATTGGCTGAAATTTTCAAATCGGTTGGAAACACAGGCTGGTCGCTTTGCGAACGATTTAACTCTCTGTTAGAGCTCAAAAAACCGCCCGGATTAACCATTTAGTGACGAAAAAATGACAAATTTGAAACTTGAATAATGACGTGTGCCACACATAATGCAGGCTGAATTTTATATAATTTCACAAAATCGACGGAAAACTGGTACATAAATATGTTAAATAGCGTCATTAATTCGTTCAAGGTAGGGATCGCCGCTATTTTCGTAGTCACTTTGTTGTCAGGGTGTGGTGGAAGTTCGTCCGACAGCGCGGCTGGGTCGCCCAACACGGGTTCTGGCGCGGTCGCAGGGCAGGCGCCTGGTGATGATAAATTTGCAGCTCTAAGCTGGAACGCTCCGGCAACACGGACCAATGGCGAAGGGCTTGCCATGGGGGAACTGCAGGGTTATGTCATTCTTTACGGGCAGGACTCCGGGGATTTGGCTCGCCGAGTTGAGATCAATCGGGCCAGCACCATGGCTTACACCGTCACAAACCTGAGTGCGGGCGAGTGGTATTTTGCAATTCAGGTGGTCGACACTAACGGCTTGGTCAGTGAGCCCTCTCAAGTGGTCAGCAAGACAATTTAACGAACCAGGTGCTTGGGGCCGGAGTCTGCTTTCCCGGCCTTGTTAACGAAACCCCGATGACGGCACTTCAGTCGCTCCGCCTCAACGAAAGTGCTTTAATCACTCCATCAGGTGGGCAATGGGAAGCCTCAGAGTAAACGCCGACCCCACGCCTTCCCTTGAGACCACGCGGATTTCCCCCCGGTGTTTTTCCACCACAACGTTTACGAACGACAACCCCAGGCCTGTGCCGTGATTGCCTGAGAGTTCGCTGCTTTTCTGACGTCGAAAACGATCAAAAAGGAAAGGGATCTCAGCTTGGGCGATGCCGGAACCTTCATCGCTGACGGTAAGGCAGGCTTGATGTCCAGCCTGGAACACTTGCAGGGTGATCGTTGATCCGGTGGGGCTGTACTGCACGGCGTTGGTCAGCAAATTAATGACGGCCCTTTCCAGAAGTTCTGCGTTACCGTTTAACCAAAGGTCCTGGTTGCCCAGCAAGTGCAGTCGTATGCCTTTCTCTGCGGCTTGCTCGCTGACACTGTCACGTGCATTTTCGACGATGGCCAGAAACTCGCATTCGTAAAAGCGGGTTTCTGTCAGCTGTTCTGCTCGTGCCAACTGTACAAACTCTTCCGCCAATTGATAGCTTCTGCGAGCCAGTCGCCCGAGTTGGTCTAGCTGATCGGGGTGTATCTCCCCTGGCCGTCGTTTCAACTGCTCGATGAGTGCAAGTTGTGACACCAGGGGGGAGCGGACGTCATGAGAGATGAAGTCAATCGCCTCTCGGTGCTGTCGCTGCTGTTCTCTCAACTCCGAAATGTTGGAGATGTTCGCAATCAACCCGCTTTGATCATTGTCCGGCAGCGTAAAGGGCGCAAAATGGATCAGGAAATCCATACCACGCACTTCCAGATCCACCGTTCGGCTCTGCTGCAGTGTCAGGGTCTCGGCAATGGTCTCGGGCCATGGCGGGGACTCACGAGGGTCATGACCGTGCAACAAGCGAATGATGGGCATGCCAATCAGGCTGGGCCTCGGTTCGTTGAACCACTCCTCGATGTGACCGTTAATGAACTGAATGACGCCGAGGGAGTCGGTGACAATGATGCCATCCGGCATGGTTTCAAAACTTCGGCCGATGAACTCCTGCATGCCGTTCAGGCGTTCGGTGGCAATTCGTACCTTCTCAATTCGGGCAGAGATGTTTTCGCGGTACCGGTTCACCGGCAGGTTTTCGTCGGAAGAGCTCAAGGACAACCTCTGGAGATAGCGTCGGTTGGCTTCCAGCGTCATATTGGTGGGCAAGGTAAGCCCAAGCTCATACGTATGGTTGCCACGCCTGAACGAAACCCAGCTTTGTTGATCCTGATGCACCCAGTGGCTTTCGTTAGAGAGATCTGGCCGATCTGCGCTGGTCAATTTGTGGTGGGCCATAATGTCGTCGCCTTTTGACAGCCACCAGCCTTCTGCCTCAAGCAGCATGGTCAGGTGTTCCAGTATCTGCAGCGGGTGACGCTCTGACGGTTGAGATACCTGAAGTTGGTGGCGACGACCGAGCTCATCGAGTTGCCGGTTCAGGAAGCGATTGGTCAGCGCGAGTCGGCGGGCGCTCCACAACGGGAAGGCAATCACGGGCACCAGCATGGCACTGGAGATAGGAACCCAAAGGCCTGCACCAAAAAGACACGCGACGAAAATAAGCAACAGCCCACCCAGTACCGCTGCGCATAGCGCCGGCGTTCGTGCCGGGCGTAGCTTCGGTAGTAGCAGTATGAGAATGACGAGCGCTGCCAGTGGCAGCAGCAAGGTGATCGGGCCGTCCTCTGTTCGGATCAGCCGGTCATTGAGCAGGGCGGAGTAGCTGTTGGCGTGGAATTCGACGCCAGACACGGGATTGGTTAGCGCGGAGAAGGGCGTGGGCAGTATGTCGCCAAAGCCTGACGCAGTGGCGCCGACAAAAACAGTTTTACCTTGGAACCGGAGGGGCGCCGGAGGCGATGCAAGTACGTCGCTGAACGAGTAGGTCGTGATTGTGCCCGAGCGTCCGGCCAGCGGCACGGCGACATAGTCCTGGCGGACATTGACATAGGGTGATGCGTCGGTGGGGCTGTCTGCGGTGCTGGGCCGAGGGCCTTCAGACAGGTGTGCCGCGGCGTAGCCCAGGCTTGGCCACAATGTTGTGCCCAAGCCATTGAACTGGTACAGGCCGCGTGCAAGGCCATCGGCATCCAGCTCCACATGCGCATGGCCCAGCGCTGCTGCGGCTTGCCGCAGGGTGGGGGTGGGCGGCTGTTCGCTGATCAATCTGTTGTTGCTCAAGGAGGCCAGATGCAAGGGGAGGACAACGCCGCCGTGGGCTCGCATGGCAGCCGCCAGTGCCAGATCGTCGGGGGAGGGTTCGGGAAACAGTATGTCGAATACGATGGTCCTTGCACCCGCCGCGTGCAATTTCTGAATCAGTTCGGCATGGGTAGATCGAGGCCAGGGCCAGCGCCCAAGTTGATCAAGGCTCTGTTCGTCGACGGCCACCAGGACGACCCGGTCGTCAACGGGGGCGGGATAAGCGGTGATCAGGCTGTCGTAAAGCCAGTAGTCCAGGCGCTGCGGCACAGACGTTTGTTGCAGAAGCAGGAACACTGCAAACAGAGGGAGGGCGAGTGTCCAGGATATGCTTATTGTCGAACGCCAATCCCGCTTCATGAGCCCTGCTTTGTTTTTATGGATTCTGGTGATTACTCAATAAACAACTCCCTGCCCGGCCCCCACCGGCTGGCCAGTGGGCTGTCAGAAAGCACTTTCAGCCGCACAAAGTACCGTCTTCCGGGAATCAGACGCAAGGCCGCCGTAGTATCGGCGACTGTTGCCTCTTTGACAATGTTCTCGAAGTTCGGATCCTCAGACAATTGCAGCAGGTAATCGTTTGCGGTGGCGACGCTCTGCCAGAAAACCCGGACCTGGCTGTCGATGTAATTGATGTTGATAATCTTCACCGGCGGTAAGGTGCCATTGACCATAAAGGCCTGGGTGTCGCTGGTTGCGACCGAGTTGCCACCCGCTTCAGTAACCACGCGCCAATAGTACTTGCCCGGGCTGAGGGGGCGTGAAGGCAATGCCGTGTTATCCGGTGCCCATTCGCTGGTGGCAATGAGGTCGCCAAAATTTTCGGATTCTGCAATTTCTACCCGGCCAACCTCGTTCTCGCCACGGTATTCCCATTTGAATTCTGGCAGATCATCGTCCACCAGAGCGTCGATAATCGGTAGGAGCGGTCGCGCGGCACGGGCCTGTAAGTCGACATCGATAAACTGAGTGTTTGGCATGCCGGCAATGCCGCCGTTGCTCAGGGAAGCGACTTGTACCTCGTAACGACCGTTATCGAGATAGTTCAGGGAAAATTTGCGATCGGAGGTTTGTGACCGAGCGACTTGATGCCCGGTTTCGGCGTCAAAAATCTCCAGTTGGTGCCGGGTTGCGCCGTTGACGGCCCAGTTAACGTCTATCGGCAGTTTCTGAATGTTAGCCGGCAGTTTTCCGGCATTGGGTGTGGGGAGAAGGCGTCGAATGTCGACGTTGGTTCGTCCCGACTCACCGACGCTGGCGCTGTAACCTGCAGGAATTATCTGTGTCTTACCTCGTGTCCCGAACGCGACGGCGCCTTCTCTTACCTGAAGCCGGGTCATGCCCGGTTCGGTTTGAAGCGAAAAACTCGTTCCCCGAACGGCGGCAACAGCAGACGACGTTTCAATTTCAAACCGGGAACCCTTTTCGATCAGGGGCTTAACGTCGGTACTCAGCTCGCCTCGCTCAAGCCGGAGGCGAGTGTCCACCATGCCCGTGCGGCCGAATTGAGTGAGCCTGTTAAAGACGAGTCGGGAGTTTTGATTGATCCGAATGATGGAGCCGTCGGCCAGCATGACCGTCACTGAACCCGCCTGAGTGGTGACTTCATCGCCCACCCTGAGGCGCATTTGCGCACGGATAGGTTCGCGATAACCGCTATTTGCCAGTCGTACCTGGCCCTGGCCGGTAATGGCCACAACGGTGGCAGGCTCGGGTTGCCGCTTCAGCCAACCGAGGGGGATTCGAAGCGCGTCTCCGGCCTTAACGTGCGTAATATTGCTGATCTTATTGTACGCCGCCAGTTGCAAGCTGGTGTGACCGGACGTCAACAGGTCTTTGGCGGCTTCCTGAAAGGTTTCACCGGGTCTCAGCTTGTAGTGCCAATCCGGTAGCTCATCACGGACAGACACGGTGGTCAGACCCTGGGACCCATTGGCAATAGGTAGCTCTGCCGATGCGGTGGGCGTTAGCGCCAGAGACAGTATCGGTAGTGCCAGCAGCAGTGCCAGCCTCAAATACCCAGCGGGCTTTGTCGTGATCGGTTGTGTGCTTGCAGTAACAGCCATTACATTACTTTGCCTCTGCCAAGCCAGTGTCCGTCGGCGTGGCCGTGGTCATTGCTTCCAGGCGATAGCCGCGCTGGTAGATGGTTTTGATGCGGAAGCCGTTTTCAGGGTTTAGCCCGAGCCGACGCCGAAGCCTGCTCATATGGGTGTCCACGGTGCGTGTATTGATGTCCCGTGTGACCCCCCAAACTCGCTCCAGCAGCATTTCACGAGTTAACAGCCGACCCTGGTTTTGAAACAGGAACAGCGTCAGGTCGAAGTCTTTGTCGGTCAGCGTCAAAATCTCACCATGGAGGCGAATAATGCGCTGTTGGGTGTCGATCTGAAAAGGACCAAAAGCCAGCAGAGCCTTGTCGCTTTCCGGGTGGATACGGCGGGCAAGGGCATTGATTCGGGCCAACAATTCAGCGGGTCTTGCGGGTTTGGCCAGGTAGTCATCGGCGCCGGCATCCAGGGCCTGTACAATATCCTGTTCGCTGTCACGCTGGGTCAGAAACACCACGGGGATGGGCCAGTTCAGCTGCGCCCGGACATTTTTCAGCACTTCGATGCCTGTCATGTCCGGGATCTGCCAGTCCAGGATCAGCAGGTCGTAGCTCCGGTGTTGTACCGCGCTCAGAAAGGTTTGGCCGGTTTGAAAGCTGTCACATTGGTAGCCTGGCTCGGTGAGTACCAATTCAATATGGCGCGCCTGCTCAAGCTCGTCTTCCAGCAACGCTATTCTCATGATGTCTCTCCTGAAACCGTCCACGTGTGAACATCTCAATTGCCACAGTAATTTCGGGGCGATGACCAAATTGCACGACATTGTGACAAATCCGTAAGCTTTGGTCAGTGTCATTGTGTAGAGTTGCGTAACCGGGAAGACACTCTAAGTCACCGCTATCCGGTGTTTTTCATTTTTTTTGAGGTTGCCTGGGCTTTCCGTTCAAGTCACTCACTGTTTGTCGGCAGGCAGGGTAATTACTGCAGCCCCAGAACCAGGCTTTTTTACTTTGCCGTCTTACCAGTGGCGAAAAGCAGTGGGGGCAGGGGACTGGCTTCTGGTCTGTGCCGTCGCTCGGGGTGCTGTCTTCCAGAGGTCGCGTGCCGTTGCAGTCCGGATAGCGGGTGCAGGCCCAGAAGGTGCCGTATTTGCCCTCGCGCTGACGCATCGGTGTGCGGCATTTCGGGCAATGGACGTTGGCGTCGGTTGTGACTTCGGGGGCCGGCTTTACCCGCGACTCGCCGAGAAAAGCGGTAATCTGGGATTTTATCTGGGAGATGAACGCTCTTGGATCGCCGGCGCCCTGGCGAATGCCCTCCAGCGTCGACTCCCAAATGGCCGTCATATCGGGCTGGCTGACCGACGGCGGTAACGCCTCTATCAATGCCAGGCCCTTGTCGGTGGCTTTGATAAAGCGACTGTCCCGATAAAGATAATCCCGCTTGAACAGTGTTTCGATAATGCTGGCTCGGGTCGCCTCGGTGCCTAGGCCATCGGTATCACGCAGGGTTTGACGCAGGGCAGCGTCACTGACAAACCGCGCAATGTTGGTCATTGCCGACAACAAGGTGGCGTCGGTGAAGTGCTTCGGTGGCTGACTCCGTTGTTCCTTAACGCTCGCGCTGTCACATAGGACCGGGTCGCCCTTTGCCAACCGGGGCAGGGGAGCTTTGCCGGCCTCACGTGACGCTTCCCGCCGGCGCAGCTCCAGCGCCTTCCAGCCCGCTTTAAACACCGCAGTCTCCGAGGCCCGAAATCGGTGCTCACCGATGGTGAGGGTCAGCTTGCCTTCACGGTGCACGGCTGCGGCGCTGAATTGCATCAGGTAGTGGCGACTGATCAGCTCATAGATTTTGGCTTCCCGCTGACTCAGGCTGCCCGACGGCCGCGTGCGAGCCGTTGGAATGATGGCGTGGTGGGCGTCGACTTTTGTGTCGTTCCAGGCCTGTGAGCGCAGTGACAGGTCGGCCTGCTCAACAAAAGTCGCAAGCCCGGGGTTAACCTGGCTGATGGCCCGGGTGACGGCTTGGCGTTGCTCGAAGTGACCCCCGGGCAGGTAGCGACAATCGGACCGGGGGTAGGTAATGAGCTGATGGCGCTCGTACAGGTTTTGCGCCGTATCGAGCACCTCTTTTGCTCCCATCTGGAACAGTCGGCCAGCCTCTATTTGCAGGGACGACAGTGAAAACGGCAAGGGTGGTGTTTCGTTACGGTCGCGAAACTGACTTTCTGTTATTGACCCCGGCCGACCCTGGATGTCGGTAACGATCTGTTCCGCCAGGTCGCGGTTCAGTAGGCGGTCTTCTTCGTCAAGGTGGTCGCGGTGTCGTTCATCGGGCTGCCAGAGGGCTTGAAACGCCGGGGTCTGCTCCGTCTCGGCATCGCGGCATTCAGCCGTAATGCGGAAATAGGGTGTGGATTGAAAATCACGGATGGTGTTGTCCCGCGTCACCACCAGGCCGAGCACCGGTGTCTGGACACGCCCCACCGAATAGACACCTTGTTCGCCTTGCTGACGGTAAGTCAGGGTATACAACCGTGTGAGGTTGATGCCAAACAGCCAGTCGGCTCTCTGGCGGGCCAGTGCCGAGTGTGACAGACGCCTGAATTGACGGTTGTCCTGCGGGGTGTTGACGGCGCGGGTGACGGCGGCCGGGGTCAGGTCGTTGATCAGAATGCGCTCGACCGGGCACTGGGCCCCGAAGTAACGGATCACTTCATCCACCAGCAACTGGCCCTCACGGTCGGGGTCGCCAGCGTGCACGATGACCTCCGCTTTGCGGATCAGGGCGCCCAATACGTCCAGTTGCTTGCGAGCACTTTCCCGGGGCATCAGCCTCCAGTGCTCGGGAAACACCGGCAGATCGTTCAGGCGCCAGCTTTGCCAGCGGGGATCATAGTGTCCGGGTTCCGCGGGCTCCAGCAGGTGGCCGATGCACCAGCTTACAATTACGGCGTCGTGTTCGGGGCCACAGCGAAGCCAGCCGGGACCCTTTTGGATCGGACCCGGCAACGCCGCGGCGATGGCGCGGCCGAGGCTGGGTTTTTCAGCGATATACAGTCGCATGGCATTCCGTCGTGGCGCTAATGGGAGAGCGAAGATGGCGAATCACCGGTTCACTGTCAAGCAGCTGCGACGGTCCTGGTGTACACTAAGCCCAGTGAGTCTGGCGTGTTCGTCGGATGTTTTACCAGACCGTTTCAATGGATTAAAGGAGTTAACTTCAGGCATGTCGATCCAGCAGTCGATTGAGCAAAAACTGGCAGCGGAGTTCGAGGCTGAGCACTTGGCTGTTGAAAACGAGAGCCACATGCACAGCGTTCCACCAAACTCCGAAACCCACTTCAAAGTCACGATGGTGTCCGGGCGCTTTGAGTCTTTGGGCAAGGTCAAACGGCACCAGACCGTGTATCAGGTGTTGGCCGCTGAACTGGCCGGCGGTGTGCATGCGCTGGCCTTACACCTTTACACGCCCCAGGAATGGTCGGCTCGGCAGGAATCTGCGCCGGCGTCCCCCCAGTGCGTGGGTGGGTCCAAACATGACCCCGCTAACCAAGCCTAATCTTGATACAGGATACGTTATGAGTCAGTTTTTCCAGATTCATCCTGAGACCCCGCAAAAACGATTAATCAAGCAAGCCGTCGAGATCCTGCAGCAGGGCGGCGTGATTGTTTACCCGACGGATTCGGGCTATGCACTGGGGTGTCATTTAGGCGATAAACAGGCCGCGGACCGTATCAAACGGATCCGGCGGCTGGATGACAAGCACAACTTCACCCTGGTGTGCCGGGACCTTTCAGATGTGGGCATTTACGCCAAAGTGGGCAATACCCAGTTTCGGCTGCTGAAAAACTTCACGCCGGGCCCCTACACGTTCATCCTCGATGCCACCGGTGAAGTCCCCAAACGTCTGCTGCATCCAAAGCGCCGCACCATTGGCCTGCGCGTGCCTGACAATGCCATTGTCCAGGCTCTGCTGAGCGAGCTGGGCGAGCCTATTATGAGCAGCACGCTGATTCTGCCTGGTGAGAGTGAACCGATGACCGATCCTTACGATATACGGGAAACGCTGGAGCACGAACTGGACTTGATCATTGATGGTGGATTTTGCGGCATGGAGGCGACCACGGTGGTCAACATGTGTGGCGATGTGCCGGAAGTGACCCGGGTCGGGAAGGGCAATCCGGCGCCGTTCCAACTGGGTTAGCCAGAGCTCCGCTGCGATATTGCACTCAGGCCTGCGCGTTGAGGCTGAAGGCGTAGTGGCGTGGATTGCCTGCCGCTTCGACACGCTCGGCGCTCAGGGTCTGGCGCAGGTTATCGTAGCGATGGACCAAGTCACCCAGGCCGTTAAATTGCTGATTATCACTGACCAGTGTGTCCAGCAAGCTGTTATTCACACCATAGGCTTTGTTGAGCTTGAGCGCGGTATCCACAAACGCCAGCGTGGGCTCGTTCATGCTTAATCGACCAAAAGCGTCTTTGAAGCCCTTGTTGTTATTGAGATCCAGTTCAATCTGCTGCCTCAGGTTTTCCGGCATCCGGGCTTCCAGCGCCAAGGTACCACCGGATGATCGTTGAACCGCCATGCGCGTGGCGGGGTTCAGATTGTACTCGGCAAGTTTGTGCCGCAAGGTCTCACGTACAAAGGCAGCGTCTTGCCCCACATCCGATTTGTAGCGACTGACCGCGAGTCGCGATGAGGCCTTTGGTTGCTCGCCCCCATTGAGTGTCACACTGTCATCTTGCTTGCCCGTCGCGTCTTGCGGAGCCGTGGCAGACGCCTTCTGTTGCTGGGCTTGAGCCGCACTGCGGCTTTCGGCCGCTTGTTGGAAACCGGCGCCAAGGCGGGCCAGTGATGAGAGTAGTGACACGTGTATGCTCCTTCTGTGCCGGCGACCGATGTCAGCAAACCGGCAGTGTTACGTCGTTCAAAGGAGACTAAGCATTTTTAATGCCATCGGTGGGCAGGTGCGGCAATCAGCGGTGATAACCGGTCATCTCCAAATAACCTGTGCCGCGGTGACTGCCGCTGACGGCGACGGGGCTTTCCCAATAGGGGAACACGCCATCGTTCCAGTAGTTGCCCGGTGGGACGGTAACGGCCACCACAATGTTTTTCGATGGGATGGTGAGCCGCCACTGGTCCGGAACCGTCCCGGCGCTGGTTTTGCGTCGATGCAGCGGCTCGAGGGTGAACTGGTTGGCGCTCAGGGTTTCGACCTCGCCGTTGGCAGCGACCCAGGTCGCGGATCGGAACGGCTGGTCCTCCTGGCCCAGGCGAAAGGCCATTACTTTGTCACCGTTACCGAGATGCAGCGCCAGCCAGTCCCAACCGCCTTCCTCGGCTTTTAAAAGCTGACTGCTCCATTCCCGATCAAACCAGCCTTGGCCGGACACTGCGAGAGTCTGGCCATCGATGGTCACTGTGCCGTCAATGGCGAGATCGACAAAACTGAAATACATTGAACCCTGACCGTCGACTGATTTGGCGCTGAACCCGTTTTGGCCATGGCGGACAATGGGACGCTGAGGGCGAATGCGCAGAGTGTAGTGCCAGTCGCCAGCGCCAGCGCCTGCGCTGAGTTCCCAGTGACCGTTCTGTCCCTCGCTCAGTTGCCAGTCGTCCAGCCAGACGTGGAAAGGCTCCGCGGTGGCTCCGGTCTGGCCGATGCCGCCGCGGGCCAGGCGCTCCTCAAACACATGGCGGCCGTCAAACGACACCGCGGCGTGGCTCATCCAGATCGTATCCAGGGGCCAATGGTGATCCACGGTGCCGGGGTCGTTGGCCGTTGGTGGCTGCAGCCCGCGACGAAATTGCGTCCATTGCAGACCCATGGGCGTGCCCTCTGCGGTCGTCAGATTGGCGGTGAGATACCACCATTCAATGCGGTAATCGGGATGAGGGCCCATGTCTCTGGGTAATTCAATACCGTCTCTGGGGGACGGCTGCCGGAAACCTTCTTCGGCGATGTCCCCAAGCCCGGCAAAACTGCTGTCCAGCGACGAAGTCTCAGAGCAGGCGGTGACTGCACCGATCAACAGGTATACGAGCCACGTTGGGGTCTGAATCCGTGCGACAAAGCCGGGCCAGTGCCATTTGAAACCGGTCATCCTGCCTTTTTCTCCCTGCCCGTGCCCGAAGGATGATGGGGTTCCGTGCTACGGCGAATGCTGGCCGGACTCAGGGCAATTTGTGGTGCCAACAAGACCGCCAACACCAGCCCTACCGCCAGGCTCAGGGCGACGATCATCAGCCAGAAACCTGGGTAGGTGGCCATGGGCAGTGACCAGCCAAATGCCAACGGATTAATGCGCGCCACCAAGACCCAGGTCAGAAAAACGCCCAGTGGCAGCGCGATCAGGGCGATGGCCCCGGTCAGCAGCAGCCCGTGGCGGATCAGCCAGCCCCGTACCTGTGTGGCCGACAAACCCCAAACCTGTAGCAGTTGGTAATACCAACTTCGGGAGGCAAACAGAGTGAGTGCCATCAATAACAAGGCGACCCCGGCCAGCAGCAGCGTCATGGTGCTGATGGCGCGAGTGAGGGCAAAGGTCTGGTCGAAAATCCTGACCGCCAGTGTGCGGATTGCCTCATTGTCCCGAACCTTAACATCGGACGTCTGCCAGGCCTGAGCCAACTGCTGTTGAAAAGATTCAACGCCGCCGGAGCGCAAGCGCACGGCGAAGCTGGAGGATTGATAGGGCCAATTTTCAGGCCATAGCGCCTGGTCAATCACCACCTCACCGGCCGGACGACCGTAATCGGCGTAAACGGCGGCAATGGTCGCGGTCATGGTGGTCGTCCCCAGCGTTAAAGTGATTGCATTGCCGGCGGCCAAACCATGACGCCGCGACAGCTGCTCATTGATCAGCACCTGTCCTGCTGCGACAGCACGCCAGACGGTGTCGCCATCGGTCGGTGTACCCGCGGAAGCGTCTGCTACTCCGGTATCGCCTGGCACCGCCGTCGATAAAAACTCCCAGCGCCGCAGAAGCGGCGATGCCGACTCAATCGCCATCACGTCCAAGGAGCCGAAACGGGACTGGGCACGACCGCGCAAGACGCTGTGCAGCGCGGACACCGACGCCAGGGACGCGAGCCGTTGCCGGGCCGTTTGCCGCTCCAGCGCCGGCGGCGCCTGAACATACACATCACCCTGCAAACGCTGGTCCAGCCACTGGTAGAAGGTGGATTCAAAGGTGGCCACCAAGGCATGCACGGCGATTACGGTTGCGGCTGCAAACTGCAGGGCCGCCAGTGGCAGGGCGAGCTGGCGAACCATGGCCGAAACCTCTGACCAGGACCAGCTCAGCAGCGGGCTGGCTGACCGGCGTGCCAAACGCTCAAGTAGCAAGGGTAAGTTCAGGGTGGTGAGCCAGCCGTAGCCGGCAAGCACCAGGGCGATGCCGGCGAACTGCCCGGTCAGAGAGGGCAGCAGCAACACCACCCCAACCCCTGTCGCCAGGGTTAACCAGGCGGCGGTCATCTGTGCCGGTTTGTGCCGTGAGGGTTGATGTTCAAACAGCCGGTCGGCCACTGCCCAAATCATCACAATGACCAGCATCAGCAGGGGCGCTAACCAGGATAATACGGAGGCGGTTTGAGTATACAGACTGACACTGAACAGTCCCGATAGCACCTGGTCAAAGCCCGCTGCAAAGCCTCGGGCCAGCACTCGGCCGAGGACCAGACCGAGCCCGCCACCTAGGAGGGCGAACAGGGTGATTTCAACCACCAGGTGCCAGCGAATACGCTGGGCGGTCACACCGTGACGTTGCAATAACACCAGCGAGGCCTCGCGCTGGGTCATCCCGAGTACAAACACACTGCGGACCAACAGGGCCGAGATCAGCAACACCAGTGCGCACAGTGCGTCCAGATTCAGCAGGAAACTGTCGGCAAGCTGCTCGGTGGCCACGGTTCCAGGTTGTTGTTCAATGCGGTAATCGGATGGCAGTCCGGACGTTGTCTGGTCGATGAACAGTGTCAGGCGGGTTGGCCATCGGGTGCCGGCAATCGCCTCCGCTTCGCCGATATCCACAAACACTCCGGGGTGCGCCCTGGCATTGGGCGCGCTCTGCGCTGCGAAACAGGCCAGCGAGAAGGCGTCGATGCCAATGAGTCGGCCCTGTGGCGCGGGGCGCTCTACCACCAGTTGTGGTGTTACACAGACCCCGAGACGTCGCAGTCTCACAAAGTCCGAGACGCCAACGGGCACGCCATCGTTGCGCAAGACAACATGACGCTGGGCCAAGGCCGCGTCGCTTGCGCTGAAACTGGCGCGGGCTTGTTGGGACAGACTCCAGACGCCGCTCCACAGCGCAGTTGCAATCAATAATATGAGCAGCAAGGCCAGGAACTGGAGAGGGTGCCGTCGATAATGGCTGAGAAGCGCACCGGACAGAGTCACGGATCACCCAGCCCGGTGGCCATCAGCGAGAGCGTGGTGTCGCAACGCGCGGCCAGGACCGGGTCGTGAGTTGACAGCAGCATGGGACAGCCGGTGTCCTGTTGGTGGTGAAACAGCGCATCGGCGACTTGCCGGGCGGTGGCGACGTCCAGGCTGCCGGTCGGCTCATCGGCCAACAGCAACGCCGGGCGCATGGCAAAGGCCATCGCCAGCGCCGCGCGCTGACGTTGGCCACCGGAAACCTGATCAGGAAAACGGTGGCCGAGGTTGTCCAGTCCCAGCAGGTTGAGCCAGTGTTCGGCGTTGGCGTCGGACGTGCCTGCCAGCTGCGCCCGCAGTCGAATGTTGTTGGCAAGGGAGAGCGTGGGCATCAGGTTGGCGTCCTGGAAGACGGTGGCGATGCATTGTCCCCGCAGCTGAGACCACCGCTTTTGGCTACTGTGGCTGACCGTCTCGCCAAACAGCCGAATGGCACCGGCATCGGGTGGTTCAATGCCGGTCAGGATGTTGATCAGGGTACTCTTGCCACTGCCTGACGGCCCGACGAGAGCCGTCGAGTGGTGCAGTGGCAGGGTGAATGTCAGGTTTTCGAGCACCCGCACCTGCTCATTGCCATCGACAAAGGATTTATAAAGACCGGTTACCGATACGGCTGGACAGCCCACGGACATTGCCCCCTGTTACATAACTGATGATTGTTGTCAGTCTATACGAAGCCGGTACGGATGCGGTTGAGAATGGGCCGGTTTGTTAGTCAGTTCGGGCAGACGGGCATGCTACCAGCGGGCCTTGTCCCACATTTCCGGGTTGGCCCAGAAACGTGCATTGTTCCAGTCCCGCTTGTGGTTGTAATTGGATATATTGTAGGTGTAGAGGGTTAACGGTGGCTGAGACTCAAACTGGGTGAGACGCTTGAACCCCAGACCGATAAAGTCCTGAAACTGCCAGCGATCGGAGTCAGCGACCAGCACCGCGATCTGGTGCGTTCCATAGTTGCGCAACTGGCCGAGCAGCAAAGCGCCGTTTTTCTGAGGGTGATGTTCCAGCGTCTCGGTGATCAGTGCCACATCGTACGGCCGGGATAGGGCGTGCTCAACCGTGAGGGTATCGGAGGTCAGCACCGTCACCCGGGTGTCTGGGTGGGCTTGGTGCCAGCTCTGGCCGAGGTGCTGGGCCAGTTGGCCACACACCAGCAGTGACTGAGGCTGACACGCCTCTATCAACCCCGAGAGGCACTCCGCCGCTGCCGTTGGCGCGCTCATGCCGGGTCTTCCTCGCTGCTTTGTTGATGCTTCCAGGCCGCGTAAGTGGCCAAATCCGACTCGACCATTGACAAACACGCAGCCAGGACGGCGGCATCGTCAAACAGGCCGAAGCCGACAATCAGGTCTGGAATCAGGTCAATCGGGTTCAGCACATACAAGAGTGCCCCGGCGATGGCCGCGATGCTCATCCAGGGCACCGCCCGATAACGGCCATTCCAGTAATCGCCAAGCATGGAGAACATCACCTGGATGTCCTCCAGAAACCGCCGCAGTGGCCCTTTACGCTGGGCTTTGGCTTCGATGGCGGCCCGCTTCGACAAGACGTGGCTTAAATCCCGCTGATTAACATCATCGGCGTGCGCCTGCAGCGCAGACTCTGCCTGTTCATTGCTGATCGTGCTCATAATGATCCTTCGATGAAGCGTGATGGATGCGAGCATTATTATATCACTCTGACGCCTCGAGCTGTGACCGCACAACGGATGGTTATCGGTTCCATCAGCCTTCGTCTTCCGGCGTATTCAGCACAGACGGTTTCTTGAAGGCTTTTTTAAACAGCTCGGAATGTTCGGCAATCGCCATGGCACAGGCTTCTGCGGTTTCTTCATTAATATCACTGACCTTCGCCTGGAGAAATACGCTGATTTCTTCGGAAAGCTCAAGAATCCTGTCTCGCGCATCGGCCTCGGCCTTACTTGAGAAGATCATGGTGTCGGGATTCTTTAGTGCCACGTCCAGCCCGTCCTTTTCAGTATAATACAAGGTTTTCACCGCCATACAGCAGCCACTCCTGTGGGTTTGTCAGTGATTTACTGGTTGAATATACAGTATGACTATATGACTATGGATCATCAAGGGCAAGGGGTGTTCAATTGAAAAATGTTGCGGTGTTCATTTTGGTCCGACAGGGTGTAAGTCCATGACAACATCACAACCGTAGAATGTCCCACCCCCAAGTAAGGAGACAATCATGGTTCAGAAAGTGATGGTAATTACCGGCGCTTCATCGGGCATTGGCGCTGCAACAGCAAGAGCCGCGGTCAAGGATGGGTATCGTGTGGTGCTGGCCGCCCGCACGCCCGAAAAATTAACGTCTTTGCAACACGAGCTGGGTGGGCCGGACCACGCCCTGGCACTGACGTGTGACATGCAGAATTTTGAACAGCAGTTGAAAATGGTGGAAGACACCCTGACGCATTTTGGTCAGATCGATGCGGTTTTTGCCAATGCCGGGCGCGGGGGTTCTCCCGGGGGCTTTAGTAGCGCGGACCATGAGGCCTGGCGAGACATGATATTGACCAACGTTTATGGCGTTGGTCTGACCCTTCAAGCGACCTTGCCGGCGTTGCGCAAGTCCCGCGGGCATGTGCTTTTGACGGGCTCCGCGGCGGGCAGAGCTACCATCCCCGGTTCCATGTACAGCGCCACCAAATGGGCGGTGACCGCGATTGGGTACGGTGTGCGCGAGGAGCTGCGAGGCAGTGGTGTGCGTGTCACACTGATTGAGCCCGGCATGGTGGATACGGCGTTTTTTGATCAAAAGCCTGAACATGCATTGGTTGATGAGGACATTGCCCGCGCGGTGATGTACGCGGTTTCGCAACCTGCCCACGTCGACGTCAATGAAGTCCTGATAAGACCCACGCCAAAAGTGGAATGACCGGTGGTGTTCGCAGGTTGAGGTCGTCATCAAACGCTGTTTTGTGTCCAGGTGCTGTTGCATAAACGCTGTCGTATCAGGCAGCAGTGAGTGGACTTACAGGGTTAAAGGGGCGGCCGATTGAGGCCGTGTCGTTGTTTTTTGCGGCCGTCACTTCCAGCCCCCATCCCGACTGTTTTAGAGTACCGTGTTATGCTGACGTTCCGGCGGCTGTACAAGCCGCGGGCCAGGGAACCTATGAATAAGTCTATAGGCAATTCTGGCTGTCCCTGGCAGCCGGGATCAAAGCGTGGCTTCGCAGGAAAGCTGGTAGCTTTTCAAGAAGGCGGCACGCAGAGTCCGGTTGTCAGGACAACCCCTTCGGGCAAGCCTTGCCAGGAAGGCTCTCAAGGCGTGCTGAATCGTCAATAGACTTGTTCAGAGGTTCCTTAGGCATTTGAGGGTGACTCATGTCGACTAATACCATTGAGCTCAATCGTAGCCGGTTCCGATTTGATGACGTGGAATCGGTTTGGCTGTTCGGTTATGGATCCCTGATCTATAAGGTGGACTTTCCTTTTCTGGAGCAGCGTGCGGCGCGGATACATGGCTGGACCCGTCGGTTTTGGCAGGGCTCTCACGACCATCGCGGAACCCCTGAATCACCCGGGCGGGTGGTTACCCTGGTGAAGCAGGCCCATGCGAGCTGTCGCGGCATTGCTTACCGGATATCGCCGGAGGTGTTTTCGCATTTGGATGTGCGCGAAAAGAACGGCTATTTGCGCTTTGCAACGCCCATGGTGTTCGACGACGGCTCATCGGAGGAGGGGCTGGTTTACATTGCCACCGACGACAACGAAGCGTATCTCGGCCCCGCTGACGAAGCGGTCATCGCCCGTCAGATCGCCGGGGCCTCGGGGCCCAGCGGCCGCAACGACGAATACCTGCTAAAACTGGCAGACGCACTGCGGGAGCTCGGGGACGATGACCCTCACGTCTTTGAAATCGAACAACATCTGACGTGATGCTGAGTGGGAATCAAGGCAACACTACCAGATGATTCGGTAGCTCGTTACGTTCGTGGGTGGCTGGAACATGGTTTTTCAGATGCGTCCCGCACTGGTCAATGCAGTCCAGAAAGCCCTGAAGCGTCTCACCCTGCTTCACCCGCCGGGTAAAGGATTCAACAATCTCCTGCCACACCGCATCATCGATTCGGCTTGAAATGCCCTCGTCCGCCAGAATTTCAACATAGCGCTCGGCCTCCGACACAAAGATCAGTATCCCGGTGCCGTCTTTCGTGTGGTGGAGGTTCTGTTCGAGAAACTGCCGGCGGGCCAGGTTGGAGGCGCGCCAATAGCGAACCGCTCGCGGAATCAGGCGCGTATTAAGCTGGGGCAGCCGACCGGCCAGGCTAAGCACAACAAAGGTGGTCCACTGCAGCAGCATTAAGCTGTCGGCGTTGAACCAGCCAAAAAAGTAGTTAAGTATGCCCGGCACCAGCAGCGCGAGCACGCCCGCCCACACCAGTGGTATGTAGGCGTAGTTGTCAGCCTGGGGCGCCAGAACCGTCACCAGTTCAGCGTCGGTTTCCCGTTCTACTGCGTTGATGGCGGCCGCCACCTGATCCTGTTCATCTCTGTTCAATAATGTCATGGATGCTGTTCGCTTATTCATTGACTGGTGAATTGAGCCACATGGCTGGGGTAATTCTGGTGGGCGAGTTCCTACCAGCCACCAGAGGCGCCGCCCCCGCCGAAGCCACCGCCTCCGCCGCCAAAGCCACCACTGCGGCCGCCCAGGCTGGCACCCAGTAAGGCGCCGCCAAGTAATGCGGCGCCCCCGCGGCTGCGTCCGCCACGGCCCCGTCCGCCGCCGACGAAGAAAATGACCGCCATCATGATAATGAAAAACAGTGCTGCTCTGGCCAGACTGGGTTTTTCCCGGCTTTGATCAGTGACCGATTGGGTGGGTTGTGCGAGTGGCTTGCCACCCAGAACCTGGATCATCGCCGCAGTGCCGTTGACGATGCCATTGCTAAAACTGCCCTGACGAAAAGCCGGAGTAATGATCTGGTTGATGATTGTAGCGGAGGTGGCGTCGGTTAACCGACCCTCCAGACCGTAGCCGACCTCGATTCTGACTTGGCGCTCCTGCTTGGCCACAATCAGCAAGGCACCGTTGTCCTCGCCTTTTTGACCAATGCCCCAGTGCCGTCCCAGCTGGTAACCGTAATCCTCGATGGCCTTGCCCTGAAGGTCGGGCAGGGTAACAACGACCACCTGCTCGGTGGTGGCTTGCTCGTGGGCCTCAAGCATCTGGCTCAATGCCTGCTCGGTTTGGCTGTCCAGCATATCGGCCTGATCCACCACCCGTCCGGTCAGATCTGGGAATTCCGGCGCCGATTGCGCCAGCGCTGCAGAGGCTGAAAATATCGTCAGAACCCAGGCCAACAGCACACTGTGTCGCACGTTAGAACCCATCAGAATTCCACCTTCGGTGCTTCCTCAGCATTGTCAGTGGTGGCTTCAAAGTTTTCTCGCAGCGGCATGTCGCTGTAGAGCATGCTGTGCCAGATGCGACCGGGAAAGGTCCGGATTTCGGTGTTGTAAAGTTCCACTGCCTGAATAAAGTCGCGGCGAGCAACGGCGATACGGTTTTCAGTGCCTTCCAGTTGAGACTGCAGGGCCAGGAAGTTCTGGTTGGATTTTAAGTCAGGATAGCGCTCGGATACCGCCATTAACCGACTCAGGGCGCTGCTCAATTCGCCCTGGGCTTGCTGGAACTGTTTCAGTTTTTGCGGGTTGTTCAGAATGCTCTCGTCCACTTGAATGGACGTTGCTTTGGATCGGGCCTCGATAACCGCCGTCAGGGTGTCTTTTTCCTGAGCGGCAAAGCCTTTGACGGTTTCCACCAGATTGGGTACGAGATCGGCGCGCCGCTGATACTGATTTTCAACCTGCGACCAGGCGGCTTTGACCTTCTCGTCATAGGTCGGAATGTTATTGATGCCGCACCCGGATAACACCAATGCCAGTAGCATGATCGACGTCAGTTGCCATAGCGTCCGTGTGGGGGGCTGAAGCTGAAGAGTTCGCATGTGTTTTTCCCGGGTATTGATCGTTGAATGGGTGCCAGTTGGTTGACCGTATTTCAGAGGTACAGTCATAGGCAGACAGAACACTAGTTGGTGGCAAATTCTGGGTTTTCAATGATGTTGGTTCGGGTTTACGCCGCTGTCGCTCGATGAATTGCTTATGCGTAACGGTTCCTGCAGTGACCGGTTTTTAGTTTTTGGTAAGCCGGTTGCTGTCCACCGCCACAACGCCTCGGACCATGTGCTAAGGTTTAGCTAGCTTTCAAACTCAACGTTGGTGGTGGCAATGAGTAACCCCAAACACACTTTGTTTTGGATGACGGTTTTTCTGCTGGTGGTGCTGACCGTTTGTGCTTTGATCTACGCGCCTTTGCAGACCGCCTTTATGGCGAACTGGGTCTTTAACTTGCTGATCGTGTGCGTCCTGTTCATTGGGATTGGGCTAACGTATCGGCAGGTCATCGTCCTGTTTCCCGAATTACGCTGGATTTCCCAGTTCAGAACCGGCCACGCCGGGTTGTCCGTGCTGCAAGAACCACGGTTGCTGAAGCCGCTGGCGAGGCAGTTGGGAGACGACTACAAGCGTGATCAGTTTTCGCTGTCAACGCTGTCGCTCAGAACGGTGCTGGACGGGATCCACACTCGAATGGACGAGCAGCGGGAAATAACCCGCTACTTCATCAGCTTGCTGGTTTTCCTGGGTCTGCTGGGGACGTTTTGGGGCCTCTTGGGGACGATTAATGCAGTTGGTGCGGTCATTGTGAACCTTAATATGGATCAGAGCGATTTCGGCGAGGTTTTTGCCGCGCTTCAGACCGGCTTGTTGACGCCGCTGGAGGGGATGGGCACCGCCTTTAGCTCATCACTGCTGGGGCTTGGTGGGTCTCTGATTCTGGGTTTTCTGGACATTCAGGCCGGGCATGCCCAGAACCGCTTTTACGATGGTCTCGAAGAATGGCTGACCGGGGTCACCAATCTTGTGGACACCGTTGGTGGCGGCGTTGCTGCCAGTGAACTGGCCCGGCAGAACATAGAACAGCTGGAAGATGAGAACCAGCGCTTGCGGGACAAACTGGCGGGCAAGGAGTGATGCGATGCCCGGTAATCCTCGGAGTCTGCTTCCATGCTAGGGTCTAAACGCCGCACCAGAAGCACGATCAATGTTTGGCCGGGATATGTGGATGCCCTGTCGGCGTTGCTGATGCTGGTTATATTTATGTTGCTGGTGTACGTCGTCAGCCAGCTGTATCTCTCCCAGACGTTGTCGGATCGAAATTCGGAATTGGCAAAGTTAAACAACCGGTTGGCCGATATTTCGAGGTTGCTGGGATTGGAGCGGAAAAAAAACGACGCACTCGAAGAGCAAATGATGGTGGTGCAGAACGATTACAGCGCCAGCCTCGCGTTAAGCCAACGGTTACAGGAGACTTTGGCGCAGGAGCAGGCGGAGGTGGAACGCTCCCAGGAGCAGCTCGCATCGCAGGCGTTGAAAATTGACGATCTGGTGGCGGTGGTCAAGGAAGGGGAACAGGCGCTGGCAAATGAAGAGGCACTGTCGGCCTCCCAGGTCGCCTTGATCACACGATTATCCAATCAGGTGGCGGCCTTGCAGGCGCAGCTCAATGAAATCACGGCCGCGCTGCGTCTACAAAAAGGATTGACGGCAACCAAGGAGTCCGAGCTGGAGAAACTGGGGCAGCGTCTCAATACCTTGCTGGCGGAACGGGTGAATCAACTGGAACGCTACCAATCGGAATTTTTCGGTCGGCTGCGAGAGATCCTGAAGGCGAATGAAAATATCCGCATTGTCGGTGACCGGTTCCTGCTCCCGTCCGAATTACTGTTTGCATCCGGCTCGGCTCGCCTGGGCGAGCCCGGACGGGCCGAGCTCGATAAGCTTGCCGAGGTCTTGCTGGATGTTGCCGCGACCATTCCCAAGGACATCGACTGGATTCTTCGTATCGACGGTCACACTGACCGGGTGCCCATCAACACCGCGGCTTTCCCTTCCAACTGGGAGCTTTCGACCGCGCGGGCAGTGGCCGTGGTCCGTTATCTGGCCGATCAGGGCGTGCCGGAAGAGCGCATGGCAGCCGCTGGCTTTGGCGAGTTTTTCCCGGTTGCAACCGGGAACAGTGAACAGGCATTACAACGAAATCGGCGTATAGAGATCAAATTGACGGATCGATAATCGGGCCATGCATTCAGGCCCGCCACGCCCTAACACAAGGCGGTGGGGTTATTACAGTCAGGAGGATTGATGACTTCAAGGGAGCGTCGGCAGTATCGTCGCCATAGCCTTCATCATGGTGTGCTCGTGGTAGCTCGCGGTCTCAATCCGGTTGCGGGAGCGCTGGGCAACATTTGTGAATCCGGTATGTGGCTGGAACAGGTCACCTCACTGGCACTTGCTGAATTTCTTCAGGCACAAAAGGATGCCGTGGTTGAAGTCCATCTGTTCATCAAACGGTCCGGACTGGAGCAGCATCATCGCGTGATGGCAACAGTCAGACGCATCGATGGCAGTAATCTGGGCCTGGAGTTTCTTGAACCCAACCCGGATCTGCTGCGATTACTTATCACAACCGGATCCTATGACGGCAAGGCTGCGGTCACGCATAAAAATCGTCGCCAACAGCTCTGGCGCCTTGTACGTCAGCACTCCCAGTCACTGGTTCAGGCGCTGCTGGAAACCTTCAGTGAGTACGGCTTGCATAGCATTGAACAGCGTCTTGGCAGCGCCACCCTGTTGGCGGAGATCCATCAGTTGAACGACGGCAAGCAACTTTTGGTGCGACAACGCACGTCGCTGTCCAAAATGTTCAACCACCGATTAAACCTGTCCATTGCCGAATTGGAAAACAACGAAGCCATCAGCGGGGCGCAAGGCGGGCTCGGTGTGCTTGATAAAGGGGTCTTCGAGGATTGGTTGACGCTTCAGGCAGTGGCAAAATCGGTGGGCGATCGCAACAAAAACGTGCTGTTCAAATTAAATCAGGCCCTGTCGCAGATAACCCAGAGGGATCTGACGAATCGTACCAACCCGCTGGGGCCGACCGAGCTCTGTCATAGTCTCCAGTCGGCCATTTTCGATTCCGGTTTCGGCGCCCTGACCCGGCCCGCGCTTTATGAGGCGTTTGAATCGTCCCTGTACGATCATTGGTTGCGCTCCATTGAGGCGCTGCTGCAGCGACTCTCCGATGCGGGGTTGCGGGTTCTGGGCATGGAGAATTTGCCCCTGAACTGGCCGTCTGTTACGCAGGCGCCGGTCAAAGCCAAAGCTTCTCGTGAACTGTCCTGTGAAGAATCGCCAGACCCGGTTCTCGAAACCGGCGCCGCAGAGGTTCGCCCGGCTGAGCCTGAACGGGCGGATAGAAAACGGCTGGCCTCCGGCAGTGTACTTCGGTTGGTGGGGTTGCAGCGCGATCCGACATCAACGGACGCTCACAATGCGCAGCCCCCGTCCGAAGCCATCAGGCAACTGCACACCCTGAAAGCCGAATTGCGCCGCGTACTAAGTGAACCGGCGTCCAGCCTGCAGGCGGCTATCGCCAATGCGGCGGAACAGAACGGGTCGCTGAAGGCTGCGATGAATCAGGAGGCGATGGACCGAGCGGGGCTGGTGGATAAAATTTTCGCACCCCTGGCAAGCCAGACCAAACTGCCGGATAACATTCGTGAGCACCTGAACCAGTTGCGTGTGCCGGTGCTGCAAGTGTTGTTGGAGACGCCAGCATTCCTGGACGAAGAAGATCATCCCGCCCGTGAAATAATCAACAATCTGATGCGCTTGAGCCTGGCTGACCGAAGCTCAAACAAGGTGCTGGAACGCACTGTTTCAGACATTGTCACGCAGTTATTGGATGCGGAACATCTGGATGACGACCTGTTTCAGCAGGTCGGTCGTCGCCTGGTCACCCTGATTGAACGCCAGGATCAATCGTTCGGGCGCAACGCCGAACGTATTTCAAAAACGCTTGAGGGCCAGCAGCGTCTTAAAGAGACACGACAAGCCGTCAAAAATCGTCTTGATGTGAGATTGTCAGGCCGTAACGTGCCCGTTGTCCTGCTGGAGCTACTCCACGCCGGCTGGGAGCAGCTATTGGTGCTGGCCATACTCAAGGAAGGCGCCGATAGCCTGATGTTCACTGAACGGTTTGCGGTG
Source organism: Marinobacter caseinilyticus (assembly GCF_011074955.1). Classification (GTDB taxonomy): domain Bacteria; phylum Pseudomonadota; class Gammaproteobacteria; order Pseudomonadales; family Oleiphilaceae; genus Marinobacter; species Marinobacter caseinilyticus. Next base: position 65,164 of record NZ_WUQJ01000036.1, on the reverse strand, counting down.
GTGGATCAGATTCAGGCCTGGCTGGGACAGGAAGCGGGTCACGAAGACATCGCATTCGAACGTGAGCTTGAAAGCTCGGCGTTGTTGCGGCTTGTCGAGCGTGAATTGGCGGGCCTTGGCGACTCGTCTCGGTGGCTCGACGTTGTCAAAAACCTGAAGGGCCAGTTGGTTGATGAAATCCGGCCCGACCGAGAGTGGGTGGAAGCGTACCCACCGGGCGAGCAGGCGCCGGCTGCTCCAGAATCCTATCACCCCGAAAACAGTCGATGGGTCGAGCGCGTCCATCAACTCCAGGTCGGAGACTGGATACTTGTCCGTGATGGCGATGACGAGGCTCAACGCATGCGGCTGGTCTGGGGCGGGGAGGATGTCTATCGGTTTGTCTTTTTAACCGGCCAAGGCATGCACGAAGTGGAGTACGACCTGGCCGGCCTGATCAAGCGGTTTGAAGTAGGGGACATTCAGCGGGTTGATCAAAACCAGGTGCCTTTTGTGGACCAAAGCCTCTTCGACATTGTGCAGGATGTCTATCGGGAAATGGCCATCAAAGCCACCCAGGACCCACTCACCGGATGCCTACAGCGGCATGGGTTCGAGAAGCAATTCGCCTGGATGGTCTCGCAGAGCAAGCCGGATCAGGCCGACGGGGCATTGATTGCCCTTGATATCGACCAGTTCAGTATCGTGAATGCAAGTTACGGAACCGCTGCCGGTGACGCGATGTTGCAAAAACTGGGTGCGATGTTGGCGGATCTGCAACCGCGAGGCGATGAGTCGTATCTGCTGGGGCGTTTGAGTGGCAACGAGTTCGCTGTGGCCATCCTGCCAATGGCGCACGAAGACGGGCTCGATTTTGCCGAACGGCTCAGGCGCCAGTTCAAGCAACAACAGTTTCACTACCAAAATGCGGAGTTCTACAGCTCGTTGAGCGTCAGCGTCAATACGTTCGATGACGCCTCGCCCGAGCCAGGAGAACTGCTCAATCAAAGCAACCTCGCGCTGAAATCGGCCAAAAAGGCGGGTGGAGATCGGGTTGAAGTGGTGGGCGTCGGCCAGCAGCAAAGTCGGCAGGCAATTTCCTGGGTATCGCGCATTGACAGCGTTCTCGAAAGTGGCGCCCTGTCACTGCGTGCTCAACGTATTGTCCCGGTAAGTGACACGGGCCCGGCCTACTACGAGATACTCTTGGGTTTGCAGGACAACGAAGGCAACACCATCTCGCCACAAGCCTTTATTGAGGCAGCAGAGCAATTTCGACGCAGTACCCGGATCGACCGCTGGGTGTTGGACAACGCGTTTGACTGGATGCAGGCCAATCCGGACATTGTGGCCTCGGTCGGCGGTTTCAATATCAATTTGTCCGGGGCGTCGCTCAGTGATGACGCCTTCTTGAGTTATCTGGAGGACACCGTTCGCGGGGGCCGCGTGCCGGCCAACAAGCTGTGCTTTGAAATTACTGAAACCGCCGCCGTCGCCAACCTGCACTATGCCGCCGATTTCCTTCAGGAAATGAAACGCACAGGTTGCCAGTTCGCGTTGGATGATTTTGGCACAGGTCTGGCTTCCTATGCCTATCTTCAGCGCCTGCCCGTGGATTTTCTGAAAATAGACGGTGTGTTCGTGAAAGACCTGAACGATAATCTTTCCAATTACGCCATGGTGCGTTCCATTAATGAGTTAAGCCACTTCCTGGGCATTAAAACCATTGCAGAATACGTTGAGGATTTGGAGATTCTTGAGGCGTTGCGTGAAATGAACGTGGACTACGCTCAGGGCTTCGGGCTCGCAAAACCCCGGCCATTAAATTCAATAAAGGCGGAACCAGCCACGAAGTTCTGACACCGCCTTGGGTAAAATCCCCCGTAAGCAGCATCGGAAATTAGTGGCATTTTGACGCTAACGATGGGAACCATTGCCTGCTCAGGCGGTGCTTCCTGCTCGATTAGTGATGGCAGAAGAGGTGTCAAAATGAGTAATGGCGGCAGGAGTCTGACTCGCTACATTGCCTGCATCCGTGAGGGTTTGCCCATTAATTATTACGGTTTTGTCCAGGCCCTGCCCGAATCCGTTCGCTTTCGTCACGAATCACTGTTTCGGACCGAAAAAGTGGCATCTAATCGTTGGCGAGTGACCTGTTTGAACGAGTCGATACTGGATGCCCTTGAGGCGGCCGCGGCCGCACCGGAAAGCCGGACCGAGGCGGCCGCCAAAGGCGATTCGCATCAATATAGGACGGCCCGCTCGTTTTTGCTGGTATACCACGCTGAGCTATCTGATGAACGGCCCGCCGTGGTGATGCTTTCCGTTGACCACTCGGTGCAGGACTTCGTATCGAAACCGAATGCGCTGGTGGTCGAGAACGAGGAAAATTTTGCCCGACCCGAGGCCATGCTAGCGTTTGCCTCTCTGTGTTCGGGGCGGTTACTGAGTCTAAGCAATACCGATGTGATTTTAGGGGGCGGTAGCCGTATCGCACGGTCGCTCAACGTCGCCTGGTTGAAATGCTACGAGCAACTCTGGTGTGCCTTTGACTACGATCTCGGGGGCCTGAGACTGTACCAGGCATTGCAGAAAAAACTGGGCACGCGGGTCGTCTTTGTCCAGCCCGCTGACTGGCATGACTTCTACTCGCGGTTTACGATGTCACCCAAATCCACCGACCGGTGTGTTCAGGCCATCACCCTGGCCAGTGCCATGGGCTTTGATGCCCTGGCGCGGGCGTTCCGGGAAACGGGCCACTTTATGGAGCAGGAATGTGTGCTGGACAATATTGAAGCGCTACAGAGCAGTGGGGGTTCCGAGTGAGTCTTGATCAGTTTGGATTTCGCATCCGACGCCTGGTGCTTGTCGATTCGGCCGGGTTCTGTTACGTCGAAATTCCAGTCGATGAGCATGCCGTTATTCTCGGCACCGGCAACCTGGGCAAGTCAAGCTTGCTGAATTCGTTACGGCTGTTTTTATTGCCGGAAACCAATTTCCGTAACAGTCGTAAGAAGTTCTCCTTTCGCAATGCCAGCGCCGGAAGCTATTACACCAATGAAGAAAGCTACCAGCATTACTTTCCGGGCCAGTACAGCTTCCTGATTATGGAGGCGGAAAATCCCGCCGGTGTCCACTGTCAGATTCTTTACCGGGACCGCTCCAGCGATCTCAGTTACGGTCGATTGTTTGTTCCGGCGGCGTACGACGACCTGCGCCCGCTATTCTGGACCATGGGCGACGATCACGATGGCATCGGCCACGCAGTGTCGGGTCTCTCGGTCAGTAAAGTGGCGGAGTCGGTCAAGAAGCTGTCCGCCAAGGCAGTGGTCACCAATGACACCAACAAACTCAAGTCGATGCTCTACAGCAGTGACCTGATGTCGCCGGATGCCGTGCGCTATTCCGTGTTGCCGCTGGCGGATGGTGACGAACGCAAAGTACAGTCACTGCGGACATTGATTTTGCTGCTGTTTGAAATGAAGGCGGATGATCGCGCCATGGCGGATGCGGTCGCCAGTATCATCGAAGCCGATAAAAAGTTTGCCGATGACGCTTTTGATTTCGACATTGATCAGTTTTTGCTGCGCCATGAAGAGCTGAAATCCCAGAATGAACATTTGATCCGGATTGAGTCCGAACGGCCAAGATTTGGCAAATTGACCCAGTCCTATCAGCGTCTCCATGAGGTTGAGCGCAGTCAAAGTGAATTTGCCGCGTTTCGAGCGGGGCTGGCGCAGGCGCTGGAACAATCCCGCAGCGCCCACCAGCAGGCGAATAATGCGCGGGCCGACCTGAAAGAAACCCACCGCCATGCCAGCAAGCAGTTACAGGATCAGGATGACCGCCTGAAAGAACTGAATGGTGAGATAAAAACCCACCGAAAAAACCTGAGCAAAGCCGAAGACGACCAATGCCGTGGTGAGTTGATGATGTCGCAGTATGCGGGCATGAGCCGGGACGAGGTGCATAGCATCCTGACGGAAGAACTGGAGGCCGCGGAATCCCAACTCAGGGCCCTCAAGAATGCTGCTCAGGCGCAGGTCCAGACACAGCGGTTGAACGCACAGATTAACGCGGTCGACGAGCGCTTGAAAAAGCTCATTGACCGTCAGCAGCGGCAGAAATGGCAGTTGCATCATCAATTGGAGGACGCCGTTCTGCAGCCGTTGCAAGCGGTCGACTCACGACTGGCACTGGCAAGCCCCGGAAAGGCCCTGGACGACGCAACCAGGGCCACAATCCGGGCATTCACCGAGTTGTTCCGACCGCAAGGTGAGGGCTTTGAGTGGTTTGATACTGTTTTTGAGCGTCGCGACCTGCATCAGGAAGACCTGGAGGCCGAGCGACGTAAATTGTCGGAGGAGCGCCGGGAGCTGCAACGGCGCCTGGACGAACTCGCCGGCGGTGATAACGAAGCGTTCGACCGACCCCGGAAAGTTGCTGATACCGAAAAGGAAGTTCAGGCCGCGAAGCAGGACCTGGAGCTGCTTGACCGGTTGCCGGCGGCAACCATCACCGGCCGGGATGCCGAAACCGGAATAAACGAGTGTGAGAAGGTTAAGGCAGAGGCCGAGCAGGCCCTGTCTGTGGAACGAGAACGGCTGGATGCGGTCAGTGTAAAGCTGGCGCGGGCGGAGTCGGACCTTCGGCACGTGGTTGAACGGGAGAATGAGTTTATCCAGCTCAATAAAACCGTGGGGTCGCTGCAACACCGGATTCCAGTGTTGGCGTCGGCCGTCGCTGAGGTGCCGCTGACGCCGGAGGCACTGACGGTGGTACACCTGGACGACATCGGTCAACGGCTGGAGGCGCTGATCGAGTTGCGGCATGCGGTGCTCAACCATCTCCGGCATTTTGTGTTGGTCGGCATTCTGGAAGACGGTGACGGCCAATTACAGCTCGATAGCCCGCCGGCAACAGACATCCGGGACGCCTTTCAACGGCTCGGAGAGGCGTTTTCGGAGTTAGCGGAGCAAGAGCAGTTGCTCACCGGCCAGATCAAGGCCCACAACGAAACCGTAGCCAGTTATCGGTTGGCATTGAAAGCCAACCATGAACACATTCGACGGTTTGAGAATCAGCTCAATGGTGAACTGGACGGCGTGACGATTAATGATCTGGTGGAAATCCGCGTAGATATTCACACCGATCCCAAGTTCCGCAACCTGGTGGAAGAGTCTGACGCCATTGACCCCTATTCGGATCAACTGCAATCCGACGCCTTTTACGACCGGTTGCGGGTTTTTGTGGCGGAGTTTTTCACCGACCAGTCGCAAGGGTACCGGTTGACCATGGACCGGGTCATCACCGGCGTGTCGTACCGCACTCGCAAACGCAATGGTACGGGCCTGGATACCAAAGGTCAGTCCACCTCCACCACCGCATTGATTAACCTTGAACTGGTGCATCGCTTGCTGCGGCGCGTGCTGTACCCGGGGGTTCGGCTGTCCTTTCCGATGGTGCTGGACGAGTTGGCGAGTATCGACGTCAGCCAAATGCCGTCGCTATTGGAACGCTTGAAGGCTCAGGGGTTCAACCTGTTTTCCGCGGCCACCCACAGCGCCAGTCCGGAAGTCATTTACCAGGTTGGTCGCCATCTGGAAGTGGGGCAAATGCGCACAGCGAAACCCTACGACGCCCGTCGAACCCTGGTATTCTGGGGCGGGGCGGAAGGGTTCCGGCGGTCCGACGGGGAACACTGGGTGGACCAGACTCAGTCTGGCCTATGGGACAGTACTGAGGAACCGGCCAAGATGGAACACGCTGTGAACGCAGGACACGCTGTCGACGAACGCAGTCCGTTGGAGGGCGAGTCGGGTGAGTAAGCAGTTCAGCACTCTGGAAACGACCCGCATCCTGTTTGAGCATCCTAAGGTGATGTTCCACATGATTGAGCGGATGGATCGGGTTGCGGTGCACTATGTGCTGGAAACCGATCTGATCCGGTATGTGCTGGATTACTCCGGCACCTTAAAAAAGGCCGATCAGGCCCGACTTCGGCGTGCGTTCAGCACCGATAACCTGTTTCGCAGCGGTGTTGTCATCGATATCGACAAGGTGCAGGGTGAGCGCCGCCTGGTCTTTCAGGATGCCCTGTTGGGCTTGATGCGCGCATGCAATGCATCGTTGTATCAGGAGTTGACGGACGCGCGCTTGCGATCGTATCTGGTGACTCTGCGGGACGTGCTTGACCGTCTCAGGGTCAGCAGTTTTCATGAGGCCGACCCGGATTTCACCGAGCTACGGGACGATCTGAACGAGCGGGTCAGTCGCTTGATTGGCTTGTTGCGGCAGAACATCTTCCGCATGCAGACCATCAGCGCCGAACTGGCGGAGTTGTCCGATGAGGCCAGTCGGGGCAAAGAGCAGTTCAGTGACTTTCGCCAAAATCTGTTCGAACAGATTACCACCCTCTACGAGCGCCATATCAAACCGACGCTGGTGTTGCTGAACCCGGATTCGCAGTTGGAAGACGGCGCCAACCTCTTTGCCATTATGGACGGTATTCAGGACCTGCTGGAACGCAACGATCAACAAGCCTCGGCCGATCAGGTGTTTCGCGCGTCGCTGAGCCTCAACGCCATGCACCGGCCGATCCAGAAAGTGGCCGTGGAGGTCGACCACTTTCTACGCAAAACCCGGCGGGGCATGGTGCAATACAATGCCATGGAGCATCACTTCCAACACTTACAGACCTTGCTCGAGGCAACCAGAACGCAGGACTTGCGCAAAACCCGCCTGGATGGTCGTGGTTTTGTGCGCAGCTCGTCGTTTATGTCTGGACTCAAGGCGTCCGCGCGACCAAAACAATACGCATTCGGTCAGTCTGAGAGCTATTACCAACTGCTGTTCTCCGAACTTACCTTGCGGTTGGATGATCTTCAGCGCCAGCATGAAGCCCCGGTTCTGCCCGAGTTGACCGCTCAGGCGAGCGGTCCGGTGATGGACATACAGCGGATCGACACGTTGTTTCGCTGGGTCGATTCCCTGGAGTTGCGGCCAACCGCTGATCTGGTTCGGGAGTTGCACGGCCGGCTTGAAGGGTTCATTGACGGGTATCGGTTTCCGGATCTGTTGGTAGCCATGAACCGTCTCTCCAACCTCGATCTGACGCCGTGGGAGCTGGTCACGACGAACCGTTTCCGTCAGTTGGGGTCACCTGAGAACGAACATTATATTTATCGAAAACGCAGGTTACAGCATGCAGGACATTGAACCATCAGCGCTCGCCGACCAACCACACACGGGTTTTGAAGGCGTTTTACCGCGCGACTCAACCGCCGTATACCGCGAGCTGGTCGCAGGCCGCGTTATCTTGCGGGATATGTTCAACCCCCACCTTGGGGCGTTGGAAGATAACCGGCTGTATAACGTGCTGTACAATCACCTTAGCCACTTCCGCAAGTTCTATGAGCATCTGGGCTTTGAGCTGATGTTCAATGAGCAGGGTGCGTTTTTCTACCTGCGTGAGAATACCGATGACGAAACCGAAGAACACGACGAAAATGCCTTCCGGGTCCAGGTGATTCTGCTGATTATTGGCCGGTATTTCGCCCGCTCTGGCCGCGACCTGGAGTTTCTTGGTCGGGCGGACGCCGGCCTTAAAGAGGATGACATCATTGCCATCGGGGCAGACGATGAGTATCAGGACATGCTGCGGGCTGCCCGCCTGGAAAAAGGCGTGCAAGGGGCGATTGATTACTTGTTGAGCCGACACTTTCTCCACAAAAGCGGGGCTAGCCGGTATTTCCTGAGTTCAGCGGGTATGCACTATCTCGGCGAATTGGTCAGGGAGTATGAAGGGGGCTAAGACTAGGCGCCCCCACGATGTCACGGACGATCCATCAACTTGATCGCACTGATGCAGGGCTCTGCCGGCTGCTGCAGTTGTCTCTGTAGCGCTTCAATATCGAGCAACTCCACCGTGCGGCCATTCACCTTGACCAGATGCTGACTCTGTAGCCTGTTTAGTACGCGGCTGACGGTTTCTACGGCCAGTCCCAGGAAATTGGCGATATCACCCCGGGACATGGGCAGTGAGAAGCGGGTAGGGGAAAGCCTGCGACGAGCGTGGCGGGAAGACAGTGTCAGAAACAGCGACACAATGCGCTCATCTGCGGTGTTTTTGCTGAGCAACATACTCAGTTCTTCGGCGCCATGAATTTCTCGGCTCATCAGGCGAAAAAGGTAGCGCTGCAGATGCGGTAACTCCCGCGCCAACTGTTCCAGATGTTCAAATGGAATTTCACAGATAGCCGAGCGCTCCAGTGCTTCCGCAGAGCAGGCATAGGCTCCATCATTGACCCCATCCAGACCGAACATTTCGCCAGGAAGGTAAAAGCCAAGCACTTTTTCGTCGCCCCGTTCGCTCATCATCGACGTTTTCACGGCGCCGCTTTTAACCACAAAACACGACGTAAACGGGGCGTTTTGAGCAAACACTTTGCTGCCCCGGGCGTACATCGAATCGCGCTTGACCACAGCATCCAGTCGCGAAAGATCTTCACCTGCAATCGCCAGCGGTAAACACAAATTGCTTAAACCACATTGTTCGCAGCTTGATGACAACGGATTGGGGGAGCGGTTAGAAGTCAATTTCATAGTGATGTCCCTATTAGCAACAGCGGTTCCAGGAGTGCGCTGTGAGTGTTTGGATAAAGGGCCATAGACCAATTCACGAATGGAACACGTTTACTTCAGGCTAATCTTGGCGTTCGGGAGGTTCTGGGCTTTGCCCTCAGCAGAACCGTTCCATGGCACGCTTTGTCCTTACTATTAGCTGAATTGACCCAACTCAAAGAATGTTGTGGCTCTCAGGTTCATAATACCCGTAATTTATGGCTTTTGACTCCCGCAGTGTGTGAGTTTTTTGGTCAATGGTCCTCCCGGTGAATTTTGGGAATGAATGCCATGAGAATTACCTTTCTTGGCGGTGCAGAAACGGTCACAGGTTCCAAGTTTTTGGTAGAGACGGCGACCACACGCGTATTGGTGGATTGTGGCCTGTTTCAGGGTTATAAGTGGTTGCGTCGTCGTAACCGACAACCGCTGCCCCTTGATATCAAAGCCCTGGATGCAGTGCTGCTCACCCATGCCCATCTGGACCACTCCGGTTACATCCCCGTGCTGTACAAGCAAGGATTCCGTGGCCCGGTGTTCACCCATTTTGCGAGCGTTGAACTTTGCTCCATCCTGCTGGCCGATAGCGGCCATTTGCAAGAGGAGGAAGCCAGATACCTCTCACGTCACAAGCTCAGCAAACATGAAAAACCAGAACCACTATACGATCAGAATGACGCGGAAGCCGCGATGGCACTGTTCCAACCTGTAGCGTTCGAGCAGCCAAGGAACGTCGGGGATATCCGTTTTTACTTTCAGCCGGTGGGGCACATTCTCGGGGCGGCCTGCATTATCATGGAGGCTGACGGCAAGCGGGTTGGATTTTCGGGCGATGTGGGGCGCCAGAACGATATTTTCATGAATCCCCCCAGGCCTCTGCCTGAATTGGATGCCCTGTTGCTTGAATCCACCTACGGAAACCGACGCCATGAGGTCGAAGACCCTTTTGCCGAGTTGGCTGAGGTAATCAACACCACCATAAGCAAAGGCGGCCCCGTTCTCATTCCCTCTTTCGCTGTGGGTCGGGCTCAGGTGCTGCAATATATGCTGTCCCGCTTGATCCAGGAGCAGCGCATTCCAAAGCTGCCGGTTTATCTGGACAGTCCGATGGCGATTGATGTGTCTGAAATCTACTGGAACTACCCGCAGCAGCATAAATTGAGCCGGCACGACTGTGCCCAAATGGGCAGCTCCACCCTGTACACCCGGTCGGTCGACGCGTCCAAGGCGCTGGCTGATCAATTGTACCCCCACATCATTATTGCCGGCAGCGGCATGGCGACGGGCGGGAGAATTCTCCATCACTTTAAACGGCTGTTGGGCGATCCGAAAACCACCGTTATTTTTGCGGGCTACCAGGCCGGTGGTACCCGTGGAGCGAAAATGATGGCCGGTGCCGAAACCGTAAAAATCCACGGTGAATGGATTCCGGTCAAGGCCCGGATTGAGATGCTGGACGGTTTATCAGCTCACGGGGACTATGCAGAGATTGAGCAATGGCTCAGTCAGAGTGCGCTGGTCCCCGGCACTGCCATACACCTTATCCATGGTGAACCGGAAGCGTCGGAAACCTTTAGAGACTACCTGCGCCAGAAAACACGCTTTGCGGTTGAGGTCGCAAGCTACCAGTCCATCATTCGAATCTGATTCCCACCGGGCACCGAGGGCCTGCTGGCGCGCCCGGTGAAACGTCGGATGCCTGCGAATGGGCGCTAGAAGTCTGAACGCGCCGGGGTGTCGGCTTGAATGATGAAAGGATCAGCGAACGCATCTTTATAGCGCTGATAGAAGTAGTCTGGGCCCTTGTCGGTCAATACCCTGTTGATCTCCTGAATGATCCGTTTGCCAACCTCGGATTTTGAGCAGGCGGCGTACATGGTGTCGGTCCACCCGCTCATGACCAGCGGTATCATTTCCACCTCATCTTCACCAAATAGCCCGTTGGCTTTGAAATACGCCACCTCTTCCGGAAAGGCCAGCAGGCCATCGATAACATGGCGTGGATTGACGAGCAGACGGGCCAGGCCCTGAGTTTGATCCTCACCGTAGTGAGTGATCAGGCCGTCTTCCTCCTGCTGGCGTGCCAGGATGCCGTGGATTTCCGAACTGTAAGAGCGGCCGGAGGCCACGCCAAAATTGAAACGCCCGGACTGGATCAAGCGTTCCAGCTTCAGCCTGCCATCCTGCTGCCAGAAATCCTCCAGTCGGCTGGACTCACCCGACCGAATAACGAGTTGGGGCGGACGAAAGGACATTAAAGGCTGGGAAAAAACCATCTTGCCCAGTCGTTCCGGCGTTTTCACAAGGCCCGGTGCGCAGACGTCATCACGCACCATGATTTGACGGACAATTCGGCGGTAGTTCGCCGTCTCCACCGTGTGGGTGTATCCCGGTATTTGCTGAATCAGAGTGTGCAGGTGTTGATCTGCAATGCCGACAGGCTCACCAACGCTATTCTTGACATGGAAGGGTGGAAAGTTTGGCGTCATCCAGATCACAAGAGGGGCCGCAGACGGCTTGCTCGTGTTGGCACTGGCGCCGGCTGGCCACAACGCACCAACGAATAATAACAGGGGAAACAAATACGGCCTCAATAACACAGGCATTCAAAACACCTTACCGATGTACGGCGTGAGAAACGATCCATTGTGACTTTCTTTTTAGCAGTGCAGTAGTGCAGTGCCCCAATACAACGGCATTCGCGGTGGCACACCGACCAGTATCAACATACGCAGGGCTCGCGTAAAGGGATGAAAATTTGCCGTAAGCATCGGTGGGCATAAACTGCGTTGTCGCGGAGAACTGCGTCCGTGTTTTGTCGGAGCCGGTCGAACAAGGGTGCGGTCACAGAACCGCCGGGCGAGGCCGTGGTAGCGGAGGGTTGAAGGCGCCTAACGGGTTTGTTTGTTCGGTTTTCGCAGGGTCAGACCGACGAGCAGGCCTGATCCTGCCATCAACAACAGCGCAACGGCATTCAGCACTGGGGTTGAACCTTCCCGTAGCCGGTTAAACAGAGTCACCGTCAGGGGGGCATCGCTGCCGGTGAGCATCACAGTGGTATTGAAGTTTTCGAAGGACATCAGAAATGCCATGGCAGCCGCGCCCAGAATGGCAGGCAGCAACCAGGGCAGGGTTACGGTAAACCAGGCGACAAGAGGCGTGGCGCCGAGGTTCATGGCCGCCTCTTCAAGCTGACGGTCGAATTTGCGCAAGCGCGCCGCGATCACCAGGGTACACAGTGTTGTGATAAACGCCACCTGGCCCATGATAACCAAGGGTAAACCGGGCCGGAGACTGTCCCATTCAATACCCCAGGTGTCCGACAGCGCGTTCGCGGTGCCACTGAAAAAGACCAGAATCGAGACACCGAGGATAACCCCGGGAATAACCAGTGGCATCAACATCAGGATATAAAGGAATTCCTTGCCCGGAAATTGCCGTCGTTCAAATAAAATGGCGTTCAGGCACCCCAGCGTGACACTGACGAGGGTGACCCAGAAGGCAATGTGACCACTGGTGGCAAGGCTGGAGAGCAAACTGTCATCGTGGAACAGTCCCGTTCGCCCTGCGGAACCGTCGGCAAAAAACCAGTCCAGTGTGAAGCCTCGCCACGGCAGTGACGGAAACGGCGCGTCGTTAAATGAGAACACCGCCGTGACCAACAGTGGCAGTGACACATAAACAAAAAATGCCGCCAGATAGGCAAAATATAGCCTTTTGGACCAGGCGGGGCGGGGGACGGAGCGAATCATCGGCTACCCCATTACCCGACGAAAAGATTGTCCGCTGAGCCGCAGTCCCAACCAGACCAGCGCCGAGGACAACACCAGCAACAGCACCCCCAGCGCCGCGCCTTGTTCCCAGTTAAAGCGGGTAATGAACTGAGTGAAAATCTGTTCAGTGAACCAGGCGCTGTCTTTGCCTCCCATCAACACCGGCGTCAGGTAGCTGCCCAGTGTCAGCATAAACACCACAATACAACCGGAAGTAATCCCCGGCATGGTCCAGGGAATGACAATCTGCTGCAGCACCGTCCAGCTGTTGCCACCCAGATCGTAGCCCGCCTCCACCAGCGATTCGTCCAACCCGTCGAGGGTGGTCACCAGTGGAACCACCATGAACAGCAGGCCGTTGTAGACCAGTCCGGTCATGACGGCGATGTCGTTGTAGAGCATTTCTACAGGAGCATCCGTGAGCCCGACAAACTGTAGCCAGGTGCTGATCAGTCCGCTCTCCCGGAGCAGGATCATCCAGCCGTAGGTGCGCACCAGCTCACTGGCCCAGAATGGAATCAGGCAGGCGGCAAACAACAGCCCTTTGCTTCGCCCCCGGGCCAGGCGCGCAATGTACCAGGCCACCGGAAATGCCACGATCAAGGTCAGTAAGGTGGTAAAGAGTGACATCACCCCGGTGCGAACGAAGGTGCGCCAATAGTAGGACTCGCTGAAAAACGTCTGGTACTGCGCGACGCCCCACACCGAGCTGTCCCAACTTTCACGCACATGGAAGGACACCCAGAGCATTTGCAGGTGGGGGACGATCACTAACAGCAGCATCCACAGCAAAAATGGCGCCAGTAGCAGCCACAATGACAGGCGGTGGGCGACCGGGTTCATCCCGTACCACTCAGGAACACGGGGGCCCTCCTCGGATCCCAGCTCAATTCGGCGACGCTGCCGGCGGAGTAGGCGCCGAGCCTGCCATCCTGTGGCAATCTGGCGTACAGCGTTTGATCGCCAACGCGCATCTCAAGGCGACTGTTGGCCCCGTCAAACAGCGTTGTGGAAACCGTGGCCGAGAGTCTGGTTAATGACTGCTGCGGGTGGTCCTGCTTCACCGACATTGACTCCGGCCGCACAAACAGATCCACGGCCGCGCCGGCTGCCACGCCCGGCTCTGCAGCTCGACCCTGCACCGATTGGCCGTTGGCCAGGGTAATGGCGGCAATGCCGTTCTGAACGCTCGTAACACGACCCGGAAGCCGATTATTGTCGCCGACAAAGCTTGCCACGAAGGGTGTGGCAGGGTTGTGATAAAGCTCTTCGGGGCTGGCCAGTTGATCGAACCGGCCTTGTCGCATGACCGCCACCTGGTCCGACATCACCAGGGCTTCAGACTGGTCATGGGTGATGTAGACGAAGGTGGTGCCAAAAGTTTTTTGCAGGTGCTTGAGTTCAATCTTCATTTGTTCCCGCAACTTCAAATCCAGTGCGCCCAGCGGTTCGTCCAGTAGCAGCAGTGTCGGCTCCAACACCAGGCAGCGAGCCAGTGCAACACGCTGACGCTGACCTCCGGAGAGCTGGTGCGGGTTGCGATCGGAAAGTTCAGGCAATCCCACCTGGGCCAGAACCTGCTTGATCCGTTGTTGACGCTCGGCGGTTTTCACGCCTTGGCGTCTGAGGCCATAGGCAATGTTCTCGGCAACGGTCATGGTCGGGAACAGCGCCAGATGCTGAAAGACCATGTTGACCGGGCGCCGGTTGGGCGGCACCTCGTTCATGCGTTGATCGCGGATGTAGATATCGCCGCTGTCGGGTTGTTCGAACCCGGCCAGCATGCGCAGCAAAGTGGTTTTCCCGCAGCCTGAAGGCCCCAATATCGAGAAAAACTGCCCGGGGGGAATGGTCAGCGAGATATGGTCAACCGCGGCGGTGTCGCCAAAACGGCGCACCAGGCCACGGCATTCGAGATCGGCGCAGTTCCTATCACCATCCTCTCGATTGACAGGCTCTCCATCGACGGACTTTCGATCGGCATTGGCAGGTGTCATAAGTCGGAGTCAGTCCTGGGGGTGAGCCGGCGAGCCGCGTCGTGTCCGACGCGACCCGCAGCGTATACAGGGGTCAGTTTGCGGCCTGAATCCGGTCCAGAACGCGGCCTTCGATGGTTTCGAGTCCGGCCGGCACTGGTGGATACCATTTGATGTTTTCCAGGGCTTGCTGATCAAAGCTCTGATTGTAAGCGTCACGCAGAGTGGGGGTGACGAAAGCCTCGGAGCCCTTGGAGGCGGTGAAATTTCCCGCAGCGGCGGTGATCCGGGCAGCCACTTCGGGCTGCATGACGTAATTGATCCACTGATAGGCCGCGTCTTCGTTTTCGCCTTTGCGTGGCAATGCAAAGGTATCAATCCAGCCCAGAGCGCCAGACTTGGGGGCAATAAACCGGATGTCGGCGTTTTCGGCGTTGAGCTTCCAGCCCCCAGCGTCCCAGGCCATGGCGGCTTTCACTTCACCGGTGCGCAACAGCGCCAGTAACTGGTCGCCACCGGTCCAGTACGTCTTCACATTGGCTTTGCAGTCGATCAGCTTTTGCTCAACCTTGGCCAGCAGGTTCTCGTACTCAGCGGTGTCGTTGTAAGCGGCGAACGGGTTCTCCCCCATAGCAAAGGCAAAACCGATCAGGGTCGGACGTTTCAGCCGGTAACTTATTTTACCCGCCAGGTCAGGTTTGCACAGGTCGGTGTAATCCTGAACCTCACCCGCGACGTCGTTGTGAACAATCAAACCACTGGTGCCCCAGACTGCCGGTACTCCGTAGACGTTGTTGTCCAGTACCGTTGATTCTTTGGTGGCCTTCAGCATGCTGGGCTGGATGAGATCGGTGTTGATCTTGCTCAGATCGATCGGGCGGTACAGGTTGAACTGGCGCTGCACTCCGACAATACGATCCTGACTTGGTTGCGCTAAATCAAAACCTGAGCCCCCAGTGGCACGGAGCTTGGAAATCATGTCCTCGTTGTTCGACAGGGTCACTTGCACGTCGATGCCTGTCGATTTCTCGAACTCCGCGACCACGTCGTCCGGTGCGTACCCGCCCCAGGTGATCAGGCGAAGTTCCGCAGCCTGTGCCGATCCTATCAGGGTGACGGCCAAAACAGCCCCCATTGCCCACGCTCCGGTATTACGAACCCAATACTTATCCATGTTGACGTCCTGTGTGGTCGTTCGTTTGTTAAAGGCGTCGCCAGATAAAAACGATAGGCGATCCCGTGCCTGTTGAAACTATAGAAGAGATTTGACGGATTTGTGACAAGCCGTTCAAATACCAGTGACAACCGTCTCGTGGCTGGCATCAGAGCCCTGGGTGTGGACCTGAACGTGCCTGGCGCATTACAGAGTCAACACGCGTAGCTGCGACGGAATGGGGGCACGGTTGATGAAGTTTCGCTCAACTCTACGGCCTTTCTGGATGTTGTTATGGGTATGACCGAGAATTTGCTGTCCAGCACCCAATGGATCCTGACCACGCTGCTGTTCGCCGTATTGTCAGTTCGGGCCGCCCGAACCGCGGACTGGAGCCGGCTTAAGTCGGACACCGCGCTGCAACACAGTTTTTTTGGGGCGGCGGTGGCGCTGGGATTTCTTTGGCAACTGCGGGCCGGCGTCACGCCCGGGCTGTCCATCCACGTATTCGGCATGACGGCGGTGACGCTGATGCTGGGCTGGAGCTTGGCTGTATTCGTGGGGGTGTTGGCGTCAGTGATGGTGGTTATTACCGGTCGGGAACCTTGGTTACTGTTGCCCGCCAATGTACTTATTACCGTAATGATTCCGGCTCTGGTCACCTACGCCATTATGCTGTGGGAGCGTCACAAGGCGTTTGAAAACTTCTTTGCCTACATCTTTTTTTGCGGTTTTTTCGGTGCCGGTGTTTCGGTGGCCGTGGCAGGGTGTGTCATGGTGCTGTTGCTGTGGAGCGCTGGAGTTTACGACTGGAGCGAACTGGTGCACAGCTATCTGCGTTACCTGCCACTGTTTATGATTCCAGAGGGCTTTGTAAATGGCGCGGTGGTGACCGGTTTCATGGTGTTCAATCCGGAGCGTTTATTGACGCTGGACCCGAGGCGGTATCGGTAAAGGTGCGTGGCGTGTGGTTATCGGGAAGCCGGCCATTGAGCCAAGCGAGCCCGGACTCAGTTCTCGGGGATTACTTTAACAGCAGGGCTGACGTTGTCGGGTGGTGTTTGGATGGATAATGGTGTCCCAGGCAGGATTCGAACCTGCGACCTGCCCCTTAGGAGGGGGCTGCTCTATCCAGCTGAGCTACTGAGACGTATCGCGGCAAGGGCGGTATGATAGCGGGACAATGCGGTTGTCTCAAGCTGAGTCCGCTTTTCTGCATGATACCATTGGTTTTTATCCAAGGAGTTGGCGGCCGTGAGTGCGCCCAAAGTTAGTATTATTGTGCCGGTCTGGCAGGAGTCATACGCCATTGAGGCGGCACTGAATGCGTTGAAGCCCTGGCGTGACGCGGGTCATGAAGTCATCGTGGTGGATGGCGGGAGTAACGACGGTACCCCTGAGAAAGCGCGTTCCCGTTGTGATCGGCTGATCACCACTGAACCCGGGCGAGCCCACCAGATGAATGCCGGAGCGGCGTGTGCCCAAGGGGCTGTGCTGGTGTTTTTGCACGTCGATACGCGGCTACCTGACGGCGCTGCAGGGCACCTGGCGGCGTTTTACGCCAGCCCACGGCAATGGGGCCGGTTTGATGTCACGTTGAGCGAGCGTCGGCTCTTGTTCCGGATGATTGCTTGGTTTATGAATCAGCGCTCCCGACTGACCGGCATCGCCACCGGCGATCAGGCGATCTTTGTACGTCGCACAACGTTTGACGCGTTGGGTGGGTTTGCCTGCATTCCGTTGATGGAAGACGTTGAGTTCTGTCGGCGGCTTAAATTAACGTCACCGCCATTTTGTATCCACGAGCCCGTGGTCACCGACAGCCGCCGCTGGCAACAACAGGGTGTCTGGCGCACCATCGGACTGATGTGGCGCCTACGCTGGCGTTATTGGCGCGGCGACTCCCCCGATTCCCTGGCAAAGGTCTACCGCTCCGATGTTCGAAATCTCAAATAACGTTGTGCCCACTACGGTGCTGATACAGTTTGCCAAATGGCCCGAGGCGGGCCGGGTTAAAACCCGGTTGATTCCGGCGCTCGGTGTGCAAGGCGCGCTTGATGCTCACTGCCGTTTGACCTTAACGGTGTTGGGCCATCTGCTGGCCTCCGGCCGCGCCGTGGAATTCTGGTGGGACCGGGCTCTGGCTCAGCCGCCAGCGTCCGCCCGGCCGGTGGTGTCTGAAGTCCGGGCTGCGAGCTTGGTGGAGAACGTCCAGATGGGGGCGGATCTGGGCGCCCGAATGCACCAGGCCTTGGCACAGAGTCTTCAGACTCGCGATAAGGTGCTGATTATCGGCAGCGACTGCCCGTCTGTTGATGCGCCTTACATAGAAGCGGCATTGGCCGCACTGGATCACAGCGATGCCGTCATCGGACCGTCTGAGGATGGCGGTTATGTCTTGCTGGGCGCCCGGCGGGTGGCGGAAGGCATGCTGGTCGATATCGAATGGGGCAGCGCCAGGGTGCTGGGCCAGACCTGTGAGCGCATGACAGCCTGCGGGCTTACCTACCAGTTGCTGGAGCCCCGCTGGGATGTGGATGAAGCCGAGGATTGGGAGCGGTTTGTCCGGCAACCCCCGGCCTGATCGAGTTGGAACCTGCGCCGGGTTATTGCACCGCTGGCCGTTTTCTCAGGCGTTCGATAACCGCAGTGCTGTTACCCCCGGTTTTTGCGGTCACCACTTTCAGGGCTTTCGTGCGTTGCACGACAACCGCCTGATAGAGGGCGGTAAGCTGCGGCTTGTCGATGCGGTTGATCGCATCAACCATCTTTTCACGGGAATCAAACTGCGTCGCTGAGCGATCAATTTCGCGCCAATAACGTTCCGATACATCGCCCAGGGTTCTGTCCTGGTCAAGCAGGCTGCTAATGACCGCTCGTTTTTGAACCTCGAATTCCTTGCTCGTCATGCTGTTGAGGGTCTTCTCAAAACTGTCTGCAAAGGCTCGGGTGGCCGCATCAATTTGTTGCGCCGACGCCTCGGGTGACTGAACGATAAAACCGATGGCCGGGGTTTCCAGTATTTCATAAGGCGCTGCGTACACCACATAGCCTAACTGCTGCTGGGTACGAATCTGCTCATAGAAGGGGGCGCTGAGAATCTGTGCCAGCAGTCGGAATCTTGCCCGTTCATCGAACGAGGTACTGTCGCCTTGCACATAGAGCGCATAGCCGGTGTCGGGGTGGTCGACCTCAATGATGGCCTCGGTTTCGCCACCCGGCAGTGACCGGACACCGCTACGCGGCACCGCAATGGGCTGGCTGGCGTCGAGCACCAATGCCTGAACCATGCGGGCCAGGTTGAGCGCCGAGGCCGGAGTCAGGTTGCCATGGGCCAGCATCACCGGGTCGGTTTGTCGGGTGAGCAAGTCGGCAAACCGTCTCAGTTCATCGAGGCTGACATCGTTGGCCGCGGCCAGTTTTTCTTCTGCGGTCCAAGAGCCTTCAATCAGGGCGTTCTGAATGACACCGGAGGCCTGTTCCACCGGTCGCTCCCGGAACTGGTTTTTCAGGTTGTCGACCAGTTGCCGGCGGGCGATGTTAAAGCGCTGCTCGGAAATGGTGGGAGCGGCGAACTGACTCAGGATGCGCGTCAGCAGGGTATGCAGTTTGTCGCTGTAACCGCCGACGCGAATCGTCACGCCTCGCAAATGGGTGTAGACGTTGTAATTCAGACCCGCCAACTGGGCCGGATAAGCCCAGGCGTTCAGGTTGGTGTTGATCGCGTCCACCAGCAGCTGGGTCAACACGTGGCTTCTGGCGGAGGCCCGCACGGCAGGCGAACGCAGGCTCAAATACACATTGGCCTTCGGCGTGTCGAACTGCACGTCTTTGGCGAACCACAGCTCCAAGGCCGAGTCGGAACCCGGCAGCAGGCGCTCAGGCTGAGCCATGGTTGCGCCGGACACCATGGCCAGGTCCTCGGGGATGAACGGGTTCGGTTCCGGTAAGTCCAAGCGGTCTGCCAGCTTGGGAACGCCTGCTCCGATGAGAGCATCCAGATTGATACGGTTAAAGCTGTACGCGGCGTCATACCAGGTTGTACGTTGGCTGTTGGCCCCGGGCGATTGTGGCGACAGCACCGAGACAATCACGTTCTCGGGTGTGAGTCGATTCAGAATGTCCCGGTATTGCTCGGGCTGGTACGAGGCCATAATCCAGGGCGCTTGCAACACATCGACGGGCGCAACATGCTGCAGTTGCATGGCAAGCCGGCTGACCTGGTGTATGGGGGACGAACGCTCCTGAAACCGAAAACCGATATCCGCCAGCCGCTGCATTTCGTCAAATTGCTGTCGGGAAATACCCTGTTCACGGATTTTCTCAATGTAGGCGAAGGTGAGGCGGATAATATCATCCCGTCGCGCCAAACCCTGGGGAGTCAGCGTCATGTTGATGTCCAGGGTGGAGTACTCACCGGTGTCGATGCCGTTACCGGCGGACAGACTTTCCACCAGGCCCTCGGTTTTCAAGGTATCCAGTAAGCTTCCAGGGCCTTCGTGACCGAGCAAATTCGAGACATAGTGATCCGGCTTGCTGCGATACAGCACTTGTTGCGACGGAATCGGGAAGGTCAGGGACAGGCGGCGAATATCCTTGAGCGCTTCAATCTCGACCAGCGCAGGCAATTTGCTGTTGTCTAGTAGCGGAGCGGTATGCGTTTTGGCCGCCAGCTCGCGGTTGGCGATGGCGGTGAATCTTGGCCGGACCATTGTCTCCAGCGTATCGAGCGACTGGGGGCCGTAAACCACCAGCGTCATCAGGTTGGCGGAATAGTGATTGCGCCAAAACGTGACCAGATCGACCCTCAGCGGCCGCTCGGGTGTGTCCTCCAGTGTGGTGAGATTGCCAACCGCAAATTGGCTGAAGGCGTTTTGCGGATTGGCAATGGCTTTTTTCACCGAGTAAGCGCGCCGACCGTCATCCTTGAGAGCAGAGGTGTATTCCGAATGCACGGCCCGGCGCTCTCGCTCCACCAAATCCCCAGTGAACAGGGGCGCAGCAAACTGCTGGGCAAAACGGTCCAGTGCCGGCTCCAGGTGCTCGGCCTGGATCTCAAAGAAATAGTTGGTGTCCTGAAAGGCCGTAAATGCATTGTGGCTGCCACCGTGATTTTTTATAAACTGCTGGTATTCTCCTGCCTCAGGGTATTTTTCGGTACCCAGAAAAAGCATGTGCTCGAGGAAATGGGCCAGACCCTCGCGATCGGCCGGGTCGTCGCCACTACCAACGGTGATATCCAGCGCCGCCGCCGCTTTATCGGCATCGGGGTCGGAGACCAGCAATACCTTTATGCCATTGGCCAGCGCCAGGTAGCGATAGTCATTGCCATCATTGGGACTTTTGACGGGCGATACGGCCGCGTTCGCCGCGACCGTGACCAGCAGAAAAAGTCCGGTGATCAGGAAGCCACTCAGCCCCCTTGATGATCCAGAGCGCCGGCTAGGGGTGATCCGCATGGATATTATCCTTCAGTCAGAACGTAGGCCAGGTTCAGTGAATAACTGCTTTGTGGACGCTGGCGGGTTGCTGGTCCAGCGTCTTGCGAGCCAGGCTGCTCGCCGCATCCACATCAAGCTCGCCAGAACCAATACGTTCAAGTACGGTGGCCATGACCGCAACGGATTGCCGGTACTCTGCAAATTCCTCCTGAAACGCATGGTCTATGGCTTCGTAGACTGCCTGGATTTTCTGTTCTCGGGAGCCATTGTTTGACGCGGAATCATTGATGGCTTTCAGGCAGGCACGGGCGATGGAAATATAGCGTTCGGCATTGTCTTTCTGGTTTGGCATGAAAGGAATCCAGGCTTTAAAAATGAAAATGAGGTTGGTGGCTGATTATGTCATTGCCGGCAACCGTTTTCATATCTATCTCACAATCCGTCACCCACGGCTGACGGTCGTAGGCGTCTTAACCATGCACGCTCACAAGCCTGTGCTAATCTCAGACTATGCTGGGTTTAGAGGCAGGCTGTGACGGGCACATGTCTGAAAGATTTTTAGAGTTTTTGCTCTATGAAAATCAACAAGTTAAAGAGTATTTGCTCTAATAAAATTGAATACATGAAAACTGCAATTAAGTACAATGCGGGTCGCTTAACAGGGCGTCACCGCAAAATAAAACTGCGGTTGAACGCAGGACATTACAATGACAAGTAGGATGGAGTATTCATGAACTATTTTTTGACGGGTGGAACTGGGTTTATCGGTCGGTTCCTGGTGGAGAAACTGCTGGCCAGAGGCGGTACCGTCCATGTTCTGGTTCGGGAGCAATCTCAGGGTAAGCTCGACACGCTCCGCGCACGCTGGGGTGCCAGTGACGATCAGGTCAAGGCCGTGATAGGCGATCTGACGCAACCCAATCTGGGGTTGGACGCAAAAACGTTGAAAGCCCTGAAAGGCAACGTGGACCATGTGTTTCACTTGGCTGCTGTGTATGACATGGGCGCTGACGAGGAGGCCCAGGCAGCAACCAACATCGACGGCACCCGCAATGCCGTGGATGCGGCTGCGGCCATGAATGCCGGCTGTTTCCACCATGTGTCGTCAATTGCGGCCGCTGGCCTGTTTAAAGGCACCTTCCGCGAAGATATGTTCGAAGAAGCAGAGAAGCTTGACCATCCTTACCTGAAAACCAAGCACGAATCGGAGAAGGTGGTGCGCGAGGCCTGTTCGGTGCCTTTTCGTATCTATCGCCCCGGCATGGTGATTGGCCATTCAAAGACCGGTGAAATGGACAAGGTCGATGGTCCGTATTACTTCTTCAAGATGATTCAGAAAATTCGGAACGCCATTCCGAAGTGGGTGCCGACAGTTGGTATTGAGGGCGGCCGCTTAAACTTGGTGCCAGTGGACTTTGTTGTGAATGCCATGGACCACATTGCGCACCTGAAAGGTGAGGACGGCAACTGCTTCCATCTGGTGGACTCTGATCCCTACAAAGTGGGCGAGATTCTCAATATTTTTGCGGAAGCAGGGCATGCACCGCGCATGGCCATGCGTATTGATTCGAGAATGTTCGGGTTTATTCCGCCCTTCATCCGGCAAAGTGTGAAAAACCTACCCCCGGTCAAGCGTCTGACCGGTGCAATCCTGGACGATATGGGCATTCCGCCCTCGGTATTGTCGTTCATAAACTACCCGACCCGGTTCGATGCCCGCGAAACGGAACGTGTCCTGAAGGATACCGGCATCGGCGTGCCGCGGCTGGACAGCTATGCGCCGATCATCTGGGACTTCTGGGAGCGTCATCTTGACCCGGACCTGTTCAAGGACCGCACATTGCGGGGTTCCGTCGAAGACCGTGTCTGTGTGGTCACCGGCGCAACGTCTGGCATCGGTCTGGCAACGGCACACAAACTGGCGGAAGCCGGCGCGATTCTGGTCATTGGTGCGCGTACGCAATCCAAACTGGATGAGGTGACGGCGGAACTGGAGGCCAAAGGTGCCAGTATTCATGCCTATCAGTGTGACTTCTCGGACATGGAAGACTGTGATCGGTTTGTTAAGACGGTACTGGATAATCACGGCCAGGTAGATGTGCTGGTGAACAATGCGGGCCGGTCGATTCGCCGTTCTCTGGCGTTGTCCTTCGATCGGTTCCACGATTTTGAGCGCACCATGCAGCTTAACTATTTCGGCTCAGTGCGCCTGATCATGGGCTTTGCGCCCAATATGCTTGAAAACCGTCGCGGTCATGTGATCAATATTTCATCGATCGGTGTGTTGACCAACGCGCCACGCTTTTCAGCCTATGTGGCCTCTAAGTCGGCGCTGGACGCGTTCAGCCGCTGTGCGGCATCCGAGTGGTCGGATTACAACGTGAATTTCACCACAATCAACATGCCGCTGGTGAAAACACCGATGATCGCACCGACCAAGATCTACGATTCGGTTCCAACGCTGACGCCCGAGGAGGCGGCGGACATGATCGCGGATGCTATCGTGTATCGTCCAAAGCGCGTGGCAACGCGTTTGGGCATCTTTGCCCAGGTACTGCACGCACTGGCGCCAAAAATGGGTGAGATCGTGATGAACACCGGTTATCGGATGTTCCCGGACACGCCCGCCGTTGGCGGCGTTCGGAAAGGTGAAAAGCCTCGTGTCTCCACCGAGCAGGTGGCGTTTGCTGCCATCTTGCGGGGTATATACTGGTAGTGTGCCTGGGAGGTGGGCAGGTGCGTTGCGCCTGTCCTCCTTTTGCGTTTGCCCCGGACGATCGTTACCTGGCAGGCGACGGTGACAACCACAACCACAACCACAACCACAACCACAACCACAACCGAAAACTCGGATACCTCATGCCAGTGGCTGCGTCAAAGCGCGGCCACCTCTCCGTGTCTAAAATATCCACAGCTCGTTGACAGGGCCCGCTACCCGTTGACGGTGCTTACAATCGGTTAATAGTGCTTATAACCGCTTGAATTTCATTCTTTCGGCACCACAATATGAACGTTAAACAAATTCCTAACGTCGGGCTCTCGCCCGATTTTTTTATGACTTCTATCAAAGACCAAATGGAGATTGCATTATGGGCGTATTAGTAGGTAAACCTGCTCCGGATTTCACCGTACCGGCGGTCATGGGCGATGGCACAATCGTCGATGAGTACAACCTGGCTGAAGCCATCGAAGGTAAGCCTGCGATCCTTTTCTTCTATCCCCTGGACTTTACCTTCGTGTGTCCTTCAGAGCTGATTGCCCTGAATAAGCGCATGGATGCCTTTGAAGAGCGCGGTGTCGAAGTCATCAGCGTGTCCATTGATTCGCACTTTACCCACAACGCTTGGCGTAACACGCCAGAAGATAAAGGCGGCATTGGTAAGGTTCGTTACACCATGGCCGCGGATATGAACCACGACATCGCCAAGGCGTTTGATGTGGAGTCCGAAGGTGGTATGGCCTTCCGTGGTGCCTTTTTGATCGATAAGAAAGGCGTTGTGCGGTCGCAAATCATTAACGATCTGCCGCTGGGCCGAAACATCGATGAGCTGGTGCGTCTGGTTGACGCTCTCCAGTTTCACGAAGAGCACGGCGAAGTCTGCCCAGCAGGCTGGACCAAAGGCGACAAAGGTATGGATGCATCCCCTGAGGGTGTTGCCAAGTACTTGTCAGAGAATGCTGGCGGTCTGTAATTTGACCACCGCATAAAAAACCCCGCTTGATGCGGGGTTTTTTATGTTTGCAGCAACCCGGTGGTACAACCCTTGACGGTAAAGTCGTACGATGGCCGGGTGTCGCGAAAGCTTCAGCTGTTTTCGGTCTCGATCACCGGGGGAGGGAAGCCGCCCAGTTCCTTCCACCGATTAACAATGCCACAGAACAAATCGGCCGTTCTTTCCGCGTCATAGGCAGCAGAATGAGCTTCTTTGTTGTTGAAGGGGATGCCGGCCAGTTTGCACGCCTGCGCCAGCACTGTATGACCATAGGCCAGGCCAGCCAGAGTGGCGGTGTCAAACGTCGAGAAAGGGTGAAACGGATTGCGCTTGATGTCGGCGCGTTCTGCCGCGGCAAACAGGAAGTTGTGATCGAAGGTCGCATTGTGGCCCACCAGCACTGCACGCTTGCAGCCCTGCGCTTTCACAGCTTTGCGGATTGCGGTAAATACCTCGTTGAGGCCTTCATGCTCGGGCACGGCATCCCGCTCCAGGTCCCATGGGTCAATACCCGTAAAGTCCAGCGCTGACTGCTCCAGATTGGCACCATCAAACGGGTCAATGTGCTGCACAACGGTCTCTGCGCGGTGCAACAAACCATCGTCGCCCATTTCAAGAATGACGGCTGCCACTTCAAGTAGAGCGTCTGTGCGGGCATTAAATCCGCCGGTTTCGACGTCTACCACAACCGGCAGGAATCCGCGAAAGCGGCCCGCCATAGGGGACGGCTGGTTTGTTTCGTCAGTCACTCAAACTCCTTGGATTTGATCGGGCGTGGGCGCCAGGCGCCAGCGGATGGTCTCGCCAGCCCGCAAAGGCACAATGTCTTCGCTGCCCAAAGGCAACCTTTCAGGTACAGACCAGGTTTCTTTGACCAGCGTTATGGTGTCGGTGTTTCGGGGCAGACCGTAAAAATCGGCGCCGTTCAAACTGGCAAATGCTTCAAGCTTGTCCAGAACGCCAAGGTCTTCAAAGGCCTCGGCGTAGAGCTCAATGGCACCGAAGGCAGAATAGCAACCTGCGCAGCCGCAGGCTGCTTCTTTTCGGCCGCGGCTGTGGGGAGCTGAGTCGGTGCCGAGAAAGAACCGGTGATCACCACTGACCACAGCATCCTGGAGCGCCTGCTGGTGCCGCTGCCGTTTCAGAATAGGCAAACAATACAGATGGGGGCGAATGCCACCCACCAGTAAGTGGTTACGATTGTACATCAAGTGCTGAGGTGTGATGGTGGCGCCAAGGTTGCCGCGGCTGTGGCTTCGCACAAAGTCGGCAGAATCGGCGGTGGTAATGTGTTCCAGAACAACACGCAGAGCGGGGAACTGGTCCAAAATGGGGGCCAATACGCGCTCAAGAAAGACCTTTTCGCGATCAAAGATATCAATGTCATGGTCAGTGACCTCGCCGTGCACCAGCAGCAGCAAACCGCAATCGGCCATGGCGGCCAACACCGGATAGATCTTGATCACGTCAGTGACGCCTGAGGCCGAATTGGTGGTCGCACCCGCAGGGTAGAGTTTGGCGGCCACAATACCGGCCGCCTGAGCGTCACGAATGTCCTGGGGGGTTGTTTGCTCGGTAAGGTACAACGTAACCAGCGGGTTGAATGCCTGAAAGGGGCCTCGCGCCGTCATGATCCGCTCGCGGTAGGCCTGTGCCTCGCCAGCGGTGGTGATGGGGGGTGTCAGATTGGGCATGATGATAGCCCGGCCAAAACATCGGGCGGTAGCGGGGACTACGTCCGCCAGAACATCGCCGTCCCTGACGTGGAGATGCCAGTCATCAGGGCGGGTTAGGGTCAGTCGCTCGGTCATGCAGCAGCAGTTCCTGGTCACAGTCGTGTAAACGCTTCCGGCCAGGGTGTGAGCCTGAACAGGTCTAAGCGGTGGTATCTCGATTGGCGAGAGTATACCAGAAGCGGTTTTCTATTGGTTGCCAGTGGGGCCTAAAGAATCGATTGAAGTGGCCGTTAACCGCTTTGAAGGGTAACACCGCATCGCTTTTTTGTTCAGGAACCGGATGGCAGGCCATGAAAATAGCATTCTCCATTGCAGCGATGATGTCACTGACACTGGCAACTGTAAGCTACCCCGTGATGGCGGGAAGTTACGGTGCCGGTATTGAAAACAGCCGCTGGTATTTGTCGGAGTCGGTGTTTGATTGTTCGCTGACCCACGAGGTGCCCCGCTATGGCCGAGCTGTCTTTCACCACCGAGCGGGGGAAGATTTGGCCTTCTACCTGGAATCCGACAGCCAACTCATGCGCCCGGGTGAGGGCCGTCTGGTGATCGAGGCGCCCGTTTGGCGCCCCGGCGTTGCACCGCGGGCGCTCGGAGCCGTGTATGTGGAAAGCAGCAATCGTCCGGTTACCCTCGATGCACGCCGGTCCATGCAATTGATGACTGGCCTGATCGCGGGCATGGCGCCGACCGTGACGCGCCAGGCCTGGTACAGCGATGAAGCCATTCGTGTCATTCTTTCAAACATTAATTTTTCCAGATTGCTGGACGGCTACCGGGCATGCGTTTCGGGCTTGTTGCCGGTTAACTATGACCAGATCAAGCGGTCGCGGATTCCGTTTGGTGCGGGCAGTGTTGCATTGTCCCCCTCCGATTACGAGCGGCTGGATTTGATCGTACTGTATGTCCAGGCTGACCCGACGGTGGAGCGGGTTTTTGTGGACGGCCATACTGACCGATCTGGCAGTCGTATTAACAACCGGGCACTGTCGGAAGCACGGGCCAATGCGGTGGCCGCGTATTTGATGGAGCGGGGTATTCCGGCAGAGCGGCTCACTGTCCGGTCCCACGGCGACCAATACCCCATGTCCAGGCGGGCGGCGGACAACCGGCGCACCACCATTCGATTGCAGCGGCAGGGTGAACGGCCGGAATTACAGCGTGCAGATAACGGCTACGCCGGTGACGCGAACGGTTGACCCGCGTCTCCAGCCTAATGTGCCATCAATCCCTCAAGATGGGCATTGACGCTCTGGGCCAGCGCCTGCAAGTGATACCCCCCTTCCAGTGTCGACACCAAGCGATTATGGGCATGATCATGCGCGACGCTGGTCAACATGTCTGTTAGCCACCGGTAATCGTCCGCTTCCAGGTTCAGTTCCGCAAGCGGGTCCAGCCTGTGGGCGTCGAAACCGGCGGACACCAGCACCAGCTGTGGCTTGAAGTCCTGTAGCCGGTGTAACCATTGTGATTCGACGGTTTTTCGGTACTCCAGTGCTGAAGTGCCCGCGGCTATGGGCGTGTTCACGATATTGTCAGCCTGCAGGTGCACATGGGAGTGGGGGTAAAACGGGTGTTGAAAACTGGAGCACATCAGAATGCGTTCGTCGCCCTGAACGGCATCAACGGTGCCATTGCCCTGATGGACATCGAAGTCGACAATGGCCACGCGCTCCAGGCCATGGAAGTTCAGTGCTCGAGCGGCAGCCAGGGCGATATTGTTATAAAAACAAAAACCCATGGATTTGGAACGCTCAGCATGATGGCCCGGTGGTCGCGCACAGATGAACGCATTGTCTATCTGGCCGCTCATGACCATGTCAACGGCCTCGACGTTCGCGCCAGCAGCGAGCCTGGCGGCTCTTAGCGTATCCGGCATCATGGCCGTGTCCGGGTCAGTAAAAATGCGGCCCCGGGTGGGCTGCATCAAGTCCAGTTGGTGCAGGTAGCGTTCGGGGTGCACTGCCAGCAATTGATCCCGCGTGATTTCTTCCGGTTTTATCCAGTCGAGTTCTTGCTCCAGTCCGGTACTCCCCAGGTAGCTAATGATGGCGGCCAGCCGTTGCGGGGATTCGGGGTGGTCAGCCCCCATATCGTGTTTCTGGCAGTCATCGTGCGAGAACAAGGCAGTGGTCATAATACATCCGCTTCAATACCGGCCAAATGGACGGTTTGATGTTTGTTGTGATTGTATTGTGGCAATTTTATCAGGGTTCAGTATTAGCTGCCGTGTTTCTTTAGTCGATAAAAGGTCCACCTGCGGCATCGTGGCATTTTACATCGGCACGCAAGGGCCTAAGATAGAGACATGATGGCGCCGGGCCGACGCCGCTGAATTACCTTCATGCCAGCGCCCCCTGAGACCATTGCTTGAGTACCCCGCCACCAAAGGAGGCCTGAATTGGGCACCCGGTACCTTGAAAGTCTGTTCAACCCCGAGTCCATTGCGATTGTCGGTGCGTCTGAACGCGCCTCCAATCTGGGTGGAATGGTGTTGCGCAACTTGCTGGGTGGTGGTTTTTCCGGGCGGTTGTTGGTCATCAACCAGAAAGAGTATGAGTCAGTACACGGTGTGCCTTGTGTTAAGCGAGTATCGCGGATGGATTTTTGTCCTGACCTGGCCATAATCTGTACGCCACCGGAGACGGTACCCAAACTGATCAGAAAGCTGGGTCAGGCCGGTGTGCGAACCGCGATCGTGATGACCGGTGGGATGTCACGAGCGCACAGCAAGACCGGCCAGCCGTTAATGTACTCGGTGCGGGATGCTGCTCGGGAAACCGGTGTGCGCGTGCTCGGGCCAAACACCATTGGCCTGATGGTCCCCGGCCGCAGTCTGAATGCGACGTATGCCCATATGGGTGTTATTCCAGGCAAAGTGGCTTTTATTGGTCAGTCCGGCACCGTTGCCAGCTCACTCATCGACTGGGCATTTGCGCGGGGGGTGGGGTTTTCGTACTTCCTGACCCTGGGTGATGGCATGGACATCGATCTCGACGACTTGATCGATTATCTGGCTCAGGACAGTCAGACCCGGGCTATTTTGCTGCACATTGAGAACATTCCCAACCCAAGACGTTTCATGTCCGCGGTGCGGGTCGCCTCGCGGACCAAGGCGGTGATTGCGGTAAAAAGCGGTCGGGTACCGGAGTCGGAATGGTTTCCCTACGCATTACCCGACGGTATTGCCCACAGTGACCCTATTTTTGACGCCATGCTGCAGCGCGCCGGGGTCTTGCGGGTCGATGGCCTGGGGCAGATGTTTGATGCCCTTGAAACATTGACGCGTATGCGACCGCTACGACAGGAATCGCTGGCGGTGATGGCCAATGGAGTCGGGCCGGGGGTGTTGGCGGTTGACCGCTTATCGTCCGAGAGCGGTGAGCTGGCCCAACTTTCGCCGGAATCCATCGCGGCACTGGCCGAACTTCTCCCGCCCTACTGGACGCGCAAAAATCCGATTGATCTGAACTACGATGCCTCGCCTCAACTCTATGGTGACGCTATCCGCGTCCTCGCTCGTGACCCCAGCGTGGCCAATGTCCTGGTGATGTATGCACCCAGCTTGACGGAAGACAGTCTTC
Organism: Marinobacter caseinilyticus; assembly: GCF_011074955.1. GTDB lineage: Bacteria > Pseudomonadota > Gammaproteobacteria > Pseudomonadales > Oleiphilaceae > Marinobacter > Marinobacter caseinilyticus. Next base: position 35,187 of record NZ_WUQJ01000036.1, on the reverse strand, counting down.
AAATTGCTGATGCGGTGGTGGAAGCGGCAAAAGGGACACGGCTTAATGTCTTCACCTGCTGGCTGGGTCAGAGCACGGTGATGGACGCGCGCGATGAGTTCTACCGGGCCGGGATCCCGTCGTTTTTCTCGCCAGAGAAAGCGGTGAAAGCCTTTATGCAACACATCAACCACCAGCGTGTGCAGCGTCTGCTAGCAGAGACGCCGGAGTCTTTTACGGACCACTTTGCGGACCGCACCTCCACGCGCAAACTGGTGGTCAATGCTTTACGCGCGGGGCGGGATCTTTTGACCGGTCAGGAAGCGCGAACGGTTATCCGGGACTACGGGATCAGTACCGTTGAAACACACTACTGTGCCAATGCCGAGGAAGTGCTTGAGATTTTTTCGGTTGAACGCCGACCGATCGACGTCACCTTGGTTCACGAGCTGGCCTGCCATCCGTTCATGGAACACAAAGCCGGTCTTCCCCGCAGCCAGTCGACGGCCAAGGCACTGAACAGTGAGTTGGCGATATTGGATGCGTGCAAAATGCTGGTGGAGCAATATCAGCAGGCCTATCCCGATAGCGGTTTCATTGGTTTTGCCGTGCAGTTTACCTACAAGCATGTGGGCGGGATTGAGTTCAGTGTGGGCATTACCCGGGATGCCCAGTTTGGTCCGCTGGTGGTCTGTGGCGCCGCAGGTGCCTATATCAACGTAATCTCGGATCGGCAGATTGCGTTACCGCCGCTCAATATGGTGCTGGCCCGTGAGCTGTTGCGGCGAACCTATATGTACAAGCTGCTGAAAGAATACAGCCGACGCCCGGAAGAGGATATCCGTGCCATCGCTGAAACGTTGGTGACGTTGTCGCAGATTGTGATCGACATTCCCGAGATCCGGGGTCTGGAAATTCTGCCGTTATTGTTCAACGATTATGGTGCGGTGGCAGTGGACGTTGCCATCGACTTATCAACCGAGCCGGGTCGCCCGATTATTCAGCCCTATCCCCGTGAGTTGGAAGAGTGGTTGGTGCTGCCCAGGTCTGGCCGACGGGTGATTCTGCGGGCTGCAAGAGCCGAGGACGAACCCGCGCATCGTGCCTTCCATGAGTTACAGTCACCGGACTCCATTCGCTACCGATTTTTCCAATATCGCAAGCATTTCTCCCGTGAAGACGTTGCCCAGATGGTTCAAATTGATTACGACCGGGAAATGGTGTTTGTTGCCAACGCTCCGAAAGAAGATGAGGAGGGTGTGGAAACGCTCGGAACGGTTCGAGTCTGGACGGACGCTGATAATCTGCAATGTGAATTCGCCGTCATGGTGCATGACAACATGAAGAGCGAGGGCCTGGGCCTGATCTTGATGCAAAAGATGATCGATTACTGTCGCGCCCGTGGCACTGTAGAGATGATTGGCAACGTACTGCCTGACAACCGCCCCATGCTGAGTTTGGCGGAGCGGCTGGGATTTGAGGTGCAGTACAACCGGGAAGAAGAGGTGATGGATCTCCGGCTCGTATTAAACGAGCCGGAGAAAGACTGGCAACGAGAGCGCCTGAATCCCACCAGCTAGTCACGGCGTTTGTCTGCGTGGTGTCAGGGCAGTCTGTGCGGGTTTATTCGCTGTCGACAATCGCTGAGCGATCTTCGCCACCCAAGGCGTCCAGCAATCCCGGAATCAACCGTGCCAGTTCCAGCGTCATCAGTGAGAACGCCGCATCAAATCGAGCGGCGGCATCGTCAGAATCCACGTCATCCAACTGGTCCTGCAGTGTATCGCCGAACTTGAGCCGACGAATGCCGAGTTCCTCATCCAGTACAAAGGTCAGGTTGTCGTCCCAGGCCACACTGAGTTTGGTCACCTGCATGCCGGCATTCAAGTGGTTGCGGATCTCATCGCCTTGGAGTTCCAGTCCTTTGCAACGAACCACACCGCCGTCTTCGCTGGGGTCTTTCAGTTCGCACTCATCGCCCAGTGCCAGCGCGGCGGGCAGATCAATGGATTCGTTGAGCCAGCCGGTGAAGGTAAAGGCGGGCGCCTGTTCCACAACGGGGGGCCGCACGGGGAGGGAGCCGAGGCTTTTCCGCAAATTGGAGGCCAGGTCTTCCGCCTGCTTGGCCGAGCCGGCGTCAACCACCAGCACGCCGTCCTGGGGGGCAATGTAGGCGTAACAGCGTCGGTTTTTGGAGAATGCCTGGGGCAACATCTCCAGCAGAATCTGGTCTTTAATTTCGTCTTTTTCTTTTTTAGGTACTTTTCGGTGTTGCTCGGCTTCGATCATTTCCACCCGCTCGGTGAGCAGTTCCTTGACGACGGAGCCGGGCAGTAGCTTTTCTTCTTTACGCAGAGTGACCAGGTGATAGCCGTTGGAACTGTGCACGAGCTGTTCGCCGTGCTTGCCCAGCGGGGGTACCCAGCCTTGGCGCACAGTCTCTTGGGGGCCGCAGGGCTTGAATACCCCTTCCTGAAGCTTTTCTTCCAGAGTTTCGGCACTGATATCAAACGGTTTGGTGAAACGAAAAACGCGGGCATTGCGAAACCACATGGGCAGTCGATCCTTGTTAATGGCAGTTCAGAATAATTGGAACACTGGTGATGACCTTCAAAGGGTCACATTTGCAAGATTTCAACGAGAACGGTCTTGATAACAAAACCCAGCACGCCCGCACCGAGAACGATGAACATGGCGATCGTCCCGAAGCGGCCTGCTTTGGATTTTTTGGCAAGATCCCAGACGATAAAGCCCATGAAGCCGATCAGTGCAGTGAGCAGCACGGCCATGGCAATCTGGGAAAACACAGCTTCACTCATTCGTGACTCCGGTTAGTGACGCTTTGATATGGCTACTGTTCATCTCTAAGGAACACCCAGGTGTCCCCGTTGGATTGTTCTTCGCTGAATTGGTAACCCTCAAGGTCGAAGCCTTTCAGGTCGCTGGCCTGGGTGATGCGATTCTGGATTGCATAACGGCACATCAAACCGCGCGCTTTTTTTGCGTAAAAGCTGATCATCTTGTACTGACCGTTTTTCCAGTCCTTGAATTGCGGTGTGACGATACGGCCATCCAGAGCAGACTTCTTGACGCTCTTGAAGTATTCGTTCGACGCCAGATTGACCAGCACACCGTCGTCCTCGGCAAGCAGGGTACTGAGGGCGTTGGTGAGCGTCGCGCCCCAGAACGCATAAAGATCCTTGCCCCGCTGATTGGGGTATTTGGTGCCCATTTCCAGGCGGTAAGGATGCATCAGGTCAAGCGGTCGCAGTAGGCCATAGAGCCCTGAAAGTATGCGCAGATGTTGCTGGGCGAAGGTAAAGTCGTCTTCCCCGAAGCTGCCAGCGTCAAGCCCGGTATAAACGTCGCCTTTGAACGCCAACAGTGCCTGGCGCGCGTTGTCCTGGGTAAACGGTGTGTGCCAGCGATTGAACCGTTCGGCATTTAAGTGGCCAAGCTTTTCACTGATGTGCATCAGGTTGCTGACCTGGTAGGGCTCCAGCGTTTTGAGCTGGTCGATCAGTTCACAGGCGTCATCCAGGAACAGGGGCTGAGTATGTTTTTGAGTCGCCAGCGGAGATTCATAGTCCAGCGTTTTTGCAGGGGAAATAACCATCAACATGTCAGCTTGTCCTCACTCAATACTTGGTTTTTCGATGGCTTACGGCAACCGTCATGTACGACAGCGGCCGGCGCCGGATCAGCGTTGCAGAAAGTTCAGCAACTGAACCTGGTCGAAGGGCCAGTCCAGTTCGGCACCCGTGTCCTCTCGTCGGAGGACGGGGATTCGGGTGCCGTATTGCGCCACCAATTGTTCTGACTGGGCGATGTCGATCGCATCCACTGGCACGGGCTCAGGCAACGGCGTCTGAACCAACAGGGCCTCAGCCAGATCGCAGAGCTGGCAATGGCTGGTGGTGAAAAACCTAAGTTCCATTATTTAGGCTGTGCGTCGATTTGCTGGCCGGTGATCCCCTGGCTATCCGGCCCCATCAAATAGAGGTAGATCGGCATCAATGCTTCCGGCGTCGGATTGGTGTTTGGGTTCTCGGCCGGGTAGGCATGGGCACGCATGTTGGTGCGGGTGGCACCCGGATTCAGGCTGTTAACCCTGACGTTGTGGCGTTCATCGTCCAGTTCATCGGCCAACAACTGGCTTAAGCCCTCAAGTGCGAACTTGGAGACGGCGTAGGCTCCCCAGTAAGCTTTTGCTTTGCGCCCGACGCCCGAGGACGTAAAAATAACCGAGGCATCGGATGATTTTCGCAACAGCGGAATGAGGGCGCGAGACAACAGGAACGGCGCAGTGGCGTTGACGTGAATGACCTGATTCCAAGTTTCCGGGTCGTAAAACTCCACCGGTGTGCGTTGCCCCAACACCGCGGCGTTGTGCAAGATACCGTCAAGTTGGCCAAAATTATCTTCAATAGTCATGGCCATCTCTTCGTACTCTTTGACCGCAGCGCCTTCAAGGTTCATTGGCACAATGGCCGGCTTGGGATGCCCCGCAGCTTCGATTTCATCATAAACCGATTCGAGCTTTGAGGTGGTCCGGCCCAGGAGTATAACGGTGGCGCCGTAGGCGGCGTAGGTCTTCGCTGCCGTGCGGCCAATGCCGCTGCCGGCGCCGGTTACCATGATGATGCGGTCCTTCAGCAAAGCGTCCGGTGCTTGGTAATCGTGCATAAATACAGTCTCCGGGGTGACGTTTATAGCGAGTTTCCGATGCGGTATTGTAACGCCTGGCGAGAACAGAAACAGGTCTGATTTTAAGGCGTGTGCAAGTGGTCGAGCAGGGCGGTCAGTTCAGGTGCGGAATCCACCACATGATCGGCGTGCCAACTCTCGACCTGGTCCGCGCCGTCCACATAGCCATAGCGGGCTGCAACGGTGGTCATGCCGGCGCTTCGTCCGGCTTCGATGTCCCGAAGGTGGTCGCCAACATACAGGCCTTGCCGGCCATCGACGCCCATTTGCTGGCAGGCCAGGTACAAGGATTCCGGGTGTGGCTTACGTTGTTCAACGTGGTCAGGACAGACAACGCTGGCGCACCGTGAGCCGAGTGCCAGACCGGCCAGCAGTGGTGTGGTGAATCGCACCGGTTTGTTGGTCACGATGCCCCAGGGAATCCGGTGTTGTTCAAGCCAGTCGAGCACGTCGCCCATGCCCGGAAACAGTCGGGTTTCTTCCGCGACGCCCGCTTCGTAAAGATCCAGAAAAGCAGCATGCCGCGCAGCGTAGTCGCGATCGTCCGGAGTCAGCCCAAAGCCGACCTGGATCATGGCTCTGGCTCCGCTTGAAACCGCCGGGCGAATAACCTCCGGCGCCAGCGGGGGTGCCCCCAGTTGTTCCCGGAGCTGATTAAGGCAACGGATAAAATCTGGCGCGGTATCGAGCAAGGTGCCGTCCAGATCAAACAGGACCGTGGATAACGGTGACGTCACGATTCGGCGGCCTCACGGGTAGCGTGCATCATGTAATTTACATCCACATCGCGTCCAAGTTTGTAGATCTTGGTGACCGGGTTGTAGGTCATGCCAGTCAGTTCCTGCACGTTCAGATTCGCTTTGCGCAAATAGTCGGACATTTCGGAGGGCCGGATGAACTTGCGCCATTCATGGGTTCCCTTGGGGAGCATTTTCAGGACATATTCGGCCCCGACGATGGCAAACAGGAATGACTTGGGGTTGCGATTGATTGTTGAGACAAACAAAGAGCCGCCGGGTTTGAGCATCCGGGCACAGGCGTCAATGACGGAGGCAGGGTTTGGAACATGTTCGAGCATTTCCAGACACGTGACCACATCGTATTGACCCGCTTGCCCGGGTTCTTCGAGCAGCGTCTCTATCGTGGTCTGACGGTAATCGACGGCAATGCCCGATTCCAGGCCGTGCAGCTTGGCAACGGACAGCGGTGCTTCGCCCATGTCGATACCCGTTACATGGGCGCCACGCTGTGCCATACCTTCAGACAGCAGGCCGCCGCCGCAGCCCACATCCAGCACTTTCCGGCCTGCCAGTGGCGCACGCTCATCAATGTAGTTCAGGCGCAGGGGATTGATGTCATGCAGCGGCTTGAATTCGCTGCTGGGGTCCCACCAACGACTGGCCAAAGCCTCAAACTTGGCAATTTCATTCTGGTCTACGTTCTGGTCACTCATGATCCGGTTTCCGCCTGCAAGGGTCTGAAAAAGTATAGGGTAAGAGCGCCAGGTAAGTCCTATCCCGACTTGCCTGGCTGAATACGATTCGCCCAGGCCGATACCCGCAGCATCAGGTCCGGCACATCGATACGGGTCAGTCGCCCCTCCTGAACTTGAGGTACGCCACTGATCCAGCTGTGGCTCACCTGACGGCCATGGTTGCTGTACACCAGATGAGACACGGGATCATACACAGGCTGAAGGAAGGGGTCGCTCAGATCAACGGCGATCACGTCCGCCAGCTTGCCCGCTTCCAGCGACCCCAGTTCGTGTTCGCGGCCGAGTGCCCGGGCGCCCTGGATGGTCGCCATGGCGAGTGCCTGATGAGCGGACAGTGCGGAAGCATCGCTGGCCACTGCCTTGGCGATCATGGCGGCGGTGTTGAGCTCGCCGAACAGATCGAGGTCATTGTTGCTGGCGGCGCCGTCGGTGCCGATGGCGACGTTGATTCCGGCCTGGGCGAGGGTGTGGGTCGGGCAAAATCCACTGGCCAGTTTCAGGTTGGACTCCGGGCAATGAATGACATGGGCGCCGGAAGACTGCAGGCGCTGAATATCACTGTCATCCACTTGGGTCATATGGACGCATTGGGTGGTTGACGTGAGAAGGCCGAGCTTGTCCAGTCGCTCTATCGGGCGCTGACCGGTCTTGTCCAGCGCGTCGGTTATCTCAAAAGCGGTCTCATGCAGGTGTAGCTGTACCGACACACCCGTGTCGGACGCCAGTTGGATGGCGCGCCGCAGCGGCTCGTCGGATACGGTATAAGGTGCATGGGGGCCAATCGCCGGCATGATTCGGGAGTCGCCTTGCCAGTGGTTGATCAGGTCGGTGCCCTTGGCCAGGTATTCGTCCGGGCCACTGCCCCACATAGTGGGAAAGTCCAGCAATGGAAAACAGATTTGTGCCCGAATGCCGGTGTCGTAGGCAATGTCGGCGGCGACTTCGGGGAAAAAGTACATGTCGGAGTAGGTGGTGGTGCCAGTCCGCAGCATTTCCGCAATCGCCAGCCGGGTGCCGTCGGCGATGAATTCTGAGTTGACGAACTTGCCCTCCGCCGGCCATATGTGGTCGTTCAGCCATGTCATCAGTGGAAGATCGTCGGCCAGCCCACGAAACAGTGACATGGCTGCATGGCCATGCAGATTAATCAGCCCCGGCATGACCACGTGATTGCTCAGATCCAGGGTCTGCCGAGCCCGATAATGCTGGTCGGCTTCCGACTGTGGCACAACGGCGGCAATGCGGTCGCCCTGAAGCAGAACCGCGTGATGGTCAAGGACAACGCCGGCCGGCTCAATGGGTATTACCCAGCGCGCATTGATTCTGGTGTCAACAGCGACAATGGTTTCAGCAGTCATGCACTCAGCCTTTGGGCCTGGTTAAAAGAGGTGAAAGTATAACGACCCACCCGCGGAGCGACCACCCTTTAGACCATAATGGTGGATGATGAGCCGCTTCGGTTGTTTCGGATGTTGATCCATGCCACCTGGAAACCGTTATACTGGCGGCTTTCCCCTCATACCCGTGGAGTTGACGCATGTCTGAGCCTGTCTCGCCGTCCCATCGAAACCGCGCCATTGGCACGGTTGCCATGCGTTGGCATGGGGATCGTCTGGACCTGCTGGACCAGCGGGTGTTGCCGGCGGAGGAATCCTGGTTGTCACACCACGACGCATCCAGTGTTGCCAGCAGCATCCGTGACATGGTGGTTCGCGGGGCGCCTGCAATTGGCATCAGTGCCGGCTATGGCGTCGCTCTGGCCGCCCTGCAGTCGTCATCAAACGGCTGGCGGGAGGCCATAGAGGAGGCGATGACTGAATTGGCGGAATCTCGGCCGACGGCGGTCAATCTGTTTTGGGCATTGCGCCAGATGCGAAACGTATTGGACGCCTGCAGCACCCGGGGGCAGGCCGCTGAACGCTTGGCGAAGACGGCGATACGACTGCATGAGGATGACCTGTCGGCCAATTTGGCCATGGCCGAACACGCACTTGGGGTGATGGATCAGACTGCACCGTTTGCCGTACTGACTCACTGCAATACCGGGGCCTTGGCAACCGGCGGCTACGGGACGGCCCTGGGTGTTGTCCGTCATTTACATGAGAAAAAACTACTGACTCAGGTGTACGCGGACGAGACCCGGCCTTGGCTTCAGGGCAGTCGGCTAACCGCCTGGGAACTGGCCCGGGAGGGCATCCCGGTGACCCTGAATGCGGACAGCGCGGCCGCTGCGATCATGGCGCAGGGTGAGGTGAAGTGGGTCATTGTCGGCGCGGATCGCATCACCGCCAACGGCGATGTCGCGAACAAGATCGGAACCTACAGCCTGGCGGTGCTGGCTCGATACCATAAGGTAAAGTTTATGGTGGTGGCCCCCGCGAGTACCGTGGATATGGAACTTGCGTCTGGGCGGGATATTCCGATTGAGCAGCGGGAAGGGCGTGAACTGCTGCAGGTTCAGGGAGTACCGATTGCTCCGCCGGGCATCGATGTGTACAACCCGGTCTTTGATGTCACCCCTGCGAACCTGATCGATGCGATTGTGACTGAACGGGGTGTTGTTTATGAGCCCGGCGTCAGTGGGATGAAGGGACTGTTCTAGTCCCGCCTTTGATTGATTGGCGAATCAACAACCGTACTCAGCCGTCGCCGAGTGGCGATGCCTTTGGGGTGTTTTCTGCTTTGATTTTAGCGACTTCGGCCTCTTGCTCGGCGACGAAGTGGAGTGACATTTCAAAACTTTGCCGGGTGAAGGCGAGCACTTTCTCAAAGCCCTCATCCGACAGATTGCGGGCGTCATCGTGGCGGCGAAAAATATTGATGAACTGGCGCTCCCGCTCAAATTGCAGGGGCAGTTTGCCAACGCCCCAGTCGTTGAGGGTTTTCCAGACATCCGGGTTGTAGTTGCGGGTGTAGCGCAGGATAAACGGAATAGGGTCATTGCGGGCCACCAGCGCAGCCAGTCTCAGGATCAGCTCAAACGATAGCGTCGCCGTGCCGTTTTCAATGGCTTCCAGTACCGTTTTGTCTTTGAGGTTTAGTGCTTCGCTCATTTCCGACAGGGTAAGACCGGCCACTTCGCGAATGTCCTGCAGCGATTGACCGGTCGCCAGCATGAATTTGAGCTGATCCTGGGATTTCTTCAGGGCTCGGCCAACTCGCAGAGACGTGTCGGTTGATCGGGCGGCAAACCGCAGCGCGGAGCTGGTCAGGTCAGCGATCCGATCCACCAGCGAGTCCTCCTCGCGGTCACCATCCACTGCATCCGACACGCGACCCGCATTGCCTTTGGGGGCCTTTTTTTTGGCTTTGGAGGCCGCGTCATCGGCCGCAATCTTTTCGACTTCGTCCATGGAGCTCATGGCGTGCATGGCATCCATGAGCAGGCTTTCCAGCGCTTGGGCGCGCTGTTTATCTGGTTTTTCGGTCATGTAAACGTCCCTGTCGTTGCGACCGTAGTAGGAGCCAGTCGTGGTTAGCGCGCCTCAGCCGTGATCAGCTTGGGGTTGATGATGGAGGCCATGCGGCGATCGAGTTCCAGCATGTCCGCCATGATGTGGCCACCCTCGCGGACAATGAAGTCCAGGCGCTCATCAGAATTGTCCGGGTCGGCTGTGAGCTGGTCGCGCCACTCTTCCAACTGCTTCAGTGACTCGAACCGTGGCTCGCCTTTCAGGTCGCGGCGGGCATTGGCGATGGTCAACTGACGTTCTTCCAGGGTTTCCTGGTAGGTTTTGCGAACGCTCTCTTTCAAGCTCACTGAGTTAATTTCACGCTGCTCTTTGAGCAGGTCGATTTCCTGTTGCAGCAACCGGAATTCCGGGCTGTCGGCAAAACGTTTGTCATGACTTGCCCGCAGGTCTTCGATGATGCCACTGAAATCGTAATAACGGGTGTGCGGCACCGCTTCAATCTGATCCCAGGGCAACGCCCGTTCAAGGGCATCTTCCCCAATACGGGTTTTATCGATCCGGCTGGGAATCTCAATGTCCGGCATGACACCCTTATGCTGGGTGGAGCCACCGGAGACCCGATAAAACTTGGATTGGGTGATCTTGAGCTGACCATGGTTCAAAGGCCGAACCGCCTGCACCGTGCCCTTGCCAAAGGTCTGGGACCCAACCACCAGGCCACGTCCGTAATCCTGAATGGCGCCGGCAAAAATTTCGGAAGCGGACGCGCTCATGCGGTTCACAAGCACCACCAGGGGACCGTCGTAAACAATCGACGGGTCCTGATCGGTCAGCACCTGCACGTCGTTATCCGAGTTGCGGATTTGTACGGTGGGGCCCTCGTCGATGAACAGCCCAACCAGGTCATTGGCTTCGTGCAGGGCGCCGCCGCCATTGTTTCTCAGGTCGATCACAATGCCATCAATACCGTCGTCCTTCAGGGTTTGAATCAACCGTTTAACGTCACGGGTTGTGCTCTTGTAATTGGGATCACCCGCCTGCATGGCTCTGAAGTCGGCATAGAATGTCGGGATATTAATCACCCCGATCTGATAGCTGCTGTCGCCCCGCTGCAAGTCAATGACATCGCTGCTGGCGCTCTGCTCCTCCAGCTTGACCTTGTCCCGAGTGATGTTGATGGCGCGGGTGAGGGTTTCATCGGACGCATTGGCAGGGATGACCTCCAGCGTTACCCGGGATTCCCTCGGGCCACGGATCAGGTCAACTACCTCGTCGAGCCGCCAGCCAATGACATTAACCGATTTCTCTTCGTCTTCCTGGGTAACCGAGACAATGCGATCAGCCGGTTTCAACTGGCCCTGTTTGGCCGCCGGCCCGCCGGGAACAAGGCGTACCACTTTGGTGTACTCATTGTCGGATTGCAGTACCGCACCAATGCCTTCCAGAGAAAGGCTCATGTTGATATTGAAGTTTTCAGAAGTGCGCGGTGAGAAGTAGGACGTATGGGGATCCCAGATACCGGTGAACGCGTTCATGTAGGCTTGAAACGCGTCTTCGCTGCGCATCTGGGCCACGCGTTTGCGTTGGCTCTCATAACGCCGGGTGAGGGCGCCCTGGATGTCGGCATCGGATTTGCCATTTAACCGCTGCGCCAACACCGCATTTTTGATGCGTTTCACCCAGAGTGCATCCAGCGCGGCACGGTCTGGTTCCCAGGCAGCCTCGGAACGGTCCAGCATGAGCTGTTCTTCAGATTCAAAGTTGAAGTCGTCAATGCCGCCCTTGATCAGGGTGAGGGCGAAGTCCAGGCGCTCAATGGTCCGTTGCTGAACGGTATTGTAAATGTCGAAGCCCGGTTGCAGGCGGCCGGTTTTAAGCGCCGAGCCAAGGTTGCTCCGAAGCGACTTGAACTTATCGACATCTTGCTGGGTTAGATAGACTTTCTGGTTGTCGAGGTAATCGAGGTAGGCGTCGAAGACTTCGCCGGAAAGGTTGTCGTCGATCTTCTGGTCGCGAAAGTGTGTGAACTGGAGCTGGCGCGAAATAAGGATATTGGCTCGGGCCTGATCAACGGTTGGTGCTACCGGCTCGAAGGCGGCGTCGCGATCAACGGTTGCATAAAGCGCCGCGGGCAGGATGAACAAACTGAATGCCAACGCCTTGCTGCATTGGCTGAGGCTTTGCATCAGCGGCGAAACAGGCTTGGCTGAGAAATAACGTTCGGCGTTGGTCATAGTCGTGCTTACCCGATGTTGAATTGGTGGGTCCGGGACAGGTCTGTACGCTGAGTCGGAGCGCTGGCGTGGGGGCGCTCAAGCGTTGATAACGTGCTACCTGATAGTCATACGATACAGAGATGGGGCCGGACTGTCCGTTTCATTCATTGTAGGCAAGGCATGGGTCGGTTGCCATAGGTCACATGTATCACCGTGTGACAATCTGTCCATAAAGTTGTCATAGCGAGAGGTGTGTTGCGCAGGGTGTAATCGGATAGGCAGATTGGCGTGTAGGTCAATGCAGCACAAACGCTGGGTACCGGGGAACCCTCAGGCTCCCCCAGCCCGGATTTAGGTAAAGAGTGTGTCGGTCTCCGCTTTCTCCAGCAGCAGCGCCGGGGCGGCAAAGCGTTCGCCAAAGCTGTCCTCCAGGACTTTGGCCCGTTCCACAAAGGCTCGAACACCGTATTGATTAATGAACTGGATAGCACCCCCGGTCCAGGGCGCAAAGCCAATCCCGAAAATGCTGCCAATGTTGGCGTCTTCGACGGTTCTCAGGACGCCTTCCTCCAGACAGCGGACGGTTTCGATGGCCTGGATAAACAGGATTCGGTCTTTCAGATCCTGCAGGCTGGTGTTTTTTGCCCTGGCCTGGTCCACAAAGAGAGATTCCAGGCTTGGCCACAGCGATTTCTTGCCGGACGCCGGGTAGTCATAAAACCCGCCCCCGGCCGCCTTGCCTTTACGCCCGTGCTCATTAACCAGGGTGTCCACCACCGCTTCGGCAGGGTGTGCCTTCCAGGCTTTGCCTGCGGCCTCCAGATCTTTTCGGCTTTGATCCCGGATGTGTTGAATCAACGTCAGGCTGACTTCGTCACAGATGGCCAAGGGGCCGACTGGCATGCCCGCGAGTAGCCCGGCATTTTCGATGCTGGACGGGTGGATGCCTTCACCCAGCATGGCGACACCCTCATTGACGAAGGTGCCGAATACCCGGGAGGTAAAGAAGCCGCGACTGTCATTCACGACAATCGGAATTTTGCCGATTTGCTGCACGTAATCAAACGCGCGGGCCAGCGTATCGTCCGAGGTTTGCTCTCCGACGATAATTTCCACCAGTTGCATCTTGTCCACGGGGGAAAAGAAGTGCAGGCCAATAAAATGGTCTGGCCTGGCGGACGCTTTGGCCAACTGACTGATCGGAATGGTGGAGGTGTTGGAAGCGAAAATGCCGTTGCTCGCCATTTTTGGCTCGGCTTCCTGGGTCACGTTTGCTTTCAGTCCGCTGTCTTCGAAAACCGCTTCGATGATCAGGTCACAGTCTTGCAGGTCGGATGCATCGGCGGTGGCGGTAATGCGGGCGAGGGTGGCGGCTTTGTCCTTTTCGGCTAGGCGACCACGGCTGACCTTCTTGCTCAGCAAACCCTCTGAATAGTGTTTGCCCTTGGTCGCGTTCTCCGTTGAGACATCCTTCAGGACGACCTCGATACCGCGGGTGGCCGTGGCGTAAGCGATGCCGGCGCCCATCATGCCGGCGCCAAGAACACCCACCCTGTGGAAGCTGGCTTTTTCAATGCCTTGCGGTCGGCTCTCGCCGGCCTTGATGGCGTTGAGTTGAAACCAAAAGGTGCCGGTCATGTTCTTGGCAACCTGGCCAACCACCAATTCGGTAAAATAGCGAGTCTCAATCTTGTCGCCATTGTCGTAGTCCACCTGCGCGCCCTCGACGGCGGCTGATAAAATCCGCTCCGGTGCGGGATAACACCCTTTGGTTTTTTGTTTCAGCATGGCAGGCGCTATCGCCAGTTTTTGGGCCATGGCGGGGTGGTGAGGCGCCCCGCCGGGGAAACGGAAGCCTTTCTGGTCCCAGGGTTGATGCGAACTGGGACTGGCCCTGATAAAGGCACGGGCCTGAGTCATCATGTCGTCGGGGGAATCTGCCAGCGCGTCAATAATGCCCGCTTTAAGGGCTGCTTTAGGACTGACCTTCTTACCTTCCATCAGGTATGGGAAGGCGGCCTCAAGACCGATCATGCGTGGCAGCCGCTGGGTACCACCGCCGCCGGGAAGCAGTCCCAGTGTCACCTCCGGCAGGCCTAGCTGAATGGTGTCACGGTCGAGTGCGATACGGTGGTGGCAGGCGAGGCAGATTTCCAGCCCACCACCGAGCGCGGAGCCATTAATTGCGGCGACCACCGGCTTGCCACAGGTTTCGATGGCGCGGATATCCGCTTTCAGGCTGTTGACCATGTGCTCGAACGTGGCTGCGTCAGCACGCGTCACCGAATAGAGCTCGTTTAGATCGCCACCGGCGAAGAAAGTTTTCTTGGCGGACGTAATGATGATGCCGCTCAGAACGTCGATGTCGGTTTTGATCTTTTGTGCGGTTTCGCTCAGCGCGGTGCGAAAGTCACCATTCATGGTGTTCGCGGACTGACCGGGCATGTCGATGGTTAGTGTAAGGATCTTATCAGAATCAATGGTGTAGCCGATGGCGCTCATAACAAAGGGTCTCTTCTCAGAAAAGTGGTGGGCTTAGCAACGCTCAATGATGGTGGCAATGCCCATACCGCCGCCGACACACAGGGTGGCCAGGCCATAGCGCAGCTGGCGTCGCTCCAGCTCATCAAGCAACGTGCCCAAAATCATCGCTCCGGTGGCTCCGAGAGGGTGGCCCATGGCGATCGCGCCGCCGTTCACATTGACTTTGTCATCGGGCACGGAGAGTTCCCGTTGGAAACGCATCACGACCGAGGCGAAGGCCTCGTTCACTTCAAATAAATCAATCTGATCGGCTGTCAGCCCGGCTTTGCTGAGCGCCTTGCGAGCGGCGGGGGCAGGTCCGGTGAGCATGATAGTAGGATCAGTGCTGGTGACCGCGGTGGCGACGATTCGGGCACGGGGCCGCAACCCCAATGCCTCACCCTTGGCAGCACTGCCAATCAGCATGGCGGTGGCACCATCGACAATGCCGGAGGAATTACCGGCATGATGCACATGGTTAATACGCTCCACATAGTGATACTTCTCGCGGGCCACACCGTCGAAGCCCATCTCGCCCATCATTTGAAAGGACGGTCGGAGCTGGCTCAGAGATTCAAGGGTGGTGTTGCCGCGAACATGTTCGTCTTGCGCAAGAATCAGCACGCCGTTCTGGTCGGTTATCGGCACTATTGAGCGGCTGAAATAACCCTTTTCCCAGGCATGGGAGGCCTTTTGTTGGGACTTGACTGCAAAGCCGTCCACATCCTCGCGGCTGAAACCTTCCAGTGTTGCGATCAGGTCCGCGCCAATGCCCTGGGGCATGAAGCCGGTATGCAGATTGGTGGCAGGGTCGGTGGCCCAGGCGCCGCCATCCGAGCCCATGGGTACGCGAGACATGGCTTCGACACCGCCGGCCACCACCAGGTCTTCCCAGCCGGACCGAACCTTCATGGCCGCGAGGTTGACCGCTTCAAGACCCGATGCACAGAAACGGTTCAGGGTAACGCCGGCAACCACATCGTCCCAGTCGGCCGCCAGCGCGGCGGTTTTCGCTATATCCGCACCCTGATCGCCAACCGCGGTCACACAGCCCATGACAATGTCATCGACCTGGGCCGTGTCCAGCTGTGACCGTTCCTGTAAAGCCTTGAGGACGGAGGTCAGCAGTGAAATGGGCTTGACGCTGTGCAGCGCGCCGTCTTTCTTGCCGCGTCCCCTTGGGGTGCGTACCGCATCGAAGATATAGGCTTCGGTGGTCATTGCTGATCCTTTGGTAAAAGTAGTTTCAATGCTTAAGGAACCTCTGAACAATTCCTTGCGCTCTCTGTCCGGTCTTAAGTTCCAAGTGCAGCGCGTCGTGCAGTGTATGGCCGTTGTCCTTTATAACTGGCGCAATGCTGCAGAAGGTCGGGTCAGCCTGGCGCCAGAGAGCACAAGGAATTGTTCAGAAGCTCCTTAACCATAGCTTGCCATGAATGCCGGGGTAATGGCGCGCGCTGCCAATTGCATTGGCGAAAGCGCTCACGGGTTGACCTCGGCTGTGTAAGGCGCCTGTCACCGTGCACCTGACAAGGTTGTATTGTCGACCTATGGTGTAGGGAGACCTGATGGTGCGTGGCCGTTAACCGAATAAGGGGATGACATGTCGTTACTGGATACGATTGATAACTTTTACGAGCGCCTGGTTGCAGACGCTGTTGAGGAGTCCCGGCTGGAGACCGACACCGAAGACCGGTTGGCGGATATAATGTGCATTGCGCTGAACCGGCTGCCACCCCGTTATTACCGCCATAAAATCGATATGATGTTCTATCTTGCCGATCCTGAGTTACAGGAAATGCGCTACAAAGTGCTTGATGCCGTCAAAGAGGCTCGGGCATTCGTGGTCGCCCATCAGCGGGAATGAACCCGCTGATGGGGCACGTGTTAAGCGACGCTGGCAGCCAGTGCCGCTGATAGCCGTGTGGCCAGATCGTTGGTGCGGTCGCCATCCAGAGTGGCTAAGCACCAGGCAGCGATCAGCGCTTCCAGTTGGTCATCGAGGGCATCTCGTTCGGTATTACCAGCCATGCCGTCTGCGAGTCGCTTCACCTGTATTTCCATCCTGAGCGACTGATCTTCCTCGGGCGAGGGTTGAGTGGTCAGAATTTCCGCACGAATAACCAGTTCCCTGGGGGTCATTGAGGGAAGCGACGCCATTTTTGGCTCCCATCCCTCAGGGCAATCGCCCGGTTCAATAATGCCGTCGGTGCGTTCCTGTATTCGCTGTTGCCACAGCGCAATGGTCTGGGCCTGTTGCTGTTGCTTCTGGAGGCCTCTGATACGTTTCAGCTCGGCGTTCAGCCGGTCTTTCATCGGACTGGACATGGGTTCCGATTTCATCGCACTGAGCTCGTTCAAGGCCTTGTTCAGCGTGCCCTGATCAACACTGTCAGCGATCTCCTCGGATTGGTCCAACAGTGCGTCGAGCTTGATGCCGGCCTCCTGAACCTGGGCTGCCTGCTCATGTTTCTGAGCGTCCCGGCGGGCGAAAACCTGGTCACAGGCGGCCCGAAAAGCCTGCCATAGCTTTCTGTCCTGACGGTGACGGGTAATACCCACCGCTTTCCACTCGGTTTGCAGGTGCTTGGCCTGGTTCATGGCATCGGACAGAGGCTCGTGTTCAATCAAGGCTTCTGCTTGTTCGACAATGGCCGATTTCAGCGTTTCATTACGCTCCCGTTCTGAATTTAACGGGTGCTCAAGTTGACTCAACAGCTGATCGAAGCGCTTCTGAATAACTCGGTTGTCACGGAACTCCACCGGCCAGGCCGCTTTCCATTCGTCTTTGGCAACTCGGTCAATTTGCTCAACCGCTTTCCAGTCGGCCGTCGCCCAGTCTGTTTGTGCCACAAACAGCGCAAGCTGATCACAAATGTCCTGACGCTTTTGAAGGTTCACTTTTTTCAGCCCGGATTTCGCCGAGAAATACTCCTTGCAGGGCTCATAGGCGAGGTCGGACGCTTTCTTGAAGCGCTGCCAAAGTTCACGGTCGGAGGAGCCGCCCAACTCACGCCATTCGGTCTGGAGCTCTTTTATTTTGCTGGCTTTGGCTTCGGGCTCCATGTGCTGGTCTGCCAGGTACTCCATACGCTCACACAAAGCAATTTGCTTAGGTTGGGTCGCAAAGCCCTGCCAGTCCTGCAGCTCGCGTAATTGTCCATTCAACAATTGCATGCGAGCCTGAAGCCCACGGCCGTTGCGGTGATCAAGACCTTGAAGTTGCTGTTGCGCGAGCTTGAAGAAGTGCCGCGACTCTTTGAGTTGGCGCGCTTCCAGCGTCGCTTCAAGATTATCAAGGGTAGTTTTCAGCGCGGCTTTCTCATCATCCTGATGGTTGGACACGGATTCGGCTTTCGGTTTTGGTGCGGCTTTCCCTGCCATGGCGACCAGTTGGCTCAATTCAGCGGGTTGGGCGTAGCCATCGGGCCATTCAATCTCATCAATCAGTGTCAGTATCTGAACACGTTCCGGGGTTGAGACGACCTCGTCCGAAGTCGATGCCAGAGCTTCGCTGATGGCGGTACTGTGTTGTTGTAATCTTTGAACGGTGGCAATAAACCCGCGCAACGCCTGCATGAGGGATTCGTAAGATTTCTGTTGGGATTTGCCAACATCGGTGTCCCGGGTCGCTTCGAGCCAGCGGTTTTCCTGGGTTTTCTGAAGTGCATCGAGCGCGGAGAGTGACGGCAGGCGGTCTTCCGGGTGGACTTTCAAATCATTGAGTGTGGTCTCCAGAACGCTCAGGGTTTGGGCACGCTCATCGGCCTTGCTAGCATGAACCTGCTCGGCCTGCTGCAGTTCTTCAATTTGACGGAGGCGACTCCGGCACTGGTGTGCGGCGTTTAGAAACAGTGCCGTCTGGTCCGCGGAAGCAAAGTTTTCGACCGCGTTCCATTGTTTGAGAAGATTCTCAAAACGCGCACTGTAGAGTTGCATATTTTCTGTTTTGGCGTGGTCTTCAGCCTGTCGAATTGCCGATTGGACACTGTCAAACTGCCGCTGTTTTTCTGCCTCGATGTTTTTGGCCTCTTGAAGCCGTTGGCGAACAGCCTGATACACCCCTTTGTCCCTGCCTCGAGAGGCTTTTTGCAATCGTAACAGGGTCTCATGATCGTCAATGGCTTGGGCGGCTTCGAGCCGAAGGTCAGCGGTTTTGCCTTCAACAGCGAGGTGTTCCAGTTGCTCAGTGGTGGGCGAGTCCTTCAGCAAACGTTGTTGTTCAGCCACCTGGTCTTGCTGAACCTGCTCGGGCGCTGGAGCGGGTTGGGTCGATTTTTCCGGTGTTTTTCGACCTTTGAAAAATTTCTGTATGAATGCCGCCATGGGGTTATCCTTCACTGTTGAAGTCAGCTCACAGTGTCCGGCAGACTGTCCTGCTGGGCACCACAAATCGGCTTTGCCCGGCTGAGCCGGTGCCGAATACACACGGCTAGATAAATAGCCGCGGCGCTAGTCTAGCGCTTTGTTTGCGAATCCGGAAAGAGCCATGATGGGAAATGATGAAGATCATGATTTGAAAGCGAGGTCTTCTGCGCTGAGGCTGCTTGCCAGGCGTGAACACAGTCGCCAGGAGCTCAGGTTGAAACTGTGCCAGCGAAAGATTCCAAACGCTACCATAGAGCAGGTGCTGGACGAGTTTGAACAGGAGGGCTGGCTCAGCGACGAGCGTTTTGCGGAGGTATACGGCCGTCAACGCCGGGATCTGGCCTATGGTCCGGTCCGAATCCGCAGCGAGCTGCAACAACGTGGGGTGCCGTTGTGGCCAGAGAGTCTTGCCACGATGTCCGAACACGATTGGGTTGAGTCGGCGGTCCGGGCGCGTAAGAAAAAGTTTGGCCTGTCAGACCTCGGGGACGACTGGCCAGAGAAGGCTCGCCAGGCGCGCTTCCTGGCCCAGCGCGGCTTTACCGGCGAGCAGGCTGAAAAGGCTCTTGAAGTGACTGAATGCTGGCAGGGGGCATATCAAGAACGATAGCCAGGCTCGGCCCTTAAAGCGTAGGCGGTGTTTGCCCCAAGGCTTTTGGAAGTAAGGGGCGGTCGTCGCTCATGGAATCGTCCGATACAGGCTCCGGTGTCATGTTAAAAGCGTCGTGGTTGGCGACCTCGTCGGTGGCATCGGCCGGATCCTTCATCCAGGCCAGGACGTCGTAGTAGCGCCGGATATTCTGAACGTAGGTGACGGGTTCATGGCCACGAGCATAGCCGAAGCGAGTTTTGGAATACCATTCCTTTTGTGCCAGCAATGGCAAGAATTCCTTCACGTCCATCCAGCGATCGGGATCTCTGCCCGCCCCCTCGGTGAGCCGTCGGGCGTCCTCAAGGTGGCCGTAGCCGACGTTATAAGAGGCCAGCGCAAACCAGGTCCGGTCAGGCTCCGGAATGTCTGCCGGAATTTGTTCATGCACTTTTCTGAAATACCGGGCGCCACCTTTGATGCTCTTTTCCGGATCAAGGCGATTATCAATGCCGATATAGCTCGCCGTGTTACGTGTCAGCATCATAATGCCGCGAACTCCGGTAGGTGATACGGCATTGGGGCGCCAATGGGACTCCTGGTAACCAATGGCGGCGAGTAGTCGCCAATCGATGCCGTATTTTTCAGAGTAGTCCTGAAACAGTGTTTCGTACTGTGGCAAACGATTGCGAACATGGTGGACGAATGTGCGGGCACCGACATAATTGAGTCGGTCAAGATGGCCGTAGAAGCGCTCTTTTATCTGAGCGAGGCTGCCATCGTCCTCAACCTGAGCAAAGAAGGTCTGGGCGGCCTTGACCAGGGTATCGTCCTGCTGTGGCGGAAATAGCCAGGCCAGTTTTTCAGGCTCATTCAGACTGAATCCCCGTTTAATATCGGGGAAGAAAATGTGGTTCAGCGCCAGTTCATTGGCATCAACCACGGCGAAAGGAAATTCTCCGGATTCCACTCGTTGGAGTATGCCGGCAGTATCGAGGTCTGCATGGACGTGCCAGTTCAGGCCTTGATGGTCGGGCGCCAGTTGCTCCAGATGGCGGATGTGATTGCTGTCGCCAACCACGTGAATATCCGATCCTATAAGGTCGTCGATGCTGCCGGGGCGCATGACGTCTCGGTTGTAGATCACGATCGACTCTGTTGCCAACGTCGTGGGGACTGTCTGGTAGTTCGCTTTGCGGTCCGGGCTGGCAGTGAGGCCTGCCAGGCCTATGTGGGCGTAATTGCGGTCGAGAATTGAGAGTATCTCTGCATTGCCTTCAACTACGCGTACCCGAAGTTCGACGCCGAGCGATTTGGCAAAGCGTTGAACCAGCTCATATTCAAAGCCGGTCGGACCGTTGCGGCCTTCGTAATAAATGGACGGCGCATGCCGGGTAATCACATGCAGAACACCCTCTGAGCGAACCTGCTCCAAAGTCGTGGGTCTGGAGCAACCCGCCAAGATGGCCATGACGCAAACCACTGCGAGCAAGCGAATTGACGTGTGCTCGCCGTTGCCACTCATTATTTGCCTGAGATTTACCAAATCCATAGTCTCCCGTACATCATTTCAAAAGGTGTACGTAGCGTTTGATCTGACCGCTCTGCGGGCAAAAAATCGGGGACAGCTGGATCCCGAAAAACGCTGCTTTGCGTTCCGTGCATGACTGAATCATCCCTCAGATCTTCGTATTCGGTCAATTAAACTGTGCATAAAATGTGCAAAACACTGTAAATTGTATGCTGCGTAACCAACTGCAGGGCGTTTAACCATGGCAAGCGGCCAGGGCGCGGCCTTGGCGCCCGCAGAATAAATATCAGTCAAGCGGGTGTGATCTTGTCTGTATCCGCAGCCTGCTTTCCAGTATTATGGCGCCCGTTCAGACAGACGGGTGTGTGATTCACCGCTGCTCAGTTACGACAGCGGTGACGGTTGTTATCACACCAATGTATGTATCCTCGATTCGCGTGACACAGGTTTTGACCATGCTGGAACTCCGCGGCGCTCCCGCGCTCTCTCCATTTCGCTCTGAAAAACTCATGAATCAGGTCCGATTGGCGGTACCCGGTGTAGACCATCTCTACGCTGAGTACATGCACTTTCTCGATCTTGATCTCGACCTCTCTGAGGATGAACAAGCCATACTGGACCGTTTGCTTACCTACGGGCCCAGCGCGCAGGTTGAGTCCCCAGACGGTGTCCTGTTTCTGGTGGTGCCGCGTCCGGGCACACTGTCGCCTTGGTCAAGCAAAGCCACCGACATCGCGCGCAACTGTGGTTTGCGCAATGTGCGCCGGATCGAGCGCGGCGTTGCCTATTACGTGCGCTCAGGCAAAAAGCTGGGCCTGGAGCAACGTGAGCGAATCGCGACCATACTACACGATCGCATGACTCAAACCGTATTCCACGAAATGGGGGGGGCCGAACTGCTGTTCAGCAAGGACGAACCGCGCCTGCTTAACCGAATCGCGGTGCTTGCTGACGGCCGACCAGCCCTGGAGGCTGCCAACGAGCGACTGGGCCTCGCGCTGGCGGATGATGAAGTCGATTATTTGGTGAAATCGTTCAACGATCTTGACCGCGATCCAACCGATGTCGAATTGATGATGTTTGCACAGGCAAATTCTGAACATTGCCGCCATAAGATTTTCAATGCGTCCTGGGATATTGACGGCGAAGGGCAGGAAAAGTCGCTGTTTGCCATGATTCGCAATACCTTCGAAATGAACAGCGAGGGCGTGTTGTCGGCATACAAGGACAACGCATCGGTCATCGTTGGCAGTTATGGTGGTCGGTTTTTCCCTGATCCGGATTCTGGTGTCTACGGGTATAACCCGGAAGACATCCATATATTAATGAAGGTTGAGACCCACAATCATCCGACAGCGATTTCACCCTATGCGGGTTCCGCAACCGGATCGGGCGGAGAAATTCGTGACGAAGGCGCAACCGGTCGAGGCTCAAAGCCCAAGGCTGGCCTGAGCGGGTTTACGGTGTCTAACCTGAACCTGCCGGGTGACCCCCAGCCATGGGAGGGCGCCTATGGCAAACCCGACCGTATTGCGTCGGCTCTGGACATAATGATTGAAGGGCCGATTGGTGGCGCGTCGTTTAACAACGAATTCGGTCGTCCCAACCTGACTGGCTATTTTCGAACCTTTGAAGAGAAAGTCGCCGGGCCGGCAGGCGATGAGGTGCGGGGGTATCATAAGCCCATCATGATCGCTGGTGGCCTGGGGAACATCCGGCCTCAGCACGTGGAAAAGGGGGAGATTCCTGTCGGCGCCAAACTGATTGTGCTCGGCGGCCCTTCCATGCTGATTGGTTTGGGAGGTGGTGCTGCGTCGTCCATGGACTCGGGTACCAGTAATGAAAACCTGGACTTTGCGTCGGTACAACGAGAAAACCCCGAAATGGAACGCCGTTGCCAGGAAGTGATTGACCGGTGCTGGCAGATGGGTGACGCCAGTCCTATTTGTTTTATTCACGACGTTGGCGCAGGTGGTTTGTCCAACGCCATGCCCGAACTGGTTAAAGACGGCGGGCGTGGTGGCAAATTCGAGCTGCGTGAGATCCCGAACGACGAGCCCGGCATGTCGCCCCTGGAAATCTGGTGCAACGAATCCCAGGAGCGCTATGTGCTCGCGGTTACGCCCGAGGATCTTGACCAGTTTGATGCAATCTGTCGCCGTGAAAGGTGCCCCTATGCGGTCGTAGGTGAAGCGACGGAAGCCCACCACTTGAGTCTTGGTGATGCGTACTTTGATGATCGTCCCGTCGATATGCCAATGGATATACTGTTTGGCAAACCGCCCAGAATGCATCGCACCATTCAACGTTCATCGTTTACGAAACCGATTTTTGACTCGACACTCATCGATTTAAAGGACGCAGTCCGGCGGGTGTTGCGGTTACCGTCTGTGGGAAGTAAAGGTTTCCTCATTACCATTGGCGATCGTACGATCACCGGGCTGGTGGCGCGCGACCAGATGGTTGGTCCCTGGCAGGTGCCAGTGAGCGATGTTGCGGTGACGGCTGCAAGTTTTGACGTTTACACGGGTGAAGCTATGGCCATGGGCGAGCGGACCCCGGTAGCCACCATTGATGCGCCTGCGTCAGGCCGCATGGCGGTTGGTGAAGCTATCACCAATCTGGCCGCCGCCCAGATTGGCCAGTTATCGGATATTCGGCTGTCAGCAAACTGGATGGCGGCAGCTGGCCATCCGGGAGAAGATGAAAACCTCTATGAAACCGTCAAAGCGGTGGGCATGGAATTGTGCCCGGCGTTGGGTATTACGATTCCGGTCGGCAAGGATTCCATGTCGATGAAAACGGTTTGGGAAGAAGAGGACAGTGGTGAACAGAAAAGCGTGACTGCTCCGCTATCCCTGGTTATCAGCGGCTTTGCTCCGGTCCTTGATGTGCGTAAGACGTTGACGCCGGAGCTTCGTCGAGACAGTGGCCCGACTGATCTAATCCTGATTGATCTGGCCGCTGGTCAGAACCGCCTTGGCGGCTCAGCCCTGGCGCAAGTTTATGGCCAGGTTGGTGCAGTTGCCCCCGACCTGGATGACCCTGAGGATATGAAGGCATTCTTTGCCGTTGTGCAGGGGTTGAATGGAGACAACAAGCTGCTTGCCTACCACGACCGCTCAGACGGGGGGTTGTTTGTAACATTGGCCGAGATGAGCTTTGCCGGTCGTGTAGGGCTTGATATCAAGCTTGATGGTTTGGCATCGGAATCAACCCAGTTTCCCCGTGAACTATTCAACGAGGAATTGGGCGCCGTGATACAGGTGCGCCGCGATGATGTGCCGTTTGTGTTGCAGCAATTGTCAGCCGCAGGGTTGGGTGAGAACGCAGCGGTAATCGGCACGCTGAACGATGAAGACCGCCTTCGGTTTTCCTTTGGTGATACCTACGCAATCGATGAATCGCGCACCGATCTTCAGCGTCTCTGGTCAACCACCAGCTACCGCGTTCAATCGCTGAGGGATAATGCCGACTGCGCCCAGGAAGAGTTTGATAACCTCCTTGATGCCGATGAGCCAGGTCTCCATGCATTTTTAACCTTTGATGTATCAGACGACGTTGCGGCCCCGTTCATCGCGACCGGGCAGCGACCGAAAGTGGCAGTGCTGCGTGAGCAGGGCGTGAATGGTCAGGTTGAGATGGCTGCAGCGTTTGATCGCGCAGGATTTGAAGCGGTCGATGTCCACATGAGCGACTTGCTGTCTGGACGCGTGACACTCGATAGTTTTAAGTCGATGGTCGCCTGCGGCGGTTTCTCCTACGGTGACGTATTGGGTGCCGGTGAAGGGTGGGCCAAATCGGTGCTTTTCAATGCGCGAGTCAGGGAGCAATTTGAGAAATTTTTCCAGCGCCAGGACACGCTGACACTGGGTGTGTGCAACGGCTGTCAGATGCTCTCCAATTTGCACGAGTTGATCCCGGGTAGCGACCATTGGCCACGATTTGTTCGCAACCAGTCAGAGCAGTTTGAATCACGTCTTGTGATGGTTGAAGTGCAGCCATCACCGTCGGCCTTTTTAGATGGTATGGCGGGGTCTCGCATGCCGATCGCGGTGGCACATGGCGAGGGGCGGGTTGAGTTTGGTAACCCTGCTGCAGCTGGCCGACTGCTGGAGTCCGGGCTGGCGGCTTTGCGGTTTGTGGACAATCGGGGCGGGGTGACAGAGCGATACCCCTACAACCCGAACGGTTCCTCCGAGGGGCTGACCGGTGTTACCTCACAGGATGGTCGCGTCACCATCATGATGCCGCATCCGGAGCGTGTCTTCCGCACTGCCCAGCACTCTTGGTCCCCAGCGGGATGGGGTGACGATGGGCCATGGCTCAGGATGTTCCGGAACGCTCGGAGGTCTTTGTCGTGACCTGAAGACGGATTAAAAAAGCCGGCCATCCTGTCCGCTTACCCGGACAGGATGGCCGGCTTTTTTATGTCTGAGAACGATAGACGTTGAAGTGGGTATTTTTCGTTGGCCGTAGTACTTGGTAACGTGCCCTGTTACTCGACGTATCACATAAATCAACAGAGTGACAAATTTCCCCTGAAGACCAAAAAAACGTCACTGCCAATCACATAATCGCGCCAAAATTCAACGAAAAATCGACTTGTAAATTCAACTTTTTGGCTTGACTTGAGTTTTTTATGCACATTTTCGGTGCTTGCCTGATTGTTCCTTAACCAAAGCATTGGGTGCTGGTTCATCTTTTGATCTAATATTTTAAGTTGTTGAAAGATATAGATAATTCCTATTAGGCGAATTTGTCGCCAATTTAAGGTTTGGGCTGTAATGACGGGGCTTGAGAGGGTGTTCGCAAATTCTTTCCCCAGAGTTATCCACAGTTTTTGTGGGTAACTCCCTAAGCCCCGAGTACACCATGAATTTATAGGTTTTGGCATAGCCTGAAATACAATGAAAGCATCAGCAAAGGGGAGGTTTGACCAATGTACAAGCTTAGCTATTTCGTGCCAGAAACCCATCTGGAGAGTACCAAGGAAGCTCTGTTTCATGTTGGTGCGGGGCAAATAGGGGATTATGACTCGTGCGCATGGCAATGTCTGGGGCAGGGGCAGTTTCGACCACTGGAGGGCAGTCAGCCCCATATCGGTCAGCATGGAAGTCTTGAAACGGTGAGCGAATACAAAGTTGAGTTGGTCTGTGACGATGATGTGATTCGGCGTGCCGTTACGGCTTTGAAGCTGGCGCATCCCTACGAAGAGCCAGCTTACGATGTTTACCGTCTGGAAGACCTGTAATAAGAGACGTCTTCCATCACACGGCTTTTTCAAGGCCGTAGCGAATATCGCTGATTCGGATGGGAAAGGTGTTTTTTTGAAAATCTTCGACGAAAAGCTCAAGCGTTCGTCGCACTGTCGGGAACGAAAGCTCGTCCCAGGGAATATTGTCGAGAGCGAACAGCTCGGTCTCCAGGGATTCTTCACCGGCGCCGAATGAGCCGGTTTTCAGTGTCGCACGGTAAAACATGTGTACTTGATCAATATGGGGCACATGAATAATCGTGTAGAGATCTTCAATTGTGACTGTCGCAAGGGCTTCTTCAAGCGTTTCGCGTTCTGCGGCTTCCACCGTGGTTTCGGCGTTTTCCATAAAGCCGGCTGGCAGCGTCCAGAATCCGTATCGGGGTTCGATAGCACGACGACAAAGCAATACCTTGCCATTCCATATTGGAACGGTACCCGCAACAATGCGGGGATTCTGATAGTGAATCGTATCGCAGCTAGGACAGACAAACCGGTGTCTGTTATCGCCTGACGGTATTCGCTGCTCGACAGGCTGGCCACACGAACTGCAATATTTCATGAAATCCCCCGTATACTGGAAAGAGTCAATTGCTCCGGTTAGTTTAGCCATCTCGGTGCTCGGTGTCTCACTCATATCAAATTCAAAGCAAGGAGTACTGGTTTGCGTAATTTGCTCATGGAGCGGCTTGCCGGTTATGCACCCCGGCAGCTTGCGCTGGATTACCCGGAAGCTGGAGTGTTGGTGCCAGTCACTGACAATCATCAAAGACCGGAAATCATCTTTACACTGCGCTCCGATAATTTATCGACGCATCGGGGGCAGGTGTCGTTCCCCGGCGGGCGACGCGACGCCAGCGATGCCTCCCTGGAAGCAACAGCCTTGCGGGAAAGCCATGAAGAAATCGGCTTGCCGCCCAAAGAAGTGGAGGTGATAGCGCCGCTCAGTCAGGTCATGTCCCGTTACGGCATCCTGGTAACACCCTACGTGGGTGTGGTTCCCGATCAGTATCCCCTTACACCAAACCCTGCTGAAATTGAGAGTATCTTCAACGTTCCCATCGATTTCTTTCTTGAGGACAAGCGTGAACGCACCGATGCCCTGAGTTTTTTAAATCACACGTTTTATGTGCCGTGTTATCGGTGGCAGCGTTTTCAGATATGGGGCTTGTCTGCGGTCATTCTGGTCGACTTCCTGAATGCCGTGTACGATGCCAAAATCGATTTGCTTGAGCCACGTTAAGAGGCGCCCTATGATTTTTCAGATTGATGACCGAACGCCGGAGTTTCGCGGCGGGCAGCATTTTATTGCGGATAACGCGACAGTGATTGGCGGCGTAGTGCTGGACGACAGGTCCAGTGTTTGGTTCAACGTGGTCATTCGAGGTGATAACGACCTGATTACTATCGGCCCTGAGAGCAACGTTCAGGACGGAGCTGTGCTCCACACCGATGCCGGCGTGAAACTGACGCTCGGACGTGGCGTCACGGTGGGGCATAAGGCCATGTTGCACGGTTGTGAAATTGGAGATTATTCGCTGATTGGTATCAATGCAGTAGTACTCAACGGAGCAAAAATCGGGAAACATTGTTTGATCGGCGCCAACACCCTGATCCCTGAAGGTATGGTGGTTCCTGATGGCTCATTGGTCATAGGATCGCCAGGCAAGGTCAAGCGCGAGTTAAATGACAATCAGAGGCAGATGCTGGAGCTCAGCGCGGCTCACTACGTTCAGAATGCTGCGAGATATCTCAAGTCACTGCAGCCTGTTCAGGCCAAGCCATGAGTGCAGGCGATAAAGTTCGTTCGCCGTGCATCAGCGTATGCGCACTGGACGAGTCGGATGTGTGTATTGGTTGCCAGCGCACCGGTGATGAAATCATGTACTGGACCCAGATGACCAATGAAGAGCGCCTCGATGTCCTGCGGAAGGTGGCAGAAAGAGAGGCTCAAATCGCATTGTAAGCCTTGGAAATCATTTTTGGACGAGACACCTTATGGTCAGTATCGGTACGCCGCTAAAAGAGAATGCCTATAGAGTCCTGCTGTGTGGAGCAGGAGAGTTGGGGAAAGAAGTTGCTATCGAGCTTCAGCGGTTGGGTGTGGAGGTGATTGCGGTTGATCGATACGACCATGCGCCCGCAATGCAGGTGGCGCATCGTAGTCACGTCATAGATATGTTGGATGCCAGCGCCCTCAGGCGCCTGATCGAGCTTGAGCGCCCTCATTTGGTGGTGCCGGAGATTGAAGCGATTGCAACACCTGAGTTGGTTCGCCTGGAAGCGGAAGGTGTCCGTGTGATCCCAACGGCCCGAGCGGTCAATCTAACGATGAATCGTGAAGGCATTCGTCGGCTGGCGGGCGAAGACCTGGGGCTGCCAACGTCCCCCTATCGCTTTGCCGACTCACTGCCGGCGTATCTCCGGGCGGTACACGAGGTCGGAGTGCCGTGTGTTGTTAAACCGGTAATGAGTTCGTCGGGCAAAGGGCAATCGACGGTCAAGACCCTGGCTGAGGCGGAAGCCGCGTGGGAATACGCTCAGAGCGGCGGGCGCGCAGGCAAAGGGCGTGTCATTGTGGAAGGGTTTGTCGATTTCGATTATGAAATTACCCTGTTAACCGTTCGCCATACAGGTGGTGTGTCGTATTGTGAGCCAATAGGCCATAGGCAAGAGGGCGGTGACTATCGTGAATCCTGGCAGCCGCAGGTGATGAGCCCGAAAGCTCTTGAGCGCTCAAAGGAAATCGCGGGAGCGGTGACCGAAAATTTAGGTGGCTTTGGCGTTTACGGGGTGGAGTTGTTCATTAAGGGGGATGATGTCTACTTTTCCGAAGTATCTCCCAGGCCCCACGATACCGGACTGGTGACACTGGTGTCTCAAGACCTGTCGGAGTTTGCCTTACATGCGAGGGCGATTTTGGGGCTTCCTGTTCCTTCTATTGAACAGCGGGGGCCATCAGCCTCCGCAGTAGTGCTTCCGGAAGGTGAATCCAATCAGCCCTCGTTCAGTGGGCTTGAAAAAGCACTGGCTGAACCCGATACTCAACTTAGGCTATTCGGAAAGCCTGGGCTTTCGGGTCGGCGTCGGATGGGCGTGGCGCTGGCAACGGGGGTCACGGTTGAGGCAGCCCGTAAGCGAGCGGTTGACGCCGCGGCGGCCATTAAAGTGACGT
This sequence comes from Marinobacter caseinilyticus, assembly GCF_011074955.1. GTDB lineage: Bacteria > Pseudomonadota > Gammaproteobacteria > Pseudomonadales > Oleiphilaceae > Marinobacter > Marinobacter caseinilyticus. The sequence goes on along the minus strand of NZ_WUQJ01000036.1, from coordinate 5,934 downwards.
TATAGCGTTTTCGCAGCTTAAATTGTTCATAAAGTGATCGCATAGTGAGCAGTTTTGGTTTATTTTGGGTTTTTTACCAAACCGCGTTGACACGGCGGCCAAGGTCTGTAGAATGCGCATCTCGCTTGAGGGACAGGGCCAGCGGGCCGGCCTCAGGGGATGTTTAACCGCTTGAATTGATTGATGTTTAAGAGATTCAAATTAGCGGTTGACAAGGTCGGGAAACGCTGTAGAATGCGCACCTCGATTGGGCAAACGCCCCGCTCTTTAAAAAGTTGATCAAGTAATTCGTGTGGGCGCTGGCTGAGGTATTTCGGCAAGAAATATCAAGACAGCGACTCGTCGAACATTGAGTTTTGTCTTGAGCAAGAATCGCGATCTTCGGATTGCAGTATGATTTAAACTGAAGAGTTTGATCATGGCTCAGATTGAACGCTGGCGGCAGGCTTAACACATGCAAGTCGAGCGGAAACGATGGGAGCTTGCTCCCAGGCGTCGAGCGGCGGACGGGTGAGTAATGCATAGGAAACTGCCCAGTAGTGGGGGATAGCCCGGGGAAACCCGGATTAATACCGCGTACGCCCTTCGGGGGAAAGCAGGGGATCTTCGGACCTTGCGCTATTGGATGTGCCTATGTCGGATTAGCTAGTTGGTGGGGTAAAGGCCTACCAAGGCGACGATCCGTAGCTGGTCTGAGAGGATGATCAGCCACATCGGGACTGAGACACGGCCCGAACTCCTACGGGAGGCAGCAGTGGGGAATATTGGACAATGGGGGCAACCCTGATCCAGCCATGCCGCGTGTGTGAAGAAGGCTTTCGGGTTGTAAAGCACTTTCAGTGAGGAGGAAAAGTTAGTCTTTAATACGGGCTAGCCCTGACGTTACTCACAGAAGAAGCACCGGCTAACTCCGTGCCAGCAGCCGCGGTAATACGGAGGGTGCAAGCGTTAATCGGAATTACTGGGCGTAAAGCGCGCGTAGGTGGTTTGATAAGCGAGATGTGAAAGCCCCGGGCTTAACCTGGGAACGGCATTTCGAACTGTCAGGCTAGAGTGTGGTAGAGGGTAGTGGAATTTCCTGTGTAGCGGTGAAATGCGTAGATATAGGAAGGAACACCAGTGGCGAAGGCGGCTACCTGGACCAACACTGACACTGAGGTGCGAAAGCGTGGGGAGCAAACAGGATTAGATACCCTGGTAGTCCACGCTGTAAACGATGTCTACTAGCCGTTGGAGATCTTGAATCTTTAGTGGCGCAGCTAACGCACTAAGTAGACCGCCTGGGGAGTACGGCCGCAAGGTTAAAACTCAAATGAATTGACGGGGGCCCGCACAAGCGGTGGAGCATGTGGTTTAATTCGACGCAACGCGAAGAACCTTACCTGGCCTTGACATGCTGAGAACTTTCCAGAGATGGATTGGTGCCTTCGGGAACTCAGACACAGGTGCTGCATGGCCGTCGTCAGCTCGTGTCGTGAGATGTTGGGTTAAGTCCCGTAACGAGCGCAACCCCTATCCTTAGTTGCCAGCACGTAATGGTGGGAACTCTAGGGAGACTGCCGGTGACAAACCGGAGGAAGGTGGGGATGACGTCAGGTCATCATGGCCCTTACGGCCAGGGCTACACACGTGCTACAATGGTGCGCACAGAGGGCTGCAAACCCGCGAGGGGGAGCCAATCTCACAAAACGCATCGTAGTCCGGATCGCAGTCTGCAACTCGACTGCGTGAAGTCGGAATCGCTAGTAATCGTGAATCAGAATGTCACGGTGAATACGTTCCCGGGCCTTGTACACACCGCCCGTCACACCATGGGAGTGGATTGCACCAGAAGTGGTTAGTCTAACCTTCGGGAGGACGATCACCACGGTGTGGTTCATGACTGGGGTGAAGTCGTAACAAGGTAGCCGTAGGGGAACCTGCGGCTGGATCACCTCCTTAAACGAAGCCGAATATTTCGGTCAGAGCCCACACGAATTACTTGATCAGCGGAAAAGAGAGCAAAGGGTCTTTCAGGCCCGACTTGGCTTGTCTTGCGCAAGCAAAACCGGGTCTGTAGCTCAGGTGGTTAGAGCGCACCCCTGATAAGGGTGAGGTCGGTGGTTCAAGTCCACCCAGACCCACCAAAATCGTCCAGCTCGGCGTTATCGAATGACTTGCATAGCAGGCTATGCGGCACCATCCGATGTCTTGATCTGAACGATTTCCGGGTTCGATTCTGGTTGACAGACGAACGCGGATGCGCCGAACAGGGTTTGTTAATCTAGGCGCAGTGAGAGTGAGAGAAGGCGTGATCCTCGAGGGATCATGACGGAAGCGAACGAACGCTGCAACGACGAGTAACAGGCACTGTGCAAGCAGACGGGGCTATAGCTCAGCTGGGAGAGCGCCTGCCTTGCACGCAGGAGGTCAGCGGTTCGATCCCGCTTAGCTCCACCAAAACGCCTGAAACACCCAAGCGAATACCTGAACACGTTCCCCCTGGGAAGTGTCAGTGTACAGAAACAAGATTTTCAGTAGTGTGACAGAGTGAATTGTTACCGCTGAAGGCCTTCTTTCTGATCACTGGTCAGACATGCTCTTTAACAATGTGGACAAGATTGAAACATCCGAGAGGATTCATTTCATTATCTCCGAAATGGATTCATCTCAATTGATAACGATCAAGCGTTATCCGGTGTTGTCGTTGAAGTGTTGTGTATAACACCTGCGACTGATCTTGAATTTGCTGCGCCTTCGGGTAGGTGGATGAGAGAACAGTTGTCTTGGGGTTATATAGTCAAGCAACTAAGCGCATACGGTGGATGCCTTGGCAGTCAGAGGCGATGAAAGACGTTGAAGCCTGCGATAAGGCTCGGGGAGCTGGCAAACAAGCTATGATCCGGGCATCTCTGAATGGGGAAACCCACCCGACTTCGGTCGGGTACCTTGCACTGAATACATAGGTGTAAGGGGCGAACCGGGGGAACTGAAACATCTAAGTACCCCGAGGAAAAGAAATCAACCGAGATTCCCTAAGTAGCGGCGAGCGAACGGGGACTAGCCCTTAAGCTGGACAACTGGTAGGAGAAGGCTCTGGAAAGTGCCGCCATAGTGGGTGATAGCCCCGTATCCGAAACCTGAGTCTAGTGAAATCGAGTAGGACGGGACACGTGATATCCTGTCTGAACATGGGGGGACCATCCTCCAAGGCTAAATACTCCTGACTGACCGATAGTGAACCAGTACCGTGAGGGAAAGGCGAAAAGAACCCCTGTGAGGGGAGTGAAATAGATCCTGAAACCGTATGCGTACAAGCAGTCGGAGCAGACTTGTTCTGTGACGGCGTACCTTTTGTATAATGGGTCAGCGACTTATGTTCAGTGGCGAGGTTAACCGTATAGGGGAGCCGTAGGGAAACCGAGTCTGAATAGGGCGATTTAGTCGCTGGACATAGACCCGAAACCGAGCGATCTATCCATGAGCAGGTTGAAGGTGCAGTAACATGCACTGGAGGACCGAACCCACTGTCGTTGAAAAGCCAGGGGATGACTTGTGGATCGGAGTGAAAGGCTAATCAAGCTCGGAGATAGCTGGTTCTCCCCGAAAGCTATTTAGGTAGCGCCTCGGACGAATACCACTGGGGGTAGAGCACTGTTTCGGCTAGGGGGTCATCCCGACTTACCAACCCGATGCAAACTCCGAATACCAGTGAGTACTATCCGGGAGACACACGGCGGGTGCTAACGTCCGTCGTGAAGAGGGAAACAACCCAGACCGCCAGCTAAGGTCCCCAAATTCCAGTTAAGTGGGAAACGATGTGGGAAGGCTCAGACAGCTAGGAGGTTGGCTTAGAAGCAGCCATCCTTTAAAGAAAGCGTAATAGCTCACTAGTCGAGTCGGCCTGCGCGGAAGATGTAACGGGGCTCAAACTGGATACCGAAGCTGCGGCTGTGCACGTAAGTGTACGGGGTAGGGGAGCGTTCTGTAAGCCTGCGAAGGTGTGTTGAGAAGCATGCTGGAGGTATCAGAAGTGCGAATGCTGACATGAGTAACGACAATGGGAGTGAAAAACTCCCACGCCGGAAGACCAAGGTTTCCTGCGCAACGCTAATCGGCGCAGGGTGAGTCGGCCCCTAAGGCGAGACCGAAAGGTGTAGTCGATGGGAAACGGGTTAATATTCCCGTACCTCGCGTGACTGCGATGGAGAGACGGAGAAGGCTAGGTAAGCCGGGCGACGGTTGTCCCGGTTTAAGTGTGTAGGCAGAGGACTTAGGCAAATCCGGGTCCTTAATGTCGAGACACGATGACGACTGCTCTTTTAGAGCGGGAAGTTATTGATGCCATGCTTCCAGGAAAATCTTCTAAGCTTCAGGTCACGAGAGACCGTACCCCAAACCGACACAGGTGGTCAGGTAGAGAATACCAAGGCGCTTGAGAGAACTCGGGTAAAGGAACTAGGCAAAATGGTGCCGTAACTTCGGGAGAAGGCACGCCGGTATTACGTGAAACCCCTGCGGGTGGAGCGGACGCCGGTCGAAGATACCAGGCCCCTGCGACTGTTTATTAAAAACACAGCACTGTGCAAACACGAAAGTGGACGTATACGGTGTGACGCCTGCCCGGTGCCGGAAGGTTAATTGATGGGGTTAGCGCTTGCGCGAAGCTCTTGATCGAAGCCCCGGTAAACGGCGGCCGTAACTATAACGGTCCTAAGGTAGCGAAATTCCTTGTCGGGTAAGTTCCGACCTGCACGAATGGCGTAACGATGGGGGCGCTGTCTCTACCCGAGACTCAGTGAAATTGAAATCGCCGTGAAGATGCGGTGTATCCGCGGCTAGACGGAAAGACCCCGTGAACCTTTACTATAGCTTCACAGTGAACTTTGAGCATGTTTGTGTAGGATAGCTGGGAGGCTTTGAAGCGGTGACGCCAGTCATCGTGGAGCCAACCTTGAAATACCAGCCTGACATGTTTGAGGTTCTAACTTCGTCCCCTTATCGGGGATAAGGACACTGTGTGGTGGGTAGTTTGACTGGGGCGGTCTCCTCCTAAAGCGTAACGGAGGAGCACAAAGGTGGGCTAAGCACGGTCGGACATCGTGCGGTTAGTGTAATGGCACAAGCCCGCTTGACTGCGAGACAGACACGTCGAGCAGGTACGAAAGTAGGTCATAGTGATCCGGTGGTTCTGTATGGAAGGGCCATCGCTCAACGGATAAAAGGTACTCCGGGGATAACAGGCTGATACCGCCCAAGAGTTCACATCGACGGCGGTGTTTGGCACCTCGATGTCGGCTCATCACATCCTGGGGCTGAAGCCGGTCCCAAGGGTATGGCTGTTCGCCATTTAAAGTGGTACGCGAGCTGGGTTTAGAACGTCGTGAGACAGTTCGGTCCCTATCTGCCGTGGACGTTGGAGATTTGAGGAAAGCTGCTCCTAGTACGAGAGGACCGGAGTGGACGAACCTCTGGTGTTCGGGTTGTCACGCCAGTGGCATTGCCCGGTAGCTATGTTCGGATAGGATAACCGCTGAAAGCATCTAAGCGGGAAGCCCCTTCCAAGATGAGATCTCCCTGGACCCTTGAGGTCCCTGAAGAGCCGTTCAAGACCAGGACGTTGATAGGTCGGGTGTGTAAGCGCTGCGAGGCGTTGAGCTAACCGATACTAATTGCTCGTGCGGCTTGACTATATAACACCCAAGACAATTGCGGATACCGCAACGGTCGTTATCAAGAATTCAATCTTGTCCCAACCAGTGATCAAACGTTTTGTCTGACGACTATAGCGATTTGGAACCACCTGATCCCATACCGAACTCAGCAGTGAAACAGATCAGCGCCGATGGTAGTGTGGCATTGCCCATGTGAGAGTAGGTCATCGTCAGACTCTTAATACCCAAAACCCCAGCAGCTTACCCTGCTGGGGTTTTTTTATGGCCCGCCAAAAGGCCG
>NZ_WUQJ01000035.1 GCF_011074955.1 Marinobacter caseinilyticus | reverse complement strand
TGTCTAAATCAAAGTTTGAACGTAAAAAGCCGCACCTGAACGTGGGCACGATTGGTCACGTTGACCATGGTAAGACGACTCTGACCGCAGCGCTGACGCGCGTGTGTCATGAAGTATGGGGCTCAGGTGAGCTGCGCGCATTCGATCAGATCGATAACGCACCGGAAGAGAAGGCGCGTGGTATCACCATCGCGACCTCCCACGTTGAGTACGACTCCCCAACGCGTCACTACGCACACGTTGACTGCCCAGGCCACGCCGATTATGTGAAGAACATGATCACCGGTGCGGCTCAGATGGACGGTGCTATTCTGGTGTGTTCCGCCGCTGACGGCCCGATGCCGCAGACCCGTGAGCACATCCTGCTGTCTCGTCAGGTTGGCGTGCCTTTCATCGTTGTGTTCCTGAACAAGGCGGACATGGTCGATGACGAAGAGCTGCTTGAGCTGGTCGAGATGGAAGTTCGTGATCTGCTGAGCCAGTACGACTTCCCGGGCGACGACACTCCGATCATTACCGGTTCGGCGCTGATGGCGTTGGAAGGTAAGGATGACAACGAAATGGGCACCACGGCTGTTAAGAAGCTGGTAGAGGCCCTGGACGATTACATCCCTGAGCCTGAGCGTGCGATCGATCAGCCGTTCCTAATGCCGATTGAGGATGTGTTCTCGATCTCTGGCCGTGGTACCGTTGTGACCGGTCGTGTAGAGCGCGGTATTGTCAAGGTTGGTGACGAAGTGGAAATCGTTGGTATCAAAGATACCGTGAAGACCACCTGCACCGGTGTTGAGATGTTCCGTAAGCTGCTTGACGAAGGTCGTGCGGGCGAGAACGTTGGTGTACTGTTGCGTGGTACCAAGCGTGACGACGTTGAGCGTGGTCAGGTTCTGTGCAAGCCAGGCAGCATCAAGCCGCATACGCGTTTTGAGTCAGAAATTTATGTACTGAGCAAAGAGGAAGGCGGTCGTCATACGCCGTTCTTCAAAGGATACCGTCCCCAGTTCTATTTCCGGACCACCGATGTGACCGGGTCATGTGAACTGCCGGAAGGTGTAGAGATGGTCATGCCTGGCGACAACGTTAAGTTGGACGTCACCCTGATTGCACCGATTGCAATGGAAGAAGGTCTGCGCTTCGCGATTCGCGAAGGTGGCCGTACCGTTGGTGCCGGGGTTGTTGCAAAGATCGTCGAGTAAGTGCGCTGAGTAGTTTCGGTGCAGGCCAGTAGCTCAATTGGCAGAGCAGCGGTCTCCAAAACCGCAGGTTGGGGGTTCGATTCCCTCCTGGCCTGCCATTTTTAAACTTCCGGATACATAAGCTGATTCCTATGGAGTCAAAAGCAGAAAGTGGAACCAGCCGGTTCGATAGTGTGAAGTGGTTGGTTGTCTTTGCATTGGTCGCCGTCGGTGTCGTCGGTAATCAGTATTTTAGCGCTGAATCCATCTTGTATCGGGTTCTTGGCTTGGTCGCGCTTGCAGTGGTCGCGACTTTGGTTGCCTTGCAGACTGATCGCGGGCGGCGATTTGCTGCCCTGCTGAAAGAGGCGCGGGTAGAGATCCGAAAGGTGGTTTGGCCTACCAGGCCGGAACTGATTCAGACAACGGTTATCGTTGTGGTGTTTGTTCTGGTGGTCGCGCTTCTTTTATGGGGTATGGACTCGCTGATCAGTTTTCTGGTCTCCGGATTTATCGGGTAACAGGAGTGGGCAATGGCTAAGCGCTGGTACGTCGTTCATGCGTATTCTGGCTACGAAAAGCACGTAATGCGCACTCTGAAAGAGCGTGTTGCGCTTAACGAGATGGAAGATCGTTTCGGTGAGATTCTCGTGCCAACGGAAGAAGTCGTTGAAATGCGAGATGGCAAAAAGCGCAAGAGCGAGCGCAAGTTTTACCCTGGTTATGTGCTTGTTCAGATGGAAATGGATGACGCAACCTGGCACTTGGTAAAGAACACGCCACGTGTGCTTGGTTTCATCGGTGGCACGAAAGATAAGCCGGCACCGATTACCGAAAAAGAGGCAGACGCGATTCTGCGCCGTGTTGAAAGCGGTGTTGATAAGCCCAAGCCGAAGACGTTGTTTGAGCCGGGCGAGATTGTTCGTGTCACTGAAGGGCCGTTCGCTGACTTTAATGGTGTCGTGGAAGAAGTTGATTACGACAAGAGTCGGGTCAAGGTCGCTGTTTTGATTTTCGGTCGTTCTACTCCGGTTGAACTGGAGTTTGGGCAGGTTGAAAAAGACTGACAGCGGTCAAAATGCTGATAGCTCGCGCACTTGAGTGACGCGGGCTTTTTGTGTCTCAAAAGGGGAGCCGTAAGGCGCTTGAACCCACCAGGAGAAAATCATGGCTAAGAAGATTGACGCCTATATCAAGCTTCAGGTTGCTGCCGGTAAGGCAAACCCGAGTCCGCCAGTTGGTCCAGCGTTGGGTCAGCGCGGTGTGAACATCATGGAATTTTGTAAGGCATTCAATGCCCAGACCCAGGATATGGAAGCTGGTCTGCCGATTCCTACCGTGATTACCGTCTACAGTGACCGTAGCTTCACGTTCATTACCAAGACGCCTCCTGCTCCGGTGTTGCTGAAAAAAGCAGCGGGCATCAAGAGTGGTTCAGGTCGTCCGAACACTGAGAAGGTCGGTACTGTTACGCGTGCCCAGCTTGAAGAAATCGCGAAGACTAAAGAGCCAGATCTGACGGCAGCCGATATGGACGCCGCCGTGCGTACGATCGCAGGAACAGCCCGCAGTATGGGCCTGAACGTGGAGGGTCTGTAAAATGGCTAAGCTAAGCAAACGTCAAAAGCTGATTGCTGAAAAAATCGATCCGACCCGCGCCTACTCCGTTGATGAGGCCGTTTCAGTGCTTATCGAATTGGGGCAGTCGGTCAAGTTCAAAGAATCCATTGATGTTGCTATCAACCTGGGTGTGGATGCGCGTAAATCCGACCAGGTTGTTCGCAGCAGCACGGTTCTTCCTAACGGTACAGGCAAAACCGTACGTGTTGCGGTGTTCACACAGGGTGCTAATGCTGAGAAAGCAACCGCAGCCGGTGCTGACATTGTAGGTATGGATGACCTGGCCGAAGAAGTGAAGAAAGGTAACATGGACTTTGATGTGGTTATTGCGACACCGGACGCCATGCGCGTTGTGGGTCAGCTCGGCCAGATCCTGGGTCCTCGTGGCCTGATGCCGAACCCGAAGGTCGGTACCGTTACCCCCGATGTTGAGACGGCGGTTAAAAACGCCAAGGCCGGTCAGGTTCGGTACAGAACTGACAAGAACGGTATTATTCATTCGCCGTTGGGTAATGTTGAATTTACTGCAGACGCGATCAAGGAAAACCTTGAGTCGTTGATTGCGGACCTGAAAAAAGCCAAGCCCTCGTCAGCGAAAGGCATTTACCTCAAAAAGGTAAGTCTGTCGTCAACGATGGGTCCTGGTTTAACTATCGATCAAAGCGCTCTTAATATCTGAGTGCTGGCAATCGATAGGTACTTTGTAGTCTAGGCGGAAGCCAAGGCTGTCAAAGACCGCAGGCCCCCGAGGTTCATTTGAGCCGCAAGGGTTAAAGCAACGCCTGCGCAGACGGTGTGAAGACGTTCTCTCTGAACCCAAACACCGTTAGGCGCCCGTAAGGGCAATGATGGGTTTGCTGGAAATGATTCCAGCGAAATCGAGGAGAAATCCAGTGGCAATTAGACTCGAAGACAAGAAAGCGATCGTCGCTGAAGTCAACGAGACTGCCGGTGGTGCTCTGTCCGTCGTACTGGCCGACTACCGTGGTGTCACCTCTGGTGACATGACGGCGTTGCGTGCGAAGGCTCGCGCTGAGCAGGTTCGTCTAAAGGTTGTTCGTAACAACCTAGCGAAACTGGCCGTCGTGGGTACCGAGTTCGAGTGCATCAAAGATGTGCTGGTTGGTCCGACTATTCTGGCGTTCTCAATGGAAGATCCAGGCGCGGCTGCGAGGCTGCTGAAGGATTTTGCAAAAGAGAAAGAGGCATTTGATATCAAAGGTTTGGCTGTTGGCGGTGAGCTGATGGGTGCAGACCAGATTGATCGCCTTGCCAAGCTTCCGACACGCCACGAGGCGTTAACGATGCTGGCCGCAGTGACACAGGCACCGATTACCAAGCTTGCGCGGACACTGAACGAAGTTCCTTCGAAAGTGACACGTGCTGTAGCGGCAGTTCGCGACCAGAAGCAAGATGCTGCTTGATTCTGTTGAACACCATATTTATTTTTTTGGGAGAAAGTCATGGCTCTGTCTAACGACGATATTTTGAATGCAATTTCTGAAATGAGCGTAATGGATGTTGTTGCGCTGGTTGAAGCAATGGAAGAAAAGTTCGGTGTATCTGCTGCAGCCGCAGTAGCTGCAGCGCCAGCTGCAGCCGGCGAAGCCGCTGCCGCAGAAGAGCAGACCGAATTTGATGTTATTTTGACCGGTCCTGGTGAGAAGAAAGTAAACGCTATCAAAGCGGTTCGTGAGCTGACAGGTCTTGGCCTGAAAGAAGCGAAGGAAATGGTTGATAGCGCGCCTTCCACCATCAAGGAAGCTGTCAGCAAAGACGACGCTGAAGCAGCTAAGAAGAAGCTTGAGGAAGCAGGCGCTTCAGTTGAGCTTAAGTAATAGCTCGCTGTTGATCGCAACCATGCCATAGGCGTGGACGGGCTGGTGGCCATGCGCCACCGGCCTTTTTCTGTTGTATATGCTATAGAGATGGTGGTCCAAATCTTGAAAGACAGCTATCGCTATAACCTACAGTCCGAGTCTTGTTCAAGACGGCGCAGTAAGCCGAGCAATTCGGCCCCGAAGCAGGAAAATGGTTGCTTCTTGATACCAGGTATCAGGTCTAAAGCTGGGGAATGCAGATGACTTACTCCTATACTGAGAAAAAGCGGATTCGCAAAGATTTTAGTAAATTGCCTTCCGTGATGGATGTCCCCTATTTGCTGTCTATTCAGCTGGATTCATATCGGGACTTCCTGCAAATGGAAGCGGCTGCGGATGCCCGCCAGGAAACTGGCCTGCACGCAGCATTCAAATCCGTATTCCCGATTGTCAGTTATTCTGGCAATGCGGCACTCGAATACGTGAGTTACCGCATTGGAGAGCCGGTATTTGATGTCAAGGAATGCCAGCTACGGGGTGTGACGTATGCAGCGCCGCTGCGGGTTAAAGTGCGTCTAATAATTTACGACAAGGAATCGTCGAATAAAGCGATCAAGGACATCAAGGAGCAGGAAGTCTACATGGGCGAAATGCCCCTGATGACCGAGAACGGCACCTTTGTTGTCAATGGTACCGAACGGGTTATTGTTTCCCAGTTGCACCGGTCGCCGGGCGTGTTCTTTGATCACGACAAAGGCAAGACCCACTCCTCCGGGAAGTTGCTCTATTCTGCGCGGGTTATTCCTTACCGCGGTTCCTGGCTCGATTTTGAATTCGATCCAAAGGACTGCGTGTTTGTTCGTATCGATCGGCGTCGTAAGCTGCCGGCATCGATTCTTCTGCGTGCATTGAGCTTCACCTCCGAGCAAATGCTCGAGATGTTCTTTGATACCAGTAAGTTCCGTATCGGTGCTGAAACCTGCAAGCTGGAGCTGGTTCCCAGCCGCTTGCGTGGTGATATCGCGACGTTCGATATTAAAGATAAAGATGGCAGTGTCATCGCCGAAGAAGGTCGTCGAATCACAGCGCGTCATATCCGTCAGCTTGAAAAGTCTGGTATGACCGAGTTGGAAGTTCCGACCGAGTATCTATACGGTCGCGTACTGGCCCGTGACATGATCGACACCAAGTCCGGTGAAGTGCTGGTTGAGTGCAATACCGAGCTTACCGACGAAATAGTCGAAAAAGTGCTGGCAGCAGGTATCGATGAAATTGATACCCTGTACACAAACGATCTCGACTGTGGCCCGTTTATGTCGGATACACTTCGTATCGATCCGACGCGGACCCCGCTGGAAGCGCTGGTTGAGATTTACCGCATGATGCGTCCGGGCGAGCCCCCGACCAAAGAGTCGGCGGAAAATCTGTTCAACAACCTGTTCTTCTCGGAAGAGCGCTACGATCTGTCGTCGGTCGGCCGAATGAAGCTGAACCGCCGTCTGGGGCGCGAAGAAAGCACCGGTGCGGGTATCCTGACCAACGATGACATCATTGATGTTCTTAAGACGCTGATCAATATCCGTAACGGCCAGGGCAATGTCGATGACATTGACAACCTGGGTAATCGCCGTATTCGCTCTGTAGGCGAAATGGCTGAGAACCAGTTCCGTGTTGGTCTCGTTCGTGTTGAGCGTGCGGTGCGTGAACGGTTGAGCCTGGCTGAAAGTGAAGGCTTGATGCCACAGGATCTCATCAATGCCAAGCCTGTAGCGGCGGCTGTCAAAGAATTCTTTGGCTCCAGTCAGCTGTCTCAGTTTATGGATCAGAACAACCCGCTGTCGGAAGTCACTCACAAGCGCCGTGTGTCAGCACTCGGCCCCGGTGGTTTGACCCGTGAGCGTGCGGGCTTTGAGGTTCGAGACGTTCACCCGACGCATTATGGCCGGGTTTGTCCAATCGAGACGCCGGAAGGTCCGAACATCGGTCTGATCAACTCGCTGGCCACCTATGCCCGCACCAACTCCTACGGATTCCTTGAGAGCCCGTACCGGAAGGTTATTGCCGGTAAGGTGACGGATGAGATTGTTTACCTCTCAGCTATTGAGGAAAGCAACTTCATCATCGCACAGGCGAGCGCCGCGGTTGATGAAGACAACCGTCTGGTTGACGAGCTGGTTACTGTTCGGCACCAGAACGAGTTTACTGTAACACCGCCAGAGAACGTGAATTTCAAGGACGTGTCGCCGCGCCAGGTAGTCTCGGTTGCTGCGTCACTCATTCCGTTCCTTGAGCACGATGATGCTAACCGGGCGCTGATGGGCTCGAACATGCAGCGTCAGGCCGTACCGACCCTGCGTGCTGACAAGCCGCTGGTGGGTACTGGGATTGAGCGCATAGTGGCGCAGGATTCCGGCGTCTGTGTGACCGCCCGTCGCGGCGGCGTGGTAGAGAGTGTGGATGCGGCTCGTATCGTTATTCGGGTGAATAACGAAGAGACCGCCGCCGGTGACGCCGGCGTTGATATCTACAATTTGACCAAGTACACCCGTTCAAACCAGAACACGTGCATCAATCAGCGCTCGATCGTCAAGCAAGGCGATGGAATTGCCCGCGGTGATGTCCTGGCAGACGGGCCGTCGGTCGATCTGGGTGAGCTGGCCTTGGGCCAGAACATGCGGATCGCGTTCATGCCCTGGAATGGTTACAACTTTGAGGATTCCATTCTGGTCTCTGAAAAAGTGGTCCAGGAAGATCGCTTCACCACGATTCACATCCAGGAACTGACCTGTGTTGCTCGTGACACCAAGTTGGGCAGCGAAGAGATCACCGCGGATATCCCGAACGTTGGCGAAAGCGCGCTGTCGAAGCTGGATGAGTCGGGTATTGTTTACATCGGTGCCGAAGTTGGTCCGGGCGACATTCTGGTGGGCAAGGTTACACCGAAAGGTGAAACCCAGTTGACGCCAGAAGAGAAACTCCTGCGTGCAATCTTTGGTGAGAAGGCCTCGGACGTTAAAGATACGTCCAGCCGGGTGTCCACCGGTACCCATGGTACCGTGATCGATGTTCAGGTGTTTACACGCGACGGCATCGAAAAAGACCAGCGGGCACTGGCGATTGAAAAAGAGCAGCTCGACAAGTACCGGAAGGACCTGAAAGACGAATATCGTATTGTCGCAGGCGCCACATTTGAACGACTGACCAGCGCTTTGAGCGGGCAGGAAGTCATCAGTGGCCCGGGTCTCAAGAAAGGCGCCAAGCTTGATGAAGCCTTCCTGGCAGATTTGCCGCGGGAAGATTGGTTCAAGCTACGCCTGAAAGACGACGGTTTGAACGAGTTGCTCGAGAAGTCAGAGCAGGGTCTTGAAGACCGTAAGAAAGACCATGAAGCACGTTTTGACGATAAAAGACGCAAGCTGCAGCAAGGTGATGATCTGGCGCCAGGCGTTCTCAAGATCGTTAAGGTGTACCTGGCTATCAAGCGTCGTATCCAGCCAGGTGACAAGATGGCAGGTCGTCATGGTAACAAGGGTGTTATTTCCGCGGTTATGCCCGTGGAGGACATGCCCTATGACGAGCAGGGTAATCCAGTCGACATCGTGTTGAACCCGTTGGGTGTGCCATCTCGTATGAACGTTGGTCAGGTGCTTGAAACACACCTGGGTGCTGCCGCGAAAGGTTTGGGGCACAAAATCAACGGGATGCTGGAAGCGCAGCGCAAGATCACCGACATTCGCGATTTGCTTGATCAGATCTACAATCACAGCGACGAAGTCAATCGGGTTGATCTCGACAGTCTGTCCGATGCTGAGATTATGGAACTGGCGGATAATCTTCGCGGTGGCGTGCCAATGGCAACAGCCGTGTTCGATGGTGCCAAGGAATCCGAAGTTAAGCGTATGCTGGAACTGGCTGACATGGACACCAGCGGTCAGATCAAGCTGTACGATGGCCGTACTGGTGACACCTTTGATCGTCCTGTTACCGTCGGATATATGTACGTGCTGAAGCTGAACCATTTGATCGACGACAAGATGCACGCTCGTTCGACTGGTTCGTACAGTCTCGTTACCCAGCAGCCGCTGGGTGGTAAGGCGCAGTTCGGTGGCCAGCGCTTCGGTGAGATGGAAGTGTGGGCTCTTGAGGCCTACGGTGCGGCGTATACGCTGCAGGAAATGCTCACCGTTAAGTCTGATGATGTGAACGGTCGGACCAAGATGTATAAGAATATTGTCGATGGTGATCATCGGATGGAGCCGGGCATGCCCGAATCCTTCAACGTTCTTATTAAAGAAATCCGCTCGCTGGGTATCGACATCGAGCTGGAATCTGACTGAGCCGAATTGTTTTTTGGCAGCGTGAGCGGGCACCGTTAGGTGTCCGCCCGAGATTAACGCCATCCGGAGCTGTTACTGATGAAAGATTTACTGAATCTTCTCAAGAGCCAGAACCAGAAGCAGGACTTTGATGCCATCCGTATTGGATTGGCATCCCCTGATATGATTCGCTCATGGTCCTTTGGTGAAGTTAAAAAACCAGAGACCATTAATTACCGTACGTTCAAACCTGAGCGTGACGGCCTTTTTTGTGCAAAAATTTTCGGCCCTATCAAAGACTATGAGTGCTTGTGCGGTAAGTACAAACGCCTCAAGCACCGTGGTGTGATTTGTGAAAAGTGCGGCGTTGAAGTCGCACTGGCCAGCGTTCGCCGCGAACGTATGGGCCATATTGAGCTGGCAAGTCCAGTTGCTCACATATGGTTCCTGAAGTCGCTGCCCTCCCGTATCGGTTTGATGCTGGACATGACGCTGCGCGATATTGAGCGAGTGCTCTATTTCGAGTCGTTTATTGTTATCGACCCGGGAATGACCACGCTTGAACGCGGCCAACTGCTGAACGACGAGCAGTACTATGAAGCATTGGAAGAGTTTGGTGACGAGTTCGACGCCCGCATGGGTGCCGAGGCGGTCAAGGCGTTGCTGGAAGATATTGATCTCCAGGAAGCGGTTGACGGCCTGCGGGAAGAGATTCCGCAGACCAACTCCGAAACCAAGATCAAGAAGTTCAGCAAGCGCCTGAAGATCCTTGAAGCGTTCCTTAACTCTGGTAACCGTCCTGGCGACATGATCATGACGGTGCTTCCGGTATTGCCGCCAGATCTCCGGCCACTGGTTCCGTTGGACGGCGGGCGCTTTGCGACCTCTGACCTGAACGACCTTTACCGTCGTGTGATCAACCGTAACAACCGCCTCAAACGGTTGCTGGAGCTGAATGCGCCGGACATTATTGTCCGCAATGAAAAGCGCATGCTGCAGGAAGCGGTTGACGCTTTGCTGGATAATGGCCGTCGCGGTCGTGCTATCACCGGTACCAATAAGCGTCCGTTGAAGTCGTTGGCCGACATGATCAAGGGCAAGCAAGGTCGCTTCCGTCAGAACCTGCTGGGTAAGCGGGTGGACTACTCGGGCCGGTCGGTCATTGTAGTGGGTCCTTACCTGCGGCTGCACCAGTGTGGTCTGCCCAAGAAAATGGGGCTAGAGCTATTCAAGCCATTCATCTTTGCCAAGCTTGAGCATCGTGGCCTCGCCACGACCATCAAAGCGGCTAAGAAGATGGTTGAGCGCGAAGAAGCGGTCGTCTGGGACATCCTCGACGAAGTTATTCGCGAGCACCCGATCATGCTAAACCGGGCACCGACCCTTCACCGTCTGGGTATCCAGGCGTTTGAGCCGGTGTTGATTGAAGGTAAGGCGATCCAGTTGCACCCATTGGTTTGTGCGGCTTACAACGCTGACTTCGACGGCGACCAGATGGCCGTTCACGTGCCGCTGACCATTGAGGCACAGCTTGAAGCTCGTGCGTTGATGATGTCGACGAACAACGTGCTATCGCCCGCGAACGGTGAGCCTATCATCGTACCTTCCCAGGATGTGGTGCTGGGTCTGTATTACATGACCCGTGAGCGAAAGAACGCCAAGGGTGAAGGCATGGTGTTTTCGGACACCAAAGAGGTACATCGGGCGTATGGCGCCCGGAAGGTAGATCTTCAGGCCTCAATCAAGGTTCGGGTTAAAGAAGTCCGCGCCGGCGATAGTGGCGACAAGACCGAGCATTACAACATTGTCGACACAACGGTCGGTCGAGCACTGCTTTTTGACGTAGTTCCGGACGGCATGCCGTTTGATATCGTCAACCGGCCGATGGTGAAGAAAGCGATCTCGAACCTGATCAACGTGTGTTACAGAACGGTTGGTCTGAAAGAATCGGTTATTTTCGCTGATCAGTTGATGTACACCGGTTTCCATTACGCCACAGTGTCAGGTACGTCGATTGGTGTGAACGATTTTGAGATTCCTCCTGAGAAGTACGAGATGGTCGAGGCGGCCGAGGACGAAGTCAAGGAAATTGAAACCCAGTACGCGTCGGGTCTGCTGACCCAGGGCGAGAAGTACAACAAGGTTATCGATATCTGGTCCCGTGCCAACGATAAAGTATCGAAGGCCATGATGGAGCGCCTGTCCAAAGAACAGGTCATCGGGCCTGACGGCAAGCCCGTCAAGGGCGAGGATGGCGAGTACCTGATGCAGGAGTCGTTCAACTCGGTTTACATGATGGCCGATTCGGGCGCGCGGGGTTCCGCTGCCCAGATCCGTCAGCTGGCCGGTATGCGAGGCCTGATGGCCAAGCCGGATGGCTCCATCATCGAAACACCGATCACGGCGAACTTCCGTGAAGGGCTGAACGTACTTCAGTACTTTATTTCGACCCACGGTGCTCGTAAGGGTCTGGCCGATACCGCGCTTAAGACAGCGAACTCAGGTTACCTGACGCGCCGTCTGGTGGATGTATCCCAGGATCTGGTTGTGACCGAGGTTGATTGTGGCACCAGTGAAGGTCTGCTGATGACGCCGCACATCGAAGGTGGCGACGTGGTTGTGCCGCTGGGTGATCGGGTCCTTGGCCGTGTTACGGCTCGAGACGTGTTCACGCCGACCGATAAAGACAATGCGGTGGTTGCGGCCGGTACCCTGCTTGATGAAACAACCATTGAGATGGTTGAGCGAGCGGGTGTGGATGAAATCTGGGTTCGATCAACCATCAGCTGTGACACCAAGCACGGTGTCTGTGCAAGCTGTTATGGTCGCGATCTGGCTCGCGGGCACCTGGTCAACGTGGGTGAAGCCGTCGGTGTTATCGCGGCCCAGTCCATCGGTGAGCCGGGCACCCAGCTGACCATGCGGACGTTCCACATCGGTGGTGCGGCAAGTCGGGCATCGGCAGTCGATAATATTCAGGTTAAGCATGGCGGTACTGTCCGGCTGCACAACTTGAAGTCGATCGAAAGAACCGATGGTAGCCTGGTTGTAGTTTCCCGCTCGTCCGCGCTTGCGGTTGCGGATGACCAAGGGCGTGAGCGTGAATGGTACAAGTTGCCATACGGCGCCATGTTGTCGGTAAAGCACGGTGACAGCGTGGAAGCCGGTGCCTCGGTTGCGAAATGGGATCCCCATACGCACCCGATCATCGCGGAAGGTGTGGGTACGGCTCAGTTTGTCGGCATGGATCAGGGCATAACAGTCCGGACCCAAACTGATGAGCTCACTGGCCTGTCAACGGTGCAGGTGATCGATCAGAAGGAGCGTCCAGCGGCCGGTAAGGATATCCGTCCAATGGTTCAGCTGCTGGATGAAAAGGGCGACGAAGTAGTGTTGCCCGGCGGTGGCCCTGCGCAGTTCTTCTTGCCCGCTAACGCACTGATTACCATCAATAATGGCGGTAAGGTGGCGTTGGGTGATGTGGTTGCCCGTATTCCGCAGGCGAGCTCGAAGACTCGGGACATCACGGGTGGTTTGCCTCGTGTTGCTGACTTGTTTGAGGCGCGTCGTCCGAAAGAGCCTTCGATTCTCGCCGAGATCAGTGGCGTCGTGTCGTTTGGTAAGGAAACCAAGGGCAAGAAGCGTCTGGTTATTACACCGAGAGAAGGCGATGTCTACGAGGTTCTGATTCCGAAGTGGCGTCAGCTCAACGTGTTCGAAGGCGAAACGGTTGAACGCGGTGAGGTGATCTCCGATGGGCCGTCCAACCCGCACGACATTCTTCGTCTGTTGGGTGTGGTTGAGTTGGCGAAGTACATCACCAACGAAATCCAGGATGTATATCGCCTGCAAGGTGTTGTGATAAACGACAAGCACATTGAAGTTATCGTGCGTCAGATGTTGCGCAAAGTTGAGATCACCGACGCTGGAGAGACTGGCTTTCTGGGTGGTGATACTGTCCAGTATCATCAGTTTATTGAGGCCAACCAAGCAGCGGTTGCAGCGGACAAGCAACCGGCTAAATGTGAGCGTCTGCTCATGGGTATCACCAAGTCGTCGCTGGCAACCGAGTCGTTTATCTCGGCAGCGTCGTTCCAGGAGACTACACGCGTTCTCACCGAAGGCGCGGTCACTGGCAAGCGCGACTATCTCCGCGGTTTGAAAGAAAACGTGGTCGTTGGTCGTTTGATACCGGCCGGTACCGGCTTGGCATACCATGCGGAACGCCGCCGTAAACGTGACCTGGAGCAGCAGGGTGTGACGGCGGAAGACGTAGCGGAAGCATTGAGCGCCGAGCTCAACCGATAACCGACCCCCGGTTATTACTGACCGGGAGTTGGTTAAAAAGAAATCAGTCATCTTGACTGACAAGGGGCGCAGGCTTACACTTGCGTCCCTTAAATTTTGCCCTCCGGGGTAATATTCAATGATCCAGTTTTTTGGAGTTTGCTTACATGGCAACGATTAATCAGTTGGTACGTAAGCCTCGTAAACGCAAAGCGGCAAAAAGCGACGTTCCGGCGCTGCAAAGCTGCCCGCAGCGTCGGGGTGTGTGCACTCGTGTATACACAACTACGCCGAAGAAGCCGAACTCAGCACTCCGTAAGGTTTGCCGGGTGCGTCTGACGAACGGTTACGAGGTTTCATCTTATATTGGTGGTGAGGGTCACAACCTACAGGAGCACAGCGTAGTGCTGATCCGTGGCGGTCGAGTAAAAGACCTTCCGGGTGTGCGCTATCACACTGTTCGCGGAACACTGGACACCCAAGGTGTACAGAACCGTAAGCAGGGCCGCTCCAAGTACGGTGCTAAACGACCCAAGTCCTGATGTCCCTAGCGGGTATCTTTTATCGTTGCCATTAACGGTAAGAGTAAGGCTGAGTAGCTGATGCTATCTCAGGGGTTCCTGAAGACCTTTTGATAATAAGGGCTTATCGATGCCTAGAAGAAGAGTTGCAGCAAAACGGGACATTATCCCGGATCCGAAATTTCACAGCCAGCGGCTGGCCAAATTCATCAACCACGTGATGGAAAGTGGCAAGAAGTCCGTTGCAGAGCGCATTGTTTATGGCGCGCTCGATATTGTAGCTGAGAAATCCAAAGAAGAGCCGATCGACATGTTCGAAAAGGCCCTGGAAAACATCCAGCCGATGGTCGAGGTTAAGTCCCGTCGTGTGGGTGGTGCTACCTACCAGGTGCCTGTTGAAGTGCGTCCTTCTCGTCAGAATGCGCTGGCTATGCGTTGGCTCGTAGAATTTTCACGGAAGCGCGGTGAAAAGTCCATGGCGCAGCGTCTCGCAGGAGAAATCCTGGATGCCGCTGATAGCAAGGGCTCCGCTGTTAAGAAGCGCGAAGACGTTCATCGCATGGCAGAAGCCAACAAGGCTTTCTCTCACTTCCGTTTCTAACAAGCTGAGGTTTACACAGTGGCACGCAAGACTCCAATTAAGCGATACAGAAATATTGGTATTTGTGCGCACGTAGATGCGGGCAAAACCACCACCACCGAGCGGGTCCTGTTCTATACAGGTATTTCCCACAAGATCGGTGAAGTTCACGATGGCGCAGCCACCATGGACTGGATGGAGCAGGAGCAGGAGCGAGGCATCACTATTACCTCCGCTGCGACGACCTGTTTCTGGAGTGGTATGGACAAGCAGTACCCGGAACATCGTATCAATATCATTGATACACCGGGACACGTTGACTTCACCATCGAAGTGGAGCGTTCGCTCCGGGTTCTCGATGGTGCGGTTGTGGTGTTCTGTGGTTCTTCCGGTGTTGAGCCGCAGTCTGAGACTGTTTGGCGTCAGGCCAACAAGTACGAAGTTCCTCGCATGGTGTTCGTCAACAAGATGGACCGTGCTGGTGCGAACTTCCTGCGTGTGGTTGACCAGATCAAGGCCCGCCTGGGCGCAACTCCGGTTCCGATTCAGCTGCCTATCGGCGCTGAGGAAGATTTTAAGGGTGTAATTGATCTTATTCGAATGCAAGCCATCTACTGGAATGAAGAAGATTCCGGGATGACGTACGACGAACGCGAAATTCCTGCTGAAATGGCAGAAGAGTGCGCTTTGTATCGTGAGCAAATGGTTGAAGCTGCGGCCGAAGCCAATGAAGAGCTCATGAACAAGTACCTCGAGGGTGGTGAGCTAACCAACGATGAGATCAAGAAAGGTCTTCGCCTGCGTACGTTGGCGAATGAAATCGTTCTGGCAACCTGTGGTTCGGCGTTCAAGAACAAAGGTGTTCAGGCGGTTCTCGACGCAGTGATCGAATTCCTGCCGGCGCCGGATGAAGTTAAACCGATTCATGGCATCGTTGACGAAGACGGTACCGAAGAGATTCGTCCAGCTGATGACAGTGCGCCGTTCTCTGCTCTGGCTTTCAAGATTGCGACTGACCCATTCGTGGGGACACTGACCTTCTTCCGGGTTTACTCGGGCAAGCTGGAATCGGGCCAGGCTGTTTATAACTCGGTCAAGCAAAAGAAAGAGCGCGTTGGCCGTATGGTTCAGATGCACTCCAAGGACCGCCAGGAAATCAAAGAAGTTCTGGCTGGTGACATTGCTGCTGCAATCGGTCTGAAGAGCGTAACAACAGGTGATACCCTGTGTGCGGAAAACGCCAAGATCATCCTTGAAAAAATGGAGTTCCCGGAGCCCGTTATATCGGTTGCTGTCGAGCCCAAGTCGAAGGCGGATCAGGAGAAGATGGGTGTTGCGCTGGGCAAGCTGGCTCAGGAAGATCCTTCATTCCGTGTGCGCACTGACGAAGAGTCTGGCCAGACGATTATTTCTGGGATGGGTGAGTTGCACCTGGACATCATCGTTGACCGTATGCGCCGTGAATTCAAGGTTGAGGCAAACATTGGTAAGCCTCAGGTAGCCTATCGCGAGTGTATTCGTAAGTCTGTTGATGTTGAGGGTAAGTTTGTACGTCAGTCAGGCGGTCGTGGTCAGTACGGTCATGTTCACGTCAGGCTTGAGCCGCTACCACTGGACGACGAAGACGGAGCGAATTTCATCTTCGTAAACGAAATTGTTGGTGGTGCTGTTCCGAAGGAATATATTCCGGCGGTACAGCAGGGCATCCACGAGCAGATGCAGAATGGCGTCCTCGCAGGTTACCCATTGCTGCGAATCAAAGCGACACTTCACGACGGTTCCTATCACGATGTGGACTCCAATGAAATGGCGTTCAAGATCGCGGGTTCCATGGCAATGAAGAAGGGTGCTCTTGAAGCAAGCCCGGCACTGCTTGAGCCGTTGATGAAAGTAGAGGTCATTACGCCTGAGGATTACATGGGCGACGTAGTAGGTGACCTTAACCGTCGTCGCGGTCTGATTTCAGGTATGGACGACGGCGTAGCGGGCAAAATTGTCCGCGCAGAAGTTCCGTTGTCGGAGATGTTCGGTTATGCCACGGACCTGCGTTCAGCAACACAGGGGCGGGCGTCTTACACGATGGAGTTCTCCAGATATATGGAAGCACCTTCGAACATTGCCGAAGCGATCATGAAAAAGGGTTGATTCCCAGACTTAAGAAACAGGAAGAGGTATAACCGTGTCTAAATCAAAGTTTGAACGTAAAAAGCCGCACCTGAACGTGGGCACGATTGGTCACGTTGACCATGGTAAGACGACTCTGACCGCAGCGCTGACGCGCGTGTGTCATGAAGTATGGGGCTCAGGTGAGCTGCGCGCATTCGATCAGATCGATAACGCACCGGAAGAGAAGGCGCGTGGTATCACCATCGCGACCTCCCACGTTGAGTACGACTCCCCAACGCGTCACTACGCACACGTTGACTGCCCAGGCCACGCCGATTATGTGAAGAACATGATCACCGGTGCGGCTCAGATGGACGGTGCTATTCTGGTGTGTTCCGCCGCTGACGGCCCGATGCCGCAGACCCGTGAGCACATCCTGCTGTCTCGTCAGGTTGGCGTGCCTTTCATCGTTGTGTTCCTGAACAAGGCGGACATGGTCGATGACGAAGAGCTGCTTGAGCTGGTCGAGATGGAAGTTCGTGATCTGCTGAGCCAGTACGACTTCCCGGGCGACGACACTCCGATCATTACCGGTTCGGCGCTGATGGCGTTGGAAGGTAAGGATGACAACGAAATGGGCACCACGGCTGTTAAGAAGCTGGTAGAGGCCCTGGACGATTACATCCCTGAGCCTGAGCGTGCGATCGATCAGCCGTTCCTAATGCCGATTGAGGATGTGTTCTCGATCTCTGGCCGTGGTACCGTTGTGACCGGTCGTGTAGAGCGCGGTATTGTCAAGGTTGGTGACGAAGTGGAAATCGTTGGTATCAAAGATACCGTGAAGACCACCTGCACCGGTGTTGAGATGTTCCGTAAGCTGCTTGACGAAGGTCGTGCGGGCGAGAACGTTGGTGTACTGTTGCGTGGTACCAAGCGTGACGACGTTGAGCGTGGTCAGGTTCTGTGCAAGCCAGGCAGCATCAAGCCGCATACGCGTTTTGAGTCAGAAATTTATGTACTGAGCAAAGAGGAAGGCGGTCGTCATACGCCGTTCTTCAAAGGATACCGTCCCCAGTTCTATTTCCGGACCACCGATGTGACCGGGTCATGTGAACTGCCGGAAGGTGTAGAGATGGTCATGCCTGGCGACAACGTTAAGTTGGACGTCACCCTGATTGCACCGATTGCAATGGAAGAAGGTCTGCGCTTCGCGATTCGCGAAGGTGGCCGTACCGTTGGTGCCGGGGTTGTTGCAAAGATCGTCGAGTAAG
>NZ_WUQJ01000034.1 GCF_011074955.1 Marinobacter caseinilyticus | reverse complement strand
GCGTTGAGGCTGTAGAAAAACCCCGAAAATCCCCTCCCGGTTTGATAGGATCAGGCAAACAGACAAGGAGTCGTTGGCATGCCTCGCTTCAAGCATTACAACTACGACCAGAGCGCCCTGGTCGTGATCAACTACCAGGAACAGCTTCAACCCGGCACCTTTGAACACGCGGTGCACTACCTGATCGAACACAAGCTGGACCTGTCAGTTTTCCACCCCAAATACCGCAACGAAGACACCGGCCGCTTAGCCTACAATCCGGCCATCCTGCTGAAGATCATCCTGTTCGCCTACTCCAAAGGCATCACCTCCAGTCGCGAAATGCAGTGGTGCTGCGAGACCAACATCATCTTCAAGGCACTGTCCTGCGATACCGTTCCCCACTTTACGACATTGGCGAAGTTTGTCAGCAGCCATGCCGGGGAGATTGAAGAGTTGTTCGAGCAGGTACTGTTGGTCTGTCACGAACAAGGCCTGCTGGGCAACGAACTCTTTGCCATCGACGGCTGCAAGATGTCCTCGAATGCCGCCAAGGAATGGTCCGGCACCTTCAAGGAATTGGGTGAAAAGCGGGCGAAGCTGCGACGACTGATCCGCCACCACTTGAAGGAACATTACGAGCGGGATGAGGCCGAAACCGAAGCTGAGCTGGACCGGGATATCCGCCGGGCAAACACCATCCTCTCGCTGGATGAAGCCATGAACAAAGTGGACCGCTTCCTAAAGACGAACCGCCCAAGGATGGGTCGGGGGAAGCGGAGCAAGGAAGTGAAGAGTAATATCACCGATAACGAAAGTGCCAAGATGACCACCAGCAAAGGCACGATCCAGGGCTATAACGGCGTGGCCACGGTGGATAAGAAACATCAGGTGATCATCGACGCCCAGGCCTTTGGCGAAGGCCAGGAACACCACACCCTGCAACCGGTACTGGAGAGCGTCGAAACCCGATTCAAGAAACTGGGTATCGCAGACAGCATCTATCAGCAGGGGACCGTGGTCACCGCCGACACCGGCTTCGCCAACGAAGCCAATATGAAGTACCTGCATGAACAACGAATCAACGGCTACGTGCCGGACAACCGCTTCCGCAGCCGGGATCCGACGTTCCAGAACCAGAAAGACAAGTACGGCAAACGCCATCAGAATTTGCCAGATACAGGCTGGAAGAAAACCCTCCCGGCCAGTGAATTCCAGTTCGACCCGGTCACCATGACCTGTGTCTGTCCAGCAGGGGAATCCCTGCACTACGAGGGTACAAGAACCGATCAGAACGGCATACTCCGGACTCACTTCCAGGGGCGACTACTCCAGTGCCGGCATTGCCCCAAGAAACACCAATGCATGCAGAACCCGGACTCTGCAAATCATCGCAAAGGCAAAGGACGGCAAGTCTCCTACACTCTGGAGCTGAAACACGGACCCACTTATACCGATTGGATGAAGCAACGCGTCGACAGCCAGCGGGGCAAAGAGATCTACGGCCACCGTATGTCAGTGGTGGAGCCGGTGTTCGGCAACATCGGCACCAACAAACGACTGAACCGGTTCAGCCTGCGAGGCAAGAAGAAAGTACAAGGCCAATGGCAGCTATACTGCCTCGTACACAATATTGAGAAGCTGGCGAATTACGGGCAGCTAGCGGCATGACGCAGGGATCAGAAGGCCGGAAATGGGGCTGCTGGATGCCAGCAGTACCTCACTGATACCGTCAAAGAATCAGAACTGATGGCTGAACATCGGAATGACGCAAATCGGCTAGTTGATGGCCGCTACTAAAAATTAGGAACCAGGCAGCGGGAACGACTCAGAATCGGGTTTTTCTACAGCCTCGTTACAAAGCAAGGGAGAGTGCGTGGTAATGATCGCCAGGGAATGGAAATGCCGAATACCTGAAATCCACAGTGAAGGGTTCACGAGCTATCTTTACGAAACCGGGATCAAAGATTCGTCCGCAACTCCTGGGTTTCTAGGCGCACAGATTTTCCGACGTTCCCTCACCGGCAAAATTGAACTCACTCTCATCACATACTGGGATAAGCTGGCATCCATCAAGGCGTTCGCTGGCGACAATATTTCGCAGGCCCGTTTGTACCCAGAAGACGAGGTTTATGAGCTTGAGCCTGACCTCACGGTGCAGCACTATGAGGTTATAGAGCATCAGTTTTTACCAGAGATGCGGGGGTAAACGGGGTGCTCTTGCTTTGTAACCAGTCAATCAAGTTCGTTCCGGCCTGCGGCCTCCACCGGACGTCCCTGACGGGCCGCCGCTTATTTCAGCGTTAACTGTCACCGAAAAGGAGTTCACATGAACTATCAGGCGGTCAATTTCAAAACCAAGCTCGGCCTCTTTGATGAGCAATGGTCACCGAAGGTCATCGCCGAAATGAATGACTACCAGTTCAAGGTCGTCAAAATTCAGGGCGAGTTCGTATGGCATGACCACAAGGAGACGGACGAAACTTTCATCGTTCTCGAAGGTAGTCTTAGAATCGATTTCAGAGATGGGTATGTGGATCTGTCCGAGGGCGAAATGTACGTGGTCCCCAAGGGCAGCGAACACAAGCCCTATGCGGAACATGAAGCCAAAGTCTTGCTGATCGAACCACGAGGAGTAGTCAACACTGGTGACGAGTCCGGTAGTAAGACCGCCGAAGACGATGTTTGGATATAGACCAATTAACAATGCCATTAAGTCTGTTCCGGGCCTTCGGCCCTCCACCGGACGCCCTTGTCAGGGCGCCGCTTATAGCTGGCGTTATAAGCCAAGGCTCCTGTAGTTTTTTGGTGGTTGGGTGTGCGTGGGCCTTGGCGGCAAATTATGTGGTAGTTTTTGGTTTCGCGTCGTTGCCAAGGCCAGCAACATTGTCGTCCAAACTGGAAGCCAATTTCGGCTTCTATCGGGTTATCAGCAGGGTGTCCAGGCTGTGGGGCTGTTCGCCGAAAGTTCCGAGTAGGCCGGGTATTTTGGTGCTTTGTATCGGTGTCGAACCTTGAGCATGTGCGGGACTTCTTTGGAGTTCGCATGCGGGTTAAGGGGTGGACCATAAACTAGCGGGTGAACCGGCTTCTAACCAGTCGCTGTAGTACGCGGCCGATGGCCGCCGGACGCCCTTGTCAGGGCGCCGCTAAGCTTCGCGTTATGCGCCTGGTCTAAATTTCTGCAAAGTCACAGGGAGAGCCTTGGATGGAAAAGCTACTAATGTGGCTCATAGAGCTCTTAAGGGAGATTCGGGGGCGTCGCGGCAAGAACGAGAAAGACCTTCAGTATCTTTGCGCGCATTTGGTTGTCTCTTTGGAACGATATGTAGATAGCTGTGCAGCTGTGGTAGGTGATGATGGCTTATGTTGTGGTCAGCCTGACAAAGACGGATATCACGTCGCGCAGGTGGATCAACCAAAGCTTGGGGTCGATCCATACAATCAAGAACTAAAGCTGCTTCCCACACCAATCATGCATGCGCTCGTTCAGTTCCCAAGGGACATCGAAATAGCCAACGCAAAGATTGATGGCGCTTCGGAACACGCCACACCTCCAGAATATGAAGAGGCGTTTGAGGAACGTCAGTACCAGTACGCCAAACTGGGCCTCGAGGCGCAAGAACTCGCGTCCGAACTTAGAACTTTAGCCGCAATGTCGCCGCGAGAATTCGGAGAATGGAGCATCATCGAATACATAAAAGGGCAGATGGCTGGTATTGAGGAGTATCGGATTCGTCGGGCAGAGGCCAACTCGAAGTTATGGGAAAGCCTTCGTGAAACATCAACTGGCGGCGAATAACAAGGTGGTCAACGGGGCGCCAACTACGCTGCGCTCCGTTGGCGCCCATTACCACTGTCGTTAGGTGAATTCATGAAGTACCGAATTCAGATTCGAAAAGGATTTCACTTTCTGACAATTGGGCTCACTTTCATGAGCTTCAGTCTGGCGTACGCGACTTTCGAATGGACAACAGTCAACGGATTTCGGGTGAACTACTGTCTACTCCCATTTTTCCTTTCAGTGTCCGTTGCTGCCATTATGTTGCGCATAAACAAGAAGCGGATTGATGTTTTTATCAAAAGGAATTTTAGGGTCTAGTGGCCGGTCACCTAACAAGTTGTTGTAGTCCGTTCCGGCCTATGGCCTCCACCGGACGCCCTTGTCAGGGCGCCGCTAAACCAAAGCGTTAGGTGTCAGGATGAGCATAGTGCAAAAACTCTTTGATAGACTCAAACGTAGGAATGCTCCACTTTCTGAGTGGTATCAAGTTTCATTCGATGAGTTGCGGATCAACATCTCGGCACAGCCCCCTGGAAAAGATGCTTGGGAACAATCAATTACATGGGCAACAATTATCCGGGTATTGTGGCAGGGAGAAGGAGGTCTAGTTTCTGATGGTGTTTATCTATTTACGTCAGAACGTGAAGAAAGTTACGTTGTGCCTACAGAGTCCAAAGGTGGTGATCGCCTAGTCAAGGAGCTGATTAATCGGGGGTATTTTTCCTCGGATAAGTTTACAAAGGCGGTTACTGATCCGTATGGTTTTTATTGCTGGCCCGAAGATGAACAAAGCACCTAACAAGTGCAGCTTGCCGGACTTGGGTAAACTGTCACCTTTTTCGCGCTGCGCAGCAAAAAAGCCGCCAGTTCACCCAAGCCGCAACTGCAGGCGTTGATGCCAAAGAACGGCCCAGTTTGGACCGGCAAAAAGGATCGCTTTGAGAACAAAGCGCAGGCGTTACGCCCGAATCTGAATGTTCGCTTTGCGACCTTACCGAGCGGTTAATTTACGGCATGAACTGCGGGTCACGCGATAGCTCCAGTATCAGGTTGCGACACGACTTGCGTGTGAACACTTCAAGGCAGAGCTATCAAAAGCTCATTGGCCATGGCCCTTGTTATTTTGAAGCATAAAGCTTCCTCAATGATGACGATCTGGATGAAAGACTGTGGAAGCATAACTTTTCCAAATCGGCGCCGAGGGGATCAACTGGTTGAAATGCAAATGGAAATTGGGGCGTCGGTCGAGTAAAGGGTTTCTTGGGATCGGAGCGAAGATGAGGTGTGATAACCATAACGCTACCAGGGCGGAAAAGTTATGTTTCAAACGACAGAACTCACCATCTCTTGGGGGAAGAGATGGTGCCGAGGAGAGGACTTGAACCTCCACAGGGTTGCCCCTACTAGCACCTGAAGCTAGCGCGTCTACCAATTTCGCCACCTCGGCAGGTGACCTACAGGTTGCTTCTCACTCAGCGATCAATGTTAGATGGCTGATATTCTGAAAGTTCTGCAGTCTGGCGAGGTGTTGACCTCACCAATGGCGCGTACTTTAATCATTCGCAAAATCACTGTCAAACGTTTTTTTAATAGGTGATTGTGCGACCATGTTAGGTAGGTTTGTGTTCTGGACGTTATACTCGGCACACACCCATAACGCCGGCCCGCACAATGATGTGCCGCGCGGCTCAAAGGCAAAAGACTGAATGTTTTTTAGAAAAAAGAAAACAGATAAGATTAAAGACCCTCATGCAAAGCGTGAGGCAAAGAACTATGACAACCCCATCCAGAGTCGTGAGTTCATTCTCGAGCATCTACGTAAACGCGGCGCTCCCGCCACTCACGAAACACTCTGTGAAGAATTGGGGCAGACCAGCCCGGAAGGTGTTGAAGCGTTGCGTCGGCGACTGATTGCCATGTGCCGTGACGGACAGGCCATTTGCAATCGCCGGGGCGCCTACCTGCCCATTGATGAAGCCGATCTGGTGACCGGAAAAGTGCAGGGGCACCGGGACGGTTTTGGGTTTTTGGTTCCGGACGACGGCGGCTCGGATTTGTTTCTCAGCGCCCGCCAGATGCGTCAGGTATTTCATGGTGACCGCGTTGCAGCCCGCGTCGACAGTGTCGACGACCGGGGGCGCCGTGAAGGTGTCATTGTTGAGGTTCTGGAGTACCGAACCCAGCAAACGGTCGGACGTTTGTTTCGTGAAAGCGGCATTTCTTTCGTGGTGCCGGAAAACGCCAGGATAAACCACGAAGTGCTGATCCCTGAAGAGCAGTGCGGCACGGCGCTTCACGGTCAATATGTCGTTGTGGATATCATTCGGCAGCCCACTGTGCGGGCGAAGCCTACGGGTAAAATCGTCGAGGTGTTGGGGGATCACATGGCTCCGGGTATGGAGATCGATGTCGCCATTCGGTCTTACGATATTCCGCACAGTTGGCCACCCGCCGCAGGCGAACAGGCGGCCGCCATTCCTCTGGAAGTGGGCGAAGCGGACAAGGCAAACCGCGTTGACCTGACCGACCTGCCATTAGTCACTATTGACGGTGAAGATGCGCGTGACTTCGATGACGCGATCTACTGTGAGCGTCGTCCGCGTGGTGGATTCCGCCTGGTCGTTGCCATTGCGGATGTATCGCACTATGTACGGCCTGGTTCGCCGCTGGATGAAGAGGCGGTCAGTCGCGGCACGTCGGTCTATTTCCCGGATCACGTGGTGCCCATGCTGCCGGAGAAACTGTCCAACGGCCTTTGCTCCCTGAACCCCGGAGTAGACCGGCTCTGCGTGGTTGCCGACATGACGATCAGTTCGTCTGGCGGCATCAGTAGCTATACTTTCTATCAGGCGGTGATGCACAGTCATGCCCGGCTGACCTATACCAAAGTCAGCGATATGCTTGAGCGCCCGGATTCCGACAAGGGCCAGTCACTGCGCGACCAATACACCGATGTCGTGCCGCACCTGGAAGTGCTCTACGATGCGTACAAGCTGTTCCGCAAGGCGCGTACCGAGCGCGGCGCCATCGATTTTGAAACCACCGAAACCCGGATCATTTTCGATGCTACCCGCAAAATTGAAGAGATTGTGCCGGTCCATCGCAACGATGCGCACAAGATTGTCGAAGAGTGCATGCTCTGTGCGAACGTGGCGACGGCGCGATTCCTCAAGAAACACAAACTGCCCTCCCTTTACAGGGTACACGATGGCCCGTCGGTCGAGCGTCTGACGGGGCTGCGATTGTTTTTGGGTGAGCTTGGCTTGCAACTGGGCGGTGGCGATAAGCCGGAATCGGCGGATTATCAGGCGTTGTTGTCGAGCATTTCTGATCGTCCGGACGCCAATGTTATCCAGACCGTGATGCTCCGATCTCTCAGCCAGGCAGTCTACAGCCCCGAGGAGAGCGGGCATTTTGGTTTGGGGTTTGAGAGCTACGCGCACTTTACCTCGCCGATTCGCCGCTATCCGGATTTGATTGTTCATCGCGGTATCAAATCGGTCATTCATGGCAGTAAGCGCACCGATACGGTTGTGCGGCCTGGCAAGCGAGACTCTGAACTGGCCAAGTACCCGTATGATCTGGCCAGGATGGTGCAGCTTGGCGAACACTGCTCAATGACGGAACGTCGGGCCGACGATGCAACCCGCGACGTGATGGCGTGGCTGAAGTGTGAATATCTGAAAGAGCATGTGGGCGAGGAATACGAGGGTGTGATTGCCGCAGTGGTGCCGTTTGGCTTCTTTGTGGAGTTGAGTGGCGTGTATGTCGAAGGCCTGGTGCACGTATCGACACTGAGCGGTGATTACTTCCATCACGACGCCGGCAAACATCGCTTGATTGGTGAGCGCACAGCGGTGAGCTTCCGTCTCGGTGACGAGGTTCGGGTGAAAGTGATACGAGTGGGCCTTGAGGACCGCAAAGTGGACCTGGAGCTGGTCAGCGAGCCCAAACGTCGGCAAGCCGATCGCGACGCTCTGAAGGTCAAGAGCCGGGGCGAGCACAAGGACAAAGGGCGGTCTGACGGGCGTGGCAAGTCAGGCGCAAAGTCCAGGCGGGCAGGCGGTAAATCGTCGAAGCCAGCCTCCGCCAAAGCCAAACTGGTGGCCGAGGCGGCTAAAAGTGCTGGCAACGCGGGCTCCAGAGGCGGTGAAGCCAGTAAGCCGTCGAAAGCCCGTAAAGCAAGGAAGTAACCGGTGGCTGACGAGTTTATATTTGGTTGGCATGCGGTCGAAGCCGTCCTTAAGCGAGAGCCCGGTCGGCTGCAGCAAGTGTGGATACAATCCGGCCGTCAGGATCGGCGGGTGCAGGAAATAACTGTGGCATTGGACGAGCTGGGCGTTGGCTGGCAGGAAGTTCATCGGCGCGAACTGGATTCTCGTGTGGCGGGGGTTCATCAGGGTGTCGTGGCCCAGGTCGGAGAAAGCCGGGAGTGGACTGAGGCCGACTTGCTGTCTCAGCTTGAGTCCTCAGGCAAGCCGCCTTTTCTGTTGGTGCTTGATGGCGTTACTGATCCTCATAATCTGGGCGCCTGTTTGCGCACCGCCGATGCGGTGGGTGTGCAGGCCGTGGTGGTGCCCAAGGACAAGTCGGCGGCATTGACACCAACTGCGCGTAAAGTGGCCTGTGGCGCGGCCGAGACCGTGCCCCTGGTCCGGGTCACCAATCTGGCGCGATTTCTGCGCGCTCTGCAGGAACAGGGCGTTTGGCTGATCGGGACCGCGGGTGAGGCGGGTGCGACGCTGTATCAAGCTGACTTCAAGGGCCCCGTGGCGCTGGTCATGGGCGCCGAAGGCAAGGGTATGCGGCGGCTCACCCGGGAACACTGCGATCTGCTCATCAACATTCCCATGCAGGGTCACGTCGACAGTCTCAACGTTTCGGTCGCGACCGGGGTCTGTCTTTACGAAGCCCTGCGGCAAAGGCTTGCATAAGCCGATAGCGGCGCATAGAATGCGTGTCCCCCTTTTTGGGGGTGGTGTCTTATTGTCTGAAAATCATTTCTTGCATCCGACGCTCTGTGTTGAATAAAAGCAGTAAACCGACAGTTGCCAGCGAGCACTGTCACCTCCTTGCTTCTGGCGGAACTGACCGGTAGAAGCTGTACAAACCGTAGGGAGAACTCATGCGTCACTACGAAATCGTATTTATGGTACACCCGGATCAAAGCGAGCAGGTGCCCGCTATGATCGAGCGTTATACCAACGTCATTAATGAAGATGGCGGCAAGGTACATCGCCTGGAAGATTGGGGCCGTCGTCACCTGGCTTACCCGATCAACAAGATTCACAAGGCTCATTACGTCCTGATGAACATTGAATGTTCACAGGTGGCGATGGACGAGTTGACTCACAACTTCCGTTTCAACGACGCGATCATTCGTGATCTGATTACCCGTCGTGATGAAGCGGTTACCGAGATGTCACCGATGAAGGCCTCCGAGTCAAGGGAAGATCGTCGTTCTGGCGGTGAAGAGCGCCCGCGTCGTGCAGCGGAAGCTGACGAACCTAGTCAGGCGGAAACCCAGGACGAAGAAGAGTAAACCAACCCCGGACTTGAGGAGTTCATTCATGGCTCGTTTTTTTAGACGTCGCAAGTTTTGCCGCTTTACCGCGGAAGGCGTAAAAGAGATCGATTACAAAGATCTTGATACCCTGAAAGGATATGTTACTGAAACCGGCAAAATCGTGCCCAGCCGCATCACCGGCACCAAGGCACGTTACCAGCGTCAGCTGGCGTCCGCGATCAAACGCGCACGCTTCCTGGCCCTGCTGCCTTACTCGGACGGTCACGATAACTAAGTAGTCAGTAAACAACAGGATTTGGGACCATGCGTGCATTGGCACAATTTGTAATGCGCGGTCCCTTGCAGGCGGCTGGGGTCGCAGCGGTTACGACCGCGATCCCCCTGCTGTTCTGGATCGGATCCGCCGTCATTGGTCTGGTGATACTGAGGTTGGGCCTTAGTCAAGGCCTGAGCATAGGTCTCTGGGCACTGCTTCCGGCGCTGGGCTGGAGTTGGTTTGGGCAAGACCCGACCGCTCTGGTCGTGCTTTTGGAAGTGGCACTGATGGCGACGGTAATCAGGACGACACTGTCCTGGGAGAAGGCCCTGCTTGCGGGCAGTGGTTTGGCATTGGTGACAGGTTGGCTGCTACCGGTGCTGTACCCCGGGTTGCTGAATCAGCTTGTGGAAGCAGGCGTGTCGTTCTATCAGCAGTATGATCCAGACGTTGCCCGAGAGATGGGGGGCAAGCTCGAACCGGTTATCCGGAAGACCATGAACGCAAGTATGGCAGGCACGTTCCTGTTTGCGGGT
This sequence comes from Marinobacter caseinilyticus, assembly GCF_011074955.1. Taxonomy (GTDB): domain Bacteria; phylum Pseudomonadota; class Gammaproteobacteria; order Pseudomonadales; family Oleiphilaceae; genus Marinobacter; species Marinobacter caseinilyticus. The sequence continues at coordinate 263,391 of NZ_WUQJ01000034.1, read as the reverse complement.
GTGGTACTGACGATGCTGGCCCGAAGCTGGCAAGCCGGGTTGTACAACCCGGGCGGCTTTCGCAAAGAGTTTCATGCGCTTCGTTTGTCGGGTCCGGTTGCCATTGCCTGTGTTGTGGCAATGTTTGCCGGGCCGGTACTGGGGTTAAACTCGGTATTGGTGGCGTGGGTGGCGGGTCTCCCACTGGTGGTTGCCGCGATTGCACTGGTGCATGGCCTGGTGGGTCTGAAAGGGATGGGTGTTCAGTGGCTGGTTATGTTTTATATAGCCCTACTGTTGCTCGGTCCAAGTCTGTTGTTGTTGCTACTGGTTGTGGCGTTTGTGGATAGCTGGCTGGATATTCGAGGGCGAATAAAACCCTCCAAACCGGCTGAATAAAGCACGAAGAGGTTAACGAGATGGAAGTTATTCTGCTCGAAAAAGTTGCAAACCTGGGTACCCTGGGTGACAAGGTTAAGGTTAAATCCGGCTATGGCCGTAATTTCCTGGTGCCGTATGGCAAAGCTGTACCGGCCACCCAAACCAACCTGAAGGCGTTTGAAGAGCGTCGCGCAGAGCTGGAAAAAGCGGCCGCTGACAAACTGGCGTCCGCTCAGGCTCGTGCCGAAGCTCTGACTGGCACGTCCTTTACCATCAGCTCCAAAGCGGGTGATGAAGGCAAGCTGTTTGGCTCGATTGGCGTCCGCGATATTGCCGATGCCATCACCACCGGCGGCACCGAAGTTGAGAAGAGTGAAGTTCGCCTGCCTGAAGGACCACTTCGCGTGGTTGGCGAATACGACATCGAACTTCAGCTGCACTCTGACGTAACCGTCGAAGTGAAGCTGGCCGTTGTTGCTGCGTAAGGCGACTGAATCAAGTTGCTGAATAATCAGCGGTTCCGATCTTAAATCGGTGACCGCTGAACCGATACGGGGCTGCCTTTATGTCGTTCAGACGAAGGCTCCCCGGTCGTAAACAGGCCCGGACCGCGACAGCGGCTTCCGGGCCTGTTTCTTTCTGATATGCTTACAGGTTCGAGCGGCCATCGTTATCTGCGAGTATCGATGGTGTGCCCCAGGCAGACATCACTGAAGACGTATTCATGGCCAACACCAATCTGAAGCCAGCTCCGGCTGATAGCGAAACCAGCAGAGTCAAAGTGCCACCACACTCTCTGGAAGCAGAGCAAGCCGTGCTGGGCGGTCTCATGCTGGACAACCGGCGGTTTGACGAAGTCTCCGAAATGATCACTGCCGCCGATTTTTACCGGCAGGATCACCGGCTCATTTTTGGCGCCGCAGAACGCCTGGCGGGGGACAGTGAGCCGCTGGACGTTGTGACCCTGGCGGAATTTCTGGAGCGGGCAGGGGACATTGAGGATGCCGGCGGTCTGTCGTATCTGGCAGAGCTGGCCGAAAAAACCCCGGGCGCAACCAACATCAAGGCCTACGCCCAGATCGTCCGGGAACGGTCGGTGCTGCGGCAGTTGATCGATGTGTCCGGTGGCATTGTTGACTCGGCGTTCAATCCGCAGGGCCGCAACAGTGACGAGATTCTCGATGAAGCGGAAAGAAATGTATTCCGCATCGCGGAGTCCAGAACCAAGGCCGGCTCCGGCCCTCAGGCCATTAACCCCATTCTGACCAAAGCACTGAGCCGCATCGAAGAGCTGTTTGAGTCGGGTGACACCATCACCGGCCTGACCAGTGGCTTCAAGGATCTGGATGAATGGACGTCGGGCATGCAACCGTCCGATTTGATCATTGTGGCGGGGCGGCCGTCGATGGGTAAAACCACCTTCGCCATGAACATTGTTGAAAATGCCCTGATCAGTTCTGGTGAGCCAATACTGGTGTTCAGTATGGAGATGCCCGCCGATTCATTGGTGATGCGTATGTTGTCGTCGCTGGGCCGCATTGACCAGTCACGGATGCGCAGCGGTCGCCTGGAAGAGGATGATTGGCCTCGCCTGACGTCGGCGGTCAGCCTGCTCAAGGACAAGCCGCTGTACATTGACGATACCCCGGGGCTGAGCCCGACCGAGATGCGCTCACGGGCACGTCGAATCGCCCGGGAGAACGATGGCAAGCTCAGCATGATCATGGTCGACTACTTGCAACTGATGCGAGTGCCGGGGAGCAACGAAGGCCGTACCGCCGAAATATCCGAAATTTCCCGCTCACTCAAAGGGCTTGCCAAGGAGTTGAGTTGCCCCGTGGTGGCGCTGTCCCAGCTGAACCGAAGTCTTGAGCAGCGTCCCAACAAGCGACCGGTGAATTCGGATTTGAGGGAGTCCGGTGCGATCGAGCAGGACGCCGACGTCATCATGTTTGTGTACCGGGATGAGGTGTACAACGAGGACACCCAGGATAAAGGCATAGCGGAAATCATCATTGGTAAGCAGCGTAACGGTCCTATTGGCACCGTCCGGTTGGCGTTCCTTGGCAAATTTACCAAGTTCGAAGATTTAGCCCACGGCGATTACGGCGGTGACTACTGATGCCAAGAAATACCGTTGCCAAAATCAACCTGGAGGCACTGCGGCACAATTACCGGTTGGCCTGTGAGCGCGCCGGTGGCGCTCAGGCGATGGCGGTGGTCAAGGCCGATGGTTATGGTCACGGCATTGCTGCGGTCACCCAAGCGCTGGCTACGGAAGCCGGGTGCTTTGCCGTTGCCTGCCTGGAAGAGGCCCTGGCCATAAGAGCCCAGGGGCTGACGCATCCGGTGGTTTTGTTGCAGGGGGTGCACGCGCGTAAGGATCTCGCCGTGTGTCTGCAGGAAGGTTTCGAGCCGGTGTTGCACAGCCAAAGCCAGATTGACTGGTTAATGGCCGACGCCGTGCGCCCGATGATCTGGCTGAAAGTGAACACCGGTATGAACCGCCTGGGCTTCAGTCCCGGCGAGTTTGCAGCGGTGATGGCCAGCCTGAGGCCAATGCAAGGCATAGTGAAAGGCCTGATGACGCACTTTGCCTGCGCGGATGATACAGCCTCCGATGCCACGCAGCTGCAAACCAATGTCTTCAGGGACATTGCCGGCGCCTATCCGGACTGCGTCCGCAGCGTGGGCAACTCAGCGGCCCACTTTCGCGATAACCAGGCGCTATTCGAATGGAGCCGCCCCGGTATCATGTTGTATGGCGCATCACCGATGCTGGGCGCCAGCGGCTCTGAACTGGGCCTCCGGCCTGTCATGAAATTGGAGTCAGAATTGATCGCGGTCAGAACCCTGGCGGCAGGCGAGTCGGTGGGCTATGGCGAAAGCTGGACCGCCGACAAGCCGACGCCGATGGGTATTGTTGCCATTGGTTATGGGGATGGCTACCCCCGTCATGCCGGTACCGGCACGCCGGCGTGGGTTGGCGGCCGACGTATTCGACTGATTGGCCGGGTGTCCATGGATATGCTGGCGGTGGATCTGTCTGACGTGCCGACGGCCCAAGTGGGTGACCGGGTCGAGCTATGGGGTGATCATGTCGGCGTTGATGAGGTTGCGGCCTGCGCGGGTACCATCGGATATGAACTGCTGACCGGAGTCACCGCACGGGTGCCCCGGCTGTACAGTGAGTAGCATTCGCGTCCGAGGGTTCAAGCTGCCGTCGGTTCCGGCTCGAAGATGATCTCCTCGATAAAATCCAGAATATTATTAAGGCTTCGGTCATCCAGTTTCTTCAGAACCTTGTGAATGACCATTTTACTGCCTTTCAGCATGCTGCCGATTCCCATCCTGGCCATACCCATCATCATGGTGCTGGCGCTGAGGCGCCGTAATGGTTCGAGGAAATAGAAATCGAGGCCGGATTCGGTCAGTTCAACAATGAGCTGGTACAGCTTATCGATGGCCTCTTTGTCGGCTTTACCGTTTGCACGCAATTCGCTGACGGTATAAAGCGCCTTGCTCTTTAGCTCGTCGGTGATCGGCGCGACGATGTGGCTGTGTTGCTTGAGCATAAAATTCCCTGTTGTTGTATGCTTTGGTTTATAGACGCAGTGTCTTATCGCTGGTTCGTATTGTAGTGACTGCAAGCTTGTCGCCATTGGCTTGAATGTATATGCGCGGCTGTCAGATTAGTGATACAAATAGTACCTAGGCACTGGAATTCCAATACATATCTGTTTTAAACGCGGAGTGGTTTACGCCCTGTGAATGTCGTTGTTGTACATGATTATGGCCCGCTTGGGCACATTCTGCTGGAGCGATTGAGACAAACGTCGCTGCACATCACTCCCCTTTTGATCAGTGAACCGGAAGATGTCGATTTGTCGGCGCTTTCAGAGTGGCTACCCGAAGACACCGACCTGATTGTCAATGCGTTGTGGCTGGCCGACCCGGAGGCCGCCGAGTCCGACCCGGAGGCGATTCGTCAGGCGGCGTTTTCAATTCCCATAGCGCTTGCCGAGCACGCCAGGGCAAAACAGATGGCGGTACTTCAGCTGTCGACAAGCTATGTCTTCGATGGTCGCAAACAGAGCGCCTATATCACCTCCAATCCCGGTCAGCCGTTCAGTCAGTTGGGTATTTGGCAATGGGAGTGTGAGCAGGCGCTCCGAACCCTGTTGCCACACCACATTATTCTGCGTACCGGCTGGAGCCTCGGCCGCTTCATTCACAAAGTTCAAAACAGCGCCGCGAGCCATGACACTCTGGCATTGTCCAGCCGGAATCGTGGCCAACCGGTGTCCTATCGGGACCTCGCCCGGGTGGTGGTTGCGATTATTCAGCAATTGGATTGTGGCGCCGAGGTGTGGGGCACTTACCAGTATGCCGGCGCGGAAGAGATATCCCAATACGATTTGGGCTTGGTGCTGGTCACCCTGCAGGGTATTGCCGGCGATGTGCGGGTGGTTGATAAGGCGCCGTCCTGGGCCGCTTTGGAGCTTGAAAATGCGACCCTCGGTTGCACGAAAATACGCAACACCTTCGGTGTCAAACAGCTCCCCTGGCGGTCCCAGCTGGACGATGAACTGATGGCGTTGGGCCTGAACGAAAACGACAGCGTGGCGGATGAAGTAACCGAATAGGTGAACAACGCCGGAAGGATTGAAAAAAGGCAAGCCCCTCCCTCATGGCTTGCCTTTTTGCTGTCTGATTACGCGTAACGGCTGAACACCAGTGATGCGTTGGTGCCGCCAAAACCAAAGCTGTTAGACATGACGTTGTCGAGGTGGGCTTCTTTCGCCTTCGGTCCGACAATGGGCATATCGACAATTTTTTCATCGGTCGACGTCAGGTTGGCCGTGCCACTGATGAAGCCTCCCTGAAGCATCAGCAGCGAGTAAATTGCCTCATGCACACCGGCGGCCCCCAGTGAATGGCCGGACAGCGACTTGGTCGACGAAATCGCCGGTACGTGCTCGCCAAACGCTTCCTTGACCGCTTTCATTTCGGCAACATCACCCACCGGTGTGCTGGTGCCGTGGGCATTGATGTAGTCAATCGGGCCGGTGACGGTTGCCAGTGCCTGGCGCATGCACCGCATGGCACCCTCGCCGGAGGGCGCGACCATGTCATGGCCGTCGGATGTGGCACCGTACCCGGTGAGTTCAGCAATGATCGGCGCGCCACGCTTCAAGGCATGCTCCAGCTCCTCCACCACCAGCATGCCACCGCCACCGGCGATGACAAAGCCGTCCCGTTCGTTGTCAAACGGCCTTGAGGCCGTCTCTGGCGCTTCATTGCGTTTGGTGGAAAGCGCGCCCATGGCATCAAACAGCATAGTCAGACTCCAGTCTTCTTCTTCACCGCCTCCGGCAAACACCACATCTTGCTTGCCGAGCTGGATTTGCTCCATGGCATGGCCAATGCAGTGGGCACTGGTGGAGCAGGCTGACGACATGGAATAGTTTACGCCGCGTATTTTAAAGGCGGTCGCAAGGCAGGCCGATACGGTGCTGGTCATGATGCGGGGAACCATGTAAGGCCCAATCTTCCTGACGCCCTTTTCGCGCATCAGGTCGATGGCTTCTACCTGACTGGCGCAGGACGCGCCTCCCGATCCGGCAATAATGCCAGTGCGGTCATTGGAAATCATCTCATCGGTCAAGCCCGATGACGCAATGGCCTGCTGCATCGCCAGGTAGCTGTACATGGCTGATTGGCCCATGAAACGCCTCATCTTGCGATCGATCTGCGACGTATCGACGTCGACCGAGCCCGACACCTGGCTGCGAAAGCCCAGATCGCGATAGGTTTCATTGAAGCGAATACCAGACCGCCCCAACTTGAGACTTTCCTGCACCGACTCCGTCGAATTGCCCAAGCACGATACAATGCCCATTCCCGTGATGACGACCCGTTTCATACAATCTCCTTGCCAGATATGTGGGCCGGTAAGCAGCCCAGACTCCGTGATAAAAATATGTTAGCGCCAGTGTAAGGCTTTTTGAACCGGTGCGGTATTTGACCTTTGTAAGGGGCAGGGCATTACTCGGCAGCCGTTGCGTACAAGATGCCGGGTCCGGTTGCAGCTATCTTGTGGGTCCTGTCTTTTTTGGAGTGTCCTGATGAGATCCCTAGCGCGTTTTCTGTCGGATTACGGCGACAGTCACCAAAATCCGGTCAACCAGTGGGTTCATATTCTCTGTGTGCCTGCCATAGTTGCCTCGACGCTTGGCCTGCTCTGGCTGATCCCCGTGGGCAATTGGCTGGGCCTGACCGGGGCCGTCGGTGGCTGGGTCAATGGCGCCACCCTCGCAGGCGTGGTGGCGGGCGTGATGTACTGGCGGTTGTCGAAGGCCGTCTTTACCCTGATGGTGATCTGGTTTGCGGCGTCCGTTTGGGCGATCCTGACGATCCTTGCCATGGCGTGGCCCCTGTTCTGGGTCAGTCTGATCACTTGGGTTGCGGCCTGGGCGCTGCAGGTCTGGGGTCACAAAGTTGAAGGCAAGAAACCGTCCTTTGTCGAGGATCTGGTGTTTCTGCTGATCGGCCCGATATTCGTCAGCGTTGAGCTGGCCAGGAAACTCGTTGCCAGTCTCGCCGATGTCGAAAAAGCCCAGTCTGACGGGTAACTGAGTGCTGAAAATCGGCTATGCTGCTGATTTTGGCGGCAATGAGGCGGCAAAGTGAACCATCGATTACCACCTCTCCACCAGGGGGCGCTCTTCTTGTGGTCGGATTATCGACTGGTCTACGGTCGTTTGCTGCCCAATCGCCCCCACCGGCACATCAGTGCTTCGGTATTGGTGGGTGTCGACGGCCCCTTTCACTTGCAAGTACAAGGCCGCTGGCGGGAGACCCGGGCCGCGCTGGTCGCGCCAGATGTTTCGCAGGCCCTCGACCCCGGCACTCGCACTTTGTGGATCGCTCAGATGGACCCGGATGCCGAACCCTGGTTACGGTTGCGTGGCCATCTGCAGGGTCAGCCAACCGTCGACCTGGCGTTGCCCTCTGGCAACCTGTCTGTCGTTCCAGAGCCCAGTTGTGAGGGTATGGCGCAGTATTTCCAGCGTTTGGTCGCGCTCATCGGCCATTTTCCCGAACCGTTGGATCCGCGAGTGCACCGGGTTTGCCGCCTGTTACGTGAGACCTTGCCTGAAAAGCTGGAGGTCAGCGTTCTCGCGAGCCAAGTGAATTTGTCGGCCTCGCGTTTGACCCATCTGTTCCGGCAACACACGGGCGTGCCGCTCCGGCGTTTCCTGTTGCACCTCAAAATGAGTCGGGCGCTGGGCCACTGGCAGCCGGGCAAACCGTTCTCCGAACTTGCCCTCGAGGCAGGGTTCTACGACCAGCCTCATATGGTTCGTACGGCTCGGGACATGTTTGATGCTTTGCCGTCCCGGTACATCAATTCGGATTGGTTCCAGGTGTGTCGATGCGGGCTACCGCTGTGAGTCTTCGTCGTGCTTTTGCGCCTGTTCTTTAGCGGCGGCTGCCGCCTCTTCCGCCACCATTTCCGGTGTTTCCAGACTGATTGCCCCGAGTTTTCCGGAACGCAACTCGTTGATCAGCACTTCGGACACCTTGTGCAGGTCTGGCACACCGCCCCGGGAATAGAAGTTCCGTTGCGCGGCGATAGTGTCCATCAGGGCCAGGCCGTCTACGGGCAAAGTGTCGAGCTTATACCGCGCTTGCAGAGCCTCCGGGTAAGCTTTCAGCAGGTAATCCGAAGCGAACAGGGCAACGTCATCAAACTCGATGACGGCGCTGCGTATGGCGCCGGTGACCGCCAATCGATAGCCGCAGGCCGCCGGCGACAGCTTGGGCCAGAGGAATCCGGGCGTATCGTACAGCAGGATGTTATCGGGCAGTTTGATCACTTGCTGGGCTCGGGTGACGGCCGGCTCGTTGCCGGTTTTAGCCGCGCTTCGGCCTGCCAGCGTGTTGATCAATGTTGATTTGCCGACGTTGGGAATGCCCAGAATCATCACTCGCAAGGCACGGCGTTCCAAATTTCGGTGTGCACACATGTCCCGGGCCAGCTTCAGAATCGCGAGCGCTTCCGCACGCTGGTTGTGGGTGAGGGTCACCGCACGGATGTGGCTGTCCTGTTCCAGGTGCGCCTGCCAGCGTTGCGTAATGGCAGGATCGGCCAGATCCCGCTTGTTGAGCACCTTGATAACCGGGGTATCGCCACGCAAAGCCGGTACCAGCGGATTTTCACTACTGAATGGAATGCGGGCATCAATCACCTCAATAATGAGATCCATTTGCGGCATTATTTGTTTGATCTCCTTGCGGGCCTTATGCATATGCCCTGGAAACCAGTTAATCGCCATGGTGTCGTACTCCGTCAAAGGATCTTAAGCGCGCCATTATGACTGTGAATGAAGAAATTTTCACACAGTACCGAAAGCCGCGTGTGTGGCGGGCTCTGGTGCCACCGAGAGTGCTGTGTGTACAAAAATACGGGGGGTTGGGATGAAATTGCCCTGCGCTTTGCTTTAGGGTGTAGCGTCTAAAGAATCCGAACTAACTCATTGATCGATGGAGATCGTTATGAAGCTCGTTAAAATGTTTGGGATTGCACTGGTTGCCTTGGGACTGGGTTCACCGGCTCTGGCCCAACAGGCGGCGCCTGCCGGCCAACCGGATCAAGTCGACCAGCTTGCCGAACTTGTTGGTCTGAATGATGACCAGCAGAAAGAAATTCGCGGGATCATTGATAGCATGCAGAGCGAGATCAGCGAACTGCAGGCGGAAGCCCAGGGCCTGCAGCAGGAGCTCCAGGCCGAGATCAAGCCCGACTTTGACGAAGAGGCCATTCGCGAAAACTCCGAAAAATTGGGCGATATCACGGGTGAAATCACCGCGCTGTCCACCCTGATGCAAGCCAAGGTTGACAAGGTGTTCACCCAGGAGCAACGCGACGAGCTGGAAAAACGCATGAAGCAAATGCAGCAACAGATGCAGCAGCGTCGGATGCAGCAGCAGATGCAACAGCAAATGCAGTAAGGACGCCATTGGCCGTTTAATCGGCTTTGCGAGTCCAAAAAAGTCGCCGGGAATCATTCCGGCGACTTTTTTTTGGGCCAACGGGTAGCGCAAGCGTATATCTTAAACAGGCAGCGGAGACCAGGTTCGGTCTCAGGCCCGGTGGCGAAGTGAGTGACGAGTAGGTGTTTTGCCTAATATATTCAGACGGGGCGTAATAGCCCGCATCGAAACAAGGGCAAACGGTGCATGTATCGGTGGACAAAGGCGTTGGCAGTGACGACTGGGTTCGTGTTGTCCGTAGCGGCGGATCCTGGAATGGCAGGCACCGACGTGGTGACCGCACCCCCGGTTGTCCGTATAGGACTGGAGCCCTTTCCACCCCTGATTAATGAGGACCTCACTGGATTCAGTGTCGACTGGCTCAAGTTGATGGTTACTGCAGCCGGCTATCGTGCCGAGATCCGGCTTATGCCATACAGTCGTGCCCGGCTGGCGTTGCGTACCGGCAAACTGGACCTGATCGGGCACACACCCGTAAACCTGGAAACGCCTGAATTTTATCGGCAGGCCCAAGAGCTGAGCTGGGCCGTTCCAACCAAGCTTGATGCGTACGCGATGAATCGGGCCAACCTGAGTGCGGAGGCGCTCCAGCATTCGGCCATCGGCGTGCCATTTGGTAACGCGGCGTTTATTGCCGAGGTGTTGGGCGTTCCGCCGGCACAAGTGGCGGAGTTCTCACTGGGCCAGTTAGTGGGACTGCTTCGGTTGAGACGGATTGACGTGGTGGTGTTTGAGCGCGGATCGGTTATGACGGCGCTTCAGAAGGCGATGAATGCGCCGGTCTACTATCGCTTGATTCAACAGATTCCGGCTGGCTTTGCCGTTACGAGGTCAAAACCATCTCTGTACCTCGAGCTTGAAAAAGCGGCCAGGGCAAACCCTCTTGCAATGCCCATGACCGGCCCATACGGTGCCTTCCTGGCGTTGCCGGACGCCGGACAAGTGCCGGACTTGCGCTTGCCCAAGGCGGCACCGAGTGCCCCATCGAATGCACCGTCTAGATCACTCGGGCTCCCCCGGAGCGCATTGATGACTTACCCAAACGGCTTGAATAGCAGTATCAGCTTAGGCAGCAGCGTGAGTGCGCCCAACAGGGCCATCAGCATGGCAAAACCGGTGAAAAGCCCGAAGTAAATGGTCGGGATGAAGTTTGATAACACCAGTATCGAAAAGCCGATGATGATGGTCAGGGAAGTGTAGAACATGGCGCGGCCGATACTCTGGTGGCAGCGGTGCATGGTGGCCAGGTAGTCGCCGTCTTTGGCGAATTCCACTTTAAAGCGGTGAATGTAATGAATGGTGTCATCGACCGCAATCCCGACCGTAATGGCCGCCACGGTGATGGTCATCAGGTCCAGCGGCACGCTCAGCCAGCCCATCAATCCCAGCACACTGCCGGCAGCCAGCAGGTTGGGCGCGATGCCAATCAATGCCAGCTTGAAGGAGCGAAACAGGATCAGGAACATGGCGGCAATGGCTAAAAATACGATGCCCAGCGTTTTGATCTGGGAGTCGAACAGACTTTGCAGCATGTTGTTGTACATCACCGTCATACCCGTGAAGATGATTTGCTCTTCTTTATAGCCCAGTTCCTCGGTCAGGTGGCGGTGGATTTTGGTCAGTAGGGCTTGCCGCCGTAAGTCTGGGGCGGAGTCGATCAGGCGCATGGTAAAGCGGGCCTGATCATGCTCCTCGGAGATGTAGGGCGTCAGCAGAATATCCTTGAGGTCATCCGGGATGGCGGCCGGCACAAAGGCCAGTTCCAGGGCATTGAGGGGTTTGTCCTGATTGATCTGCGCCAGCAGTTTGAGCGTCGTGGTTATGGACAGGGTTTTACCGGTCTCGCTCAACCCGTTCAAATAGTCATGCACGCGTTCAAGACGATCCATTTTCTGATAGGTGTACCAGGTATCCCTTTGTGAAGCGTCACCGTCACAGTCGTCCAGGAACGGGTCACAATCACCGGCGAAAGGGTCACTGGCAAAGGCATCGCGGGTGAACGGATCGCCGGCGGGCCCGTTATCGGGCACGTCGTCATCGGTAATGATGAGGTCCAGCGGAGAGGTGCCGCCCAGCTTGTTATCGATCTTCACCATGCCCTGATAAATCTCGGTGCTGGGTTTGAAGTAATCAATGAAGCTGTTTTCCACCGTCAGTCGGCTGATGCCCGCCACGCAGAGCCCCGCCAGTATCACGCTGCACACCAGCACAGTGCCGCCAAAATGCTGGGTAAAGGCGGCAAACCGCCGGGTGAAGGCTTTGCCTTCGTCGGCTGGCTGGTTGACGGCTTTGGGCGGCAGCAACATGACCAGGGCGGGGAATATAACGAACGTGATGGCAAACGCCAGTGCCAGTCCAAAGGTCATCATCCAGCCAAAATCAATGACCGGTCGAATACCGCTGAAGGTCAGGGACCCGAAGGCAACAATGGTGGTGACCGCCATGTAGAAACACGGTTTGATCATGCTGCCGACGGTGGACAACATCCGCGCCTGATGTCCGACCTGCGGTTCATCGTGCTGCAGTTCACGGTAGCGCACAATCAGGTGGATGGTCATCGACAGGGTCATGATCAGTAGCAACGACACAAAGTTGGATGAGATGACCGTGACCGGCCATTCCAGCCAGCTCAAATAGCCCATTACCAGCCACACCGTGAACAGGCAGCACAGCAGCGGCACCACCACCCAACGCCACTGACGGAAGATGACCGCCAGTGTCAGCACCAGAAACAGCAACACGCCAACGCCAAACGTAGACAGGTCGCTTTCAATGAAACGGATCATATCGGCGACGATCATGGGGACGCCGCCGAGGTGAATCTCGGCCCCGTCACGGAATTGCTCGAGAATGCCGCGAACCTGCCCGATGGTTTTTTCCTGGCGGGTGCTGAAGGACTCCGATACGTCGATGAACTCTTCGCTTACCTGGGCCAGCCGGGCTTGCTCGCTCTCGGACAACGAGTCGCTCCGGGCTTTGTCACTGAGCCGGTTGCGTTCTTCAAGCAACTGGAAGTACTCGGGGGGCGCCGGCAGGTTGACCTGTATCGCGGTTGTGTTGGCGTCTTCGCTGATCAGCAGGTTGGGGTAGAGTGGGTTGCTCAGCAGCGCCTGGCGAGCGGTTTCAGGTGTCACGCCGTCAGCATCGAGGGTCAGGATGTCTGAGTCGACCGTATCCAGCGTCAGGTCGGGGCTGTGAAGCAGCGGGATATTGAGGATGCTGTTGGTGGAGCCAACCCCCTCGAGCGCAGCCAGAGTGTCGCGCAAGGAGCGCAGCGTGGCCAGGCCGCTGTCGGTAAACAGCTCCTCGGTTGGCGTGTAGGTGACCACTAAAAAATCGTCAGAGCTGGTGAAGCGCTGGGTCATGGTCCGGTATTGTTCCAGTGCCTGATCGTTCTCAAGCACCAGCGATTCCGCCGAGGCGTCCAGACGAAACTGATCCAGTCTTAAGCTGGCAATCACCAGGATGAGGGCAAATCCGACCAGGACGGCCAATGGGTGGGCAAGAACAAGACGACGGTACAGCTCAGCGGCGGCAGGCATAGACATCCATTGATTGAGTTTCAGACCAGGATGCAAGTCTGCCACAAATCAGCAGGCAATGGAGCCTATCTCGACGTTCGCCTGCCCTGGCAATGAGAACGCCCGTCCGGAGAGCTCGCCAGGGGCTGACCCGGCGATCAGTCGAGCGCTTTGACCGGAATCTGGTTGGCCTTCGGGGTGGGTACTTTGGGCACGGCCAGGCCCAGATTATTTTTATCAAACACTTGGTCGGCCCGGTAGCTGGAACGCACCATTGGACCGGAGGGCACTTCCATGAAGCCTTTTCCCAGGCCGATCTCGCGGTAACGGTTGAACTCTTCCGGCGTCACGTAGCGCTCTACGGGCAAATGGTTCGGCGTCGGGCGCAGGTATTGGCCCAGGGTGAGAATGTCGACGCCGATGGCGAGCAGGTCGTCCATGGTCTGGAGAATCTCGTCCTCGGTTTCACCCAGTCCGAGCATCAGGCTGGTTTTGGTCAGTACATCGGGGCGATGCCGTTTGGCATGGGCCAGCACACTCAGGGTTTTCTCGTAACCAGCGCGAGGGTCACGGACACGTTCGGTCAGACGTTTGACGGTTTCCACGTTCTGGGCAAACACATCCAGCCCGGAATCGACGACTTTTTCAACGTGCATCATGACTGCATCGAAGTCCGGTGTCAGGGCTTCAACCGCCACCTCCGGAGTGCGTTGTTTGATGGCGGCCACACAGGCAGCGTAATGAGCGGCGCCGCCGTCGTCGAGGTCATCACGATCCACTGAGGTTAGAACGATATACCGCAGCCCCATCAACTCAACGGATTTAGCCGTGTTGTCCGGTTCGTCGTGATCGAGCCAGCCTTTGGGATTGCCGGTATCGACCGCGCAAAAGCGGCAGGCGCGGGTACAGACGGACCCCATTACCATGATGGTCGCCGTGCCGTTATTCCAGCACTCACCAATATTGGGGCAGTGGGATTCCTGACACACGGTGCTGAGCTTGTGGTCTTTCACGTTGCGACGGACCGCTTCAAACCGCTCACCACCAGGCATGCGGGCCCGCAGCCACTTGGGCTTGGGTCCGGAAGGCATGTCCGTGTTCGCACTTTTCTTGATGCCATCTTTAATGGCGGAAAAGCCATGTTCGTTACGGAATTTGGAACCGCTGGCAATGCGGGATTTCGTGCCGTCGCTCATGACAAGCAAGCTCTTTTGATCGCGGAAAGGGAATGCCTTTTAGAGTAAGGATTACCGGGCGCTGATACAAGTCGAATAGGGGAAAACACGGGGCCTGGCGCGCCAGACCTTGGTCTAACGCGCCAGTGGTTCAGCAGGCTTTCGCAAGTGCCTGGGTGATGTCCGCGATAATGTCGTCGCAGTGTTCGATACCGATGGACAAGCGCACCAGGTCCTCGCTGACACCCGCATTCCTGAGCTCTTCTGGGTTGAGTTGTCGGTGGGTTGTCGATGCCGGATGGCAGGCGAGGGATTTGGCGTCGCCGATGTTGACCAGACGGTAGATCAACTGCAGGGCATCAATGAAGCGGGTACCGGCCTCCAGGCCACCCTTGATGCCAAAGCTCAGAATGCCAGAGGCCCGGCCGCCGCAAATTTTCTGACAGGTTTCCCGGTATGGACTGTTACCCAGCGTGGCGTAATTGACCCATTCGACACTGGCATGGTTCTGCAGAAAGTTTGCCACCTTCTCGGCATTGTCGCAGTGCCGCTCCATCCGAAGCCCGAGAGTTTCCAGCCCTTGCATGATCTGAAAAGCGTTGAACGGCGACAGGGCCGAGCCGGTGTTCCGCAGTGGCACCACGCGGCAGCGACCAATAAACGCGGCGGCGCCCAGCGCCTCGGTGTACACCACACCGTGGTAAGACGGGTCGGGTTCGTTCAGTACCGGAAATTTGGCCTTGTTGGCGACCCAGTCAAACTGCCCTGAATCCACCACAATGCCGCCCAGGGTGGTGCCGTGACCACCAATATACTTGGTCAGGGAGTGGACCACGATGTCGGCGCCGTGATCGAAGGGCCGGCAGATAAAGGGCGTGGCTACGGTGTTGTCGACGATCAGGGGAATACCATGGCGATGAGCGATCGCTGCCCACTGGGCAATATCCACCACATTGCCCGCCGGGTTGCCAATGGACTCACAAAACAGCGCCCGGGTGTTGTCGTCGATGGCGCGTTCCACGGCATCAAAGTCATCGTGTCGGGCAAAGCGGCAGTCGATGCCCTGATTGGGCAACGAGTGCGCGAACAGGTTGTAGGTGCCACCATACAGCTGCCCGGTGCTGACAATGTTGTGGCCCAGCTTGCATATGGTTTGCAGTGCGTACGTAATCGCCGCCATCCCTGATGACACCGCCAGCGCGCCGATACCGCCTTCAAGTTGCGCCATGCGCTCCTCGAGCACTGCATTGGTCGGGTTCATGATACGGGAATAGATGTTGCCCTGGACCTTCAGGTCAAACAGGTCCGCCCCGTGTTGGGTGTCATCGAATGTGTAAGAGGTGGTTTGGTAGATTGGAGTGGTTGCGGCGTGAGTGGTGGGGTCGCCATTAAAGCCTGCATGAAGCGCCAGTGTTTCCAATTTCATTTCAACCTGTTCCTTTTGGCAGTTGAGCTGTTTTTGTGGGTATTGGCTCAAGAGTATGGCACAGCAAACCGGGAGGCCAAGCGCCGGTTATCCAGGAGTGAAATAAAGGCTTACAAACGGCTTCGAATGGAAGGCCAAATGCTGGTTTTGGCGCTGAGACGTCCGAGGTTGGCGACTCAGCGCATTCTGGCCACGGGGCGTGAGGTAGGGCACGTTGTGCGGCGCCTCTGTTAATCCGCCGCCAGCACTTCCGCGTCTGCTGTGGGGGTCAAGTCGTTTGGGTTATTGACTGGCTGGCAGACCAGTGGTGCCGGAATGTGAGTTTTCATCAGTCCCTGGAAGGCGTCCGTCTGAGTGAAGGTCGGGTCCAGCCAGGCATCGAAGTCACTCGGGCGAAGCATGAGCGGAATACTCTTGTCGTGAATGTGGCTGAACCGGGGGTGCGGTGGCAGCGTGATGACGGTAAACGAATAAACCGGATCATCGCCAAACTGCCATCGCTGCCAGAGTCCGGCCAGGGCCGTCGCCTCGTGTTCCGGATGAATGTTGTATACCTGTTTTCCGCGCCACTCATGAAAGCCGCTGACGGGCACGACACAGCGCTGTGACGGGTAGACCCGCTTCCACAAGGGGCTGGTGGTCAAGCGGTCCGAGCGCGCGTTAAACGTGTGAAGCCTGGGATTGGGGCGATAACCCTGGCCGCTGGGACGGGGCTCGATCAGCAGGGACCACAACCCGGGCACAAGGTGACGGGCCCCGTCCGTCTCATACACAAATTCGGCGGTGCCGCCGGGGGGTATGTTGTATTGAGGCTGGGGTGTCGCGAAAGGCAGCCCCAGTTGCACCATCAGGTCCTGAACCAGTGGGTCGTCGGTCACGTTCATTCGGCCGCACATTGCACACCTCCGTTGTCTGTCTGGTCAGTGTAAACCCAGAAGGTATCGGGCGTAAGGCGGGGTAAGGTGGGGTAAGGCGAGGCATGATGAAGGACACCGGTTTGTTCGGCCCAATACATACAGCGGTTTTCCAGCCGGTCGTTTTCTGCGCGGCACTTGCCTTGCGAACCGGGGTAGCGATCCGTTCGATAACGTATCAACTATCAAGGCCAGGCCGATGACAGGACCCCAGTGCCAGACAATAAGGTGGTGAAAGAGTAACGGTCAGGGCGGCCACGCGCGCACTGGTAAACCCGCTGGTCGCTGCTGTTGGTGCCGAATCAGTGAGGACCAATCCCCTGGCCAATTGAAGAGAGCAGTGCCACTCACCTCAAGTTTCTCTTTCAAGTTTCTCTGGTGGTGCTCAATCCATTGGAGCTCAGTGCCGCTTTTAGGCGGGTGCATGTCGCATTCGATGAAGCGCCGACTTGCAAACGCGGTCAAATTGTCAGTATCCGACCCGGTATGGCATGAAATAGGTGACCGATATGGCACAGCTCCCGAAACGCGCAGAGATTGTCATCATAGGGCAAGGTGGAATAGTGGGTGCTTCCGTCGCCCACCACCTGATTGAGCAAGGCTGGAACAATATTGTCGGCCTGGAGAAATCCGCGATTCCCACGGATATCGGGTCGACGTCCCACGCGTCTGACTTCTGCTTCACCACCTCCCACGACAAATTCAATGTCTTCACCACAAAATATAGCCAGGCGTTCTACGCCAAGCGGGGCAATTATGTCAAAAAGGGTGGTATGGAGGTGGCCCGCATTGACGATGACGGCCGCATGGAGGAGTTGAAACGTAAGGTCGGCTCCGGGAAAGCGTTCGGAACCAACGTCCGGATGGTGACACCGGCGCAGGCCAAAGAGCTTTTCCCGCTGCTTGATGAGACCCGGATCCAGGGTGCGATGTGGGATCCCGACGCAGGTTTGGTGGTGCCTCGGTCACAAAAAGTGGCGGGTGACCTGGTTGAGGAAGCCGTCGAGAGCGGCAAGTTGCAGGCCTTTGCCAACACCCCAGCGATCCGGATTGACGTTCAGAATGGCCGTGTTTGTGGTGTCGAGACCCCCAAGGGCTACATTGAAACGCAGTACGTCGTGCTTTCCATGGGTATCTGGGGACCTTTAATGGCCGACACGGCGGGTTCGCGCCTGCCGCTTATGCCGGTCGAGCACCCGCTGCTGTTTTTCGGACCTTATGAGCCACTGCAGGGTACCGGTGAGCAGATCGTCTACCCGTTGTTCCGAGATCAGGGTAACTCGGCCTATGTCCGCGATACCGGTGATCCGACAACCACAGAAGGGGGCCATATTGAGTGGGGCTATTACGAGCCCGATAATCCACGGCTGGTCTATCCGAAGGATATTGCCGAGCCGGGGCAGGCAAGGTTGTCGCCGTCGATGCGGGATCTCAGCCTTGATCAGGTCATGGCCGCGTACGAGAAAGCGATCGACATGACCCCGGTTCTGGGCGAGCTGGGCTGGGAGGAAAAACACTCCTTTAACGGGTTGCTGTCGGTCACCCCCGACGGGGGCTCGCTGATCGGCGAATCGCCGGACGTACGAAATCTCTGGTTCTGTGAGGCGGTGTGGGTTAAAGACGGCCCGGGTGCCGGCAAGATTCTTGCGGACTGGATGACCCGGGGCCGACCGGATATGGACCCACACAGCGTCGATATTGCGCGTCACTACCCGATTCAGAAAACCCCGCAGTATGTTTACGAGCGCTGCTATGAAATTGCCAAGAAAATCTACACGCCGGCCGTGCACCCCCGGGAACCTTTTACGGGCGGACGGCGGATGCGCACCAGTCCGTTTTATCCCCGTGAGGTCGAGTTGGGCGGTTATTTCATGGAAGCCGCCGGGTGGGAGCGGGCTCACGGTTACCAGGCCAATGAAGCACGGCTACTCGGCAAATACCGGGACCGGATTCCGGCGCGGGAAAATGAATGGGATGCCCGGCACTTCTGGGCGGTGTCCAATGCCGAACAGTTGGAAATGAGTGAAAGCGTGGGCATGATCAACCTCTCGCATTTCGCCATTTTCGACGTCTCCGGTGCTAATGCCGAAGCCCTGCTGGAATTTCTGTCGGTTGCGAAAGTGGGTGGCACTACCCCTGTGGGTAAAGGGGTGTACACCCATTTTCTGGATGCCTGGGGTGGCATTCATTCCGACCTGACGATCATTCGGCGCGACCAAAACGACTATCGTGTGATTTGTGGGGGGGATACCGGTTATCGCGACTATGTCTGGATGAAACGCGCGGCAGAAAACCGGGGCTTTGACGCTGTCCGGATCCAGGACATGACGGATCACATCGCGACATTGGGGTTATGGGGTCCAAACGCGCGGGCGACCCTGGCCCAGTTTATGGAGGACCCGAACGAACTGTCGGCTGAGAACTTCCCCTTTGCGACCGCCCGGGACATTTGGGTTCAGGGCATTCCGGTCTGGGCCTTCCGGATTTCCTACGTGGGCGAGCAGGGCTGGGAGCTGCACTTTCCCTTCAGTTATGGTCTTAAATTGTGGGACCTTCTTTATCAAGCGGGTGTGACGCCCGTGGGCATTGAAACCTACGCCAACAGCCGGCGTCTGGAAAAGAGCCTGCGGCTGCAAAATGTTGACCTGGAAGTGGACTACAATCTCTACGAAGCCGGTCTGGCCCGGCCCAAGGTTAAGGAGGCCGATTTCCTGGGTAAGGGGGCTTACCTGGCGCAGCGTCAGCGTACCCATCAGCCAAGCTACCTGTGCACCATGTCCATGCTCGACAATCGGGACGCCAAAGGTATCGCCCGTTATCCGGTCGGTCAGTTCCCGATACTCGATCCTGCCAGTGGCGAGGTGCTCGTCGACAGCGAAGGGCGCCGGTCCTACAACACCAGCGCGGCCTATGGACCGTCCGTCGGAAAGACTCTTTTACTGGGTTACATTCCGTATGAGTACGCAGAGGAAGGCCGGGAACTGGTCCTCGAGTATTTCGAGGAGCGGTTTCCGATTCGCATCGAAGCCGTGGGCTATCGGGCGCTGTTTGACCCGGAGAATGAACGGTTGACGTCGTAACGGATCATCGCGCCGGCCCTGGGGACCCTCCGGAAAAGGTACTCTTCAATGGCTCTTAACACTCGGGGATGTTCGCTGCCCGCCTTCTCGTTGCGTAATGCGCCGATACCAATCTTGAACACTTCCTACAGACTTGTCGTCCATTCGCTCGCTCAGCCTTGGTTTCGACAGGGGTACTAACAACTTGCGGTTACCTATCCGGCACTTGCTACCGATTCCGGCGTTGCCAGGTCCCTTTGTCCGGTCGGTTCCGGTCCGGCTCAGGGCGACAGGTCGGCGCTAAGTGACGGCACCGGCTGGGAACATTGACCGAAAACCCATCGCGAGTGTCGCAAGTGAGCGTTTAACGGTTGGATTGATGTCGTTTTTGGACAACTCGCATGCTTCCGTGCGTCGTAAACTGAGGATCAAACGGTGTTTGGTCAGTGCGAATTGACCGCCAAGGCGGGGCAATCGCCGATGATAATGAGTGATTGCATGGATTGCCCCGGGCCCTTATTGTCGAGTAGTAAGAAAGCGTTTTCGGGCCAGGTTGTGCAAACGTATGAAAAGGCCAGCGCCGAAAGATCAGTCGTAGACACTTGCGCCGACTGTCACTGTCTGTTGGGTGATTGCCGGTGTTTGCAGTAACGGATGTTGTTACCCGGGCCGTGGTATTGCTGGCGGCAATTGCCAATAATGTGTGATGCCCGAAAGTCTATGGCAGCCCCACCAACGGAGGGTGAGGACATGGCTGAACCCAGGAGCATTCACGCCAGCGAGCCTGGCAATCATCCCTACCGGATCGGCTTCCTGCTGATTGATCATTTTACGTTGATTGCGCTGGCAACCGCCATTGAGCCGCTGCGAATGGCCAATCAGCTGACTGGCAGGGAGCTGTATACCTGGACACTGTTGTCGGCCGATGGCCAGGCGGCGAGAGCCAGTGATGGCATTGCCATAGTACCCGATGCTGCCATAGCAGACCGGCGGTCGTTTGACCTGGTGATTGTTGTCGCCGGCGTTGATGTGACGCGGAGCTTCTCCAGTCGAGAGGTCAACTGGCTACGCTCACTGGCACGACAGCATGTGTTTCTGGGGGCGGTCTGTACCGGTGCGTATGTTCTGGCCAGTGCCGGGGTGCTGGACGGATACGCCTGCAGTGCCCACTGGGAATGCCTGGCGGCGCTTCAGGAGGGCTTTCCGCGGGTTCATTGCAACAATCACCTGTTTACTATTGATCGTGAACGCATGACCTGCACGGGCGGCGGTGTGCCCATGCACATGATGCTGAATGTACTGGCGCGTCGGCATGGTCAGCCGCTGGCCGATGCCATTTCCGACATGTTTGTCTGCGATCGAATGCGCGATGAGAGCGAGCAACAGCCGGTCCCGTTGCGACAACAGCTGCTGTCGTCGCAGCCCAAGTTGGCGGAGGTCGCCCAGTTAATGGAGGCTAATATTGAGGAACCCATTGAGTTGCAGGAGCTCGCAAAGCTGGCGCGTATTTCCCGCCGACAGCTTGAACGTCTGTTCCTGAAACATCTGGGCTGTCCGCCATCACGCTTTTATCTCAAGCTGCGACTGGACCGGGCGCACCGGCTGCTGAAGCAATCGTCTTGCGCCATCGTCGATATCGCTTCCATGTGCGGTTTTGTCTCCACCACGCACTTTAGTCGTTGCTACCGAAAATACCGGGGTACCGCACCCAGGGCCGCGCGGGCAGCGGTTTCTCCCTTCAGCCAGTCTCACCAGGCGTTGGGGGCTGAGTGTGGTCACGTGCAGTCGGCATCACTGGAGGCCTTGCAGCGTGCGCAAACCGAGCCGACATACGGGGTGTTCACCTACACGCCGGTGCCCGTCAAAACACACTGACCACTGGCACGGTTTGAAACAGGGCATAGCAACATGGGCTTGAAATAACACCGGGCTTGTCGCCGGCTCAGCAGAGCCCGACTACGTCACCTTGCTCGTTAAGCCCCATGTCCAGTGCGGCAGGGTGACGCGGCAGGCCCGGCATGGTCATGATATCGCCGCAGACGGCCACGACAAATCCAGCCCCCGCTGAAAGCCGGACTTCGCGCACGGGCAAGACATGGCCGGTGGGTGCGCCCAGAAGTTTCGGGTTGCCGGAAAAGCTGTACTGGGTCTTGGCAATGCACACGGGAAAATGGCCAAAGCCGAGCTGTTCGTATTCCTCCAACTGCCGTCTGGCCTCTGCCGAGTACTCCACCCGCGCGGCGTCATAGAGGCGCGTGGCAATGGTTTCAATTTTCTCGGACAACGGCATCGCGTCTGGATACAGAAACTGAATCTCCGGTTTGCCCTGATCCATTTGATCCAGCACGGCCTGAGCCAGCGCGGTGGCGCCAGCCCCGCCCTTGGCCCAGTTTTGGCAAGCGATTGCCTGAACCCCCCATGCGCTGCAGATTGCTTCGACGGTGGCGATCTCGTCTTCGCTGTCGGTCGGGAACCGGTTGATC
The DNA here is from genome assembly GCF_011074955.1 of Marinobacter caseinilyticus. Classification (GTDB taxonomy): domain Bacteria; phylum Pseudomonadota; class Gammaproteobacteria; order Pseudomonadales; family Oleiphilaceae; genus Marinobacter; species Marinobacter caseinilyticus. Next base: position 241,393 of record NZ_WUQJ01000034.1, on the reverse strand, counting down.
GAGACCACAGGAGTCAGACCGAATTGCCGGAGATTACGAATATGGCGTTCCAGGTTGATGGCGCCGGCACGGAGCGCCTGAATGTCCGGAGTCGCCAGCTGTTTTCCGGGAACGCCGCCCTGCATTTTCAACGCGCGGACCGTACAGACCAGCACCGCCGCATCCGGTCGCAATCCGGTTTTCCGGCACTTGATATCAATAAATTTTTCCGCCCCCAGGTCGGCACCAAATCCCGCTTCCGTCACCACCACATCATTCAACCCCAGTGCGTACCGCGTCGCCATGACGGAGTTGCAGCCATGGGCGATATTGGCAAAGGGGCCGCCATGGATGAAGACCGGGTTGTGCTCCAGGCTTTGAACCAGATTGGGCTGCAATGCGTCTTTCAGCAATATGGTCATGGCACCCTCTGCGCCCAGATCCTTGACTGTCACCGGTGACAGGTCATGGCGGTGCCCGACGATAATGTCACCCAGACGGTGACGGAGGTCTGCGAGGCTTTCGGCAAGGCATAGAATAGCCATGATCTCCGACGCGGCGGTAATGTCGAACCCGGTCTGACGGGGCATGCCATGGGCGGCGCCGCCCAGACCGGTGATCACGTTGCGCAGCGCCCTGTCATTCAAGTCAGCGATCCGGCGCCAGGTCACGTAACGCGGGTCCAGGCCCGACTTGCCACCCCAGTGCAGATGGTTGTCGAGGATGGAAGCCAGCAGGTTATGGGCGGCCGTAATGGCGTGGAAATCCCCATTAAAATGCAGGTTAATGTCTTCCATTGGAATGACCTGGGACCGCCCGCCGCTCCGCCCTTCATGCCGAAGCAGGGCCCGAGTGATGGCTCGCGCAGGCAGACGGACGCCCGGACGCCAAGCTGATTGAAACCATCGTTCAGGCCAACGCTGGTCGTGGTCTTGCCCTCTCCGTATGGCGTGGGAGTCATCGCGGTGACCAGCACCAGCTTACCGTAGGTGTTTGGATCAGGGAGCGGAAAGTGGTTCATATTGAGCTTGGCCTTGTAGTGGCCGAAAGGAACCAGACTGTCCGCCGGTAACCCATAGCGTTGCTGGGCCAGAAGAAGGATCGACTGTGGTTGCACGGCCCGTGCAATTTCGATGTCCGGTGTGCCGGGAGGGTGCCGTTGTACGGGTTCCGGGCTTGTGGTAGTCCGCTCGTCGATTTGGCCACTCACAGGGATCTCCTTCTATACCTGAGTCTGCGAAACAGTGTCGGCGCCGTAGATTGGCTTATCGCGAAGGCCACGCAACCATTCTGACGAGCGCTGCAGCCCACCAAACGGAAACACATGAATGCCTTGAAAAAGTGACGTCGGGTTGTCTGCGCGGTGGCGGGCCATGGCGGCTACCAGCCGGTCCGGCGTCCAGGCGCGCAGCAGGCGTGAGGCATCCGGGTTGCGTCGCATCATTCGAGCGGAAACACCCACCCCGCACCGGGCGGCGTAGGCAATCAGCATTCGTAGACGGGTGGGGCCTGCAATGCCGAAATACACCGGCAGGGGATCCACGACCTCCTTCATGCTCTGAAGCCAGTGGATGAACGTATCCGCTTCGAACGCGAACTGCGTCACTACCCACATGCGGGTTGCTGTGGCGGTCGCGTACTCGCGCTTGATCGCCATCGCGCGTGTCAGCTCCTCGCTTGATGCCACCGGGTGGCCGTCTGGATGCCCGGCTATCCCCAAATGGCAAAATGCGTAGTCGGCCAGAAGCCCCGAGTTCAGCACCGCCAGGGTGTCTGGAAATGGCCCGGCGACCTGGTGGCTGTCACCGGCAATAAGCATCAGCCGGTCGGTACTGGCGGCCGCCAGTTCGCCAAGCCAGTCCCTGGCTTGGGCGCGGCTCGCGATTGCCCGCGCCGGGAAGTGCGGTATTGGTACCATGCCTGCGGCCCGCAGTCGCCAGCATGCGGACACGGTGTCCTCAAATCTGGCGTTGGGCAGGAAGGGGATATAGACGGCGGTACCGGCAGGCAACCAGTCGGACAATGCCTCCATTCCCAAGATCTGTAAGGGCGCCGCCTCAATGGAGGCCGTCCGTGCTAATTCGCGCAGTACCGCCGCCATCTGAACAGTGTCCTGAGATGAGCTGGCACTGGATTCGTGAGCAAGCTTCATGGCAACCCTCACCTTTATCGATCGGGCGTGTTGATCAGACCCTTCAGTTAATCGGCGAAATCGATGCCTTTCGCTCTTGCTCTTTCGCGGGCATTGGGATTAACCGATGGCCTGAACGGTACGGCCACCACTTCGGCCTCGACATCGAGTGCATCATCCGGGGCGGCGTATTCCTGTGGTAGTTGCACCGACAGCCGGGTTCCAATGTCGCGCATTTCCAGCGGTACGTAGGCGAGCGCAATGTTGGTGTTCAGCTCCGGGGAATACCAGGGTGAGGTCACATAGCCCACGGGCTCGCCACCATCGGCGGAACTGACAAGCCAGAAATCGTTGGCATAGTCTGTTATTGGCGCTCCGCCCAGGCGTATCCCCACCATAACCTGACGGAAAGGCGGACAGCCGGCCTCAACCTGGTCACGAATCGCTTCCAGTCGTTGCTTGCCGATGTAATCGGCTTCCTTGTTGCGCGGAACCTGGTAAGCGAGGTTGCACTGGAAGGGCAGGGTTTCCTGGTCAAGATCCTGGCCCCAGGAAAGAATGCCGGCAGCAATGCGCCGGTGGTGGGCGGGTGCAATGACTCGCAGATTGTGGTTCGCGCCGACGTTGAGCACCGTGTACCAGAGGTCTTCAGCATGCTCGGTGGCGTCCCTGAGATAGATCTCGTAGCCCTTTTCACCGGTGAAGCCAGTTTGGGACACCACGACCGGGTGCCCGGCCACCTCGCCCTCCATCAGACCGTAGAAAGGAAGGTCTTTGACGCAGTCGCCAAAGAGGTCGGTCATCAACGCCTCGGACTTGGGCCCCTGGATCTGCAGGGGAGCGACGTCGATTTCGGCAATCGTCACGTCGAATTTTCTGGAAATATTAACGCCGCGCAGCCACATTTCCAGGTCGCTGTCGGACAGCGAGAACCAGAATTCATCTTCCGCAATCCGCAACAGAACCGGATCGTTCAGGATGCCACCCTCTTCATTGCAGAGAATGACGTACTTGCCCCGCAACGGTTTTATCTTCGTTGCATCCCGGGTGATTACGTAGTTTACAAACGCTTCAGCATCTGGGCCTTTCACCTGAATCTGTCGTTCGACCGCCACATTCCACAGGGTGACGTCGTTCACCAGCGAGGCATACTCAACCATCGCACCGCCATCTTGTGGCTGCACATAACCGCGCGGATGGTACATCCGGTTGTAAACGGTGGCGCGCCAGCAGCCTGCTTCAAAGGCCAGGTGCCAGTAGGGGGACTTACGCACGCGGGTGGAAATCAGCATTTCCACCGGGGTGGGTCCGGACTGGCGCAGATTGATCGGAACCCTGCGATCAGACTGGTCAACGCTGTGAGGTTGCCGGGCAGCGCCTGCTCGCTGCTGTGGATAATCCGATTTTGCGCCTTCAAGTTTGATCGCCATCTCAGCCTCCAACTCTTCGTGAGTGTTGATAGCTGTAATTTGACGTTGTTTTAACGGCGCGGCTTGATCAAGTACGACATGAAAAAGCCTAAAAGCGGCACAGGAGGGGGGAGACAAAAAAAGGCCCGTGTTTGCACACGGGCCTTTATCAATACTGGTAGCAAGGGGCGGAGTTGAACCGCCGACCCCAGCATTATGAGTGCTGTGCTCTAACCAACTGAGCTACCTTGCCAACACCGTTTCGAACACAATCGTGCTCCAAACGAGGCGCGTATTCTCTGGATTTTCCGGGCCCCTGTCAACCCCTCGAGGAGGATTGCTTGGATCCGGCCCGCTTCGGGTATGTGCCGCCATTACTCGGCTGGAATCGTCACCAGGGCAAGTACCCGGTTTTCCACAACGCAGAACTGGGAAGAGACCTCTCGACCGTGGCTCCAGGTAGGGGACAGGTCGGTTAACAGGCGCAGACTCGCCCGGCCGTCGGCCGTCCAATCCACCAATTCCGCATGCCGGAAGTAAAACCGGGACTGCACAAGCGGGTAGAGCGCCTTGAACAGGCTTTCCTTGAGGGCGAAGATCAGGGTGACCAGAAAGCCGAGATCGTCGGTTTGCGCAAGCGGAAAGCGTGCCAGTTCGTTGGCGGTCATGACCTCGCTCGACAGCCGGTGGGCCCGGTCCTCTGACAGCAGGGATTCGGCATCGAGTCCCAGGCCAAGATAGTGCTCGTTGTGCGCCGCGATCGCCGCAGCCCAGCCGGTGCTGTGGGTGATTGCGCCGACACTGTGCTCGGGCCATTGCGGAGCGCGATTGGCCAGGGTGCCTGGGGTCGAGGCGACGCCCGAGAGGCTGCGCAGCGCCTCTGTGGCACAGAGGCGGCCCGCGAGGTATTCGGTTTTACGTTTGCTGGCGGCGTGCAGGACCTGACTCGGTGGGTTGATGCCACACCGCTCAAAGTCATCAGACTGAAATCGTTCGATGTTGTAGTGTGTACTGGCAAAGTGAAGCCCCGGCAATTGTCGGGGCCAAGGCCAGCTATTTTCAAATTCAGAGCAGCAGGTGGGTAGGCGTAGCACAGTCCTGTCCTGAGTTGAATTTTCGGAGTCGTCAGACGTTGAACCGGAAATGGATCACATCGCCATCCTGAACAATATACTCCTTGCCTTCCAGACGCCACTTACCGGCATCCTTGGCGCCCGCCTCACCGTTGTATTTGACAAAATCATCGTAGCTAACCACTTCGGCCCGAATAAAACCGCGTTCGAAGTCGGTGTGAATCACGCCTGCGGCCTGGGGGCCGGTTGCGCCCACACGAACGGTCCAGGCGCGGACCTCCTTCACGCCAGCGGTGAAGTAAGTCTGCAGGTCGAGTAGGGCGTAGCCGCCGCGAATAACGCGATCGAGACCGGGTTCGATCATGCCCATTTCTTCGAGGAAAATAGACTTTTCATCGTCTTCCAGCTCGGCGATCTCGGCTTCCAGTTTATTACAAATGGGCACGACAACGGCGTTTTCGGTGGCCGCAATCTGCTGGACGGTGTCGAGGTATGGGTTATTCTCAAAGCCGTTTTCATCGACATTGGCGATGTACATGGTGGGTTTGATGGTAAGCAGGCACAATTCACGAATCAGGCCGCGCTCGTCATCACTCAGGTCCATGCCGCGAACCGGTTTGCCTTCATTCAGCACGGGCAGCAGTGTTTCAAAGATCTCAAGCTGGGCCTTGGCGTGCTTGTCACCGCTTTTTGCAACCCGCTGTACTCGCTTGATAGCCTTCTCAACCGTGTCCATATCGGCCAGTGCGAGTTCGGTGTTGATGATTTCTATATCGGCGGCCGGATCGATCTTGTTGGCGACGTGAATCACATTGCTGTCATCAAAGCAGCGCACAACGTGGGCGATGGCGTCTGTTTGGCGAATGTTGGCCAGGAACTGGTTGCCCAGACCTTCACCTTTGGAGGCGCCGGCAACGAGCCCGGCAATGTCCACGAATTCCATGGTGGTGGGCACGACCCGCTGGGGCTTCACGATTTCTGACAACTTGGTCAGGCGGGGGTCAGGCATGCCGACAACGCCAGCGTTCGGCTCGATGGTGCAGAAAGGAAAATTCTCGGCGCCGATGCCGGCCTTGGTCAGTGCATTAAAAAGCGTGGATTTGCCGACGTTTGGAAGGCCGACGATGCCGCAATTGAAACCCATGGAAAGCCTCTGATGGATGCGAAAACAAAATGTGAGATTGGAAAACGAAAGTATACCGGTGACCGGGTTCAGGTGCGAACAGGAGGCACCGGATTCACGGCCTGAAAGCGTGCAGGGCGTTCATGGCTCGGGCCATGTGATCGCCGGCAGCGTCCGGCAAGACCCGAATGCTTTGTTCGATAATGGCCTCCAGGTCGGCTGATTCCTGTTTGCCCAGTCTGCCCAGCACATAGTTGGTGACCTGTTTGGCGGAACCAGGGTGGCCAATGCCGAGTCGTAGACGAAAAAAATCGTTGGTGCCCAGGTGGGCAATGGCATCTCTCAGACCGTTATGTCCGCCATGGCCACCACCGCGTTTGAGTTTGGCGGTGCCGGGGGGCAGGTCGAGTTCGTCGTGAGCAATCAGAATCTGGTCAGGCTGAATCTTGAAAAAGTCCGCCAATGCCTTGATGGCAAGGCCGCTGCGATTCATATACGTCGTGGGGTTGAGCAGGTGCAGGTCGAGCCCCTGGAGGTGGGCTTTGGTGTACAGACCGTGGTATTTCTTGTCAGGGCGAAGGCTCTGACCCGCTGCGCGGGCCAGAGCTTCAACAAACAGGGCGCCGGCGTTGTGGCGCGTATTCTCATAGTCAGGGCCGGGGTTTCCCAGTCCAACCACCATGACAATCTGCTGCGCCATTTGCCGTTACCCCCGGAGTGATTACTCCTTGCTGTCGTCTTCTTCTGCTTCTGCGTCTTCCGCGTCTTCGGCTTCATCAGCCTTGGTGCCGCGTGGCAGGTGAACAGAGACAACCGGCAGGTCGTGGTCTTCGCCCTGAACCAGAGCAGCAATACGCACGCCTTTAGGCAATTGCAGATCGCTCAAGTGGATTACCTGGTCCATCTCGATGTTCTGCATGTCGAGTTCAATGAACTCGGGCAGATCCTGCGGCAGACAGATAACTTCGACTTCGTTCATCTGGTGCGACGGTACACCGCCCTGGAGCTTAACAGCCGGAGCTGTGGCTTCGTTCAGGAAGTGCAGCGGTACGTTGACGTGGATCTCGTGATGCTTGTCTACGCGCAGGAAATCCGCGTGGGTCAGCAGCGGCTTGTAGGGATGGCGCTGCAGATCCTTGAGGATCACGCTTTCTTTCTTGCCGTCGAGCTCAATGGTCAGAATGTGCGAGAAGAACGCTTCGTTCTCCAGCGCTTTCTTCAGCTCGTTGTGCCAGATGGAAATCGATACGGCGTCTTTCGCGCCACCGTAAATGATCGCCGGGATTTTACGCTCTTCGCGACGCAGGCGGCGGCTCGCACCTCTCCCCTGTTCGTCCCGAGAGAAAGCTTCAATTAGGAATTCTTGGGCCATGATCTGTACCTCATTAATCACCTGTGGGACTCGCGACCAAGTGCACCGCAGATGCTTCTCTGGTGTTCCCGAAAATAAAACCTGTATTTTCGGGGAGTTAAACAAACAAGGAGCCTTAAAAGGCTCCTGGTCTGAATGCGTTCGGAACGCGGACTTTATTCAAACAGTGCGCTGATGGACTCTTCGTTGCTAACGCGGCGAATCGACTCAGCCAGCAGACCTGCCATTCCGAGGGGGCGGATTCTATCACAATTAAGCGCTTTGTCACCCAGTGGAATGGTATCGCACACCACCAGTTCGTCGAGTTCAGAGGCATTGATGTTATCAATGGCCGGTCCTGACAAGACTGGGTGCGTGATGTAGGCAACGACGCGCGCCGCACCATGCTCTTTCAGTGCGCCAGCGGCCTTGCACAGGGTGCCGGCAGTATCGACGATGTCGTCCACCAGAATGCAGGTTTTGTCGCGCACATCACCAATGATGTGCATAACCTGTGACACATTGGCTTTCGGACGGCGCTTGTCGATGATGGCCAGGTCGGCGTCATCCAGGCGCTTGGCCACTGCGCGGGCACGGACAACACCGCCGACGTCTGGCGACACCACGATGAAGTTCTCAAAACGCTGTTTTTCAATATCTTCCAGCAACACCGGTGTGGCGTAAATGTTGTCGACCGGTATGTCGAAGAAGCCCTGGATCTGATCGGCATGGAGATCCACCGTTAACACCCGGTCTATGCCGATACTGGTGATCATGTCGGCAACGACTTTGGCGCTGATCGAAACACGGGTGGAACGAACCCGGCGATCCTGGCGTGCATAGCCGTAATAGGGCACAACGGCGGTGATTCGAGTGGCGGAGGCGCGACGCAGTGCATCGGCCATCACAATCAGTTCCATCAGGTTATCGTTGGTGGGAAAACAGGTAGGCTGGATGATGAAGACATCGTGACCGCGAACGTTTTCGTTGATCTCAACAGTTGTTTCGCCATCACTGAACTTACCGACAGTGGCTTGTCCCATTGGGATGTGCAGCTTCTGGGCAATGCTCTTGGCGAGTTCCGGGTGGGCATTCCCGGCAAATATCATCAGTTTGGACACGACGGCATCCTTCTCAATATCAGAGGTCATTTCGGAAGAATCGGGAGAAAGGTGGCTGGGGTGGCAGGATTCGAACCTGCGCATGACGGGATCAAAACCCGTTGCCTTACCACTTGGCGACACCCCAGTATCGTGCTTTTTTGGCATCATTTCAGCTCTGTTAGCTTTCGGTGTAACGGTGAGTAGTTCACCCCTTTAGCTACGAACCCCTTGATGCCGGAGGGTTTGCTTGCCCAAACTTTTTGGGCTTTGGATTCTGTTGGGAAACGTCCAAATATGCAAGCCCCGGTTCCGGTTAATCTTGCAGGTCCGAATTGTGACAGCCAATCCAAGCTCTGGCCTACCTCCGGATACAGTCCACGAACCATATCCTCACAGTCGTTTCGGTACCTCGAGGCGTCTCCCTCAAAAGCGGGCGCTATTTTGATTCTCGGGGTGTCCCTTGTCAACCCTTGCTGGGAAAAAATCAGACCGGTGTTGATGTTACAGGCCGGTTTTAGCACTACAAACCAGTCCTCGGGCGGCTGTGCCGGGGTCAGCTTTTCTCCGATGCCTTCACCCACTGCGGCAAACCCGCGAACAAAAACCGGCACATCGGCACCCAGTTGCAGGCCGAGCTCTGCCAATGTGTCGAGAGGGAGATCCAGTTGCCACAGATGATTCAAGCCCAGCAGCGTGGTGGCCGCGTTGGAACTTCCTCCCCCGAGCCCGCCGCCCATGGGCAGGCGCTTTCGCAGCGTCAGGGTAGCGCCGGCGCCCGGGTTGGGACTGAGGGGCTGCAGGAGCCTGGCAGCGCGGAGGACGAGGTTGTCCGCGTCCGGCACCCCCGGAAGCGGTGGGTGCAGCACTAGCCGCCCGTCAGAGCGCAACTGGAAATCGAGCTCATCACCGTAGTCCAGAAATTGGAACAGTGTCTGGAGCTCATGGTAGCCGTCGCTGCGGCGACCATTGATGTGGAGAAACAGGTTCAGTTTTGCGGGCGAGGGCAGGCTGAACATCAGAACGGTTCCGGATCCTTGGGCTGCCAGTCTGTAATGGCGAGTCGGACTCGCTTGTCACCTTTGAGGGCGGTGATTCTGGCCGGCAGGGTAGGAAGCTGTTCGGTAAAAGTTTGCCAGCGCTCGTACCGTATTTCCCAGCCTTGCTGGCGAATAACCGCTAATTGCCCTGAGGTATTGAACAGCAGTTGAAAATTGTCACCCGGGCTCGGTAGCCCCTTGATCCACCAGGTCAGGCTGTCGATCGGTAGCTGCCAGCCCGTGGCGGCATGGATCAGGTCCTGCGGGTTGTTGGAGCGGTACGTCTCGCCATCTGGCAGTGTCAGCTCCAGGTAACCGGGTACGCCGGCCAGTTCGGTGCGGCCCAGTCCCAAAAAGGCAGAAGAAAGCGACAGTCGATAGTGCTCGTTATCCTGAGTCCAGCGATTGATGATGGCGGTGCCACTGTCCGAGGGCTGGCGGACCGCCAGTTTACCCTGCAGCTGCCAGTGACGGACGCTGCTCAAGGCCTGTTGGCGGTCGCTCCAGCCCGCGGGCGGCTGATCCGATAGGCCGTCCGGCAGCGGCTGCATGGACGTTGACGCACAAGCGCCCAGCATCAACGTAGCCAGGGTGGTAAGCGTTAGGCGATATAGGGTCACAAATCCTGCCCGGCGCCCAGGCGCTCAATGGTTTCAATGATCAGCTCATCGGAAGGGGCTTGCTCCAGGCCCTCCCGCCAGATGATGCGAGCCTGCTCCCGTTGACCATTCTGCCAAAGTGCTTCGCCGTAATGGGCCGCAACCTCGGGATCGGGAAAGGCCTCGTAGGCCGCGCGCAGGTATTCCAGGGCCTGGGTTGATTCGCCCAGTTGGAAAAGCACCCATCCCATGCTGTCCAGTATGGCCGGGTTTTCTGGGTCGATCTCCAGGGCACGCTCAATCAACAGGCGCGCCTCATCCAGTCGTCCCTGGCGAGTCGTCAGGATATAGCCCAGCGCGTTGAGCGCCACGGCGTTGTCGGGCTCCTGCTCAATAATGCGCCGCAAGTCCTGTTCGGCGGCGTCGAACTGGTCTTCGCTGTCGAGCAGCATGGCGCGGGCGTATCGAATGCGGACGTTATCCGGGTACGCCGTAATCGCGGTGTTGGAAACCTCTAGCGCCTGGTCGGGCATGTCCATATCCAAGAGCAGGTTGATTTCCAGAAGCCAGTAACTTTCAGCCCGGTCGGGGTGGGTGTTGCGTAGGCGCAGGATGTTTGCCCGGGCCTGGTCCAGGTTGCCGGCTTCCGCGCGCAGCGTGCTGGCCCGTGCCAGGGCCGCCAGGTAATGATTACCGTCGTCGACGCGATCATAGTAGCCGATGGCGGTATCGCTATCGCCGTCCTCGTCGGCAATTCGGCCCAGGTAGTAGTGCGCTTCGCTGACGTGGTGGCCTTGCTCGATCAATTGTGTCAGGCCCTGTTTCGCGAGTTCTTTTTCGCCATTCTCCAGTGCCACCAGCGCGTGGGACAAACGCAGGCCAGGTACGTCGGGAAACTGTGTGACCAAGCGCTGAAATTCATCCTGGGCTGCTTGCATTTGCCCTTCGCCAATCAGCATGCGGCCGTACAGCGTGCCCATTTGCCGGTTTTGAGGATAATGGCGGGTGTTGTAGAGCAGGTGTTTGAGGGCTTCGTCTTTTCGGCCCAACTGATAAAGCAGGTCGCCCTTCAGGACCAGGGCCGGCTGAAACTCGGGCTGGTTGTCCAGGATGGGTTGCAGGGCCTCAAGCGCGGAGGCATTGTCGCCGAGGACCTTGAACAGCAATGCGATGCTGTACTGGATTTCCAGATTATCCGGATGGCGTTGGGCCAGACCTTCATACAGTGACAGCAGTTCCAATTGCCCGTCGGCGGTCAGATTGGCCGCCATCGCCGCGAGGCTGTCAAAATCGGCATCGCCGCCGAGCTCCAGGATGCGCTCCATGTGAGACAGCGCACTCTCCAATTCATTGCGTTTTACGCTTTGAATGGCTGCCACGCGATGGGCCTCAATGCTGTCGGGGTGAGTCTCGAGCCAAAGGTTGGCTAGCTGGCGCTGGGCATTGTCGGCTTTCAGGGACTGGGCAATGCGCATGGCGCGTTCGATCACGGCGGCATCCTGTGATTGCTTGGCCGCTTCCACGTAGTTGACGAGGGTTACATCGTACCGGCCCCGTTGCGCGGCAATTTCAGCGGAAAGCAGCAAATAGAGCGTTTCGGGTTCAAAATCGCCGTAAGGTGTCGCCGCCGGCGTGATCTGTGCGGTTTCCGAGGTGGTCGTCTTGGCCGGTTGGGGCGATGGATCACTGCCTTCGTTCGTCAGGTTCGCGCAACCAGACAAACCTAGAAAACTGGTGACTAGCAATAAGGCAGGTTTATGCATGTTCTATCCCGTGTCCGTTTACGATAGGCCTGTGTCAGGCTGGCACCATTTGCCGATACCTATGATGGCATAAGCGCCTGGGCTTGCCCAATTTGATAATGGTCTGAAACCGCCTCTGCTTCGATCCCGTAAAACCTCATGGTGCCAAAGGGTTTGTCGGCATTTACCGAAGGATTCCGTGTTTAGGTGGCACCCTGACGATGCGCTCGGTAAAATGATCGCAACTTTGGCGCCCGAATGATGTTGCATTGCTACGGTGGCAGCCCCATTTAGGCCACAATGGAATTGGTCGACCACAATCGAACTGGCAGAAGGTAGTCTTCAACGTCCTATGGCATTGCTCACGCTGGGAATCAATCACCGCACCGCCCCCCTGGAGCTGCGGGAACGCGTTGCGTTTACGCCTGAGCGCATGGCGGAGGCGTTCGCTGCGTTGCGGGCGACTTCGGGTGCCAGTGAAGCGGCAATTCTGTCGACGTGCAATCGTACCGAAATTTACCTGGCGGGCGATGATGATTGCGCCTACACCGTCTTGCGCTGGTTATCAGGGTTTCATGGCCTTGATACCGCCGAACTTGAAAATGCCATGTATGTCCACCGGGATGCCGACGCGGTCAGGCACATGATGAGGGTGGCTTCGGGGTTGGACTCCATGGTGCTCGGGGAACCCCAGATTCTGGGGCAGCTCAAAGACGCCTACGCGCTGGCCCGAGATCACAACGCCAGCGGAACCTGTCTCTCACGCCTGTTTGAACAGAGTTTTACCGTCGCCAAGCGGGTACGTACGGAAACCGCCATCGGCGAGAACCCGGTGTCGGTGGCCTACGCCGCCGTCAGCATGGCCAACCATATTTTTTCCGACATGTCTCGCAATCGCGCCTTGTTGATCGGTGCCGGCCAGACCATTGAGTTGGTCGCACGCCACCTGGCCGATGCGGGGGTGACTCAGTTCCTGGTCGCCAACCGGACGCTTGAGCGAGCGCAGGCCCTGGCGGAAGCGCGCGGTGGTCGGGGCATCTTGCTGTCGGAAATACCCGGCGTGTTGGGGGATGTGGATATTGTGATCTCATCAACCGCGAGCCCGTTGCCTATTTTGGGCAAGGGCGCGGTGGAGCGAGCCTTGAAGGGACGCAAGCACCGGCCTTATTTCATGGTCGACATCGCGGTGCCGCGTGACATTGAGCCGGAAGTCGCTTCGCTGGCGGACGTGTTCCTCTATACCGTGGACGACCTGCGGCAGGTGATTGAAGAAAATGTACGTTCCCGTGAAGGCGCCGCCCGGGAAGCGGAAAATTTGATCAGCGCCGGGACCCAGACCTTTTTGTCTCAATTACGGGCGCTGGACGCTGTGGCCACCCTCAAACAGTTTCGGCAGCGGGCCGAATACCTGCGGGATATTGAAATCGAAAAAGCCCTGCGTACACTGCGCAACGGCGGCGACCCGGAAACCGTTCTGAGAAGTATGGGGCGCGGCATTACCAACAAACTGCTGCACGAACCCTCGATTCAGGTCCGCAAGGCGACCTCCGAGGGTCGGGTGGAAGTGACCCGCTGGCTGCGTGAGTTGCACCAGCTTGAGGTCCAGGAAGACGACGTTATTCCCACCACCCCGGAAAAATTATGAAAGCATCGATACAATCCAGGCTCGAACGACTGAACGATCGCTTCGACGAAGTCAGTGGCCTTTTGAGTGATCCGGGCGTGATCGCCGACCAAAATCAGTTCCGGGACCTGTCCCGTGAATTCGCTGAAATCGAGCCTGTGGTCCAGTGCTTCAGGGCCTGGCAGCAAACCTTGGCCGATATCCATGAGGCGGAAGAGTTGGCGCGAGATGGCGATGCCGACATGCGGGCCATGGCTGAGGATGAGCTCACCGAGGCGCGGTCAAAAAACGAAGCATTGGACGAAGAGCTTCAGCGGTTAATGCTGCCGAAAGACCCCAAAGACGGTAACAACGTGTTTCTGGAAATCCGGGCCGGGACCGGAGGGGATGAAGCGGCGTTATTTGCCGGTGACCTGTTCAAAATGTACCTGCGCTATGCTGAAACCCGGCGCTGGCAGGTTGAGGTCATCAGTGAGAGCCAGGGCGAGCATGGCGGCTACAAGGAATTAATCAGCCGGGTGTCCGGGGTGGGCGTGTACGGTGCCCTTAAGTTTGAATCCGGTGCCCATCGGGTTCAGCGTGTGCCGGAAACCGAATCCCAGGGCCGGATTCATACCTCGGCCTGCACCGTGGCGGTGATGCCCGAGGCCGATGAAGCCGAAGCCATTGAGATTAACAAAGGCGATTTGCGGGTGGATACCTTCAGAGCCTCCGGTGCCGGTGGCCAGCATGTGAACAAGACCGACTCGGCGATTCGCCTGACCCACCTGCCAACGGGCATCGTGGTGGAGTGCCAGGATGAGCGTTCCCAGCACAAGAACCGGGCCAGAGCCATGAGCCTGTTGCAGGCGCGCTTGCAGAATGCCGAAACTGAACGCCAGCAGCAAAGTCAGGCCGCAGCCCGCAAAAGTCTGGTGGGCAGTGGTGATCGCTCCGAGCGTATCCGCACCTATAACTTCCCCCAGGGCCGGGTGACGGATCACCGTATCAACCTGACACTCTACAAGCTGGACGAAGTGATTGGCGGCGACCTTAGCCCGGTGATCGGTCCCTTGCAGCAAGAACATCAGGCCGAGCTACTGGCCAGTCTGGCCGATGAGTGAGCCGTTACTGACCTGTGATGCCGCACTCAGAAAGGCCGCGGCGGACATTGACAGCGACTCACCCAGGCTGGATGCCGAATTACTGTTGGCCCGTGTGACCGGTTGGTCACGCACAGCATTTCGAGCCTGGCCGGAGCGGGCACTCAGTCCGGTCCAGCGCACTGAGTTTGAGGCGCTGGTGGCGCAACGCGCCGCGGGTCAGCCCATCGCCCATATTCTCGGCGAACAGGGTTTTTGGTCACTGTCGTTACAGGTCAACGAGGCCACACTGATTCCCCGTCCCGATACCGAGTGTCTGGTCGAGGCCGCCTTGGCGTTGCCGTTGACGGCGCAGGCGAGGGTGATGGATTTGGGCACGGGCACCGGCGCGATCGCCCTGGCATTGGCCAGTGAACGGCGGCATTGGCGGGTGCAGGCGACGGATGCGATACCGGAGGCGGTGGCCGTGGCCCGCGCCAACAACCAACGCCTGGGGTTGTCGGTCTCGGTATCGCAAAGCCACTGGTTTGAGAATCTGCCGCCGCAGCGTTTTGATTTGATTATTTCTAACCCGCCCTATATCGCCACAGAAGATCACCACCTGGGGTGCGGCGACGTGCGCTTTGAACCCGCTACGGCATTGGTGTCGGGGCGCGATGGCCTGGATGATCTGCGGATCATTGTAAATTCGGCACCGGAATGGTTGGTCCGGGGCGGCTGGCTGGTGGTGGAGCACGGCTTTGACCAGGCCGAACGAGTTCGAGCCCTGTTTGTGACAGCCGGATTCGACGCGATTGAAAGCCGGCAGGATTACGGCCAGCAGGATCGGTTGACCCTCGGCCGAAACCCTGGCCATCACTCTACGATACCAGGCAACGAAGGAGTCAACGACGATGCTCAGCGATGATGAGTTGATGCGCTATAGCCGCCAAATTCTGCTGCCGTCGTTCGATGTGGCGGGTCAGGCCAGGCTGAAAGCGGCCAGGGTGTTAATCATCGGTGCCGGAGGGCTGGGCTGCCCGGTTGCGCTCTACCTGGGCGCGGCGGGGGTGGGGCATTTGACGGTGGTCGACGATGACCAGGTAGAACTGGCCAATCTCCAGCGTCAGGTTGCGTTTGAACAGGCCGATCTCGGCACCGATAAGGCGACGAGTCTGGCGGCTCATGTCCAGCGCATCAACCCGGCCATATCGGTGACGGCCGTGGCTCAACGGTTGGAGGGCGATGAGCTTGCCCGGCACGTGGAAACTGCCGACCTGGTGGTCGACTGCAGCGATAACTTTGCCACCCGGTTTGCCATCAATCGCGCCTGCGTTGTGTCCCGGGTGCCGCTGGTGTCCGGTGCCGCCATCCGGGGCGAGGGCCAACTGTCGGTCTTCGACAGCCGCCAGGATTCGGCGCCCTGTTACCAGTGTCTCTACCCGGACCAGGGCAATGAAGAGCTGACCTGTTCGGAGGCCGGTGTCATCGGTCCGTTAGTCGGTATCGTCGGTGCTTGCCAGGCCATGGAGGCCATCAAATTGCTGTCGCATGTGGGTCAGCCGTTGGTTGGGCGCCTGCTGATCCTGGATGCTTGGCGCATGGAGTGGCGCGAACTGAAGCTGGCCCGCGATCCGGAATGCCCGGTTTGCCGGCCTGCGGATTCTTCCGACCGCTGAACCGGGATACCAGAGGTCTGATGTACTGGCGCGACCGGTTTGCGCCGCGAAAGAAAGGCCATCGCCGAGGCCGAGGGTCGCGACTGAACCCCTTAGTCTTGATCTCGCAGGTCCTGGAACTTCGCAATGGCCGCTTTCCGGCTCTCTTTCAGGTCCACGATGGGGCGCGGGTAGCCGTGGGGTATTACGCCACCGACCCAGGGTTGGTGAATGCGCTTCTTGTCCAGTTTT
Source organism: Marinobacter caseinilyticus (assembly GCF_011074955.1). GTDB lineage: Bacteria > Pseudomonadota > Gammaproteobacteria > Pseudomonadales > Oleiphilaceae > Marinobacter > Marinobacter caseinilyticus. The sequence goes on along the minus strand of NZ_WUQJ01000034.1, from coordinate 225,251 downwards.
GCCAGCTCGGGTACAAAGTGCCGGATAAAGTCGCCGTTGGGGTCGAAACGTTCACTTTGGGTGGCTGGGTTAAACACCCGGAAGTAGGGCGCGGCGTCGGTTCCGGTCGATGCGCTCCATTGCCAGCCGCCGTTGTTGGACGCCAGAAATCCGTCGACCAGTTTTGACATGAAGTAGGCTTCGCCGAGTCGCCAGTCGATGAACAGGTTCTTGGTCAGGAACATTGCGGTAATCATGCGTAGCCGATTATGCATCCAGCCGGTTTGATTGAGCTGCCGCATGGCGGCGTCCACAATGGGAACGCCGGTACGACCCTCTTTCCACGCCTCAAAGTGATCGCCGGGGGTATTCCACGCCAACTTTTCCGTTTCGGCTTTAAAGGCCCGGTGCATGCTGATCCTCGGGAAGTGGAACAAAATGTTGATGTAAAAATCCCGCCAGGCAATTTCGGTAACCCAGGTAAAAAGCCCCTCATTTTCGCCGCCACCCGACAGCGCCTGCTGGCCAGCCAGCCAGCATTGCCGACCGGATAAAACGCCATTTGCCAGGTACGGTGATAACTGGCTGGTACCGTCAATGGCGGGAAAGTCCCGCTCTTTCTTATAGTGAACGGCACGCTCGTTGATGAACGCTTCCAGTCGGTGGTGAGCCGCGTCTTCGCCAATGGCCACGAGTGGCTCGGGCGCTTCGTCGTACCTGAAGACCGAGGTCGCCAACTGCGCGGCGGGCAGTTCACGGCCGACCGGATCGGGTACCGGGAACAGTGTTGGCATGGTGTCGTCCATCCACTGGCGCCAACGCCGGGAAAACGGTGTAAAAACAGAATAGGGCTCACCCTGCTGGGTTAAGATCGTGCCGACTGGCGCGGCCGTCTGGTCCCGGTACTTGTTCACCCGAACACCGGCCTCCACAAAGCGCGCGTGGATGACTTTGTCCCGCCGCCGTTCATTAATGCCGTACTCCTCGTTGAAGTGGAGGTGATCCACCTGCCGTTCCCGGCAATGGGCCAGTAATGCATCGACACTGTCGTCAAAGCGATCGGCATGGAGGAAATCCATCGGGATGCCCAGCTTGGCAAGGTCTCTTGCCAGGGCATTGGCATGGTCCACCACAAAACGGATGCGAGCGGGCGACCAGACGTGTTCCTTCCACTGGCCGGGCGTGAGCACAAAACACGCACGAACGGGGCTCCCCTGCTTACAGGCCGCCGTCAGGGCTGCGTTGTCGGCGGTGCGGAGATCGTTCCTGAACCAGACTAGTTGGGTCATTGGTTATCCTGTTGGGCAATTCAATAAAAATCACATACTTGTGTATTCGCGGGGGCTGGCGGATTGGATTATAGTGAAGCACAGATACTGCCAGTGACGACTTATCAGAGTAGGGTCAGGCGTGCGCATTACTGCGTATTGAGTGCAGTGATCCAGGGCACTCTAATGGCCCCCGCCCAGGGGCTATCAGAGTTGAAGCCAGGTTTTTTGTTCTTCGACAAAACAGGGAGATAAAACACTCACCGTGCCGGTAAACATGAACGACAGTGATGGACGTTGGAATCACGCATACGAGTTAGCGTCCGGACAAACGCAGTTGCACGAATTGAGTCAAACCCGCCTTTGGGTGACGCTGCTGGACAAAGAATGGCAAGTCCGCTCGGAGCCTCTGACGTCGAAAGGCGATCAGGTACGGTGGGCGCAATCCGTCAGCCATGTCCTGCCTGGGGGCGACGTCCAGCTACAGCGCTTTATTCGTCCGGATGAAGGCAACACCGTGGTGTACCTGCCGGTGCTGGCCAAGCGCCCCACGGTGATTCGCCCGTTTCAGCCGTTGACCATTCCCGCCGCGGGCGAGTGCACCATTTATGTTGGCACCCTGGTCTGGATGCGCCTCAATGTCGGCAATGTTGGTAACACTCTGGTGGAAATGCCGCTGGCTGTGCCATCACTGACCTGGGTTGGGCGGTCGACGATGGAAGGCGACCTGTGCTACTCCGCTCCCAGCTTTGCTCGTCTGGTGTTGGATGCTGTGCCCAAGCGCCCCTGGCGTGCGATCACTCCGGTCCGAATCTGCAATCGCCGGCCCGAGCCCTTGCTGTTAGAGCGGTTCAGTTTGCCGACACCACTGCTATCGTTGCACCAGAATACCAAAAATCAGCTTTGGACGCCGAAAGTGACCGTCATTTGTGAAACCGACATGAACTCAGCGCGTATCAAGATCGACCAGGATTTGATTCCTGAAGCGGGGCCTTGTCAGTTGATTACCAACGCCCACGAGAAACCCGAGCGGGCCGGCTTTATTCGTGCTTTCGACAGGATGTTTGGATGACCGCGCAATCGGAAATACAGGGGCAGCAGCGCCATGATTGAAATTGAAACCGCCGTGGTTGACGTTGTCACCGGTGTGGCCTGGAGCAGTTGGTTTCGGGCGGCGTTCCTGGTGGTGCTGGGGGGCTTTCTGGCGGTACTGAGCAGCCGGGGGATCACTCGGTTCATGCAGTCTCGTACCTCACTCCATCATACTGTCATGGTACGCCGGTTGGTGTTCTACGTGGTGCTGGCCGTGTTCATTGTGGCGGCGATGCGCGAAGCTGGGTTCGCGCCGGATGTTCTGCTTGGCGCTGCCGGCATTTTGACCGTAGCGATCGGGTTTGCCTCACAGACGTCGGCTTCGAACATGATTAGCGGTTTGTTCCTGCTGGTGGAGCGGCCGTTTGAAATCGGTAATGTTATCGAGGTTGAGGGCACCATTGGTGAGGTGATTGGCATTGATATGCTCAGCGTCAAACTCCGCACCCCGGACAATCTGTACGTGCGGATTCCCAATGAAACGCTGATCAAAGCCCGGGTCATTAACCGGTCCCGGTTTCCCATTCGGCGTCTGGATCTCAAAGTCGGTATTGCCTATCGCGAAGACATTGAACGCGTGGAGGCTCTGCTGCTTGCGTTGGCGGAGCAAAATCCGGCCTGTCTGGAAGAGCCCAAGCCGTTTGTGTTGGTCACGGACTTTGGGCCGTCGTCGGTGGATCTCCAGTTCTCGTTCTGGGTACCGTCCGACCGCATACTGGAAGGCCGCAGCGAGATGATGATCGGCATTAAAACGTTGCTGGACAATGAGGGTATCGAAATTCCATTCCCCCATACCAGCGTTTACGCCGGGAGCCGGTCGGAACCGTTCCGGGTTGAGCTACTAACCCCTGCACAAAAGGCAGAAGAGGAAGATACACATGCCAAATGACAAGGCTGACAATGATGTCGAACCGGTGATGGACCTGACCGATCGGGTTGCCCTTGGCTGGCGGGAATGGGTGGCTTTGCCGGAGCTGGACATAACCCGAATCAAAGCCAAAGTGGATACCGGCGCCAGGACATCCTGCCTGCACACCTTTCGCATGGAGCCCTATACCGATGCCGACGGGCTACCTCGAGTCCGGTTCTGGGTGCATCCGGTGCAGAACAATCTGCACGAGGTCATCGAGTGTGACGCGGCCGTCAAAGACGAACGCACCGTGTCGGATTCCGGCGGGCACAGAGAACAGCGTCTGGTCATCGAAACCACGCTGATTGTTGGCCACACGAAATGGCCCATTGAAATGACCCTGACCAACCGCGACTCCATGCGGTTTCGAATGCTGATCGGTCGCACCGCGATGGCCGGGCGCGGTTTCGTTCAACCAGAATCCTCTTACCTTGCCGGCGAACCGGCACTAAGGACACCCAAATGAAAATAGCCGTCCTGTCTCGGAATAAGTCTCTCTATTCCACCCGTCGTTTGGTTGAGGAGGGACTGAATCGAGGCCATGAAGTTCGTGTGGTCGACTGTCTCCACTGCTATATGAACATCACCTCCGCCAACCCCCAGATTCACTACCATGGTGAGACCCTGGACGACTTTGATGTGGTGATTCCTCGCATTGGGGCATCGGTAACTTTCTATGGTACGGCGGTCCTGCGCCAGTTCGAAATGATGGGTGTGTTCCCGGTGAATGAGTCCGTCGCCATCACGCGTGCCCGCGACAAATTGCGCTCATTGCAGTTGCTGGCTCGCAAGGGGCTGGGAATGCCGATTACCGGTTTTGCCAACAAGCCGGACAATGTGCCTGATCTGATTAAAATGGTGGGCGGTTCACCGGTGGTGATCAAGCTGCTGCAGGGCACTCAGGGCATAGGTGTGGTTTTGGCGGAAACCCGCAAAGCGGCCGAGAGTGTTATTGAGGCCTTTATGGGGCTTAAAGCCGACATTCTGGTTCAGGAATTTGTGAAAGAGGCGGGCGGGGCGGATATCCGCTGTTTTGTGATTGGAGACAAGGTCATCGCGGCCATGAAGCGCCAGGCGGCCGAAGGCGAGTTCCGCTCCAACCTGCATCGTGGCGGCACCGCCTCCCTGATTCGCATCACTCCGGAAGAGCGCCGAACGGCTATTGCGTCAGCGAAAGCCATGGGCCTGAACGTTGCGGGTGTGGACTTGTTGCGCTCCAGTCGCGGGCCATTGGTAATGGAGGTGAATTCCTCCCCCGGTCTGGAGGGCATTGAGGCTGCAACCGGCAAGAATGTGGCCGGCATGATCATCGACTGGACGGAGAAAAACCAGAAGCCCTGGAAAACCCGAACCAAAGGGAGAGGCTAAGGTGGCAAGAGCGTCGTTCCACATAGCCGGGGTAGAAGTAAAGCCTGGCAGCCGGCAGACGGTGGAAGTCCCGGTGGCCAAACTGTACACCCACACCCCGCTGCACATTCCGGTGGAAGTGGTGCATGGCCGTCGGAGTGGCCCGGTCATTCTGGTCTGTGCGGCCATTCATGGCGACGAAATCAACGGCGTGGAAATCATTCGCCGGGTGTTGCGTAATGCCTCCTTGCGCCACCTGCGCGGCACCCTGGTGGCGGTTCCGATCGTGAACATCTTCGGTTTTGTGCAACGCACCCGATACTTGCCCGACCGGCGGGATTTGAACCGCTGCTTCCCCGGCAGCGAGAGTGGCTCCCTCGGCGGTCGAATCGCGTACTTATTCCGCACTCAGATCATGGAAAATGTTACTCACATCATCGATCTGCATACCGGGGCAATTCATCGATTCAATCTGCCACAAATTCGTGCCGAACTGAAAAACCCTGAGACTGCCCGCATTGCGGAGGCTTTTGGTGCGCCGATCATACTGAACGCGAGTTTGCGCGAAGGCACCTTACGGGAATACGCCGATTCACTCGATATCCCGGTCATCACCTTTGAAGGTGGCGAAGCGCTGCGTTTTGACGATGTCGTGATTCAGAGCGGGGTGCGGGGGGTTATCCGGGTCATGCGAGCCTTGGATATGTTGCCGGCAAAAGCGACCCGCGGTAAACCGCCCAAGCGCTCAGAGGTGGCGGCCACGTCAACCTGGGTTCGAGCGGATATTGACGGCATCATGCGGCCGATTGCCCAATTGGGCCAGCGGGTGCGCAAAGGGCAAAAGTTGGCGGTGGTGGCGGACCCCTTCGGCGAAATGGAAAGTGTTATTACCACGCCTGTGTCCGGCATTGTGGTGGGTATGAACAACCTGCCGCTGGTCAACGAAGGTGAGGCCATTTACCACGTCGCCCGGTTTGACGAACTGGATGAAGCCGAGAAAGCGATGGATTATTTCCGTTCACGATTTGACCCGGAATCCACCGAGGCTGTCATGCCTGTTCACCCGTGGGACGACTTGCAGAAATAGACCGGAATGGGGCCTGTCGCAGGCTGGCGCTATCCGGCAGCCTGCGACAGGTCACTGAGGAGCATGCATCATGATCTGGGAACAAAAACTGATTGAGTTACCGCCATACCCACGAGGCTTTCACCCCATCACCAACCACATACTGTCCCAGGGGCCAGACCTGAAAAACTGCGAAGTTGGCCTCTTGCACCTGTTTCTCCAACATACGTCGGCGTCACTGGCCATTAATGAGAATGCCGACCCCGATGTCCGGGGAGACCTGGAGCGTCATTTCAACGTCATGGTGCCAGAGAACGCGCCTTACTACGCCCACACCACCGAAGGCCCGGACGACATGCCTGCCCACATTAAGAGCGTACTGATCGGTGCCTCGCTGACGGTTCCCATTTCCAACGGCCAGATGGCGCTTGGAACCTGGCAGGGTATCTACCTGGGCGAACACCGCGATCACGCCGACGGACGGCGTATTGTGGCAACACTGCAGGGGCGCTGGTAGTCCGGCCGGTTCGTGCCATCCGGTCAAGCGGGTGGCCGGTGCTCTGGCAGCGCGGTCGGGCACTATGCCGGCCCACCGCAGTTCGATAGAACCTCTGCGATACAACCCGCGACATGGATCAACACCTATGATCACCTGCTACCTCAATTACACCATCGATCCCTACAAAGTGGTGGAGTTCGAGCACTACGCCAAGCTTTGGATTCCCTTGGTCGAGAAGCTTGGCGGCCAGCATCATGGCTATTTTCTGCCCTCGGAAGGCGCAAACAATCGGGCGGTCGCTCTGTTTTCGTTTCCTTCGCTGGCCGCATACGAACAGTACCGTGAGGCCTCGTTTGCGGACCCAGGCTGTGTGTCCGCATTTCAGTATGCAAAGGACACCCGCTGTGTCGTGAGTTGCGAGCGAAGCTTCATGCGCCCAGTCTTTTCATGAGGGCCAGGCGCACGTCAGCGGCGGGGTTCGCGCTTGCGATACAAGCCGCTCGGTATGGCGCCGTGCGTAACGGAGTGTCGTTGCCCGTGACAAAATGAAACAGGAACTTCGGCGGAGCCGGTGGTTCTGGCCTGAAAAGTGCGTTATCTATAGCTCAAGGTGAACATTCTGTAAGGTTTTATGGTTTGTTGCCGCCCAGTGGGGAGCACCTTCCTTGCAGTGAAAGCTCGTATCGTTAGCAGCGCTAGTGACTCATTCGTACGTTTCAGGGGCCATGTCATGAATCGGCACTTCTTCAAAGAACTTTTAACCAGTCGGTTGTTGTTGCCGGTATTTCTCACCCTGGTGGTCGCGGGTGCAATTCAATTGATGTTTAGCCAGTGGCTGATCAATACCCAGGTTCACGCGCTGACCAGTGCGGTGGCAACGTCGTTGGAGTCGGGGCAAGCCCGTGTGGCAGATGACTTTTCAGCCGCCAGTTCGGATGTCCAGCAGCGTTTTGGCGTCATGCGAGAGCAAACCGCTGAGCGCTTATCGCAGCAGCTGGCCGAGCAATTGAACGAGCGTCAGCAACAGATAACGATCAACCTCAAGCAGGCGGTCATTGCAGAAGCTCAAGGGTTGGCGGATGCCCTGGCCGCTGTTGCCGCGCCAATGATATGGGATCGCGATGTTCCCAAACTGACCGGTTTGATCGAGTTGGTTGATGCCCGTGAATCGGTACTGTTTGCCGCCTATTACGACCAGTATGGCAAGCGCATGACCCGTTACGTCGACCGCACCGATGAGCGTGTCAAGGCGCTCATGGATGCGGGTGAAGGCCGCGGGGCGGTCGGTAAGGTGCTGGACGCGGCCAGCCGGGACCCCGACGTTGTGATCATAACGGCCGATATTGCTCCCCAGGGCTCGGTGATTGGTCAGTTAAAGCTGGGGCTTTCAACCCAGACCATCGCGGATGATATGAGGCAGCTTGAGCAGCAATTTGCCACTACGGTGAAGAACAGTGCCGAGGCGGTCAGCACGGTACTTGATCAGCAGACCGGTGAAGTCAGTCAACGTTTGCAGCAGCAACTGGCGGACATCAAGAGCACAACGCAAAGTGAAATTCAGACCACCGTCGAGAGCATCCAGAGTAAGGCGGACGGGCTTTCGGATAATCTGACGCTGTTCGCCATTCTTTCAAACCTGGGCTTGCTGGTGCTGATTGCCCTGGTACTGGGCGGTGGTGTGTTGGTCAAGGTGAATCGCCTGAATCGGGCCATTTGGGCGATTGCCGATGGTGAAGCTGATTTACGGAAACGGGTGAACCTGAAGGGCAACAATGAACTTACCCACATGGCGGCGGGCATGAATCAGTTTATTGCTCGCATTCAGTCGATGGTGAGCCAGGTGAACGTGGCGGCAAACACCGCGGCCGATCAGGCCCGGGCGCAAAATGCCGCCAGCCGTGAGGCGGTGAGTGCGGTCAATGCTCAGCAGCAGGAAATTGACCGGGTGTCGGGCCGGGTAGGCGACATGTCGGGCAGCATCAAGGCGGTCGCGAACAGTATTCAGCGAGTGGCCGAATCCGTGCAGAGTATTAACGCCGAAAGCAAAACCACGGCGGATATCTCCCGGGAAGCACGCGGTGGCCTGGACCTGATGGTGGCCGATGTGAACGATGCCGTGGCCGTGGTGAATGAGCTGAATAATCAGAGCCGTGAAATCGGGTCGGTGTTATCGGTGATCGGCGCGATCGCGGAGCAGACCAACTTGCTGGCCCTGAACGCTGCCATTGAGGCGGCCCGGGCGGGTGAGAGTGGTCGCGGGTTTGCGGTCGTGGCGGACGAAGTCAGGACACTGGCCAGCCGGACCCAGCAATCGACAACCGAAATCCAGGCGATTATTGATCGGTTGCAGGCGGGCAGCGAAAACGCCGTGACCACGATCAGCAAAGCTTCCAGCCGGGTCGTGGAATCCACCGAACGGTTCCGCTCCGCCGATGAGCACTTTGAGCAAATCAATGTGCTGCTGGCGAAGCTCCAGGAAAACGCGATGGAGATTTCTGCTTCGGCCGAAGAACAAAGCGCGCAGGCAAATCAAATCAGCGGCAATGTGCAGGCAATGGCGGAGTCCGCAGAATCCACCGTGATGGCGATCCGTCGTTCAGACAACGCCAGCCAGGCAATAGAGTCAGTGGTCCGCGAACTGCAAGAAGCGGCTGACCAGTTCAGTGTGTAGAGCAGCAACGCTCGTTGCACCGCGGGCAAGTCTGGTAAGGATGTGAGTCTATTTGCCGGTTTTGCATGCGTCATGATCGGAACGCGCGCTTCGACAAACCAGCCATCAGCAAAGCGAGTCATCATAAGCGTCTGCACGGCCTTCACTTGAGGGCGTGTCCTGTCGGCGGGCTCGTCTGCGCAAGCCCCCTGAGCCCGGTCGCGCACTGATAGTGGTCCGGCAGGGTAACCTGCCGGACCACGCTTCAACCTGCCCAGCCTGGCAGCGGGCCGGTTAACCCGTTACAGGTTGGCTTCCGCAAATTCCGCCAGCGCTGATCTCGGGACACCCTGTAAGTGAATATGGCCGCCATGGCGGAAGCCTTTGAAGCGTTCCGTCATGTAGGTCAGGCCCGAGCTCAGGCCGCTCAGGTAGGGCGTATCAATCTGGGCCAGGTTGCCCAGGCAGATCACTTTGGAGCCGTTGCCGGCGCGGGTGATGATGGTTTTGATCTGATGTGGCGTCAGGTTCTGCGATTCGTCGATGATGATCAGACTGTGCTGGAAGCTGCGCCCGCGGATGTAATTCAGAGATTTGAAGTGCAGGGGCACCTTGCTGAGGATGTAGTCCACGCTGGCGGTCATGTTCTCATCGTCCTCATGGAGCGCTTCGAGGTTATCGACGATGGCGCCCAACCAAGGCTCCATTTTCTCCGCCTCGGTGCCGGGCAGGAAACCGATGTCCTCGTCCAGTCCCTGGGTGCTGCGGGTCGCAATAATCCGTTTGTACTGTTTACTGGCCACGGTCATTTCAATGCAGGCCGCGAGGGCCAGTATGGTCTTACCGGAGCCGGCGGCACCCGTCAGGTTGACCAGGTGAACGTCCGGGTCGAGCAGCAAATTCATCGCCAGGGATTGATAGATGTCCCTGGGGACCAGGCCCCAGACCTCCTCACTCATCAAATCGCGCTGGTGCAGATCCTGCAAAACCAGCCGATCACCGTCAATGTCCACCACCTTGCCAACGAACCCCTGCTCGTCGATCACAAACTCGTTGATATTAAGACGGGCCAGCTCACCTTCCTTTTTCAGAATGTGTTCGGTGACACCCTCGCGTTGCACGGTTTCGACCTTGGCAATGTTGTCCCAGAAGGAGTTTGGAAACGTCTTGTAGCCGCGGGGCAGCAGATCGATATCGTCGATGAGCTGGTCGTTGTGGTAATCCTGAGCCTCAACGCCAAAACCACGGGCCTTCAAGCGCATGTTGATGTCTTTGCTGACCAGGATAATGTCGCGGGATTTATGGCGCTCCTGCAAGGCCGCGAGGTTGTTGATGATCTTGTTGTCGTTCAGGTGTTCCGGTAGGGAGTGGCTACCGGTGTGCTCGGTGCTCATCAGAATGGACAACGAGCCCAGAGCGGCGGCTTTTTTCGCGCGCACGATGGGGACGCCCCGCTCGATGTCCTTGGGTGTCGCATCGCCCAACAGCTTGTCGATGTTCCGAATGGCCTGACGACAGTCGGCCGCGACCGCCTGTTTGCCGGTTTTCAGACTGTCGAGTTCTTCAAGGACGGTCATCGGAATGATGACATCGTGTTCTTCAAAATTGAGGAGGGCGTTGGGGTCGTGAATCAGGACATTGGTGTCGAGGACGTACATTTTTTTCCGAGCTTGAGGTGCTCTTGGCATAGGGTTCGATACCTCTCTGGCGAATGGAACCTGTCAGGCGAACGTTACAGGCATGGCTGAGGCCGTGCCGGTTCAGTCACTATCAGTGAAGTCACTGTCGGCACAGCGCTGGCTCAGCGCCTGATCGGAAATTAACTTCAACATGTCGTACGTTGTTATTATTCCGGTGATCTTGCGGTCATTTGTAACGAAGATGCGGTGCAAGTGCTCCTTCATCATCACCTCCGCGATTTCGCGAACAGACGTCTTTTCGTCCACGCACAGCACAATGGGCGTCATGATATCGCGGACTTCAACGGGGACTTTGCTCATTTCCTCAAAAATGGCCATTCGCAGCCGACGGGCTTCCTGTTCCTCTTCCGGTGTCAGGTCTGACGCAGAAGACTCAGATCGACCGGCAGACCAGCGAAACTCAGTGATGTCTTTCAGGGTGGCGATGCCGACGATCTCGCCCTCATCATTGGTGACAGGGCTGCCGGTGATTTCATTGTCTGTGAGAAACCGGGCCAACCTGTCCATGGTCCATGATTGCGGCACAGCCTTAATGCTTGGGGTCATGATCTCGTAGGCTAGAACGGTCATGTCTTACGGTCCTGCTATGAAGCTCCTTGGTACTTGTGAGCTTAGCTTTTCCTGAAGTGATAGGAAACCTCCAGACGGAGTTATTCTGAAGTAGTTTGTTGTGTGTCCGCGGAGCTGCTGGGCACAACGCCAGTGAGAATGCCGTCGCTGTTAAATAGCAGTCTGTGGTTCTGGTATCGGGGCTTATGCGCTACTTTTTCGAGCTGTTGCATCGACTCGATGGGAATGTCGACCAGCAAGGAGTTAACCAGCCAACTGGGCAGGGCCCCGTTGGGGTCTGTGTGTTGTATCCAGATCATGTGCGTCTTGTCCCCGTCGGGGGTAAAACGATAAAACGTATCCGAGCGATCAACCCGGACGTACCGGGCTTCTTTCCCTCGGCGGGCGGGCACTGCATTGAGGTCCATAATCACCTCGCCGCTGGCTAAGTCGCCACGGGTGCGAATGCGGAGCACGTAATCGCGGTCGGTAACCGGCCATGGCATATTGTTGACTGAGTAGGCGTAACGGTCATGGAAATCGCCGTCGCCGAAACCGTAAGACTCAACACAACCGTAGACCCACTCCACGCAGGACTCCGGGTTGGTCATCACGGCCATCAGGTTGGCGAGCGGCGCATCCAGCAGGGCGTCTGCCTTGAAAGCGCGAAAGTCAGAATCGTCGCGTTCTATGGTGTAAATCTTGATTGCACCGGTCTGTTTTTTGAGCGACCACTCGGCATTCTCGCCGGGGAGTTGTGCGGAGGCGCTCATGGTGAAAAGCACCGATGCGACGGCCATTATCCATCCCGGAATTCGGTGGGTGTTGCACTTCAGCATGCGCTAAACTCCCTGAAACTCTTGGTCGCATTCGGCTGGAATCCCTGCCGACAGTGAAAAATCGGAGCCGAGTTTACCATGATTCCCCAGCTCGCAATGCGGCCTACGCAGCAGTTTGTGAACTGGGTGATCATCGATTTGATGGGTTTCGGCGGTTGGCCTGAGATGACACCCCGCAGGTTCGGAAATTACGTAGGGAGATGCATGAAGACACTGATAGACGATCATGGGAAGGTTCGGCTGGGGCTTCATGCGGACCCGGTTGACCGAATCAACTACCAGGACTTTGACTTACGCACCGTGATGGATAAGCGCCGTTCACGGCTGGCTCGTCAGTGGCGGTTCAACCGATTTCAATTCGTTAGCGCGATGGGGCCGGATTGGTTGTTTGGTCTTGCCATTGTTGACCTCCGGCTGGTGAGTTCGGCGTTTTTTTACCTCTATGACTTTCGCACTGGGGGCCTGCTCGAACACAGCCTGTTGCAGCCGTTCGCTCGCCGTACCCGCTTTGACCCGCTGCCGGAAGTGGGGGAGGTGTCATTTAATCAAGGCCTGACTCACATGGCCATTCTGCCCCAAGAGACGGGACGGCAGGTGGTGGTTGAGAGTCCGCAGGTGCAGGCCCGATTTCATCTGACCGACGATCGCGACCCGCTCCGGCTGGCCTGTGCGGCCGGTTATAATGGCTGGGTGTTCACTCGGAAATCGGCAGGTTTACCGGTGTCCGGCGAGGTGCGCTGGGACGACACGGTGTGGCGCTGCGATGATACCATGCGAGCTTCAATCGACTGGAGTTGTGGCTTCATGCGACGTGAAACGGCCTGGAATTGGGCATGCCTGGCGGGAAAACTGTCAGATGGACGGTCTGTAGGGCTGAACCTGGCGTCCGGAGTCAACGAAACCGGCATCACCGAAAATGCGCTCTGGTTCGATGGCAAATGCCTGAAACTGGACCTGGCGCAATTTGAGTTCAACCGTTACGCACCGGGCGACGCCTGGGGAGTGACAACCTCCGATGGGCGGGTCCACCTGCGATTTGTGCCGTCCGGGGTCCGCCGAGAGCGCTTGAACGTGGGGATTCTGGCATCGAATTTCCGTCAGTATGCAGGCACGTTCGAGGGTAACATTGTGGATGAGTCGGGCGCGACGGTATCGGTGACGGGGCTGCGGGGGTTGATAGAAGATCATTTTGCGCGCTGGTAGCGCAACTTTGGCGGTGGCACGTGTGTGTGACACTTGAAGGCCGGCGCCGAATGGCGGGCGCTGCAGGCATTGCAACAACACCCGCCATGCGTGCCGTCGTCAATGCTCGGGCAGGGTGACGTTCAACTCCAGCACCGAGCAGTTTTCATTACGGTCAAGCTCGACCTGAATCATATCGTCGTCTATCTCAACGTATTTTCGGATCACTGCCAACAGCTCCTGCTGCAATTGCGGTAGGTAATCAGGCTGATCACGCTGCCCGCGTTCGTGCGCCACAATGATCTGCAGGCGCTCCTTGGCAACGCTCGCAGAAGGATTTTTCTTACTTTTAAAGTAATCGAAGAAACTCATCCGTCATCACCCCTTGAACATCCGTGAGAAGAAGCCCTTCTTCTGCGCCGTCATGAAACGGTGCTCTCGCTCCTCCCCCAACAGACGGGCGACGGCATCCTCATAGGCCTGACCGGCATCGCTGTCGTCCTCCAGAATGACGGGTATGCCCTGGTTTGAGGAGTTAAGAACAATCTGTGACTCCGGGATAACGCCGAGCAACGGAATGGCCAATATTTCTTCCACATCCATCACCGACAGCATTTCACCGCGCTCAACGCGTTGAGGGTTGTAGCGGGTGAGGAGAAGGTGCTCTTTCACCGGGTCCTGGCCGAGTTCCGCACGTCGGGACTTGCTCTGCAGGATACCGAGAATTCGGTCGGAGTCGCGCACCGATGAGACTTCCGGATTGGTCACTACCACCGCTTCATCGGCGTAGTAAAGTGCCATTAGGGCGCCGTGTTCAATGCCAGCGGGGGAGTCACACACAATGTAATCAAAGGTCTCTGACAGCTCGTTGATGATTTTCTCAACGCCTTCCCGGGTCAGGGCCTCTTTTTCGCGGGTCTGGGACGCGGGCAGGATGTAAAGCGTATTCACTCGTTTGTCGCGAATCAGTGCCTGGTTCAGAGTGGCTTCGCCCTGGATGACATTGACGAAGTCGTACACCACTCTGCGTTCGCAGTTCATGATGAGGTCCAGGTTGCGCAGGCCAACATCGAAATCAATGACCACGGTTTTATGGCCTCTGCGAGCCAGGCCAGTGCTGATTGATGCGCTGGTTGTGGTTTTGCCAACGCCACCCTTTCCGGAGGTAACGACAATGATTTTAGCCAAGGTAGCCGTCCTGTTTACTGTGGTTTAGGCCGTATGCCCCAGGTGGCGCAAACGGTCATTGGGTGAGGATTTGTCAGGCCTTGTCCAACGACATGACCACTAGCTGGTCGTCCTTGAGCTGGATGTGCACCGCCGATTTCCAGCCGTGGTCCTGAATGTCCTCGGAGATTTTATAGTGTCCTGCGATGGAGACAAGCTCCGCTTCCAGTGACTGGCAAAATACCCGGGCCGATTCCAGACCGTGGACACCCGCCAGTGCCCGCCCCCTAAGAGGACCGTAGACGTGGATGTTACCTGCCGCCAGTACTTCGGCACCAGCCTGAACCGGGGCGAGAATGATTAAATCGCCTTCAGGCGCGTAAACCTGCTGACCGGAGCGTACCGTCTGATTGATGATTTTTGCGGCCACCGGGCCCTGAAACGCTTCCGTTGTGGGTGCCATATCGGCCTCAGGCGATGCTGCCGCCGGTTCCGTGACGGACTCCTCGCGCCTGGCGCTGGCTGGCAACAGGGCAAGGGATGCGTTGCGGGCGAGCCGCCGCTGGTCGTCATTACCGCCGCGAACCCCCGCCACATGAATGTTGTGCCGGCGACAAATACCGATAATCTGGAAAAAATCCAGCTCTGAGGTGAGGCCCTCGTATTTTTCGAGACTGACGATTAACGGAATATCCCTGAAAAAACCCGGTGCCTGCCGGATTTTGTCTCGTAAAGTGTCCTCAAACGGACCGATTTCAAAGTAGTGCAGCTCCAGGGCGGTCAGGGAAACGGTCGCCCCCTTGAGCTGAAAACAAGGTCGAGCCCCTGCAGTCGCAGTGTCGGTCATGGTGTTGTTTGTTCCTCTGGATTGTCTGCCATCCCCGGAGGCTTGGGCCTCAGGGGTGATGCGTCAAAATGGATGCCAGACCAGCCGGTACCGATAAATTGGCGAATATTACCATGCGCGGTGCCAGCAGGTTCGTCCAGAACCTCGCGATAGTGGCGGCCGAAACATTGCAGGGCCTGAGTTTCGGTCAGGTTGCAGTGCTGTGCCAGCGCGAACAGTTTACAGGAACCTTCGTTGTCCCCAGCAGCATTCATCAGTGGGCCGTTGCGAAAGGCCGTGGGCGTGTATTCGAAAAACCGCTGGACCAGAGCCATGGTATCTTCAAAATCGGCATGCCCTGCGCTGAGTGAGGCCAGGTGAATCTGCACTGCACGAGTGACCGTCATGACGCATTCGGATCTTTGTGGGGCTGCTTTTCACCGGTTTGATACTGCGCTTTCCAGTCTTCATAGGGCATGCCGTAGACCCGTTCGCGGGCAGCCGGGTCTGACAGTTCGATACCCCGATCCTGTGCCTCGGCACGGTACCATTTGGACAGGCAGTTGCGACAAAATCCCGCGAGATTCATCAGGTCAAGATTTTGCACTTCGGTGTGTGTCTGCAAATGTCTGACCAGGCGTCGAAAAGCGGCGGCTTCGATTTCGGTTTGGGTTTGTTCGGGTATGGGCTGAGTCATGGTATCTCACATAGTATGGTGGACGATCCTGACATTCTCTGCATGTTACCGTAAGATACAAGGCTGTATGAATGTACAGTTTGGCTATGCGACCAGCTAAGTGTATCCAGAGGCCCTGATTCACCATGACCCAGCGCAAGATCATTCACATTGACTGTGACTGCTTTTACGCCGCCGTCGAGATGCTTGACGACCCCTCGCTTCGTCATCTTCCGCTGGCGGTTGGCGGTGCTGGCGGGCGTGGTGTGGTCGCAACCTGCAATTACCGGGCGCGGGAATTCGGGGTGCGATCGGCGATGCCGGGGAGTGAGGCCCGCCGTCGGTGTCCGGATCTGGTGACGGTGCCACCCAATATGGCTCGCTATCGGGAAGTGTCACAAAAAGTGATGGCAATTTTTCGGGATTTGACCGATCAAGTGGAGCCACTGTCACTGGATGAAGCGTTTCTCGACGTCAGTGATGTCACGGAACATCACGGCAGCGCCACCCTGATGGCGGAGTATCTGCGCAAACGGGTTCAGGCAGAGGTCGGTATTACGGTCTCGGCCGGGGTAGCGTCGAACAAATTTCTCGCCAAAATTGCCAGCGACTGGCACAAACCTGACGGTATGTTCGTCATTAGACCGGATCAGATTGAAGCCTTTGTCCGCCAATTGCCAGTTGAGAAGTTGTTTGGGGTGGGGCAGGTGACCGCCGCCAAATTGCACGCCATGAACATTCGCAACTGTGGTGATCTGGCGCAGGTCCGCCCCGAAATGCTGGTGGATCAGTTCGGGCGCCAAGGCATGAGACTGCACCTGATGGCCCAGGGCGAAGACGATCGCCCAGTGGTTGTTACCCGCAATGCCAAATCGGTCAGCGTCGAGCGCACATTTTCGACAGACCTGCCGGATAAAACCGCCTGTGAGGCGGTGATGGCAAATCTGGTGGACGACCTGAACAAACGTTTGGCTCGCAAGGGCCGTCAGAAGCCCATCCACAAACTGTTCATAAAAATTCGCTACAGCGACTTTTCGACCCACACATTAGAGCGGGTGCGGGATCACATCCGCGAGCCCGCCCTTGATGATTTCGCGCCGTTGTTGAATGAGCTGGTCACCAACAGTGAACGCCCGGTCCGATTGTTGGGGCTGGGTGTTCGGTTTCGCAACGATGAAGCCCCCGTTACGCAATTGAGGTTATTTGACTGACAGTCCGGGGGGCGCTGGACATGCAGCGGCTTGAAGAAAGGGGTGGTTGGCTGCGCTGGCGGGCGGTTTTGTGAAGCCGCCGTGGCCGCGGACATTGCCGGCCAGAGCGAAGTAAAACCACGTTGGCACGGTATTATAAGATCAGACCGGCAAATTCATCCGCGAGAGTGCAGGCCGCCAACAAACCGAGGCCGCCGCCAATCACCGCCCCTGCCACAACATCGCTTGGGTAGTGCAGGCCGAGAATCACCCGAGACGCCGCCACGCTCAGGGTAAACGGCAGTAATACCAACGCCAGCGTGGGTGCCAGAACGGCGAGCACGGTATTGAAGCAGACGGCATGGAGGGTATGGCCGGATGGAAAACTGTAGCGGTCCAGCGGCGGCGTGCCACAGTTAATCGAGGGAAAGGAGATGAAGGGCCGTTCCCGGATCAGCCGGCGTTTCAGCAGCTTGTAGGTCAGTGTGCAGATCAGTCCGGTCGTTGCCATCAGCAGCGCAATGGCCAGCCCATCCGTGGGGCGCAGCAGGGGCATGGCCAGAATCAGTGCATACCAGAACCAGCCATCGCCGAGGCGACTGACCACCTGGAAGTAACCGTGCAGTGGCCGAAAGCGCAGCGATCGGTTGATGGCCTGACAAAAGGCAAATTCGCGTTGGTCTACCTGGTTAAAGAAGCGAGAGGCTTTGGTTGACGACATGGCATTTGGCCTTGTGTGGGGTGTGAAGTACCAGTTGCTCAAACTGTTCAATTTGCAGCGTCCAGTTTAAATCCAGCGCATCCAGCCGCGCTTGTGCTCGAATCCGACTCATCAGGGTGGGTTGATCCATCAGTTTCAGAGCGCTGTCGATGTAGCCGGTGTCGTTCGTCAGCGCTGACTTCATGCCGTTTTCTTCATGACGAATGTGCTCACTGGCCGCACCATCGTCATAGGCCACGACAGCCAGACCGCTGGCCATGGCCTCTGTAACTACGTTGCCAAATGTGTCGGTCTTGCTGGGAAATAGAAACAGATCGCCAGAGGCAAAGTGGCGTGCAAGGGCTTCGCCGTGCTGGACGCCACAAAAAATAGTATCCGGGTGGCGTTCGGCAAGGCGTACCTGCAGTGGGCCGTTGCCAACCAGCACCAACCGGGCGCGCGGGTGTAAGCTGCGCAGGCGCTCAAAGCAGGCGACCGCCATTTGCAGGTTTTTCTCTGGGGCAAGCCTGCCGACATAAAGCACGGCGATGTCATTCGGCGTGAGGCCCCAGGTGGCGCGTAAGTGAGGGTCTCGTTTATGGGGCGTGAAACGACTGCAATCCACACCCCGGCTCCAGATGCCGGTCGGTTTTATGCCCATGGTGCTGAGGCTCTGCGCCATCCGGCGGGTTGGAACCAGGGTGATGGCGGTTCGGTTGTGGAACCAGCGGCCGTAGCTGCACAGCAGCGATTCCAGAAAGCCCGCGCCGTAGTACTGGCTGTAGCTGTGAAAGTTGGTATGAAAGCCGGAGCTGACGGGAATGCCCAGGCGTCGAGCCGCAGTTACGGCGGCGATGCCCAGCGGACCCTGGGTGGCAACGTAAATGGCGTCGGGGCGATGTCGCCGCCAGAGCTTTCTCAGCACCGCGGCCCGCGCCAGGCCGAAGCGCAGGTCCGGGTAACCCGGCAGTGGAAAGCCCGGAACGATGAGTTCGTCAGAAAACAGGCCGTGGCCGGCACCAGCAATCACCCCGCTGTCCTCTCGCCGCTGCCGTGGGCGGACGACCGACACCCTATGACCCCGATGCATCAGACCCTGGCACAGGTAGCGTAATGTGTTTGCCACACCGTTGATTTCCGGGGCAAAGGTTTCAGTAACGATGGCGATATGCTGACGACTGATCGGCGTCTGTGTGGTTTGTGTCATGGCCGTTCCCGTGCTGGATGAATCCCGCCGAGGGGGTTACTCTCTGTGCTCGTCATCTGTGCTTGGCCTCAGGTTCGTGAGCCCTGGGGTATGGCGAGTCACGTTGTTCCCTGGCGTTGTTTCTTACTATGGAAACGCTGTGTGACAGTCAGAAGACGGCAACGTGACAATCTATTGAAGAATCGGCTGTTAAGAACACCTTACCCGGAGGACACATGCAGACACGTAAATTGGGACGCACCGAACTCGACGTCAGTCTTATTTGCTTGGGCACCATGACCTGGGGCGAGCAAAACTCAGAGCAGGACGCCTTTGAGCAGTTGGATATGGCAACCGCGGAGGGCATTAACTTTATTGACGCCGCTGAGATGTATCCCGTGCCCCCCAGGCCGGAAACCCAGGGCCTGACAGAAAGTTACCTGGGTAACTGGCTGTCCCGTCGTGGAAGACGGGACGACTTGGTGATTGCCTCCAAGGTTGCCGGGCCAGGAAACGGGCTGAGCTACCTTCGCAATGGGCCCCGTCTCACTCGTGAGCACATTCGGACCGCCTGTGAGGATAGCCTCAAACGGCTGAAAACGGATTATATCGATCTGTATCAAGTGCATTGGCCTGCCCGCAGCACCAATTTTTTTGGTCAATTGGGCTACCAGCACAACGGGCGTGAGCAGGCCACGCCGATTGAAGAAACTCTGGCGGCACTTCATGAACTGGTGGGTGAGGGTAAAATCCGCCATATCGGGCTGTCCAACGAGACGCCCTGGGGCACGATGCAGTACCTCAAGTTAGCGGAGCAGTGTGGTTGGCCCCGCATTGCCAGCATTCAGAATCCGTATAACCTGCTGAACCGATCGTTTGAGGTGGGGTTGGCAGAGATCGCACAACGCGAGCAGGTGGGTCTGTTGGCTTACTCGCCGCTGGCTTTTGGCGTCCTTACCGGCAAGTACCTTGATGGGCAACGACCGGATGGTGCGCGCCTGACGCTTTACAAGCGCTTTAGTCGTTACGCCAGTGATCGCGGTGCGGCGGCGGCCAGCGCCTATGCGGAACTGGCCCGAGCGCATGGTTTGTCTCCCGCGCAGTTGGCCCTGGCCTACGTGAACAGCCGGGGATTTCTCACCAGCAACATTGTCGGAGCTACCAGCCTGACTCAGTTGAAGGAGAATATCGGTTCTGCGGCTGTGGAGCTGAGTGATGACCTGATGGAGGCCATAGAGGCGCTGCACGGCGACTTCACTTACCCTTGCCCGTAAGCGCCTTTAAGGTTCCTGGACGCGCCCCCGCATGCATTGGTTGGGTGGGGCGTCAGTACATTTTGTAACAGACTATGACCGAAATTTGACAAAAACCATGTGATCTAGTGACAAAAAAGCGGTCAAAATGTGCCCTGTTTCACAGTTACAGACTGGGTAATCATTAGACTTTAGCTTTAGATATCCCTAAAATCCCGCCCTCGGATATAAGGCTAGGTTAACAATGATTCTCCGCATCTTCTTGGTATTACTTGCGCTTAACATGGCGGCCTTCGTCGTTCGTGCCGAAGCGAGCGAGCAACCAGATTTGGCAGCGGAAGCTCAGGTCGATGATCTTTACGAATTGCAGGAACGCATGTCTGGTGACTTTGAGCGTGGCGATGCCGAAGCGCTGACCACGCTCGGCAGCCGGTTGTTGAGCTGGCGATTCAGTAAAGCCAGCACGAATGAGCCCCGCTATGCTTCGGATGCCGCCATCGCCGATCATGGCATAGCGCTGATCAATGAAGGTGCTTGCCTCAACCTGAAGTGGAACTTTTAACCCACAGAGACCTGGCCTCGCTTCCGAGGGCCCGCCACTGAGTACGCGCTTCTGGCATGGCTCAATCCTGTTCGAATTCCCCGCCTTGCATTGTCTGTTGTTAACTCCCGTGTGATCATCTTCTGCCTGACTGGTATTGCGCCAGATCGTGAGAGTGGTTATAGACAAGGGAGGTGTTGCACACATGGCTAAGACCCCGGTAATGCTAAACGATGTGGATGCGTGCGTGGAGGCCATTGTCGAGCGTGTCGGCAATGACATCACCTTGGGCCTTCCGCTTGGTCTGGGTAAACCGGTCCGGCTGGCGAATGCGCTCTATCAGCGGGCCTGCCGTGACAGAAGCCTCAACCTCCACATTGTAACGGCCATTTCAATGCTGGCGCCGAAGGGCGGCTCCTCTCTGGAAAAACGGTTCATGGAGCCATTTTCGGATCGCTTGTACGGCGAGATCCCTGAATTGGAATACGCGGCGGATGTCGTGCGCGGTAGATTGCCCGCCAACGTGACGGTGTCGGAGTTCTTTTTCAAGGCCGGCAGTTTCCTGCATCACCGGCAACAACAGCAACACTATATTTGTACCAACTACACCCATGTGGTCCGGGATCTTCTGGCGATGGGGGTCAATGTCGTGGGCCAGATGGTCTCGCCGGACGAGTCCGGTGAAAGTGACCGTTTGAGCTTGAGCTGCAATCCGGATTTGTCATTGGACCTGCTGCCCGAGCTGCGCGCCCAGAGCGAACAAGGGCGGGCCATTGCGTTGGTCGCAGAGACCAATCGTCAATTGCCGTACCTGGGCCGTGACGCCCAAGTGCCCAGCACGCTGTTTGATTTCATTGTCGATCAGCCCGCCAGCGATTACCCCTTGTTCCCAGTGCCCGAGATGGCGATTGCGCCGGCAGACCACATGATTGGTTTTTATGCCAGCACACTATTGCGCGATGGTGGCACCCTCCAGGTCGGGATAGGATCGTTGGGTGCGGCGCTGGTATACAGCACGATTCTGCGTCACACCCACAACGAAACCTGGCAGCATGTATACAATGCCCTGGCTGTTGCCGAACGCTTCCCGGTGGCGGTTCGTTGTGGTGGTGTCGGTGTTTTTGACGAAGGCCTGTATGGCTGCAGCGAGATGATGGTGGATGGTTTTATCCATCTGATGAAGGCGAACATTCTCAAGCGTGAAGTGTTTGACCATGCCGATCTGCAACGTTTGATCAATCAGGGGAAAATCTCGACAACGGTCTCTATGACCACGCTGGATGTATTGCGTGATGAGGAAATTATTGATTCGCCGCTTCGGGCCCGGGACGTCAAATGGCTTCGACATTATGGCATCCTCAATGATCAGGTTGTGTTCAAAGGCGGGCGATTGGTCGTTAATGAGCACACCTTGGAGCCGGATCTGGATCAGCCCGATTCTCGGGAGCGGCTGGAAACCCTGGCACTTGGAGTGCAACTGAAAAACGGGGTGGTGTTGCACGGCGGTTTTTATCTCGGCCCCGCCGCGTTTTACCAGCAACTGCGAGAGCTGACCCCCGATGAGCGCTCGACCATCTGTATGACCAGCGTCAATTACATCAATCACCTATACGACCATCGGTTTGGGAATCAGCGGTTAAAGGCCGCGCAGCGGCGCGATAGCCGGTTTATCAATTCTGCAATGATGCACACACTGAACGGTGCCGCCGTGTCGGACGGCCTGGACGATGGCCGGGTGGTCAGTGGTGTTGGGGGACAATACAATTTTGTCGCGATGGCTCATGAACTGCCTGGCGCGCACTCCATTCTCACTCTGCGCAGCACCCGGCAATCCGGTGGACGCACCGAGTCCAATATTGTGTTCAGTTATGGCCACTGCACCATTCCCCGGCACCTGAGGGACATTGTGGTGACGGAATATGGCATTGCGGATTTGCGGGGCCAGCCCGATGAGCAGGTTTACCTGGCACTGATTCGAATCGCAGACTCCCGGTTTCAGCCAGATCTGCTCAAGCAGGCGCAAAAGGCCGGCAAAGTGTCGGCAAGCTTCCGACTGCCTGCCGATTGGTGTCAAAATTCGCCCGCAGCGGTTCAGGCCGCCTTAAAGCAGGCCGGGGAAGACCGGTTTTCGCCGTTTCCCTTCGGCTGTGCGTTTACGGAAGATGAGCTGGTGCTTGGTAAAGCCCTGCGCAGCTTGAAGGCCGCCACGGCGACCAGGCGTGGTAAACTAGGGACACTTTGGCGGGCACTCACGTTAAACGCAGAAGATGACGCTACGCGGCCTCTTCTCGAACGTATGGCATTGGGCCGGCCCAAGGGCATTCGTGCCCGGCTGGATCGGCGCTTGCTGATACAAGGGTTACGCCAAACCTTACCTTCGAATCAATCTGGGAAACCTACTGACTAATGCATAGACCGGCTGTTTACACCGTTCATTATCGTCTCAAAAACCGGACCGGTGAGGTCATCGACACCTCTGAGGGTGGTGAGCCATTGATTTTCATGGAAGGCTCAGGCGCTGTGATCAAAGGCATCCAGGAAGCTGTGCGCGGCCGGGGGCCGGGGGATTGTCTTGAGGTTACGGTGCCGCCGGATATGGCCTATGGTGAATCCAACCCTGAATTGATCCGAAAAGTGCCCCGCTCAGCGTTTGAGGGGGTCGAAAACCTGCATATCGGTATGAAGTTCCAGACCAACACCGGCGACGAAGCCCAGGTGGTTAAAGTGGTCGGTATCGATGGCAATCTGATACGGGTCGATGCCAACCACCCCTTAGCCGGGCTCACGCTGTATTTCGATCTCGAAATAGTTCAGGTAAGAGAAGCGACCGACGAAGAAATAGGGCCAGCCTGACCCTGATGAATTCTTGCCAGGCCACCCGCAACGGTACGTTGAAGGTTCGCGGCAACATCCTGCATGTCGTCATTCGGCCCGACCTGGACGGTCGGGTGAAACATGACGCTCACCTCGACTGCCGGCTGTTTTAGCATTCTCACCAGGTGGCTTTGGAATTCATCGTCGCCGATAAAGGGCGCTAAATGATCCGCTCGGTTTTTCCTGCGATAGCCGATGCTAACGGGCTGAATCGGCACATCGGCATCCACCGCCGCGCTGAGCAGGCGGCGGTGGAATGGTAAAACCGTTACGCCAGCGGTGGTGGTGCCCTCAGGAAAGACCAGTACTGACTGGCCTTGCCGCAGCGCGTGGGCGATGTCGGCCCGGCTCTGTCCGGCCCGGCCCTGGCCGCGTTGAATGAACAACGTCCCGGCCTGGGTTGCCAGCCAGCCAATAACGGGCCAACTGCCCACTTCGGCTTTCGAAAGAAAGCGCAGCGGCGCGGCGCCACCCAGAATGGGAATGTCTGACCAGGAAACATGGTTGCCCACAAACAGCACCGGGCCATTCGCGACGGCGCCGAATTCTGTGATCCGGAATCCAAGACATCGCGCTGCGCCGCCAAAACAGAAGCGGGCATAGGGTGTGCGGTCGATTGCCTGTGTGGTGAGGCGTTCGGCGACGCGCACCGTAACCGCGATCGCCGCGGTCAGGAAGAGAAAGAACGAAAATAGGGTGAGTCGGCCCGCCAGCCTGATGATGGTCATGGATTACCTCGCGGTCTTTGTTGGCTGGCGCATGAAGTGGCGACTGTAGCGATCGGTCAACTGACTGACTTCCAAAATGACCAGCAGGTCCGCGCAACGAAATTCAGGATCCCAGCAAGGCTCTCCGCACACTCTGGCGCCCAGACGCATATAGGCCTTTATCAGTGCCGGCACGTCGACCGGTCGGTCTATATTGACCGTGTGGGTCAGGTGGGGGAGTTGCCGTACCGGGGTGACACGAAACTGCTCGTCACTGAGGTATTCCCGCTGTAAGTGGCGTGCGATGCGCCAGGCCTTCAGGCCGCCGTCGGACATGCTGATGCTGGCGCAGCCAATCAGATAGTCGACGCCCTCATTGAGCAGGTACTCTGCGACCGAGGCCCACAACAGACCGATGGTTGCTCCTGAACGATAGTCCGGGTGCACACAGGTGCGCCCGAGTTCAGCCGTTATGCCAGGGAGCCGATGGAGCCGATCGAGATCAAACTCGCTCTTCGAGTAAAATCCCCCGGCTTGCCGGGCGCGGTCCTGATGCAGAAGGCGTGTGGTGGCCACGAGTTGCCCCGACGCCTCATCAATGACCATGAGGTGGTCGCAGATCGCATCGTGTGGGTCGGCGTCCAGGCCGGGGGTGGTGGCGCCGAGATCCGAGCCATATTCCTCTGAGAAGATGGCATAGCGCAAACGCTGGGCAATTTCGATCTGTGAAGGATCTCGTGTGATCGCCGTCGACAGGCGGCGGGCAAGGCGTGTGGCTCGGGCTGTCTGAGGAGTCATGGGCTCGTCTCTTTGTGTCCATTTCCAGACAAGCCTATGAAGCCGGTGTGACACCAAAATGAAAGAACCATGACGACCCGGTGACAGATGAGCATTGGCAGACTATCTTTTAGAACGTGTCACAGGGTGTAACGGGGAACGTCTTCCATGTATATTTCGGAACAGCATGTATGATTGCTGTTACGGGGCGTAGCCTGTATTGTCGCTAGCAAGCATTGAATTTCAGAGGTATCAGTGCATTGCAACGATTTTGGTGAAGTGGCCGAAGGTGGGGGCGCGATTTTCAGCAGCGGCATCGCCTGGACACAAACTCGGGCCGGGTCTTTCTGATCCTGGCCTGCAACCGAACTATAAGAGCAGAGATGGACGGCGTGGAACAAACAAACAACGAGGGTTGGCGAATTCTCATCGTCGAGGATGATGAGCGACTGGCGGATTTGACTCGGGAGTACCTGGAGAGCAATGGTCTCTCAGTGACGCTGGAGTCTCACGGGGGCCAAGCGGTCGATCGCATCAAGAACGAGCAACCCGATCTGGTTGTGCTTGACTTGATGCTGCCAGGCGAAGACGGTCTGTCCATTTGTCGTCGTGTCAGGCCATTTTATTCTGGCCCCATTATCATGCTGACGGCTCGCACCGACGATCTCGATCAGGTTTTGGGTCTTGAAATGGGCGCCGACGATTATGTCGGCAAGCCGGTCAAGCCCCGGGTGTTGCTGGCACGCATTCGTGCTTTGCTTCGACGGGCAACCGAAAACGCAGCGTCGTCAAAAGAGCCGGAAAGCGCCGAAGAGCCAGTTCGGTTACAATTCAATGATCTGGTTGTTGATCGTGCCATGCGGGAAGCCTGGCTGAACGATGAGAGCATCGATTTGACCAGCGCAGAGTTTGACTTATTGTGGCTGCTTGCCAGCAGCGCCGGTCGGGTCCTCAGTCGCGAAGAGATATTCACCGCCCTTCGCGGCATTGAGTACGATGGTCAGGATCGCTCCATTGACGTGCGTGTATCTCGTATTCGACCGAAGATTGGTGACGATCCGGTGCATCCTCGACGGATCAAAACGGTTCGCAGTAAAGGCTATCTGTTCGTAAGAGAAGCCTGAATCGTCCGCTCAAGGTGCCGGTTGCAAGCCGGCACCTGCCCCTCTTACCAGGGTAGGTCCAATGCCCCTGAAGTTCTTCCTGAAATTTTATACCCGCCTGATAGGCCTCACTTCCGTTGTGCTCTTGCTCTGTGTGGCATTGTTCTGGGGGGTGAACTCGGTCCGGCTTCAATCCTGGCAGGAACACTACCCAGAGCCTCTGATGCGCTGGCTGGCCTCCGTGCCCGCGCCCAGCCAGCATTATCCCTGGCTTGTCTCTCGCTACGAGCTTCGCGCCATAGAACCGGATTCGCTATCACCGGTGGTGCGCGAGCGGTTGGCCTACGGCCAGGTTGTGACGTTGAAAAATAAAATGGGTCCGAGCGTGCAGGTGCAGAGCAGTGATGGTCGCGTGCTGCAAATCCGGTTTCGGGACATCTACCGGGACGTAACGGAGGCGTCCGCGCTGATCACGCTGCTCCATTTGAATCGTACCCTGCCGGGCGAGCGGGACAATGTGTTGGGCCGGCTGGCCGGGTCTTTGTCGATTAATCTCGACGCGCTGAGAGACCCGGATGCCGTGCCAGATACCGAAGTCCTTGAACGGGTTTCGGAGCGCAACCTGTCGTATTACCAGGCGGGTCGGTACCGTCCCGCCCACGTGTTGATGCGGCTCGACGATGGCGTGCTGATCCAACTGGACATGCCTGAACCGTTTAACCCTTGGGCCTGGCCGGTCATCTTGTTGTTGATACTGGCTGCCGGTGGTGTTCTGGCGGGAGCCTTGTTACTGCTGTTGCGCGGCGTTGATAAAAATCTGCGGGCGGTGGAGTCGGTCGCGGTGCGGATTGCCCGGGGTGAGATGGACGCTCGGGTTGAGAACAGCGAAAGCAAGTTGGTTGGCCGCCTGGCCGCCGCATTCAATAGCATGGCGGAGCATATTCAGCGGTTGGTGGGTGTGCAGCGTGAAATGATTCACGCTGTTTCTCATGAACTGCGAACGCCGGTGGCGCGCATCCGGTTTGGCGTTCAGATGATTGAAGATTGTGATAACCCCAATGATTTACAAAAGCAGTTGGACGGCATTGACGGGGACATCCAGGAACTCGATGAACTGATTGATGAAATTCTTACCTATGCGCGCCTGGAGCAGGGCGGCCCGGTATTTTCGTTACAGGAAACGTCCGTAACCGACATAATCCGGCAGGTGGTGGGTGAGCAACGCCTGATTCATACCGCCGTGGCCATTAACGAGGTCGCCGCCGACGAATGTGAGCAGTGGGCACAGTCGGATGTTGAACCGAGATACCTACACCGTGCCTTGCAGAATCTGGTGGGCAATGCAGCCCGCTATGCTTCCGGGCAGGTACGGGTGAGTTATCAACTGGATGAGTTGACTTGCCGTGTGGATGTTGAGGACGACGGGCCAGGGATTCCGGAAGAAGACTGGGAAAAGGTTTTCACTGCATTTGCACGCCTCGATGACAGCCGGACACGAACGTCTGGTGGTTATGGCCTCGGCTTGTCGATTGTACGTCGGATTCTTTACTGGCACGGTGGCCAGGCCTTCGTGACCCGCAGTAGCGAGCTTGGTGGTGCACGTTTCAGTCTGGTGTGGCCGCGGAAGAAAGCCATCAGCCCGGAGCCCGTGTGATGCAGTTCTCGCAGCCTAACGCGATGTAACAAAGTGACTACACAATGCCCACTGACGGATTCAGTGGGCTGGCGGATACTTTGAACCGTAAGGGATGACTTTTGAGGTTGTAGTTCTTACGAACTTTCCTTGTTTCATTCGTCATTTTAAGGGCCGGTTTTCCGGCCCTTTTTTTTTTAGATTTTAGCGAGCCGGGTGAGAGCTCAGGCTCTGCAAGCTGATAGCGAACACGACTGTGTACAGCCGCCGGTTCGCTTCGTCGCAGGTCCCGGTCTGCCAGCTTGTCCCTCAGCGCCCCGACGGGCTTTCCGACGCGGAACCACCGGCTAACTTGCGAACCCGCCGCTTAAAAAGTACCGCTCGACCATAGGGGTTGCCACGTTCGCTGGCAAGAGTCGTGTTGCACGGCTGAGGGCGATGAAGCTATTTTTGCTTCCTGTCCTCCCCCACGCGCTACCCTCTTGATGGCTTATTCTCCCAAGTGCTTCCAGGCGTTGGCACAATGGCCATGAATGCCTGTGTGCCGATGCCGGTATCATAGGTCGTGCACGATCAGCTTGATCGGTGAGGTGTGACCAAGGCTCCCGCTCTTGAGTTGTTGAGTTTGGGCCGTAGGATGGCTGTCACTGAGGCCGCCTTGCCTCAGTGTGATCTCTGGAAGGCGATGAGGTGATCCGCCTCTACCCGGATGGGCACATGCTCACCGAGATTAAAGTCCAGGTGGCTGCGAAACAGGGCTTCAAACTCGGTTTCATCCGACAGTCTGAATTTGTACAGCGTGGAAGTGCCGGCAAAGGTTTTCTCGATCACTTTGGGGGTGAGATCCGAGTCCGGGTCGTGAACAATGTCATCGGGCCGGATAAGCACATCCACCAGTGTGCCGGCTGGCCATTCGTACGCCCGGTTGCCCCGAATCACGCCCAGTTCCGACTCAATGGAGTCCGGGCCCAGGGTGGTGCCCGGAATAAAGCCGCCTTGCCCGACAAAACCTGCCACAAAGCGGTTGGAGGGTTCATGGTATAGGTTAAATGGCACATCCCATTGCTGTACCTGGCCGTCCTTAAGAACCGCGACCTGATCGCACATGGCGAAGGCTTCCTGCTGGTCGTGGGTGACCAGGATTGCGCTGATGCCCAGGGTCTTCAAAATGTCGCGCACATCAAGACTCAAGCGCCGTCGCAGATCCGCATCCAGATTTGAAAATGGCTCGTCGAGCAGAATCAGGGTGGGCTCCGGTGCCAATGCTCGAGCCAACGCAACCCGTTGCTGCTGCCCGCCAGACAATTCGTGCGGGTATTGGCTCGCCAGATCCTGCAGGTGAACCAGTTCCAGCAGGCTGGCTACTTTTTGAGCCCGGTCTTCCTTGCTCTGCCCACGCAGCCCGAATCCGATATTGTCGGCAATGGTCAGGTGTGGAAACAGGGCATAATCCTGAAACACCATGCCTATTCTGCGTTTCTCGGGCGCTTGGGTTTTACCGGGTAAACTGATCACAGAGGATTCCAACTGAATCTCACCACTGCTGATCGACAGAAAACCTGCCAACGCGCGCAGTATGGTGCTTTTGCCACAGCCACTGGGACCAAGCAAGCAGCCGATGTCGCCTTGGCCAAGCGCAAAGCTGACATTGTGCACCACGGGCTCATCACCATAGCCGCAAGACAGGTTTTTGACTCGGAGAAGCCAGTCGGTATCAAACGTGTTTTGGGTCGTCATAGATCCATTAGCCCATCTGTCCGAGAATCAGAAACTCCAACAGCGCTTTTTGAGCATGGAGACGGTTTTCCGCCTCATCCCAGACCACTGAGCTGGCATGTTCAAGCATGTCCTCGGATATTTCTTCACCACGATGCGCGGGCAGACAATGCATAAATAAGGCGTCTCGGTCGGCCTGGGCTAACAGCGCCGGATTGATCTGATAGTTGGCGAACGTCTTGGCGCGTTCAGCTTGCTCATCTTCCTGGCCCATCGAGGCCCACACATCGGTGACCAGGAGATTCGAGTCTTTTGCTGCCAGCAGGGGGTCGTGAACGATGGATACGTAATTGCCCGCTTCGGCCATTAGTGCCGCATCGGGTTCGTACCCTTTTGGGCAGGCAACGCGCAGATGAAAGCCAAATTGTTGTGCGGCATTAATGTAAGAGTTGCACATATTGTTGCCGTCGCCGACCCAAGTGACGGTGGCCCCCCGAATGCTGCCCCGGTGTTCGCGATAGGTTTGCATATCGGCCAATAGCTGACATGGGTGATAATCGTCGGTCAATGCATTGATGACAGGTGCCTTGGATACCGAGGCGAAACGGCGGACCGTGTTGTGATCGAACGTCCGTATCATGACCGCGTCCGCCATGCTTGAAATGACTCTCGCGGAATCTTCGATGGGTTCTCCGCGGCCCAGTTGAGTATCCCGGGGAGAGAGAAACAGTGCCGCCCCACCGAGCTGAATCATGCCCGCTTCAAACGAAACCCGGGTTCGGGTGGACGACTTCTCGAAAATCATCGCCAGCACCCGGTTTTTTAGGGAGTCCCGAACCTTGCCTGCACGCCATTCCTTTTTCAGCGCACTGGCATGGTCGAGTAGCTCGTCCAGCTCATTGGCATTCAGGTCATTCAGTGTTAAAAAATGTCTTACTGACATGCTCGTGCCCTTTTACTTATCGATACTGTCATTGGTGGGATGGCGTCGGCTGATGAAGGTCAATTCGGGTCACGCCGTCATCCGATTGTGGGGTCGTCCTCAGGTGTTGCCTGTCGTCGCCGACATACAGCTTAATAATGCGAACGACTTTATCAATCATGTCATCCATTGCTTCATCTGTAATAGAGAGTGATAGCCGGGTGAGCATCGCCGGGACCGCATGCGGCGAGACCGGATAAGGTGTCATAATACCGGTAGCCACTCGTATCGTGTAGCCAGGGACCTTGCCCATGGTCGAACACAATGGGTAAGCGATCGTATGTGTTAAGCAGGGGTTGTTCCGCCATGATACGTCCCCGTGGTACGAATAGTTCGGGGAACCTGTCAGACACGAGTCTTCAAGGTTCCAAAAGCAACTGCCTCACAAAGGCTGGATTCCGGAAATAGCAACGCACCGGATTGCGGAGTTCCGCACCGGCGACGTGTACGTGACGGGAGCTGCTTGAAAAGCTTGTTAAAAGCCAGCGTTTAAGTCTATCGGTTAACCCCTATGAAGACAATCCTGGCGACGAACGGCATCTGCGATCAATTTGGTGCAGGTTTGCGCAGGCGTGTACAATGGAATTCATCGAACGAGCCGGCGATAAACCAACGTCTTAGACAGGGGTTGGTGTGTGTTCTTCGCTGCGCCCACACGGCTTCTATTACCGACGAAATTAAGGTGAGTATTCATGGATATCAACGAAACGATTAAAAGCCAGCTTTCTGAAAATGCTGTCATTCTCTACATGAAGGGCACGCCACAAGCTCCCCAGTGTGGTTTTTCCGCCAAAACTGTTCAGGCACTGATGGCCTGTGGAGAGCGCTTCGCATTCGTTAATATTCTGGACAATCAGGAGCTTCGCGAAGGGCTTAAAGCCTATTCAAGCTGGCCTACCTATCCACAGCTTTATGTGAACGGTGAGCTGGTCGGTGGCTGCGATATCGTGCTGGAGATGTCAGAAAGCGGCGAGCTGACGGACCTGGTGAAAGGCGCGGCCAGCAAAGAAGAAGCCTGATTGCAGGGTTCAGGGCCGTCTATAGGGGCGGCCCTGAACCGACTTCCAGCGTTATGCGGTAGCGCATCTGGCTGTTTTTCTGATCAGCTTTTGGCGGTTCGGGATATGGGCTGGCATTCAGAACCGTTCTGAGCGTGTGCTTGTCAAATACTGAATCACCCGAAGATTGTGTTATATCCGCTCGTCTGATCGCGCCATTGCGCATCAACCAAAGTTCCAACTCCAGTGGTTTCGGTGGTTTTTGTGCTCGCTGAGACTTCGCTGGTATGTAAATCTGACCTGAATTTTTGATCCAGTTATCGATGTGAGAGACCAGTTTTCCTCGGTAGGTCGGCTCGGTTTCCATCTCTGGAGGCGCGATCTGAGTCGATTGTGCGTCTGCCTGTCCCTCAATGGGTGACGACTTGCCTTCAATCGAAGGCGCGCTCGAAATGGATTCAGGCGCTGGGGCAGTCGGTTTTTCGGAACGAGTTGAATGGCTTGGCCGAACAGATTCGGGGCTGGGTTCAGGGGCCTTGGTGTCACTCGCTGAGGTGGTTTGCACTGGTGTGATGGTCAGCTTTTTTGGCGTTGTCGTAGTTTGCAGGGTAGCGGTAGGCTTTACTGGCGCGCTGATTTGGGCTTCTGGTTCGGCATCGCCCGATGAGACCAGTACCAGGTTGAGTCTGGTGACGTCGGCTTCGGGGCGCGCCTCCCATTGAGCCAGTGCCGCAATTAGCAGTGTATGAGCAAGCAAAGCAACGGACATCGCCAGGGTTATTCGGTACTTTGCCGGTACGTTAGAAGTGTGATTGCCGAACTCCAGCATCGGGCTTTGAGCGCTCCAGTAATACAATGCAGGCCAGGGCCCGAAGGCTAGCCTATCCTGTATTGCGCCGCAAGCTACCCATGACGGCGTCCAGCGCACGGTCCATGAGCGCGCCATGCTCGAGGGTTGTCAGTCGGCCGCGGCGCATTTCGTGTGCCAATTCCGTCCGAGTTTTCTCAATTACCTTCAGGCCCATTCTGTTGACGAAGACAAAGCAATTGGCTTCTTCTATGACGGCAGAGAGCTTGCAGCGGAAGCTGGCGCCATTCACCAGATTGAACTCCACCCAATTGCCCACCTCAATCGCATCAACCTGTGCAACGAATTCAGCAATGGCGGCGTCTTCCAGTTCTTGCTGATTTTTGTCGGCGGCCTCTTGAGCGATTGAGGCTTCATCCTGAGATTCTGGCTCACCCGGCATCTCCTTCGCCTCGGTGAAAGCGTGGGCGCGGAAGGCCTCTGTCAGCTCATGCTTAAATTCGGACATCATTTCGTCGAGCTTAGTGGAATTGTAGGACACTTCCTCCAAGCCGGCGCGGAGTGACTTGAGTAGTCCTGGAACAACCCGCACCCACTGATCGCGCTCTTGGTCTTCAATGTGAGGGTGAAGGCACCAAATGAGGTCATCCACAACCCTCACAGCCTGATTCCAGCGATGTTCAACATCGTTTCGCAGGTACGCCAGAAACATGACGCGGCTCCAACCTTGGAGGAGTATATCCTGTATAGCGACGGGCACCCTGTGTTTGGACAATCGATCCTGCAACAGTTGGTCGACGGTTTCTTGTGCTTTCTGTGATTTGATTCGGCCCCGCTCGGATTCCCTGGTGCGTTGCTCAACCAATGTCGCTTTGCGGTTCTCTCTCGAGAGAAATTGATCAAATTCTTCGCCCAATCTCTCAAACAGAGCGATGTCGCCGTCAAACTCGTTCAGGATCCGCACTACGATGGTGTGGATTTGCTCGTATAATTTGTCACGGGTTTTCTCGTCGGCGTCGCTCCAGCCAATGCCTGCTCGTGCCAGCGCGTTCAGCAGTTTACGTGCCGGGTGTGTGGCCTTGCTGAAAAACGACCTGTCCTTGATCACGACTTTGAGAATAGGAATTTGCAAGCGGCTTATGAGGACCTGAATAGGCGCAGACAGGTTGTAATCGTCAAGAATAAATTCAAACAGCATGGACACGAGGTTGATTAAGTCCTCGTCCATCTCGTTCAGGGCGGGCTTTTTGCCATCAACTGGTTGCGCTTTGCCTAATAGTTGCTCGATCAGAGATTGCAAATCAACGACTAGAGGCTCGCCGGCGCTCAAATTGCCATCGAGTTGCTGTGGCTGCTGTGGTGGAAGCGCGGTTAATAGCTGAAACAGTTCCGCGCCGCCGATGACATGGAGTGAAGGATCGGCAGATCTGGGCCCTTGGCTGCCAACGCCGCCGGCACGCTGCTGGGCCAGAAGCTGGCGGATTTGCCCAAAGAACGCTTCATCCCGGGGAGATTCTGCCTGCGCCGGTTGACGATGCGCCTCAGTTGATGTTTTGGGTTCGGGGTTGCTCTCGGGTTCTTTGGCCCGGACTTGGTCGCCGGTCTTGCCATGGTATCGGAAATTCGGAATGACGCCCGCTTGAACCAAAATCCGGTTCGCTTCATCTAGAAGCATGCCGAGGTTGGACACCACGTAACGGTCAAATTGCTTCAGCACAATCAACCGTTCGCGAATCTGGATCTCCAGCGCCTGAGCCGCTTCGATAAAGGCACCGCATAGATGTTCCGGCGCCATAGGGTTAACCGGGTCTGTTTCATTGGCGTCCGGGTAAATGACACTGAATCGGGTTTGCAGCTGAATCAGTGGCCCCTGAAAATAGGCGCGGGCCTTGCTCACCATGGCGTTCAGGGCCACCTGTTCTTCCAGCTCATCATTATGAACCAGCGAAAGGCTGTCCGCGGTTTGACGCGCGTTTTGGTCAGTGTTACTGATATCGGAACTTCGTGGGGGCTGGCCAAACAGTTTTGCTACGGCAGACTGGAAGTGCTTCTCGACGCCTTTGCGCTTGATGCGAATTTCTCGCATGGCTTCAAAGTAACGGTTCTGTTCGTTATTGCTGCGGGCATTGTTGGCGAGTTCGAACAGAGAGTCGTCCACAGCGTCAAATGCGCCCTGGAGCAGATCCCCAAGTCCGGCCACAACGGTATCGCGGATACGGGCAACTTCCTGTGGTACTTTCACAGTCGCCCCCGGGCCTTTGTGCTCATGGAGATAATGTATGCCGGACTGCTTATTCATGGCCGACTCCTGTAATGCCTCAACCGGATACATGACCGAGCGTAGCTATTTGATTTTTTATTATACGTCTAATCTACCGCAATTTAGCGTTCGGTAACATGAACAAATGCTTAGGAAACCCCCTCCGTGGATACAAAACCGGGGCAGCTAAGGACCGCCCCGTCAATCAAGTCTGTCGTGTTCTGAGCCTGGCAGATCAACTGACGTACACCGGGCCGACCCCCATGCTCCAGATGACAACGCTTATTGCAAGCAGGCCGACAAACATGACCAGGCCAACGGTCAACACGGATGATGCGAACATAAAGCCCCGGTCTTCCGGTATTTTCATCAGTATGGGCAACCCCTCGTATAGCAAATAGACCGAGTAGGCAATGGCAATCAGACCGACCAGCATGTTCACCCAAATGTTGGGATACACCGCAATTACGCCCAGCAAAAAGACGGGTGTGGCGGTGTAGGCGGCCAGTATGACCCCTTTAGGGTTGTCGTTTCGCACGTCATAGGTTGCCGCAAAAAAATCAATGAAACGTCCAATGATATAAACGCCTGCCAACATGGCCGCATAGAACAGGATGCAAAGCTGCAGCGCGCTCCCCGATGTCAGGCGGATAATCTGTCCGTCGCCAATCTGCCAACCTACCTGAGTCGTTCCGTAATAACCTGCAGCAGCAGGTATGAGTGCCAATAACAGAATATGTCCAAGATACAACATCCCGATGGATTCGGAATCCTTGCGGATAGCCTCCCACTCCCGATCCGGGTGCGTGAGCAGTCCAACCGTATGGCCTAGACTCATGGATAAAGCTCCTGTTCTTATTATGGTAAATTCCAGCTTTAGTGTTGGTATTTCACCGGGGCAGGTCAAGCGAATGATTAAAATTTGATCTTTCTAACGGTTGCGCGGTTATAACTTAAAGGCATATATCCGAGCGCTGCCTTACGCCCGGTTGGATCGCTTTTTACGCCGCAGGGGAGGGTGAACAATGGCGGCCTTCACAACGTTGTCTTTAATTTGCAGGACTTCTACCCGATGGCCTTTCACTTTCAGACAGACGTTGGTTTCGGGAATCGTCTCCAGTTGCTCGGTAATAAGTCCGTTCAGGGTTTTGGGCCCGTCAATGGGCAGCTTCCAATCCAGAATCTTATTGATTGTGCGCACCGCAGCCGAGCCATCAATAATGTAGGTGCCGTCGTCCTGGGGAATGACGTCAGGGCTGGTGGCTGAATAATCGGTGGTAAATTCACCGACTATTTCTTCCAGAATATCCTCCAGGGTGGCAATGCCCAGCACATCGCCATACTCATCTACCACGATGCCAATGCGTCGTTTGGCTTTTTGAAAGTTGATCAGTTGCGTGTTCAGGGGGGTGCTCTCAGGAATAAAGTACGGCTCACGGCACAACTGCATGATCATGGCTTTGTTGATGTCGTCCTGCAGGAGCAGTTTTGAGGTGTTGCGCAGGTGGAGCATGCCCTGAATGTTGTTGACGTCCCCTTTGTAGACGGGCAGTCGCGTGTGTTGACTGCTGCGGAGTTGGCGCAATATGCCGTCCAGGTCGTCATCAAGATCAATTCCCACAACCTCGTTGCGTGGCACCATAATGTCGTTAACCGTGACTTTCTCAAGATCAAGGATGCTGACCAGCATGTCTTTGTGCTTGCTGGGGATAAGGGCACCCGCTTCATTGACGAGCGTCCGGAGTTCCTCCCGACTCAGGTGATCATTGGCTATATCGTCGGGTGAGATCCGGAGGATTTTTAGGATAAGGCCGGTAAACAGATTGACCATCCAGACAAACGGGTACAGTGCTTTTAGCAATGGACCCAGTATGTGACTGGCGGGAAATGCAATTTTTTCAGGGAACAGTGCCGCCAGGGTTTTGGGTGTCACCTCGGCAAATATAAGGATCACAATGGTGAGCAGTATCGTGGCGATAAAGATGCCCGCATCTCCCCATAGCCGGATGGCGATTACGGTCGCGATCGACGATGCAAAGATGTTGACAAAATTGTTGCCGATCAAAATGACGCCGATGAGCTGATCGGTTCGTTTCAGGAGGTTGTTGGCCCTTCTTGCGCCTTTGTGGCCGGTTTTCGCCAGGTGTTTGAGACGATACCGGTTCAACGACATCATTCCGGTTTCGGAACTCGAGAAAAAGGCGGATAGAATAATAAGCCCCGCGAGGAGGGAAAACAGCGCCGTCAGCGATGCCTCGTTCAAGAAGACTGATCCTTTTATTGCAGATAAGTAGCGAAAATAGGGTTGTAGGCAAGTCGTGTCAAGAAAATCGCTGAACGGATCATTCAGCCACCGCGCTGGAAGATCAGTTCAAGTACAAATTTGCTGCCATAAAATCCGATCATTAGCAGCAGGCAACCAGCGAGCGTCCATCGGCTGGCTGTGATGCCGCGCCAGCCCTGAGTGTATCGGCCGATCAGGAGGCCAACAAAGACGGCGAGGGACATCAGAGAGAAGAGCGTTTTATGGGCCAGGTCCTGAACAAAGAGGTCATCCACAAATATGGAACCTGTGATAATGGCCAAAACGAGCAGGATGACGCCGGCCCAAACCATTTCAAACAGCAAGGACTCCATGGTTTGAAGCGGCGGCAAGTTGCGAATCAGCAAGCTGTTGTAATTTTGCTTCAACTGGCGGTTCTGAAAATACAGCAGTAAGGCTTGCACAGCTGCCAGGCTGAAAAGACTGTAGGCTGTTACTGATAGGGCGATGTGCGATAGCATGCCCCAGTTGTCCTGCGCCACAAACCTCGGTGGCGAATGGAATATTAATATGAACACGACCGTAAGCCCGGCCAGAGGGTAAATGGCGAGAAATAGGCTTTGTACTGGTTTGCGAAGGTTCAGGATCAGAAGCAGCGCCACAATAAGCCACGAGATCAGTACGGAGCTTTGAAAAAAACCGAGATTAAACGCGCCCTGAGATCGGACGGTCTCCCAAATGAGGACGCCGTGGCTGGTCAATGCCAGCACGCCGATCAGCGTCATGATGGTAACGCTGGTATGAACCCTGCCCCGAAAACTGAGGGCCTGCAGCGCGGTTCCGATGCTATAGAGAAATAAAGTGGTTACCGCAAGAATCAGGGTTCCCATGACATCCTTTTGGTCAACTTACCGGTTACTAAGTAGGGTTGGGTAGTACTGAATTGACCGGGTTGGTCGTTTCAGGGCAATAGTCTGGGTATAATGTCGCGATTGTGCAACCGGAATCAACCGGTTCCTCGCTCACACGTCTACTATCAGGGGCATTGAATAGCGCCATGTTTGAAAACCTGACCGATCGACTGTCCGGCAGCCTGCGGAAAATATCCGGCCAGGCCCGGCTCACAGATGACAATATTAAAGAAACCTTGCGGGAAGTTCGCATGGCTCTGCTCGAAGCAGATGTCGCGTTGCCTGTGGTTAAAGCGTTCATTGAAGGTGTGCGTGAGAGGGCAATTGGCCAGGAGGTGATGCGCAGCCTTACACCAGGCCAGGTTTTTGTCCGGGTTGTCCAGGAAGAGCTTGAGCGGGTAATGGGTGCCGGCAACGAAGGTCTGAACCTGGCGACCACCCCGCCGGCCGTCATTATGATGGCGGGTCTGCAGGGCGCTGGTAAGACGACGACCGTAGCCAAGCTGGCCCGGCTCCTGAAAGAACGCCAGAAAAAGTCAGTGATGGTGGTCAGTGCCGACATCTACCGGCCGGCGGCGATCAAGCAGTTGGAAACGCTGGCGGGCGAGGTTGGCGTCGCTTTCCATCCCAGCAGTGCAGACCAGGACCCGGTTGCTATCGCCGAAGGCGCGATCGATGCCGCCCGGAAAAAACACATTGATGTCGTTATTCTCGACACCGCCGGTCGCTTGCACATAGACGAGCATATGATGGGCGAGATTGGTCGTCTGCATAAAGCGGTGAACCCGGCTGAAACGCTGTTTGTCGTGGATGCCATGACGGGCCAGGATGCGGCCAATACCGCCAAGGCTTTTAACGACGCCTTGCCGCTGACCGGTGTCGTGCTGACCAAGACGGATGGTGATGCCCGGGGCGGCGCAGCATTGTCAGTGCGGCATATAACCGGTAAGCCGATTAAGTTTTTGGGTATCGGTGAAAAAGTCGATGCCCTGGAGCCGTTTCATCCTGACCGGGTGGCATCGCGCATACTGGGTATGGGTGATGTGCTTTCTTTAATAGAGGAAGCCGAACGCACTATTGATAAAAAGAAAGCGGATAAGCTCACCAAAAAGATCAAGAAAGGCAAGAGCTTTGATTTAGAGGATTTCCGCGATCAGCTCCAGCAAATGAAAAATATGGGTGGCGTCGGAGGCTTGATGGATAAGTTGCCCGGCATGGGGCAAATGGCTCAGGCAGCCCAGCAGCAGGTCAATGACAAGAGCATGGGGCAGCTTGAGGCAATCATCTGTTCCATGACCCCCAAGGAGCGGCGCTACCCGGATGTGATCAATAACTCACGCAAACGCCGGATTGCATCTGGCTCGGGGACACAGATTCAGGATGTGAACCGTCTGCTGAAGCAGCATAAGCAGATGCAGAAAATGATGAAGAAATTCAGCAAAAAAGGCGGCATGGCCAATATGATGCGCGGCATGCAAGGCATGATGCCGCCGGGCGGTGGAGGGGGTGGAATGCCTCCATTCGGTCGTTAGTAGAAATCAGGATGGTTTGCCTGTTTTCTTCGCCGGGGTTTTAGCATAGAATAGCGCCCCTTTCGAGTATGGGTCTCCGCGTTAGCCGCGAATAACGGCAAACGCGAGTCGTACAAAGTTCGTACAACAGAACAGGATATTGGTCGAAATGGTAATAATTCGTCTGGCTCGTGGTGGCTCTAAGAAGCGCCCGTTCTACCATCTGACAGTCACTGATAGCCGGAAGTCCCGTGACGGCCGCTTCATTGAACGCGTTGGATTCTTCAACCCGATTGCACGTGGTCAGGAAGAGCGCTTGCGCGTTGACCGTCAGCGCGTTGAGTTTTGGCTAGGCCAAGGCGCGCAGACCAGCGAGCGTGTAACACAGCTGCTGAAAGGCGCTGCTGAGTAATTGTTGAGTAAGACGCTGGGGTAAAAGCCATGACACAGAGTTCGCAGGAAACTGTGGTTGGCCGGATAACCGCAGTGTTTGGGGTCAAAGGGTGGCTGAAGGTCTACTCTTACACCGACCCCTTGGAAGGCATTCTAAACTACCGTCACTGGACAGCAGTCTTCGAAGGCAAGCGCATGTCGCTGGAGCTCGAAGAAGGTCGTCGGCAGGGGCCGGGTATCGTGGTCAAGCTGAAAGGCATAGACGACCGCGATCTTGCAAAAACTTATTGCGGCGTTGATATCGTGGTGCCG
Organism: Marinobacter caseinilyticus; assembly: GCF_011074955.1. Classification (GTDB taxonomy): domain Bacteria; phylum Pseudomonadota; class Gammaproteobacteria; order Pseudomonadales; family Oleiphilaceae; genus Marinobacter; species Marinobacter caseinilyticus. The sequence goes on along the minus strand of NZ_WUQJ01000034.1, from coordinate 185,383 downwards.
AGAAGTGAATTGCCCGAGCTACCGGACGGTGAGTTTTATTGGTACCAGCTTGAAGGGCTGCATGTTGAAACAGTCGACGGTCAAAACCTGGGAACTGTTGGGCATCTCCTTGAAACCGGTTCCAACGACGTGTTGGTGGTAACGCCATCGGACACGTCGATCGATCAGAAAGAACGTTTGATTCCGTATCTCCCGGAGCAGGTTGTCAAGTCGGTCGATCTTGAATCCAATCTGATGGTTGTGGACTGGGATGTGGAGTTTTAACGGGTGTGGATTGGCGCGGTCAGTCTGTTTCCGGAAATGTTCAATGCGGTAACCGAGTTTGGCGTGACCGGTCGAGCGGCCCGAGAGGGGCTGTTGACCTTGACGAGCTGGAACCCGCGAGACTATGCCCACGACCGTCATCGAACCGTAGATGACCGGCCGTACGGTGGCGGTCCCGGTATGTTGATGAAAATTCAGCCTTTACGGGATGCCATCGAAGCAGCGAGGAAGGCTGCGCCCGGTAACGCCTGTGTGGTCTATTTGTCGCCGCAGGGCGAAACATTGAATCAGTCGGTTGTTGAGTCTTTGGCAGCCGAGCAGCAACTGATTTTGGTGGCAGGGCGTTATGAAGGCGTTGATGAACGTCTGATATCGGCCGAAGTTGATCGCGAAGTGTCGCTGGGTGATTTCGTTTTGTCCGGCGGTGAACTGGCGGCGATGGCGATCATTGATGCGGTAACGCGTTTGATTCCAGGAGCGCTGGGTCATGCGCAGTCGGCGGAGCAGGATTCGTTCGCTGACGGTTTGCTGGATTGCCCGCACTATACTCGTCCGGAGATATACGAAGGTGAGTCGGTGCCGGAGGTTTTGCTAAGTGGTCACCATGATCAAATCCGGCGTTGGCGGCTGAAACAGTCGCTAAGGCGAACCCGGGAGCGACGCCCCGACCTGCTGGAACAGCGGGTGCTTACGGACGAAGAGCGTGAGCTGCTGGAAGAACTTTTTAATGAACCGGGTGCCTCTGAAACTTCAGGGCATTAAAAGATTGAGTATCAGGAGCATACGATGAGCGGCAAGAACAACATCATCAGTCAGATCGAAAATGAACAGATGACCAAGGAAATCCCTGCCTTTGCGCCGGGTGATACCGTAGTGATTCAAGTTCGTGTTACCGAAGGAAACCGTGAGCGTCTGCAGGCGTTTGAAGGCGTTGTCATTGGTAAGCGTAACCGCGGTATGAACTCTTCTTTCACTGTTCGTAAGATTTCTTACGGCGTGGGGGTTGAGCGTACTTTCCAGGCTTTCAGTAAGTTGATCGACAGCCTCACCGTCAAGCGTCGCGGTGACGTTCGTCAGGCCAAACTCTACTACCTCCGTGACCTGTCTGGTAAGGCAGCCCGTATCAAAGAAAAACTGGGCTGAGTCGTCGCTGTTCAGCGATGATCATTCCAGCTTTGGTATAAGCGGAAGAAGAGGGCAGCCTAATGGCTGCCCTTTTTTGTTGGTTGCGACGGGTGCGCGCCGGTATGACAAGTCATGAAATGACACCAGAAGACGAGCAACTGGTAAGCCAGTTTGTTGATGCGCTATGGCTGGAAGATGGCCTTGGTGAAAAGACGCGTATGGCTTACCGCAGTGATTTGATGCAACTGGCGCGATGGCTGGCAACACAGCCAGGCGCAACAAGTCTTTCGGGTGTTAGCCGGACGGTGCTTCTAGGCTGGATTGCGCGGGGATTGGCGGAGGGGTGTAAGACCTCCACCGCGGCTCGCCGTCTTTCAGGTATCCGACGTTTTTATCGTTACTTGCTGCGAGAGGGGCTGGTCAAGGAAGATCCAACACTGAGAATTGATAGCCCTCGAATTCCAAGGCGGCTACCGGACTCATTGTCTGAGCAGGATGTTGAAAGTCTGCTGAAAGAACCTGATGTTGAACGACCGCTGGAACTTCGGGATCGCGCGATGCTGGAAATTCTGTACGGTTGTGGCTTGCGGGTCTCGGAGCTGGTGGCGTTAAGAGTGGATCAGGTCAATCTGAGGCAAGGGGTTGTCCGCATTGTAGGCAAGGGTAATAAAGAACGGCTGGTGCCGTTGGGTGAAGAGGCCGTAGATTGGCTATTGCGCTATATGCGTGAAGGACGTGCCGAGTTGCTCAAAGGTCAGCCTTCCGATGCGCTGTTTCCGGGCAATCGGGCGCAGGCAATGACGCGCCAGACATTTTGGCACCGGGTCAAACTTTACACTGGGCGGGCAGGGATTCAGAAGCATTTGTCGCCACATACCCTGCGTCACGCGTTTGCGACCCACTTGCTCAACCATGGAGCGGACTTGCGAGTGGTGCAGATGTTGCTGGGACATTCGGATCTGTCCACAACGCAGATTTACACTCACGTTGCTCGCCAGCGTCTGCAGGTCCTACACCAGGCCCACCACCCCAGAGGGTGAAAGAATATCAACCGCGGACCGGCGATGGCAGGCGACTATCAGAATGACTTGGTATACTGAACTTTTACCTTGAGGCGATGTCAGGTTTGCACGGTAAAAACGGACTCGCAACGACTATTGCTTGCGTGTGGCAGCACTACTTTCTAAAGACAGGATGACGTATGACTGACCAGATTAGGCGTTTACAGCGAATTGTATGCCTGGCACTCGCCGTGGGTTTGGGGGCATGGGCGACGTCCGCGGCGGCCGATGTGGCGACTGAATTATCGGAACGGCTGAGCAAAAATATTCCAGGTTTGCAAGTCACCAATGTCCGCGAGTCAAAAGCCCCCGGTTTGTATGAGATTGAAACCAGTACCGGCGAGACAATTTATGCGACCCCCGACGGCGAGTTTTTGTTAACTGGGGACCTGTTACAAATCACGCCGTCCGGAATCGCCAATGTCACTGAGGCCGGGCGTGCGGATCGGCGGGTAAACATCATGAATTCCTTCGGTAAGGAGGGGGCTATCCATTACCCGGCCAAAGGCGAACAAAAAGCTGAAATTGCCATCTTCACAGATATTGACTGCCCCTATTGTCGCAAACTTCATGATGAGATGTCGCGACTCAACGAGTTGGGTATTGCCGTCAATTACTTTGCTTTTCCACGCTCCGGCCCGGGTACTCCTTCGTTTAAAAAATACGAAGCAGTCTGGTGCTCTGACGACCAGCAAGCCGCCATGGACGCGGCAAAAGGTGGTCGGCAGGTTGCAGCAAAATCCTGCGAAAATCCTGTTGGGAAACAATTCGAGCTTGGCGGTCGTGTTGGTGTAACAGGAACGCCGGCCATTATTCTTGAAGACGGAAAAATGGTTCGCGGGTACGTGCCCGCCGACAAGTTTGCCGAAGGGTTGGGTCTGCTTTAAGACCTATGCCGGTTTTATGGAGCCTGCTAAACGGTATACTATGCCCGCGCTCGGCAATTCATCAGCAATAGAGGTGTCAGTTTGAAAGAAGTCAGGGTCGGAATCTGTGGATTGGGAACTGTGGGCGGCGGTACGTTTAATGTACTTGCGCGTAATGCCAGCCTCATTGCCGGGCGAGCCGGGTGTAATATTCGTGTGGCCCGAGTGGCGACGCGGACGCCTCGTGACGACATTCAACTGGGCGACATTCCTTTCAGTCGGGATGTGTTTGACGTGGTCAATGATCCTGACATTGACGTGGTTGTCGAGCTTATTGGCGGGTATGACGTCGCCAAAGAGTTGGTGATGTCTGCCATCAAAAACGGCAAACACGTTGTGACCGCGAATAAAGCGCTGATTGCCGTGCATGGTAACGAGATATTTGCGGCCGCTGAGGAAAAAGGCGTCAGCGTGGCCTTTGAAGCAGGCGTTGCGGGCGGCATCCCGGTGATCAAGGCCATTCGTGAAGGTATGGCAGGCAACCGCATTGACTGGATCGCCGGCATTATCAATGGCACTGGCAACTACATCCTGACCGAGATGAGAGCGGGTCGCGCTTTCGAGGAGGTGCTGAAGGAAGCTCAAGCGCTGGGCTATGCCGAAGCGGACCCGACCTTCGACGTTGAAGGCATTGACGCAGCGCACAAGTTGACCATTCTGGCCTCCACCGGTTTTGGCGTTCCGCTTCAGTTTGAACGTGCCTACACCGAAGGTATCTCGCAGATAACCCCTTACGACATCGCCCATGCCGAGCTGCTTGGCTATCGCATTAAGCACCTCGGTATTGCCCGTCGCCGTGACAGTGGCATTGAGCTGCGCGTGCATCCCACGCTGGTGCCGCAAAGTCACCTTATTGCGCAGGTTGATGGCGTGCTCAACGCCGTTCTGGTGGATGGTGACGCGGTTGGTCAGACCATGTATTACGGCCCCGGTGCGGGCGCTGAAGCAACCGCCTCCGCCGTCATAGCCGATATCGTGGATGTCGCCCGCACCGTGGTTTTCCAGAGCGGTCAGCGAGTGCCTTACCTCGGCTTTGATTCATCCGCACTGGAAGATCTTGATGTGTTGTCGATGGAAGATATCCAGTCGGCCTACTACCTGAGAATTCAGGCCCTGGATCGCCCGGGAGTGCTGGCTAACGTCGCGTCGATTCTGAGTGAACATGGCATCAACATTGAATCCATCATGCAGAAAGAGTCTGAACTTAAAGATGGCAAAATTCCGGTGATCATTCTGACGCATACGGTTCAGGAGCGTCAGATTAATCGAGCCATCGAAGACCTTGAAGCGCTGGCGGATATTGAAGGTCATGTCATCCGCATCCGTGCAGAAAACTTTAATTAACAGGAATGAACGGTGAGATACATCAGCACACGCGGCGCTGCGCCGGCACTGGGTTTTGAAGATGTCCTGCTGACGGGGCTGGCAACCGATGGTGGCTTGTATGTGCCAGAGTCGCTGCCCCACTTCAGCCTGGAAGAAATTCGAAGCTGGCGTGGTTTGCCCTACAGCGAGCTGGCGTTCAACGTAATGTACCCATTTGTGGAAGACGCTATTCCAGCGGCGGATTTCCGTACCATGCTGGAAGAAACCTACGAGGTGTTCGCACACGATGCGGTCGCACCGCTGGTCCAGCTCAATAGCAACGAGTGGGTGCTGGAGCTGTTCCGTGGGCCGACACTCGCGTTCAAAGATTTTGCCCTGCAACTGCTGGGGCGCTTGCTTGATTACGTACTTGAAAAGCGTAAGCAGCATGTCGTGATCATGGGGGCCACCTCAGGGGATACCGGCTCTGCTGCGATTGAAGGTTGCCGTCGGTGCAAGCACGTGGACATTTTTATTCTGCATCCCCACGAGCGTGTTTCTGAAGTACAGCGTCGGCAGATGACCACGGTCACCGGAGATAATATTCACAACATTGCGGTGCGTGGCAATTTTGACGACTGTCAACGAATGGTCAAAGCAAGCTTTAACGACCAATCCTTCTTGGGTGGAAAAACCCAGTTGGCGGCGGTCAATTCGATTAACTGGGCGCGTATCATGGCCCAGATTGTCTACTATTTTCACGCCTCATTGGCGCTGGGCGGCCCCGATCGCAGCATGGCATTTTCGGTGCCAACCGGTAACTTTGGCGATATATTCGCGGGTTACCTCGCGCGTCAGATGGGGCTTCCGATCAGCCAGCTGGTGATTGCAACCAATCGCAACGATATTTTGCATCGGTTCATGAGCGGTAATCGCTACGAGCAGCATCAATTGGAGCACACACTGACGCCCAGCATGGACATTATGGTGTCCAGCAACTTCGAGCGTTTGTTGTTTGATCTTTACGGGCGCGATGGGGCGGCGGTTAAATCATTGCTGGAAGAGGCGCAGACAGGCCCGGTCAGCATTGATGACTACCGCTGGAAGCATGTGCGCAAACTGTTCGACAGCGACGCAGTCAGTGACGAGGCAACGTGCGATACGATTCGTGAGATCTACGAGCGTAACGAGTACCTGCTGGACCCACACACCGCGATCGGGGTTCGGGCGGCGCGGAATTGCCGCCGCGACCAGAGTGTTCCGATGATCACTCTGGGTACGGCGCACCCGGCCAAATTTCCGGATGCGATCAGGCAGTCGGGCGTCACGGTCGAGCCAGCGCTACCGAAGCATATGCATGATTTGTTCGAGCGTGAGGAGCGCTATACAGTTCTGAACGACGACATCCACGCTGTTCATGGCTTCATGTTGGAGCACTGGAAGCATGCCTAGTCGCTCAATTGCCGGATGATGACGCCGAAGAAAATTCGCCGCAGAATCGTGCCCGAAGCGACCCTTACCTGGGGTGAGCAACTTCCTCCTATCCTCCGGCGGCTCTATGCCGCGCGGGGCGTTACCTCCGAAACCCAGCTCAGCTATACCCTGAAACACTTGGCTTCGCCGTTGGAGCTCCGCGGTATCGGGCGAGCGGTTGAGATAATCACGGACGCGATACAACATCAGAAGCGGGTGTTGATTCTCGGTGATTTTGACGCCGACGGGGCAACCAGCACGGCGGTGGCTATGCTGGGTTTGTCCATGATGGGGCTGACGCAGGTGGATTTCCGGGTGCCCAGCCGGTTTGCCGATGGCTACGGGCTGAGCCCGGGGATCATTGCCCGTCTGGAGGAGGAAGGCAGCCTGCCAGACCTGCTTATTACGGTGGACAACGGCATTTCAGCCGTTGAGGGCGTTCGAGCGGCGCGCGAATTGGGGATTCAGGTGGTGGTCACTGATCATCATCTGCCCGGTGAGTCGTTGCCGGATGCAGACGCCATCGTCAATCCCAATCAGGTCGGATGTCCGTTTCTGAGTAAACATGCCGCTGGCGTCGGTGTGATGTTTTACGTTCTTACGGCCTTGCGACGTCACTTGCGAGAAACCGGCGTGCTGAGCGAGGCGCAGCAGCCCAATCTCGGTGTCTTGCTGGATCTGGTTGCCTTGGGCACGGTGGCGGATGTGGTGCCGCTGGATCACAATAACCGTATTTTTGTGGAGCAGGGTCTGCGCCGTATTCGTCAGGGCGAGGCCCGACCCGGCATATTGGCCTTGCTGGAAATCGCAGGCCGGGATCATCGTGAAATCAGCGCGACCGATCTCGGGTTTGTGGTTGGGCCGCGGCTGAACGCGGCGGGCCGACTGGACGACATGAGCATTGGTATCGCGTGCCTGCTCGCCGACGGTGAAGATGAAGCCCGCCGGCTGGCAACGGAACTGGATAGCCTGAACCGCGAGCGTCGCACCATTGAGACCGGCATGAAGGAGCAGGCACAGGCATTGCTGGGTGCGCTGTCGCTGGACATTGACGGGTTGCCTTGGGGGTTGGCGCTCTTCGACCCGGATTGGCACCAGGGCGTCATTGGGATATTGGCTGCGCGAATTCGAGAGCAAACTCACCGACCGGTCATTGCGTTTGCCCCAGGCGAAGACGATGAAGAAATCAAAGGCTCGGCACGGTCGATACCGGGGCTCCACATTCGTGATGTACTGGCCGCGGTGGACGCCCGTCATCCTGGCCTATTACGGAAATTTGGCGGCCATGCGATGGCCGCCGGTATGACCATGGCCAAGGTCGATCTCGACGCCTTTTCGCGCGCGTTTGACGAAGCCGTGCGTAGCACGATATCGGCGGCCGACCTGGATGCCGCCATTACCACCGATGGGGCGTTATCCCCTGCGGAGCTCAATCTTGAGACGGCGGCGCTTTTACGCCGGGCGGGTCCCTGGGGCCAGCATTTTCCAGAGCCGTTGTTCGATGGCGAGTTCGACGTGATCCGGCAGCGTATCGTCGGTGAAAATCACCTGAAGCTGGTGCTTCAACCCCGAGATGGGGGAGATATCATTGATGGCATTGCCTTCAACACCGGGCCCAGTGTGCCCGATTTTACTCAAACCGGGGCCAGGGTCGTTTATAAACCTGATGCCAATACCTTTCGGGGGCGCACCAGTTTGCAGTTGCTGATCGACTATCTTGAGCCTGCCCAGTAACGTATTCTTGTGCGCCACCTTGCCCGCAAATCTGAGTTCTATGCGCTGAACGTTTGCCCAGGCTGATTTAGCCCGTTTTTTCCGGTAAAATGCCGCGTTTCATTCGATCGCACGGGGCCGATGTCCCATGCGCAAAAATTTCGAGACTGTGAGAAGCCGTTTCATGGAAATCAACCCGATTGTGATGACTATTAAAGACCTTCGCGAGCGCACCGATGCGCTTAGGGGGTATCTTTGACTACGATCAGCGCAGTGAACGGCTGGTTGAAGTAGAGCGCGAGCTGGAAGACCCAAAGGTTTGGGAAGACCCCGAACGGGCACAGAAGTTGGGAAAAGAGCGCGCGGATCTGGAGCTGATTGTCAAAACCATCGACAACCTGACGTCTGGCCTCGAAGACGCCGAAGGGTTGCTTGATATCGCCGCCGAAGAGGAAGACCAAGGCACGGCGGACGATATTGTTGCTGATTTGAAGAGCTTGGATCAGGAACTGCAGAAACTGGAGTTTCGTCGCATGTTTTCCGGCGAAATGGACGCGAACAACGCCTATCTGGATATTCAGTCGGGTTCCGGCGGCACGGAGGCCCAGGACTGGGCCAACATGCTGTTGCGGATGTATTTACGTTGGGGTGAGCGTCGGGGGTTCAAGACTGAAATTGTCGAACTTCAGGACGGCGACGTCGCGGGCGTAAAGAGTGCCACCATCCATTTCCAGGGTGAATACGCCTATGGCTGGCTGCGCACCGAGACCGGTGTTCATCGGCTGGTTCGTAAGTCGCCGTTCGATTCCGGTAATCGCCGGCACACCTCATTTTCTTCTGTGTTTGTATCACCGGAAGTGGATGACAGTTTCGAAATTGAGATCAACCCCGCCGATTTGCGGGTGGACGTTTACCGCGCTTCCGGCGCAGGCGGCCAGCACGTTAACCGGACGGAATCCGCCGTGCGTTTAACACACAATCCAACGGGGACGGTTGTGGCCTGCCAGGCCGGCCGCAGTCAGCATCAGAACAAAGACCAGGCCATGAAACAGCTGAAAGCGAAGCTGTTTGAGCTGGAGATGCAAAAACGCAACGCCGAGAAGCAGCAGATGGAAGACTCCAAGTCGGACATCGGCTGGGGTAGCCAGATTCGTTCCTACGTGCTGGATGACAGTCGCGTCAAGGATCTGCGCACCAAGGTAGAAACCAGCAATACCCAGGCTGTCCTGGACGGGGATATCGATAAATTTATCGAAGCCAGCCTCAAAATGGCGCTGTAACCCAGTGACCTCGATCCAAACCTTTATGTTAGCGAGAGACCATGACTGAACAAATGCCAAACGCCACCCAGCATGACGAGAACAAGTTGATCGCCGAGCGCCGGAACAAGTTGGCGGACTTGCGCGAGCAGGGCAACCCCTTTCCAAACGATTTTCGTCGTGACCATACCGCCGAATCTCTTACGGCGGCACACGGCGACAAATCCAAGGAGGAGCTGGAGTCGTTGGGGCTGACCGTCGCCATCGCCGGTCGTTTAATGCTCGACCGTAAGGCATTCAAGGTCGTTCAGGACATGACGGGGCGGATGCAGATTTATGCGACCAAGGACGTGCAAAAGGTAACCAAGCACTGGGACCTGGGGGACGTCGTGGGCGTTCGAGGCACATTGTGCAAGTCGGGCAAGGGCGACCTGTATGTGGCGATGGACGAGTATGTGCTGCTCACCAAGTCATTGCGTCCGCTGCCAGAAAAGCACAAGGGCCTGACCGATACCGAAACCCGCTATCGCCAGCGCTATGTCGACTTGATGGTCAATGAAGATACCCGCCGGGTGTTCCACGCTCGCTCCAAGATCATTAATTGCATCCGCAACTTTTTTACCCAGCGGGACTTCATGGAAGTTGAGACACCCATGCTGCAGGTGATTCCTGGGGGTGCGACTGCCCGGCCGTTTGTGACACATCACAACGCTCTCGGTATTGATATGTATCTGAGAATCGCGCCGGAACTGTACCTTAAACGGTTGGTGGTCGGTGGTTTCGAGCGGGTTTTTGAAATCAATCGCAACTTCCGCAATGAGGGTTTGTCCACCCGGCACAATCCGGAATTCACGATGCTGGAGTTCTATCAGGCCTATGCGGATTTTAACGATCTGATGGATCTGACCGAAGCCATGTTGCGAGAGACGGCACAAACCGTTTTAGGTACCACGAACGTGGTCAATACCCGCCCCCTGGCGGGCGGCGACGTAGATACCATCGAGTACGACTTTGGCAAGCCCTTTGAGCGGCTCACGGTGGTCGACTCCATTCTCAAGTTCAACCCCGACATCTCGGCTAACCAAATCAACGATGATACTGGGGCCCGACAGATTGCCAGGGATCTGGGCATTACGGTCAAGCAAGGCTGGGGGCTGGGCAAGGTTCAGGTAGAGATCTTCGAGAAGACGGTTGAACATCGTCTGATGCAGCCGACGTTTATTACCGAATACCCAACCGAAGTGTCCCCCCTGGCCCGTCGTAAGGACAGCAATCCGTTTGTTACCGAGCGATTTGAATTTTTCGTCGGTGGCCGTGAAATCGCCAACGGATTCTCGGAGTTGAACGATGCCGAAGATCAGGCCGAGCGGTTCCAGGAACAGGTGGCGGAAAAAGAGGCCGGCGATGATGAAGCCATGTTCTACGACGAAGATTATGTGACGGCGCTGGAGTATGGTTTGCCGCCCACTGCGGGTGAGGGCATCGGTATTGACCGTCTGGCCATGCTATTGACCGATTCGCAGTCCATTCGTGATGTGATTCTGTTTCCGGCCATGCGCCCGGAGCATGGCTAAACCATGCAGCCGGTCGATGCCCTGGCGGCCGAGCTCAAACCCGGTCGCGGCTGGGTAGAGCGCTTGGAGGGCGAGTTTCGTCAGCCTTATATGAAAGCGCTGGCAGAATTTCTGGCGGCGGAAGAGCAGACCGGAAAAATTCTGTTTCCTGCCCGCCATCATTGTTTTAACGCCCTCAACAGCACACCACTGGATCAGGTGTCCGTCGTGATACTGGGGCAGGACCCATACCATGGTCCGGGGCAGGCTCATGGCCTGTGTTTCAGTGTCCGACCGGGGGTGACCACGCCGCCGTCGCTGGTCAATATGTTCAAGGAATTGCAGTCGGATCTGGGCATTGCACCGCCGGATCATGGCTGCTTGCAGCCTTGGGCTGAGCAAGGGGTGCTCTTGCTTAACAGTGTGTTAACCGTGTCTCAGGGCCAGGCTGGAGCGCACCAGGGCAAAGGCTGGGAAACGTTTACCGATCAAGTGATTGAGACCGTGAATCGCGAATGTGACGGTGTGGTGTTCATCCTCTGGGGGAGTTACGCCAGAAAGAAAGGGCGAGCCATTGATCGGCAGCGGCACTGTGTCCTAGAAGGACCTCATCCATCACCGCTCAGTGCCTATCGCGGTTTTTTCGGCTGCCAGCATTTCTCAAAAACTAACCAGTGGCTTGCGACCCAGGGCCGCCGACAAGTGTGCTGGGAGTTGCCCGCTAAAAAGCTGCTTTTCGAGCGCTACGGTAAATCAGAATCCTGACTGCCAGTGCGATGCCCGACCAGTCACCTGAACGTTGCGATTGAGTGCTTAAGGCCCGCCCAAGTAATGCCACTTCAGTCAGTTTGACTCCCTGTCGCCGCATGATCCTTTGCCAATGAGGACGTTTCACGCCCACATTGGTTGACGGTGGAGGGCTGTGTTACTTCAACAGCGCCATGGCCGCTTCCATCTGGGCGTTCAGGTCTTCTTCCGCACTCATATCGATGTCGGGGTCCAGCCCCAGACGGTCAAAAGCGGTGACCGTTTTCCAGTCCATTTCGGTCAATGGGTGCTCTGACCCGGCAACCAGTTGCAAGTTGGCGACCATGACAAGATCGGCGTAATCCGCCTTGGGAACCTCGCGCTGAAAGCGGGCATATTCCAGTGGAACTTGCTGGAGTTCGGGTGGGAAGTCCCATTTTTTCAAAATCTGATGGCCAATCTTCGGGTGGATCTCATCGACCACGTTGTCAAGCATGATGCTGCTGATCTGAATGTCCTGGTCTTCCACATAACGCAGAATGGGCAATACTCCGATCAAGTGAACCAGGCCCGCAAGCGTGGCCTGATCAGGTTTGAGTTTGGTGTAATGCTGTGCCAGCACATGGCAAATGCCAGCAACTTCGGTGCTCGTTTGCCATGTAGCGCGTAGCCGTTTATCAATCATGTCGGAAGTGGCTTGGAACATTTGCTCCATAGCCAGGCCCATCGCCAGGTTGCTGGTGTAGGCCATGCCCAGGCGGCTGACGGCCATATTGAGGTTCTCAATGGATCGGGAGCCTCGGAACAAAGGGCTGTTGCAGACTCGAATGAGGCGCGCCGACAACGCGGTATCGTTGCTGATAACCTTGACCAGATCGAGGATGGACGAGTCTTCGGATTCGGCGATCTCTCGAACCTGCAGGGCGGCTTCCGGCAGGGTAGGAAGAAGGAGCTTATCGTTATCAATAGCGCTCAGCAGGTCATTTTTAATGGTTTCAACGATCGTAGACATAGTCGGTCTGAATCCGTGATCAGTGTGTTATCGAAAGGATTTAGTAGTTATAGCAAAATCTGGCGTTGATGCCTGTCAACTTATGTATCGTTGACGTCGGTTTTCTGCCGTTCCGGAACCGAATAGGGCAGATCCAACAGTTGCAATGGCGTGGCGCTGGGGTCTTTCAGCGTTAATGGGTGACCGGCGCCTTCATGGCGAAGCACGGCCAGCGCTTCGGCGCTGTGGTTGTCGTAAGCAACGCTGGAGACAATTTCGCCGATTACGCGCTCACCAGCGAGAACCTGCTGGCCCGGAATGAGGGCCGACTCTGCGGGTTCGGCCCGGAGCCGGAACAGACTTTTCTTGAGCTGCCCCAGAAAATGCATGCGGGCGATGACCTCCTGCCCAGTGTAGCAGCCTTTCTTAAAGTGAATGCCGTCGACGTGTTGCCAGTTCAACATTTGCGGAACGTACGCATCCTGAGTGGCTGGACACAAGGCCGCTATGCCTGCGGCAATTTCAGAGGCCTGCCAGTCCGTTTCGGATGCTTTGTAGGCAGCCTCAATCGTTGCGGCCTCACTCTCGGATAAAGGTCCGACCCGCCAAAACTCATAGCGGACAAGTCCGCTGGCAGTGTCCTGAGTGCGAATCAGGGTGTGGGCTCCGATCCGCGCGGTGTCTCCCGGTTCAAGCAAGCGGGGTGTGATGCCGGGAGCGAGTTGTTCGGCCAAATCGTTTCCGAACAGGCCCACAATGCCCGCATCCTCCAGAACAGCCATGTTGGTGCCACGGAAAAGCATCAGGTATTTGTTGAGGTGGGCAACAATGGCGTCTGCCAGTGAGGCTGGAAACGCCAGCAGCACGGAGTCATCGTGACGAACCAGGCGCGTCAACGCATAGGCTCGGCCTTTGGGGTTGCAGGCCGCGGCTCTGGGTGACCGGGTATCGGTCACCTCATCCATGCTCTGACTGAATTGACCGTGGAGAAATTTATCCACGGCCGGGCCGGAGACCTGCACGATCACCTGCCCGGTCAGTGAGGCGGAAGCTGGTGTTGGCAGTGAAATCCTGGCATGGCTGGCTAACGGCGTGGGTTCCGGCATCTGAAACTCCAGATTGTACAAATGGATGGTCGATAATGCGTCAGCGAACTGTGTTGACCTTGGACAGCCGCAGCCATACCCGGAGACGTCTGAAGGCATCCGGGTCGGTATTACGAGGCTGGCCATCGGCTCGCCGAACGTCGATTAAAACAACCAGCGGTGGTGTTAAGTTGGTGCCGACCAGTGCCAGTTTCAAGAGCGCCATCCGCCCAAACAGCCGGCTTTCGGTTTTTGCGTGAGCAGGAAATCTCTGACCATTGCCCAATAGCGCATGCAATTGCCCGTCGCGGATCGATAGTTGCGTGACGGAAGCGCTGGACATCAATAGCCCACTGGCGCGAACTTGCCAGACGGCACCGGCCAGGGCTGGCGGACAACACAGCAACAACGGAGCACTGCTGGCCAGTCCGACGGTGAGAGCCGATAGCAGCAAGGTAATCCAGGGAGTCGATGCAATGAGGCCCGCGCCAAGCGACGGATAAAGCCTGACGTTAATCTGGCTGCACACGCTGAACGATCATATCCACAATACGCTGCAACTCGGGATCGTCTGGCTGGCTGCGCTGCATGAACCATTGCCAGATGTCCGCGTCCTCGCAGGTCAGCAGCTTCCGGTAAAGATCCTGGTCCTGTTTTGGCAGATCCCGGTACACCTCCTCAAGGAAGGGAATTAACAAGACGTCAAGTTCAAGCATGCCGCGGCGGCTGTGCCAGTAAAGACGATTAAATTCAGTGTTGTCATCCATTGTCAGTCTCATGTGGTTACGGCTGTGGTGGTCGGCGAGTTGACCGGCGCTGCAAATTGATTGGTGCTTCCTGGCCCACACCCGTCAGGGCGATTTGGTACGGAAGCTGGTCGGGACGAGCACGGTGTCTTTAACTTCATGCATCAGTCCGGGGTAGTCCAGCGTGTAGTGAAGACCGCGACTCTCATTTCGTTGCATGGCGGAACAGATGATCAGATCAGCAATGGTGACCAGGTTTCGCAGCTCCAAGAGATCATTTGAGACCCGGTAATTACTGTAAAACTCCCCGATTTCCCGGGACAGCAGGTCAATACGGTGTTTGGCCCGCTGCAGTCTTTTGGTGGTGCGCACAATTCCGACATAGTCCCACATGAAATGCCTGAGTTCATCCCAGTTGTGGGAAATGACGACATCCTCATCGGAGTCTCTGACCTGGGATTCGTCCCATTCCGGGGCGTTGGGGGGCGCCGGAATATCGGCTGCCCTGCGGGCGATGTCCGCCGCCGCGGCGCGACCATACACCAGACATTCAAGCAGTGAGTTGCTGGCCATCCGGTTGGCGCCATGCAATCCGGTAAACGCGGCCTCACCCACGGCATACAGCTGGTTCACGTCGGTGCGGGCGCGCTTGTCCGTCATGATGCCACCGCAGGTGTAATGGGCTGCGGGCACCACCGGAATCGGATCACTGGTGATGTCGATTCCGAATTCCAGGCATTTCTCATAAATTGTCGGAAAGTGTTTGCGAATAAAATCCGCCGGTTTATGGCTGATGTCGAGGTACAGGTGATCGGCCCCCAGGCGCTTCATTTCATGGTCGATGGCGCGAGCGACAATGTCACGAGGCGCCAGTTCGGCCCGCGCATCGAAGCGATCCATAAACCGCGAGCCGTCAGGCAACCTTAAATAACCACCTTCTCCACGCACGGCCTCGGTAATCAAAAAAGACTTGGCGTGGGGGTGGTACAAACAGGTGGGGTGGAATTGGTTGAACTCCATGTTTGCGGTTCGGCATCCCGCTCGCCATGCCATGGCAATGCCGTCACCGGAGGCGCCATCGGGGTTGCTGGTGTAACGATAAGCCTTGCTCGCACCGCCGGTGGCAATGACCACGAACCGGGCCCGGAACAGCTCGACGTGATTGTCATCCAGGTTCAGAACGTAAGCACCCACACAGCGGTTGCCCGGCAGCAACAGTTTACGATTGGTAATCAGGTCGACCGCAACCCGTGACTCCATCAGTTGGATATTCTCCCGCGCGGCCGCTTGCTGACTCAGCGTACTGGAGACAGCATGACCGGTAGCGTCGGCGGCATGGATGATACGCCGATGACTGTGGCCACCTTCACGGGTCAGGTGCAGTTGGGCGTTTTCGTCACGGGTGAAATTGACGCCGCTATCAATGAGCCATTCGATGCTTTCACGGCCGTGTTCAACGGTGAATCGCACAGCGTCTTCATGGCACAGCCCGGCACCGGAGGACAGGGTGTCCCGGATATGGTTCTCGACGGAATCTTCGTTATCCAGAACCGCTGCGATGCCGCCCTGAGCCCAAAGGGTCGCACCGCTGGTGATTTTGCCCTTACTTATAACGGCCACTTTCAGGTGGTGCGGCAAATTGAGGGCAACCGTCAAGCCGGCAGCTCCGCTGCCGATGATGAGAACGTCGTGTTCGTATGAGTGTGGCATCAAGTTGTTATCACGGGCCATAATGTGGAACTGTATTGAACTAAACTTTGCGTCTGCTGTCTATTTGGCTGAATGGGAAGTGCCATCGAAAGCTGGTACCAGACTCGACCACAAAGCTGAGTATGACAGCCATATGACGTCACTGAAGAAGTATCAGCTTGGCCGCGAGGCCCTACACAGTCGAAGGCCGGTTATTTCACCCATGGCTCCCGAATCAGGTCTCAATACGGCAACCAACGCCGAAAGTCAGACTGACCTTCAATTGGTCAACAAGGTGCGTCGTGGTGATCGTGCCGCTTTTGATTTGCTGGTAATCAAGTATCAGTCACGGGTGGCGGCCATTATAAGCCGGTACATCTACGACAATCAGGATGTGATGGACTTGACCCAGGAGGCGTTCGTCAAAGCATTCAAGGCGATCGATCGGTTTCGGGGTGACAGTGCATTTTACACGTGGCTCTACCGCATCGCCGTTAATACCGCGAAAAATCATTTGGAGTCGAGAGCGCGTCGCCCACAGGGCAGTGCGGATCCCTCTGACGCGGAGAATTTTGATGACGGTGGCCGGCTTCGCGATAATGCGTCCCCAGACCGGATGCTGCAGCGCGAGCAATTACAAAAGGCACTGCAGATGGCCATTGCGGCATTGCCCGAGGAGCTCCGGTCCGCGTTTTTATTGCGTGAGTACGATGGCCTGAGTTATGACGACATTGCGCGTGTCCTGGAGTGCCCGATTGGTACTGTTCGTTCGCGTATTTTTCGGGCTCGTGATGCGGTTGATCGTCATTTGGGCCCGATGTTGGACAACACATGATCAACAATACGTGCAGACCGCCTGAAAGGTGGCAAATACATCGAGTGTGGAACGAGGTTGCGTCCGATGGATGATCGTCTGAAAGAAACCTTGTCAGCAATGATGGATGATCAGGCGGATGAGCTGTCCGTGCGTCGTTTGTTGTCCAAAGCTGACAGCGGCGACCTGAGAGGTCAGTGGCAGCGTTGGCAGCAAGTTCGGGAATTAATGCACGAAGAACCGGCGCTGACAAGCCAGATTGATGTCAGCCATCAGGTGCAAGCATCGTTGTTTGGCGAATCTCCGCCTCTGGCGGCGGGTGCCGACCGTCTAGCGCAACGACGTAGTGTGGCCACCTGGCGTTGGCCTGCGGTTGCGATGATCACGGTCTCGCTGGTCATTGGTTTTGGCCTCGGCGCTGGCTGGGATTCAAAGTCGGCCACCTCGATAGCCGCCACGGATTCTTCGAGAACCGGTGAAGAAGCGACGCTACTGGTGACCGACGCGGGTGAGGTTTCGGATCAGATCCCGGAAGTTGCGCTGCAAAAACTCGATAACAAACAATGGGAACACCTCAGCCGTTACCTGCTTGAACATGCCCAACACAACAGTGTCGGGGCTGGTCGTGGGGCGGTTGGATACGCTCGGCTAGCCAGTGTTTCAGGCACCGGGCGCTGATGCGGTATGAACAGAACAGGCTTGGGTAAATACCTGATTACGGTTCGGAGACGTCCAATGCGCTGGTTGTCGGTGGTGTTGCTGCTGCAGTTGTCAGGCTGGGTCGGTGCGGCGGAGCAAGACTCTGCCGAGTATTGGCTGAAGCGGTTGGGCCCTGCCATTAATATGACCAGCTATCGCGGGGTGTTTGTTTACGCCAGAGGCGATCAGGTCAGTACCATGCAAGTGGCTCACCGTTACCATAACGGCCAGGTTGAGGAGCGGTTGGTGCAACAGGATGGCAAGAACGGTGAGATCGTTAGACGGGGAATGCGCGTCTACTGTGTCTTGCCTGACCACGGCCGGATTCAATTGGACCAAGTAATTCCATCGGGCCCATTTGCCGAGGCCTTTACCCATCAGCTGATCCCGATCAGTCGGTGGTATGTCCCTGAAAAGCTTAATGATGACCGCATTGCAGGCTACCCGGTCGCGGTCGTTGCACTCAATGCCAGGGATAAACATCGTTACAGCTACCGTTTATGGCTGGAAAAGGAGACCGGGTTGCTGGTCAAGAGCCATGTTCGGAGCAGCAATGATGAGGTCCTTGAACGATTTCAGTTCACCAGTCTTGAAATTACTGACAGCCTTCCAGATCACGAGTTTGAAGTGCAATCCCATGGCACAGAAGTCGAGCGCAAACTGGCGCCTCAAACCTTGGCTATGACCACGCCTCGCATGGATGGCTGGCGGCTGACGTGGCGGCCTGATGGCTTCGTGCCGGCTGCGGCCCCGCGCGCGGGCAACGGGCAGGCGATCGCGTTCTCCGATGGCCTGGCTGCGTTTTCGGTGTTTGTAGAACCGGAGGGGCAGGTCAGCATGCCAACAGGTGCTTCCCGAATCGGTGCCACGACCGCCTACATGCGACGGGTGGATGTACGAGGGCGCGATCTGCTGGTGACAGTGGTTGGCGAGATTCCGCCTGCGACAGCCATGCGCGTGGCTGAAGCGGTGGATATTGACGATGCACTTGCGATTCGGGAGCCCGGCAGTGATCACTGAAAACGGACGTGTCGTTGCCATCAAAGGCGATCAGCTCTGGGTCCAGACCATCCAGCTGAGTGCCTGCAACACCTGCAGCGCCAAACAGGGTTGTGGCCAAAGAGTCCTCGCTGGTGTCACTGCCGGCAGAGCGAATCAAGTCTTGGTCGACAATGTCCTGGGTGCCCGTGTCGGGGATGTGGTCACGCTTGCAATTGAGGAGTCGGCATTGTTGCGGGCGTCCTTGCTGGTGTATGCACTACCGTTGATTTTCCTGGTTGTGGGGGCCGTGGCCGGACACCAGTTGGCGCCATCGTCGGATGGCTGGGCGTTGGTCTTGTCGGGGCTGGGCATGGGGCTCGGGTTCGTGGTGGTGCATCGGCAACAGAAGCATCACGGGCAGTTTTTTCGACCACAATTGCTTCGTATTGAAAAACAGTCCATTGACCCTACGATTTATTAAGTTGAAAACGTTGTGGGGCGGAACAGAATAGAAATCGAACTACCGTTGAAGGAGAGTGTGCGATGTTATTGATAAATCGTGATCATTGGAAAGGATCGATGGGCAGGCGCATCACTGCATTGGGGTTGATGCTGGTCATGGTTTTCAGTGTTGCGGTGGTATCCGCGCGGGCCAGCAGCCTGCCGGACTTTACCGATCTTGTGAAAGAAAATTCAGCCGCCGTTGTGAACATCAGCACCACACAGGAACGGGCCGGTCAGATCGGCGGATTGCCGTTCAACCAAGATCAGCTTGACCAGCTTCCCGAATTTTTCCAGGATTTTTTCCGCGGTCCGCAGTCGCCATTTAATCAGAGAAATCCCAGGCGCCAGGCGCCCATCAGTTCGATGGGATCCGGGTTTATTGTGTCCAGGGATGGCTACGTGCTGACCAACAACCATGTGGTGGAAGGTGCGGATGAAATCATTGTGCGCCTCAGTGACCGCCGGGAATTGCCTGCGGTCTTGATTGGCACTGACCCGCGGTCGGATCTGGCGGTCCTCAAGATAAAGGACGATGAGGACTTGCCCGTGGTTCGCATAGGTCGCTCCAAAGATCTGGAGCCGGGGGAGTGGGTGCTCGCCATAGGCTCACCGTTTGGCTTTGACTACACGGTCACTGCCGGCATCGTGAGTGCTGTTGGCCGGGCGTTGCCGAGTGAAAACTATGTGCCGTTCATACAGACCGATGTGGCGATTAATCCGGGTAATTCCGGCGGCCCCCTGTTCAACCTGGACGGAGAGGTGGTCGGCATTAACTCGCAAATCTACACCCGGTCCGGGGGCTTTATGGGCGTATCCTTCGCGATTCCGATCGACGAAGCGATGAATGTCTTCAGGCAGATTCGTGACAAGGGCTCGGTAGCCCGAGGCTGGCTCGGGGTGCTGATTCAGGAAGTCAATCGTGATCTGGCAGAGTCGTTTGGCCTGAGTCGGCCAAGAGGCGCGCTGGTTGCTGAGGTCATGGCCGGATCGCCAGCCGAGAAAGCCGGTTTGGAGGCGGGTGATATTGTGCTGGAGTACGACGGCGACCCTGTGAATCTGTCGTCTGACCTCCCGCCCATGGTTGGTCGTACCCCTGTGGGCGAAACCGCGACGCTGGAGGTGCTGCGTGAGGGGCGATACATCGATATTGATGTGGTCATAGGCCGGTTGCCAGTTGATGAAAGTGCGCAGAGAGAAGCACCGCAAAGTCCCGATTCATCTGGTGGCCCTCTCGGCTTGGTGGTCGAGCCCTTGACCGAAGAACTGAAGTCAGCCTTGGGTATAGACGCGGGCGTATTGGTGACGAATGTTGTCCGGGGGCCGGCCCTGGATGCGGGTTTGCGACCCAATGACATCATTACCGAGCTTAATCGCAAGAAAATACAATCCGTTGCCGATTTTCAGCAAACGGTTGCCAGCCTGCCGAAGGACAAGGCGGTGTCCGTGCGAGTGATCAGGGAGGGGCGAGCGACCTATCTGGTGATGAAGCCTTAAGGCATTGGTCAAAAGGGCCGCCGGCCAGTGATACCGGCGGCCACCGTTCGGTCAGCTTCGTGGCAGGTACACGGCAGGGCTTTTTGCTATACTCTGTCGGCGTTAAACAGGCTCAGGCCACGGACCGGACCCGCAACGATGATGAATACCAAGGATGTAACACTACGACAACTGCTGAGACTTCAGAATGCCCGCCTGGCCTGGTTGCTTCTGTTTGTCAGTCTTTCAATGACCGCCGCCCTGTGGCTGTTTTCGGTGCAACTGGTTAAAGACCGCACGGAAGCCCGTTTCAAAACCCAGTCCATGCAATTGAAGACCGCTATTGAAGAGCGTCTTCTTAATTACGAACAGGTTCTTGCAGGCAGCGCCGGTTTGTTTGCAGTTGCTGACGGGGTGGATCGAAGCGAGTGGCAGTTGTATGTCACTCGGCTCAATATTGAGCGATATTATCCGGGTATTCAGGGCATCGGATATACCGCCCGGATAACGCAGCAGGACCTGCGCAGTCATACCGACAGTATTCGCCAACAGGGTGTGGCCGATTATCAGGTTCACCCCCCGGGTGTGCGCGATCAATACTTCCCCATTGTTTTTCTTGAACCCGGTACCCCGCAAAATCAGCGGGCTTATGGCTATGATGCCTTTGAAGATGTGGTGCATCGGTCGGCCATGGAATTGGCACGTGATGCCGGCGCACCCACCATGACGAGTAAAGTGGTGTTGGTGCAGGAAGAGGTTGATGACGACCAGGCCGGTTTTCTCATGTACCACCCGGTGTATGCCGGCAATTTTATCCCCGACAGCTTGAATGAGCGGCGCTCACGGCTTCAGGGATTCGTTTTCAGTGCCTTTCGGATGAACAACCTGGTGGACGGCATCGTCGGCCTTATCTCCCCCTTCCTGGACGTGCACATTTACGATGGTGACGTCGTGATGCGGGAAGCCCGAATGTACGGTTCCAATCTCGGATCGCTGGAAGACGATTACACCTTCGCCATGAACCAGAAGGTTCGCCATGGTGAGCAAACCTGGCTGCTGCAAACCCGTTCCACCCCGGCTTTCGATTACCGCGCTTCCGACCCGCGCCCGGCGATCGTGCTGGCAGCTGGCGTGCTCGTGAGTCTGTTGCTGTTCGCGTTCTTCCTGACATTGATTCGAACAAGATTACAGGCCCAAATGAGTGCTGGCCGTTATCGCGCCATTACCGAGGGAGCCAGCAACGTTACGTTGGTTCTGGATCGTCTTGGTGAGCCGCTATACGCGAGTCCATCCTGTGAACATATTCTCGGTTTTGCACCCGAACAGATTAACGAATTTGAGCTGGAGGCAATGGTTCACCACGATGACTGGCCCCAGCTCCTGGCAAGCTTTGAGCAAGCCCTGACATCGCCGGGCCGGGCGTTGCCAGTGATGCGTGCCCGGGTCCGCGATGTTGAGGGTGGCTGGCGTGATATGGAAGGATCCTACACGTCAATGTTGGATGAGCCGGGTGTTGGCGGGGTGGTGCTGAGTTTGCGCGATATGACGGAGCTCAAAACCGCTCAGTCCGAACTGCACCGACTGGCGTTTTACGACCCGCTCACCGGGCTGGCCAATCGCCAGCTGTTTCGTGATCGCCTGGCGCACACGGTCCGGCGCAGTCGTCGCACCGGTGAACCGGCGGCGCTGATGTTCATCGACCTGGATGGGTTTAAGCAAATCAACGACACTCTGGGGCACGATGTCGGCGATATGCTCCTGACCCATGTCGCGCGCTGGCTAACCGGTTGTGTCCGTGAAGAAGACTCGGTGGCAAGGATCGGGGGTGATGAATTTGTGGTTTTGCTGTCGAGTATTACCGGTCCGCAGGCTGCGGCGAAGGTTGCGGAACTGGTTTTGCGCCGACTTTGTCAACGCGTGCGGTTGCAGGAACATGACGTCGGCGTGACCGCAAGCATTGGTGTCACGATGATCCCCCACGACAGCGAAGACCCTGGCGTTCTGATGAAGTACGCGGATCTGGCAATGTATCGGGCCAAAGAGCGAGGCCGAAACAACTGCCAGTTCTTCACCCCGGCCTTGAACATTCAGGCCGCCCGGCGTCTGTTGCAACAGGAAGAACTGGCCAATGCGCTGGATGCAGACCGCTTTGTGTTGCATTACCAACCCAAATTTGACCTGGTGAATGAACGGGTCATCGGTGTGGAGGCGTTCTTGCGTTGGCAGCACCCTGAAAAAGGGTTGATTCCCGCACAACAGTTTATCAATCTTGCCGAGGAGTCCGGACTCATTATCCGGTTGGGGGAAATGGCCCTTCGGCAAGCCTGTATTCAGATTCAGGCACTGGAGCGGGCGGGCTTTGAAGCGCTGCGTGTGGCCGTTAATTTTTCCGTGAAGCAACTGATTGATCCGGGATTTCTGGACATGTTCCGACAGGTCATTACCGAAACCGGCGTGGCGCCGGAGCGGATGGAATTGGAAATGCCCGCAGAGTTGCTGAATTACGATCCGAGAATGTTGTGGGATGTGCTCGGGGCGCTCCACGATATCGGGGTATGCCTGATACTTGACGATTTTGGCACCGGCGCCTGCTCGCTGGCATCGCTTCAGCGTTTACCGCTGGACGCGGTGAAAATTGACCACCGATTCATTCGGGACATTCCCTATAATAACAGTGCCACCGATGTGACTTCCGCCGTCATTGCCCTGGCACAAAAGCTACGCCTCACTGTGATCGCTGAAGGTGTGGAAACGCCTCAACAGTTGAGCTTCCTCAGAGCCGCTGGGTGCGCCCAATGCCAGGGTAATCTGTTCAGTTATCCGTTGAATGAAGACGCACTGATTGGATTTTTGGTCCAGCAGCATGAAAGAGCCCTGACATCGTGATCATGGCAATGGCGGGCTACAACCGGTAAAATCACGCCGTTGAATTACACGCCTGGTTTGCCGTTCACACGGTATGTCCGGAATGCATCGTTGTCTTACGTGAGTACCCATTGTCTGTGACTGAACTGAGCCGTATCCGCAATTTTTCCATCATCGCCCATATTGATCATGGTAAATCCACATTGGCTGACCGCTTCATTCATATGTGCGGTGGCCTGAGTGACCGTGAAATGGCCGAGCAGGTGCTCGATTCCATGGACATTGAGCGTGAGCGGGGCATTACCATCAAAGCCCAGAGTGTGACGCTCAAATACCTGTCCCAGGATGGCCATGAGTACAAGCTCAACTTGATAGATACCCCGGGACACGTCGATTTCTCCTACGAAGTCTCGCGCTCGCTGTACGCCTGCGAAGGTGCCTTGTTGGTGGTGGACGCCGGTCAGGGAGTGGAAGCCCAATCGGTGGCCAATTGTTACACCGCCATTGAGCAGGGGCTCGAAGTTGTGCCAGTGCTGAACAAAATGGACTTGCCGCAAGCCGAGCCGGAGCGTGTCGCGCAGGAAATTGAAGACATTATCGGAATCGAAGCATCCAATGCGGTTCGCTGCAGTGCGAAAAGCGGTATGGGTGTCATTGACGTGCTCGAAGATCTGATTCGCAGGGTGCCTGCCCCCACCGGTGATATCGATGGTCCCCTGCAGGCGCTGATTATCGATTCCTGGTTTGATAACTATTTGGGTGTTGTCTCGCTCGTACGAATCAAGCAGGGCACACTGCGAAAAGGCGACAAGATCCTGATCAAATCGACCGGCCGTGCCTGGAACGCCGACAAGGTCGGCATTTTTACGCCCAAACCGACTGAAACCGGCATCCTGGCGACCGGTGAAGTGGGGTTTGTGGTGGCCGGCATCAAGGATATTCATGGTGCACCGGTTGGCGACACCATCGCCCATCAAAAGACCGCGGACATTACACCCAGCCTTCCCGGCTTCAAAAAGGTCAAACCTCAGGTTTATGCGGGGCTGTTTCCAATCCAGTCCGATGATTACGAAGGCTTTCGCGATGCATTGGATAAGTTGACACTCAATGACGCTTCACTGTTTTTCGAGCCCGAAAACTCTGATGCGCTCGGGTTTGGTTTCCGTTGTGGGTTTCTGGGCATGCTCCATATGGAAATCATTCAGGAACGGCTGGAGCGCGAATACAATATTGATTTGATAACCACCGCGCCAACGGTGAGCTATGAAGTGGTTACCAAACAGGGGCAAACCATGATGGTGGCCAACCCCTCACAACTTCCCGACATCGGATCGGTGGAGGAAATGCGTGAGCCTATTGTGGAAGCGCACATTCTGGTACCGCAGGAACACCTGGGCAACGTCATTGCATTGTGTGAGGAAAAACGCGGCGTCCAACAGAATATGCTATTCCTCTCCAGTCAGGTTCAGCTCACGTACGAGCTGCCGATGGCAGAAGTGGTGATGGATTTCTTTGACCGGATCAAATCCGTGAGCCGGGGTTTTGCTTCGCTGGATTACCATTTCAAGCGGTTTCAGACCGCCAACCTTGTTCGCCTGGACGTTTTGATTAACGGGGAACGAGTTGATGCACTGGCGCTGATCCTTCACCGGGACCAGGCAAATTTCAGGGGTCGGGCGCTGGTGGATAAAATGAAAGAGCTGATACCACGTCAGATGTTTGATATTGCCATCCAGGCCGCCATTGGTAACCAGGTGGTGTCCCGCGTGACCGTCAAGGCACTGCGCAAGAATGTCACCGCGAAGTGTTACGGTGGCGACGTCAGTCGTAAGAAAAAGCTATTGCAGAAACAGAAAGAAGGTAAGAAGCGCATGAAACAGGTGGGTAATGTGGAAGTGCCTCAGGAAGCATTCCTTGCCGTACTGAAAGTCGATAACTAGGGCGTTTTGATGGATATTAATTTCCCGCTGATTCTGGTCGTTTTGACCTTTGCAACCGGCCTGATCTGGCTGGCGGATGTTTTGTTTTTGAGGGCGCGTCGTGAGGCGCGGGTATCGGCAGAGGGTGGCATTGTCCCCGCGGGCCTGGATGAAGACGCAAAGACTCAGAAAGAGCCTTACCTGATTGATCTCAGTCGTTCGTTCTTTCCGGTTCTTGCGATTGTGCTGGTGTTGCGCTCGTTCTTGATCGAGCCCTTCCAGATTCCTTCGGGCTCCATGTTGCCGACACTCGAGGTGGGCGACTTTATTCTGGTCAACAAATTCGCCTACGGATTACGGTTGCCGGTGGCCGGCACCAAGGTCGTGAGTCTGGGGGATCCCGAGCGTGGCGATGTCATGGTCTTCAAGTACCCCAAAGACGGTGAAACCAACTACATTAAACGGGTGGTGGGCCTCCCCGGCGATCACATTCGCTACCGCAATAAAACTTTGTATATCAATGGTGAGCAAGTGCCGACGGAGTTTGTGGCGTCGCTGCCTCCGGTGGAGTTGCAGCGTGAGCAACTGGGCGATGTGGGGCATGAGATCTTTCTCACCATGGGCAGTCGCAATGGTGCCGGCGAAGGCGAATGGATCGTGCCGGAAGGTCATTACTTTGCCATGGGCGATAATCGCGACAACAGCAATGACAGTCGTTTCTGGGGCATGGTGCCTGACGAGATGGTGGTGGGTAAGGCGTTTGCTATCTGGATGCATCTAGAATCATTGCCAAGCCTGCCAAGCTTTGATCGTGTTGGTTATATTGAATAACAGGGGTAATAAAATGAGTAAATCAGGCCGCTTGTCCATGTCGTCACAGCGAGGCGCTTCAACGCTTGGCGTCTTGGTCATCGTTTTGTTTTTTGGCAGTCTGCTGTCATTGGTCATCAAGCTGGGTCCCATCTATCTGGATGACATCACGATTCAGGAAGCATTAGAAGGCCTGGACGGCACCAAGGGATTATCCACCATGACGGTTGGCGATGTTCGCAAACTGATAAACAAGCGTTTACTGGTTAATAACGTGCGCGAGTTTGATCCCAAATCGATTAAGCTGGAAGCCGACGGCGAGCAAATTCGCATCAATGTCGACTACGAAGTCCGGACCGGCATTGTCGGTAATGTCGATGCAGTAGTGCACTTTCAGCATGCCTATGAGATGTCGGGTACGTGAGTTCATCGCCAGACCTTGATCAGCTCCAACGACGTATCGGGTATCAGTTCAATAGCCCCGAACGCCTGCTGTTGGCCTTAACTCACCGTAGTTTTGGCAATGACAACAATGAACGCCTTGAATTTTTGGGCGACTCGATTGTCAATATGGTCATTGCAGAGGCTCTGTACCTGACGTTTGAGAAAGCCAGAGAAGGGCAACTGAGCCGGTTGCGGGCGCGCATGGTAAAAGGTGTGACGCTGGCGGAAATTGGGCGCGAGTTTGAGCTGGGTCAGTACCTGCGCCTGGGCTCGGGAGAGCTGAAAAGTGGTGGTTATCGGCGCGACTCGATTCTTGCCGACGCGGTGGAATCCATTATTGGCGCCATTTACCTGGACAGCAATTTTGACACCTGTCGGTCCCAGGTGCTTCGCTGGTTTGAGCAGCGGCTAAAGAATCTGAACCTTCAGGATACTCAAAAAGACCCCAAAACGCGTCTGCAGGAATATTTGCAATCTCGCCAGTTCCCGCTGCCACAGTATGACGTGATATCTGTCGATGGCGAAGCCCATGCCCAGACGTTCCATGTGTCGTGTGCATTGCCTTCGTTGGATCGAAAGACCAGTGGTATTGGAAGTAGTCGACGCATTGCCGAGCAGCAGGCTGCTCGTAATGCACTAAAAGCGCTGGGCGTGGAGAATGAATGATGAATGATATTACGCGTCCGGAAAACCCGGAAAGTCGGTGTGGATTCGTGGCAATTGTAGGACGCCCCAACGTGGGGAAGTCGACGCTGCTGAATCATATTTTAGGGCAGAAGCTCAGTATTACCTCCCGCAAACCGCAAACGACCCGTCATCAGGTGCTGGGCATCAAAACCGACGGTCCATTGCAGGCAATTTATGTTGATACGCCGGGCATGCATGAGGAGGAACCTCGTGCCATTAACCGGTACATGAATCGAGCGGCGACGTCGGCGTTGGTGGACGTGGATGTGGTGGTATTTGTGGTGGATCAGACCAACTGGACCACCGCGGATGAGATGGTGCTGCAGAAGCTCGAAAAGCTCGCCTGTCCGATCATTCTCGCAATCAATAAAGTGGATAAAATCGACAATCGCGATTCGTTGCTGCCCCACTTGGACATGCTGTCGAAAAAACGTGATTTTGCCGAAGTGATTCCCATGTCCGCACTGAAGGGGGTCAACCTGGCGCCGCTGGAAGAAGCGGTGGGACGGTTTTTGCCACAGAGTGTGCATTTTTATCCCGACGACCAGATCACCGACAAGAGTGAACGCTTCCTGGCCTCGGAAATGGTGCGTGAAAAAATCACCCGCCAACTCGGCGCGGAGCTGCCGTACTCGGTGGCGGTCGAGATTGAGGAATTCCGTCACGAAGGCAAAATTTTGAATGTGTCTGCGCTGATATTGGTTGAGCGGGAAGGCCAGAAGAAAATTGTCATAGGGGATAAAGGCGATCGTCTGCGCAGCATTGGGCAAGACGCCCGTGAGGACATGGAGCGTCTATTCGGTGGCAAGGTGATGCTGCGACTCTGGGTAAAAGTCAAACGCGGCTGGGCTGACAGTGACCGAGCACTGAAAAGCCTGGGCATGAACGACTTCTGAGGTGACCATGACGGGTTCAGCCATGCAGGAACCCGCTTATGTGTTACACCGCCGGCCCTACCGGGAAACCAGCTTGCTGGTTGACGTGTTTGCCCTCAATGCCGGCCGGATAACACTGGTGGCGCGGGGTGGGCATTCGGCCAAAAGCCCGCTGAAGGCTCAGCTGCAGCCGTTTCAGCCCTTGCTGCTTAACTGGCAAGGCCGTGGTGAACTCAAAACCCTGACTCAGACAGATGTTCGACAGGGGCCTGTGCTGCGTCGTACCAACGCCTTGTACAGCGGGCTTTACATTAACGAACTGCTACAACGAGTATTGCCGGTCGGCGACCCTCATCCCGAATTATTCGCAAACTACATTGAAACACTGCGGGCATTATCGGAAGCCCAGGACATTGAGCCGGTACTCAGGCGGTTTGAATGGGCCTTTGCCAAGGCCATGGGGCTGGGCTTTCAGTGGTCTGAATCCACTGATACCGGCCGCCCGGTAGAGCCTGCCGGATTTTATGGTTATGATCCCGAGCAGGGCATCGTTGCCCATCCTTCCGATACGACGAGGCTCAACGGATTGCGGGGTGACGTGCTATTGGCTTTGTCGGAGGGCGATCTGGAATCCCCTGTTTGCCGCCGGCTCGCCAAACGCGTGATGCGCGTGTTGGTTGACCACCTGATGCAAGGGCGCCCCTTGCACAGTCGTAGTCTGTTTAGTCATGGTCGAGGAGAATCCAATGAATCCTAGAGTTTTGCTTGGCGTGAATGTCGACCATGTGGCGACGTTGCGTCAAGCCCGAGGCACGCGCTATCCGGACCCTGTCCAGGCCGCATTGTTGGCGGAAGAAGCCGGCGCGGATGGTATTACCATCCATCCCAGGGAAGATCGCCGGCACATTCAGGAGCGGGATGTGCTGCTCATGCGTGACATGCTTAACACCAAGATGAACCTGGAAATGGCCGTGACCGACGCCATGATTGTCTTTGCTGAGCAGGTAAGGCCGCAGTGTGTGTGTTTGGTGCCGGAAAAGCGGGAAGAGCTGACCACCGAAGGCGGTCTGGATGTGGACGGGCAAGAAGCACGAATCGCAAAAGCCTGTGAACGGCTGGCTCGAATTGGGGCCGAGGTATCGCTGTTCATTGACCCCGACCCCGCCCAAATTGATGCCGCTGTCCGCTGCGGCGCGCCGGTGGTTGAATTGCACACCGGGGAATACGCTGAGGCAAACACACCCGAGGCTGAAGAAAAAGCCTTCAAGGTCCTCCTGGATGCCGTGGCGTACGCTCGCAAACGCGGGCTGATTGTTAATGCGGGTCATGGTCTGCACTATCACAATACCGAGCGGGTGGCAGCAATACCGGGCATCAATGAGCTCAATATAGGCCACAGCATCATCGCACGGGCGGTGTTTACGGGTCTGAAAGAGGCCGTTCGGGATATGCGGTCAGTCATTGACCGGGCGAGAGGTCCGCATTTAAGTCCGTAACAGAATCAACCAGGGCGCCTATTCTGTGGCGCCCTGGTGTTTCTTGGCGCCAGCCCGATCTCGAAACAGCTGTTGCCAGTCGGTTTGTTCGCTCCAGATTTCAAGTCGTTCAATGGCGGCAAGCAGATCGTCTTTGGTTTGTTCCAGTTCGGGGGCCGATCTTTTCAAAGCGGTTTCCATGTTTTCTGCCGCCACTCGAAGTTCGGGCACACCGCAGTAGCGGGTAGCGCCATGGAGCTTGTGGATGCATTCCAGCAAGCTGTTGAAATCTTGTTTCTGCCATAAGGATCGCACGGCCACCAAGTCGGGGTGCAACTGCTCCAGCAGCATACTGAACAACTCTTCAGCCAGGTCGGCCTTTCCCGCCGCGAGTCTCACACTCTCATCAACATTCACGCAAACCTTTTGTTTTTGGCGCGTTGAAGGGCGAACACTTCGGCGAGTGTCCCGCACTTCAGGAACGGAGCGGCCTGCTGCGCCTGTACCCAAGTGATGAAATCCCGTGTAGTCGCGGATGGTATCGAGTAACTGACGGCTGCTGACCGGCTTTGACAGGTAGCCGTCAAAGCCTTGCTGCATCAAGCGTTCCTGCTCGTCGGCGAGCGCGTGGGCAGTCAAGGCAATAATGGGGGTTTTATGTGCTTTATCATCCAGGTTGCGAAGCCTTTCCGTTGTCTCGACACCATCCATGCCCGGCATCTGGAGGTCCATGAACACCAGATCAAAGCCTTGTTGGCGAGCCTTGCTCAGGGCTTCAAACCCGCTGGCCGCGCCCTCGGCGGGGATATTGCAGTCGCGTAAAAGGGTCAGCACCAGTTTCAGGTTGGCTTCATTATCGTCCACCGCCAGGATTCTTGGCAGGGGCGAGTTACGTATTGCGGTCGAACGTTCTTCATGGTGGATCGGCACGACCTGATTGTTAATGCCATGCATCAGCATCAGTAGCTCGTCATAGAGCGGTTCTCGACAAACCGGTTTGGTGATATGACCGGTTGCCAGTCCAGACAACCCGGCATCATGGGTGTCCAGTGTCGGTGTGAGCAGCAGTGTGCGACAGTCCCAGTCAACTTCAAGTGTTCGAAGGAGGTCCCGGTACTGGCTTGAGTTCAACAAGTGTCGGGTAATACCAATAATGGCGACGGCATAGCCGCTCTGGTTTTGCTGAGCGATTTCGACATGCTCCAGAAGATCTGCCGGCGTCGATACACGGTCCACATCCACGCCCCAGTCGCGGAGCATATGTTCCACCGCCAGACCCGAAGTTCTTTGGTACTCAAGGTAAATGGCTCGCTCCCCGTTGAGACCATCGCGAGGGGAGGGCGCCTCTGAGCCTGAGGACAGTTCAGACGTCAGAGTAAACCAGAACGTGGAACCCTTACCCAGCTCACTGTCCAGTCCTATTTTACCCCCCATTTCTTCCACCAGGCGCTTGGATATTACCAGCCCTAACCCAGTGCCTCCGTACTGTCGGGCCGTCGATGCATCCGCCTGACTGAAGGCGTTGAACAGGCTCTGTTGCTGTGCCCGCGATAAGCCCACGCCGGAGTCTGTAATGCTCAGCCGCAAGGTGACACGATGTCCCTCAATGTTTTCTTCTTCCAGGCTGGCCCTGAGCACCACCTCACCGGTCTGGGTAAACTTGATGGCGTTATTGACCAGATTGGTAATGACCTGCTTCACTCTGAGCGGGTCGCCGACAACGTTGTCGGGCACGTCATGGTAGACCAGAGGTACCAGGTCCAGATTTTTACTGTGGGCAGCCGGTGCCAGCATCATCATGACGTCTTCGATAATGTCCCTGAGCTGGAACGGGACTCGGTCAAGAATCAGTTTGCCGGCTTCAATCTTGGAGAAGTCCAGAATATCGTTGATGATGGTTAGCAGGATTTCCGACGATTTCCGAATGGTATTGAGGTGATCCCGCTGTGGCTTCGGCAAGGAGCTTTTCAGTAACAATTCAGTGAAGCCAATGATCCCATTCAGCGGTGTGCGAATTTCATGGGACATATTCGCCAGGAATTCGGATTTGATGCGGCTCGCTTCCAGTGCTTCTTTGCGGGCGAAATCCAGTTCAATGTTCTGTATTTCGATGGTCTCGAGCGTTTCCCGCAAGTCTTCCGTGGCCTGGTCGATGTTCTGTTGCATCTCAGCCTGAGCCTTGCTGAGCTCCTGAGCCATGGCATTGAGGCCGGACTCGAGCTGTTCAAACTCCGGCCCCGCCTTGGTATAAACGCGAGTATCAAGCTTGCCCTCTTTCAGGCGTGCAACCGCCCGGTTCAATTCGAATACCGGGTCGGTGAACGATCGGCTCATTTTTAATGCGATCAGGACATTAATACCAACCCCGGCCAATATCAGCAGCAGGCTGATCAGCAGGGCTTTATAGGTTTCCTTGTCGGTCCGGAGGTGTGACATTTCGACCGCGACCCAGCCAATAGGCGCCGTGGCGCTGGGGGCGGTATTGCGGGATTCGAGCTCCATCATGCTTTCAAGCATCAGGTCTTGCAGATAGACCGGCGCCAGAAACAGACTGCTGTCCTCGCCCGCCTGGCGAATGGTCTCCTGGCGCTCCAGAAACCTGCCCTCCACCTGTTGATTGCGGCTGGGCCCGGAGTGCAGGATGCGTTTGCGGTTAGCGTCGAAGAAGGTCAGTGACCGGACGTCTTTCTCTTCCAGCAAGGCGTTGGAAAGACTGTTGAGAAGACTTCGGTTAGCGGTAAACATGCCGTATTCGGCGCCGGCCGCTAATTGGCGCGACAGCGAGTCACCGCGGTCGCGTAGCAATTGCTCAATATTGCTTACCCAGCTGTAGGTGAAAAACACACCGAGCATCATGGTGGTAAGCAGCGTGGGCACCAGCGTGACCACCAACACTTTTTTGCGAATGCCCCAGCGGCGCATGACATAATTCCTGAGTTCGCCCAGTCAAGCCTGTCGGCCCGTCATCACCGGGTATCGTCCATGTCAGAATAAAAACCAAGCGTTCCGAGCCAGCGCTCAGTTTCGGTTATAGCCCTTGGTCATTTTTATAGCGATAAGCTGTATTGGGAGACCGTGGCCGTTACGCGTATGATGCGAAACCAGAGTGTATCACAGGACGCCCAACCGCGATTCCATGTGTCGATATTCAGGAGCGAGTCATCCATGCATTTTCCCACCATTGAAGACTTTGTCGGCCATACCCCACTGGTAAGGCTGCAGCGGCTTCCAGGCCAAACCAGCAACGTCATCTTAGCGAAACTTGAAGGCAACAACCCGGCCGGTTCGGTCAAAGACCGCCCCGCCATGAGCATGATCCAGGAAGCTGAAAACAGGGGCGATATCAAACCCGGGGATACCTTGATTGAGGCAACCAGTGGCAACACAGGTATAGCACTGGCGATGGCGGCGGCCATCAAAGGCTATCGCATGGTTTTGATCATGCCGGCGCACATGAGCGAAGAGCGTCGAGCGGCCATGCGAGCCTATGGTGCCGAGATCATTACGGTGAGCAAGGATGAGGGTATGGAAGGCGCTCGCGATCTTGCTGACCGAATGCAAGCGGAAGGCCAGGGTATGGTGCTGGATCAGTTTGGCAACCTGGACAATCCACTGGCCCATTATCGCACCACAGGGCCGGAAATCTGGGAGCAAACCAAAGGCCGGGTTACCCATTTCGTCAGCTCAATGGGAACCACCGGCACTATCATGGGGGTTTCCCGTTACCTGAAAGAGCGCAACCCGGACATCCGGATAATTGGCCTGCAACCTAAAGACGGCGCGTCCATTCCCGGCATACGCCGCTGGCCGGCGGCGTACCTGCCCAAAATATTTGATGCGGCCCGGGTCGATGAAGTGCTGGATATCGGTCAGGAGGAAGCCGAAAACACCATGCGAGCACTGGCGACAAAAGAAGGGATTTTCTGTGGCGTCTCGTCCGGTGGTTCCATTGCCGCCGCTCTGCGCCTATCAGAGCAGGTTGAAAACGCGGTGATCGTGGCCATTATCTGTGATCGGGGCGATCGATATTTATCCACCGGTGTCTTCCCAAGTGCCTGACTGGGTCGCCAGCTATCCAATGATTGAGAGTAAAATATGAGTAGACGACGGGTGAAGCGCCTGCCGATCGAGCCGGTTCGATGCACCATTGAAAAACTGAGTCATGATGGCCGCGGTATTGCCTATCGGGATGGAAAAATCCAGTTTGTGGACGGTGCGCTGCCCGGTGAAACCGTGTCTGCCAAAGTCATCGGTTCCCGGAGCAAATTTGATGAGTTGCGGGCCCTGGAGATTCATGACGCGGCACCGGATCGGATAACACCACCGTGTGAATTCGCCGACCTGTGTGGTGGGTGCAGTCTTCAGCATATGAGTGGGGATGCTCAGATTCAGTTCAAAGAGCGGACGTTACAAGAGAATTTTGCGCACTTTGGAGGCATAGCACCGGATCATTGGGAGCCCCCGTTGCGGTCATCCGCCCTGGGTTACCGCCGAAAGGCCCGGTTGGGTGTTCGTTTCGTCCCCAAGCGCAATTCGGTTCTGGTGGGATTTCGTGAGAAGCGCAACACCTTTCTGACCGATATTACCCGTTGTGACGTCATGGACCCTCGCATTGGTGACCGCATCACGGCCCTGCGCGAGCTGCTGTACGGGCTGGCGGCGCACAAAACCATCGCTCAGATAGAAGTGGCGTGTGGCGATGATGATGCCGCTTTGGTGTTCCGCAACATGGAGCCGCTATCCGAGCCGGATCATCAGGCGTTGATCGGTTTCGGTCAGGCTCATAATTTGCATATCTATCTGCAGCCCAAGGGCCCGGACACGGTGCATCGCATTTGGCCGGCAGAAGGCGAAGACTGGTTGCATTACCGTCTTGATGCTTTTGACCTGGCCATGAAATTTCATCCGATGGATTTCACCCAGGTCAACGCCAGCATCAATCAGACCATGGTAGCGCGCGCCGTCGACTGGCTCGATTTGCAGCCTGAGGACCGGGTGCTTGACCTATTTTGCGGTTTAGGTAATTTTACCTTGCCAATAGCCCGTGGGGCGGGTCAGGTTGTGGGGGTTGAAGGCGATGAATCCATGGTCGTGCGCGGGCGTGAAAATTCAAAACTCAATGGGTTGTCGAATGTCCGATTTTTTGGCGCTAACCTGCAAAGCGATTTTACCGCCGAAACATGGGCAGCCGAAGGTTTCGACAAAATCCTGATTGACCCGCCGCGATCCGGTGCCCAGGAGGTGTGCGAGTATCTTGCAGCCTTTGGGGCAAAGCGTATCGTTTATGTCTCGTGTAATCCGGCGACGCTCGCCCGTGATGCCGGGGTCATGGTGAAGAACGGTTATCGGCTGGTGCGGGCCGGTGTCATGGATATGTTCCCTCATACCACCCATGTTGAGTCGATCGCACTGTTCGAACGGGCATAGGGTCAAGATGGAGCCGAGTCGAAAGCACGTCGGAGCAACCAAAAGAATCAGACACGCACCGGTAACCCGGGTGTAACAGGTTCGGATAAACGGAAGTGGCATGGTAAAAGTTCGCGAAGATTACGCAGTGACGCCAGATGGCCGGGTTGATATAGAAAGCTGGGTTCGGCAGATTCAAGCGCAAACAAATCTTGAGGATGTTGACCAATTCCGGCGTGCGTGTGAGAAAAGCGCGGCGATCGATCTCGAAGCCTTTCGGGAAGACCGACTCTGGGCACCGGGTGCCAGCAGTTTTCGAACCGGCATTGAAATGGCTCAGGTTCTGGTCGAGTTACACCTGGATCAAGCCAGCCTGGTTGCGGCCATCCTCTACCGTGCAGTGCGCGAAGAACGCATGCCGCTGGCGGATGTGCGCGCCGAATTCGGCGATGAGATCGCCAATCTGATCGACGGTGTGCAGCAGATGGCGGCCATCTCGTCGATTCACCATCCCCTGAAGGGCTCGGTGTTGGGGCAGAGCCAGGGCCAGTTGGATAACGTCCGAAAAATGCTGGTCACCATGATCGACGATGTTCGGGTCGCGTTGATCAAACTCGCGGAGCGCACCTGCGCGATCAGAGCGGTAAAGGATGTCACTTCGGACAAGCGCATGCGCGTTGCCCGCGAAGTGTTTGATATTTATGCCCCGCTTGCCCAGCGTCTGGGTATTGGCCACATTAAGTGGGAACTGGAAGACCTGTCATTTCGCTACCTGCATGAGACTGCGTATAAAAAGATAGCGAAGTTGCTTGATGAAAAGCGGCTCGACCGAGAGAGCTACATTCGCCGGGTGCTGGATACTCTGGGCACGGAGCTCAAGAGCGCGGGCATCGACGGTGACCTTGCCGGTCGGGCGAAGCACATCTACAGCATCTGGCGAAAAATGCGTCGCAAGGGTATCGACTTTTCCCAGGTCTACGATGTCCGCGCCGTGCGCATTCTGGTGCCGGAAGTACGAGACTGCTACGCCGCACTGGGCATTGTTCATGGTTTGTGGCGGCATATTCCCAACGAGTTTGATGACTACATCGCCAGCCCCAAGGAAAACGGTTACCAGTCGCTGCACACCGCCGTCATCGGGCCGGAAGGCAAGGTCATGGAAGTTCAGATCCGTACTCGTAAAATGCACGAGGAAGCGGAGCTGGGCGTCTGCGCGCACTGGCTCTATAAAGGTACGGATAAAGGCAACCGGTCGACCGGTTACGATGCCAAGATTAACTGGCTGCGCCAGGTTCTGGATTGGCAGGAGGACCTTGGTGACCTGAATGATCTTGAGGACCCGCTCAAGGGTGAAATTACCTCAGACCGGGTTTATGTGTTTACACCGGAAGGCCACGTCGTCGATTTACCCCAGGGCGCCACGCCGGTCGATTTTGCGTACCGGGTTCACACGGAGGTCGGACACGCTTGTCGTGGGGCCCGGCTCAATGGCCGTATTGTGCCGCTGACGCACGCACTCAAGACCGGCGATCAGGTGTTTATCCTGACCTCCAACAACCCTGCGCCCAGTCGTGACTGGCTTAACCCCAGCCTTGGCTACATACAGACGTCCCGAGCCCGAGCGAAGGTGACGCACTGGTTCAAAGAGCAGGATCGGGACCGTAATGTGTCTGACGGCCGCGCCATTCTGGACGACGAGTTTAAGCGTCTGTCGATTCACGACGTGAACCTGAACGAACTGGCGGTTAAGGTCAATTGCCGCAACGCCGAAGACATGTACGCCGCCGTCGGCGCGGGTGACCTTCGTCCAACCCATGTGGCCAACCTGGCCCAGCAGATGCTGGAACCCAAAACCCGACAACTGGACCTGAAACTAACCGGTAACCGGAACAAACACTACGACACCGATTCCGATATCCAGATTCAGGGCGTTGGCAAACTCAAGACCCAAGTCGCCAAATGCTGCAAACCCTTGCCCGGAGACGCTATTGGCGGGTACATCACCGTCGGCCGGGGGGTCACGGTCCACCGACAGGACTGCCTGACTTTCCTCCATCTGAGGGAGTTTGAACCGAACCGCATTATTGAAGTGAATTGGGGCGGTACCCCCGAAGCGGTGTATCCGGTCGATATTGAAATCGAAGCCTACGACCGCTCTGGACTGCTGCGGGATATTACACAAGTGCTGTCTTCGTCAAAGAGCAATGTATTGGCGCTGCACACCCTCTCAAATTCAGATGACAATACCGCGACGATGGTTGTCACTGTTGAGATCTCCAGTCTGGAGCAATTGGCCCGCCTGCTGGCCCAGATTCGAAATCTGCCAAACATACTGGAAGTCCGGCGCAAGCGGGTGTAGCCAGACCGCCGGGCCAAGCCAAGCTCTGCTGCTTTTAAGGATTGCTCATGCCTTACACCATCGAAGACCTGACGTATCTTATGGCTCGATTGCGGGACCCTGAGATCGGTTGTCCCTGGGATACCAAGCAAACGTTTCGGTCGATCGTGCCTCATACGCTGGAAGAAGCCCAGGAGGTTGCCGACGCCATTGAGCGATCCGATTTTCCGCATTTGAAGGACGAATTGGGCGACCTGCTGTTCCAGGTGATTTTTTACGGTCAGATGGGCCGGGAACAGGGTCATTTTGATTTTGAGGGCGTGGTGGATCATTTGGTGCGCAAACTGATTCGGCGCCACCCCCACGTGTTTCCGGACGGCACGCTGAACAGCCAGGTTGAGCCCGGGAAGCGTCCTTCTGACGCGGACATCAAGGCTAACTGGGAACGCATCAAGGCAGAAGAACGTGCCAGTGCTCCGAAGGCGACAGGCACTGGGGCGCCAGCAAGTCATTTGGACGGGATTGCGCCGACCTTGCCAGCCATGGCACGAGCGGAAAAGCTGCAACGCCGGGCGTCCCACCATGGCTTCGACTGGCCAACGATTGAGCCCGTGTTTGACAAGCTGCACGAGGAACTTGACGAGCTCAAAGAGGCTTGGCAAAACGCCCAATCGGATCCCACAGGGCAGGATGCAGTGGAAGATGAGCTTGGTGACCTGCTGTTTGTGTGTGTCAACCTGGCGAGGTTTATGAAAGTTAATCCGGATCAGGCCTTGCGGCGCACCAATCACAAGTTTGAGGCCAGATTTCGCGCCGTTGAGCAGCGTCTGGCGGGTGAGGGGCGTGATATGGATGATGAAACTCTGGAAGCGCTGGATCAGATCTGGAAATCCGTTAAGGGCGTGGAAAAGCTGAGCTGGGAGTAAATGAGGGCTACAGAAGCTCGGGCGGTAGGTACAATCCGTAACCATTTTTCCGGATTTCGGGAGTAGGCTTCGTCTACACTTCGGGTAACAATAGTGGACCAAGAGTGATTGACTGCGGTCACGAGCCGCGAACAAGCGCTGGCCGGATACCCTCCGGTGTTACAGAGCAGGAGCAGCACGACATGAAGATTAAAGATCTGGTGAAGTATTGGGATAAGCATGCCCGGGGTCGACTGACCCGCGATGCGTATTTTATGGCGCTGTCTGACCAGCACCACAAGCGGCTGGAAAAATTGGCGGCGTTGTACCCGATGAAGTCATCTCAGGATTTAATCCGGGATTTGGTCTCAGCAGCGCTCGATGAGCTTGAAACCAGTTTCCCCTATGAGCAGGGCTCCAATGTGGTCGCATTCGACGAAGACGGCTTCGAAATTTATGAAGATCAGGGCCTGACGCCTCGTTTCGTGAGTCTCAGTCAGAAGCACATCCAAAGGCTTAAGACGCGACAGCTCGAATCGGTCGCTTGATCGCAAAGGGCTTCGCTGAACCAAGGTTGGTTGTGGTGAGGTAACCGTTGGGCCTGCTGCCAGACCAGTGTGCCCGATTCTTGTCTGTGTGGCCTGGTGCGGGAAAGACAGTGTGTGGTCCCCGTATATTTTGTTATGCACTCCTCAATACAAAAAGGGCGGCCCGTGGGTCGCCCTTTTTGTGTTCCCGCTGTCCGTTACTTGTTCTCTTTATTCTTCAGCTTGTCTTTGAGTGGGCTTTGACGAACCAAGTCGTCCAGGGCAGCGGCAATCATGTCATTGAGAATGTCACTTTCGCTGCGGTCCGGATAAAGCTCGGCCAGGGCTGCAATCCGGGCAGCATCTTCCAGTGGCAGACGCAGATTGTAATCGTGGGTTCGTTCTACCGTCTCTTTCTTGGCTTCCCAGTGTTTGGGCAGATCAGTAACTTTCATGCATGCTCCTGTAAAGACAAATCGAGGGCCGGGCGGGCTTTGCAAACGGTGGACACGGTGCCACTGCCCGGCCTATTCGCTAAGCAACACCTGAATGGTGCATAGACTTAGTCGGATAATCCTTAGTATCGTTATAACACTTGGTCTTCGTCAATTTAAAAGGATGCTTCGTGACAGAACTGCACCCGGATCTGAGAGAGAATGTTCGTTTGCTGGGAGAATTACTGGGCCGAAGTATTCGTCGGTACCCTGGCCAGGAATGTTTCGATTTAATTGAAGAAATTCGGGCGGCCGCCAAGTCCGACCGACGACACGAAAGTGGCTCTGGCCAGCGTCTGGTGAGTTTGCTGAGAAACCTCAGGGATGATCAGTTATTGCCGGTCACCCGGGCATTCAACCAGTTCCTGAACCTGGCGAATCTGGCAGAGCAGTACCACGGTATTCGCCGCAAACGCGGTCATCAGTCGGATTTGATGGTGGAATCGTTGGGTGAGGTATTCGGCCGACTCAAAGAGCAAGGCATACCGGCGGACGAGCTGCACCGGCGAGTAACGGATTTAAACATTGAGTTTGTCCTGACCGCGCACCCGACGGAAGTCGCCCGGCGAACATTAATCATGAAGTACGACGAGATGTCGGACTGTCTCGGGCGCCTGGATCACGATGACCTGTTGCCCGCCGAACGCGACGAGACCATCGCTCGCCTGCAGCAGTTGATCACTGAGGCTTGGCACACGGATGAAATTCGCTATCATCGCCCGACCGCTGTGGACGAGGCAAAGTGGGGCTTTGCGGTTATTGAGAACAGTTTGTGGCAGGCATTGCCCCGGTTTTTAAGGGGTCTTGATCATTCTCTGGTTGATGCCACCGGTCAAGGCCTGCCGGTCGATGCCGCCCCTATTCGCATCGCGTCGTGGATGGGTGGGGATCGCGATGGCAACCCGAACGTCACGCATCAAGTTACCCGTAAAGTCTTTCTGCTGGGGCGCTGGATGGCCGCGGATCTGTATCTGAGGGATATCCAATCGTTGCGGGCTGAGCTGTCCATGTGGCAGGCCAACGATGCCCTGAAGGCGGCGGTATCTGACAGTCGGGAACCCTACCGGGACGTTTTGGGCAAGCTTCGCGATCGGCTCATCAAAACCCGAGATTGGGCCGAAGCGAGCGTGAACGGTGAGCCCGCAGACAATGCTGACATTCTGTTTGAGAATGAGGACCTGACCGATCCACTTGAGCTGTGTTATCAATCCCTGCTCGACTGCGGGCTTGAAACCGTAGCGAATGGCCCGTTGCTGGATACCTTGCGTCGGGCTCACACCTTTGGGCTACCGCTTATTCGTCTGGATATCCGGCAAGAAGCTTCCCGGCACGCAGAAGCCGTGGCGGAAATAGTCGATTACATTGGGCAAGGGGACTACTTGTCCTGGAGTGAAGACGAGCGTCAGCGGTTTTTATTGACGGAACTGCGCAGCCGCCGGCCATTGGTTCCGAGGCACTGGGCGCCCTCGGAAACCGTGCGGGAAGTGTTGGCGACCTGTGAAGTTGTCGCTGGCCAAACACCGGAAGCACTGGGCTCCTATGTGATTTCCATGGCCAGCAAACCTTCGGATGTACTGAGCGTTATCCTGCTGCTGCGAGAATCCGGGATGACCAACCCGATGCGAGTAGTACCGCTGTTTGAAACTCTGGACGACCTGTCGGGCGCACCGGATAGCATGAGAGCACTGTTTGAAGTGGACTGGTACCGTCGCTATTGCAACGATCATCAGGAGGTCATGATCGGGTATTCTGATTCCGCCAAGGATGCGGGGCAGATGATGGCCGCGTGGGCGCAATACCAGGCTCAGGAGAAGCTCACCGAAGTGGCCAGTCAATACGACATCCACCTTACCTTGTTCCACGGCCGTGGTGGCACGGTCGGCCGCGGCGGTGGCCCTGCAAACCGGGCGATACTGTCCCAGCCGCCAGGTTCGGTGAATGGCAGTTTCCGTATCACCGAGCAGGGTGAGATGATCCGGTTCAAGTTTGGCCTGCCACGATTGGCGGAGCAAAGTCTGACGCTGTACACGACGGCGGTGATCGAAGCCACTCTGGCACCGCCTCCAGGGCCTGAGCCGGAGTGGCGGAAGACGATGGACTGGCTGACAGAGCGCTCGCTGAAAGCCTACCGTCATGTGGTGCGTGAGGACCCTGATTTCGTGCCGTACTTCCGTCAGGCGACCCCCGAACAGGCACTTGGTAAGCTTGCACTGGGCAGTCGGCCAGCCCGTCGTAAAGCTAATGGCGGCGTCGAAAGCCTGCGTGCCATTCCCTGGATCTTTGCCTGGACCCAGATGCGCCTGATGTTACCCAGCTGGCTTGGCAGCGACGTTGCCCTGCGTGAAGCGTCTGAGAGTGGGCGCCTGGAGGTGTTGCGCGATATGATGGCGCGGTGGCCGTTTTTTAAGACCTACGTCGACATGCTTGAGATGGTGCTGGCGAAAGCTGACTTGCGCATTGCCAGCTATTATGAGCAAACACTGGTCGAGCCCTCACTGCGTCCCTTGGGCGAACAACTCAGGGCGCGCCTGACCGTCTGTGTTGACGAAGTGAAAGCGCTCAAGCAGCAAGATTCGTTACTGCAGGCTGAGCCGGTGTTTGCCCATTCCATGCGGGTACGTAATCCTTACACCGATCCACTGCATTATTTACAGGCTGAACTGTTGCGACGGGACAGGGAAGGCGAAGACGCAGGGCAAGTACCGGACCTGGTGGAGCGAGCTCTGAAAGTGACCATGGCGGGTATTGCCGCAGGTATGCGCAACACCGGCTGACATTTCGGCTGGTCCGACGGGATAACCACTAAGGAGACCTGCGTGGCAATAGCTGGCAGACTGAGTACGTTCTTAAACCGCAAGGGTCTGGCTTTCGACACCCTGTCCGTAGCGGCGGCAGCCGATCTGGAGGTCGCACTGAAAGCCTCGGTGGCGCCGCGCGCTCAAGCCGTAAAAGCCACGATGCTGATTGACCTTACCGGCGTGGTGATGGTTGTTCATCCCCTTGAAAGTGTGTTGGACCTCGATGCGATTGCGGCCTTAAGTGGTCGCCGTCTGCAGCCTCTTACCGGTCGTCAGGCCGATCGCTTATTCAATGATTGTGAGCCGGGCTTTCATCCTCCGGTTGGGGCCGCCTACGATGTGCCCGTGATGGTGGATGAATCGGTCATGACGTTACCGCGCGTGGTAATGGCTTGCGGCTCCGACAACACGCTGATCGCCATGGATGGGCGAGTCTTCAGGCTGGCGCTGGCCGGTGCCCGGGGAGGGCAGATGATCATCAGGGGTTCGTCGGATCACCGCGCGACCGCCATTACCCTGGATGAAGTTGCCCAGCAGCTGCAAAAACTTTATCGATTGCCGCCAATGCCGGCGCTCGCATTGCGTATCTTACGATTAACCGGCAACGCCGACGCCACCGCCCGTGAATTGTCAGATCTGATTGAATTTGATCCCAGTCTGACCGCACAGATTATGCGCTATGCGCGATCGGCGTTGTTTCATTACCCGGGACAGATCGATTCGGTGCAAGACGCGGTGACGCGCGTTTTGGGCTTTGATCGGGTTGCCCATATAGCCCTTGGTATTGCCTCGGTGCGGGCGTTTGATGTGCCAAGGAAAGGCATGTTGGGTATGGACGAATTTTGGCGCCATTCGCTGTATTGTGCTTTCCTGACCCAACGGATGGCATCACGCTGTCAGGCCGACAAGGGCCTGTCCTATCTCTGCGGGCTACTCCACAACTTTGGTCTCTTATTGATTGGGCACCTGTTCCCTTCCGAGTTCGATCAACTGAACGCCCTGCGTGAGGATAATCCGGATCACAGCATGCGGTCACTGGAACACCAGATATTTGGCGGCGGCCAGGGCCAGGATCTGCTGGCGGTCGGTCATGGCGCTATCGGTGGTATCCTCCACAAGCTCTGGCAGTTGCCGGACGCCGTCGTTAAAGCCGCGGGCGTACACCAGCACGCGGACTATCACGGCGAACATGAACAATATGTCCTGATGGTGCAGCTTGCCAACTGCTTGCTCAAAGAGAAGGGCATCGGCGACGAATTCAATGAGGACGATCTACCGGCGATTTCCATGCGTCTGGGTTTGCTTGATGAAGATCTTGAGGAGTTCCGGGAAGCGGTCGAGGCCGTTTCTGCCGACCTTGATGCTTTGGCGCACTCGCTCTCGTCCTAACGGACAAGGACCTGCCAGGAGGTTGCTACTGAAGGCCACTTTCTCTTACCGTCCTGACTTCGTATAATGCCCGATCTTCAAAATTCAGGGCGCCCTGTTCAAACGGGTTGGGCTTTCCCCGGAAGACGCCGCTCGACTGCTGCTCAGTCCTCGTCTTTCCACCAGTATTATTCGTTCAACGGGAGCAGAACCATATGAGAATCATCATGTTAGGCGCGCCAGGCGCGGGCAAGGGCACTCAAGCCCAATTTATTACCGAGCGTTTTGGCATCCCCCAGATTTCGACGGGTGACATGCTGAGGGCTGCTGTCAAAGCTGAGTCAGAGCTCGGCTTGCAGGTCAAGGAAGTCATGGCAACCGGTGGGCTGGTCTCTGATGACATTATCATCGCGCTGATTGAAGAGCGGGTGAAACAGGAGGATTGCCGCAATGGCTTCCTGCTAGACGGGTTCCCTCGCACGATTCCGCAGGCGGAAGCACTGAGGGATCAGGGTATCGTGATTGATTATGTGGTTGAGATCGCGGTGGATGATGAAGAAATCGTTCACCGCCTTTCCGGTCGCCGTGTGCACGAGGCAAGCGGCCGTATTTACCATGTCAAATACGATCCCCCCAAAGAATCAGGCAAAGATGACGAGACCGGTGAGCCGCTGATGCAGCGTGCTGACGACAAGGAAGAAACCGTTCGCAAGCGTCTGGGTATCTACCATTCCCAGACCGCACCGTTGATCGATTATTACCAGGACTTGGCGGCCAAAGATCCAGCCAGCGCACCCAAATACGTTCGGGTAAAGGGTGTGGGCTCGCTGGACGACATTCGCAGCCAGATTCTAGAGAAGCTGCAATAAATCGCGAGGCATCCCGGTGAATCTGCTTGCATTGGACACGTCATCGGAAGGCTGTTCGGTGGCTTTGCTCAGCGGTGGCAAGGTCACCGATCGCTTTGAAATTGCCCCCCGTGGCCATACGCGGTTGCTGATGCCTATGGTAAAAGCGCTGCTGGCGGAGCGTGAACTCCGGGTGTCGAGCCTGGATGCCATTGCGTTTGCCGCCGGGCCGGGCTCCTTTACCGGGCTCAGGATTGCGACCGGTGTCGTGCAGGGGCTGGCCTTCGGGCTCGACATCCCGGTTGTGCCAGTGTCGTCACTGGCGGTGCTGGCCGCAGGTGCGGCTCGGGACCTCGCCGATGGCGGTGAGGGAGCCATTGCGGTGGCGGTGGATGCGCGGATGAATGAAGTCTACTGGGGTTGCTTCCACTGCACTGACAATGACCTGCAGCCTGTATCAGAGGAACAGGTGTGCCCACCGGACCGCGTGTCGCTGCCTGACGGCTTCTCCCGATGGATCGGTACCGGCTCGGGGTGGTCGTTTCGTGATCAGATGCCCGCAGCAGTGGTCGAGCGAATCAGCCGCATTGATGTAACGGCGGTGCCTCATGCTCGCGACATCATTGTTCTGGCCGT
The DNA here is from genome assembly GCF_011074955.1 of Marinobacter caseinilyticus. GTDB lineage: Bacteria > Pseudomonadota > Gammaproteobacteria > Pseudomonadales > Oleiphilaceae > Marinobacter > Marinobacter caseinilyticus. The sequence goes on along the minus strand of NZ_WUQJ01000034.1, from coordinate 140,580 downwards.
AGCCGCCTGGCAGCGTGGGCGGTACCTGTCAGCGGCAGAGGCCCAGCCGGTCTATCTCCGCAACGAAGTGACCTGGAAGAAGCTTCCCGGTCGTTAAGCAACACTCTCACCCGGTCGGATTGTGAGCCATGGAACTTTGGCATATTGTTGTGCTGGCCATCATACAGGGCCTGACGGAGTTTCTGCCGATCAGCAGTTCTGCGCATCTGATTCTACCCTCGCAGCTACTGGGTTGGCCGGATCAAGGGCTGGCCTTCGACGTTGCGGTGCATGTCGGAACCCTCACCGCCGTGGTTTGGTATTTCCGGCGGGTTGTCAGTCGCCTGGCGTTAGCGTGGGTGAGTGATACCGTGAGAGCCAGGATTGGATCGGACAGTGGGCTGGCCTGGGCTATTATTGCCGCTACCGTCCCGGCGGGCCTGGCTGGCGTGTTGTTAAATGATTTTATTGAAACTGAGTTGCGCTCGAGCCTGGTGATTGCGCTCTCGACCATTGGTTTTGGGTTGATGTTGTGGTGGGCGGATGCGGCAGGGCGACAGGCGCGAGGCATTGAGGGTTTGCGTTTCAAGGATGCACTCATTATCGGATTGGCCCAGGCATTGGCTTTAATTCCCGGCACCTCCCGCTCCGGCATTACCATGACGGCGGCGCTTTTTCTGGGTTTTAACCGCGATTCAGCGGCGCGGTTTTCGTTTTTGCTGTCAATTCCACTGATTGCTGCCGCTGGACTGCTGAAAACATTGGAGTTGGTAGAGCTGGGTGAGGCGGCTGATTGGCGCTCGATTGCGTTGGGAGCCTCGTTGTCCTTCGTCAGTGCGGTGGTTTGCATCCATCTTTTCCTGACCTTCCTGGAGCGGCTGGGGCTCATGCCATACGTCATTTACCGCCTGTTGCTGGGCCTGTTGCTGCTGGTCATGCTTTGGTAATGGTGTATTCAAATTGACGATACTCGTTTTATATTGATTTTCGTTTCATACTACAGCTCTGTGAAGACGTTATGGCGAGCGTGATCAGATGATTGGTGGTCTTAACCCAAATGCAGTGTACCGGGCGCAATCGGATGCGACAGCGCTTCGGGAGCGGTCTGATATTGCCCGCAATTCATCAGCAGCGGGCGTTAATGGCACACCCGAAGGCATTCGCCAAGACTTGGCCGTTCCCCGTTCGGAGGTTGGTGAGCGCGCGACGAATCCGGTTGACTCGGCCGCTATAAAACGACGGGTAGAAGCCCGTCAGGCATCCGAAGATGTGCGTCTGGAACGTTTTCGGGCGGATGACATGCCACTGGCCAGCGCCCGCGCGCTGGAAACGTTTGCCGGCGTTGCGGCATTGCGAGATGACGTTGATGTTGAGCTCGCCGGTATTGATATTCGAATTTGATGAACGCTGCCCACCCTACTGCCCTGGCCGTTGCCTGCAGTCCGTTAGCCGATCAGCAAACGGTCGGTCTCCTGGCCGCTGAACTCGGCTTGCCCTTCATTGGTGTTGTCAAACCCAAAAAAGTGACCGATTACGCGTTGCTGCTATACGCCGACGAAAACGGGCTGGCGCTTCAGACCACGGGGCCTGGGGCACCGGGTCCGGTGCGCGCTGAATTCTGCGCCGGTAAGGCCGGTTATCGGCTTGAGCATGGCGGTGGTACGGGCCAACTGATTGCCAAGGCGGTAGGCATGCAGAAAACCCGCAAGACCCTGCACATTCTGGATGCGACCGCCGGGCTAGGCCAGGACGCCTTCGTGCTGGCGGGACTCGGGTGTCGGATGACACTGATCGAGCGCTCACCGATCGTACACGCCCTGCTTGCGGATGGACTGGCCCGAGGCCGGCTCAACGTGACGGCTGCGCCGGTGATTGAGCAGATGACCCTATTGGCGCAGGACAGTGCGCGCTGGCTGGCGCAGGGAGAGGGCAGCGTTGCGGATGTTGTTTACCTCGACCCCATGTTCCCGCATCGGAAAAAAGACGCCTTGGTAAAAAAAGAAATGCGGGTGTTTCGGGACATTGTCGGTGATGACCTTGATGCCCCCGATCTGTTGGCCGCCGCCCTGGCGCGGGCGACCTACCGGGTCGTCGTCAAGCGGCCAAGAAAGGCGCCCCAGATTGAAGGGCCGGAACCCGCAACCCGGCTGGAGGGCAAGAGCAGTCGCTACGACATTTACCCCATCAAAGCCTTTCCATCGAGCTGACCGGTGGCGCCGGTCATGCCCCGAGCATGGTGACTTGCTGAATCGCCTGTCGCTTTTCCACACTCAAAACGAGCCGTGCATCCTCCGCAACCTCATCCAGGCCTTCGGTGTAACACAACTGACCATTCTCGTCGGTCGAAATCACCTCGTTTTTCTGCAGGTTGGCTATGAAATTTCGGAACAGGCTCTTGTCAAAAAACTCCGGCGCGTTCAGGCCAAACAAGATCGACATGCGCTCCGCCATCAGGGTGCTTTGTTCTTCGAGTTCGGTGGCATTGATTTTACCCGAGCCATACTTCCGGAGAATTGCAATTGCGATGTGGTAGCGCTCCAGGGTCTGAATAATAAAGTGTGATAAGGCCCTTAATCGGAGCATGGATTCGGTACCGTCCTCGGGCCGGCAAATCCGGTCGCCGTGTGTCTGAAGTAGACCGTGGTTTACCAGCACATCAATCCACTGGTCCACTACCTGCTCGGCCTGTTCCGGTTGGTATTGAAGGAACAGTTCGGATTGCAGGTAGGGATACACCACGCTCGACAGGAAAACGACCTTCTCGCGGGCTAGCGACGAATTGTTCTCGAACAGGCAGGCAATCAGCGACGGCAAGGCAAAAAGGTGCTGAATATTGTTGCGGTAATAGGTCATCAGAATCGCGTTATTGCCTTCCAGTGCGATAATGTCTCCCAACGCTTGTGGTTGGCGACTGACCAGCCCCATCGTTTCGCAGTAGGCAATCCATTCTTTACCGCCGCCCTCTGGCAGCGTCACTGTCTCGGCGTAGGGAAATGCTCTCAGCAGATCCGCGAACTGATCCATTAACCGGCTTAGCTGAATTTCATCCATGGCCAAACGTTCGGTACTGAGCAACACTGTAGCGGTCATCCCGATTGGGTTGACCGCGACTGCCGCATTGATGCCAGTGACAATTTTCGAGGATAAGGTCTCAACGGCCTGGCTGAGCCACGCAGGGCGATACTCACTGTCGTAGGCCTCCCGGCGCCACGATGGATGAATGTCGTCCAGTACGTCCGAGAGAGGGATTGCGCTACCAAAATTAACCGCCACCCGGCCAAAGGAGTTACGCAGGGATTTCAGGGTCTTGGCAAGGGCGAACACACTCTCTTTTTGCTTCTTTTTGCCCCGAAGTTCACCCAGATAGGAGCGACCCTCCATCACTTTCTCGTAACCAATGTAGACCGGTACAAACACGATCGGCTTGTTGTGGTCTCGCAGATAGCTGCGCACGGTCATGGCCACCATGCCCGGACGTGGCTGTAGCATCCGCCCGGTCCGGCTACGTCCACCTTCAACGAAGTACTCGACCGAATACCCTCGGGAAAACATAACGTGCATGTATTCATTGAAAACCGTGCTGTAGAGCGGATTGTCCTTAAAGCTCCGACGCATGAAAAAGGCGCCGCCACGTCGCAGAATCGAGCCGACCACCGGCATGTTCAGGTTAATGCCAGCGGCGATGTGTGGCGGCATCAGGCCATTGTTGTACAGGACGTAGGACAGCAGTAAATAGTCTATGTGAGAGCGATGGCAGGGCACATAAACGACAGCATTGTCCTGGGCAACACTTTGAACAACCTCAATGTTGTTGACTGTAATGCCGTTGTATATCCGGTTCCACAGCCGGCTTAACAGCACTTCAAGAAAGCGGATGGTGACGATCGACATACTGGCGGCAATTTCATCGGCGTATTTACGCGCTTTGGCCCGCACTTTTTCCGGTGGAATATCGTCTTTGCGGGCGGTCTCCCGGATGGCATCCTTCACTGCCGGGGTGCGAACCAGCCCTTCAACCAATGTGCGGCGGTGCGAAAGGTCGGGGCCAAGCACCGCTTGCCGGACCCGCCGAAAATGCGTTCGGAGGATTCGGGCCAGCTTACGGGACGCCTGGTCCGGCCGGTCACGATATTCGTCCACGACCTGACTGAGCGACAGCGGTTTGCCAAACTGGACGTAGGTGTTGCGTCCGTGGACCAGGATAATGAGAAATTTCTGCAGCCGGCCAGCCACTGTCCAGGTGTCCGAGAGCAACAGTTTGACCAGTGATTTTGCCTTGTCGGGAGAACGTCCCCAGAACAGTGATACCGGTACGATTTGCACGTCGAGCGTGGGGTCTTCGACGCCCAGTTGCACAAGTTCCTGTGCCTGTGATGTCAACACCGAAGTCTGACGTCGGCGGAATAGCCCGCCAGTGCGTTTATAGAGGAAGAAGAAAGAGTGGTCAGGACCGCCGTGGACAGGCAGCGGTGCTTGCGCCGATGGCAGCTGGGCGCGTTCGACTTCCTGCTCCAACACCAGGCGACTCGACATTGAGCTGTATTGCACGACGTAGCAAACGGGTTTGGCTGGGTTGAGTCCCAGTGCGTCCGGGCTCGCGCCCTTGACATCTGTCCTGACCCACAAATACAGCAGCTTGCGAAACAGGGTCAGGATCAGGCCGCTGAGGCCCGGTAAAAAACGCATAGGTTTGCTCCGATTACCGTAACTGGCGCCCAGTGTACTTGGTCGCTGGCCGTGGGCAAAGGAGTCTGGTGCGGCTTATGGCGCCAATCGGTATGTGATACATTCAGTCTAATTTTGACAACGCAGGTAATTGGTTATGCTGGAGTGGGTCGCAGGTTGGTCTTCAGAGCCTCCTGATGAGGGCGATAGCGTCGTGATCCTGTGTTGTCATTCAGTGCTGCGGCCCCGCACTGGCTGGTTGTTTGCATGGTCTGACATACGCAATCTGGTGACCGGTGATGATGAGCCGGTATACGTCGGACGGCTTGAGGCCAGACCCGTTTACGTCGTTGAGCTAAAGGATGAGCCCATTATCGACGGCTGCGAATCGGTATCGCTGAGAGACGTGTTTCTCAACAGTGATGAGGCGACAGCAGCGATGGTGGGTACCGCTATTCAGGTCCTCCAATGGTGGCGGGACCATCGATATTGCGGACGCTGTGGACAGCCCACGACGTTTCACCCGGCCGAGCGGGCGCGCTGGTGTGGTGGTTGCGGTATTCCTTGGTATGCGCGCCTGGCGCCTTGCGTCATCGTTGTTATTCGACGCGTTGACCAGATTCTGTTGGCGCAATCCGTTAAGTCCAAGGGTCGGTTTTACAGCTTGATTGCAGGGTTTGTGGAACCGGGGGAAAGCGCAGAGCAAGCGGTGGCGCGGGAGGTACTGGAGGAAACCGGCCTGGAAGTAACCAATGTGCGCTATCACCGTTCACAGCCATGGCCATTCCCGCATCAATTGATGCTCGGCTTTTCGGCTGATTATGCGGGTGGAGATCTGGTTTTGCAGGAAGACGAGCTGCTGGATGCACAGTGGTTCCGTCCGGGAGCGTTTCCGGCAGTGCCTCCACAATCGACCATTGCCGGGCATTTAATCCATCTTATGGAGCGTGAAATCTTGGCGGAGGAGGCCAACCGTTGAGGCACCCCAGCGTCCTGATTTTTGATTCCGGTGTCGGTGGGCTCAGTGTTGCCCAGTGCATACGTCAACGGGTGCCGTCGGCTCAACTGACTTATCTGGCGGATAACGCCTGTTTTCCCTACGGTGATCAGGCTGAAGCCACCGTTATATCCCGGTGTGTTGCCCTGGTTGTGGAGGCGCTGACACGGTCGGCGGCAGACGTCATCGTGGTGGCGTGCAACACTGCCAGCACCGCCGTGTTGCCCAGCTTGCGGGCAGCGGTGAGTGTGCCTGTTGTGGGGGTCGTGCCTGCGATCAAGCCGGCTTCCCTGGTATCGGAGAATCGACGAATAGGGCTGTTGGCCACACCCGCAACGGTTACCCGCCCCTATCTGGAACATCTGATCAATGAATTTGCCGGCGACTGCAGGTTGGAACGTGTGGGGCATCCGGACCTGGTGCGTTGGATTGAAGCTTGGGTTGCAGGACAGCCATTATCAGAGCGACTGCTCAAGGACGCACTGGCACCGTTTCGAAGGGCCGAAGTTGATACCGTTGTTTTGGGGTGCACCCATTACCCACTGATCCTCGACAGGTTACAAGCCGTGTTGCCAGAGATACGGTTTTGGGTCGATTCCGGTGACGCCATCGCCCGTCGAACCTTAGCCGTATTGCAGGAGGCCGGGTTGGAGATAGAAGCGCTCCCAGCTTCGGCGCCACCGTTGAATGCAGTGTTTTTTACCGGTGAGGTACCGACGGGAATTGCCGGCTATCTCACCCACATCGGGCTGGCCGCCCGATCCGTAGAGGGCGGTTGGCCAGGTCAGGCGCACCTCACAACAGTCGGGTCAGCTTGAACATGGCAAGAAATTCCAGTGCCGGAATGGTGCGACGATGACAACAGTAAGTCTTGAAGCCTTCCCCGCGAAAACGCGATTTGGTGAACTCCAGGCCTTTGAAGTTGTAAAGAAAGTTGCCACGCTCGTACAGCCCATGAAGAATCCGCTTTAGAAGACCGCTTTCCTGACGCTCGGTTGCTTTGTCCAGGGACAGGGGAATCAGGCCGAGGTCAAGAAACGGCACGCCTTCTTCCTTAAAGACATCCATCGCGTGCGCCATCAGCGTGTAGAAAATCCCCTGACGGAAATCGGCATTGGCGCGGGAAATATTGGGCACATAACTGATGATGCGGTTGTTGCGGTAGATGGGATCAAAATAGATAAAGCCAACGGCTTTGCCATCCTGGTAGGCATAGAAGTGACGTTCGTTCTCCCGGTAGTTCATTTCCATCGGGCGGATCAGAAAACGGATTTCCTTGCTCTTGCATTTCCGGGTCTGAATCCAGGCGTCTGAGATTTCTCGGGTATGGTCGTCACTAAAACGCTCCATCACGGTAATGCCGTTTTTCTCTGCCTGGTTAAGTGCCGTGCGAATAATCTGTTTCTTCTTGCCAGTGAGCGCCCAAGTCGCCAGGTTGATTCGGGATTCGCTGCCAAACTGAGTGCCGAACAGACCAAAGCGGAAGTGCAGAAAGTCCACAACGGGTTTGGATACCTGTATATAGGATGCATTGGGATGGCGCTGATGAAAGCGCTCGAGTATCAACTCGAAATGGTCGGGCGCCGCCACCGGGTCCGATAACACAAACGTCATGCCCCACTTACGCATGAAACCGACAAAGCCTACGCCTGGCAAATCAAAGTAATCCATACCAGGTTGCAGTGTGGAGAAGGACTGCGAATGGGTGCCGAATTTCTTCAGGTAATCGACTCGTTCTGAAAAAGAGAACGAGCCTTCGGCCAAAGTGCCACATTGGTCGAGTGTCAGGGTTTGATCTGTCATGCGATTTATCCCCCAAGGACGGTTGTTTTATTGTGGTTTATGGGGCGGTAGATCACGCTTTTTTCTGGCCGAGAATGGACCAGTAACAATTCATGTTCAGTAATTTGAAGTGCTTTTTCTCCGTGACTTGCAGGCCAAGACGCTGCATGTGCTCTGGATAGTTGTAGATTTTGTGAAATGCGTTATTGGCGAATAACCAAAAAATGAAGACCGCCACGTACCAGTAGGCTTTCTTGAACAGCCGGGCCAGAACGTTGCCGGAGGGGTAGCAGAAATCACCCACCACCACCTTGGCGTCGGCCTTGCCAAGGCGAATCAGATGCTCCAGCACCCGAACCATCATGTCCTCGTCAAAGACATTCAGGAAGAAATTGGCCACAACCATGTCGTACTGTTCGTACTGCTCAAGCTTCATGATGTCACTGTGGACCCGATGAATCGTGAGGTGAGGGGCCTCTTGTTGCTGGGCGTCTGCGAATTTTCGAAGCATTGTTTCGGACAAGTCGATGACGGTGACATCCGCACCCAGTTCCGCCGCACGAATGGCGTCCCGGCCGTGACCGACACCGGCAAACAGAACCCGGGTGCCGGGTTTGATCGTCTCAACGTCGAGCATGGCTGTTTTGCAGCGGTGAATGTTTTTACCGCTGTAAAGGTTGCTGAGGAAGTCGTATACGGGGCCGATGTATTTGTATTTATCGCGCATGATGTTTCAAGCCTGTTCCGATCGAAATGATCTGTCGCCGTGTTGTGTTTATTGTCCATGCTTCCCCGCTGAAACGGGCGCGCACCGGCGACAGATGTCTGTCAAAAAATAGTAGTGAAGAGGCCGAATCAATTATGTGCAGTAGCCCGCATTTCCAGATACATTCGGTAACGCAATGCAATACTTTGCAAACTTGGTCAAGGTTTTAATTAAGACTGTCCAACAATCTATTTTTCGGCCGGACAGGGTGGCGGGAAAGGTTGTGCTGCGTTTTTATTCAAGAACCGAAGGTGACGGTTTCTTTCGCTGGCACCTATACTGGGGAAGCTAATACGAGCGAACTCAAAGAGGCTTACCTTGAACGCTTGGCGTCATCGTCCTGAAGTATTTCTGGTGCTCCTGATGTTCGTGCTGGGTATTGCAGACGCTCGCGCATCGGAGCAGGACCCAACCTCGATTCGTTACCTTGTTGTTGATGGGAAAACGCGGCCATTTCAAATCGTAGAAGATAATAAAAGCAAAGGCGGGATCATTTCCGATATTGTCGACGCGGTATTTGAGGGATCGCCCTTTACCGTTCGGCATCAGGTACTGCCAGTCAATCGGATCCGGTTAAGTGTCAGTGAAGGCCAGATTAACCACTGGATTACGTTTGATTCTCCCGTCTGGGACTCGTTTGGCGAAAAGGGTGAGCCGGTCGGGGATGCGCTTTTCGACACCCATCACGTGTTGATGACCTGCAAAGAATCGATACGGAGTGATGTGCAATCGATCGATGACTTGGCGGGTTTGTCGATTGTGACCATTCGCCACTTCAACTACCTTTCCCTGAATGAAGCCGCCGACAGCGGCATCATTTGGTCTGTCCCTGTCGATCGTTACGACGCCGGCCTTGAATTGGTGCGTTTGGGGCGTACGGACGGGTTTATTGAAATGGCCTCACGGCTCCGTTATCACCTGAACGAGTTGGACGGTAACCGCTCGTGTTTTCGGGAAATTGATGTCAGCGCTATTATCCCGGATTACCCGGTTTATCTCTACTTGGATCGTCGTTGGTCTGCCGAATTCAAACGCTTTGTGGCGGCTCGACTGCATGCGTTGTCGAGGTCCGGTAAGTTGCAGGACATTGTCAGCAGGTACGTGCCGGAGTTGGTGCCAAAGGAGCTTTCAGTGAAGTCCGGGGGTCAATAGTTGGCTGTGAACCAAAACGTGTGACGTCTGATCAGCACGAGAGGTTGTCCTAAACCACGGCGCGCACGCGCTGTTGATTCAGCAGGCGAGTAATGGCCTCCGCTGGCTGTGCCGGGCCGTAGAAGAACCCCTGAACCTGGTGACAGCCCAAATTCTTGAGATAGGCCAGTTGGGCATCCGTCTCGACACCTTCGGCAACTATATCCAACTTCAGTCCGTGCGCCATGGCGACAATCGCATTCACTATGCAGGCGTCGCCCTCACCGCCGCGTATGCCTCGTACAAACGATTGGTCCACTTTCAGGGTGTGAATCGGTAGGTTGTGGATATAGTTGAGCGAGGAATAGCCGGTGCCAAAGTCGTCGATGGCAATTCTGATACCGAGATTCGCCAGTTGACGGAGCTTTTGGCTGATTTGCTCCAGGTCGTTCATGATCACATTTTCGGTGATCTCGATCTCCAGGTTTTGCGGCGGAAAATTATGATCGTGAAGCTGCTTTATCAGGTTTTCGACAAACTTTGGGTGCTCGACCTGAATGGGTGAGAGATTGACTGCCAGTCTCAAGTCCATGTGATCGTCAAGAATCCACTGATTGACTTGCTGACAGGCCTGGGCCAATACCTGTTCACTGAGATCGACAATCAACTTGGTCTCTTCGGCCAAGGGCAGAAAGTCTCTGGGGTAGAGCAGCCCCCGCTCTGGGTGCTGCCACCGCACCAAGGCTTCAAGGCCCACTACCAGACCTGTATTGGCACACACTTGCGGCTGATAGAAAACCCTCAGTTCATTGTTGTCCAGAGCCTGGCGCAGGTCGCGTTCGAGGCTAAGTCGGTTGGCGGTATCGATGCTCATGGCTTTGGTGAAGAAGCGATAGCCGTCTTTGCCGCGAGCCTTGACGTGATACATGGCAATGTCCGCGTTCTGGATCAGCTGGTCCAGTGAGTCGCCGGCGTCGGGGAAGAGTGCAATGCCAATGCTGACGCCGACAAATACTTCCTGTTCGCCCAGCTGGAAAGGCGCTCGCAGTGCTTCAATCAGTTTTTTGGCGATACGCCGGGCGTCTTCATGGCTTGCAATGGCCGGCAGCAGCAGGGTGAATTCGTCACCGCCGAAGCGGGACAGAGTATCGCCTTTGCGAAGGCATTGCTCCAGTCGCTGCGTGACTGCCTGCAACAGACGGTCACCCATGGCGTGACCCAGAGTGTCGTTGATGACTTTGAAGCGATCCAGGTCCAAAAACATTACCGCCAGATTTTGCTCGTTGCGTCGTGCCTGGGTGATCGCAAGATTGAGCCGATCTTTAAACAGGGCGCGATTGGGTAAACGCGTAAGCAAATCATGGTAGGCCTGGAAATTAATAAAGGCTTCGGCTTCCTTGCGCTCAGTAACGTCCCGAGCCGTGCCATAGAATCGCGCTTTCCGGCCGCTCGCATAGGCGTTGAAGTCGGCGGCCAAAGGCCAGGTCTCGTGATCAATCGGGAACGCCGTAATTTCGAAATGCCGGTTGGCCTTCCGGCTGCCCCGGGTTTTCAAACGGACTTCCAGCGTTCTTGGGTTTTCAGCCGTGACGTTGATGTCTCTGAGAGCGTAGACACCACGAATCACGTCCTGCTCGTCAATGATGTGACGAAAGTGCGTTCCGTTCAGTTCGCTGGAGGAATACCCCAGCAGTGTTTCAATTTTGCTGTTCACGAAACAGAAGCGCCCCTCATTGTCGAGCATAAAAACAATGTCGGGAGAGCTGTTGACGATGTAACGGTGCAGCGCCTCTGATTTTTCGAGTCGCTGCTGTATGCTGGCATGGTCCCTGAGCAAGCTTTGCTTATCGAGTGCGGCGCCCAGTGTTGCCAGCAACTCATCAGGGTCAAAAGGTTTTTTGATGTAGTCCTGGGCGCCCCGTCGAAGGGCGCGGCTGACCGCAGTGAACGAGGTTTCGCCACTGACCACAATGATGCCGCAATCGGGCTGGACCATGGCGGCATGTGACATTACTTCAAAGCCATCTACTTCAGGCATTCGCAGGTCAACCATCGCAAGGTCGAAAGCGTTTGCACTGAGCTGCTCGCAGGCCGCCTTGCCTCCCAGGGCGGAGGTAACATCATGACCCTGTTGCATCAGCAGGGTCGTCAGACTATGCAATAGGCGTTGGTCATCGTCGGCAACCAGTATTCTAGCGGCTGGCATGGTTAACCCAGATGTGGGAGCCGCTTCCCCTGTCATAGCAATTCGCCCGCTCATGATGGTCAATCCTTTCCGTGGTTTGGTGCCGCAGGCAGTAAGACTCTGAAACTGGTTCCAGAGCTTCCTGTTCGGTATCCAATGATGCCCTCCATGTCATCAATGAGTTGTTTCACGATGCTAAGCCCAAGGCCACTATGAGCCTTGCCTTTATGTGACTTGACTGGCTGGAACAGCGTTTTTTGAACCTCGCTTGGCAGTCCCGGGCCATTATCTTCAATAATCAGCTCAACCCATGGCCGTCCGTGTTGCCATATAGGTGCAGCAGTTCCCAGGTATAATTGGCCGCCTTGTGGCAGGCACTCCACGGCGTTTCGAACCAGGTTCATGATAATCTGACGCACAGGCGCTCTATCCACACCAAGATGCGTTGATTCGGTACTCAGGCTCAATGTGCATTCTATGTCTTTGTCGTTGAACAGACTGTCCTGAAACAAGTCGTGCAGCGTTTTCAATTCATGGTTCAGCACTGCGGGTGATGCTGACTCTACGGGTGTTTGGTGATCGCCTCCCATCTGGAGCAACATGTTGCCCGCTCGTTCCAGTTCATCACGGATGACGTCCAGTTCTTCTCGCACCTGATCGCTTTCGAGACGTTCACGAAGTTGGTAAATATATTGCCGAATGATAGTGAGGGGATTGCTGATTTCATGGATCTGACGACGGATACGATCCTGGGCTATGATCGTCTCAAGGTTGCCTGCTGACGCATTTTCTGTATCGCGCTGTGCCTGCTCGGACACCAACTGCGAAAGCCGGTGGCAGAACATACTGGCGAGTTCAGTGATGGCGGCATTGTCGCTGTTACCCGTGCCGATGACATAGACCCCCTGACATTTATCGGCAATCAATACAGGAATGGCGAGTTGACCGGGAGTGTTGAGAAGCCCGGATAGTTGCCGGTCCAGCACGCTGAGTTTCCGGTCAGCGGAGCTAACGCTGACATGGTCTCGGTAGCATTGGGTCAGGATGCTTGCCGCCGGGGCGGTTTCCACGGTCATTTCCGGGCAGTAACCCTGGCTGGTTGAGACGAGGGTCAAAGTGTCCGCTTTGGTGCTGAAAAACAAGCTCGGGCATCCAGTAAGCAATGTTAAATTACTCACGGTGCTGGCAAGGAGCTCAGGTAGCGGGCTGTCACTCAGCGGAAAGCTGAGTGCCTGATCGGTCATGGCATGCCGCAGCACAGTGTTGCGCAGCGTCTGGTTGGCCTGTTGGCCATCGTAGGGGTCATCGAGTGAGACGCCCATGGACTTGGCCAGCGATGATACTTCGCGATTGATCCGCAGCGACAATTCCCTTGTCAAATCCTCGCTCAGATTAAATATGGTGCCGGCGCAGGCAATCCCCGCGACATCAGACAATGCCAGCCGTGTTGATAGGTTAATGAGTTTGACCAGGTGGGCCGCGTCGCGAATGTCATTTGCCGGCGCCTGTTGATAGCGCATAGCGTCGGCGGCCATAGGGCCGAGTCCCCAGGCGTTCGCCAGTTGAGCGCCAATGTCGGCCTGATGGTTCAAGTAGTCCTGTTGCTGATCACTGGGCGCCATTTTCAATGCAATCAATTCACCGATGTTGTGCAACATCCCGATCATAAACGCTTCGTCCGCAGACGGGTAGCGCGTTAGCGTGGCGAGCGTCTTGGCCATCAGGGCGGTCGTGAGGGAGTGGCGCCAAAAGTCGCGCAGTTGTTGCCATTGATCTGCGCCAAGGTCAAACATCAGTTGGCGAAGTGACGCGGTCAGTACCAATGTGCGTATATGCTCGGTGCCGAGGCGAAGCATGGCCTGCTCCAATGAACGGATTTCTCCGGAGCGGCCGTATAAGGAAGAATTGGCAAGCGCCAGCACTCTGGCAGTCAATGCAGTGTCAGTGGAAATGATATCGCTGATCTGCCGATAGCTGTCTTCCTGCCGGCAAGCTTCGAGCGCGCGAAGGGTGACCTCGGGTAGGCTGGGAAGCTGGGTGTCGGGCGATATCTGCATCAGGTTACCTGTCATATATATCTGACACTATATTCATTCTTGTTATTCGTTAGTGAGCTTAGACAATAATTGAGAACTATTAAATAGTTATTGTTGAATATTTGACCAATGTCGAATGTATTTGTGGGTTCAGTCCAGTGTATGGCGGTGCCCGGCCGAACACTGGCAAGGGCTGTCGTCCCTATTTGGAGGTAACGTAAAATCGTGTCATAGGTTGCGGAACATGATGGATCAGTCGTGTATTGCGCCACGTCTTCACGGTACACTAGCGGTGACATTTAGTTACAATCCTTGTGCTTGACTCTTTTTCATTGCAAATAGCAAGTGAGGCCGATGACAGTCTCCAAGCAGGTTTCACGCCAGCCCAAGATCCTCGCTGTTACCGGCGGCAAAGGCGGTGTGGGCAAAACGTCGGTAGCGCTTAACCTGGCGCTTACCCTTGCACGTGAAGGGCATGGCGTTTTGTTGCTTGACGGCGATACCGACCTTGCCAACATAGCGATCATGCTGGGACGTCACCCCCGTCACACGCTCGCACAGGTTCTTGAAGGCCAATGCACGTTGGCGGATATCATTATGGAGGCACCGTTTGATCTCCACATTATTCCGGGTGCCTCCGGCGTGCAGCGTTGTATGGAAATTGGCGTTGCGGGTAGTTTCGACCTGCTCAGAGGTTTGGCTGACCTGGAGCGTCAGTACGATTATATTCTTATTGATACCGCGGCAGGTTTGCAGCCGGCAGTACTGCATATGATTGCGGCAGCTGCCATGGCCTGTGTGGTGGTGACTCCCGAACCAACCTCTCTGACCGACGCGTTTTCTCTGATAAAGGTGCTGCAGCGCCATGGCTATCGCCGCACGCCGAGTGTGCTGGTTAATATGGCCCAGGGCGCCAGTCAAGCCAGGTCCGTGTTTCAGCGATTTGCCGCGGCACTGCAGCGCTACCTGGGTGTTAGTCCTCACTATCTGGGTGCAATCTGGCGGGATGAAACACTACGCCAGTCGGTCACCAATCAGCGCCCTGTCGCGTTGCTGGCAGAGTCTGATCCGTCCTGTCGGCAGTTTCGAATTTTGGCGGATATGGTCAGGGTACGACTCGACCAGTTACCGCCGAGGAAAGCGGGAATTGCCGCCTATTGGTATCGTCTGGCCCGCAAGGCGGATCAATCTGCCAAGGCGTCTGAGCCCGAAGCCGTCCCCGATACTACGACTCAAGTTCATCAGTTGGTGTCGTGCCTGGGGGATTTGCTCGGCGAGCCTTCGGCGTCACCAATGCTGCGTTATGAAGCGTTTACCGCTTGTTTTGCCCTACTTGGGCGCACCATGGATGACGACACCATTGAGATTGTTCAGACCGGCTTGGCCGCTTTGGATTGGGAGTCCTTAACCGAACCCCAGCGTCAACGGTTTGCCTCCCACCTGCACCACCTGGCCGAACAAATGGTGCCTGCGGTGCCGCAGCCTGAGAGTTTGGCAGTAGCCAACCAAAATGACGGCGAGCCTCGTTACGATCAAGTCATCTTTGGCGATCAGGCTCGCCTGCTTCGAGCCCTGCAGGAGCAGCCAGCCGACATGTCGTTAGACCGCTTCCTGCAAGCCCTGGCGGACAATTCAGGGCGTCAGAAATAAGTTATTGAATGTGTTTTTCTGTCAGCTTTCCGGTTTATTCGGTATCTAAATTTTGCTGCATGTCACTCCTCCGTCATTCAAACTGTGCGATCATTACTCACCATCAACGTTGTCTTCGAGCAAAGCAGTTTGCTGGCAGAGATTGACTTTGGCCCATTAAATGCAAGGGCTCAGTGCAGCTGTGGTAATCCGCAATTGGGCGCGGTGGCCGCCCTACACAAACCGGCTGAATGTTCCAGATAAATGTCTCAGTGAGGGAAGGCCTCAGGGAGGTCCGAGTCAGGGATTACGTTTCGACGAGTTTGGCAAGTGTCCCGGGCATTCAAGGATCAGATACGTAAATTGAGAAGGAGTTTCATTGATGACTAATACGTTACACAGCACTGCGGAGTCCGCATCCAGGGTCTTGGACCAGCTTCGCGGCAAACAGGTGCTTATCACAGGTACAACCGGATTCCTCGGAAAAGTAGTGCTGGAAAAGTTGATCAGGACGGTACCCGATATTGGAGGTATCCATCTCCTGATTCGCGGAAACGCCCGCCATCCGCATGCCCGTGAGCGGTTCCTGAACGAGATTGCATGCTCGTCAGTCTTTGAGCGATTAAAACTTGAGGACGGTGACCGCTTTGAGCAGTTTTTAGACACCAAGGTACATTGTGTGACCGGTGAGGTGACCGAGCCTTTGTTTGGTATGGGGCGTGAGCAGTTCGATGGTCTGGCCGGCCAGCTGGACGCTGTTATTAATTCCGCGGCCAGTGTGAATTTCCGTGAAGAGCTCGACAAGGCGTTGGCAATTAATACGCTGTGTTTGAAAAATATCGCAGGAATTGCCAAGGCCGGGGATCTGGCCGTGGTTCAGGTATCAACCTGTTATGTTAACGGGAAAAATGCCGGTCAGGTCCATGAAGAGGTGATTCGGCCCGCCGGTGCCTCCATTCCCAGAAGCCAGCACGGTTTTTATGAAATGGATGAGCTGATCGCGTTGCTGCAGGACAAAATTGCCGATGTGCGTTCTCGCTACTCAGGCAAGGTACTTGAGAAAAAGCTAGTTGATTTGGGTATTCGCGAAGCGAATCATTACGGCTGGAGTGATACCTACACATTCACCAAGTGGATGGGCGAGCAACTGCTGACCAAGGCGTTGCAAGGCCAGTCGCTGACCATTCTAAGACCTTCGATTATCGAGAGTGCGCTGGAGGAGCCGGCCACCGGCTGGATCGAAGGTGTCAAGGTAGCCGATGCCATCATTCTTGCGTACGCTCGCGAGAAGGTCACGCTTTTCCCCGGCAAGCGCAGTGGCGTTATCGATGTGATTCCGGTTGATCTGGTGGCTAACGGTATTATTCTGTCGCTGGCGGAAGCGCTATCGGAGCGCCAGGAGCACCGGATATACCAGTGCTGCAGTGGCTCCTCTAATCCAATCAGCCTGGGCGAGTTCATTGATCACCTGATGGAAGAAGCCCGAACCAACTATGCGGCTTACGATCATCTGTTCTATCGTCAGCCAACGAAGCCGTTCATTGCCGTCAACCGAAAGCTGTTTGATGCAGTCATTGGTGGGGCCCGGTTGCCACTTTCGATCGCTGACCGGCTGATGAAAATGGCTCGCCAGACCAAGGAGCTTAAACTCCTGCGCAATATTGACACCACGCGCTCACTGGCGACCATTTTCGGATTCTATACGGCTCCCGATTATATTTTCCGCAACGATCAGCTCATGGCTTTGTCCGAGCGGATGGGTGCGCTGGATCAGGCCTTGTTCCCGGTCGATGCATGTCAGGTGGACTGGGCCGTTTACCTGAGGAAAATCCATTTGGCGGGTCTCAACCGTTATGCGCTGAGCGAGCGCAAACTGTATCGCCTTAAAACCAACAAAGTTCGCAAAGCGGCTTGATCTCACCGCCCGGCCCTTCAGAGGCCGGGCGTTTTTCTGTCCCGTTTCCAACTGCTCCCCGTTGACCTATCCCGTTTTGTTGGCGTTCCTTTGCCCTTTCACCAACCCAGTGTCTATGCTTAGCTTAAGAAGCTTAGCGTTGGCCGTCGTTCGGGTGTCATCCCGCCATGCTGTTCTATATCGTTAGAAGCGTGATTTTGTGATGTCCAGGGAAGCAGGAACTGGCGGCAAAGCGAGTGAGTTCTGTCTCGAATGTGCAGGGTTGTGCTGCGAACTATGTGTGTAATTAGGACGTTAGTCTAATTCATGGACCTGTACTGCGCGTGTTGAACTATGTGTATCCGCGTTTGAGGGCCTTTGTGGTCCCCGCAGCTCTATTTGCAACAACTCTGGCAAATACGACTAACAGATTCATACCATAAAGGGAGCAACACGATGACTCATAAGCAGGTGTACCCAGTCAGTCCGGAATTTTCCAAGCGGGCATTGATTAACAAAGAAGACTACGAAGCAATGTACCGTCAGTCAGTCTCAGACCCCGATACGTTTTGGGGCGAGCACGGCAAGCGTCTGGACTGGATCAAACCCTATTCTAGTGTCAAAAACACCACCTACGATTACGACAATCTTTCAATAAAGTGGTTTGAAGATGGCACCTTGAATGCGTCTGCCAATTGTCTGGATCGTCATCTCGAGTCGCGGGCAGATCAAACCGCTATTATCTTCGAAGGCGACGACCCGTCCGATTCCCGTCATGTTACTTACCGGGAACTGCATGCAGAAACTTGCAAGTTTGCCAACGTCCTGAAGACCCTTGGGGTCAAAAAAGGTGACGTGGTAACAATATACATGCCAATGATTGTCGAGACGGCCGTGGCCATGCTGGCGTGCGCCCGCATCGGCGCCATCCACTCGGTCGTATTTGGTGGCTTTTCACCCGAAGCGCTGGGTGCACGCATTGAAAACGGCAAATCCCGGTTCGTCGTCACCGCCGACGAGGGACTTCGTGGTGGCCGTAAAATTCCACTTAAAAAGAATGTCGATCTGGCCCTGTCCAGCGATAAAGTTCCGGACGTTGAAAAGGTTGTTGTCATCACCCGGACCGGGGGCGATATCCCGTGGGATGCCAGTCGTGATGTGCGTTATGGCGAGGCCATGAACACCGCCTCTGCAGACTGCCCGGCCGAGCCGATGAATGCGGAAGACCCGCTGTTCATGCTGTATACGTCCGGGTCAACAGGCGCCCCAAAGGGTGTGCTGCATACCACCGGTGGCTATCTGGTCTACACGTCGATGACCCATGAGTACGTGTTTGACTATCAAGAAGGCGATGTCTATTGGTGCACGGCCGACTTCGGATGGGTGACCGGCCACAGTTATATTCTGTATGGGCCGCTTGTAAATGGCGCCGTCACGGTGCTGTTCGAGGGCGTTCCGAATTACCCTGACTCCTCGCGGATGGGGCAGGTTGTGGACAAGCACAAGGTTAACGTCCTTTATACCGCTCCGACGGCGATCCGGGCATTGATGGCGGAAGGTGATTCCTGCATGGATGGCACCAAGCGCGACAGCCTCCATCTACTTGGCTCGGTCGGTGAGCCAATCAATCCCGAAGCTTGGGAGTGGTACCACCGGGTCATAGGCAACAGTAAGTGTCCTATCGTGGATACCTGGTGGCAGACAGAAACCGGCGGTATTTTGATTTCGCCGATTCCGGGCGCGACCGATCTCAAACCGGGCTCCGCCACTGTTCCGTTTTTCGGCGTTCAGCCTGCGATTGTGGATAATGACGGCAATCTCCAGGACGGTAAGGCTGAGGGCAATCTGGTGATCCTTGATAGCTGGCCGGGTCAAATGCGAACCATCTACGGCGATCACGAGCGGTTCAAGCAAACGTATTTCAGTACTTACAAGGGGATGTACTTTACCGGTGACGGCGCGCGTCGTGACGAAGACGGCTACTACTGGATCACCGGCCGTGTTGACGACGTGCTCAACGTATCTGGGCATCGCCTGGGTACGGCAGAAGTTGAGAGCGCGTTGGTTGCCCACAGCAAGGTAGCGGAAGCGGCGGTGGTTGGCTTCCCGCATGACATTAAAGGGCAGGGCATTTACGTTTACATTACCCTGGTGCATGGGGTCGATCCGACGAATGAGCTGAAAAAAGAATTGGTCCAATGGGTGCGCAAGGAAATCGGCCCGATCGCATCGCCGGACGTGATTCAATGGGCGCCAGGCCTGCCAAAAACCAGATCGGGCAAGATTATGCGGCGAATATTGCGTAAGATTGCAGCCAACGAGCACGATCAGTTAGGTGATACCTCAACGCTGGCCGATCCGGGCGTTGTCGACGAGCTCATTAAACACCGCGCTGATCAATAGCGCTTACTGTTCCAAAGGAACACCAGCAAGGAGCCCGTTGAATGTCGCAATACATTATCATCGCCGATGACCACCCCCTGTTTCGCGCAGCGTTAAAACAGGCGGTTAACGAAGCAGTCCCGGATGCCCAAACCGTAGAGGTGGAGAGTATCAAGGCGCTGCAGGCGGCGGTGGATTCGCACCCGGATGCAGATTTGGTACTGCTGGATCTCAATATGCCGGGGGCGCACGGGTTCTCGGGCCTGGTCTTTATGCGGGGTCAATACCCGGGCTTGCCTGTGGTCGTGGTGTCAGGGTCGGAGGAGTTGCAGGTAATGCGCCGGTCCATCGACTATGGGGCTTCGGGTTTTATTCCTAAATCCGCGCCCCTGCCCATCATCACCGGAGCTATTCGGGACGTGTTGGGCGGCGATGTCTGGCTCCCTGAGGGTGTGGCCGAACGAATTGAGCGTCTTCATGGCGACACCACCGATTTTTCCGATAAGCTGGCGTCGCTTACCCCACAGCAGTTTCGCGTATTGGGGATGTTGGCGGAAGGTCTGCTGAACAAGCAGATTGCCTATGACCTGGATGTATCCGAGGCGACGATCAAGGCGCATATCACAGCGGTGTTCCGTAAGCTTGGAGTGCGCAACCGCACACAGGCGGTGATTGCGATTCAGCAGATGGAAATCGACCCGTCGGATACTTCGTTGTCCGGCAGTCAATGAGCCTGTGTCGACAGGTTGAGTGATGAGAGGGCCGACAGCGGCCCTTTTTTATGGCGATGATTGCCCCAGTGCCGGGCTTCCCTTCCGGTTAGCGTGAGGCGTCTGTGTCATCTTCGCTGTCCCACAATTTTTCCCAGCCCTCTTTGCCCAGTTTGTTCAGCGTCGCAATGTTGGCTTCATAAAGGGCGTTGGTATCTTCCATGCTTTCCATGGCTTGCTCCACGCTGCTTTCCCGGAGTAGGTGCAGGATTGGGTACGGCGACCGATTGGTGTAATTGTCGATGTCGTGAACGTTGCTGCCCGCGAATTGATAGTCCGGGTGAAAGCTGGCTATTTGCACAACGCCTTCCAGGTGGAGGGCTTCGATTGTGGCATCGGCAACCGCGAGAAAATCATTGAAGTCGATGAAATCCAGTAAAACGTAGGGGTGAACCAGCAGCGTTGTTTCCGTCTGCTTTGGGTCTGCCGCCGAGAGGTGTTGCAGAGCGGTGACCAAATCCTCCAGAAGGTCTTCGGCCGTGCTGGCCTTCGAAACGTCAAACCGAACTTGCCCCCTGAGGTAGGGCGCACGCGCGAAAGGGCACAAGTTGAGCCCGATAACGGCGCGTTCCAGCCATTGACGCGTGTTTTCAATAAACTCTTTGTGGTCCGGATTCATGACGGCTTCCCCCCCCCCGTAGTCGGCGTAGATGATATCGGGTTCGGACGACGCTGTCCCGGCAGGCGAGGTTTGCTGGCCACTTTATTCTAAAAAATATCATAAAAATGGACATGCGTACTTTTTATAGGTCCCTGATTCAAATTTACCACTAAGACCACGTCTGATTATTAATTTTTTAAGTCTATGTAAAAAAACAATAATAATATTTATTTGTCAAAAAAATTGGATGTAACAAAAATTTTATCCAATTGCCATTGTCATGACATCAAAGGTTATGTAGATTCAGCTTACAAATGTACGCTGAAATTGGTAGGTGGAAAATGAACGCTGCTGTTAAACCTGAAGCCCTGCAAAAGACCGGCTTTGGCCTTCCTGATGAGCGCGAGCTTCGCGATCGTATGCGACAGGAGTTGCCCGCCGATACGTTTAAGGCACAAGCCTGGCGAGTTATCTGGTTTTTGCCGTTACAGCTGGTGATCTGGGGTGGCATTGCAACGATTCTGCTGGCGAGCTTACCCTGGTACGCCAATCTCGCCTTGGGACTGGTTGTGGGACATACCATTGGATCTCAGGCGCTGTTGGCCCATGAGGTGCTGCATGGTTCGATGGGGATGAGCAAGCGCTGGCAGAACTTTTTTGGTTGGCTCGGATTCGGCCCTATGATCGTGCCGCCGGAATTCTGGCGTAAATGGCACAATGTGGTGCACCACGGCCACACCAATATGGGCGATGCGGATCCCGACAGTTTTGGCACATTGCGACGCTATAAAATCGACCCGAAGCAAAAGAAATTTACCAAGCTGGCGCCGGGGTCGGGCACTTGGTACAGCTATCTGTTCCTAACGTATTCGTTCACCTTTCACGCCCAGATGGTGCTTTGGTTTCAAACCAAGCGGCGTAAGCAGTTCAAGGGAGTGAATCGTCGCAAAGCGATTCTTCAGAGTGTGGCTTGCCTTACCGCATGGCTGGTGTTGGCGGCAGCATCCGGCCCATTGGCCGTGTTTACGGTGGTTATTCCCTTCATGGTGGCGAATGCGCTGGGGCAGGGGTACATTCTGACCAATCATTTTCTGCGACCTCAGACGGCAACGAATAATCCTCTGGACAACTCCATGAGTGTTCGTACCCTCCCGGTTCTGGATCGTTTGCATTACCGTTTTAGTCATCACATCGAGCACCATTTTTTCCCCAAGATGGCTTCCAATAAGGCGCCGCGCGTCAGGACCTGGCTGGAGCACAATTACGGTGAGCGTTACATGGCGCCGTCCCACTGGAAGGCAATCAAACTGTTGTATTCGACGCCCAGAGTGTACAAGTCTGCCACCGAGCTGGTTGATCCTAACCACCCGGAGCGTCAGTTTGACTTGCTGCCTTTGCAGGTCGAGATGAGTGCCGCCGCCCGGCAACGCTGATTTGGCCCTTCAAGCACTAAAAAAGCCCGTAGGCGTTAGCCACGGGCTTTTTTAGGTTCACCAGAGATTGGCGCGAAGGCGCAGGCTATGCGCGTTGTCACCGAGGACCGCTGCTTGTATCTGTCGCCGATGCTTCCGCTGCGGAACAGGCACCTAGGCGGCCAATTGGCGCTCCCGCTGGCCCCAACGGCGTTTCCCGATGAAGCGCGATGAGCCCATTATATGTTGGTGCTCACTCGCCCGGTGAGGGGCCTCAGTTCGCGGTAACAAACTCCAGGCGTCCTGGCGCTACTCGTATATCCAAAGGTACAAGTCCGAAGAGCCGCTGACGTATGTCGCTGTCATCAAGGCGATAAATGGGGATGGTTTCCAGCATTTGGGCGGCCGCGCGCATGACATTGTCAGTCACGGGTTTCAGGTCGCCTTTGAAGTAGGGCGAATCGATCCGGCTATCCAGCAGTTGCAGACGTCGGAGGTAAATGGCTTTTTCCTGGCTGTCATAGACCGGCGCACCTTCCAGCTTCAGAATGACATCAACGGGAATGCGAACCATCAGTGCGTTAAGGGATACCTGGCCGGTCAGGTCAATCACCGCCACATCACGGCCATCGGGCCCTAGAGTGATGTCGGCGTCGCTGAGTGAGACCCCCAGCGGTGAGCCTGCTTTTAACTGCTGGCGATCAAAGTCCTTGATCGCACCTTGCAGATGGTTTTCCAGTGCACCCTCGCTGATGGAGTAAGGGGACAAGGATGCACAGCCGCCCAATGCCACCATCGCAAGAATCGGTAAGAAAAACAGACGAGCCATGGTCATATCTCCGTATAAAGACCTGTATCCTGAGACAAGGGCTCAGAGAGGGCAAGTGTGTTTTTATTAATCAGGGGTAAGGGAGACAGGATGCAGAAATTGACAGTCAGTCACGCCAGGAATTTTCGGGGCGTTGCCTTTGATCTGGATGGCACCCTGGTGAATTCAGCGCTCGACTTTCGAGCCATACGACGAGAGTTGGCTTTTCCCGACGGAGTCGGCTTGCTCGAACACATCGCCACGCTGTCGGATCCGGGACTGGTGGAACAGGCTCACGGTGTGATTCACCGCCATGAAATGGCAGGCGCGGAGCGCGCCACCTGGATGCCCGGTGCGGAGTCGTTGCTCGGGGCACTGAATGAGGCCGGTGTGCCGGTTGCGATTTTGACCCGCAACAGTCGAGCGGCGGTGCGCGCCACCTGTGCCGTGCTCGAGATTCCGGTTGGCCGCATTCTGACCAGGGAAGATTGTGCGCCCAAGCCCAGTCCGGAGGGCTTGATTAACATTGCAAAGCACTTTGGGTTACGCCCCGCCCAAATGATCTATGTTGGCGATTTTATTGATGACTTAACATCCGCGCGACGGGCTGGCATGGCCGCCTGTCTTTATCGCAATGGGAAAAACCGAAGCTTCGCGTCGGAGGCCCGGTTTGTGATCGATCACTTCAAGGAATTGAGGGTTTTATTGCAATCTGACGGATGACTGGCACAGCGATAGGTTATTCATTCTCCGGGGTGGCGGTGACGTGCAGTTCACGCTGTTCGTCGAACACGGCATGAATGAGGATCGGCTGACAGCAAACCTGACAGTCTTCCACATATTCCTGATCCGCCGCTGAAGGGTCGACGCTCAGTTCAAGCGTCTCCCAACAGTAAGGGCATTGGATGCGGGCACTCTCAAGAGCAGACATGGGCGCTAAAACTGCTGCTTGGCCATCCAGGGAATGATTCGATCAAAGGCCTCTTGGATCGTCTCGCAGGGCGCTGAAAAGCTGAATCGCAAAGCGTTGGTGGTGTGTTCCCCAAACGCATCACCTGGCACCACACAGACACCGGTCTCTTTCAGCATTCTGAGCGCCAGATCCGAGCCGTCCACATGCAGGGGCAGGTTTGGGAAAGAGAAAAAAGCACCGCCGGGTTGGTAGCCGGTGAGATGAGGAGTCTGATTAATCAGATCGACAATTTTGTCCCGTCGTTCCCGATAAATGTTCACCATGTCCCTGACGCACTGTTGATCACCGGTTAGTGCGGCAACACCCGCAAATTGAGACGGTGTATTGGCCACGGACGTCGTGAACATATGATAACGCCGCAAGGACTTGATTGTGGCCTGGCTCGAGATCACCCAGCCGACCCGCAAGCCGGCCATGCTGAAGGTCTTCGAGAAGCTGCTGATGCACATAATGTTGTCTAGGTCGACACTGCACCGCAGTACGCTGGCGTATTCTTCATCGTCAAGAATCAGGTGGTCATACACTTCATCGCTGAATATCTGAATGCCCCGATAGGCACACTCCTCCACGATGCTCTCAATGGTGCTGCGCGGGTAAACAGCGCCCGTCGGGTTGTTCGGCGAATTCAGGATGACGGCGAAAGTGCGAGGCCCCATGGCCTTGATAACCTCGTCGGGGTCAAGCTGGTGGTTGTTCTCGATGCGGGTCGGGACAAACTTGACTTCGCCGCCATTCATGCGAATCAGTGGTGCATACAGCAGAAATGATGGGTCGGTTACAATGAATTGCCGGCCCGGCGCAGAGGTGGCCGAAATTGCCAGGTACATTGCTTCGGTGGCGCCACTGGTAATCAGGATGTTGTCCCGGGTCAGCTTGCGGTCATAGCGTTTGCCGTAGTAGTCCCGCAGCGCAACCAGCAATTCTGGCAGGCCTGCGTCCATGGTGTAACCGGTCTGACCCGCATTCAGGGCATCGATATAGGCGTCGATAATATGCTTGGGCGTTGGCAGGTCGGGCTGGCCAATGGACAGGTGAACAACGTCCTTCATCGTGGCCGCCAGGTTCACCATCCTGCGAATTCCCGGAACCGGAATCGCCTGCATCGAGGGATGCCAGCGGGCTTTTGATTTCCGATAGTTAACCTTGCGTGGTTCGGTTTTTCCGGCAGTCTTCGCAGTATCTGGCATGGGCACCTCCTGAGGAAAACGAGAACAACAACCTGTCTGCAGGTTAGTGCTTTAAGTCGGGCGGAACAAGCATTCTGAAGCACCCTTTTTCATTTTTAAGTCAATGGTCTAATTTGTCCCCCGAAGGCATTTGACCGCCACCGTGTCTGGCACCAGACTGAGGGTACATATTCCCAAGTAGAAACGTTACTGCCAGCAAAGAGAGACCGCCATGGCCCGTCCGGATAAACCCCCTGTCGTCACTGTTCTTACCGCGCCCGGTGAACCCGAGCCACCCGGCCTGAATGCTCTGAGGGCGCGCGCCGAAGTGCGCTTCGCGTCCGATGAAGATAGCTTGCGGGCGACGCTGCCCGGCACTCAAGTAATGATGGTGACTGATTTTCGCACCGAGGCCCTGGTAGCTGCCTGGCCGGAGGCCGACCAGCTCGAGTGGATCCACGCAACCAGTGCGGGGGTGGATGCCCTGATGTTTCCGGCGTTGATTGACGGGCCGGTAAAGGTAACCAACGCGCGCGGCATCTTTGACCGCACCATTGCCGAATATGTGCTGTGCACCATTCTGATGTTCGCTAAGGATTTTCCGCATTCCATTCGGTTGCAGTTGGAGCACCGGTGGGAGCATCGGGACACTGAGCGCGCAGAGGGCAAACGGGTGCTGATCGTAGGGGCAGGGTCGATCGGCCGCCAGATTGCGCGCCTGGTCGGTGCCATCGGGTTGGTTCCCCATGGCATTGCCCGTTCGGCTCGGTCCGATGACCCGGATTTTGAGGCCGTGCATGGCAACGATGAGTTGTTTGATCAATTGGCACTGGCCGACTATGTAGTGATTGCGGCGCCCCTGACGCCGCAGACCGAGGGGCTGTTCGATAGCCGGGCTTTTGAGGCGATGAAAAGCACCGCCCGGTTGATCAATATCGGCCGGGGTCCGGTCGTGAATACTGCGGATCTGCTGGATGCGCTGAACTACCATATGATCGCCGGGGCAGCGCTGGATGTGTTTGAGGAGGAGCCGTTGCCGTCGGATCACCCACTGTGGGCCATGGAAAACGTTATAATGACGGCGCACATGTCAGGGGACTTTATTGGCTGGCGACGGGCGCTGACCGATCAGTTTCTGGACAATTTTGACCGCTGGCAAGCGGGTGACGCGCTATTCAATGAAGTCGACAAGCGTTTGGGGTACGCCGCCAAATAGGCTTGCGTGTTTTGTGTTTCCAGCGGTGGGCGCTTTGCGGCAGGTCATCACAGCCATTACCCGGTTTGGGCAATGGCTGTGCACGTCGGTGTAGTGGCTGGCCTCATTCGAGTCGTTGGAGGATGGCATCACCGACGGTGCGGGTATCCCGGCGCTGGCCGCCGTTCTCGGCCAGATCGCCAGCAACGGCATTGAACAGGGCCTTGCCCGCGGCTTTCAGGGTATCGTCCCGACGTCCCAGCCATTCCAGCATCCTCGCGGTGGTGAAGAGCATCGCGGTGGGGTCGGCCAAGCCTTGACCGGCAATGTCCGGGGCACTGCCATGGGTCGGTTCAAACATCGACGGCACACTGTCATCGTCCGGGTTCAGGTTGCAGGAAGGGGCCACCCCCATGCCACCGGACAGAACTGCGGCCAAATCGGTCAGAATGTCGCCCTGCAGGTTACTCGCCACTACGACATCGAAGTGCCACGGGCATTGGACAAACTTCATGCAGGCCGCGTCCACCAGTTCGTGGTGGGTTGCGACATCGGGGTAGTCTTGGGCAATGTCCGCAAAGGCTTCAGAGTACATGTCTCCCCAGTAGCGTAAGGCATTGCGTTTGGTGACGATGCAAACCTGACTTTCGCACTCCTGGCCCTCCAGCGTTTTGAATCGCCGGGTGTTGCCTTCGGCGGCGCGGTGCTGGGCTCGCAGGCGGGCTTGCTCAAATCCGTACCGGATGATCCGGTCGGTGGCGCGCCGGGTAAACACCTCCATCTGGGTGGCAACCTCATCCGGTTTGCCCTGCCGCAGGCGTCCGCCCTGGCCAACGTACTCGCCCTCACTGTTCTCCCGAATCACCAGCATGTCGATGTCTTTGGCCCGGTCATCCGCTAAAAATTGGCGGGCACCTGGCAACAATCGGGCCGGGCGCTCACACACCCATTGATCGAACCCTTTCCGCATCTGCAGCAGGGGGGCGAGGGAGACACTGTCTGCTAACAGGTAGCGGTTGGGGTCGGCCAGTGGGCCGGGGTCTCCAAGCGCGCCCAGCAGAATCGCGTCATAGGCTTTCAGTTGGTCCAGCGCATCCTCGGGCATGACTTCGCCATGCTGCTCATGCCAGGCGTGGGAGGGCCATGGGAAGCGGGTCCATTCCAGTGCCAGGCCGTGGCGTTCCCGAAGCTTTTCCAGGCAGCGAACAGCCTCAGCCACCACCTCTGGGCCAATGCCGTCGCCGGGTGTCACCGCGATACGAATTTTCTCAGACATGGATGCGCCTCCTGGTTTCTTTGTGTGTCGATACACACTGTTGGATTCAGTGTAGATGCGCAAGACCGATACGCCATCAACAACGGCCGGGATGAAAGCAGTCCCGGCGATAATTCTTTATCACAGGTTACACTTTGATATTGTTACAGACTCCAGTGTTTGGCATTGTAAGCGACTTATCGACAGCCTTGGAGTATTTGGTAGTGGGTCTATCGAACTCTGTGTTTCCGGATACCCTGCTTGATGAAAGTCATTGTGGGGAATGTGCGTGTGGCAATGGATTGAGTTTCAAGTTTAGTTTCGCTTTCCAACCTATCGTGGATGTGTCTGACCAGTCGATTTACGCCTATGAGGCGCTGGTTCGGGGGCTCAATGGGGAAGGGGCGCAGAGCATCCTTGCTCAGGTCAATAACACCACCCGGTATTCGTTTGACCAGATCTGTCGGGTTAAAGCGGTAAAGTTGGCCTCCCAGCTGGGCATGACCACCAAGTTAAGCATTAATTTTATGCCAAATGCGGTCTATAAAGCGGAGTACTGTATTCGCACGACTCTGGCCGCGGCCAAGACCTATAATTTCGATACCAAAAACATTATTTTCGAGTTTTTGGAATCGGAAGATCTGACCGATTCCTCAGACCACATCATATCGATCATCAGTGCCTACAAGAAAATGGGGTTTCAGACGGCGATGGATGATTTCGGTGCCGGCTATTCACGACTGAATATCATGACCGCAAGCCCGCCGGATCTGTTAAAACTTGATATGGCCCTGATCCGGAACATAGATCTTGAACCAAACAAGCAAGCCGTGGTGAATGGCATCATCACCATGATGGAGCAACTCGGTGGCAGGATCATCGCGGAAGGGGTTGAGACGGAAGCGGAGTATGGCTGGCTGCGATCACGGGGTATTGAATTGTTTCAAGGGTATCTATTCGCCAAGCCAGGTTTTGAAACGCTGCCCGAGCCCTGGTTTCCTGGCGACACAGGGCGCTAACCAGCGACCTTCGCTTGTTAGCGAGTGCCTTACCAGGTGCTTAATCGCCAATCATGGCGCCAGAATTAAGCTGGGTGTCGAGGAGTGATGAAAGAGTGATCTATCGAGTCGTTACCGTCGCCGGCGCCATTGTACTGGTTGCGATGTTGTTTCTCTTATTGTGGCTTTTCTGCCGATATTTTCTGGCCCGCCACGGTGTGGTTAACAACCTGTCCGATCGCTCAATGGTACTTGCGACCTGGACCTTTACCGGAATCAGTCTTGGTTTGGTCTTCGCGGTCGTAGGGGCCTTTGTGCTGGGACCTTGGGCATTCTACCGCACCCTCCGCGCGCACGATTTGCCATTGTCCGATGCTGCGGCCGTGGGTTGGGGGCTGGCCATCGTAGTGGCCGCGCTCGGTATTACCCTGCTGGCCTTTGCAGCGCTGTTGTTCGCCGTGGGCGCGATCTGAGTCAGTCGGTTGGCTCTGTGTCATCGCCGGCAACGGAATGCAGTTGCTCCCGAAACCAGATCAGTGCAGGCTCCTTTTCATAAGGTCTGTGCCAATACAAATGCACATCTATGCCTGGCAATTCAACGGGTGGCGTCAAAATCTGGATGCTCGCATGTTCGGCAATCATGCGGGCGTAGGTTTCCGGCATGGTCAGTAGCAAATCGGTTTTTTCGACCACCCGGCAAGCGGCGTAATAATGCTGGCACCTGAGCCGGATGCGTCGTTGTACCCCCAGCCGCGACAACTCGAAATCCTCAATACCCGGTCCTTCCGCGCGCGACGATACCAGCACATGCTGTGCTTTCAGGTACGCCTCCATTTCCAGTGGCTTGTCAGCCAGCGGGTTCTGGTCCCGGGCGATGACCACCAGTCGATCTTTGCGGAGCAATTCGTGGGCGGTCTGATCGCTGATCGGCAACAGGACATCCACCGCATAATCCAGCTTACCGGCGGCCAACTGGGTTTCCATGTCCCGGCGGGCAATGCGCTGGCTAACGATTTCAATGTCCGGGTAACCGTCCAGGCAGCTCATCAGCCGGGGCAGGAACGTCGACTCCAGTATATCCCGCAGTGCCAGTGAATAAGTTTTACGCTGACTGGCGGGATCAAAGGCATGGAACTGGTTCACCGCACTCTGAATCTGTGTCAGGCCGGGGCGCATCGACTCGGCAAACCGTCGGGCCAGGGGGGTAGGCACCATCTGATTGCCCTGGCGGGTAAACAGCGGGTCGTCAAAGTGTTCGCGTAACCGTGCCAGCGAATGACTGACGGCGGGCTGCGTCAGGTGGAGCGCGCGGGCTGCACGCGTCAGGCTGCCTTCCCGGAAAATGGTGTCAAACACGTGCAGCAAATTAAGATCGAGTCGATTCAGCGCCATACCCAAGCCCGTTCATAGAATAAGTAATGCTAATGATAAATGATAAGAATAATTCAGTCGCGTAATAGTTAGAGCAACTCTAGACTGGTCGCATTATCGGTGGTACCGATTCCAACTTTACCGGCGGGGAGCATGACTATGGACTTTACCATCTCAACAAAAGGTCAGGATTATCTCGATCGCGTCAAAGCGTTCATGAAAGATGAGATTTTTCCCGTCGAAGATGCTTATTACAAAGAACTGGCGGCCCGGGACAATCGCTGGGTGGTGCTGCCCATTATTCGTGAACTCAAAGAGAAGGCCAAAGCCCAGGGCCTCTGGAACATGTTTTTTCCAGACGAGACGCACGGCTGCGGACTGTTGAATTCAGATTACGCGCTGATCGCTGAAGAGACCGGGCGCAGTTTTATTGCGCCGGAAATTTTCAATTGTAATGCACCGGATACTGGCAACATGGAAGTCCTCATTCACTTTGGCTCAGACGCGCAAAAAGCCGAGTGGTTGCCACGACTGATGAGTGGTGAAGTTCGCTCCGCCTTCTGTATGACCGAACCTGGTGTGGCCTCATCCGATGCCACCAACATGGCGGCAACGGCGGTGGTCGAGGGCGACGAGGTTGTGCTCAATGGCCGTAAATGGTGGAGTACGGGGATTGGTCACCCCGACTGTCAGGTCGCTATTTTTATGGGCCTGACCGATGGCGATGCGCACAAACACCGCCAGCACTCGATGGTGCTGGTGCCTCTGGACACCCCAGGCATCAAGGTTGAGCGTATGTTGCCTGTGTTCGGTGCCTACGATGAGCCCTATGGCCACGGTGAAGTCAGCTTTACCGACGTGCGGTTGCCCAAGAGCGCCATCATCGCCGGGCCGGGTCGTGGTTTTGAAATTGCCCAGGGACGCCTTGGCCCCGGTCGGGTTCATCACTGCATGCGGGCGATCGGAGCGGCCGAACGGACACTGGAGCTGTTGATTCGTCGGGCGATTAGCCGGGAGGCGTTCGGTCGCCCGATCGCAAAGCTGGGCGGCAACCCGGACATCATTGCCAATGCCCGCATGTCGATTGAGCAGGCTCGGTTGTTGACGCTTAAGTGTGCCTGGCTGCTCGATACCAAAGGCATCATGGGGGCACTCAGTGAAGTGTCGATGATCAAGGCCGTGATTCCGCAGATGCTGCAAGCCATTGTAGATCAGGCAATTCAGATTCACGGCGGCGGCGGTGTCAGCGATGAAGACTTCCCGCTCACTGGGCTATTTGCTTACGCCCGGGCGTTGCGCCTGGCTGATGGTCCGGACGAGGTACACCGTGCGATGGTGGCTCGTCTGGAGCTGAAAAAATACGCGAAATAATGTTTGAAATGGGGTAACGACATGAGTCAACGAGTATTTATCACCGGTGGTGCCAGTGGACTGGGCCGTGCGCTCGCACTGGCGTACGCAAAGACCGGCGCCAAAGTCTGTATTGGCGATATCAATCCGGAACAGGGCGCCGAGGTCGAAACCGAAATTCGCCAGCAGGGCGGCGAAGGCTACTTTGTCCGTTGTGATGTGCGGCGGCTGAAAGATCTTGAGCAGGTCCGGGATGATCTCGAACAGAAGTGGGGCGGGGTCGATGTGGTTGTCAACAATGCCGGCGTGGCTTCGGCGGGGACCATTGAAGAATCCACCCTGGCGGATTGGGAATGGATTCTCGACATAAATGTCATGGGCGTGGTGCGAGGCTGTAAAGCGTTTACGCCATTGTTCAAAAAACAGGGTGCCGGTGCGTTCGTCAACATTGCCTCGATGGCGGGTTTAATGCTGGCACCGTTGATGAGCAGCTACAATGTTTCCAAGGCGGGGGTGATCGCGCTGTCGGAAACGTTGAGCCAGGAACTCCGGGATTACGGCATTCACACCAGCTGTGTTTGCCCGGCGTTCTTCCAGACCAATCTGACGCAGTCCATGCGTTCCGACATTGCCGGCATCCAGCAAAATATCAACAAACTGATGAAGCGCTCCACCATCACCGCGGACGACGTCGCGAAAGATATCATCCGTTCCGTTAACGCCGGTGACTTCTGGGTCCTGCCGCATGCCAAGGAGCGCCGATTGTGGATTCTTAAACGACACGCACCCTGGGCGTTTGATTGGCTGATGCATAAGGAAAGTAAGCGCTGGATGACAAAAATGGGCGGATCGGCCTGAAGGGTCGAACCGGTGAAATGACAGAATAAGGAGAGTCCGGAATGACGCAGATTGATCAGGCCATCGACATCCGCGAGGGTGAGGAGCTCGACGCTCACACCGTGGACCAGTTCATGAAACAGGCCTTGCCGGATCTGAGTGGTGAACCGTCCATCCGTCAATACCCGGGAGGCGCGTCCAATCTCACTTATCAGGTTGATTACGGCGACCGTTCCTACGTGCTGCGGCGACCGCCCTTCGGTAAAATAGCCAAGTCCGCCCACGATATGTTGCGTGAAGCCAAGGTGATGCGGGCGCTTAAGCCGGTTTATCCCTATGTGCCTGACATCATTGCCATTTGCGACGACCACGATGTGCTGGGTTGCGATTTCTATGTCATGGAACGGCTGCAAGGCATCATCCTGCGCCAGGATTTCCCAACGGATTTGGAACTGGATGCAGGCGATACCCGCAAGCTGTGCCTGAATGTGATCGACAAGCTGGTGGACTTGCACCGGGTCGATGCGCAGGCTGCTGGCCTGGATCACCTGGGCAAGGGGCCGGGTTATGTGCAGCGCCAAATTGGTGGTTGGAGCGATCGTTTCCGCAAAGCCAAAACCGACGATGTCGGGGATTTCGAGGCGGTGATGGCGTGGCTGAACGACAAGATGCCAAACGACATTGCCCAGTGCGTGATTCACAACGATTTTCGCTTTGACAACGTGGTGCTGAATCCCGACAACCCCTTTGAGGTGATCGGGGTGCTGGACTGGGAAATGGCGACGATTGGTGATCCGCTGATGGATCTGGGCAACAGCCTGGCCTACTGGATCCAGCAGGACGACGATGCGCCGTTTCACATGCTGCGGCGCCAGCCCACCCATCGTCCCGGCATGCTGACTCGCAAGGAAGTGGTCGAATACTACATGGCCAAATCCGGGTTCCGGGTTGAACGTTTCGATTTTTACGAAATCTATGGCTTGTTCCGATTGGCGGTGATCGTCCAGCAAATCTACAACCGTTACTACCATGGCCAGACTCAGGACAAGCGCTTTGCCGCTTTTGGTCAGGCCGCGCAGTACCTGGAACAGCGGTGTCTGAAACTGATTAGAGCAAGTGACCTGTAATGGCCAGCCTCTATTTAATTCGTCATGGCCAAGCCAGTTTTGGCAAAGACAACTACGACCAGTTGTCCGAGCGCGGCTGGGAACAGGGTCGCGTGCTGGGGCGCTGGTTATCCGGCAAGGTGCTGCCCGGGGCGGTCGTCGGCGGCAATTTGCAACGACATCGCGAAACCGTTGAAGCGATGGCGAGTGGCTTTGCCGGAACGTTGCCCGGCATGCAAGCCATCGCGGGCTTTGATGAATTTGATCACAATGAGGTCATTGAACGTTTTCGGCCCGAGTGGGCTGACCGTGCCGTTATGGCCCGCGATCTTGCGGCGTTCCCGAAACCCGCACGCGCCTTTCAGGAAGCCTTCGTCAGGGCCGTTGAACGTTGGGCCGGTGGCCATCACGATTCGGAGTACACCGAGACCTGGCCGGCCTTCAAGCTGCGGGTTCAAACGGCGCTGCAGGCGTTGATTGAGTACGCTGATGGGGCCGATGTGCTGGTATCAACCTCCGGTGGCCCGATTTCAGTGATCGTACAGATGTTGCTGGAGTTGTCCGATCGTAAGGCGTTGGCCCTGAATGAGGTCATTGCCAACACCAGCGTGACTCGGGTGCTGTATTCCGGTGCCCGCCGGAACCTATCCGTGTTCAATAATTACAGCCACCTGGAAGCGGAAGACCCGGCCCTGGTGACGTTTCGATAATACGCGACCCGCAAACAAACCCTGGAGAAGACATGAGCAACAAAGATCTGTTTGATCTGTCCGGTAAAGTGGCCCTGATTACCGGTGCCAGTCGTGGTATTGGCGAGAGCATTGCGCGCACGCTGGCAAACTATGGCGCCCACGTCATCGTAAGCAGTCGCAAACTGGATGGGTGCGAGGCGGTCGCCAGCAGCATTCGGGAAGCGGGCGGCAGTGCCGAGGCCTTTGCTTGCCATATTGGCGAGATGGATCAGATTGATGCGGTCTGGGCGCACATTGAGGCGACCCACGGCAAACTCGATATTCTGGTCAACAACGCGGCCACCAACCCGCACTTCGGACCGATTGAGACAACCGACGTCGGTGCCTTCCAGAAAACCGTCGACGTTAATATCCGGGGCTATTTCTTCATGTGCTCCAAGGGCGCGCAACTGATGAAGAAAGGCGGCGGTGGAGCGATTGTCAATGTCGCGTCGGTCAACGGTGTCGCGCCTGGACATTTTCAGGGCATCTATTCAATCACCAAAGCCGCGGTCATTTCCATGACCAAGGCGTTTGCCAAAGAGTTGGGCCAGCAAAATATTCGGGTGAACGCCTTGTTGCCGGGGCTGACTGATACCAAGTTCGCCAGCGCGCTGACCACCAACGACAGCATCAAAAAGCAGGCGCTGACCCATATCCCCATGCACCGCATGGCCGATCCGGATGAAATGGCGGGCACGGTACTCTATCTGGTTTCGGGCGCTTCCAGCTACACCACTGGCACCTGCATCAACGTCGACGGTGGCTACCTGACCGTTTGATGGTGGTGATGGAAAAAGTTCATCGTGTATGGTCTGGAAGCACAGCTGTGTCCGGCCTGGAGAGCCAACACCTACCGTCCGAATGGTTTGGTAGCCGACTGCTTAGCTTCGCAGGGCTCGCCGGGGCCCTGAAGGCAACGGTAGGCCGTAAGCCGACTGCGAAGCCGAAGCGTCGGCCATGTTTGCTGACCGCAGCGGTCAGCGACTGCACTTTCACGTCGACCCTCGATGAGCCGTAAAAAAGCCAGCTACAGTAGAGCTGGCTTTTTTTTGCCGTTTAACCCGGCCGGACCAGTATCGATAATCTATTGAATGGTCGATGTGGTCGGGGCTTGCGACAGTGCGGTCCCCACCGGCGGCGAGTAATACAGTGAGTAGAGAACGCGGTCCAGCAGCGCCTGGCCATTCCAGGCCGGAGAGTGATTGATCATGCCCACGATGACCCAGGTGGTGTCGGTTTTGTCGCGGGTGAAACCGGCGATCGAGCGTACGTCTTCAAGAGAGCCGGTCTTGATTCGGCCCTGACCTTCCAGTGCGGTATTGCGCAACCGCCGGACCATGGTGCCATCCATTGCGATCAGTGGCAGCGAAGACATCAGATCGGCGGAATAGGGGCTGTTCCAGGCATCTTGTAGCACTTGTGCGGTTTGCCTTGCGGTCACCCGTTCGAACCGGGACAGGCCGGCGCCGTTCTCAATCACCATGCCCCGCGAGCTGATGCCCTTGTCTGCCAGCCACTCATAGATCATGCGAATGCCGGCAACCCGGTCGTCCTCGTCACCCTCCAGACGATTTTCGGCACCAATGGTCAGCAGCAACTGCCGCGCCATCACATTGCTGCTCCATTTGTTGATGTCCCTGACCAGGGTGACCAGATCCGGTGAGGTGGTTCTCATCATCAGACGGGCATCTTCCGGCGTGCTGGCGTAGCGTTCGTCGCCAGTCAGCAGTCCGCCCATCTCTGCCCAGACAGACCGTATCAAAGCAGCGCTGTAAGCCTTGTGGGACATCAGCGATAAATAGGTGGTCGTGCGGCAACCCTCAGGCAAGGTACCATTTACGCGCACTGTGACACCTTCGTCTTGATGAAATATCGGCTCCCATTCAAAACGCCGTCGCGACGGGCAGGGCGCGGACTCGGTCGCGGTTATACGGTTGTCGATTCTGACCGCCTTCAGTGCCGGAGTGCTCCAGGCCTGGGTGCCGCGTTCATCGGCCCGTACCTGCAGGTGTACCAGATTCAGGTTGGTCAGATACGCCGAAGGCTCCACCAGAAACGGTGCGTGGGGATTGTCGCCATTGTCGTCAAATACCGGCAGACCGTCAGGTAAATGGAAGTAATCGCCGTCCAGCACCAGGTCGCCATCGATGGTATCGACGCCCATGCCCCTTAACTCACGCATGACACTCCAGAGGCGTTCCATGGTCAGTTTCGGGTCGCCGCCGAATTTCACGTACAGATCACCCTCGAGCGTACTCCCGGACAGCTGGCCATCAGTATAGAAGCGCGTCTCCCAATGGTGGGTGGGGCCGAGAATTTCCAGCGCCGCGTACGTGGTGATCAGCTTCATGATGGAACCGGGATTCATCAACTGATCCGCATTGATGTACTGCTCGATGCCAGGTCCGTTGAGAGGAATGGCCACAACGCTGAGGCCCTCCTGATCATGAAGCGATTTATTGGCGTGAGACAGAACCCTGCCACTCCAGGTCTTGCTTGGCTTGGTGTCTGACGCCTGGGCGGATAACGGAACCGCTGCCAAACAAGCGGTAAGAAATGCGCCTTGTAGCAACCGGGGAAAAAGAAAAGCAGACGTGTTGCTACGGTTGCGCATAGAAAAAACCCAATGGAAAAAACAAGTGCATTAACGATAGCTCATATTTGTCTCGGAAACTATGTGGAAAAGCTCTACATGACGTTAAAAAGTGCCAGTAGAGTCGTTGTTTGTACTGAGGTTTTGTGACGGAATGTAAGCGTGCTTGGGAATCAAGGGCTTACCGTGTGGTCTCTGTAAAAAAGTGACTATCGGCGACTTGGGTCGTGCGTTTTTTAGTCAAATTGACGGTATTCAGGCCATGGTGATGAAGGCGGAAATGCGGTCCATAAGAAGTGGGTCCGTTCAACATCGATGACCGGGACCTCAAAGTAGGTGCGTGCAGAGTCGTTTCCGGCATCGGTTTCCACAACAACAGGAGCGTGTCATGATCGGCGCCCCGATCGGACGGGCTAGTGCCAAGGTGATGGAATGGTGGTTTCACAAATAGACACCGTATGGCTTCGGTTAGAATCGGCAACGCCAGTGGGCGCGTCACTGGCACGACCATCATCGGTACCCCCGCCGACACGGTTTTATGGATGAAGGTTACGGCCAACCCCAGTGACAACGGGGGCATCACACAATCTTGGTTTGCCATTATTATGGGCCCCGGGCGCCCATGCAGGCATGCCGTCAGGTCTGGACAATGGCCAGACAACCCAATCAATCCGTCTCGGTGCAATGATCACTCATCGTCAAAAGGCTGGAATACATGTCGAATGCATTAACACACAATCTCAGTGTCTTGGGATCCGTCGCCACGTCGTCCTTTGCTGGCTGGCGTGGTTGCTTGGTGGTCAAATCTGCCCCACAGCCTGAAAAAGCCCTGATCCTTTATGATATTGAAGCGTGCCCCTACTGTCGTAAGGTTCGGGAGGCGCTGACCGCACTGCACCTGGATGCGGACATCCGGCCCTGCCCCAAGGGTGGCCGGCGTTTCAGATCTGA
Source organism: Marinobacter caseinilyticus (assembly GCF_011074955.1). GTDB lineage: Bacteria > Pseudomonadota > Gammaproteobacteria > Pseudomonadales > Oleiphilaceae > Marinobacter > Marinobacter caseinilyticus. The sequence continues at coordinate 103,014 of NZ_WUQJ01000034.1, read as the reverse complement.
GGCAGTCGATCGGGGAGGTAAGGCGCAGTTCCCGTTTCTGGTGGATGAGAATACCGGCCAGATGCTTTACGAATCCGGTGACATCGTGACCTATCTGTTCGATCAGTACGGTAACCGGCCGGTGCCCAAGACGTATCGTTCCCGGGTTTATCAGCCGGCGTTGGGTTCGGTGGGCTCTGCCGTCAGCGGGCTGCGCGGCTTGCAAGCCCGTCAGGCGCTCGCGCCGCTTCAGCCATTACACTTGTGGAGTTTTGAGGGCAGCCCGTTTTCGCGGTTGGTTCGGGAGCGCCTGTGCGAGCTCGAGATTCCCTACACGGTCCACAATCTGGGCAAAGAACACTGGACCGAGATGGGCCCGGCGACCCAGCGCATCAAACCGGGCCCCTACACGCCGGTTCCCGGTGGTAAGCGAGATGCTTTTTATCAGGTTCACAAACGTGTTCAGGTGCCGTATCTGGAAGACCCAAACACGGGTGAATCGCTGTTTGAATCCGCACGTATTCTCGCTTACCTCGAGCGCGAATACGTAAAATAGGGATCAGGCAGCGGGGCGAACGGTGGCAGATCGCCCGCCTGACGCCCTGCCGATCAATCCCAGGCGGGGGCGAAGTCCGGGTTGGCGATACGTTCGCCCCGGTCCAGTGCATTGATGGACGCTATTTCCTGTTCGCTCAGAGTAATCTTGCGCGCATCCAGGTTGGCTTTCTGGTGTTCCGGTCGCGTTGAGGACGGAATAGCCACCACCTGTCTTGCCAGCAGCCAGGCGATTGCAATCTGCGCGGGTGTCGCATTACGCTCCCTGGCAATGTGCTGCAGGGTTTCATCTTTCATGACCCTGCCCACAGCCAACGGCATGTACCCGGTAACTGGAATGCCCAACTGCTGAGCGTGCGCCACCACCTTGGTATTGGCAAAGAATGGGTGCACCTCGACCTGATTGGTGAAGATCGGCGTATCACCGAGTATGGTCTTGGCCTGATCCATTTGGGCGCAGGTGAAGTTCGAGATGCCGATATGGTCGGCCAGCCCTTCGCGTTGCGCATCCCTCAGTGCTGACAGGTACTCGTCCATGGGCACTTCGTCACCGGGGGACGGCCAGTGAATCAGTACCAGGTCGACATGGTCGGTTTTCAGGCGTTTCAGGCTGTCCGAGAGGCTGCTCATCAGGTCGCTGGCCCGCAGGTTGTCGTGCCAGATTTTGGTGGTCAGAAAAACCTCATGGCGCGGAATGCCGCTGGAGGTGATACCGTCGCCCACTTCCGCTTCATTGCCATACATCTGGGCCGTGTCAATATGGCGATAGCCCAGAGAAAGTGCACTCTTGACTGCCTCCCGGGCCTGGTCACCCTTGAGTCGAAAGGTACCCATTCCAATGCTCGGAAGTGTATCGAATGGCATAGTGTCCTCCTTCAAAGACCTGATGATTCCATCTATACGGTGGTGTTTCGAGCCCCGTTCTTCAAGCAGTAAATACGAAAGAATGTCTATTTGTCATTCCTCACCATCGGGCTGGCCGAATTCACCCTGTCACGCGGGTAACGGAGGCTCTAAGCTGTACACCACAGCAAGACAAAATCCATAACGGAGTCAAATCAGATGCTAAAAGCCCAATACGACAAACGTGGCCCGGTGCCTCACGAACACATTCAGGCGGTGCCGTTTGAAAAGCCCGAATTGGACAGTGGGCAGGTGCTGGTCGAGGTGATTGCATCGCCCATCAACCCCTCCGATGTGCTGACGCTGACGGGCGAGTACGGCATGCTGCCACCACTGCCGGCCGTTGGTGGCAACGAGGGCGTTGGACGGGTTGCCGAGCTGGGGCCCGACACCAAAGGGCCTGGCGTGGGACAAACGGTGCTGTTGCCGGTTGGTATTGGTACCTGGGCCAGCCACGTGGTCGCCGATGCCCGGAAATTGGTGCCACTGCCGAATGAAGCTGACCCCCGGCAGTTGGCAATGATGACCATCAATCCGCCCACCGCATTGTTGATGCTGTCTGAATTTGTCGAGCTTAACGCCGGAGACTGGGTAATACAGAATGCCGCCAACTCGGGCGTCGGCAGCTACCTGATTCAGTTGGCAAAGATCAAAGGCTACAAGACTGTTAACGTCGTGCGCCGGGAATCTGCCATTGAGGGTGTGAAGGCCCTGGGTGGTGACGTGGTATTGGTGGACGGTCCGGATTTGCAGAAACGGGTGCGTGCAGCTGTCGGTGACGGCCAGATCCGTCTTGCGATCGATGCGGTCGGCGGCGCCTCAACCGATCATATAGGTGACTGCCTGGCTGAGGGCGGCACCCTGGTGAACTACGGCATGATGAGCGGGCAGCCGTGTCAGGTGTCGCCCCGAAACATTGTGTTTCGCAATGTCACGGTGAAAGGGTTCTGGCTCGCCAAATGGTTTGAAAATGCCAGCCAGGAACAGCAGATGAGTGTATTTGGTGAACTCACCCAGCTCATTGCCACCGGCAAGCTTCAGGCCAGGATCGAGGCGGAGTATGATGTCGCCCAGATCAAGGACGCGGTGGCTGCAGCGGCAGCCGGTGAGCGGGACGGCAAGATTCTCATTGTCCCCCGGCATGGCTAGTCAGTAAGCCCATAAGCCACCGCACAAACATTCCGACCGGAGAATCGATGATGTTGACAGGTCAATGCCTGTGCGGTGGTATCCGCTTTGAGTACGAAGGGCCCTTGGGGCCAATTGCCCTGTGCCACTGTAGCCAGTGCCGCCGCGCCCATGGCAGTGCGTTCTCGGCCAGTGCGCCGGTTCAAAAGCTCAAGTTTCGCGTGATTGATGGCGAGACGCTGATTCGAGAATACGAGTCGCGCCCCGGTAAATACCGCGCATTTTGCGGGGCCTGTGGTAGTCAGCTTTACAGTCGGGTCGACGCCATCAGCGGAATATTACGTCTGCGGGTCGGGGTGATTAACGAGCCCTTGGGCAAACAGCCCGCCGCCCATGTGTTTGTCGGTTCAAAAGCGGATTGGTTTAAGATCACCGACGCCATTCCCCAGTTCGAAAAACTGGAACGTACCAACGATCCCCACTAGTTGCCTCATCCCCAGCGATTGCTGCAGTGGGTACCGGGGTATCCGGCGGCAATCTAGTGAGCCGGCACCAGCCTGAGCACTTTGCCATTGGACTCGTCGGTCAATAACCACAGGTGCCCGTCGGGCCCCATCCGCACATCCCGAATCCGTTTGCCAAAGTCCGTCAGCAGGTCTTCTTCGACGATGACTTGCTCGTCAATGATCTTGAGCCGGACCAGTTTCCGCATTTTAAGCGCCCCGACAAACAGGTCGCCCCGCCAGGCCGGAAAATCGCTACCGGTATAGAACGCCATACCGGACGGCGCAATGGACGGATCCCAGTAGTGGAGGGGTTGTGCCATTCCTGGCAACGCCGTTTTGTCGGTAATGGGCACGCCGCTGTAATCGATGCCGTAAGTGATGGTTGGCCAGCCATAGTTCGTGCCCGGGCGCAGGATGTTGATTTCATCGCCACCGCGGGGTCCATGCTCGTGGCTCCAGATCACTCCGGTTTCCGGGTGGCGGGTCATGCCCTGGATATTGCGGTTGCCGTAAGTGAAAAAGGTGTCCTGGACCTGGTCGTCGTCAAGAAACGGATTGCCCGGTGCCGGTTGACCGGCCAGGGTAATGCGATGCACGCCGCCAGCGTCATCCCGGGTGTTTTGCGCCCGCGGCTTATCGCCGCGATCGCCGACGGCAATATAAAGATTTCCAGCCTGATCAAAGGCCATGCGGCCGGCAAAATGCCGGCGAGTGCCAGAGCGCGGCCTGGCTTCGAAGATCACCTCAACATCGCTTAGGGCGCCGTCCCGGTAGGTGGCTTTTGCCACCCGGGTCGTCAGGCCCGCGGAATTTTGATGGGCGTAGCTCAGGACCAGCAATCGATTACGCGAAAAGTCCGGGTGCAGCACGACGTCCAAAAGGCCTCCCTGGCCGACCGATATCAGGTCGGGCAGGCCGGTAATCGGCGCATCGACCAGCGTGTTGTCTCGTAACAGCCGCAAACGCCCGGCCCGCTCAGTGATCAGTTTGTCGCCATTGGGCAGAAAGGCAAGGCTCCATGGGTGGTCAAGGCCCTCGGCAACCGTTTCGAGCCTGAAGGTGTGGTCCTGCGAGGAATATGTGGTCGCCGCCATTGTTGCTGGCGTGTTGAGCATTAGCGCTGTTACGAGTGCGCCAACGCCAGCCTGAAGTCTGTTCATGACGTTGCTCCCTGATCGGTTGTTCATAATGGATCGTTTAAAGCGTCCGTTCCTGAGTTCAAGGCACAGATTACCCCGACCGTCCGCTTGATTGAAATACCCGCTGAATGCTGTGCCATACTTCTGCGGTAGGACACTCAAAGGAGCGGTTATGTCAGATCATCACGTGTATAAAAAAGTGGAAATCGTCGGTTCGTCCCGCACCAGTATCGAGGACGCCATCAACAACGCCATTACCGAATGCAGTAAGAGCATCAACAACGTGGAGTGGTTTGAAGTACAGGAAACCCGTGGCCATGTAACCAATGGCCAAGTCGGGCACTATCAGGTGGTGCTGAAAGTAGGTTTTCGGATCGAGGGCAGTTGAGCACTATGATGACGTCGCTGGCCCCGATGGTGCTGATGGCGACGGTGGCTGGGGCGGCGATTCCCGCGGGCGCTTTACTGGCTCGGATTGAGAACCTCGGCCCTGCCTGGCTGGAAAAAGAATTTCGCCACAGTGTCATCGCATTCGGGGGTGGGGCGCTGTTATCCGCAGTGGCATTGGTGCTGGTGCCGGAAAGTGTGAATGCGCTCAGTACGGCCTGGATTGCACTGGCGATGATCAGTGGCGGGCTGCTGTTTGGCTTGCTGGATGCCGCTTTGGCGAAGGCAAAAGGTTCGGCTTCGCAGCTGATCGCCATGCTCGCGGATTTTATACCGGAAGCGATGGCGCTGGGTGCGATGTTTGCCGCTGGCGGCAACGGAGCGATGTTGTTGGCGCTGCTGATTGCGTTGCAAAATCTGCCGGAGGGGTTCAATGCCTTCCGGGAAATGACTGCTACCGAACAGCCTGCGCATTTTCATCGCAAACGAACCGCCCAGGGCATGAGCGCCATGCCGGTGTTACTGATGTTTGTGTTGTTGGTGCCGTTGGGCCCGCTTGCCGGCCTTGCCGGGCATTACTGGTTAGCTTCCCACCCCGCCGTCCTGGGGTTCATCATGCTGTTTGCGTCGGGCGGCATTCTATATCTGGTGTTTCAGGACATCGCCCCTCAGGCACGCCTGGAGAAACACTGGGCGCCATCGTTCGGGGCAGTACTGGGCTTTTTGTTCGGTGTGATGGGGCACATTTATTTGGGCTGATCCACTCACGCAGGCAGGGCCCGGCGTTATGCCTCCTGTCGCCGATGTTTCTGAAGCCAGCGATCCAGTTGATCAGCAAATTCCTTGCGGTCGGACTTAGCGAATTCAGCGGGGCCGCCGGTCACCTGTCCGGCGTTGCGCATTTCTTCCATAAAATTGCGCATCGCCAACCGCTGGCGGATATTCTCCTTGGTGAACGCTTGCCCACGTGGACTGAGCACCTGAGCACCCTTTTCAATGGCTTCGGCCGCCAGAGGAATATCCTGGGTAATCACCAGGTCCCCTTCAACCAGCTGCGACACTATCTCATTGTCGGCGACATCAAAACCCTGGGGAACTTGCCGGGTCTTGATGAAAGTGGAGGGCGGCACGCGAATGGTCTGGTTGGCGACAAAAGTGGTTGTCATGTGCCAGCGCTCCGCGGCCCGGCAGAGTATGTCTTTGACAACGACGGGGCAGGCGTCGGCGTCAACCCAAATAGCCATGTTGGAGTCCTTGTCATGAAGGCGTGACGATGGGCAGAGTTGGTGTGACCCTAACCCGGAATTAAGGCGTATATTTTAAAGTCTAAGGCTTATCAAGCCCGATCGCTATTTTGGTCCCAAGGAGTCCGCCATGTCTGGTCGCCTACTCAACTGTTTGCTCGCCCTGGTTTTGTGTTCGTTGACACCGTTGGTGGTGGCTGATGCTGACGAGGAAGCTTGGCAGGCTTTGCGTGAGGGCCGGGCGGTATTGATTTTGCGCCATGCCCTGGCGCCCGGGACGGGTGATCCCGACCATTTTGAATTGGGCAAGTGTTCAACCCAGCGCAATCTTAACGAGCAAGGTCGGGCCCAGGCCAGAGCGTGGCATGGCTATTTGGCCAGTCACGGTATCGATAACGCGCAACTATACAGCAGCCAGTGGTGCCGATGCATGGATACGGCGAAGGGCATGGCGCTTGGCAATGTTCAGGCAATGCCCTCGCTGAACTCGTTTTTCAGGGGTCGGGGTAATCGCGATCAGCAGACCCGGGCGACCATCGCCAGCGTCAATGCCCTCGGCTCAGAGGTGCCGGTTATCCTGGTGTCTCATCAAGTCAATATCACCGCTTTAACGGGCGTATATCCAGCCTCAAACGAAGGCGTCATTTTGGCGCGCCCTCTGTCAGAGCGTCCGGCAGTGCTGGCGCGGGTGACGCCCGAGTGAGGCGTGAAAATTTTGCGAACCGAGGACGATCAGGCACACTAGGGGCCAGACAAGACGCTGACATCGTTCATTCATTTGGCTCAATAACTTATGAAACACCCGCACCGCCTGTTTTTAATGACCTGCCTGAACCTCCTGATCGCGCTACCGGTCAGCGCTCACGATTATCGCCAGGGCGATATCTCTGTCGCTCACCCATGGACCCGCCCCACGCCGCCCGGTGTTCCGATGGCGGTGGGCTATATGGTCATTACCAATCACAGTGACCAGCCGATGGTGCTGGTGTCGGCCCAATCGTCCATGGCGACGCGTGTCTCACTGCATGAAAGTCAGATGCAGGCGGGCGTGATGCGAATGCAGGCGCTCGACAACGGCTTGACCATACCGGCCGGCAGTCAGGTCGAACTCAAGCCTCACAGCTATCATTTGATGCTCGAAAACATTGCAGCGCAGCTGAAACCGGGAACCCGGGTGCCGTTGATCCTTAAGTTCAGTCAGGGTTCCGAGATTGCGTTGGAGTTGTCAGTGGATCCGCTGGACGGCGCGATGAAAGGGGGTATGAACGGAGCCATGGAAGGCGTCGGAGCGCCTGTCCACGAACCCTCTGCCATGGACCACGGCGGAATGAAGCACGACGGGCACTGAGGTGGTCAAACCGGCGCAGAGTGACCCGGCACCGCCAGACGCTTGCACCGTCTGCGGTCGTCCGTCGCTCGACCACCTGATGGCGGTCAAAGGCGTGTCCTACTGGCGCTGCAATCATTGTGAGGCGACGTTGATGGACCCCGCGCACTGGCCATCGCCAGCTCAGGAAAAAGCGACCTACGACCTGCACGACAATCAAACCGATGACCCGGGTTACCGGACGTTTCTGGGCAAGATGTTCAACCCGCTGGTGCCCAGACTGCCGGCGCATGCGTGCGGCCTCGACTTTGGCTGTGGCCCCGGACCGGCCCTGGCCCAGATGCTGGCGGACACCGGCTTTCAGATGGCGCTCTATGATCCGTTGTATTATCCCGATAAGACGGTACTGAATTCCCGCTACGACTTCATCACCTGTACCGAAGTGGTGGAGCATCTTCACCATCCGCGTGCGACCTTTGCAGCGTTGGACCAGATGCTGGAACCCGGTGGTCTGCTGGCGGTGATGACCTGTTTCCAAACCAACGATGCCCAATTCGCCAACTGGCATTATCGTCGGGATCCAACCCACGTGGTGTTTTATCGGGAACACACCATGGCGGAGATTGCACAACAGTTCGGCTGGACTTGCGAGGTGCCGGCCAAAGACGTCGTGTTGTTCACCCGGCCCGAGACTTGAAACAACGGCGGCGCTGGGGGCAATAACACCCTCAAGCCTGTCGCGGGTCGGGTGCCCAACGACTCACACAGTGGGTGCTCGCTGTCAGTGGCCAACCGACCACGGCAGGCGTTCTGCAGCGATGTTAGCTGCGACCCTGGCAGGTCTTCGGCCATGAACGGCTACGGGTTGCCCGACGTTGGTTTCACTTCGGGCTTGGGCCGTCGATCCCCTTCCAGGAAGTTCGCGACAAATACGGCTTTGCCGTAGTGCGTAAAGGACCACTTCATGGTGTCTGATACCACTTGCATGACGTGATCGTACTCGCCGAACAACTGAGTGCTCATGCGGTTGGGGTATACTTCCAGGCCGCTGTGTTCAAGCCGTTGGATTATGTCCTTGATCGGCGGTTTGTAGTCGTCCGTCAAAGGGTAGTAACTGAGTTGCACGGAGAGATACATGGCTTGCGCTCCAAGGCTAACGGTTGGTGGTTGTGGCCATTAATGTGTGTTACTGAACGCGGATACAACGAACCGTGGCGACTACGGGCGACTACGGGCGACTACGGCTAATCGCAATGGCAACGGGTATCAGCATCGCACGCCGGCTTGAACCGTGACAATGGCACGCCGGCGAGTACCAGGGGAGGTCAGAAGGTGGAGAGTCCGGTGGCTTCCATGACGCGATAACGCCAGTACCGCCAGTGAGAAGGGTCCGCATAGGCCTCATAGGGCAGGCTCAGCGTCGGCGATTGATCCGGGCCCTGCTGCCACAGGCGGTCGAAATAGGCTTCGATGTCACCCAGGAGCGCGGTGCTTTCCGTGCCCTGCACGTGGACGTCGGTTTCCAGGTTGAGATCGTTCAGGTTGCGGCGGGTAAAGTTGGCCGACCCCAGCAACAATTGCCACTGTCCATCGGTATCCTGCCGGACCAACAGCTTGCTATGGCATTGCTCCCCTTGCGTGTTGCACCACCGTACCGGGATGCCGGCCTGATGAAATTCCATGGCCACTTGCCGGTTGGGAATGCCACTCTTGGCATGACCAAAAGCCTCGTTGTTGGGGTCCAGCAGAATCCGGATCGTGACACCCCGACGCCGGGCCTCAACAAACGCTTCGACCAGGTCGCGGTGAGACAGATAGAACATGGCCAGATCAAGCCGGTCGCCGGGGTTGGCGGTGCGGATCATGGCCAGTGCGGTCGAGAGAATTTTCGATTCGGTAACAATGCGGGCGGTCGTGGCATCCGCATCCTGCTCGACCCGGTCAGGCATGGAGAACGGAGGTACCGGGAAGTTAATATCCGACAGAGCCAGGACGGCCTGCTCTGTCCGCAACAGGTCGGTGACGGCAGGGCCACTGAAACTCAAGGCGATATTGCCGTGACGGGCACTGCCATCGTGGGGGTTGGCGGAGGTAATCAGGCCCCGAAGCTGAGCGCCCTCATCCACGATGAGAGTCTTGCGGTGATTGGCCTTGAAGTTGGGTAAAGCCAGGTAGCTGCGCAACGTCACCTTACCGCCGTCCAGCAGATTGGGCAGCCAGCCGGCATCGGCAGAATTTCCCAGCCATTCGCAACAGACCCGCCATCCCGCTGACCACAAGGGGTTGGAATCCCGCAGTGGGGTGAGGGCGGTTTCCACCACGGGGATACCCTCGGCCCGCAAGCGTTCCAGGTACGGCGAGGGCGTACCGCCATAAAGCGTATTGAGCGGGTCGGTGATGACGATAACGCGCAGACCATCAACGCGCCTGTGGCGCTCGATCAACAACGTGGTGAGCTGGTCCGCCAACGGGCGATAACGGTCGTCAGGCTTGCTGTCGTTAAACAGGAACATATCCACCACTACCAACTGCTCGGCCTGCCCGATCAGCCGGAATACCTCATCGAATATGGTGTGGTCCAGATGCAGGTCGCCGTGGCTATCCCGGTAAGTCACATCCGTCAGGAGCTTGGGTGCCACCAGCGGGTGCCTGGGCCCCGCAAAGCTCAGGCCGGCAGGCAGTGGCTTGAACACGTGGTAGACGCCCACGCCAACAACGATCAATACGCCCAATAACAGCCACAGTTTCAAAGTCATGCCTCATGAGTCGGTTGGGGTGACATGGTGACTGCGGATGGTAATCGCACCACAACGATACCGCAAAAAAAATCAGTCTTCTTGCGAGCTGTCAGGAGCGGTTTGACGGTGAGGTGTTGGTGGCATTGTAAGGGCGGGGAAAAAAATGGGTAGCGACAGGCCGCCGCTACCCCAAAGGTTCTGACCGAGGGCCAGACAACAAAGACGTCCGTCAGTCGCTGACCGGGCTTTCCTTGATGGCGGCCTGCATCCGGCGGCGCAGCAGCGGCCCGATGATGTAGGGCAGGGTCAGGCCCAGACCGGCAACAATCCACAAACCCAGCGCCAGCGGAGTGGCCCACAGGGTGCTCCACTCGCCGTCGGACAGCACCAGGGCGTGGCCGAGGTTTTTCTCCATTTCCGGCCCAAGCAGCAGCCCGAGGATGATCGGTACCATGGGGATTTCCAGTTTACGAAGGACATAGCCGGCAACCCCGAAGGCGATCATGAAATACAGATCAAATGCGCTGTGACTGATCGAGTAAATGCCTACGAACGCCACCATGGTTACCATTGGCAACAGGTACATCGGAGGCACGGACAGCAGCTTGACGAAAAAGCCAACCAGCGGAATGTTGAGAAACAGCAGGATCACATTGCCGATCAGCAGGGCCGCAATGACACCCCAGACAATATCAGCGTTCTGGGTGAACATCAGTGGGCCGGGGGTGACGTTCAGTGAAATCAGCATGGCCAGCAGCACAGCCGTAGTGCCGCTGCCGGGCACGCCCAACGTCAGCATTGGCACCAGTGCGCCGGACGAAGCGCCGTTGTTGCCAGCCTCCGGTGCGGCCACCCCACGTGGGTCGCCTTCGCCAAAGTGGCCTTTCTTGCCCAAATACTGCTTTTCCAGGGTGTAGCTGATGAAGCTGCCCAGGGAGGCCCCGGCACCGGGTAGAACACCCGCTATGAAGCCCAGCACGCCGCCGCGGAACATGGTTGGCAGTGCGGCCAGAACCTCTTTGGGTTTGAGCGTCAACTTGCCGACCTTAATGATTTTGCGACCCGCGCCGGCACGCTCCTCAATGAAGAACAGCAACTCGGAAATGGCAAACAGCCCGACAATCGCCAGGATGAAGTCGATGCCTTCGTAGAGTTTCAGCACCCCGAAGGTATAGCGTTGTGTGCCCGTGGCAATGTCGATACCGACCGTTGAAATCATGATGCCGATGGTGGCCGCGAGCACGGTTTTCATCGGATTTTTACCGGTAATGCCACCCAGAGTCGCGAAGGCGAGCATGAACAGGGCGAAATACTCGGCCGGCCCAAAGGTCAGCGCGAACCTGGCCAGTGCCGGTGCCAGCAGGATCAGACCGATGGTGCCGATCAGGCTGCCGGCAAAGGAGGCAATGGCCGACATCGCCAGCGCTTCCGCCGCTTTGCCATTGCGCGCCATCGGATAGCCGTCCAGGCAGGTCATCATGGCGGGCTCGTCACCGGGGATGTTGAGCAGAATCGATGAAATACGGCCCCCGTACATGGCACCGGCGTACACCGAAGTGAGCAGGATCATGGCGGTTTCAGGCGGTAAACCCAGGGTAAAGGCCAGTGGAATCAGGATTGCCACACCATTGGCAGGGCCAAGGCCGGGCAGCGCGCCGATCAGTGTCCCGATGAAGGCGCCGAAGAGAGCGAACATTAGATTCTGCGGCGCCAACGCCACCGCAAAACCGTCCATTAAAAATTGCAGCGTCTCCATTATTCAAACTCCAGTAAACCGCCGGGAAGACTCAGTTCAAGCAGGTTGTTGAACAACACGAAAACCACGACGGCGCTGACAAAACCGGTCACCAGTGCCGGCTTCGGCCGAGCGCCCATACGCCAGCACAAGGTGCCGACTGCGACGGTGGTGGCAATCACGAATCCCAGCGGCTCAAGCAAAGCAGCATAGATCACCAGAATTGCGATCGAGAGCAGGATTTCCGCCGCGGTGCGCCCGGCAGGCCAGTGCGCATCCGGATCCGGCTTCACGATCAGGTAGACACTGGACAGCGCCAGCACAACCGACAGAATGGTCGGAAATGTCTCAGGACCGACGGTCTCGGCACCGCCAAACGGCTCCGGCCACTGTTGGGCCGCCCAGCCATAGGCAATGGCGAGAACGAACAGACCGAGACCGAGAATTCGGTCTCCGCGGGCTGTCATTTCAGCAGTCCTATTTCACGGGACAGTTGCTCAATATCCGACACCTGTTGCGTCACAAAATTTTCGAACTGACCGGCCGGTGGATGGAAGGGGATCAGGCCATTCTGCTTCATGACCGCTTTCCAATTGTCACTGGCATACAGCGTGTCAATGGCATCGGTCCAATACGCCTTGGCTTCATCCGACGCACCTTTGGGCATGTAGAATCCGCGCCAGTTGGGACCCAGTGCATCAACGCCCTGTTCTCTGGCGGTTGGAATGTCGCTGAACTTGCCGGGCAGGCGCTCTTCCGACAGCACCGCAAGAATTCGGATGTCGCCGGATTCCAGAAAACCGGTGACTTCGGAAATATCACCGGTAAAGGCGTCAACCTGACCACCGACGACCTGGGTCAGGGCTTCGCCACCATTGTTATAGGACAGGTAGGGAATGGACGGTAACTTATCAACACCGTCAGCCTTGGCGGTGATCAGCACCTTGAGGTGATCCCAGCCGCCGCGGGCACTGCCCCCGGAAAATTTTACCGAGCGGGGGTCTTTTTTGAGGGCCGACAGCAGTTGCTTGAGGTCCTGATACTGCGAGTCCTTGCCGACTGCAATAACGCCGTAATCCGCACCTAGTGCACCGACCCAGGTCACCATGCCTGCGTCCATCCCGGGGAATTGCTGCTGCGCCAGTCGGGTGGTGGTCGCGGTGGAGGCAGCCACCAGCAGCTTGTCGTCTTCACTGCGCTTACTAATAGTATGGGCATAAGCCACACCGCCACCAGCGCCCGCCATGTTGGTGGTCTGGACGGTGCCGGACACCAGGCCCAGCTCTTTCAGTGTGTTGCCGGCACTCCGGCAGGTAAAGTCCCAACCGCCGCCAGGATCGGACGGAGCAATACATTCCACTTTTCCGGTGGGCTGCCAGGCCATGGCAGACGTTGTGACGGCGAGTGCCGCAGCAAAGGATAGGCATCGTTTGATAAGCATGGTTGTTCACCTCATGATTGTTTTTGTTGCCGCTCTGAACGGTAGGGCAGTGCTGGGATCCCTGAGCGACATGTCAAACAGGTTAATGAGTGAACAGGGCCACCAAAAGTTTGTGGGCGTAATGCCTTTAAAGAAACTAAAGCGCAATTAGTGCATAAAGTTCACGGGCAAATCCTGCGCCGCTGCATTACGCTTGAACGCTAACCATAACAACGAAGCATCTGCTGTTAACCATGCCTTTTGCCTTTAAAAAGCCCAAACTGAAAACTCGCATGATTCTGTTGCTGGGCCTGGTCAGTGCTTTGCAAACCGGTCTGATTGGCGGGTTTGCCGGCTACTACCTCAGCGAATCCCTGTACGAGGAGATTGGCCAGCGCGCTCTGATGGTGGCAAAAACCGTGGCCGCCATGCCATCGGTGATCCGCGGTGTGAAACAGCGGGATCAAGAGGCGTTGGGAGGGCTGAGCCACAACATGGCGGAAACCAACGACGCGCTGTTCATTGTCATCGGCGACCACATGGCCATCCGTCTGGCGCACCCTGACCCTTCGCGGATTGGTCACTCCATGGCAGACGACGACGGTGATACCGGCGCGCAGGCTCTGATCGACGGTCAGGGTTATGTCGCCATGGCCGAGGGCAGCCTCGGTTTGTCGATGCGGGGCAAGGCCCCCATCGTTGATCGCGACAGTGGCGACATCATCGGCATTGTTTCCGTGGGCTATTCGCTGAATCAGGTGTTGTCGACCATCCAGCGTTACAATTTGGTGCTCTACGGGGTGATGGGGCTGATGCTGCTGGGCAGTGTGCTGGCCGCCATAGTGATTGCCGGGCGCTTTAAACGGGCCATTTTCGGACTTGAGCCGGAAGAAATAGCGGCCCTGTTCGAGGAGCGGGACGCCACACTGCAATCGGTTCGTGAAGGCATCATTGCCGTCAACCGCGAGGGCATCATCACCACCTTCAACCGCACCGCAGTCAAAACCCTGGGGCTAGAGCCCAGTACCCGGTTGGCGGGGCAGCCCATTTCGAGTGTCCTGCCCCAGAACGATTTGATGACGGTACTGTGGACCGGCGAGCCGGATTTTGACCAGGAGGTCTGGTTCAAGGATCAACAGATGATCGTCAATCGGTTACCGGTTCGACAGGGCGGCGAAATCATTGGGGTCGTGGCGAGTTTCCGGTTGCGGGACGAACTCGATCAGGTCAGTCGCCAGCTCACCCGGATCCAGCAGTACGCGGACACGCTGCGCAGCCAAACCCACGAGTACTCCAACAAGTTGCACACCATCGCCGGACTGATTCAGATTGGCGCCAACGACGAGGCGCTTGCGCTCATCGGCAGCGAGGTTAGCGATCATCAGGCATTGATTCACCTGCTGCTGGAAGCAGTGCCCGACCCGGTTCTGGCAGGGTGCCTGCTGGGCAAATACAACCGGGCCCGGGAAATGGGGCTGAAGCTGGTCATCGACCCTGACAGTCAAATGGCCAGCGTGCCCAACGCACTGCCCCGGGAGCAACTGGTCAGTGTGCTCGGCAATCTGATTGATAACGCGTTGGAAGCGACCAGGTTGCACGGTGGCGAGGGCGGCCTGGTTCACTTGAGTATGACCGACCTGGGGCATGATCTGATTTTTGAAATTGAGGATCAGGGCCCAGGTATTGCGCCCGACCAGCTTGATCGCATTTTTGAAAAAGGTGTCACCCACAAGCAAGGCAGTGAGCACGGCATTGGTCTGTATCTGGTGCGGCAGTTTATCGATCGCTGGGGTGGCTGGATCACGGTGGAAAACCTGCAGCCGAATGGCAGTCGGTTTACACTGTATTTGCCAAAGCAACCCGAATTATCGGAGCCAAACTCATAATGCCCATTCGCCTGCTGATCGCAGAAGATGATCGTCAGATTGCTGAGATCCAGCGCCGATTTACAGATCGGCTGATTGACGTCGAGCTCTGCGGTATTGCCCATACCCTGGCAGATGCCCGCGATCTGATCGACGTGCTGAAACCCGACCTGGTGCTTCTGGACGTGTATTTCCCCGATGGCAGCGGGCTGGATCTACTGCGTGAACTGCGGGCCGCCGATTGTGCCAGTGACGTCATTCTGATTACCGCCGCAAAAGAGGTGGAGACGCTGCGCAGTGCGCTCCGGGGTGGGGTGTTTGACTATATTCTCAAGCCGCTGGTATTCGAGCGGCTGCAAGATGCGATTCAGAACTATCGGCTTCATCTTGATACACTGGCGGGCCTTCACCGCGTCGCTCAAAAGGAAGTGGATGCCTTGTTGCCGCGCCAGCCGCAAGAGGCCAGCGCCGAAGTTGCGCCCCGTTTGCCTAAAGGTATCGACGGGTTGACGCTGGATAAAATCCGCGATGTGGTGCGGCATCCTGGGGACTGGAGCGCCGAAGCGGTCGGCGTTCGTATCGGTGCCTCGCGAACCACTGCCCGGCGGTATCTCGAGTACCTGGCCAGTGCCGGCGAGCTGACCGCGGAAGTCAGTTATGGTGCGGTCGGTCGGCCGGAGCGGCGATACCACTGGCCAACCCGGTAAGACCGGATGCCATGGGCTAAGGAGGAAGTATGTCGAACTCGGCGCCGGGTAAGCTGATTGTCTATTACGACGGTTCCTGCCCGGGCTGCGTATCCGACCGGCGTCGGTACGAGCGACTGGCAGGGCGGCGGGGTGACTCGGTGGAGTGGCTCGACATCACCGGCCGGGATGACGAATTACGGCAAGCGGGCATTGATCCGATGGCGGCGCTGCAGGAATTGCACGTCAAGGATCAGCATGGGGCCATCCACCGTGAGATGGACGCCTATATTTTGTTGATGTCCCGTGTCCCAATCCTGCGGCCTGTTGCCTGGCTGATCGGTTTGCCAGGTCTCCGGGCCATGCTCTCTTGGGGCTATCATGTTTGGGTCCAGCGCCGCCTGCAAAGGACCAACAGACTGTAGTGTCCCGCGGGCAATGTTTTACCCTGCGAAAACTCGCGTCAGGCATGCGCCTGAAGACCGTTATCCCGAGCCGACTACGGGACATGACCTCAGATAAATGGAGATCCTTGTTTGGCAAGAACGTCTGCGGTTAAAACACTTGCGCGCTGGCTTGGCTACGGTTTGGCCGGTGTACTTGTGCTGGTTGTTGCAGTATTGATTACTTTCCGGTTCGTTGATCCGCCTACGTCCTCGTTTATGCTGCAGGATGACTGGCAGCACAGCCACCGCGACACCCGACAGATCTGGGTGGACATCGAGGCGATATCGCTGTGGATGCCGCTGGCGGTCATTGCCAGTGAGGACCAGCGGTTTTTTTCGCATTGGGGACTCGATTTGAATGCCATCAGGTCCGCGGTCACCGATTACCGCAACGGCGACTCGTTGCGAGGTGCCAGTACGTTGTCCCAGCAAACAGCGAAAAATCTGTTTTTGTGGAACGGTCGCCAAATGGTGCGCAAGGTTATTGAGGCGGGCCTGACTCTGGGACTGGAAATGTTCTGGTCCAAAAGGCGCATCATGGAGGTGTATCTCAACATCGCCGAATTTGGCGATGGTATCTATGGCGTCGAAGCGGCCAGCCGACATTTTTTCGGGGTCAGTGCGAGCCAGCTGAGCGCGACCCAGGCCGCGCGACTGGCGGCAGTGTTGCCGAACCCCAAGCGGCTGAACGCCGGTCAACCGAGCGCGTATATTTGGCAACGCGTCCACTGGATTATCGGACAAATGAACCAGCTCGGGGGCGTCTACCATGTACGCCCGCATTTACGTTAGGCCTGGCAACTTCCCCATTACGTACATCAATCGTTTTTTACTGCAAGCCATGTATGCCGTGGCACTGACGTGTCTCATCACGAAGGGGATCGCAACAAGCCCCTACTTGTCTCAAGTACATCGCGGATTGGCGTGAACGTGGCGGCATCGCAAGCGTTCACCGAAAACTGCCGCCGACGCTTCGGCTTCGGAGCGGACCCCAGGTCCGCTGGTTTTTCCCTGAGAGCCCTGACGGACCCTCCGACGCTGAAGCACGGGCTACAAAGCGCTGTTCGACCACAGAGGTCGCTGCTCCCCGGGCCTTGGCCGTACTTCCCGATAAAACGCAAAGCTTATTTTTTAGGCTGCCAGCGTCAGCGATCGCATGCGGTGAGCGGCGTTCGGCGCGTTCATCCGGGTCGGGGCTGGCGGTTCAAATCGGACTTTCAGTTGCTCTATAGCGCTTTGCAGTCTTTATTAAGACATGGGCAGATGGCCATTCGGACATCTGCACGGATGTTGGCGGGGCGGCAAAACTCATCATGGTGCAGTCTGAACCTTCGGCCTCGTCATCCGAATTGATAACGAGAACATCGGAAACCAGGTGTGCAAGGCACACGGCTGTCGGGTTATCGATGTCATTATCCGGATACCGGGTATCTGGATTTTTTGGAGGGTGTGTAAAACATGAAACTGGGCATTCCAAGGGAAATATTTAAGGACGAACGGCGGGTTGCGGCAACACCGCAATCGGTTCAGAAACTCATCAAACTGGGTTACGTCGTAATGATCGAGTCCGGTGCCGGCGAGGCTGCGCACTATGACGACGAGGCCTATCGGGAAGCTGGTGCTGTCATTGCAGAGGACACCAAATCGCTCTGGGGCGAGGCGGACTTTATCCTGAAAGTCCGTGCGCCAATGCGAAACAACCGGTTGAAAAAACACGAAATTGATTTGATGAAGGAGGGCGCCTATCTGGCCAGTTACCTCTGGCCCGCACAAAGCCCGAAATTATTGCAGAGGCTGGCCAGCCGAAAGGTCACTTCGTTTGCGATTGACAGTTTGCCCCGTATCAGCCGCGCGCAGAAGATGGACGCATTGAGCGCGATGGCCAACATTGCGGGTTATCGCGCCGTGATCGAAGCGGCCAACCATTTTGGGCGCTTTTTTACCGGCCAGGTAACCGCCGCTGGCAAAGTGCCGCCAGCGAAGATCATGGTCATTGGTGCCGGTGTGGCGGGGTTGGCAGCGATTGGTTCCGCCAACAGCATGGGTGCGGTGGTCCGAGCGTTTGATACCCGCCTGGAGGTCAAGGAGCAGGTGGAAAGCATGGGGGCCGACTTCCTGGAGCTGGATTTCGGAAGCGAAGACGGCAGTGGCTCGGGCGGTTACGCCAAACAAATGAGCCCGGAGTTCATCAAGGCTGAAATGGCGCTGTTTGCGGAACAGGCCAAAGACGTTGACATCATCATCACCACCGCTCTGATTCCCGGTAAACCGGCGCCCAAACTGATCACCAAAGAGATGGTGGAGTCGATGAAACCGGGCAGTGTGATTGTGGATCTGGCCTCCGAGCGAGGCGGCAACTGCGAACTGACCGAGCCGGGTAAAGTGGTTGAACAGCATGGTGTCACCCTGATCGGGTACACCGATCTGCCGAGCCGCATGGCCAAGGTGGCGAGTGACCTCTATGCCACCAACCTGGTGCACCTGGTTACTGAGCTGACACCGGGCAAAAACGGTGAGCCAGAGGTCAACATGGAGGACGTGGTCATTCGCGGCCTCACCGTAGTCCAGGGGGAAGACATCACCTGGCCACCGCCCAAGCCGGAGACACCGGTGAAATCCGCACCACCGCCCAGCACTGAAGAGCCCTCGCCCGAGCAAAAGCAGCTGGCGGAAGACCAGGCAGCTGCACGTAAGCGAATTGGCAACGGCATACTCCTGGTGCTCACCGTGGCCGCCCTATACGGCATTGGTGCCTACGCGCCGGAAAGTTTTCTCAGCCACTTTACGGTGTTTGTGTTGGCTTGTTTCATTGGCTGGCAGGTGATCTGGAATGTGACTGCGTCGTTGCACACTCCCCTGATGAGCGTGACCAACGCCATCAGCGGAATCATTGTGATCGGGGCAATATTACATCTGGCCCAGGCCGATAATGCCGCGGTTGGTGTGCTGTCATTTCTGGCGGTCCTGATTGCCACCATCAATGTGGCGGGGGGCTTTCGGGTCACTCATCGCATGCTCAAAATGTTCCGCAAGTAGGAGACGCCAGTTATGAGTTTAGGACTAGTGAGCGTGGCCTACGTGGTGGCCAGTGTGTTGTTTATTCTCAGCCTGGGGGGCTTAAGCCACCAGGAATCCGCGCGCCGGGGCAATTGGTACGGTGTCGCAGGCATTCTCATCGCTATGTTGGCGACCGTGGCAGGCGTTGGTGCCGACGACATTGTGTCGCTTGTGCTGGCGGTTCTGATAGGTGCCAGCGTTGGTATTGTGTTGGCCAACCGGGTCGAAATGACGCAGATGCCCCAGCTGGTGGCATTGCTCCACAGTTTTGTGGGTCTTGCAGCGGTGTTGGTGGGCTTCTCAGGTTACATCGAGCCATTGGTGGAAACCCGCGGCGCAGAGCACACCATCAAGTTGGTGGAGGTGTTTCTGGGCATCTTCATTGGTGCCGTCACCTTTACCGGTTCTTTGGTGGCGTGCGGCAAGCTTGACGGGCGCATTGCCAGCAAAGCCCTGACGCTGCCCGGTCGCCATGGCATGAACCTCGCCGCCATTGTGGTGTCGGTAGTACTGGGGGCCTGGTTTTTGGGCACAGACAGTATGACGTCGGGCCTGACGGCCCTGGTGTTGATGACGGCGGTCGCGTGCGTGTTGGGCATTCATCTGATTATGGCCATTGGCGGCGCGGACATGCCGGTGGTGGTCTCGATGCTGAATAGTTACTCAGGGTGGGCAGCGGCGGCCATCGGGTTCATGCTGGGCAATGACCTGTTGATCGTCACCGGGGCATTGGTGGGCAGCAGTGGTGCCATCCTGAGTTACATCATGTGCCGGGCGATGAACCGGTCATTCGTGAGTGTCATTCTTGGCGGCTTTGGGCAAACGTCCAGCAGCGTCAGTGCGATCGACTCGGACCAGACGGTCCAGGAGTCCACCGTGGATGACGTGTGCGAGGAGCTTCGCAACGCCGAGTCGGTGATCATTGTACCCGGTTACGGGATGGCGGTTGCTCAGGCCCAGAACGGTGTCAGTGAAATCACCAAGTTGCTGCGGGAGCGCGGCGTGAAGGTGCGGTTTGGCATTCATCCAGTCGCCGGCCGGTTGCCCGGTCATATGAACGTGCTGCTCGCCGAGGCTCATGTGCCGTATGACATCGTACTTGAAATGGATGAAATCAATGACGATTTCCCGAACACGGATGTAGTGCTGGTGATCGGCGCGAACGACACCGTCAACCCGGCGGCGGCCGAAGATCCTGGCAGTCCCATAGCCGGCATGCCGGTATTGGAGGTCTGGAAGGCGCGTCAGGTGGTGGTGTTCAAGCGTGGGATGGCGACTGGCTACTCCGGTGTTGAGAACCCGCTGTTCTACAAGGACAACACCCGAATGTTGTTTGGCGATGCGAAAGACAGCATGGACAAGCTGCTGAGCGGCCTGAGGTCCTAGCAATTGAAGTCAATGTGACCATTGAAAACCTGGCAGGAACCATAAGCGAAGGCCGACAATCAGTCGGCCTTCGCTTTTTCAGTATACGCCAACGCTGACCCACAACGGTCCGTTGGCACGGGTTTCAGAGTTCGGCGTTGTGGTAGATGTTCTGCACGTCGTCCAGATCGTTCAGCATGTCGAGAAATTTTTCGAACATCGCCACATCATCGCCCTCAATCGGAGCGGTGGTTTGGGGCAGAAACTGAATTTCATCCACGTCAAAATCGAGCTCACCGTAGGTATCGATCAACGCCTGCTTAGCTTTGGCGTATTCAGTGTTCGGCGCAAAAATGGTGATTTTGCCTTCTTCATTTTCGATATCGGTGACATCCACATCCGCCATCATCAGCGCTTCGAGCGCCTGTTCTTCATCGTCGCCGGCGAAAGCCAGAATCGCGCTGTGGTCAAACATGTGACTGACACTGCCCGGGGTTCCGATCTTACACTTGGTTTTGGTAAAGCACTGCCTGACATCGCCAAACGTGCGGTTCGGGTTATCGGTCAGGCAGTCCACAATCACCATGCAGTTGCCCGGGCCAAAACCCTCGTAACGGGCGGTGGAGAAGTCTTCGCCGCCAGCGCCAGAGGCCTTTTCGAGCGCCTTCTCAATAACGTGCGTCGGGACCTGGTCTTTTTTGGCGCGGTCAATCAGTCCGCGCAGCGATAGGTTGCCGTCGGGGTCGACGCCGCCGGATTTCGCGCACACGTAAATTTCGCGGCCATACTTGCTGTATACCTTGGTTTTCGCATTGGCCGTTTTGGCCATGGAGTCTTTACGGTTTTGATAGGCTCTGCCCATGACACTGCTCTCATCCGTCGTAATTAGTGCGCCGATTTTACACGCTGGGAACCGGTCAATCTATTGTCTATTGTCGCGTACCTCAGCATTGGGTCTAAACTGTGGGCATATTCCGGTCGGGAGGTGGAACTATGAAGGCGTGTCTGGTGGGTCATATTCGGGTGCGAGACCCTGTCCTATGGCAGCAGTACGTTGACGGGGTGGCGATCTCGCTTGAGCCTTTTCATGGCCGGGTCATATTCCGGGGGCACTTGCAACGCACGCTGGCGGGGGAACAGGCGCATGATCGGGTGGTGATTGTTGAATTTCCTGATCATGACGTACTGGACGCGTGGTTTTCATCGCCCGACTATCAGGCCCTGATCCCTCTTCGCGACGAGGCCGCCAGTGTCGTCATCACCACCTATGTCGCCTGAACCGGGCTGACGTCAGCACACGTTACAAATGCTCACATCTTTATTGTCGCAGGCACCGTAACATTGGTGTCACTGGTACCATAACGTGGGCTAAGGGCGTACGGAGAGAATTCGATGTGGGCGTTATGGCCCAGTGAGTTCGATAAGATCAATCCTGGCGGAGTATCTGCGTTTGGAATGCATTGAGCGATTGGCTTTTGAGCCCGCGAGTGTCCATCGATGAATCGATACCCTGCATTAATGGTTCTGGTCCTGGCCTTGATGGGCGTCGGTTTCTGTGCCGCCCTGAGTCGCAGCCTGTATGTCGAAGAGACCCACACCATCTCCACCGAGTTCAAGTCCGATATAGACCAGTTGGCATCCGCGTTTGAACGCGAAGTCCTGCTCAACCTGGAAATACTGTACGCCCTGAAAGCGGCCGTTGGTGTCATTCCTGACATGGAGGTGGAGCGGTTTCGGGCGCTGACCCAACAGGTACTGAAACGGTCTCCAGCCATACAGGCGTTTGCCTGGGCACCGGTGATCACCAAAGAGGAGTTGGCTGCCTTTGAGCAACGGCAGCGGCAGTTGCGCCCCGATTTTTCGCTGACTGAAAGAAGTGACGACGGAAAGGTTGTTCCGGTACTTGCCCGGCCCTGGTACGTGCCGGTGCAGTTCATTGAGCCCATTGAGGACAACCGGGCAGCACTCGGCTTTGATCTCGCCAGTGAGCAACGTCGGTTGGCCGCTTTATTGTGGGCCAGAGACGGTGGTGAAATGGTGGCAACGGCAGGTGTAAGACTGATTCAGAAGCCAGGCAACGACAGAGGTTTTCTGGTGTTTGCGCCGCTTTACAGGAATGCCCCGAGCACACTTGAAGAGCGCCGCGCCAATCACTACGGATTTTTGAACGGTGTGTTCAGAGTGAGTGAACTGGCCAATCAGTCGGTCGGGTACTCGACCGGCCAGGACATTCTATTTCAGGTGGTTGACCGGACCGGCGGTGGCGAGGACGTACTTTATGCCAGTGGTGATGCGGCCGCTGAACATTGGATGACATTCCGGGCTTACCAGTCGGCGCTGAGCGACGTGGCGGGTCGTGCCTGGTTTGTCGAGGCTATGCCCTCACAACAGTATTTTGAGAAGCGGCGTGGCTGGCTACCGTCGCTGGTCATGGTGGCGGGGCTGCTGTTTATCGGGTTGCTGGTAACTTACGCCGTCATCAGCCTGAAGCGTAACAATGAGTTGACGACCGCCAAGCTGGAACTGGAAAAAATGTCGCTCACCGATGGCCTGACGGAGTTGGCAAACCGGCGTCATTTTGATCTCTATCTGGACCATGAGTGGCGGCGGGCGCGACGCCAGAAGTCGCCAATCTCATTGATCATGCTGGATATCGACTACTTTAAGCCGTTCAACGATCAGTACGGGCATCCGGCCGGTGACCGCTGTCTGGAGCAGGTTGCGCAGGCGTTGAGGAGCGTCGTTCGTCGCCCGACGGATCTGGTGGCCCGTTATGGCGGCGAAGAATTTGCCATCATTCTGCCTGAAACCGACAACGCACCGGTGGTGGCGGAAGCCTGTCGTGCCGCCGTTGAGGCGCTTGGGGTCCCACACAGTTTCTCCGAAGTCTCAGCCGTGGTCACTGTGAGTGCCGGTGTCTGCACTCTGGTCCCCGACACCACATTATCGCCGGATGAGTTAACCCAGCGCGCTGACCGGGCGCTCTATCAGGCGAAGGATGCGGGAAGAAATCGGTTGGTGGTCGCCGAAGGGGAACACGCCGACATTACCGATCCGTAGGGGGAGTATACGGCCTGGCGGGAAATTGCGATGATCGTTTGTAAGTGAGGTTCAGAAGCAGGGACCGCCATGGCCGAACACAATCGACTGACCCCGGGTACCCAGGTTGCCGTGTCCAGCGACGACGAAAGACCGGTTGCTGTTACCATGAATCCGATCAATATTCGTCATTCTGCGCTCATCGTTCTGGCGGTGATTGGGACCGTGTTTTTTATTGATTGGGCTCAGGCCGTATTGTTGCCCCTGGTTGCCAGTGTGCTCCTCAGTTACGCATTGGACCCACTGGTTTCTGCCCTGGACCGGCTTAGAATTCCCCGCCCGATCAGTGCCGCTGTCGTGCTGGTTTCCTTGTTAGCCGTGCTGGCCCTGGCCACCATGCCATTGCAACGCGAAGCCATGGCGATGCTTGATAAGATTCCCACCGCATTGGATCAGTTCCAGCGAAGCGCCACGAGTGAGCCGTCGGCAGACGAAAGCATCATGGACAAGGCTCAAAAGGCGGCCAAACAGATAGAAGAGACCGCCAAGGGTCAGGACGCTGACACCGAATCGGCCACTTCCCAGGCAACGCCGGTGCGCATTGTCGAAGAATCGTTCAATGTTCGCAATTATCTGCTTACGGGTTCATCTGCTGCGCTGGTACTGGTGACCCAGTGTTTTTCCGTCCTGTTGCTGGTTTATTTCCTGCTGTCCATTGGCTCTCTGTATAAGCGCAAAGTTGTTCGAATGTCGGGCCCTTCCTTCCGACGCATGCGCAAAGCGGTGCGTATTCTGAATGAATTTCATCGCCAGGTGCGGCGTTTCATTTTTGTGATGCTGATTGGCGGTGTGTTCGTTGGCGTTCTGACCTGGTTTGCTTTTTTTATGATGGGGATGGAGCAGGCGGTGCTCTGGGGTGTGGTTGCCGGCGTAGCGAGCGCGGTGCCATATTTAGGGCCCTTTCTGGTATTCGTGGGCACCGGAGCGGCCGCATTTTTACAATTCGGCGCCATTGATATGGCCATCATTGTGGCCGGTGTCTCGCTGGGAATCACCAGCATTCAAGGCTATCTGTTAACGCCGTGGCTGACCAGTCAGGTGTCCAGCCTCAACGCCGTGGCGATATTCATTGGGCTACTGTTCTGGGGCTGGCTGTGGGGTGCCGTTGGATTGATTGTGGCAACGCCCCTGTTGATGATTATCAAGTCGCTGTGTGATCACATTGAAAACCTGCAGCCAGTGGGTGAATTGCTGGGGAAGTAACGGTAGGGAATCGGAACGCAACGCGCTAACGGAGCGTCATCAGGGTGTTCATGAGGTGTTACTTGCGAACGCCAGGGCGACCACCGAAGTGTTTCCCCACCACGATCAACAACACAAACCGGGAGAAAGGCCATGCAACGTATAGGTGTTAGTCGCATCGTATTGTCTGGAGTAATTACCGCTATTATAGCAATCGTATCGGTGAGTCACGCTCAGGCAGAAGACTCCAAAACCACCGTGGAGGACCTGAAACGAGAGACGAAGGAACTCTCTCAAGAACTTCAGACCTACAGCGTCGAGCAGAAGGATGAGGCCCTTAAAAGCATTAAAACAACGCTCGATAGACTCGATGCCCGCATCGACAAGCTTGAAAAGAGTGTCGATAAGAGCTGGGACGATATGAACGATGCTGCGAGGGAAGAGGCGCGGGCCAATTTGAAGGCACTGAGGGAGCAACGCACCAAAGTGGCTGAGTGGTACGGCAGTTTGAAGGCAAGCTCGGTCGAGGCCTGGGATGCTATGAAAGCGGGCTTTTCCGACGCCTACCAGGACTTGTCGAAAGCCTGGCAACGAGCGATTGAGAACTATGATTCCGAAGAATAATGCTTGCTGATTGAACGTTTCAGATCGAGGGTGGCACCCCCGGTTTGAAATTGAGAGACAAAAGAGTTGTGGTCGCACTGTTGGTTTTAACCTGATCTGGAGTTGTCTCTTATGGAATGTCGGAGTCTCCGTAGGCGTTTTTTGTTGGCAGGGTTATGCCTTCTGCTATCGACCTGCGTTATTGCCGACGAATCCCTGCGTCAACGAGTCGAAGCCATGCAGGCGGGGTTCGTGCCATCGGCGGCTGGAGAGCCGCTGATGGCACGACAGGCATTGACGAATTTTTACGCCGAACGACAGTTTGAACTTGCCTGGCTGGAGACCGATGATCGAGAGGCACTCCTGGCCGCGCTGGACAGCATGGGCCAGGATGGCCTTAATCCAGCCGATTATCACCAGTTGCCGTTAACCGCGCTGCTATCCAGACAGTTTGAAGATATGTCGTCAGCTGAACGTGTGGATCTCGATCTACTGCTGTCAGACGCCTTTTTTATGATGGGGTCGCACTTACTGGAGGGTAAGGTAAACCCCGAAACGATTGATGCCGAGTGGCTGGCCAATCGACGCCAGCGGGCGATGGCGCCCATTCTCGCCCGAGCATTGCAAGAGCACGCGGTGGGCCGGGAACTGGACGATGTGCGCCCAGCCCAGACGGGCTACCGGAAGCTTAAGCAGTTGCGCGCGTACCTTGTTCAAATGACCGACTTGCCCTGGCCGCCAATCCCGGATGGCGCGAGCTTGAAACCGGGGATGACCGACGCACGACTGGCCGAAGTCAGGCACCGGTTGACACAGCTCCGGGGGCTCTACGGAATGGCTCCGGCAGGCGCCAACGCAGAAAGCAGCATCATCGAGAATTACGATCCGCCATTAGTGGCTCTGGTGAAAATCTTTCAGGCCCACAACGGTCTTGAAGATGACGGTGTCGTTGGGCGCGACACGCTCAGGGCGCTTAATCGCACGCCGGCGGAATTACTCCGACTCATTGATCTTAACCTCGAGCGCTGGCGGTGGTTGCCAGACTCCCTGGGTGACCCGCATGTCATGGTGAATGCCGCAGGTTACGAGCTGACCCTGGTTGTGAAAGGGGAGGTGACATTGCGCAAGCGCGTGATCGTCGGGCGTCCGTTTCGCCGCACGCCGGTCTTCAGCGACAGCATTCGCTATCTGGTATTCAATCCCACCTGGACGGTGCCGGGTAAGTTGATCATTGAAGATAAGCTGCCGGAAATTATCCGTGATCCGACCTACCTGCAACGGCTGGGGTTTTCAATTTACCGGGGATGGGGTGCTGAACGACAGCGGGTGGACCCGGGCGGGATTGATTGGCGGGCAACCTCCGCGTCGCGGTTTCCTTATCAGTTGGTTCAGGCGCCCGGGCCCATGAATGCTCTTGGGCAAGTCAAGTTCATGTTTCCCAACAAGTTTGATGTATACCTCCATGACACGCCATCACGAGACCTGTTTCGAAAGTCCGAGCGCTCGTTTAGTTCCGGGTGTATCCGGGTTGAAGAACCGTTGGAGTTAGCGGCACACCTACTGGCCCTGGCCGGCGATCCTGGCTGGGGTGCCGGTCGGATTGAGGAGACCGTTCGCTCCAAAAGAACGGTAACGGTCAATTTGAAAAAGCCGATACCCGTGCATCTGGAGTATTGGACAGCCTGGTCGGACGACAACGGCCAGCCACAGTTTCGCAAGGATATTTATGAACGTGATGAGCGTCTTTACCGGGCGTTGACCAGCCGTGTCCCGGTGACGGGTTTGGCGGGCAATGGGGCCGTCCGGGATGCTGGGTTACTGTCGCAGAAATAGACACGAAGATTGGGCGCGCGGTCACTGATCGGGTAAAGCTCCGGGTTAACGATAGTAGGTATAACGTATGGTGATGATCGGGCAGTGGTTGGGGAAAGTAGGGCTTGGCACAGTGATCGGGTTGGCCCTGTGTGCCCAGGCGGCAGCCAGTTTTGACACCGGCAGGCTCAGTTTTAAGGTTCGCATTAACGAAGTCATGTCTCACTATACTGAGGCGTTTACATCGGTGATGCCCTCGGGAACCGTCGTCATCCGCCTTGCCAAAGACAGCCTGTCCGGTGATTTTGAACTGGTGTCGGAGCAGCGGGTGGTATCGCCCTCGGCCCCGGGGACCTGGCGTTGGCGGGCACCGGAAACGTCAGGGTTGCAGGCACTGGTGCTTCACCGCACAGACACCGGCGAGACAATGCGCATACAGGTGTTTACCCTCGTACCCGCCAGTCAGGTACGCAATGGAAAACTGAATGGCTACCCTATTGGCACTTACCCCAAGCAGCCCTTCAAGGGGTTATCGGCCTATGAGGCGCCACTTGGCTTTATTGAAGTCACGGAGGCGAATAAATCGACTTGGGTGTCGCCTCATTTCAGGTTGGAGCAATTCCTCTGCAAGCAGCCCGGCGGCTACCCCAAATACCTGGTGTTGCGCCCGGCTTTGCTAATGAAGCTGGAAGGCCTGTTGGCGGAGGTTAATGAAAATGGGTTCCGGTCGGATAGCTTCGTCATCATGAGCGGTTATCGCACGCCTTACTACAATGCATCGATCGACAATGTGGCCAATAGCCGGCACCTGTGGGGTGGCGCTGCGGATGTCTATATTGATGTGACGCCCAAAGACGGTCGTATGGACGACCTGAACGGCGATGGCCGAGTGACCAAAGCAGATGCCATGGTGTTGTACCGGTGGTCTGATCAATTTGTGAAAAAACACCAACGGCCGGAACTCAGGGGCGGCGTCGGTGCCTATGGCAGTACCGCCAGCCACGGTCCGTTTGTCCATGTTGACGTTCGCGGGCAAGTTGCCCGTTGGGGGCACCGCGATTAGCGGGAGTGAGACGATCTGGCCCGGTGACCTCAACGACATGATCGTGACGGATAGCACTCGGTCATTGCCTTCCGGCAGGCCCGCAGACAGCGTTATGGTGACGGCCGGACTGGTGCTGGGAACCACCCCGCTGAGGGTGCCGGAACGAAACATGAAAGGAGAGTGTTACGATGATCCATACTGGTAGCTGTCTGTGTGACGGTGTGCAGTTCCGCCTGATCGGCCCCCTGGAGCCGATTCAGATCTGCCACTGCGCACAGTGTCGCAAGGCTCAGGGAAGCGCGTTTGCGGCCAATATTCCGGTCGCTGCGACGGCCTTTGAGCTGATCTCGGGCGCGGCACTGTTGGTCCGCTACGCCTCGTCACCGGGTAAAGCAAGGGTATTCTGCGGCCAATGTGGCTCGCCCGTGTTCAGTCAGCGTGACGCTGCACCCGAAACGTTACGGGTGCGCGCAGGTCTGATCGATGGGCCACTGAAGTTGCCGCTGTCGTCCCATGCCTTTACCGCATCGAAGGCCGACTGGTGGACCATCACCGATACCCTGACGCAACACCCGGGCCCGCGCTAACCGGTGTATTGCCCGTTCAGCAAGCGGCCGGCATTGGGCACGATGGGCGCCAGGCCAAGAGCCTTCAGCATGTGGTAAGTGGTGCAGGTTGCCGCTGACACCACCGGTAAACCAAGGCGGTCCTCAACCGGCTGAATCGCCGCCAGAGATGGCATCTGCACGCAGGCGGACAGCACCACCGCATCGGCACCCTTCCATTTCAGACGATTGACGATCTCCAACAGGGCCAGCGGGTCTTGGCGTCCAACCTCAAGGTTGTCCGGAATCTCCAGCGCAATGCTATCGATCACTTCGATGCCTTCCGCTTCGATGTAGTCCACCACCATTTGCGTCAGTGGTTTCATATAGGGCGTGATGATCGCCACTTTTTTTGCGCCCAGGGTGGCCAGACCCTCCGTCAGCGCTCCCGCGCTGCTGACTACCGGGGTCGGAAAGCCATTGCCAGCGGTGGCTTCGTGCAACCGCTGCTGAGACTCCCGATGGTAGCCTGCACCGCGGCTCATTATCGCGACGAGGCAGGCATAGCCCATGACATCCACCTGGGCATCGGAGAGCTCCAGGGCACACCGGTCGGACTCGTCGTCCATGGCGGCAAGCTCCTCGCGGGTGACCTTCTTCATCCGCATACGGCTGGAGTGGAAGGTGAAACGCTCCGGGGCGACGGCTTCACGGGCACGCAGCATGGCCGGGATTTCCGTTTCCATGGTGGTGTTGGAACTCGGCACAATCTGGCCGATCCGATAACTTTTATGGGTCATAGGGCAATTCCTTCCAAAGGGGACGAATCAGGCGTCGGCGTAGATGTCTTTATACTGGTCCCGTAACTGGTTCTTCTGGACTTTGCCCATAGTGTTGCGGGGCAGGCTGTCGACAAAGAACACCCGTTTCGGCTGCTTGTACTTGGCCAGCTTGTCCGATAACGCGCTCAGTACCTGGGCTTCCTGAACCTTGGCTCCGGGTTGCAATACTAGCACCGCCGTCACGCCTTCGCCAAAATCGGGGTGTGGCACACCGACCACCGCCGACTCCACAACGCCATCCATTTCATCGATGACTTGCTCAACTTCCTTCGGATAGACATTAAAACCGCCGGAAATCACCAGGTCTTTATCGCGACCGACAATGTGGATGTAGCCACGCTCATCAATCATGGCGAGATCGCCGGTGACGAAAAAACCGTCATCGAGCAGCTCGGCGCGGGTTTTCTCGGGCAGGCGCCAATACCCACTGAAGACGTTGGGGCCACGGACTTCCAGCATACCGATGTCACCCTGCGCGATGGGCTCGTGAGTGTCGGCCTCCGGATTGGTGATGCGGACCTCAACGCCCGGTAGGGGCATGCCAACCGTGCCGGCAATGCGGTCACCGTCGTACGGGTTGGAGGTGTTCATATTCGTTTCCGTCATTCCGTAACGCTCAAGAATGGCGTGCCCGGTGCGCTGCTGGAATGCTTTATGGGTGTCGGCCGTCAGGGGCGCCGAGCCAGACGTGAACAACCGCATGTTCGCAGTGAGTTCGGGGGTCAGTCTGGAGTCCTGCAACAGGCGGGTGTAGAACGTTGGCACGCCCATCAGAACGGTGCCGTCAGCCATGGCGTCAATCACGGTGTCAACGTCGAAACGGGACAAAAAGTACATGCTGGCGCCGGACATCAGCACTACATTGCAGGCCACGAACAAACCGTGGGTATGAAAGATCGGCAGGGCATGAATCAGGCGGTCTGTTTCGGTAAAGCGCCAGACTTCTGCCAGTGTCCTGGAGTTGGAGCCCAGGTTGCCGTGGGTCAGCATGGCACCTTTTGAGCGGCCCGTAGTGCCGGAGGTATAAAGGATGGCCGCCAGATCACTGTCCGCGCGGGTTTCTATACCGGCAAACGGTGTCACACCGGCGCTCTTATCCATCAGCGTTCCGTCACCTCCAGTGCCCAGCGTGACCACTTGGGGGCAGCCGGTTTCGGCAGCAATCTGGTTGGCCGCGTCCAGGGCATCGGGCCGGCAGACAAACAGCGCCGGTTCCGCATCGCCCAGGAAATAGCCGATTTCCGACGCGGTATAGCCGGTGTTTAGCGGCAGGTACACACCGCCCATACGCAGGCAGGCCAGGTAAAGCAGGATGGCTTCCGGGCTCTTGTCGACCTGCACGGCTACCCGGTCACCGGGGCGAACACCCAAGGCCACCAGGGTTGCTGCCAACGTGGCACTCATGTCGAGTGCCTGCGCGTAATTGTAATTGCGACCTTCCGGGGTAACGATAAAGTCCGCGTCGCGGCGCGCTTGCATGCGGGTTGAAAACGTATCGAACAGGTTATGGCTCATTTTTCAGACTCTCCTTTGAGCAGCTTGCGGCCCCGGCGGCTAAGATCACGAACGCCCGATGAGCACACAATGGTGCCATTGGTGGTGTACTGCTCGTGATTGCGTTCAATGTTGTCGAGCACATACAGGTAGTTCACCATGAGCCCGGCGGATTGCTTCATGCCTTTGGCTGAGGTGTCGCCCAGCCAGTTGATGCGGTGCAGTTCGGCCCCGTTACCCAGATGAAAGCGGGCAACCGGATTCAGCGGCTGGCCGCTGTTGGTCTTTTCTTTTAGCAGGTAGCGCGCGGCCAATGGCTTGATCACATTGCCCAGGCGCTCCGAGAGGGCCTCGTTCTTGTACCAGTCGGGATCGTTCAGGTGCTTGAGTGTTTCCTGGGCCTCGGGGCCGAGTAGCCCGATGTCATCAAGGTAGGTGCTTTCCAGCCAGCTGCGGAAATTAGGCACCGGTGACAAGGTGACAAAGTATTTCAGGTTTGGCAGCTCCTGTTTCAGCTCCTGCACCACCTGCTTGATCAGGAAGTTGCCGAACGAAATGCCCCGCAACCCGACCTGGCAATTGCTGATGCCGAAAAACGCCGCGGTATCGGCAGACTCGGGGTCGTCGATGTCATAGAGGTCACTGGATAAAATGGACTGAATCTGATCGGGCAGCCCTTTGTTCAAGGCCACTTCGACAAAGATCAGTGGTTCATCACCGATGGCGGGGTGGAAAAAACCGAAACAGCGCCGGTCCCGGGCATCCAGCCGGCGCCGGAGGTCGTCCCAGTCCTGGATTTTGTGCACCGCTTCGTAGCGAATGAGCTTTTCCAGGATATTGGCGGGCGTGTTCCAGTCGATGCGTTTCAGCACCAGAAAACCCCGGTTGAACCAAGACCCGAACAGATGGATGAAATCTGCGTTAATGGCTTTGAAATCCGCGTGATTGGCCATCAGCGCAAGCAGGTCCTCACGCATCGTCACCAATTCATGCGTGCCGCCACTGGCCAGGTTGAGCCGTCTCAGTAACTCCTGCCGTTCGGGCTCACAGGATTCAAACAGGATTTCGAGGTTCTCACTGGTGCGCGCGGCCTTGTAGGCCAGATAGGCCTGGTCAATCTGTTCCGGTTCGGCGGAGAACAGCACCGCAAGCTGCTCGAAAAAGGAACGCTTTTCATCATTGTCCAGACGGGCATAAATCTCCAGAGCCCGGCTGGCAAGGCTGATACTGGACGCCTCCCCGTCACTTTTCAGCAGTGCCTGGCAAGCCGCAATCAGCTGGTGGTGGTCGCAATGGTCGAGGCTGCCCGTGCGCCGTCGCAGCGAAGCTTCGCGCTGGGTAATGTTGTTAAACAGCTCTTGCAAAAAACTCATGTTCATAATGCCGTGCCTTAGAAGGTTCGGAAGCCTGAAGGGCGAATCAGGACGCCATGATCAAATCCGGCAGCCAGGTGACAATTTCCGGGAAAAAGCACAGCAGCACGATGGCCAGCACCATGCACAGCGCATAAGGCAAACTGCCCATCAATATGTCCCGCAGGGCAATGTCGGGTGCGATACCCTTTATGATGAACAAATTCAGGCCAACCGGGGGCGTGATCAGACCGATCTCCAGATTGATGGTCAGGATGACGGCAAACCAATAGGGGTCGAAATTGGCGGCCAGGATAATGGGCAGCAGGATGGGGGCGGCCATTACAATCACGGCCACCGGCGGCAGGAAGAAACCTGCCACCAGCAGGAACAGGTTGATCACGCCCATCAGGACCCATCGGTTGACTTCCAGGTCTGCGATTGCGCCGGCCACGGTTTGGGTGATGAACAAAGACGACAGGGCAAAGGCAAAAACCTCCGCGGTGGCAATGATCAGCATGATCATCACGCTCTCGCGCAAAGCGTCCCGCATGATGTTGGCGATGGGTTTGGCCTGCCACATTCTGTAAACGATGATGGCCAGTGCCAGACACAGGAAGGCACCTACACCGGCGGCTTCCGACGGCGTGGCGACGCCGCCGTATAGTGCAAACAGGATGCCGCACACCACCACCAGGAAGGGCAGTACCCGGATCAGGGCCTTCATGTTGCCTTCGACGTTTTCTTTGATTTGGGCGGCGGCCGCAGCAACGGGGTTGGGGTTGTTGTAGCCACCGGCCATCTTGCAGGCGATCAGCGTCCAGACCATAAAGAGCCCCGCCAGCATCAGGCCCGGCATGGCGCCGGCAATGAACAACCGGCCAATGGACGTTTCGGTGGAGATGCCATAAACGATCATGGTGACCGAGGGGGGAATCAGAATGCCAAGGGTGCCGCCAGCGGCAATGCAACCCGCAGCCACCCCATCCGGATAGCCTCGCTTGCGCATCTCAGGGATGCCAAGTTTGCCAATGGCCGCACTGGTGGCCGGCGACGACCCGGACAGGGCGGCAAAAATCGAACAGGCGGCAATGTTTGAGATGGCCAGTCCACCCGGCAGCCTGCCCATCCACAGGTCCAGTGAGCGGTAAAGGTCCCTGCCTGTCGGGGAAGAGGCAACGGCCGCACCCATCAGAATAAACATGGGGATGGCAACAAAGCCGAAGGAGGCCACATTGCCGAAAAAGGTTTCACCAAAATAAATAAGCTCGCCGACGCCGCGGTCCAGCATCAACGCACCGAGAGCGACGGCGCCCAACGCAAAGGCAATAGGCGTGCCTATGGCCATCAGGACCAACAGCACCACCACCACCAGAATGCCACTTGTAACGGGATCCATGATCAGAGCTCTCCACGAAGAATTTCGGCTACGTATTGCAGCGATAACAGGCTGATACCGACGGCCATGGGCAACACCGCAGGCCACAGAGGCGGGTTCCACACCGTGCCGGTGGTCCACTCCATGCTGTAGGCCTCATACACGTAGTACCAGGAGCCATACGCCAGCGCGAGACAGAAGCTAAGCCCGACCAGCGAGGCGGCCAGGCGCATGATGCGTTTCGGTAGTCCGTGCAGGGCGTCGGGCAGCACGGTGACGGCGACATGGCCGCCGGTTTTCAGGACGTAAGGTGTGCCCAGTAACATGGCAGCGGTAATGGCAAAGGTCGTAAACTCCGTTTGCCAAACGGTACTTTCCCCGAGCACGTAACGGACGAAAACCATCTCGACAACTGCCAGCACACCGAGAGCCAGCAACACGGCGGCAAACACAGCAGTGGCAACCGAAAGCGTGTCCATGAGACGGATATACCCCCCAATCACGCCATTCTGCGACGTTTTTGAGTAGGTTAAAGACTGAGATTCAGAGTGGGACATGAGACCCCCAAAGCCGGGTGTTGTAAGCATCGCCCCAGCATGGGGGCGTCATGGATTGATGCCAATAGCACCGGGGCTGAAGCCCCGGTTATTGGAGTGCTTGTGGCTTATTCGACGGAGAGTGCCGCGTCAATCAGGGCTTGTCCGTTGGGTACGTTTTCTGCAAACGTCTTGTAGGAGCTCTTCTTGGCAATATCGAGCCATGCCTGATAGTTCTCGGGTGACATGTTTACTACCTCGACACCGTTCTCGGCGAAAACATCGGCCATTT
This sequence comes from Marinobacter caseinilyticus, assembly GCF_011074955.1. Taxonomy (GTDB): domain Bacteria; phylum Pseudomonadota; class Gammaproteobacteria; order Pseudomonadales; family Oleiphilaceae; genus Marinobacter; species Marinobacter caseinilyticus. Next base: position 68,354 of record NZ_WUQJ01000034.1, on the reverse strand, counting down.
TCTGGTCAAGACCGGCAGCCTCTTTGGCAAAGTACGCCTCGGCTTTATCCGCCGCCGCCATCAGGGCTTTCTGCTGGGTCTCATCGAGTTTCTGCCAGCTTTGCTCTGAAATCAGAATCGGCTCATACATGAACCAAAGCGCGTTGGCACCCGGCGCAGTCAGGCAGGTGACTTGCTCATAAATGCGGTAGGAAACAAACGAACCTGAAGAGGTGTTGGCGCCATCCAGAACGCCGGTTTGCATGGCGGTGTATATTTCAGACGATGGCATCGAGGCAATGGATGCGCCTGCGGTGGCCAGCATTTCATCAAAGGCCGGACCGGCGGCTCGCATGGTTTGGCCTTGCACCGTCTCTGGTGACGTTACGCATTGCTTGTTGGAGGCAAAGCCACCAGCCAGCCACGCGTCGGCCAGAACTCGGGCACCGGCATCGTTGATGATGGTTTTGATCATATCCATGAATTCGGAATCGTTCAGCCGTTGGGCGCGTTCATGGCTCCGGACCAGGCCGGGCATCAGCGTGGCTGAGAATTCCGGATGGCGTCCACTGGCGTAGTCCAATGGCAGGGAGGTCATGTCCAGGCGTCCGCGAACCAGCGCACCCCATTGCTCTTTTGCTTTGAACAATGACTGTCCCGGGTAGACTTGCAGCTCCAGTCCGACATCCGCGGCTTTTACCTCGCGGGCCATGAGCTGAACCATTTCATCCCGGACATCACCCTTGCCGCCAGGGAACTGGTGCGACACTCGCAGTGTGGTGTCAGCGGCCGCTGCACCGATGAAAGATAACGATAGGCTGGCTGCGATGGCCAGTTTTACGAAAGGCAGTTTCATAGTAATCCTCTCCGGAGGTTTTGTTTTTGTAATATCCATCAGGCATAGCTGATATATATATCATTGTCTCTTGTGTATACTCTTGTCAATGGATAGTGACTAAAGTCGAAAACAACAGTGCCCAGTCCATCCCCACAACTGTCGGAGTGACGCCAGCGTGAAGCGTTCAAATGCCCAAAGGCTTAAAGATGTCCTGGAAGACGACATTATCAATGGTCGTCTGGTGCCCGGGGAGAGACTGGACCCGGAAGCCTTGTCAAAGCAGTTCAGTGTGTCCCGAACCCCCATTCGGGAGGCGATTCAGCAGTTGGCCGTCAGTGGGCTGGTTGTGGTATTACCGAAGAAAGGTACCTTCGTCGTGAAGGTGGGTTTCGATCAACTGATCGAAATGTTTGAAGTTATGGCGGAGCTGGAAGGAATGTGCGGGCGGCTTGCGGCCCGTCGGATCACGGAGAAAGAGTTAGCGGCGTTGAAGGCGGCGTTATTGCGCTGTGAAGACCCTGATATCCGGGCCGACCCGGACGACTACTATTACGAAAACGAAGAGTTTCATAACACCATTTACAATGCCAGCCACAACGCCTTCCTCGCCACCGAAGCGCGTCAACTGAAGCAGCGCTTAAAGCCTTATCGTCGGTTGCAGTTACAGGTCCGTGGCCGGGTGACAAACTCCATCCAGGAACATCGCGACATCTATATGGCCATTGAGTCGGGGGAAGCCGAACAGGCGGAGCATAAATTGCGGCAACATGTATTGATTCAGGGCGAGCGCTTCAGTGATTTTGCCGCCCGGGTAAAGGCGTTCAGCGACCCGTCTCCGGCGCCGTTTCAGGACGCCCATTAGCTAAGCGCGGGCCTGCGCTGGCGGATGGCAGCGGTGCCGAAACCGTGCCCGGCGTCAGTCGTGGTTTGCAAGCGTCAAAGCCCATTGTGTAACCGATGATTTACAACGGCCTCCCGGCTTTCTACGATAGATAGTCATCTCAGATTTACGGCAACAGGCACCACATGGCAAAACAGTCGAATCTTGTACTCATTGGCATGCCCGGTTCCGGCAAAAGCACCGTCGGGGTGTTGCTGGCCAAGCACGCCGCCATGGGTTTCGTAGATACGGACCTATTGATTCAGGCCTCGGAGGGCCGGTCCCTGCAGGACATTGTCGATCGTGACGGACACGATGCCTTGCGCCGCATTGAAGAACGGGTATTGCTGTCTGCGCATTATGAAAACCATGTGATCGCCACCGGTGGCAGTGCCGTTTACAGTGCGGCGGCCATGGCACATCTGAAGCATCACGGCCGGGTCGTGTTTCTGGACGTCAGTCTGGCCACCGTCGAGCAGCGCATTGGCGACTTCAGCCTGCGCGGCATCTCCAAACGTGCGGATCAAAGCATTGCGGAGTTGTTCCGGGAGCGTTACGCGCTTTATCAAACCTACGCCGATGTGGTTGTTCCTGGCGATGACCTGACCCATGACCAGGTGTGTGCCGACATACTGCGTAAACTCAACCCGGGTGCTTCCCCCGTTTAAGTCGGCGAGCGCGCCGACACCATCGCTCCAGAACCAGGCCCACCCTAAAACCTGCATCAGGCCACCCTGTCGCTGCCGTTTGGCCTGAACCGGTTGGGACCCAGGCCGGCGGCAGCGTGGTCCCCCGACGTCACAGGCTTTACGTTGCTGATCGGGTAGGCGAGTCGCTGTGGCTCGTCATACGAGCAAGCAAGTCGTTGATCGCTCGAGCGAACTGCACCGGAGAGTCTTCCTGCAGGAAGTGCCCGCCGGTGAGGGTGACGTGGGGCTGGCCTTTTGCGCCCGGTATCCGGTCCTGCATGTAACGGTCGCCGCCACGCATGATGGGGTCACCATTGCTGAAGGTGGTCAGGAACGGCTTCTGCCACTGTTCCAGCACTGCCCACGCCTTTCGGTTGGCTTCGGCGGCGGGATTGTCGGGCGTAACCGGCACCAGCTTTGGAAATGCCCGGGTACCGGCCTTGTACTTGCCGCTCGGGAACGGAGCGTCGTAAGCGCGGCGTTCCTCTGGCCCGAGGGTCCGAAAACTGCCCGCGTTGACGATTCTGGAAATGGGAAACCAGGGGCTGTAAACCGCAAACGCCTTCCATAGCTGGAATGCCTTGGGCACGGCCTGGTCACCAGTGGGCAGCATGCCGTTACCAACCACAATGGCGCGGAAACGATCCGGATTCTCCGCCGCCAATCTCAGACCCAGCAGTGAGCCCCAATCCTGACACACCAGCGTGATGTCGCGCAGATCGAGTTGTTCCAGCAGGGACTGCAACCAGTCGATGTGGCTCTGGTAGCTGTAATCGTCAATGTTGACGGGCTTGTCCGATTTGCCGAAGCCAATCAGGTCAGGGGCAATGACGCGGTGCCCGGCCGCCGCGCATATGGGAATCATATGGCGGTACAGGTACGACCAGGACGGCTCACCATGAAGCATGAGGACAGGCTTGGCATCACGCGGACCCTCGTCGAGGTAGTGCATGCGTATGCCGTCGATGTCGGCGTAGTGCGGCTCGAAGGGGTAGTCGAGCAGACGTTTGAATCGGGTATCCGGGGTGCGTACGCAGTTCATAGGGCGTTCCTTGAGGGTTCCTTGAGTTGAAAATATCCTTCCTTGCTCAGGCCAGTTTCGGGACCCGTCGAATGCCTTTGCGAATGCCATTTTCCAGTGCCGCGTGGATGAGTTTGCCGGTGAACGGAATGATATCCTCAAACGTGATGGTGTATCTCACCTGGGTCTGGCCATCCGCCGTGTCGGCAAACCGAATGCGGCCCATGTGATTTCGAAGTGGGCTGAGACTGGTAATGGTGTATTCAATCAATGAATCCGGATCGAACCCGATGACGGTCTCTTCCAGGCCAATGGGTCCAATGCCGATCTTGCGAACAGACCCGATGCCATTGGGGTCGGCCTGATCGCTGTCCTTGATGCGCTTTACTGGTGCGCCGAGTAATTCACCAAACCGCTTGTGGTCGGCAAACAAAGCAAAGACCTTCTCTCTTGGAATCGAAAAAGTATCTTCAATTTCAATAATATACGTTGCCATAGTGTTGCCTTGTATTACTGTATTCGAATGACCCGATACCTGACAGACTATCCGGTTATGGGATCCAGCAAAAGATGCAGTGCCTGCTGTCATCGGTTTTGGCCTGCACGGCGTCCGTCCCGTGCAGGCCTTCAGATCAATGCCGGCTGGTGTGCCGGTAATCCGTCGGGGACTGGCCCATCACTTTCTTGAACAACCGGGAAAAATAATAGTTGTCGTCATAGCCGAGCCGTGCGCTGATCTGGGTAAACGAAAGCTCGGTGGTATCCATTATCTGGCAGGCCTGTTCCACCTTGAGGTGAAGGAAATGCTGGATCGGGGAGACCCCGGTCAAGGCCCGGTAGCGGGTCGCAAAGTGGGCGGCGGACAGGCCCGCGAGATCGGCCAGTTGAGCCAGGCTGAGCCGCTCATCCAGATGTTCACGCATAAAGCTGTGAATGGTTTCCAGGTCCAGTTGTTGGGCATGGGGCTGGGCGTCGGCGCTGAGTGGAATGGCCGCCAGCAACTGACGCAGGCGATTCGCCACATGGACCAGCCCTGGAGTCCGAAACCCCGTCTGCCGCACCGAGAGTAGCCCGTTGAAGTCGACCAGCAGGCGGGCCTGGCGGCCCAGGTGGCGTTTCCGGATATCGTCGCTGAACCCCATGTGTTGTCGAAAGTCGGCGGCCAGCGGACCGGCGTAGTGCACCCAGTGGATGGTCCAGGGGTTTTCGGGTGCGGCGGTGTAGCGGTGGGCGGCGCCGGCGGGCAGCAACAGCAGGTCACCGGCGCGCACCACGCAGGGTTCGTCTTCAACGCTCAGGTACGCCTGACCCTCCGTGCAGTAAATCAAAAGATCGTCGTTATGGTGCTCCCGGTGCATATGGTGTCCAGCGGCTTTCCGGTAATGGCCAAAAGCCAGGGGGTACAGATCCCGGGTCAGTGGATGTCGGGATAACACCCTGATAACAGGGGCTGGAATGACATAGCGGATGCTGTCGGCGGGTACTGGCCATTGCGATGTTTGTGCCATCAGGTCGAACCATTGCGTGCGGAGTTATCGAAATATAGTCCATCAAGCTCGAAATTTAGTCAATCATGAAAGCGCCCGCAGCTGTGCTAGCATCAAGGGATAGGTAAATGCCGTGTCCCGAATACCACAACAATCACAAGGACCTCATCATGAAAAATGTTCCGCTCTATCTCGGTGGTGAATTCGTTCAGAGCCAGACGCAAGACTGGATCGATGTCACCAATCCGGCCACCAATGAAGTCATTGCCCGCGTTCCCTGTACCACTGACGATGAAATGCGCCGGGCGATTGATCACGCCGGTGAAGTCTTTAAAAGCTGGAAAGAAGTGCCGGTTTCCGAGCGTGCCCGCGTAATGATGCGCTACCAGGGCCTGCTGAAGGAACACCACGATGAAATTGCCGAAATCCTGTCCCAGGAAACCGGTAAGACCTTTGAGGACGCCAAGGGCGATGTATGGCGAGGCATCGAAGTGGTTGAGCACGCCGCCAATGTGCCTTCCCTGATGATGGGCGAAACCGTTGAGAACGTGGCCCGTGAAATCGATACCTATTCCTATATCCAGCCGCTGGGCGTATGCGCGGGCATCACCCCGTTTAACTTCCCGGCGATGATACCGCTGTGGATGTTCCCCTTGGCCATTGCCTGCGGTAACACGTTTATCCTCAAACCGTCCGAGCAGGATCCGTTAACGCCCATGCGCCTGGCCGAGCTGTTTGAAGAAGCCGGTGCGCCCAAAGGCGTATTGCAGGTCGTTCACGGCGGCAAGGACCAGGTCGATGTGCTGTTGACGGACCCGGCAATTAAGGCCGTGTCGTTTGTCGGTTCAGTGCCGGTGGGGCGCTACATTTATGAAACCGGCACGCGCAACATGAAACGGGTGCAGAGTTTTGCCGGTGCCAAGAACCACATGGTGGTTCTGCCCGATGCAGACAAACAGCAGGTAATCAATGCCCTGGTAGGTGCCTCGGTAGGCGCGGCCGGTCAGCGGTGTATGGCTATCTCCGTGGCGGTCTTCGTCGGTGAAGCCCAGGATTGGATTCCAGACGTGAAACAGGCGCTGGCGGATGTACGTCCCGGCGCGTGGAATGACAAGGGCGCAAGCTACGGCCCGGTGATCAGCCCGCAAGCCAAGGCCCGGATTGAGAACCTGATTGGCCAGGGCGAAGCCGAAGGCGCTACTTTGCTGCTGGATGGACGGGGCTGCACCGTTACCGATCTGCCCGATGGCAACTGGGTCGGACCGACGCTGTTTTCCGGGGTTAAGCCGGACATGGCGATTTACAAGGAAGAAGTTTTCGGCCCCGTGTTGGCCTGTATGGAAGTCGATACCCTGGGTGACGCCATTGATCTGGTGAACAACAGCCCCTACGGCAACGGCACCTCGCTGTTCACCAATTCCGGTGGCGCTGCCCGTCGTTATCAGCACGAAATCGAAGTGGGTCAGGTCGGTATCAATATTCCGATTCCGGTTCCACTGCCGTTCTTCTCCTTCACGGGGTGGAAAGGCTCGTTTTACGGCGACCAGCACGCTTATGGCAAGCAGGCCGTGCGCTTTTACACCGAAACCAAAACCATCACTGCCCGTTGGTTCAGCAGCGATGCCAGCACGGAAACCAATTTCTCTATCCGCATGCGCTAACGGGTGCCGCCATGAATTTCGACCTGACGGAAGATCAGCAGGCGTTTCGGGAAGCGGCACGTGCCTTCGCTGAAAAAGCGATGGCACCGCATGCGGCGGCCTGGGATCGCGACCATCACTTCCCGGTGGAGGTGATTCGCGAGGCCGGTGAGATGGGGTTCTGTGGCCTCTACACCCCTGAAACTGAAGGTGGGATGGGGCTGTCCCGTCTCGACACCTCGGTGATTGTGGAAGAGTTGGCCGCAGCCTGCCCCTCAACGGCGGCCTACATCACCATTCACAACATGGCGACCTGGATGGTCGCCATGTTTGGCAGCGAGACGGTGAAGCAGACGGTCGCGCCCCGAATGGCCAGCGGTGAGTGGCTGGGGTCGTACTGTCTGACCGAGCCCGGAGCGGGGTCGGATGCCGGCAGTTTGCGCACCCGTGCGGTCCTTGAGGGTGACAATTACATCCTGAATGGCAGCAAGGTGTTCATTTCCGGCGCCGGCAGCACCCAAATGCTGGTGGTGATGGCGCGGACAGGCGCACCGGATAGCGGCGTTAAGGGCATCACTGCACTGGTGGTGCCAGCTGACAGCGAAGGCATTCATTACGGTAAATCGGAAGAGAAAATGGGCTGGAACAGTCAGCCGACCCGTCAGATCACCTTTGATAATGTGCGCGTGTCGGCCGACAACCGGCTCGGCTCAGAGGGTGAGGGCTTTAAAATTGCCATGAAGGGGTTGGACGGCGGCCGTCTGAACATCGCCACCTGTTCCTTGGGTGGCGCTCAAGCGGCACTGCTGCGAGCCCGCAATTACCTCCATGAGCGCGAGCAGTTTGGCCAGGCCCTGGCAGGCTTTCAGGCATTGCAGTTCAAACTGGCTGACATGGCGACCAACCTGGTGGCAGCTCGGCAGATGGTGCGCCTGGGTGCGTTCAAGCTCGATCAGGGCGATACCGAAGCCACTTTGCATTGCGCCATGGCCAAACGGTTTGCCACCGATGCCTGCTTTGATGTTGCCAATGACGCGCTTCAGCTTCACGGCGGTTATGGCTATATCCGGGAATATCCGCTGGAGCGCTACCTTCGCGATTTGCGAGTGCACCAGATTCTGGAAGGCACCAATGAAATCATGCGCCTGATTGTTGCCCGCCGGCTGCTGGAGCCCGGGGTAGCGGAGGCGACGCAATAGCCGCCACTGTACGCGCAGGCAACGACGATCCGTCGAGAAGCCAATAGTACGGGCCAGGCATAACGTGCCCCAAACAACTAAGAGAGACCTCACATGAGTTCACTGATTCAGTTGGAAAAACGCGAACATACGGCGATTGTTACCATCAACAACCCGCCGGCCAATACCTGGACCAAAGCCTCACTGGACGCGCTGGAAGCGACCATCGCTGACCTGAACGCCGATAAAAACATCTACGCCCTGGTGCTTACCGGGCAGGGCGAAAAGTTCTTCTCGGCCGGGGCGGACTTGAAAACCTTTGCCGATGGCGATGTTGGCAACGCCAGTGAGATGGCGATGGCATTTGGTCGGGCGTTTGATGCCTTGAGCCAGTTCCGGGGCGTGTCCATCGCGGCCATCAATGGCTATGCCATGGGCGGCGGCCTGGAATGTGCGTTGGCCTGTGATTTGCGCATCGCCGAGGAGCATGCACAGATGGCACTGCCGGAAGCTAAAGTCGGCTTGCTGCCCTGCGCCGGCGGCACCCAAAACCTGCCCTGGCTGGTGGGCGAGGGCTGGGCTAAACGGATGATACTGTGTGGTGAGCGGATCAAGGCTGACCGGGCAGAGCGCATTGGCTTGGTGGAAGAAGTCGTGCCCGCCGGAGAGGCGCTGGAAAAAGCACTGGCCTTGGCGGCTTTGGCGAGCCAGCAAAGCCCGTCCTCTGTGGCCCGCTGCAAAACCCTGGTGATGAGCGCTCGCGACGGTCGCAGCCACCGTGACGGCTGGCGCATGGAGCGTGAACTGTTTGTCGAACTGTTCAGCACCGAAGATCAGCGGGAAGGTGTGAACGCGTTTCTGGAAAAGCGCGCGCCCGAATGGAAAAACCGATAACGACAGCGGATCTGAGCTATGACCAATCAACCTGTATTTTTTGAAGAAATCGCCACGGCCGACGGCTGCCTGCTTGGGGTTGCCCGGTTGCAGGTGCCGCGCGCCATGAATGCGCTGTCGCTGGAAATGATCAAACTGCTGGAGCGTCAACTGGCGCTGTGGGCGGACAACGAGGCGGTGGTCGCGGTCTGGCTGGAAGGCGATGGCGATAAAGCCTTCTGCGCCGGAGGCGATGTGGTGGCGCTGTATCGCGACATGACCGAACCCCGGCCCGACCACCGTTCGGCCAGCGAAGGTGAGACCTTCTTTACCCTCGAATACGAACTGGATCAGATGATTCACAACTACGCCAAGCCACTGATCGTGTGGGGTAACGGCATCGTGATGGGTGGCGGTATGGGGCTCATGGTTGGAGCCTCCCACCGGGTGGTGACGGAGCGTTCGCGCCTGGCAATGCCAGAGGTCACCATTGGGTTGTACCCGGACGTTGGCGCGGGTTGGTTTCTGAACCGGATGCCAGGGCGCACCGGTCTGTTCCTGGGGTTGACGGGCGCGCACATAAAAGCCGCCGACGCTCTGTTCGTTGGGCTGGCGGACCGATTTATCTGTCATGAGCGCAAGATGGACGTACTGCAAGCACTGCAGCAGGCCCACTTGAGTGATGCGCCCCATGCCGGAGTAAACAAGGTTTTGCGTCAATTTGAGTCGCAGTCTCGAGAAGCGCTGCCGGACTCTGAGGTACGTAACCACTTTGATGACATTCAGGCATTAACCGATGCCGACACACTGGTGGAGGTCGTCTCGAACCTGAAGCAGGCGAGTGACGGGGATGCCTGGCTGGCAAAAGCCGTTGCGTCGCTGGCATCGGCCTCGCCGACGTCATTGGCGATTCTTTGGCAACACCTGCAAAGCACCCGGCACGACAGTTTGAGCGAGGTGTTTGCCAAGGAGCTGTCATTGTCCATTCGTTGTTTGAAAAAAGGTGAGTTTGCCGAAGGCATTCGGGCGCTGCTGATCGATAAGGATCGCAACCCACGATGGCACTGTCCGTCACTGGAGGACGTGTCTCCCGCCTGGATGGATGAATTTTTTACGTAAGCCGGTGGCGCGCTCCATCACTACAAAGACAAGAATCACAACAAGGAGAAGTATCATGGCGAATATTGCGTTTATCGGTCTGGGCAACATGGGCGGTCCCATGGCGTCGAATCTGATTCGGACGGGCCACAGCCTGACCGTCTTCGATTTGTCAGAAGCGGCGGTCAACACCCTGGTGAGTGAAGGCGCAAAAAGCGCGGCCACCGTGCAGGAGGCGGCTCAAAATGCAGACTGCGTGATCACCATGCTACCAGCAGGCCAGCACGTGGAGACTGTGTACCTGGGGGAGAATGGTCTGTTAGCGGATTTGTCCAGTGACACCTTGGTGATTGACTCGTCTACCATTGCTCCGGAAACCGCCCGCAAAGTCGCAGAGGCGGCCACCGAACGTCAGATTACCTTTATGGATGCGCCGGTCTCCGGTGGTGTCGGTGGCGCCAAAGCGGGCACCTTGACCTTTATCTGCGGTGGCGAGGCCGAGGGGTTTAAACAGGCCAAACCCATCCTTGAGGGCATGGGCAAGAATATTTTCCACGCAGGACCTCACGGTGCGGGTCAAGTCGCCAAGATCTGCAATAACATGCTGCTGGCGATATTGATGAGTGGCACCAGCGAGGCGCTGGCGCTGGGCGTTAAAAATGGTCTGGACCCCTCCGTGCTGTCGGAGATCATGAAACAGAGCTCGGGTGGTAACTGGGCACTGAACGTCTACAATCCATGGCCGGGTGTGATGGAGGGAGTGCCTGCGTCCCGTGATTATGAGGGCGGTTTCCTGGTCAACCTGATGAACAAGGACCTTGGCCTGGCATTAGACAACGCGGTGAAAAACCATGCGGCCGTGCCCATGGGTGCACTGGCCCGCAATCTGTTTGAACTCCACGCCAGTCAGGGCAGTGGCGCCCTGGACTTCTCCAGCATCCAGCGCTTTTACTATCATGAGCCAAGCTGACCACAGGCAGGGCTGAACACGGACGGCTTGTGCTTCCACAAAGCAGACAGGGAGTTAGGGAACCTCTGGGAGTTAGGGAACTTCTGCATGGGTCGATTGACGATTCCGGCTGCCACCGCAGCCGGAGTCAAGTCGAGACTTCGCCGGAAGGCTGGTTGCGTTACAAGAAAGCGCAACGCAGGCCCCGGTTGTCAGGGGCCACCCCTCAAGGCTTGCAGAAGCTCAATAGACTTATTCAGAGATCCCTTAGACAACACCAATGGACGAACAGCCGCCCGTAAACTCGCAAGAGCACAACCCCCCGGAATCCTCCGACGAGTCGCGTCGGATCTGGGTTTCCTCCGACATTGCCACACCCCTGTACGGCTTGTTCACCCTGGGCGTGCTTTACACCCTCTATGTTGCGCACGAGATTGTGCTGCCGATCATTCTGGCGGTGCTGACCAGTCTGTTGTTATCCCCGTTGGTCAAAAAGGCGTACCGCCATTGGCGGATCCCAAGAATGGTAACAGCGCTGGTGCTGATTCTTGTGCTGGTGGCAGGCATGGCCGGTCTGGGTTGGGCGGTTGCCCAGCCTGCCCTGGAATGGGCGGAAAGAGCGCCGGAAGGCATCTCAAGACTGCTGGTGGGTGGCAGGGAAATCAAGGACAAGATCAGCAAGGTGCAGAGGTCGGCGTCGGAAGTTGAGAAGTCGATGGAGGCGCTGGCAGATGAAGGTGCCAGCGTTGAAAACAATACGGTGGTGCTGAAAACGGATTCCTGGCGCAGCAAACTGGCTACCAAGACCCAGAACGGTCTCGCGGGTCTGGCGCTGGCGTTGGCTCTGACGTACTTCTTGCTGGTCAGTGGCGACCGTCTGATTCAAAACCTGGTTCGGCAAATGCCCCGGGGCGAGCGCAGGGCCATGCTTCACATCGTGCGGGATTCGCAACAGGAAATTGCCCGGTATCTGGCGGTGATTGGCATCAGCAACTCACTGGTGGGCATCGCTACGGGTGTCTTGGCCTGGGCCATTGGCCTTCCATCACCGGTGGTTTGGGGATTGCTCGCAGGGCTGACCCGGTTTGTGCCGTACCTGGGGGTGATCGTCACCATTGTGCTGCTGGCGGTGGTGTCCGCCACCAGCCTGGACGTGGTCTGGAAGATGGCGGTTGCGCCCCTGGGCTACCTGGCACTGACATCGTTGGTCGGCTTCTTCATAGAACCCCACATTCATGGTTTTCGAATGGCCATCAACCCGGTGGTTATCTTTATCTCCATTTTCTTTTGGGGTTGGCTCTGGGGGCCGGTGGGCGTATTGCTGGCGGTGCCATTGATGACGGTCATTCAGGTCGTGTTAAAGCAGATACCGCGCCTGCGTCCGGTTTATAAAGTCATTGCGCGATAAATTCACCAGACCTCCTGACGCCGCCTGAAAAATGGCCTACTCTATTTGGAGAACCCCTAGGTATACCGGTTTCCAGATAGGAGGTCGCTATGATTCCCCGTATCATGAAAGCGGTTCAGCTCATCGGACACGGTGGCCTGGATAAGCTGGTTTACCGACACGACGTGCCCGTGCCCCAGCCGGAAACAGGTGAAGTGCTGATTGAAGTCAGCGCGTGCGGAATGAACAACACCGATGTCTGGGTCCGCGAAGGCGCCTATGGCAGTGACACCGATCCCGACGCCGTCAGCACCTGGCGGCGAGGGCGTTCGACCCTGACGTTTCCGCGCATACAGGGCACCGACACCGTCGGCAACATCGTTGCCGTGGGGCAGGGCGTGCCGGAAGCAAGGATCGGCGAACGGGTCATCGTCGATTTCAGCATTTACAACCGTCCCGAGGGTGATGACAGCCTGGCGGACATTGATTACATCGGCCACGGGCGGGACGGCGGATACGCCGAGTATACCGTTGTGCCCTCCGCCAATGCCCATACCGTTAAAACCGACATGACCGACGCCGAGCTGGCGACCTTTTCCTGCGCTTACCTGACGGGGGAGCACATGCTCGACCGGGCCAGGCTGTCGGCGGGCGATCGCATCCTGGTTACGGGTGCTTCCGGCGGTGTGGGTTCCGCCATAATTCAGCTCGCCCGGGCCCGTGGGGCGATTCCATATGCCGTCACAACGCGGGAAAAATCCGACGCTATGAAAGCCATTGGCGCCGAGGCCACGGTGCTCCGGGGCGAAGGCGATCTGGTGGAGCAGGTTGAAACTGTGACCGATGGTCAGCCGATCGATGTTGTGGCTGACCTGGTTGCCGGCGATATGTTCAATGACCTGTTGCGCATTCTCAAACCCGAAGGACGTTACACCACGGCGGGCGCCATCGGAGGGCCGGTGGTTCAGCTTGACCTGCGAACCCTGTACCTGAAGCAGCAGGAGTTGCATGGCTCCTCCCAAGGCACGCGAAAGGCCTTTCGGCGGCTGCTGAGCTACATTGAGGCGGGCAAGATCCGATCGTTACTGGATCGCACCTATAAGCTTTCCGATTTTCACGCAGCCCAAACCGCTTTTATGGCCAAGACCTACATCGGCAAGCTGGTGGTGGTGCCGGACAGCAAGTGGGAGCAATTTGGGGCGCGTTATGCCAAGTCCTGACGACCGCGTTCGTTCGGTGCAATTGGTGGACATGCAATCCGGTGGCGACGTCAGCCGCATCGTGACGGGTGGCGTCGGGCACTTGCCCGGTGGGTCGGTGCTCGAGCAGATGCGCTACATTCAGGCACACGGGGACGGCTTCCGACGCTGGTTGCTCAACGAGCCCTACGGCGACCCCTTCATGTCCATTGACTTACTGGTGCCGCCGGGCAACCCCAAAGCACAGGCCGGCTACATCATCATGGAAGCCATGGGCTACCCGCTTTACTCGGGGTCCAACACCATTTGTACCGCCACCGCCATTCTGCAATCCGGTTTGGTGCCCATGGTGGAGGGCGAACAGGAATTGGTGCTGGAATCACCCGCCGGGCTTGTCTACATTACCGCGCAAAACCACAACGACCGGGTGCAATCCATCACGACTCGCAGTGAACCGGCGTTTGTCTCGGAAGCCGGCCGGGTGGTGACAGTGCCAGGTTTCGGCGAGGTAGCCTTTGATCTGGTCTGGAGTGGGGCCTACTTTGCCATGGTGGAAGCCAGCACCCTCGGGTTCGGTCTGGTGGCGGACGAGATGCCCGCGTTGGCGGTGTTTGGCCGGGCCTTTGTGGAGGCGGCGCGACCGTCTGTGACCCGGGAGCACCCATTGCTCGGGGAGGTCGGGCCATTGCCCTTTATTCACCTCATGGGGCCGGTGGGAACCGTCGCCAATGGCGGCTTCAGGTCCCGCTCGGCCACTTACGTTCATCCCGGTGTTATATGCCGAAGCCCAACCGGCACCGGCACCACGGCTCGCCTGGCGCTGATGTACGAGCGCGGTGAAATCAAGGATGGCCAGTGGATTGAAACCATCTCACCCCGAGGCAGTTCATTCATTGGCACCGTGCTGGGGGCGGCCCAGGTAGGGTCTTATCCGGCCATGAGCAGCGAGATTACGGGCAAAGCCTGGACCCTCGCCAGATCGGAGGTGCTGTTGGATCTGGATGACCCCATGGTGGACTGCTCAGACCTGGAAGGGGTGCTGAGTGTGCGCAAGCCCTGACTGCGCCCGAAACTGATGGCGCACGCCGTCCTCCCCACCGATGTGTTCACAGGATCACTGGCCTGCAGTATCCAGTGAGTTGCGGGCGCCCGACGAATAGCCCCTCTGGAGGGTGGGTATCGATCCCCAGCCTTCCGTCGTTCCCTGCTGACAGACGCATAAATCAGCGAAGTATCAAGGCGCATGAAATCTACGAAAAATCGTAGAAAATAATGCCAAATATCGTAATTAACGAAGTTTCGTAGCGATTCATGATTCGCGTGGTGTCGGTATCGCCCTGAAACATAGGGCAAAAAAACTATTCGAGTAATGGCACAAAACCTGCGTTGGGTAATAAGCAATCGCGCAACGTGACGCGCCCCACCGGGCCTGTTGTGGTTGGCGATACCTTATCCGCACGGTTTCGGTGCGAAGGTGACCGGCAAAAGGGCCAATGCCAACAGGGTGATCCCGTCACCGGTGACTGAACTTGATCTACACCACAACCTACGACCACCAGAGAGATGCAAACCATGATGAACAAAGAGCTGATGACTGCAAAAATTCTCGAAGCAAAAGTCACTCAGGGGATGACCTGGGAAGCGTTGGCCGCCGCACTGGGTATGTCGCCCGTCTGGACCACGTCGGCTTGCCTTGGAATGAACAGCATGCCGGAAGACACCGCATTCACGCTGTGTGAAACCCTGGGCCTTGATAAGTCCGTGGCGGAAGCCTTGCAGGTATGCCCGCACAAAGCGTGGGACAAAGCCATTCCGCAAGACCCGCTGGTGTATCGCATCTACGAAGTCATGGGTGTGTACGGTGACACCATTAAGGAGTTGATCCACGAAAAGTTCGGCGATGGCATCATGAGCGCGATCGATTTTTCCATGAGCGTGGACAAGGAGGAAAACCCAAAAGGGGACCGTGTCGTCGTGACGATGAACGGTAAGTTCCTGCCTTATAAAGCCTGGTAATAAGACTGGCTGGCACGGTTGGCACCCCACTTTCGAAACGGAAGCCAGGGTGCCAGCACGTGGATTGGTGTCTTTACTGTCCCGGCTGGGCGCTGTTCTTTAGCATCCCCAATGCCGTTCACCTTCCTTCCCCTCGTCCGGCCCCGGACACAGTGTGTGACTGTCATTTCCGGCAACGAGTGTACCTGTGATAACACTTGCAAAAACATCCACAAGCGCTAGCCTAAACTGACATTGGTTTGAGATTGCATCGACCGCAGATAGGTCGACCAATTGCCACTAGTGGCCCGACTGGCTAATTGCTTAGGCTACGGCGAGCTTCTGAGCGCGCTGGGCAAGGTGTTGTCATTGTCATTGAACCCCCCCGTCATCACGCCAACGGATCAGACGCCAAAATCTCTCTACTAACAACGAGGAATGGTAATGCACCCCAAGCAAGGCTCCAAAGCAACCCGACGCTCCAGCGTGTGGCTCAAACCGATGTTGGCGTTATGGATGATGGTCGCCTCGCCATGGGCGATTGCGGACGATCGGTTGTACATCTTTACCGAGAACTATCCGCCGTATAATGCGTCCACCACCGGACAAAACTTCGCCCACGACAAAGAAGACATTACCGGGATCTGTACCGATATGGTTAAGGCCATGATGGCCAATCTGGACTACGACTACGTGATGAAGATGCGGGCCTGGAGCCGTTCATACGATTGGGTGCAGGGGCGTGAAAACCATGCTCTGTTCTGCACCGCCCGGACTGAGGAACGTGAAAGTGCTTTTCAATGGGTCGGGCCGCTGGCATCAATCAAGTGGACCTTGTTTGCTGCGCCCGATTCCGATATCACTCTGGACAATCTGGCTGACGCCAAACAGTATCAAATCGCCGGCTACAAAGGCGACGTGATGTCCGATTACCTGGTCAGTGAAGGGTTTGACGTCACCATGAGCGTATCGGGTGAACAGAATCCCCGCCGACTGATACTGGGCCAGGCCGACTTGTGGGTCACCGATGGCTTGGTGGGCCCGCTAGTGGCGAAAGAAACCCACGACATAACCGGACTGAAACCGGTGCTGGTTTTCCGGGAAACGCCCATGTACCTGGCCGTAAGCGTTCAGACCGACCCGGCCGTGGTGGCAGACCTGCAGCGGGGGCTGGATAAAGCCCACGCCGATGGCGAAATCGACCGTATCGTGAGCCAGAATTAATGGCTTGATCCCGGGCACCGGTCAGGCTGTTTGCCGGGCCGGTGCCTGCTGCCCGGCCAGTGTCAGGGTCAGCACACTGTGAAGCTTTTCGATTTGTGAACACAGCATGCTGACAGGCCGATCCCCCGTCAGTTGCAGCGTGATTGCCAGCACCTCGCCCTCGTTCACCACCTGCATCTGATCAATCCTGAAGCCTCGAATACGGATCACCTGACACACCCGCTCCAGCGCCGCTGGCTCCGCCTGCATCCGGCACGCCAGCTGGTGACACGTTGATGATTGTGTGGTTGTTGGGCTCATGCAATGCGTTCCTTGATGGGGTGATTGTTGGTTCTATAAGACTCGTCGAGCATCTCGATGTTGCTGGCGCCTGGCTTGACGATGGGCCATACATTGTCCTCCCGGGCAATGGCGACGTGCAGGACAATCGCTTTGTTGTATGCCAGCAAGGTTCCGATGCCGCGCTGGATCTGATCGACCCGATGAATCGATAAGGCGGGGATGTCAAAGGCCCGTGCCAGAGCAACGAAATCCGGGTTGTCGTCCAGGTTGATCTCACTTTCCCGATTGCCGTAGAACAGCTCCTGTTGCTGGCGGACCATGCCCAGACACTGGTTATCAAGAATGATCAGTTTGACCGGCAGCTTGTAGCGGCGAATCGTCGCCAGCTCCTGGGCGTTCATCATGAAGGAGCCGTCTCCGGTGACGTTGATGACGGTCTGGCCGGGACGCGCAAACTGTGCGCCAATGGCGGCCGGAAGCCCAAAGCCCATGGTGCCGAGCCCACCGCTGGACAGATGATGACGGGGGTGGCCGAACTCGTAGTGTTGGGCAATCCACATCTGATGTTGGCCCACATCGCAGGCGATGATGGCGTCATCCGGGGTCAGCCGGGACAGCTCACGAACAAACGCGGTACCGGTAATCGGGGCATGGGGTTCGTCATTCTGGGCCGCGTGAAATCCCTGGGTGATAAACCCGTTCCGGCACTGCTGGCGCCAGGGTTCTATCCTCAGGGGAGAGGCCTCCAGCGCCTCCGACAAGCTGTCCAGCGTAGCGTTCAGTTCACAGGGCAGGGCGATGTCCGCTGTTTTAAGTTTGCCCAGTTCCGCCGCATCGGCGTCCAGATGAATCAGCCGTGCATGAGGGGCAAATGTCTGTAACTGGCCGGTCGCTCGATCGTCCAGGCGCGCGCCAATCACCAGCAGCACATCGCATTGGTCGACGGCTTTGTTTGCGGCACGAGAACCGTGCATCCCGAGCATGCCAAGATAATCAGGGTTTGCCAGACCCGGATTGCCAATGCCCTTCAGGGTCACAACATTCGGTAGGCCGGACACTGCCGCAAAACGGCGGAAGGCGTCCTCGGCGCTGGCCAGACTGACGCCGCCGCCACTGTACAGCAGCGGTTTGTTTGCCTGGCGCAACAGGGCCAATGCGGCCGATACGTCCGGTGAGGTCTTTGGCGCAGCCGGCGGTGTCAGGGTCGGGCCTGGAGCCGGCAGTTCGGTGAGTAAAATGTCTTTCGGAATATCGAGCCATACCGGGCCAGGACGACCGGACTGGGCCAGGGACAGGGCGTCGTCCAGAATCTGAGGCAGCTCTTCCGCCGACGTCACCAGATAACTGTGTTTGACAATGCCCAACGCCATGCCAAGAACGTCGGTTTCCTGAAACGCGTCGGTACCTATTAGCGTGGTCGGTACCTGACCGGTGATGACCAGCAGCGGAATTGAGTCCCGGTGGGCATTGGCCACACCGGTAATCAGGTTGGTGGCGCCGGGCCCCGAGGTGGCAATGCAGACACCGATACGGCCGCTGGCGCGGGCGTAGCCGTCCGCGGCCAGGGCGCAACCTTGCTCGTGGCGGCACAGTACATGCTGAATATTACCCGCTGCCTCTCGCGCCATGTCACGGGCAGCCAGTGCATCGTACAGTGGCATGATGCAGCCGCCGGGATAGCCAAACACTGTGTCGATGCCATTGCGCTGGAGCGTTTCCAGGATGTGGTGTGCCGCGTTCATGCTCTTTTTCCCTATGCAAAAAAAGCCCCCGGGACCTTGTCGGTGCCGGGGGCTTGGGTGTTCGTTCTGGATGGTGTTTGCTAACTCATCCGCTCGTCCACGCGCCAGCCCCCGGGTGGCATAATCACCACCAGAACGAGCATCACGACGACAAGCATGGAACGAATCATTGTAATTTAAGTCTCTATCAAAAGAATCTGGTCAAAACTTAACCCAGAGCTTTGGGCCGGATCAACCTTTTTATTCAGTTTTTCGAATTGTGGGCACCCAATCAGGGCATGGATGTCTCCGCGCGACCTGTGGCGTTGCTCTTCAGTCAGCAGTCAGGCCTGTTGCAGGATACGGCTGCGGTGAGCGGAACACGGTCATCGGAATACGGTCTTATCCGATCGCAGCCGGATACCCGTCCGGGGTTATAATAAAAATGTCGTCCATTCACTCTGCTCAAGCAGCGGGAGGTTGGTCATGAAGCGACTTTTCTATCTGGTTGACTCTATCGACAGTGTGCAGGACATTTCCGATGACCTGCATGAAAAAGGCATCACTAACTGGCGGTTTCACATCGTCAGTAAAGACGACGCAGGGCTTTATACTCATAGGCTCCACGGCGCCAGTGTATTGGATCGAACCGACCTGGTCCGGTTTGTCGAACGGGGTATGATGATCGGTGCTCTGTTCGGTCTTGCCGTTGTGGTGCCCCTGGCCGTGTTCAGTTCCCTGCCTTTGCCCACCATCGCCTGGTTCGCCATGTTTGTATTCCTGGTGGTTGCAGGTGGCTGGCTCGGAGGATTTGGTGGTATCTCCTCGGAAAATTATCGGATCAGACGGTTTCATCGTGATATTGACGACGGTAAGTATCTGGTGATGGTGGATACGCCGAAGGCTCATGTTGAAGAGATGAAAATGCTGATGGCGAAAAACCATCCGGAAGCCACGCTCCAGGGCGAGTCTTCCAGCTTCAACAACCCCTTTGCCATTAAAGGCGGCAAATTCCACCGAGCCTGAAGTGTCGGGCGGTTGTGAATCGTCCCGGGCATTGGTTCCGGACAGGTGGGGTGTTCAGCGTGTCTTGAATTCCCATTTGGTCGTTGATTGCCTATAGTCGGTGCCATGAAACTTCTTACATCCGTCATCGTGGTATTGCTGTTAACGTCCTGTGTCCGTGTGCCAGATGGAGTGCAGCCGGTCAGAGGGTTTGAGGCCGAGAAATACCTTGGAAAATGGTACGAGATTGCTCGCCTGGACCATTCCTTCGAAGCGGGGCTCAGCCAGGTGACAGCGGAATATTCACGCCGTGACGACGGCGGACTTCGGGTCATTAATCGCGGGTATTCCGAGGAAGATCAGGCGTGGTCTGAAGCGGAGGGGCGGGCATACTTTGTAGATTCAAGTGACGTAGGTTACCTGAAGGTGTCTTTTTTCGGTCCTTTTTACGGTGCTTATGTGGTCTTCGGTCTTGACCAGAACGGGTATGAGTACGCCTTCGTCTCGGGACCGGACACATCTTATTTGTGGTTGCTGGCCCGCGCCCCGGAGGTCAGCGAGACGGTGATGGCCGAATTTCTGGACCGGACCCGGACGCTGGGCTTTGATACCGACGCATTGATTTATGTCGATCACAAAAAACAGTCTGCAGGAGGGAAAACGACGCCGTAAGAACCCTCGGTCCAAACGGCGCATGGCGGGGAGTCAGTTAACGGACCGGTCGTGACCCTCCCAGTAGGGCTTGCGCAAATCCACCTTGCGCAGCTTGCCCGCCCCGGTCATGGGGAAGGGCTCTTCCCGGAACTCGACACTTTGAGGGCATTTATAGCCGGCAATCAGGCCGTGGCAAAACTCAATGATGGCTGCTTCTGTGGCGGTCTGATCCGGCATCAGCCTGACGATGGCGTGTACCGCCTCACCCCATTGTTCGCTGGGGATGCCAACCACCACCGCTTCGTTAACAGCCGCGTGCTGGGATAGAGCACTTTCCACTTCCGCCGAGAAAACATTTTCGCCGCCGGTGACGATCATGTCTTTGACGCGATCCACCAGGAACAGAAAACCATCCTCGTCCAGATAGCCGGCGTCGCCTGTCATCACCCAGCCATCGACCAGGGCCTGGGCGGTCTGTTCAGGTTTGTTCCAGTAACCGAGCATGCAGTTGGGGCCACGCATGGCGATTTCGCCTATGCCCCCTGTGGCCAGCGCCTGCCCATCGGCGCCGACAATTTTCACATCCAGGATGTATCCGGGTATCCCGGCCGAACGGGTTTTGCCAGCCATAGGGCCGTCAAAGACGTGGTATTCCGGCGCCAGGATAGACCCCATGGGGGCCAGCTCCGTCTGGCCGTATGCCTGATAAAATTCTACGTCCGGTAGCTGGGCCAGCGCCTTGCGCAGGGTGCCTTCTGGCATGGGAGAGGCACCGTACACAATTTTGCGCAAGGTGCGGATGTCGGCGTTGGCGAAGGCATTTTGTTCCAACATCATGGCAACCATGGTAGGCACCAGCAATGTGTCCGTTACGCCATAGGTTTCAATCGCCCTGGCGGTCGCATCGGGTGAGAATGCCGGAATGAATACATGGGTTGCGGCGGTAATGACACTGGCAAACGACATCGCCGCGTCAGCAACATGAAACATCGGAGCGGCGTGCAGGTAGCGGGCCGGGTAATGATTAAAGCGCAGCGACCCCACCGCAACAAGGCTGCTGCTGTAAAAGTTGGTGTGTGAAATCATGACACCTTTAGGAAAACCCGTGGTACCACCGGTGTACATGATGGCAAACAGGTCGTCGCAGCCCCGCATGGCGTCTTCAGCGGGCATTGCGGCTGCCAGTATGGATTCGTAGTTCAGCATTCCGGCTGGGGTCTCTTCTTCACCGATGTAAATGAACTGGGTGACCGGACTCTCCTGTGCCTGTATCGCCTGGGCAACACCTACAAATGTGTCATCGACCAGCAGCGTGGTGGTCCCGGAATCTCTCAGCGAATACAGGTTCTCGGTTACCGACCAACGAATATTCAGTGGCACCAGGACGGCCCCGGCAAAGGGCACTGCGAAGAACGTTTCGAAATAGCGGTCGGAGTTCAGCGACAGGATCGCGACCCGGTCCCCGGTGTTCACGCCCTGTGCGTGCAGTGCCCCGGCCAGTTTTGATACCCGGGCGTACAGTTCGGTATAGCTTTGCGTTCGATCACCACAAAGGGTGGCTTCGCGGCGGGGCGCAACAAGTGCGGCGCGACGTAAGGCTTGAGTGCAATACATGAACCTTCCTCTCACGGTTGTTGTTGGATACGACGGTCGTTCTGTTTAAAGGCGTAGCGGTAAGTATTGTCGAAACTCGCGAAGATGCACAATTCTGTCGAGATAGCGGGCTTTGCCGAAATAGGAACCCGATGAAATTACGGCTTGGATCCACCGGTGACAATGATCAATTGGACCTCTCCGAATGGCCAAATACCCGAGGTGGCATGCTCGCAGTCTGATGGCTTGATTACGGTTGCGCAAGATATCCCGGCCAGCAAGGACAGCCAACACAGTGGGGGTTAAAATCAGATTAATAGGGCAGGCAAAAGGGTGTTCAGGGTGTACACGGGATCAGCGACAAACCTGAGTATGGTGATACTCGCCACCACGCTCGTCACTGTGTGGGCACTGGTGGCCGGTTGCAGGATTCAGGCGACCAGTGACGACGGGCTGATTGTCAGAATTGGCGAACCCAAAGAGCCGGAAGAGGATCACCCGCTGCCGGCGGAAACCGTTTCGGATCTGCAGGTGGTAGACCACCGCCCGGTGGCCGGCTCGGTCAACCAGTCTCTGGTGGGCACGGTCTCGGTGCGGTTCAATCAGGCGTTGATGCCATCGACGGTGAATCCCGACAACGTGCGACTGATGTTGGCCAACGCCCCCGTGTCTGTGACGTTGAGCCACGATCCTGACGGCCATACCCTGACGCTGACACCGGCGGTGGCTTTGCAGCCTCGTAAAACCTATGCCGTGCAACTGACCCACGGACTGATGTCGCAGGAGGGAGAAGCCTACGGAGGTGTTGCCTGGACATTCGACACGGCGGGGCCAATCGGCGTCACCACCCAGGCGACCATTGAGCAATGCATGTCGGCAACGGATCTGGCCATGCTGGTGGCGGTCAATAATGCCCGCTCCGAGGCCCGGCAATGTGGCGCAATGACGAAACCCGCCGCCCCGAATCTGAGTTATCGTTGTGAGCTGGACGCTGCTGCCCAGCGTCACGCCAACGATATGGCCGCGATCGATTTCGTCAGTCACACCTCAAGCGACGGCTCTACGCTGGCGATGCGCATCAGTGACGCGAACTATGCCTGGCAGTCGGTGGGTGAAAATGTCGCGGCCGGATCGCCAACCGTCGCGGCTGTGATGACGGGTTGGCTGCAAAGTGCTGGCCACTGCGACAATGTGATGAACAGCGGTTATACCCATTTTGGTCAGGGCCGGGCCACGTCACCACAATCGACCTTTGGCGTGTACTGGGCTCAAAACTTCGCGTCACCGCGCTGATCAGGCCAGTACATCCGCCATCGCAACAATGCTTCGCGCCACGTCAGGTAGTTTTTTACCCTGGTTCATGGCCAGCTTGCGAAGCAGTTTGTGCGCTTCGTCATTGGAAATCTGACGATGGTTCATCAATAGCAGCACCGCTTTCTCTTGTGTTTTCCGATCTTCCAGTGCTTCTTTGGCGGCGCACAACTCGTCACTCATTTGTTGCAGTCGCTGCGCCTGTTGCTGTACCAGGTCAAAAATAGAGCGACCAAAACGTTGGCTGACCCCATCGCTTTGTACCGTATCGGCGTGCGGATCGTTTGGTTGGGTACCACACAGAACCAGCATGGGTTCGGGCGCCCGGTCGTGCTGATCCAGGGATTCAATCAGGCTTTCCTGGTGGGTCAGCGAGTTTTTGGCATCGGTGAACTTCTCGATGCAGCGTTTGCGAAAGTGGGCCTCCAGGCTGTCCTCAACGGTCTTGAGTTCGTCCATTCGGTCAGACATCAGTTCGAACCACTGGTCGGCGAGTGAGGTATCAAGATCTTTATAGCGCCCGATGGAGCAGCCCAGTTGGCGTAATCGCTCCACTTCGCCCTCGCGACGGCTGGCAGTGGCCTGCAGCCAGAGCGCCTTGGAATCCGGATCGGCAAAATTGGCAAAGACCTCAAAACAACGTTCCTGCGCCTCAATAAGGTGCGCCATGCGCTGTGACAGTGCAGTGTCAAACCGGCCCCTTGAAAAACCGGCCGAGCCGACAGCGCGTTCCTGGCCTGCCAGTTCCTTGCCGTGCATAAGGTTGTACATGGCAACCAGAATTCCGGCAATGGCTGGGTCAACTGCATTGTCTGCGGCCTCGAACACAACCGCGAGCAGCATCTGTATGGTCTCGCTGTAAGCGGCAATGGCGGTTTGCGACGTCATGTCCAATGCCTGGATTCTGTGACGCAAGTCATCCAGGCCCGAGAGACCATGAAGGGCACAGGCGATCAGGTTAAGCAGGCGACTACTGCCAGGGTTTTCAGTGAGTTCCTGATGAATATCGTTGAGCGCCTGCTCGAAATTGGATCGCTCGCGATCCGCTGTCTCGATTTGCTCAAGGCGTTGGTTCGCGAATCGTTTGCCATCGGAACCAAGGAAAATGTTGGAGGCCCCGCGTTCCCGTTGCAGGGCATGAATCAGGTTGCTGATGCACAGTACCAAGCGTCCCATTTGCAGAAAGTAAGCCAGATTCTGGAGCTCACATTTTTTTGAGGCAATGAGATAGTCTGCCGCTTTAGGCCGCGGCATTGGCGTTGGATTGGATTTCGCGTGCATGGTGCAGACTCCTGAGTCCGGGATCACTTCGATGAGACAATCAAGACGCTGCAAAGATTGCGCCAGCGGTATCCAGAAGAGACTCAGGGTGTTGTCAGGCTAACGACTGGGATGCGGCAGCGGGTATTGGGGTGAAGCAATTTGAGTGAAGCAAATTAGGAGAAACAACAGTGGTCACCTCAAATGATAATGGTTATCATTAACGTCAATTGGCGAGGTATGTTTGGGGTCACTCAGGGAGCGATTATGTCAACGACGACTGAAATTCACGAAGGCATCAAGCTGGCAGGCATCGCAATGGCCGTTGTTTTCACGCTGGCCATTGTGGGGCTGCTAGGGACCGTGTAGAGCCCCCTGGAGATGCCCCGCACCGCAGTTCAGCAGCGCTTCCAGCAGGCCTTTCCCGCGCATGAGCCCTGTCAGCCTTCAAGGCGCGTGACCCGCTCGGCCTACTCCGTGTCATTAGCGGAGCCGCGGGAACGGCGACCGAATCCGGTGTTGCCGCTGGGGCAAGATTAAAAGGGGCAGGGCGTCCGGGGCGCCACCACCATTACGTTCGTGCATCCGGTCGATCAGGTACCGCCGAGGGTTCAAGTCCCGTTGGAGGCGAGTTTTCGGGAGGTGCTGTCTCTGTTCCCATCTTACACGGGCGCAGGCATGTAAAAGGCTGGTCTCAGGTTTTCAGTGCTCGCTGCCTGACCACGGATACGCGGCCCAGCCGCTGTCTAGCGTTGATCGCGGAAGTCAGAACTCGTGTTGGCAAGAAAGCGTGCCGCCAGAGCTTCGAAGGGCACCGGCTTACTGTAGAGATATCCCTGCAGGTACTCGCAGCCTTGAGCTTTCAGCCACTGCTCCTGGTGTTGTGTTTCGACGCCCTCCGCGACGATGGACAACCCAAGCCCCCGTGCCAACCCGATGATTGACAGTGTAATGGCACAGTCGTCCTCTTCATTGGGAATGTCCATGACGAAGGATCGGTCTATTTTCAGCATCGAAAACGGCAGGTGTTTTAGCCGGGACAACGACGAATAGCCCGTGCCAAAATCATCAATTGCTAACTCTGAACCGCCGCGGACCAAGCGCTCCAAAGTTGCTTGCAGGGTTCGTGGGTCTCCCTGCATGGAATCCTCGGTGACTTCAAAATGCAGGCTGCTTTGGGGAATGCGAGAGTCCTTGCAGACCTGGCTGACCAGTGCTGGCAAGTCCGGGTCCAGAACCTGTTCGGCGGCCAGATTAATACTGACGGGGGGCATCATGAGCTGACGTTCCATGGCGGTCTTGCGGTCGCGACACACGCGGCGCAGCACGCACTCGCCCAATTGGTACATCAGGCCAGCACCACGCGCAACATCCAGAAACTCAATAGGGGCCAGCATACCGCGTTCCGGGTGGTTCCAGCGCACCAGGGCTTCGGCGTTCACCATGGACTGATCAGCAGCGCTGAAAATCGGTTGGTAGAACACATCAAGTGAATCGTTTCGAAGCGCCGCCCGCAGTTCGCGCTCAAGCGCAAAGCGGGAGCGGGCAGTGGTCTGTATCGAGGTATCAAACTGGCGCGCCTGGGACAAACCCTGAGTCTTGGCGAAATACATCGCCGCCTCGGCACTGCGGAGCAGCGTTTCCGGATCATTGCCGTCGCCGGGGTAACGGCAGATGCCCAGGCTGGCGCTCATGGCCAAGGTCTGGTCGCCACTTGTAATCGGCAAGGCAATGTTGGCGAGAATTCTGCGGCTGGCGGCGGCCAAGGCTTCCTCTGAAGTGTACTTACGCACAATCATTGCGAACTCATCGCCACCAATCCGGGCCAGTTGGTCTTTGCCGGGGATAGTGATCTTGGCCAAGCGATTGCCGGTTTCCGCAATAACCTGGTCACCCACTTTGGGGCCGAGGCCATCGTTGATGGCCTTCAGCCGGTCGAGATCCACCCAGATCATGGCAAAAGACCCGGTGCCACTGCGGTTGATTTTTCGAATCAGGTAATCGACACGATCCTGAAGCGATTGCAGGTTTGATAGACCGGTCAGGGCATCGTGGTGGGTAAGGTAATCCAGCTTCTGTTTGGATTTCACCCAGGCTTCGTGGGTATTGATCAGACTGATCGTATCCGCGATCGCAGACACGAAAGAGATTTCTGGCAAGGTCCAGGTGCGTTCAGTGCGATTTTCCAGACAGAGTACGCCACCCAGGTGGCCGCAATCGAATATGGGGGCATCAAGCATTGAAACAATGCCATTGGGCTTCAGGTATTGATCTGAAAACGAGTGGGTGCGCTGATCGTTTTGAGCGTCTGGCGCTTCAATGATCCTGGCGCTGGCGAGTGCTTCAAAATAGTGCGGGTGGTGCTCGCGTTCGAGCAGCAAATCGGGTGATTCTGTTGCTGGATTGGCCGCCTTGCTGTCGGTGAGCCGCTCGTTGATCAGTGTCTGGCCATCGGGACTCAACTTCCAGACGCCAACGCGGTCCACGCCCAGAAGTTCGCAACACAACCGGGTCAGGGCTGAGAGCTTGTTCTCACGGTGATCATTGGTGAAGTCCTGACTGTGGCTCATGTTCATCAGGGCTTCGTGGAAGTCGATGAAGACCTTGTTGTCAGACATTAGCGCCGACCGATTGCAGGTAAAGATCACCAATAATGGCAAGTGAAGGCAAGGCTGTCCAACACTCTGATCACATTAGTGACAACGTGTACGGGTTGCCAACGAGCCTGTCCCGTGTACATGAGGCTCTCACTGCCTTCATTCTCAGGCCGTAATTTTGCGCCACGGCGCCGCCTGTTCCAGCTCGAAGGCCAGTTCCAGAAGCGTGCGTTCGCGCCCATGGTTCGCCATCAGCTGAACCCCGATCGGAAGGTTGTTGCGTGAGGTGCCCATCGGCAGCGAGATCGCCGGCGCACCCGTGGCATTGGCCAGGGGTGTGAAACAGGCGTAATGCGTCAGGCGGTCAAACAGCGTGTCAAAATCCACCGTCGGGCAAAGAAACCCGATTTCAGGCGTGGTGTGACCCAGAACCGGCATCAATACCGCATCATAACCGGCCATGGCATGGGCATAATCGTGGTAGGAACGACGCAGGCGCCACAATGCTGCCGGAAGGTGAACCACCCGGCGCTTGAACCGGCGGTCCAGTCCCAGAGTCAAACCATCCACCTGATGCTTGCTGAAGCTGGTATCCATGGTTCTGTTACCGGTGGTCCGCACCGCAAATGCCAGCATGCTCCAGTACAAGGCAAAATCGTCGGGAAAGCTGTCGGCAACTGGCATTGGCATGGCCTCAAGATGATGACCCAGATCTGCCAGGCGCAGCGCCGTGTTTTCCACCGAAACACGTGTCTCAGCATCGGTTTTGTGACCGTTGACGGAATCCAAAATCACGCCGATTTTCATGCACCGGGCGGCGGGTGCTGTCACGCTGCCGATGGCTGGCAGTCTTTTGGTTTGGTAGTGGTGTTCAGCGGCGGCGAAAAAATTGGCGGTATCGCGCACACTGCGGGTAAGCACGCCCTCGACAATCACGTTGATGGGCAGGGATTTGGCGGCATGGCCGTCGACCAGGCGCCCCCGGCTGGGCTTCAGGCCGATCAAACCGCAGCACGCGGCCGGAATGCGGATGGACCCACCACCGTCGTTGGCATGGGCCATTGGTACCACCCCCGCAGCCACCAGTGCGGCCGCTCCACCGGACGACGCACCGGCAGAATAGTCCGGATTCCAGGGGTTGCGGGTTGGCTGGTCGTGTTCGTATTCGGTGGTGGCGTTGAACCCGAATTCGGGCAGTTTGCTTTTGCCGAGACAGACAAATCCTTGCGCCATGAACTGCTGCATAAATTTACAGCTGGTGCGGGCCGGGCGACCATGAATCGCCCCGGAGCCATGGCCCGTGGGGAGACCGGTAATGTCGGTGTTGTCTTTGATAAAGGTGGGTACGCCGGCAAAGCAGCGGTCTGGCAGGGGCGGTTTCTGCTGCCTGGCAGAGGCAAAGTCCGATGTTGCGATAGCATGGATCAACGGTTCCATCGCCTCCGCCCGGGCTATCGCCGCAGCCGTCACCTCGTCAATGCTCAACTCGCCACGTCGGAGTTGTTCCGCAAGTGCGGTGGCATCATGATCCGCGAGTGCGTCGTCTGAGAATGCGTGCAATGATTTCGGGGTCTGTTGCGCGGTCATGGCCTATCCGGAATTGAAGCGTTTCCGTACTCTAGCCCAAACCAAAACAGGACGGAATGTGCTATCGGGAGACCGCCCGCCGCCTTGTTCGCGATGGCATGGGAAGGGTAAGCTTCAATTTCCTTTTTAAGGCGCAAGGAACGCTAAGGCCATGAGTTCAGTCGATGTGTTCACCCGGCATTTTCTGGCTGTCTATTTTTTACTGATTGGTCTGCATTACACCAGCCGGAGCCTGGGCCTATACGAACGCTTGCGGTTCTCGCATATTCACTATGGCCGGCGTGGGTCTGCCACCTGGTGGCATCGGCACCTCTTCAACGTGTTCCGCGCGGCTATCCTGGGTATCTGTTGGGTGCGCGTCGGCTTCGATATCGACCCCTATCTCGGTGTTTTCTCAACCCTCTACCATCCGGTCGTGTTAGTGGCCGGCACCGTGTTGCTGCTGGTGTCTTTTTTCCTGATCGATTTCGTGCAGGCCTACATGCATCAGGACTGGCGTTCAGGCATTGATTACGAACGTCGCACAGGGCTGATCAGGGGCGGCCCGTTTCACCTCAGTCGCAACCCGCTTTTTTGCGCCATCATGCTGGGGCAACTGGGGTTTTTTTTGGCCCTGCCCAGCGTGTTTTCGTTGGTCTGCCTGATCACGGGCTGCGTTGTCATCGTGCGACAAGCCCGCGCCGAAGAGCAGGCGTTGGAAGCGATCCACGGTGATGCCTACCGTCACTACGCCAAGGCCGTGCCAAGATGGTTCCGCCTGCGGTCGTGCTGGCCATCGAGACAGGTGAATTAATGCGCATCTTCCTGTCTGTCGGTGCTTGAGATCGGGGAATTCTATCTCAATCCATACCCAGGGCTGCTAGGCTCAGGGTCTGTGGCCCGTATTTTTGAACAGGGAGAACCAGGCGATGAAGGTCATGTTATTAGGTGCCACCGGACTCACGGGGCGGTCAGTGTTGTCAGGACTGCTGGAGGCCAGCGAGGTGTCAAAGGTCATCGCACTGGTGCGCCGCCCCATCGACATGGAGCACGCCAAATTACAGGCGGTGGTGGTGGATTTTGATCGGCTGAATGAGCATGCGGACTGCTTTGATGTGTCTGTCGTCGTCTGCTGTCTCGGTTCCACCATCAAGGCTGCTGGCTCCATGGCCCAATTTCGGAAAGTGGATTATCAATACTGTCTGGAAGCCGCACGCATCGCACGCGCCCACGGTGCAAACGCCCTGTTGCTGATGTCCGCCATCGGGGCGTCGTCCCGATCATCGGTGTTCTATAATCGCACCAAGGGTGAACTGGAAGACGCCGTCCGCGAACTGGGTTTTGATGTGCTCTCAATCTTTCACCCCAGCCTGTTACTCGGTGACCGCCGGGAGCAGCGTTTGGCGGAATCGGCGGCCAGCGCAATGGCGCCAGTGTTGAACGGCGTATTGCTTGGGCCCCTGCGACCGTATCGGGCGATCAGGGCGGAGGCGGTGGCACAGGCGATGGTGAACGAAGTCAAAGGGATCGCAACCGCCAGCTCACCTGCGCGGGCGGTGAATGTCTGGTCTTACGATGACATTTTAGCCAAATCACACCAGGCTTGACCGGGCCAGGTTGTGGCCCATGCCGCGGGCTGCCGTGACGGCTTCGGCAATCACTTATACGCAGATTAAGGGATTACAACTAGCTTCCGATGATGCCGACGTCCTCCTATTCCTATCAGTTGCAACCCGGAATTCTCCGCTCCGAGTTTCTTCGACTCCTGCCCATCTCACTGTTTGTGGTGGCGTTCGGCGTTGCCTTCGGGTTAGCCGCCGTTCAAAAAGGTCTGGCACCACTGGAAGCAACGCTGATGAGCATGGTGGTATTTGCCGGTGCGTCCCAGTTTGCCACGATCGATATGTGGGGGGCCGACGTGGCACTGCTGCCGGTGATGGCGGTAGTGTTCGCGATTAACTCCCGTCACCTGCTGATGGGCGCCTCCCTGTACCCCATGCTCCGTGATCTTTCTCCCGGGCGCCGCTACGGCATCCTGTTGGTGTTGACCGATGCCAATTGGGCGGTGGCGGCGCAGGATTACCAAAATGGCCGACGCAATCTGGAAGTGATTCTGGGGGGCGGTTTTGCCTTGTGGGTGGCTTGGTTGATCGGCACTCTGGTGGGCGTTTATTTTGGTGGTCTGATGGAGGAGCCAAAAAGCCTGGGCCTGGATATGGTGTTGGGTTGTTTCCTGCTGTCGATGGCGCTGGGTGGCCGGCGCACGCCCCGGGTGCTGGTGGCCTGGCTGGTGTCCGGCGCCGCTTCAATGGCGGCCTACTGGTGGTTGCCGCCCCACACCCATGTGGTGGTGGGCGCACTGGCGGGGGGTGTGGTTGGTTTCCTCTGGTTGGAACGGAGGCCGGTATGAGCATTGAAACCGATACCTTTGGCATCCTCCTGATCATTGCCGTCATGGCACTGGTGACCCTGGTGACCCGGGTTGGAGGGGTCTTTCTGATGTCGTTCGTCACCATCAATCCCCGGGTGGAAGGCTTCATCAATGCGATGGCCAGCTCCGTATTGATTGCGATTCTCACGCCGATGGCGTTCGATGGTGACTGGGGGGCGAGAGTCGCCCTCGGGACGACCGCCGCACTCATGCTGGCATTTCGCAAGCCGTTGCCCGCCATCACGGCGGGCATCCTTGCGGCCGCAGGCACCCGCTACCTGATCTGAACCGGTGCTGGCGGTGCGGCCCGAGTCAGCGGTTTTTCTTCAATGGGCCAGTGCAGGGCGGCGGCCATCAGGGCCAGCCCAACCGCGAGCCACCAGATCACCTGGTATGACCCGGTCAGGTCAAAACTGAGACCGCCGAGCCAGGCGCCGAGAAAAGCACCCATCTGGTGGCTCAGCATCACGATACCGAACAGGGTCGCCAGGTACCGTGCACCAAATATGTGAGAGACCAGCCCGGACGTCAGCGGCACGGTGCCCAGCCACAACAACCCCAACGCGGAACCGAACAGCCAGGCATTCACCGGCGTCATGGGAAACGACAGCATCAGCAGAATCACCAGCGCGCGCGCCAGATAAATACCCGCCAGCACCCGTTTCATGGCAAACCGTGAACCCAGCCATCCCGCCCCGAACGAACCCACAATATTGAAAAAACCCACTAACGCCAGGGCGGTGGCACCCACTGCCGGGGACAAACCCTGATGAGTCAGGTACGAGGGCAGATGCGTGGCAATGAAGGCCACGTGAAAACCACACACAAAGAACCCACCGTTCAACAACCAGTAACTGCGTTCGCCGCTGGCCTCACGCAAGGCCTGGCTCAGTGGTTGGGTATGTTCATCCTGAGGGGCAGGCCGACCGCGTAATGGCAATGCCAGTGGCACCACCAGGGCAGCGGCTACCGCCAGCACCAACAGCGCGGTGACCCAGTCCCAACTTCCGATCAGGGCCTGAGACGCCGGCAATAGGGCAAACTGACCAATGGAGCCACCGGCGGTCGCCAGCCCCAGCCAGGTACCCCGGCTGGCCACCGGGGCACTGCGGGCCACCGCGGACAGAATGAGGGGGAAACCAGAGGCCGACACCGCCATGCCAACCAGGATGCCGGCGCCCAGGTTCAAGCCCAGAGGGGTCTGAACCAGCGCCATAGTCAGCAAACCGGCGACGTACAACACACCGCCGGTGGCAACGACCCGGCCGGTTCCCCAGCGGTCGGCGACCGCACAGAAAAACGGCGTTAAAGCGCCCCAGAGCAGATTTTGAATGGCGATGGCGAAACTGAACGTGGTATGGCTGACCGACAGGTCCCGGGTAATGGGGTCCAGGAACAGGCCAAAGGTTTGCCGCAGCCCCATATTCAGGCCCAGTATCAGCGCGCCGGCGATCAGTACGATCAGCGCTCCATGACGTCGGGTTGTGTTATCAGACACCGAACACCTCGGTTTTATTTACGGGCGTCTTTGATCACGTCATAGGCGTGGGTGATGTCGCGGGTCTTCTGCTCGGCCATTTCACGCATGCTTTCCGGCAAGCCCCGCCCGGCAAGTTTGTCGGGGTGGTTCTCGCTCATTTGCTTACGGTAGGCCCGCTTCAAATCGGTATCGGAGGCCTCTGGAGAAACGCCCAGTACTTTGTAGGCATCGTCCAGCTGCTGCGTGGTGGTTGCTCCGCCCGGTCCCGCGCCGGTATGAGTGCCGCGCAGCATCGCTTCGAGCTGTTCAACCTGGGCTTCCGGCAAGCCCAGACCGCGGGCGATGCGGACCAGCATCTCGTGCTCTTTGGGGTGGATTTTGCCATCGGCGGCCACCGCAGAGACCTGCACCTGCAGGAACATTTGCAGCAGAGCGGGCTGGCCGCGACTGACGCGACGAAAATTAGCCAGCTCGGCATCCAGGTCAAAGCCTTCGGTCTTGCCCAGCTCGAATGCGGCCTTGGCAGACTCGCGTTGGCTGCCGGACAACCGGAACTTGTCGAACAACGCCTCTGCGACGTCAATTTCATCCCGGGTGACGACTCCGTCAGCTTTGCACAAGGCACCCATGACGGCGAACATGGAATCGAGAAAACCCGACTGGATGTCCTGAAGCCCTTTCCTGAGTCTGCTCTTGAGGAAGTTGAGCACCAGTACCCCGGCGACCGCGCCCATAATAAAGCCCGGAAACCGACCAAACTGATAGCCGATCAGACCACCAATGATAATTGCGAACAGCATGCTGGTTTTCCTGAATCAATGAATGACTTGGAGACGCATCATAACCTGAACCCGGCCTTCCATGCTTGCCTGCAGGCCATTTCTACCCGGGCTCAGCCTGCCAGCACCATCAACGCTTGCCCGGCATTGATCTGTTGGCCTTCCTCACGCGCAATGGCCAACACTTCGCCGCCAGCCGGTGCGAAAATTTCAATTTCCATTTTCATCGACTCGAGAATCGCCACGACCTGACCTTCTTGCACCCGATCGCCCTGGGCAACGCACAGTTTCCAGAGACTGCCGGCCACCGGGGACTCCACCGGTGTTCCCTCCGGCAGGCCATCGCTGTCGTGTTCGGCCAGGTCCTGCTGGGATTCGAAGTTAATCTGGCCGCTGGCCACCCAGCGCTCCAGTTCCTGTTCAAAGGCTTCGTTGCGGGCGTCGGTGAAGGTCCGGATGCCGTCGTCGTTGTGCTCCAGAAAGGCCTGATAATCGTTGAGGCTGAAGGTGGTTTCCTCAATGGTCAGCGGGTAATCGCCTTTGGGGAAATCCCGGCGAATCTGTTTCAGCTCTTCCGACGACACCTGATAAAACCGGATCTGGTCGAAGAACCGCAGCAGGTTCGGCTGAGTGAATTCCGCCGTGCGCCGGTAGCGGTTCCACATTTGCAGCGTGCGGCCGACAAACTGATAACCCCCGGGGCCTTCCATGCCGTAAACGCAGAGGTACGAGCCACCGATGCCGACGGAGTTCTCGGCGGTCCAGGTCCGGGCCGGATTGTACTTGGTGGTAACCATCCGGTGGCGAGGGTCGTAGGGGGTTGCCACCGGCGCACCGAGGTACACATCGCCCAGGCCCATCACCACATAGCTGGCCTCGAAGAAAATGCGTTTGACTTCCTCGATGTCGGGCAGGCCATTGATGCGTCGGATGAACTCAATGTTGCTGGGGCACCAGGGCGCATCCTTACGCACGGACTGTTGATACTTTTCGATCGCCAGACGGCAGGCCTCGTCATCCCATGAAATGGGCAGGTGCACAATGCGCGAGGGCACTTCCAGATCAGTCTGTTGCTGTAGATGGGTTTCAGCTGCCTCCAGCCTATCGAGCAGATCGGTACGGGGCAGGCGCACCGGGTCGAAATGCACCTGCAGCGAGCGAATACCCGGGGTCAGTTCCAGAAGGCCATCCAGCGCCTGATCCTGGAGCCAGAGCATCAGCGCATGGGCGCGAAACCGCAGGCGCAGGTCCAGTTCCAGCGGCCCGTACTCGATCAGCAGGTAGCGATCCCCGGACGGCCGGTAAACCACCGGCACCCCCGCCTGTTCGGCGCTCAGGGTGCGTAATACCGGCGTTGCCGACCGGTGGCTCGACAGGTTTACATCGACTGGGGTCAGGGTGTCGATCATTGCATCCTGGGCGACCGCAAGCTGGTCGGCGTCAGCCAGGCTGACCGGCTGGAAACGGATACGGTCACCGGCCTTGAGCTGGCCCAGTTTCCAGAGATCGGCCTTGATGGTGGTCACCGGGCAGACAAAACCGCCCAGCGACGGACCATCGGGGCCGAGAATCACCGGCATGTCGCCGGTAAAATCGACCGTCCCCACAGCGTAGGCATTATCGTGAATGTTGGAGGGGTGCATGCCGGCCTCGCCGCCATCCCGACGCGCCCATTCCGGTTTGGGACCGACCAGGCGGATACCGGTTCGGCTGGAGTTGTAATGCACCTGCCAGTCGGTCGCAAAGAAAGTGTCAATGTCCTGTTCGGTGAAGAAATCCGGCGCCCCGTGGGGGCCATACACCACCCGCAGGGTCCAGTGGTCGGTCAGCTCCGGCGCCAGGCCTGCCGGCAGTTCCGTAGTGACCGGTGGGGCCGTGTCCGTCATCAGGTGCAGCACATCGCCGGTCCGGATGGCGCGACCACCATGGCCGCCAAACTGGCCCAGAGTGAAGGTGCTGCGGGAGCCCAGGTAGGGTTCGCACTGGATGCCGCTCGCCACCGCCAGGTAGGCCCGGGCGCCTTGATCCCGGGCTTTGCCCAGGGTCAGCGTCTGCCCGGCGTTAATCGAAACCGGTTGGCAGCGCTCGACGGCCTCACCATCCAGGGTGGCCCCGAGGTCGGCTCCGGTCAGCACCAGAGTGGTGCCAATGTTGAATCTCAGCGTCGGGCCATTGAGGGTGAATTCCAGCCCGGCGGCATCCGCCGCATTGCCCAGCAGCCGGTTGCCGAGCCGGAAGCTCAGGCTGTCGAACGGCCCCGAGGGTGGCACGCCTACCGGCCAGTAACCGGTGCGGCCCGGGTAGTCCTGCACCGTTGTCAGAGTGCCTCCGGCCAGCACATCCACGGTGGCGGGCCGGTACTGAAAGCCGTTGAGGTAGCGAGTGGTCATTTGGCCCCGGGCAAACACCGCGTCAGCGAGAATGGCGCGCAGATACACCCGGTTGGTTTCGATGCCCTCGATCACCGTGTCCGCCAGTGTCCGGTCCAGCGCCTGCAGCGCCGAGGCCCGGTCGTCCGCGTGCACCATGACCTTGGCCAGCATGGGGTCAAACAGTGCGGAGACCTCCACACCCGCCTCAATCCAATGGTCGATGCGTCGGCGATCGCCATCGGCGTCGGGAAACCGCACCGTGGTGAGCAGGCCCGCGCAGGGCTGGAAGTCCTTGTTGGGGTCTTCCGCATACAGGCGAGCCTGTATTGCATGGCCCTGGGGTTCCCCATGACGGTTCAGGGTCGCCAGGTCCGGCAACTCATTGGCCGCCAGGGTCACCATCCAGTCCACCAGATCGACGCCATAGACCTGTTCGGTAACCCCGTGCTCAACCTGCAGACGAGTGTTAACTTCGAGAAAATAGAACGCGTTGCTGGCCTGATCAACAATGAATTCCACCGTGCCGGCATTGCGATAGTTCACCGACGCCACCAGCCGGCGAGCGGTTTCATGCAGGGTGTGGCGGATGTCATCGGGCAGGTGGGGGGCCGGGGTTTCTTCCAGCACTTTTTGGTGGCGCCGTTGGGCGGAGCAGTCGCGTTCGCCCAGTGCCAGGGCGTTGCCCTGACCATCGCCGAAAATCTGGACCTCAATGTGACGGGCTCTCTCGATGTATTTTTCCAGGAACACGCCGTCGTTCGAGAAGTTGTTGGCGCTCAAGCGCCGAACCCCGTCCCAGGCTTTGCTGAGGACTTCATCATCCTGGCAGATTTGCATGCCAATACCGCCGCCACCGGCGGTGCTTTTCAGCATCACCGGGTAGCCAATCCGGTCGGCCGACGCCAGGGCGTCGTCAAGGTTTGCCAGCAGGCCGGTCCCCGGTAACAGCGGTACCTGGGCCTCTTCCGCCAGTTGGCGGGCGGTGTGTTTGAGGCCAAATTGCCGCATCTGATCCGGGGTCGGGCCAATAAACGCAATGCCTTCGGCGTCACAGCGTTCAACGAATTCCGGGTTTTCACTGAGAAATCCGTACCCGGGGTGCACGGCCTCAACGCCCGTCTGTTTCATGATGGCGAACAGCTTGTCCTGGTTGAGATACGTTTGCGCGGCCGACCCTTCACCCAGGCCATAGGCTTCGTCCGCCTGCCGGGTGTGAAGAGCGTCGGCGTCAGCGTCGGCATACACCGCGACGCTGGTCACGCCCAGGGTCTTCAGGGTACGGATGACACGGGTCGCGATGGCGCCGCGATTAGCGATGAGAACCTTGCTGAACATGATGGTTGTCCTGCGTGGGCGGGTCGTCCCGCCTTGACGTTATCGCAGCCAGGGTCGTCCCCGGCGCAATCGGTCAGGCTGTGCTGATCTCAGGCCGACCAGACAATGACTTCGATGGGGGTCGGGTTATAGCCGTTACACGGGTTATTGAGTTGCGGGCAATTGGAAATCAGCACGATGGTGTCCATCCGGGCGGTCAGTTCCACGTACTTGCCGGCGCCCGAGATGCCGTCTTCAAAGGTCAGCCCGCCATCGGCGGTGACCGGCACGTTCA
This sequence comes from Marinobacter caseinilyticus, assembly GCF_011074955.1. GTDB lineage: Bacteria > Pseudomonadota > Gammaproteobacteria > Pseudomonadales > Oleiphilaceae > Marinobacter > Marinobacter caseinilyticus. The sequence continues at coordinate 31,257 of NZ_WUQJ01000034.1, read as the reverse complement.
TGAAAAAGTTGATGTTGTGGGTGATGTCCCGCTTGTCGAGCCCGAATTCCTCATGGCGATTGATCGCCAGCATCCAGCTGTCCCGGCAGGCGTGCATGCAACGCTTTTCGAGGTCGTACCGCACGGTGTTGCTCTCACTCGCGCAGGCGCCGCCGAGGGTGTCGTGGCGGCCACAGGTGTCGGCAACGATCTCCAGCAACGGATTGCCACGATTGGTCATCAGCACCGTGCCGGCGGTCAGATAGACATTGCCCTGCTCGCGGATGGTGTCGGTGGCGCTGTAGCGTTCGGCCGGGTCGTGGGCGTTGTAGAACAGGGTGTCGGCGGCCTGGTTGCCTTCCAGGTCCAGGATGCGCAAGGTATCACCGGCCTTGAGGGTGCGGATGAAGTAATCACCCGCCGCAACCGTGGCCTGGAATTGCGCGTCGGCCATTGACTGAGTGCTTGCTTTAATCATGACGGCCTCCTTCAGGCTCGCTCGGCCCGGGTCGCAAACGGCGGCTCCAGGTAATACAGGCGGTTGTTTTCCAGCGCCCGGCGGTTTTCCGGCCGGTGGTTCATGCACAGGTCATCTGCCGCCAGTGGCGGCGCAGTCATCAGTTCGCAGCGCACCGGGTGGCGGGGGTAATCGGCGGCGGGGTTCAACGGATGAGGGCAGGTGTGCAAGAGCACCAGGGTGTCCATGTCGAACCGCAGGGTAACGCTGGCCCCGGCCTGGGAAGCCGCAGGATCGAAGGTCATGTTGCCGGCATCGTCGGTCATCACCTTGCTGAACAGATTCAGGTTGGCCGCCATGTCCCGTTCGGTCAGGCCGTATTTGGCCAGCTCGGTCAGGAAGCTGTCCTCACCACTGAGGTACCAGTCATTGTAGTGCTCCTGGTAGCGATGCTCGCCGTATTTTTGCAGGCAGGCGTTCGCGCTGAGGTTGCCCGAGACGGTGTCGTGCCAGCCAAAACTGTCCTCGACGATGGAGGCAAAGCAGCGGCCCATGTCGGAGTAGAGGCAGTTACCCTTGGTCAGTTTAAACGTGTGCTGGCCCTTGAGGGTATCCGGCGCGTTATAGCGCTCCAGCAGGTTTTCCGGGTTGTAGAACAGCAAGGCGGCGTTGGCGCCACCTTCCAGGTCCGTCAGCCGCAGCTGGGTGCCCCGGCGCATGCGGAACGACCAGTGATGGCCTCCGGGCATGGTGTAATCGTAGAGTAGGGTGGTCATAGATCCTCCGTTAAACGCAATGTCTGGCCGGTGCGGGTCGACGGCGCTGGTTGCTGGCTTCCGGTCTGGATGCCCTGTGTTCCCATGCGGCGCCTCGATTCACCCCAAGGCTCTCGCGGTGGTATCCACCCGGCTGGCAATGTCGTCCAGCGTACCGCGATCGTCTTTGCCGACCGGTAAGTCGTAGGTAATACGGGCGCCATAGGCACCGGGTGCCTGCAGGTCCAGGCGGTCTTTATCGAAGACCCAGAGTCGGGTGCCCAGGTAAAAGCCTTCGTCCAGATCGTGCGTGATCATGAAGACAGTCAACTGCTGCTCTTTCCATAACTTCAGCACCAGCGCGTGCATGTCCTTGCGAATACCGGGGTCCAGGGCGCCAAACGGTTCATCCAGCAATAAAATGCGGGGTTTTTTGATCAAGGCCTGGGCCAGTGCCAGCCGCTGCTGCATGCCGCCGGACAGTTCGTGCGGATATTTGTCGAGGGCATGGCCCAGCCCGACGTCCTCCAGCATTGCGCGGGCCGCCTCTTTCAACACCCGCCGCTGTTCGCCAAAGGCATGGCCGAGGAAGCGGTTGGCCGCAAGCTCGCCGGCCAGCATGACGTTACGTTCCGCCGTCAGGTGGGGCAGCACCGAATAGCGCTGAAACACGATGCCCCGGGTTTCGTCAGGTTCCGCCGGAATCGGTTTGCCATCCAGCAGCAGCTCGCCACGGCTCGGGCTCTCGGTGCCCAACAGCATTTTGAGGAAGGTGGTTTTGCCACAGCCGGAGGCGCCCACAATGGTGACGAACTCACCGGCCTCGACGCGGGCGTTGAGCCGCTCGAGCACCACTTCCTGGCCGTATTCCTTCCACAGATTTTTCAGTTCAATGGTCGCCATAGTGCGCGTGTCTCCGGGCGGTCGGGTTACTGGTTACGGTCGTGGAACCAGGGGTACCGCCACCGGGAATAGCGGTTCAGGGCAAAGTCGATCAGGAACGCCAACAGCGTTATCCAGAGCACATACGGCAAAATCACGTCCATCGACAGGTAGCGACGGACCAGGAAGATGCGGTAGCCCAGGCCTTCCGTTGCCGCAATGGCTTCCGCCGCAATCAGAAACAGCCAGGCCGACCCCAGCGACAGTCGCACCGCACTGATCAACCGGGGCATGATTTGCGGTAACACCAGGCGAAGGATGATCTGCCAGGTGTTGGCACCCAGGGTCTGCATCTTGATGATCTGCTCTTCCGGGATTTCCATCGTGCGCTGCTGTAAGTCGCGAATCAGGAACGGCGTAATGCCAATGAAGATCAGCATGATTTTCGCCAGTTGTTCCAGGCCAAAGGCAATAAACAGGATCGGCAGAATCGCCATCGGGGGCACCAGGGATATGCCGGTAATCACCGGTGACAGCCCGGCCCGCACCAGGGGAATGGTGCCATTGGCAATGCCAACGATGAGCCCGGTCAACGCTGCCAGTCCGACGCCGATGCCCAGGCGTTCCAAGCTTGCCAGGGTGTCGGCCCAGAGCAGCAGGTCGCCGGTGCGTCGGCTGGGCTCAAACGCCATGCGGGTCATGGAATCCACCATGGTGGCAGCGGCCGGCAACAGTTTGTCGTTGGGGTTGTCAGCCAGCCGGGCGCCGGACGCCATGGTGTACACAATGGCAATCAGCACAAAGGGCAGCAGGCCGTAGGCCCAACGCCCAACGGTTCCGGGTTGGCGATTGATGAGTTTCTTCATGCGCGTGTGTCCGGCTGGAGTTTGGAGCCTGCCCCGTGATGGTGGTCGGGCAGGCCTTCACCTGGTGCTCAGAGCGCCAGCTTACAGCGCGCCGTCGGCGGCCATCTGCATGTACTCCGGCGTAAACCGCAACTGCGTGTTGCTGGCGCTGCCGTAGTTGCCGGCTGGCATTTCGACACCGATGAAGTCGGCATCCGGTGCGCCCTCGCCCAGCAGGCCATGCTCAAAGGAGAACTCGGCTACGCGCTGCATGGTGTTTTTCAGCTCCGGGCTGTTAACGAAAGCAACGGCGTCCTTGGCGGCGTAGAACATACGGGTGCTGTCGAGCTGGCTTTCATAGCCGGCAAGGTCGGTGCCGGAGGCTTCGGCCAGCGCGGTGCGAACGGCCTTGGCGTCGTCGGTGTCACCCTGCATCTTTGCCATGATTTCGTACCAGGCGCCGGTGAGGGCTTTGCCCAGCTTCGGATTGGCTTCCAGGGTTTCGGTGTTCACCACCATCAGGTCGATGATCTCGCCCGGGATTTGCGACGAATCGAACACCAGATTGCTGTCTGGGGCCTTGAGGATTTCGCTCAGCAGCGGGTTCCAGGTGGCGACCGCGGTAATGTCGTCGCTGGCGAAAGCAGACACCAGATCGGCGTCGGAGGTGTTGACTACGGTGATGTCGCGCTCGCTCATGCCAACACTTTCCAGGCCACGGGCCAGCATATAATGGGACACCGACAGCTCAACCAGGTTGACGCGCTGGCCCTCAATGGCGCTGAGGTCACTCTGGCCCTTGAGTACCACACCGTCGTTGCCATCGGAGAAATCCCCGACAATCAGTGCGGTGGAGTCCACGCCGCCGGCGGCTGGGATGGTGAGGGCGTCCATGTTGGTCATCACGCAACCGTCGTATTGACCGGCGGTGTACTGGTTGATGGACTCGATGTAGTCGTTGATCTGGACAACGTTGATCTCGATGTCGTACTTGTCGGCCCACTTATCGACGATGCCAGCGTTGTCGCCGTAGCCCCAGGGCATCCAGCCAACGTAGATGGACCAGCAAACATTGAACGAGTCCTTGGCTGAAGCAACCGGAGCAATAACAAGGGAGCAGATCAGTAACAGAGCTGAATAAAACGTGCGGGTCATGGTGGACCTCCTTTGCGAACGGGGTAAGAGGAATCAAATGGCGAGCGCGCCATCGATTAACCTCCCGGGCTTTTGTCCCGCCGTGTAACCTTGCAAAGAAGGTCGACTGCTCTCGGACCAGGCATCAGCGTGTCACTGACCGGAACCCTAGCTGTCTATTGGTGTTCGTTGTGTGTTGAGTCCAGGCCGCCATTCAGGCAGGCCGCTGGCCACAGGCCATTTAATTCCTCAGGGTGATCAGAGCAAAGCCGATGCCAGATTACGCTATCGCTTGTGAATGAAGGCGTTGGGGCCGTCAGACCGCAGATGGCAACTGCTCCGGACGAATGCTTGTGACCTGAATTGGTGCAAGAACAATCGCCGGCTGTTCAGGTTGGTGCGTCCACGTCGCCCGGCCATACTCAGGCGGCGTTGACGGCGGATTCCTGACGCGGGCGGACATGGGCCAGGGTACTGATGCCCAGCCACTGGCCAACGACCCGCCGGGCCCAGCCTTTGCCATGGGCCGTCAGCCGGCCGGTCTCCAGTGCCTGCGCGGGTGACAGGTCGCCGCGCCAGATGTAGATCATGTCCATCAAGGTGGTCGACAGGTAAAGATCAACATCGACGCCGGGCGGCTGCAGGCACAACTCACTGACACCGTGTTCGTTCCGGAACCACCAGAGGCGCTTGTGTTTGGGCTGGTCAGTGAATTCAACCTGAACGATGGCGTCCCGGGTACCAAACGCTTCCGGGCGAACGCTCCGCTCCATCGCCCAGACCAGCAGGTCCAGGTTCACCTCGTGTTTTGCCAGTTCCCGGCGCGACCAGTGTTGCCCCCACACCCCCAGGGCTTCGACGATGGGGACGAACTCCTCACCGGCCGGGGTCAGGTGATAGGTCCAACTGCGCCCACTCTCGGATTTCTCCCGCCGCACGATGTGTTCGGCTTCCAGTTGTTTGAGCCGACGTGAAAGCAGTGTCGGCGATGCCAGGGGGATGCCACGCTGGAGTTCGGAAAACCGGCTGGCACCGCAGGCCAGATCCCGCAGTATGAGCGCGGTCCAGCGCTCGCAGAAGATCTCGGCCGCTTTGGCAACAGGGCAGAACTGACCGTAAGTTTTCATGCAACCTCCTGGATCGTATGAGGACATCCACTGCAGCGCGCCATGCTTTAAAAATACTACAGTTCGTGGAGTATTTCTTCCCTCCCGCACGTGGTCTCCTGAACCTGAACCCATGGTCTGCTTTAGCAAAGCGGAGCGCAGGAAAGTACAGGAGAGACCACCATGGAAACGACCCACCGATTATCCATCCGGATGATGACTTGCCTGCTGGCGGCCGGCTTGCTGTCAGCGTTGCAACCGGTAGCCGCCGAGAGCGAGCACGCCAGTGCCGACGCCGTGCTGGACCGGCATCTGCAAGCCTTCGCTGCCGACGATGTGGACGCCATTATGGCGGATTACGATGACCAGGCGGTGTTTATCACCCCCACCGGTGTGTTGGAGGGCAAGCCGCAGATCCGGGCATTGTTTGAAACGCTGGTGGCGGAGTTCTCATCACCGGACGCCACCATCACCGTGCATCAGCGGTACAGCCATGGCCCTATTGCCTACATCGTCTGGTCCGCCGACACTCCGGCGCACCGATATGAGCTGGCGACGGACACGTTGTACGTCGTGGATAACCGCATCCGCTATCAGACTTTTGCCGCCAAAAGCATTGCAAAATAAGGCTTTTGACCAGAGGAGGATTCACCATGAATGCATCATCCGAGGCCATCCATGCCCACCACCGGCCCGTCGCAGAAACTTGGGGGTCGGGGGGTGAGGCCTATGACCGAATCAGCTTTTATATTTCTGACGCCCTGAGCCATGCCGCCCAGCGGCTGAATGCCCAGCCCGGCGAACGAGTGCTGGATGTGGCAACCGGCACCGGGTGGACGGCTCGCAACGTGGCCGCCTATGGTGCGCAGGTAACGGCGGTTGATATCGCCCAGCCGCTTCTGACCGCCGCCGAGGCACTGTCCCGCCACGTCCGCCCTTCCATCGACTTTCAACTGGCGGATGCGGAACAGCTACCGTTTGAAAACCGCCGCTTTGACCGGGTGATCTCCACCTTCGGTGCGATGTTCGCGGCGAACCACCACGCGGTGGCGCGGGAACTGGGGCGGGTGTGCAAGCCCGGTGGTCGTCTGGTGATGTCGACCTGGGCATCCGAAGGCGCCGTCAAAGACTTCTTTGCCGTCATCGGCCAGTTCAGCGATGCCCCCGTACCCCAGCCTTCGCCCCTGGCCTGGGGTGACCCGACACACGTGGGCGCGCTGCTTGGCGATGACTTCGAACTGACCATTGAGGCCGGCACCAATCACAGCTACAACGACAACGTGGCGGATATCTGGGCAGCGTACCGCCGTGGCTTTGGGCCCATTCGGCAACTGGCCCAGGCACTCAGTCCCGCCAGGGCGGAAGCATTCCGGGCGGCGGTCGACGCCTACCATGCACAGTACCGGACCGACGACGGTCTTATACACATTCACCGCGACTACCGGATTATCATTGGTCAACGGCGCTGACAGGCCGGCCAGGAACGGCCTGTCGAGGGTGCATCGAATGCGTGGGGCGGGGGGTGGCCAGTCCGTAATTACAGCAATAAGGCATTGAGTTGTGCCGCAGTCCAGCTAAGCTGTGGCTATCGATGATCAGTCCGGGATAAATTCATGCGCGCACTCTCAAATGCCTTCTCAATAGCCTTCTCAATGGCCCTGATATTACTGATGTGTGTTGTGTCCACCGCCACTGCGGCAGAAAGCGGATTTATTGCCCGTAAAAGCAATCACAACGTCCCGGACACGGCGGACCGCTTGGTAGCGGTGCTGCAGGAAAATGGCATGACCGTGTTCGATCGCATTAACCATGCCGAAGCTGCCAGCGCCGTCGGTCTTGAGTTAAGACCGACCGAAGTTGTCATTTTCGGCAACCCGAAAGTTGGCACGCCGTTGATGCAGTGCAGTCAGTCGGTCGCCATCGACCTGCCGCAAAAAATCCTGGTCTGGAAAGACGAGTCCGGCCAGGTTTGGATCGCTTACAATGACCCGAAGTACCTGGCCAAGCGGCATAAAATCAAAGGCTGTGATGACGTGATCGCAAAGATCGACATGGCGTTGGGTAATTTTGCCAGGGCCGCCGCGGGGAAATAAACAACGGACTCCCGATGAGTCTGACAAGCGCCACGCCGGAACCGAGCAGTCAAACCAGCCTGTATGGACAGTCAGCCTGCCGGGCGATTGGGCCGTTTACAGCGTAACCTGAGCAGACGCTCCGCGCCGTGGTCCCGCGGCGGCCTTGTAGCACCGATCACGAGAGATCACTGGGGCATTCTGAATGGCGTCGGGGGCCGGTCATGAAGCGTTGGCGTGTTGCACTTTGGGGGCTGGTCGCCATTGCTCTGGTGATGGTCGCCGGGGCCGTCGTGTTGCGCCAGAGCTGGCACAACTGGATGCAGGCCAACGGAGTCGAGCAACTACAATGGCAAGGGCTGGCGCTGTCACTGACCGGGGCAACGGCCCGCAGTATTACCGTCCTCAAAACCCAACCGGACGGTGGCACGCTGCGAGCTCAAGGGCAGGGTGTGTCGCTGCCCTGGACCCTGGGTTGGACCGGGCTGCAACTGAACCGGCTCACCGTTGAACGCCTGACGCTTGATTGGCAGCCCCGGCCTGCCGCTAATTCCAACTCTGAACTGGACCCCGGACACGCGTCGCTCGGATGGCTATGGGCATGGCTGCCTGGATGGTCGCCGGACCCGTTGCCGCAATGGCTGCCCCTGGCGCTGGCCGTCAGCCGCTTTCAGGCCAGGTTGCCCTGTGCCTCAGGGCGCTGCGAACTGACCGGTTCGCTGGTCGTTACCCGGCAGCCGTCGTGGTTGCCACTCACTGCGGCACTTACCCTTGACCATGAAGGCCATCGGGTGCAGGTGCAGGCCGATCTCGACGGACCGGGCTCCAACGCCCTTAACCTGACGTCGGCGCTGGCGATCGACGGCAACCATTTTTTGTCCCTGCAGTCACACCTTCAACCACAACCACAACCACAACCACAACTCCAGCCACAGCCCAACGGCACCGCGTCCACTGTACGCTGGACGGGTACCGTGGCACTGCCGGATCTGCCACAAACCGATTGGCTATTGGACTGGCTCAGTCAGTGGCAAGCCCTGCCACCGCTGCCGCTGGACGGCCAGCCACAAACCGCCAGCCTGAGTGCCCAGTGGTCACTGCACGGTCCGTTGGGGCGTGAGTTTGTGGCGCAAATGTCGGGCGAACTGGCAGTAAAGGCCAACTTGCCTCAGCCCTGGCCGATACCCGGTCTGGCCACCATTCAGGGGCGTGTGGATGTGGCGTTGACGGCGGCCGGGGGGCAGTGGCTGGCGCAGACTGTGGACACCGACGTCCAGGCCCGCGAGCTCGCCGACTGGATCAATGTCTTGCCAGCAATGCTGAGGCCAAAAAGCCTCGCGCTGGTGATCCGGTCGGCGCCATCAATGCCTCAGGGGGTTGGTGATCGGCCTCTGTTGCCTTTGACACTGTCCCTGACCAGTCAGGGCGGTGCCAATGTCGCCGTCGACGCCCATCTGGCGGTGGCCACTGAGTCGCCGTGGCGGGTCCACGTCGGCGATGGCCGCGTCAGGGGCAGGCTGGCAAAGCTGAGCCTGGGCAGCCTGGTTTACAGGGGGCTGTCGGTGGATGTCCGTTTGTCAGGGCGGGCGGACAGCGAGTCGTTCACAGCGACCGTGGCGAGCAACGGGGGGTTGAAAATCGATCATATTGATCCGCCCGATTCGGCCACCGCCATGTGGCTGGACGGCGTCACCGGCACCAGCCCCGGGCTGACCGTATCCGGCCGCTTTAGCCCGCAAACGGCTTCGCTTGGGCCGGTGTCGGTGATGGGGCCGCTGGCATTGCAGGCGCGCCAGCTTCGGCACCCGGCGCTGCACACGCACGGCTGGCGGTTCCGGGGACAGCTAAAGGGAACTCTGAATCAGGCCCGCCAGCGGCTAGCGCTTAATGGCACTCTTGATGCCACTCTTGATGCCACTCTCCATGGCACTCTTAATGCTCCACTCAATGGCAATAAAGGTGCCGGTAAGGGCGCCAACCTGAGCGCCAACCCGGAGACACCCATCACGGTCGCGCTCACATACCCTCTTGGGGGCACGCTGCAGGCCAGCGGCGAGCTTCAGGCGAGTGCTCAAAAGGTGTCCAACATGCTCGCCGACACGCTGGCCATCTGGCCTGAATTGCTTACGGTTGACAGTGGTCAGCTTACGGCCCGAGGGAACCTGCGAATTCCTCCTGAAGGCCCACCGGAACTGGACGGCGAACTGGTGTTCAGCAGTGTGTCCGGGCTATACGACCGCACCGCGTGGGCCGGGCTTACCGGGCCCGTGGCGGTCACTTTCAAACAGGCAGTACTGAACCTGGCCAGCCCCGAGCTGGTGCTTCGGCAAATCAATCCCGGTCTTGCCATAGGTCCGGTGACCGTATCGGGCGCCTATGAGGCACCAATCGAGACCGCCAGCGCCGGGGAGCTGACACTCCGGCAGGCGAATGCCGGGCTGCTCGGTGGCACCGTGACCCTGGCGCCCAACCGTTGGTCGCTGGCCAGCCTGCCGGTTCAGGTCCTGCTTGATATTCAGGCGGTGTCCCTGGCGGAGCTCATGGCGGTGTACCCGGCGGAGGGCTTGTCGGGCAGCGGGCATTTGAGTGGGCAGGTGCCTGTGCTGATCGGACGCGATGGCCTGCGGGTGGAACAGGGACAACTGATGGCAGCGCATCCGGGTGGCGTGCTGTCGCTGCCCGTTGACCGCTTGAGCGCCCTGAGCGAGGGCAACCAGACCATGGAGCTGGTTACCGCTGCGATGACCAACTTCCATTATTCCGTGCTCACCAGCACGGTAAACTATCATCAGGACGGCACCCTGAAGTTGGGGCTGCATCTGGAGGGGCGTAACCCGGACCTGGCCGACAGCCCGCCACTGAACGTCAATATTGATCTGGAGGAAGATATCCCGGCATTGCTCACCAGCCTTCAGCTCAGCGGTCGGGTCAGCGAGGCGGTCACCCGGCGGGTTGAGAAAATGATGCAGCAAAAAGGTGCCGGGGCGATGACAACCGGCGACGACGCGCATAGGAATGCGGACAGTAGTAGCAATGCAGATAGTAGTAACAATGCGGACAGTAGTAACAATGATGGTGCACTGGCAAAATAGTGCTAATAATAATGGTGCTAATTGTCGTGGCGTCGGCGCTTTGGGTGCATGCCAGTGGTTAGCGGAATGACTGTGCAAACATAGCGGTTACAGGGTTACAGACAGGAGAATGCCGTATGGCAATGTCCAGATCGGGCGAATCGAGGGGTTACCCGGAGCGATGGTCGGCGGTGCTCGGCGGTGCCATGCTCATCGTGTTGATGGCTGGCTGCACGCCAACGGTCCAGATGGCGGCGCCAAAAGAGCCCATAACGGTGAATCTGAACGTCAAAATCCAGCATGAGATATACGTCAAGGTGGATAAGGAAGTCGATGAGCTGTTCAGCGAGCGCGGCCTGTTTTGATCAACCAGGCGCTATCGACTAAGCCGGGTACCTTGCTAAGGAGAATACAATGACACTATTCGCGCGAATCGGAGCCCTGGTGTTGGCGTTGAGCCTCAGCCTGCCTGCGTTGGCCATGAGTCTGGACGACGCCAAGAACAGACTCGATCAAGCCAAGCAACAAGGCATCGTCGGGGAGACCCCGACCGGTTACCTGGACGTGGTCAAACCCACGGGGCAGGCACGGGACATTGTTGAGGCCATTAATAAGGCCCGTCGTGAGGAATACGCCCGTATTGCGACCAAACACGGCATTGCGGTGTCCAAGGTGGAGGCGGTGGCAGGACAGAAAGCAATGGATCGAACGCCGTCCGGTCAGTTCATTCTGATCAACGGTGAGTGGGTGGTGAAGTAGGGCGAAATGGCCATCAACGTTACGATGTTTTTATGTTGCTCAGAGGTGTCGCCAACGTACCCAGTTGGGTGTATTTTGTTTTGTTGAACCGAAGCGTTTTGACGAGGTTTGACGAGGTTTGACGGGGTTTGTCAGATAGTGCCATGCCGAACGCTTGAATACATTAACCAATACGACTAGCCCGAGACTAGCCAATTCTTGTGGAAAACCACATGCTCAAACCTGCGACCTTTCTGAGCGATCTTGATAAGCCCGATAGCCTGATCTATTCCATGTTGATGAGGGCGCCCATCGCCATGGCGTTTGTGAATGAAGCGGGTGACGTCATTTGCATGAATGATCGTTTTCATGCGCTTGTCGGGAAGGGTGCCGCCAATGCCGGGCTTGAGCGTATCCAACAAGTATTCACCTCTATCAATACCGTCCGCTGGGCCAAACTGTGGCAGCAATTGCAAGATCAGGAGCGACTCCACACACGGGAGGTTCTGGCCGTTGCTGCCGATCAACCTCCCTCCCTTGAGTTGACTCTGATGCCGGTGTCGTCCAAAGACGAGCGGGGCGCGTTCATTTACGTTCAGGACACTGAAAGCGTTTATCAGACCGAAGGCATCAACCTGCTGCGCCAGGAAGTTCTGGAGTCGGTCGCCAGCGGTGAGTCCGTCAACAGTGTGATGGACCTGCTCTGCCGACGGGTGGAGGCGCTGGCCCCGGAAGTCGTCTGCACGGTTTTGCTGGTGGATGAAGACGGCCGTTTGCGTCATTGCGCTGCGCCTAGCATGCGCGAGGACTACGTTCAGGCCATTGACGGTTTACCGATAGGGCCGAGTGCCGGTTCCTGCGGCACCGCCGCCTGGCGGGGCGAAGTTGTGGAGGTGACGGACATCGCCCACGATCCGCTTTGGGAAAATTATCGTGAGCTGGCTTTGTCCCATGGTCTGGCGGCGTGCTGGTCAAGCCCTATCACGATGAAAAACGGTCATGTGGCGGGGACCTTTGCCTTGTATTTCCGGGAGCCACGCGGCGCCAGCCCGTTCCACCGTGAAATGGTCCAGGCCTGTCTGCATTTGTGTCTCCTGGCTTTTGAGAGTGAAGAGTCAAAACAACAGATCTATCAACTGGCCTTTTACGACCCGTTAACCGACCTGCCCAACCGCAGTCTGCTTTGGGACCGGGCCCAGCAGTCGTTAAAGCGACTGGCTCGTGAACGCCAGCCTTTGGCGGTGCTGATTCTGGACCTCGACCGGTTCAAAACGATCAACGATTCCCTGGGTCACAGCCGGGGTGACTATTTGCTAAAAACGGTCGCCAAACGCCTGGAGCAGTGCCTGCGACCCCGAGACACCCTGGCCCGTCTGGGCGGGGATGAGTTTGTTATGTTGCTGCCGGGTATGGGCAGCTCGCAGGCCATTGTTGTCGCCGAAAAATTATTGGCCAGCCTGGCCGTCCCGGTCATGGTTAACACCACGGAGGTCACACCCACGGCCAGTATTGGCATCAGCATTGCGCCTGACGACGGCACTGATTTTGATACCTTGCAGAAGCACGCGGATCTGGCCATGTACAAGGCCAAAGCCGAGGGCCGCAACACCTTCCGGTTTTTCCGGCCCCAGATGAACGACGCCGTGATCAAACGTCTGGAAATGGAAGTCGCCTTGCGAAAGGCCATTACTGAAAAACAGTTTGTTGTGTATTACCAGCCCCAGATCAACCTGAAGACGCATGAGCTGCACGGGCTGGAGGCACTGGTCCGCTGGCGACACCCGGAGCTCGGGCTGGTCTCGCCCGCATCCTTTATTCCACTGGCGGAAGAGAGTGGCCTGATCAGTCAGATTGATCAGCAGGTGCTGGAGGCCGTTTGCCAACAGCGACAGCGGTGGTCTGAGCAGGGCATTACGGTCGATTCCGTGTCAGTCAATTTGTCCGTGGCTGATTTTAAATACGCCGACGTCACCGAGAACGTCCGCCGTGTGTTGCAACGCTACCCCCTGCCACCGGAATCACTGACGCTGGAAATTACCGAAAGTCTGATGCTCAATTCCGCCGAGAACACCCTCGCCACGCTGGAGAGCCTGCGGGCGCTGGGGGTGAAATTGTCTGTCGATGACTTTGGTACCGGTTACTCCAGCCTGAGTTACCTGAAACGCTTTCCGGTCAATGAGTTGAAACTCGATCGCAGTTTCGTAAGAGATCTGTCAGACGATCCCAGTGATCGGGCACTGGCCAATGCCATCATCCACCTGGGCGACACCTTTAAATTGACCGTGGTGGCAGAAGGCGTCGAGACCCGAGAGCAACTGGATACCCTCATCGACATGGGGTGTGGGGTCGCCCAGGGCTATTATTTTGCGCACCCGATGCCGGTGGACGCCATCACCCACTGGTTGACGGACGGCCCTGAGGTCTTTTAACCGCGCCGCCTGAACATTCCCTGCCGTGAATCTCTCAATCTTGTCCATGTATCCCGCTATACTCCTCCGTTACACATTCATTTAATGACCCGGTCTGCCTATATGCCCTTCATGCAGTACGTCGTGTTTATTGTTGTTGGTGCCATTGCGCTGACCGCCATTTCCCAGTCTTTCGCGGGCTTTGTCACCGGTGGTTTACTGGGCTGGATTGCGGCAACCCTGGTGCGATTGCAGCGCCGGGTGGCGCAACAAGGCCAGCGTATCGACGCTCTGGTCAAACAACTTGCGGAGGGGGTCGGAACGGCAACCGCTGAGCCAATAAAACCGGAAGCACACGCAACCGGACCCGCCCGCCCGAAGAGCCCGGCTGACGCTACGGACAACGGACAGGCGGTGGCACCGGGCTCAGTGGCGCCAACGACGTCGGAGCCTACCGCACCGGAATCCGACACATTGTTTGAACTCGACCCCGAGCCCGCCGTGGCCGAGCCACACGCCTCACTGGCGGCGGACTCCGAGGAGCCGGCAGAGCAGGCTCAAGCCCAGGCCTGGCGGACGGGTGGCCCAGGCGGCGGCAGTAACTGGCTGGCGCCACTACTGGCCAGGGCGCAGCAGTGGGTGGTCGGTTATTTCACCGGCGGCAACCTGATGGTGCGCGTCGGCATTGTGATTCTGTTCTTTGGGATCGGCTTCCTGCTGAAGTACGCGGCGGAAAAAGTGGTGGTGCCGGTAGAACTGCGCTACGTCGGCATTCTGGCGGCGGCCCTGGTGATGCTGGTGCTCGGTTGGCGCCTGCGGCGTAACAATGCGGGCTATGCACTTGCCCTGCAGGGCGGTGCCTTGGGGGTGTTGTACCTCGTCATCTTCTTCGCCCTTCAGTTACACCAGTTGCTCAGCCCCTCAATGGCGTTTGGTTTGCTGCTGGTTGTGGCCGCCATGACCGCAACGCTGGCGGTGTTGCAAAACGCGGTCTGGCTGGCGGCAGTGGGTGTGACCGGTGGGTTCCTGGCGCCGGTATTGGCATCGTCAGGTTCCGGCGCCTACATCGGTCTGTTTTCCTACTATCTGGTACTCAATGTCCTGATCGCGTTCATTGCATTTTATCGCAGTTGGCGTCTGCTCAACTGGCTGGGGTTCGTGTTTACGTTTGGTATTGGCACGCTGTGGGGGGCGCAGTCGTACCAGGCCGCGTTCTTCAACACGACTGAGCCGTTTCTGGTGAGTTTCTTCCTGCTGTACGTGCTGATTGCGCTGTTGTTTGCCATGAAACAACCGCCGCAGCTCAAGGGACTGGTCGATGGCACCCTGGTGTTCGGCACGCCGGTCGCCTTCATGGGGCTGCAGTCGCAACTGTTGGAGGGCTTCAGCGCCATCCCCCACCTAATGGCCTGGACCAGCGCATTGGTCGGCTTGCTGTACCTGGGACTGGCTGGTTTTGTGCGCAAGCGGGCCGGTCTGGCGCTGCTCGGTGAAGCCTACGTTGCGCTCGCGGTGGCCTTCCTGACGCTGGCCATTCCGCTGGGCTTCGATGGCCGGGTGACCTCAGCCGTGTGGGCGGCCGAGGGTGCGGCATTGATTTGGGTGGGCCTGCGGCAAGCGCATCTGTTACCGCGCTTGAGCGGGTTGGCGCTGATTTTTGTGGCGGGCTACTTCTACTGGGATGAGCCAGCGGCCGAGTGGCCGACCACCTTCCTGATCAATGCCGATTTCATCGGCGCGCTGCTGCTGGCGGCTGCGGCGCTGTATGCCTCGCGCCTGTATCGGGCATTGTCTGCGGCGCCTGCGTCAGCGTCTGCTTCACCGCGGCCAACGTTTTCCGCCTATTTCTCGGTACTGGAGCGTCGTTTCGGGGCGACGCTGTTGCTGGTGTGGGGCTACGTCTGGTGGTTGGGCGGTGGGTTGCGTGAAATCCAGCACCACTTCAGCGGTGTGGCAGAACTGGCACTGGCGGAGCTGTTAGTGGTAATCACCGGCGTCGCCTGCTGGCTGTTAGCCGCGCGCACCCGGTCGCTACCGCCGTTTGTACTTGGGCTGTTGACCGCGGTGCTGGGGTTGGCGGTGCTGGTGTTGCAGCACCATTTCAGTCTGTATCAGACTATATGGCTCAACCTCAACGCCGGCTCTGCCGCGTTGCTGGTGGCATTGTATTTATGGATGGCGGTGTTTGCCTGGCGCCAGCGTTTGTTCGAGGCCACCACCTGGGCGCCCCTGATTCAGCGCGGGTTGTTGTGGGCGGCCGTCGTGGTGGCGCTTGGCTTTGGTGTGGGTGAAATCGGGCACTACGTGGCGCCGGATTATCAGGTCACAAGTTACCTGTTGTACGCCTTGGTGGTGCTGCTGCCATTGATCGGATTGCATCACCGGTTGTGCTGGCCATCGCTAACCCAGCCGGTGTTGGTGCTGTTACCGGTGCTGGCGCTGACGCTGTTCAGTTGCGTGGCGCGGGATGAGGCGTTGTCCGCGTTCTATGGCTGGCTGGTTTTCCCTCTCGCCATGATCGGCTGGTACGGTGCCCTCAAGTATCTTGAGCGGGTGCCGTCGTACCCTTTGGGGTATCTGCATTTGGCCACGGCGCTGTTGCTGGTGGCGGCATTCGGGTGGGAGGTCAGCCACTGGCTGCAACCCCAGGGCCGGGCGCCGCTGAGCCTCTGGGCCATGTCCGCCTGGGGCTTCACGCTTGCCCTGGCATGTGTGGTGGTGCGCCAGGTACGTCAACTGGCCTGGCCCATGCGCTGCCATGCGTACGAAATGACCACGCTGTTGCCCCGCACCCTGCTGGGGGTGCTGGCGGCCTGGGTGGTGGTCAGCAATCTTCAGGCGCCCGGGGCGGTGGGTGCCGTGCCCTACGTGCCGCTGCTCAACGTGTTGGACATGGTCAATCTGGCGGCGTTGGGTCTGGTGTTCCTGGGGCTGCATCGACACGACGTCGGCTTTATTCCGAACCTGCAGCTCAGGTACATCCTGCCTGGCGCGCTGGCGTTTTTATGGGCCAACGCCGCCTTGTTGCGGGCCTTCCATTTCTCGCTGGGGGTACCGTTCCAGATTGAACCCATGGCCCGCTCCTTCGCGGTGCAGAGCGGCGTCAGTATTCTGTGGAGTGCGATGGGCCTGGTCACCATGCTGCTGGCCACCCGGCTGTCGTGGCGAACGCTCTGGCTGGTGGGCGGCGCCTTGATGGCGGTGGTGGTATTGAAACTGTTTACCGTGGACATGGCCGGTACCGGCACCATCGCCCGTATTATTGCGTTCCTGACCGTGGGCGCCTTGCTGCTCGTAGTCGGCTACTTTGCGCCGGTGCCGCCGAAGGTCGCCAGCGACAAAGGTGAACCGTCGGCAGGCTGACGTCTGAGCGCCTGGCAGCGATTGCGGCGCTGGCCAGAAAGGGGCGGGCGTTGGTTTCCATAAGACAGTCATTGTCCATTAGGAGGTCACTGTTCTTCAGGGTGAGTGTTGTCTTTCAGGATGAGTGCTCTCCACCAGGATGAGTACTGTCAACCAGGCTGAGGGCCGGCCGTCAGCGTGACGCCGACGCCAGCGCCGCGCCGAAGCACATGAAGGTGGCACCGGAGGCCCGGTTCATGGCGCGGCCGCCGCGCTCGGAGGTCAGCCAGTGTTTTGCCCGCTTGGCGCACAGTGCGTACACCAGGTGGACGGCCACCACCAGCGCGCAGTAAGTCAGCACCAGGGTCGTGAACTGCGTGGCATAGCTTGAATGGCCGTCAATGAACTGCGGGAAAATCGACAGGAAGAACAGCACCACTTTCGGATTGGTGAGCTGCAGCGAAACGCCCTCCATAAAGCGCTTGCGGAAGCTGTCAGCGACCTGGGCCGGACGCTGGTTCAGGTCCAGCGGCGGCGCCCGCCACAGGCGGATGCCCAGATAGATCAGATAGGCCGCGCCAATAAATTTCAGCACGGTAAACGCCAGGGCCGAGGTGGCCAGCAAAACGCCCAGGCTGGTGGCCGACAGACCCGCCACCACCAGTGCCCCAAACGCCACGCCGAGAATGCCGCCGACGGTGCCACGGCGGCCAAAGCGTAAGGCGTTGGACAGCGTCATCACCACGCCGGGGCCGGGGCTGATCACCGTGGCAGTGGCCATCGCTAGAAACAACAGGTATAGCTGCACGGGCAACTCCTTGGTCAATAGCCGGTGGCGGTTTCGACGCCACAACCCGGGCATTATTTCGCAGTTGCCGGTGGCTGTCGCGGTGTATTAACGGCGGCGCGGCGGACACCGGGGCAGCCATCCGATCCGTTGTGTGAAACAAGAGCGCAAGAATCGGAGTGCGGCCGCGTCACACAACGGGCACGCTGTGACTTGCAGGGTTTAGCGTGCGTTTTTAACGGCGTCGACGGTCGCGGCATTCATTCACCACAAGGTAACACCATGACGAGTATGAATCAGCCAATGGGTCGGTTGGCGTGGGGGTTATTGCTCCTGCTGTCGCTGTTATGGGGCGGTTCGTTCTTTTTTGTCGGGGTGGCGGTCGAGGGGTTGCCGCCGCTGACGATTGTCGCGCTTCGGGTCGGGCTGGCGGCGCTGGCGCTGAACGTGATTCTGGTGGTGCGCGGCACCCGGCTGCCCCGAGGGCGACGGATCTGGACGGCCTTTATCGTCATGGGGGTATTGAACAACCTGATTCCCTTCAGCCTGATTGTCTGGGGGCAGACTCAGATTGCCAGTGGCCTGGCGTCCATTCTGAACGCCACCACGCCGCTGTTTACTGTGGTGGTGGCACACGTTCTGACCTCGGATGAGAAACTCAACGGCGGCCGTTTGGTGGGTACGCTGGTTGGGTTTTTCGGGGTGGCGTTGATGATCGGTCCGGACGCCTTGAGCGGCCAGGAAGTGCACGTGGTGGCGCAGCTGGCGGTGCTCGGCGCGGCGCTGTCTTACGCCTTTGGGGGCGTGTTTGGCCGTCGTTTTAAAACCCTGGGGACAACGCCACTGGTGACCGCAACCGGTCAGGTCACGGCATCCAGCGCGATGCTGATGCCCATGGCACTGTGGGTGGATGAGCCCTGGGCCCTACCACTGCCCTCGGCGCCGGTATGGGCCGCCGTGCTCGGGCTGGCGCTGTTTTCCACCGCCTTGGCGTACATCCTCTACTTCCGGGTGCTGGCGATCGCCGGGGCGACCAATCTGTTGCTGGTCACCCTGCTGATTCCGGTCAGCGCCATCCTGCTGGGCAGTCTGGTGCTGGGAGAGCGACTGGAGGTCAGTCACTTTGGCGGGATGGCGATCATTGCCATGGGCCTGCTGGCCATTGACGGCCGTTTGTGGGCCTTCGCCCGCGCCCGTCTTGCACTTCGCTAGCCGGTCGCCGAGCAGGATCGGGCGCTCAATCGTCGTACTGGTCGTGCCGTTTTAACCAGGCCATGGTGTACGGCAGCGCGTCCTCATCCCGGCCTTTGGGGGCAATGTCCATATAGTTGTAAGCGCCGTTGAGCAAATCGATGCCCCGGGAATACGCCGAATAGGTGTGATACACGGTGTCGTCGGTATCCCTGAAAAAGACGCTGACACCGGGCAGTTCCGGGTGGCTGAAAGGCATTGGGCGATAATTGTAAGTCACGTCGCTTTGTTCCGGCGAAAACGTGACCTGGTAGTCCCGGTTGAAGTCGTTGCCGTCACACGAGACCCACTGAAAACTCCAGCCCATGCGTTCCCGATACTGCCGGAGTCTGTCGATCGGCGCCGTGGACACGGCCAGTAAGCGAATATCCCGGTGGGCCAGGTGCACATCGATGCCATTAAAATTATCGGCCCAGAACGAGCAGCTGGGGCAGCCCTCTTCCCAGTCCGCGCCGAACATAAAGTGGTACACGATCAACTGGCTCAGGCCGGCAAACAGGTCGGTCAGGGTGAGCCGCCCCCGCTCACTCTCAAACACATAGGTTTTTTCGACCTTCTCCCAGGGGAGGCCCCGGCGCTTGGCACTGAGCTCGTCCCGCTGCCGGGTGAAGGCCTTTTCTTTCTCCAGTAGCTGCTGGCGTGCCGCCAGCCACTGTTGATGGGTTACCACCGGATGGTTGGTCATGGGGTGCTCCTTCTGTGGAACCTGCCCGGGCGATCCTGCGTTGGCCGCGTCGCCCGGGCTTGGGCTTAATAGTCAGAGTGCAACATCAAGCATTCGGTTCCACGTCGGATGTCACCGCCATGGGCGTTATAAACCCAGTTCGGTCAGCCCCGGGTGATCGTCCGGCCGGCGGCCCTGGGGCCAGCGGAATTTGCGTTCGGCCTCGGTGATCGCCAGGTCGTTGATGCTGGCATGGCGCTCCGCCATCAGGCCTTCGGGACTGAACTGCCAGTTTTCGTTGCCGTAGGAGCGATACCACTGGTTGTTGTCGTCGTGCCATTCGTAGGCGAAGCGCACGGCGATCCGGTTGTCGGTGAACGCCCAGACTTCTTTGATCAGCCGGTATTCGTGCTCTTTCTGCCACTTGCGCTGCAAAAAAGCGATGATCTCGGCGCGGCCGACCGGGAATTCGTTGCGGTTACGCCAGCGGCTGTCGGGGGTGTACGCCAGTGCAATTTTCTCGGGGTTACGGCCATTCCAGCCATCCTCCGCCATACGGACTTTGGTGATGGCGTCCTCCCGGGAGAACGGCGGCAGCGGTGGCCGTGCAGTTTCTTGCTCACTCATGGTGCTGATCCTCAGTAGTGGTTTTGTTTCTGTTTCAGTGGTGGTTTGGTTTCTGAGTGTGGTTAAGGATGTCGTCGGTCAATCCTCAGGAACCAAAGCAAAGCGCTCGACGACGTTGTAGTGCGAGCCTTCCGGGCTCAGGGTGCTCTGGAACAGGGTGAATTCGGTGACGGTAAACGGTGGCCAGGCCTGGTCAGCGTTGGCTGCCAGGAAATCCGCCACCGAACCGGCGTTTTTCCGGAACCGGGCGAGCGTGACATGGGGGCGATAGCGCCGGGTATCGGGGGGCAGGCCGATGGCCTCCAGTTGCGCGCCGATGCGCTGATTCAACGCCGCCAGCGGCGCCCGGGGGGTGACGCCGGTCCACAGGGTCCGCGGGTGGTGGGGGTTGCCCTGGCACCCGATGCGCTGCAAGGCGATATCGAAACGAGCGGCCTCAACCCGTGCCAGACACTGCTGGACGGCCTGGGCGGTGGCGTCGTCCACATTCCCGGTAAAACACAGGGTCAGATGCAGTTGTCCGGCGCTCTGCCAACGGGCGCCCGGAATGTCACAGTGCAGTGACAGCAGAGCCTCAGTCAGGGTGTCCGGCAACTCAAGGCCGATGAACAGGCGTGGCATGGGGTCTCCTTTCGAGTGCCATTTTACATTAGCACAGTCGCCGCCCGACGCTCAGTTGAATGACGATCGGTATGAAAATCAGCCGCCTGCGCCCGAACGGTCCGACGCAGTTTTTAACAAATTTGCTGCCGAAAAATGTCATGGCGCCGCCGCGTTGACTGGCACACACTGAACGTCTGACGAATCGAACATTGACCGGTCGCCATCGGGCGTCTGGCCGTATCGCTTTAAAAGGGCTTCATAAGGTCTACAACAGAGGGCAATACCATGGAATTTCAGGACGTACCGGCTATAGTGACCGGTGGAGCATCGGGGCTTGGCGAGGGCGCGGCACGGGCACTGGCCGCCGCCGGTTGTAAAGTCGCGATTCTGGATCTTCAGGACGAGCGCGGCCAAGCGGTTGCGGCCGACATCGGTGGCGTTTACATCCACTGCGACGTGTCCTCCGCCGACAGTGCCGAGGCCGCCATCGCCGCCGCCCGGGACGCCCACGGCCACTGCGGCATTGCGGTGAACTGTGCCGGCATTGCGCCAGCCGCAAAAATCCTCGGCAAAGACGGCCCGATGCCGCTGGAGAACTTCAGCAAGGTCATTCAGGTCAACCTGATAGGGACCTTCAACATCATGCGGCTGGCAGCGGCGGACATGGCTGAGCGCGAACCCAACGCCGACGGCGAGCGCGGTGTGATTGTCTCCACCGCCTCGGTGGCGGCGTACGAAGGCCAGATCGGCCAGGTGGCCTACAGTGCCTCCAAAGGCGGCGTGGTGGCGATGACGTTGCAGGCCGCCCGCGAGCTGGCGCGCCAGGGTATCCGGGTGAACACCATTGCCCCGGGCCTGTTCATGACGCCGATGTTGGCGGGCATGCCGCAAGAAGTGCAGGACAGCCTGGCCGCCACGCTGCCATTCCCCCAGCGCCTGGGCAAAGCCGAGGAGTTTGGCATGCTGGTGGATCAGATGGTGCGGAACCCGATTTTGAACGGCGAAGTCATCCGCCTCGACTGCGCCTTGCGCATGGCGCCCCGGTAACGCCGTTTTTGCCGTGCCCAAGCGAATCAGGCGCTCTCCGGGAGCGAGGATTCCATGGGCGATGAATTTATAAGCCAGACGTTATGAGCCAAATGCTATGAGCCAACATGCGATGAACCGCCCTCAAGACAGCGAAGAACAAACCATGTTCCGCGACATGGTCGTGAAGGTGCTTACCAGTGAAGTGAAGCCTCACTACGAGCAGTGGGATAAAGACGGCATTGTGCCCAGAAGCCTGTGGCAGACCCTCGGTGACGCCGGCATGCTGTGCGTGGACGTGCCGGAAGCTTACGGTGGCTGTGGCGTGCCGTTTGACTATTCGGTGGTGGTGGGCGCGGAAATCGCCCGCATGGGCTTTGGCGCCCTGGCCACCAACGTCATGGTGCACTCGGACATTGTCGCGCCCTATCTGAGCCATCTGGGCAGCGAGGCCCAGCGCCAGCACTGGTTGCCCAAAATGGTGTCCGGTGAGGCCGTCGGCGCCATCGCGATGACCGAACCCGGGGCCGGCAGTGACCTGCAGGCCATGCGCACCAGTGCGGTGGCCGACGGGGATGACTTTATCCTCAACGGTTCCAAGACCTTCATCACCAACGGCCAGCATGCCGACATGGTGATTGTCGCCGCCAAAACCGATCCGTCGGCCGGCGCGCGGGGCATCAGCCTGTTCCTGGTGGACACCATGCTGGAAGGCTTCAGCCATGGCCGCAACCTGGACAAGATCGGCCAGCACTGTGGCGACACCTCGGAGCTGTTTTTCTCCGACATGCGTGTCCCCCGCTCAGCGTTGTTGGGGGCAGAAGGCCAGGGCTTTGCCTACCTGATGCAGGAACTGCCCCGGGAGCGCCTGGTGATCGGGGCGATCGGCGTGGCGGCGGCCCGTGGCGCATTGGATCTGACCATCACCTACTGCGGCGAGCGTGTGCTGTTTGGCCAGAAACTCAAACAGTTGCAAAACACCCGCTTCCGCATCGCCGAAATGGAAACCGACTACCGCATCAACAAGGCGTTTGTGGACCAGTGCATCCGGGAATACGAGCAGGGTGATCTGGACGCGGCCACCGCCTCCATGGCCAAGTACAGCGCCACCGAAATGCAGTGCCGGGTAGCAGACGGTTGCCTGCAGCTGTTTGGCGGCTACGGCTACACCACCGAATACCCGATTTCACGGGCGTTTATGGACGCCCGCGTACAACGCATCTACGGCGGTACCTCTGAAGTCATGAAAGAGGTCATCGCACGTTCGGTCCTGGGTCGCTAAGCGCCCGGGGTTGGCATTATTGAGCAGCGACGCGCCCCGGCAACCGGGCGCCGCAAGGCTGCGTAAAAGGAGACACCATGTCTGATCAATCTACGATGTCTGACAAACCGGCTATGCCGGATCAATCCGTTGTGATCGCGGGCGCCGCCCGCACCGCCATGGGCGGCATGATGGGCGCACTCAGCGCGGTCCGCTCGCCGGATCTGGGCGCGGTCGCCATCAAAGCCGCCATTGAGCGGGCGGGGCTGACACCGGCGGATATCAACGAAGTCGTGATGGGCTGTGTGTTGCCCGCCGGTCTCGGCCAGGCGCCGGCGCGGCAGGCGTCCCGCGCCGCCGGGATTCCCGATGCGTCGGGCTGCACCACGGTCAACAAAATGTGCGGCTCCGGCATGCAGGCGGTGATCATGGCGCACGACCAGATCAAGGCCGGCACCAACCGCATCATGATCGCCGGCGGCATGGAGAACATGAGCCAGGCGCCGTATTTGTTGCCCAAAGCCCGCGCCGGCATGCGCATGGGTCACGGCCAGGTACTCGACTCGATGTTTCTGGACGGCCTGGAAGACGCCTACGAAGGCGGCCTGATGGGCGTGTTCGCCCAGCGCAGTGCCGACGAGTTCGGTATCAGCCGGGAGGCCATGGACACCTTCGCCATCGACTCCCTGAACAAGTCGCTGGCAGCCATTCGCAATGGCTGGTTCGCGGAAGAAATTGCCGCGGTCACGGTGCCTGGCCGGGGCGGTGACACCGTCGTGGACACCGACGAACAGCCGGGCAACGCCAAACCCGAAAAAATCCCCACCCTCAAACCGGCGTTCAGCAAAGACGGCAGCGTCACCGCCGCCAACTCCAGCTCCATCAGCGACGGCGCCTCGGCGCTGGTGCTGGCCAGCGCAGCGGAAGCCGACGCCCGTGGCCTGCAGCCGCTGGCCCGCATCGTGGCCCACGCCACCCATGCCCGGTTACCGGCGGAGTTCACCCTGGCGCCCATCGGTGCGATCCAGAAAGTGCTGGACAAAGCCGGCTGGCACAAAGACGAGGTCGACCTTTACGAAATCAACGAAGCCTTCGCCGTGGTGTCGCTGCTGGCGATTCAGGAACTGGGGCTGGATTCGGCCAAGGTCAACGTGTTCGGCGGCGCCTGCGCCCTGGGTCACCCGATTGGCTCGTCCGGCTCGCGCATCCTGGTGACCCTGATCAACGCGCTGAAGCTGCGCGGCCTGAGGCGGGGTGTCGCGTCGCTCTGCATTGGCGGTGGCGAGGGAACGGCGGTGGCCATTGAGCTGATCTGATTGGCCCCGGGGGAGGCCGGGCCATGGTCCCCGGCGTGCGGGCAGGCGCCGGGTCATTCCGCCTGCTGTCCCTGAAACTGCCGGGCGTCGATCTTCAGTTTTTTCAGCCGGGAGGTGAGGGTGGTGGGTTTGATGCCCAGCAGCGTGGCGGCCCCGTCCTTGCCGAATACCCGGCCGCCGCACATCGCCATGGCGCGGGCCAGGTTCTGTTTCTCCAGTTCCCGGAGCTCGCGCTCGGTCATCAGGTCGCTATTGAAATGCCGGGCCGGGGGCAGTGACTGTTCGGCGGTCCGGGCGCCGGAATCGGGCCCGGGCAAATCCAGGTCCAGCTTGCCATCGGCGGTAATGACCTGGCGTTCGATCACGTTCTCCAGTTCCCGTACGTTACCGGGCCAGTGATAGGTCCTGAGAGTTTCAATATCGCTCTCCCTGAGCGCCAGCGGGGGCCGGTTGAACTTCTGGCAGGCCCGGTTGAGAAACTCCCGGGCGAGGATTGGAATGTCCTCAAGGCGCCGGCGCAAGGGGACCGACTCAATGGGAAACACGTTCAGACGAAAGTAGAGATCCTCCCGAAAACACTTCTCCTGAATCTCGGCTTTCAGGTCCCGGTTGGTGGCGGCGATGACGCGCACATCCACCGCCCGGGTGCGGTTCTCGCCGACGCGCTCGAACTGCTGGTCCTGTAACACCCGCAACAGCTTGCCTTGCAGTTCCAGCGGTATTTCACCCACTTCATCCAGAAACAGGGTGCCGCCGTCCGCGAGTTCAAAGCGGCCGACGCGGTCGCTGACGGCGCCGGTGAAGGCGCCCCGGATATGGCCGAAGAATTCACTCTCGAACAGATCTTTCGGGATCGCGGCACAGTTAACCCGGATCAGCGGCCGGTCCCGGCGGCTGCTGGACTGGTGGATGGCGCGGGCGATCAGTTCCTTACCGGTGCCGGATTCCCCGGTGATCAGCACGTTGGCATCCGTGGGGGCGACCATGCCGATACGGCGCACAATGGCGTTGATCGCCTCGCTCTGTCCGAAAATTTCGTGGAAGTGGTATTCGGCGCTCAGTTCCTCCTGCAAGTAGGCGTTCTCCATTTCCAGCCGGTGCTTGAGGCTTTCGACTTCCTCCATGGCTTTTTGAAGGTCTTTCTGGGCCTTCAGGCGGGGCGAAACATCCCGGAAAACCACCACGGCTCCGACCGGGTGGCCGTTATCCAAAATCGGGGTGCTGGTGTATTCCACGGGGAATCCGGTGCCGTCCTTGCGCCAGAACCAGTCCTCGCCCACCTGTTTGATGCTGGCGTCACGGAAGGCGGCGTATATGGGGCAGTCTTTCAGCGGGTAAAGGCTGCCATCCTCATGGGAATGGTGCACCACCCGGTGAATCACCCGGCCCATGAGCTCATCCATGCGCCACCCCAGCATCCGCTCTGCGGCGGGGTTGGCGAACGTGGTCCGGCCTTCGGCGTCGACGCCATAAATGCCTTCTCCGACCGCGTGGAGAATGAGCTGGTTTTCCCGCTCCATGTCTTTGAACAGCTCTTCAACCCGCCGCCATTCCAGCAATCCGCCCCGGTGGTAGTGGTTGGCATCGTGCCGTTCCCGCAGGTTACGCAATTGGCGGTGGTCCCTCAGTAACAGCAGTAGGTTCTGGGATTCGGCCTGGCCAACCCGGGACGAGGAGATTTCCACCTCCACGGTATGACCGTCCCGGTGTCGGAGCATGAATTCCCGGCTCCAGCTGTGGCTCAGATACAAAGTTTCTTCCGTGAAAGCAATCAGTTGGGGGCGCTGGTCCGGGAACAGGTGCGTGCAGGGTGTGGCTGACAGAGACTGCCGGTCGGTGCCCATCATCCGACCCATGGCGCTGTTGGCGGTCACGATCAGGTCCCGGCCGGCATCCACCAGCAGCGCGGCCTCGGGAAGGTGGTCAATCCAATCGTAGTCACGCGTGGGTATCTTGGAAGTCATGGGCCGGTCCTCTTTGAGTCTTTTAAAAGACCCAACAAACACCGTGCCAACTACGAAAAATCGCAAAAAAAATGACGAAATATCGTGCAATACAAAATATCGTAGTTTCGCCTCAACAACAGGCGATTCCAAAAAGGCTATCAGAACAAAGCATTAAAAAATTTAAGGCAGTTGGCATAAACCATGCGATGAGGTTACGCAGAACGCCAAAGCGGCTTGGTTAATTTCCAAGAATCTGAGTCGCACCTTTTTTGCACCGAAAACGTGCAAAAACAACCTTAGAGTACGGAGTGTGCCCCATGACCACAAAAAGCCTTGGAAACCCGTTCAGCGGGGACCAGTCGCTGATCCACGCCAGAACCTGCGGCTGTCCGGAATGCAAAACCGGCGAGGAAACCCCCTCGGTTTCCCTGAACAACCCGCCAGCCTTGCGCATGGATGCGTCACCGTCCGAGAGCGCAATGGACTCCGAGGCGATGATGGATCGGGCCATCGAAAGCGCAGTCGTGCGGTCGGTGTTTGGCCACAACGACCACAGCCGTCGTAGCTTCATGAAAATGATGGGCACCGGCACGGCAGCCGCCCTCCTTGGCAGCGTGTTCCCGATGGACAAGGCCAAGGCTGCGGTCAAGGAGTCGATGGGCAAACTGGAAAAAACCAAACTGAACGTTGGGTTTGTGCCGATCACCTGTGCGACGCCCATCATCATGGCGCACCCGTTGGGGTTTTACGAGCGCTATGGCCTGGATGTGACCGTCACCAAAACCGCGGGATGGGCGGTGGCCCGGGACAAGTCCCTGGCCGGCGAATACGATGCATCCCACATGCTCACACCCATGCCTCTGGCCATGACCATGGGGGCCGGCTCGATACCGGAGCCTTACATCATGCCGGCGGTGGAAAACATCAACGGCCAGGCCATTGTTCTGCACGTTGATCACAAGGACAAGCGTGATCCCAAGCAGTGGAAGGGCTTCAAGTTCGGGGTGCCGTTCGAGTACTCCATGCACAACTTCTTGTTGCGTTACTACCTGGCAGAGAACGGCATCGACCCGGACAAAGACGTTCAGATCCGAGTGGTTCCGCCACCGGAGATGGTCGCCAACCTGCGTGCCGGTAATCTGGACGGCTACCTGTCGCCCGATCCGTTTAACCAGCGCGCAGTCTGGGAAAAGGTCGGCTTTATTCACATGCTCACCAAGGACATCTGGGAAGGCCACCCTTGCTGCGCCTTTGCGTGCAGCCAGAAGTTTGCCACCGAGAACCCGAACACCTACGGCGCCCTGTTGCGGGCCATTATCGACGCAACCCAGTACTCCAATGTGACGGAAAACCGCAAGGAAATATCCGAGGCGATTGCACCGAAAAACTACCTGAACCAGCCGGTGCAGGTGATTGAGCAGGTGCTGACCGGTTATTACGCCGATGGCCTGGGTGAAATAAAGAACGTGCCGGACCGCATCGATTTCGATCCGTTCCCCTGGCACTCCATGGGGGTCTGGATCCTGACGCAGATGAAGCGCTGGGGGTACATCGAAGGTGACGTGGACTACAAGGCCATTGCCGAGCAGGTATACCTGGCCGGGGAAACCGGAAAGCTGATGAAGGAAATGGGCTACAGCGCGCCGGACAAGACCTACAAGAACCACACCATCATGGGTAAGACCTTTGATCCGGACAGCCCTGAAGAATACGCCCGCAGCTTTGCCATTGGGAGGCTGTAATCATGGCCTCTCTGAACGTCCGGGCAGCCTTGCTGTCGGTGTCGTTCCTGATTGTGGCTCTGGGGCTCTGGGAGATGGCAACCCAGCCCCCGGAGGCCCAGACAGGACTGACCGAATACGAAAGAATGATGGGCGGTGTCGAACAGGAATCCCGGGTGCCGCCGCCGTCGGCGGTGCTCAGGCTGGCCTGGGAGGAGTTGTCTGACCCGTTCTACGACGCGGGCGCGAACGACAAGGGCATTGGCATCCAGCTGGCCTATTCGGTCTACCGGGTGCTCGCCGGGTACGTTGCCGCCATG
Organism: Marinobacter caseinilyticus; assembly: GCF_011074955.1. Taxonomy (GTDB): domain Bacteria; phylum Pseudomonadota; class Gammaproteobacteria; order Pseudomonadales; family Oleiphilaceae; genus Marinobacter; species Marinobacter caseinilyticus. The sequence goes on along the minus strand of NZ_WUQJ01000034.1, from coordinate 2,946 downwards.
GCCATCGCCCTGCCCATCGGGTTCCTGATCGGTATGTCACCGTTGATGTACAAGGCCCTGAACCCCTACATCCAGTTGCTCAGGCCGATTTCACCGTTGGCCTGGATGCCGTTGGCGTTGTTCATCATTCAGGATTCCGATGCCTCGGCCATCTTCGTGATCTTCATCTGCTCAATCTGGCCGATGTTGCTCAACACCGCCTTCGGGGTTGCCAACGTGCGGCAGGACTGGGTGAACGTCGCCCGCACCCACGAACTGGGGCCAATGAGAACCGCGCTCACGGTGATTCTGCCGGCGGCCGCGCCGACCATTCTGACCGGCATGCGGATCTCCATCGGTATCGCGTGGCTGGTGATTGTGGCCGCTGAGATGCTGGTGGGCGGAACCGGCATTGGCTATTACGTGTGGAACGAATGGAACAACCTCGATCTGGCAAGTGTGATCTTTTCGATTCTGATGATCGGAGTGGTGGGCATGCTACTGGACCTGGCCTTGGGCAAGGCCCAGAAGCTGGTGGAATACAAAGAATGATTGGCCCGGTGCCGGGCCATCCGGCACCGGCCCAACACCTCCGAGCGGAGATCTGTTATGAGTAAATCAATCCTGGAAGTAGACGGCTTATCGAAAGTCTATCCAGACGGACAGGGCGGCGATCTGACCGTCTTTGAGGACGTCCGCTTTGCCCTGGAGAAAGGCGAATTTGTCTGCATCATCGGCCACTCCGGTTGCGGTAAATCCACCATCCTGAACGTGTTGGCGGGGCTGGATGAAGCCAGCAGTGGCAACGTGGTCATGAACGGTAAGGAAATCAAAGGCCCGGGGCTTGAACGCGGCGTGGTATTCCAGAATTACAGCCTGTTTCCCTGGAAAACCACGCTGAGCAACATCACCTTCGCCGTGCGCGCCCGCTGGCCCCAGTGGTCGAAAGAAAAGGTGAGAGAGCACAGCGAGAGCTACCTGAAGATGGTGGGTCTGGACCACGCCTTGCGCCGTAAGCCCTCGCAGCTCTCCGGCGGCATGCGCCAGCGGGTCAGTATTGCCCGGGCTTTTGCCACCCAGCCCGAACTGCTGCTGCTGGACGAGCCCTTCGGCGCACTGGATGCGCTTACGCGGGGCGTGATTCAGGACGAACTGGTCAAAATCTGGGAAGAAACCCGTCAGACCGTGTTCATGATTACCCACGATGTGGACGAGGCCATCCTGCTGTCCGACCGCATTTTCCTGATGTCGAACGGCCCCAACGCCCGCATCGCCGAAAGCGTCAAAGTGGACATTCCACACCCACGGGCACGGGCCACGATTTTCCAGAACCCGGCCTACCATAAGACCCGGGACTACCTGGTGGATTTTCTGGTCAATCGCAGTGGCGGGGCGCTGCCCGAGGAAGACGGCAGCCCGAAATTCGTCGAGCCGGCCAAAGGCGTCGCCTCCCCGCAAGCGGCCGCCGCCGAGTCCGCTGCCAAGGCCGTGAATGGCTGATGTTATGGGACAAAACGGGGACACGGCACCGGTCCGGAGCCAGGCCGGGTGTCGGGTGTCCGGCCCCGTGACGAAGGCAAACCGAGCGCCGCTTGAGCGCTCACTTCAAGTCCGTTCCGGTGGTGGCTAGTCGTGATCCTGCTGGCGGTAGGTCAGCGGGCTGAGCCCGGTCCAGTGCTTGAACGCGCGGGAGAAGGCCCCGGGCTCGGCAAAGCCGAGCTGGGATGAAATCTCGGTGATGGTCAGGTTCTGCCGCGTCAGCATGATGACCGCTTGGTCCCGGCGCAGGTTGTCCTTGATCTTCTGGTACGAGCTGCCTTCTGCTTTCAGCTTCCGGCACAGGGTGTAGGTGGTCATGTGCAACTGCTCCGACACCCGGTCCAGATTCGGCAAACCCGGCGCCTCGCTGTTTTCCAGCAACTGGCGGACCTGGGTGGACACACTGTTGTCCTCATCGGTCCAGATCAGCAAATCCCGGGGCGAGTGGCGGACAAAGTTGTCCAGCTCCGCCACACTGCGGGTGACCGGCATGGTCAGGTAATTGGCGCTGAAAAACAGGCTGTTGCGCGGCTGCTCAAACCGGTGCTGGCAGGGGAACACGAACCGGTACTCGTCAAAGTGAGAGGGCAGGGCGTGGGTAAAGGTGGCCCCGCTCAGCACAATCTTGCGCCCGATCAGCCAGCCCACCAGCCGATGCCACACCAGCAGCAGCCACTCCACCAGAAACTGATCCGGGTCCAGCGCCGGACGGTGGTGGGTCAGGCTGAGCTCCACCTCGTCCCCGGTTACCCGCAACTCAAACTCAATGTCCTCCGAGAACAACCGGTAACAGCGAATACTCTGGCGAATCACCTCCTCCAGGTTGCTGCTGTGCACCACCAGTGACCCCATCAGATGGAAGTGTCCTACCCGGCAGGGCTGGGAAGTCCGCCCCATGAACTCATCGTCCAGTTCCCGCCAGGCCAGCCGAAACAACCGGATAAATTGATCCGTCGGCACCCGCGCCTTGGGCGGGCGAATCATGGCCGGGTCAATGCCGTGCGCCACCAGCAACTCATCCGCCCGGCCACCGGACTTCTCCAGCCCATACAGAATGGCGCGGGCATAGTGGGATGAGAAAGTCAGATTCTTCATGAACCGGCAACTCGACTCGGGTGCGTGGACAAACAGGTGCGTGGAACAGCACCTGCCCTGATTATGGCAGAAGCCGATAGTACAGAACTTGCCCCAGGAATATAACGACGGCGCCAGTGCCGACTGTGGCAAGCGGTCACTGGGGTGGGCGGCCACCATGGCCGCGGATATTGGTTGAATCCACGAATAAAGAACTCAAGCGATTACATGGTGATGTGGCAACAACTGAACTAAGGTGTTGTTAAACTTGGAGCTTGGGCCCGTGAAACATAGCCGAAAAGTGGGAGTTATCGAGAACGCACTTTTTTGCAATATCGTGGAATGCGGTTTAAT
>NZ_WUQJ01000033.1 GCF_011074955.1 Marinobacter caseinilyticus | reverse complement strand
CACTTTCTTGCCGAGAACCTGTCGGAACTGGTTGCCGAAGTGGGCAAGGGCTACGGCCACATCTTCGCCGCCGCCGGCACGACGGGCAAAGATTTCATGCCTCGCGTCGCGACCTTGCTGGACGTTGCTCAGGTTTCTGACATCATTCGCGTCGAGTCGGAAGACACCTTCGTGCGTCCCATCTACGCCGGCAACGCGATTGCGACGGTGAAGAGCGGCGACAGCATCAAGGTGGTTACCGTGCGTCCGACAGGTTTTGACCCGGTAGGCGGCGAGAGCGGTTCTGCGACGGTTGAAGCATTGGACGTAGTTAAGGATGCGGGTCTTTCATCGTTCGTCAGCGAACAGAAAGCCGAATCCGACCGTCCTGACCTGGCCAGTGCCGGCATCGTTATTTCCGGTGGCCGCGGCATGCAGAACGGCGAAAACTTCAAGATGCTGGAGCAGGTGGCGGACTTGCTGGGCGCCGCGGTAGGTGCTTCGCGCGCAGCCGTCGATGCCGGTTTTGTTCCGAACGACATGCAGGTTGGCCAGACGGGTAAAATCGTCGCTCCGGATCTGTACGTGGCGGTTGGTATTTCCGGTGCCATTCAGCACCTGGCCGGTATGTCTGACTCCAAGGTGATCGTTGCGATCAACAAGGACGAAGAAGCACCGATCTTCCAGGTTGCGGACTATGGCCTGGTTGCCGATTTGTTCGAAGCAGTTCCTCAGCTTGAGGAAGAATTGAAGAAGGTTGTATAACCAACTGACTTCAAAATAAAAAGGGCGCTCAAGAGCGCCCTTTTTTGTTGCTTTTTTATCTGTCCTGAACGCGGTATTATGCCCTCTCACTTAATTTGGAGATTTGATCATGGCAAAAGCTTCTGCTCGTCACCTTCTTGTTGCTGATGAAGCAACGTGTAATGAACTGAAAACCCGCATCGCGAATGGTGAAGATTTCGCAGCGCTGGCAAAAGAGCACTCAAGCTGCCCGTCAGGCCGTAGTGGCGGTGATCTGGGTGAATTTGGTCCAGGCCAGATGGTACCTGAATTCGACAAAGTGGTTTTCTCTGCCCCGGTAAACGAAGTGCAGGGCCCGGTTAAAACCCAGTTCGGCTATCACTTGCTGGAAGTAACGGCACGCCAGGACTGATGTCCTGATCCAGCAGGGAGCCGGCCTGGGCCGGCTCCCTGCTGTACCCATTGATCGTTCCCGCCCACTCAGTGTCGCCCATCGCCCTTCGACATCAGTGCCGTTAGCCGGTCCAGCTTTACCTGCATCTCGTCCAGCTTACGGTTCATATCATCACGCTCATCGTGGGCCTGCTTTGCCTGTTTTGCATTCTGTTCTTCACTCATGACTTCCAGAATGGTCCCCACCATCATGTTCAGAAACACGAACGCTGTTAAAAAGATAAAGCTCAGATAATAGATCCAGCTCAGCGGATAGGCCTCCATGGTGCCATACATCACATCCGTCCAGTCCTCGAAGGTGGCCACCCGGAACAGAGTCAACATGGCGACTGCAACGTCTCCCCATAGGAATTGATCCACGCTGGCAAAGAACATCGACCCCATCGCGCCGTAAATATAGAAGATAATAAACATTAACAATGCGATGTAAGCCATTCTTGGAATGGCTTTTAATAGCGAGTTGATCAGAAATCGCAGCTCAGGTACGACCGACACCAGACGTAACACCCGGAAGACGCGAAGCAAGCGACCCAGCAGAACCGCTTCGGAATTGTCGAGGGGAATCAGGCTGCCAATGACGACGAGGGTATCGAACAGATTCCAGCCATCCAGAAGAAAGCGTTTCTTATCCGGGCAAACGCCCAGGCGGAACAGAATCTCAATCAGGAAAAACACCGTGATGGCCATATCCATGACGTACAGGGCCTGAGTGGCCAGCGGTGGTACATCGTACGTTTTTGCGCCAATGGTCAACGCAGACAGTACGATAATTGAAATCACCGCCGTCTGGAAAATCCGGCTGGACTCGAGTAGCCGCAACTGCTGCAGAACGGACACGTTGGTCGGGGTGGGGGACATGGTTCCGTGAACTCCTGGACGTCGATTCAATAGGCTCAGGCGCTGATTGTAGAGTGCAACGGGTGGGAACTGAAGCCAGTTAGCGGACTGCCGCTTAGATCAGGCTCAGGAAACCGGTGTGTTCCGGTTGTTGGGCGGACCGGACCGGCTTTCACGCGTGTGTAGCAGAGCGCTGACCGGCTCGTTCTCACCCAACTGACAGGGTTGATCTGAAGAGTCTCTCTCAAAGAATTTCAGTCGACGATCGCCAGTTTGTTGATATTGAACACGGGTGTTGTCATTGAGCATCAGTGTTGTCAGTCATCGTGAGCTGATGTCATTCAACCTTGAAACTGTTCGGCGAAATTGGGCGACATGCTGAGCTCTACGCTGGCCTTCAACCCGCCATGGCGGATTCGCTCAAGGATCAGCTTGCCATCGTAGCGCTGGACGATATCGTCAACGATGGCCAAGCCAAGTCCGTGCCCGGGCGTCTGCTCGTCCAGCCTCAATCCGCGTTTACCCAATTGACCGATGGCCTCTTCTGCGACGCCAGGGCCGTCGTCGCTGACGACGATCCTGATGGTCTCAAGGTCATTCTCTAACAAGAGCTCGACGCACCGAGACGACCATTTGCCGGCGTTATCCAGGAGGTTGCCCAGTATCTCGTTCAAATCGTGTTGCTCAATGGGCCAGCGTTGTTCATCCGACAAGTCAGTGGACAGCTCAAACGATTTGTCAGGGTACAAGCGCCCCAGCATCCACAAGAGGTCTCGCGCCTGTTTCACTGGATAGGAGTTTGTGCCGGCCTGAGGGCCGGCAAGCCGGCTGCGGCGCATTTCCGCTTCAAGCTGTTTATCTATGTCACTCAGCCGCGACGCCATTTCATGCCTCAAGTCGTCGTCAAGCGGACGAGCGGTATCTTCGAGCACCTGCCTGACGGCGGCAATGGGTGTTTTAACACTATGAGACAGATTGGCAAGCGCGTCCCGAGAGCGCTTCAGCCGTCGATCGAGTGAGTCGAGGAGCAGATTGAGCTGCTGAACCAGTGGCCGGAACTCTTCAGGCGCCTGAACGTTGATCCGTGATATTTGCCCAATCTGTAATTCTTTTAGTGCTGCCTGAAGCGAGACGATGGGGCGCATAGACAGAACAATGGCCACCCAAATCACCCCAACCAGTAGCAGAATCAGCAAGATAGATACAATCGCTGTCCAGGCATGCAAACCTGCCTGACTATCCCGCAGTGCTGTCATGTCCTCCGACACAACGACGACCCAACGCTGGTCACCCACCAGAAATGATTTTCGAAAGGCCAGAACATCGGAGGGCACATCCGATGCATTTGCTTCACGCACCCTGATGGCACCCTGCTGATCCGATTGCAGTAGCGGGCTGAGCAAGGCCGTCCAGGATTGCGGAGAAACCAGGGTCTGAGAGGGAGACTGAATGGCGAATGCATGGTGGAACAATTCCTGAAAATAATCGCCGGTGCGGAGCGTATCGATCTTGCCCCCGGACTGGCGAATCTGGTGTTCCAGAAACGCAGCCTCATCTTTTAATTGGCTTATGACAAATGTCTGGGACGTGGTTTCAAGCAGAAATCCGTGCACAAACCATGCGAGTGCCATCAGGCCGATACCTGAAGGTAGCAAAAGGACAAGAAGCGATCTTTTGATGGACGATGGTCTTCTATACAGCGTCATCGAATAAATACCCCTGACCACGTCGCGTTGCTATGGTTTCCGCGCCCACGAGTTTTCTGAGACGACGGATATAAGCTTCGATAACATTGTCACTCGGGCTTTCGTTCAGATTGTAGAGCTGCTCGATGAGCTGTTCCTTGGAAAACACATGCCCCGGGCGGCTCATCAAACACCGCAGCAGGCGGAATTCCGTCCCAGTCAGACTGTGCACGGAACCATCACCTATTTTCAGACTCTGGCGATTTTCATCCAATTCAAAACGGCCAGCCTTAACCGTAGCCTGGACCCGCCCCTCACTTCGGCGCACGATGGCGTAGAGCCGGGCAATCAGTTCTTCTGCCTGAAAGGGTTTGGCAAGGTAGTCGTCTGCTCCCGCTTTGAGACCGTTAACTTTGTCTTGCCAGTCCCCCCGTGCCGTCAGGATCAGTACCGGGAAGCTGACGCTACTGGTGCGCCAGCGACGGAGCACGTCCAGGCCATTTCCGTCTGGTAAGCCAAGATCCAGAATGCCAACTCGGTAGTCTTCCTGCTCACCCAGAATGATTGCTTGTTTGGCGGTTTGTGTGGTGTCGACGCTGAAACCGGCCTTCTCAAGTTGACGGGTGAGCCCGTCAGCCAGCAAGCAATCATCCTCTACCAGCAATAATCTCATCCGGTGCCTCTTTCGTAATGCAAATAAAGCCGCAGCAGTGTCGCTGGCCAACCTGAATTCAGCCTGAACAGTGAATAATTCGTCATTTTCAGAAAGAATTCAGTTTAGTAGGTGATGGTGTCATACGCTTTGGGCAAATGCTCATGTAACGGGCGAACCAACGCGTCGTGTTTAAAAAGCCAAAATACAGGAGAAGTGCGGATGAGCGTATCAAAGTTTGTAGTTGCAGCAATCGCCATGTCGGTTTCGATGACAGCGCTGGGGGCCGGTTCTCACGGAAGCGGACATGGGCATGGCGCGAAAAGCGGTGAACCAGCCAAGTTCCCCGAGGGCGGACGCACCATCACTGTCGAGATGCATGATAACTACTACGAGCCTGAGGCTTTCGACGTAAAAAAAGGCGAAATCGTGCGTTTCATGGTTGAGAACAAGGGTAGCCTCGTTCACGAGTTCAATATCGGTACGCCGGCCATGCATGAAGCTCATCAGGATGAAATGATGATGATGGTGGAGCACGGGGTGATTCAGGGCGGCAAGCTGAATCACAAGATGATGGAGATGGACATGGGGAATGGCAAAACCATGAAGCATGACGATCCCAACAGTGTGTTGCTGGAGCCGGGCGAGAGTAAGGAAATCGTTTGGAAGTTCACGGACAAAGGCGATATCGAGTTTGCTTGCAACGTCCCGGGGCACTACCAGGCCGGTATGTACGGCGACGTGAATTTTAACTGATTTCTTACCGTAACCCGCTGGGTGTCCGCAGCGTCGGCTATCGAGCCGGCGCGTGGAGCAGAGCCCAAAGACAGTTGATTAGTTTGGAGTAATTGACCATGAAGACAACCCTTTTGTCAGGTGCTTTGGCCCTGCTATTGCCGGTTATCAGCCTGGCGGGTGAATACGACCTGACGGTCGACCGAGTCGAAATTGATACCGGGGATTTCGTGAAAGAAGGTATTGGTTACAACGGCGCATCCCCAGGCCCGGTTCTGCGCTTCAAGGAAGGCGAAGACGTCACGATCAACGTGACCAACAACCTGGACGAGATGACCTCCATCCATTGGCACGGACTGATCCTGCCATTCAATCAGGATGGTGTGCCTGGCATCAGTTTTGCCGGCATCCAGCCTGGGGAAACGTTTACCTATAAATTTCCCATCACTCAGGCGGGCACCTACTGGTTTCACAGCCATTCCGGTTTCCAGGAGCCCGATGGCGCCTACGGTGCCATTGTTATCGAGCCGGAAGGGCGCGAACCGTTTCGCTACAATCGCGAATACGTGGTTCAGCTAACCGACAAACACCCGCATTCGGGTGATCGCATCATGCGGAACCTGAAAATGATGCCTGACTATTACAACCGTGAGCAGCAAACGGTTGGCGAGTTCTTTTCGGACGTTTCTGAAAACGGCCTGATGAATACCGTCAAGGATCGCATGGCGTGGGGCGGAATGCGCATGATGAAAGCCGACGTCGAAGACCTGCAGGGTTTCACCGGCCTGATTAACGGCAAAGGGCCGGATCAGAACTGGACCGGAATTTTCAAGCCGGGAGAGCGGATCCGACTGCGCTTTATCAACTCGTCAGCAATGACGTATTTCGACATTCGGATTCCGGGCTTGGAAATGACCGTTGTTCAGGCGGATGGAAACAACGTTCAACCCGTCAGTGTGGATGAGTTTCGTATTGGTGTTGCGGAAACCTACGACGTGATTGTGCGACCCAGAGACGATAAGGCCTACACGATTTTTGCCGAGTCCATGGGACGCTCCGGGTATGCGAGAGCGACGTTGGCACCGGAAGAAGGCATGGAAGGCTCGGTGCCTGAACTCCGCGAATCTGCGCGTTTGACCATGGCGGATATGGGCGGTATGCATGGCATGGACCATGGCAGTATGGAAGGCATGGACCACTCACAGATGGCAGGTATGGATCATTCTGCCATGAAAGATATGGACCACTCGAACATGGAAGATATGGACCACTCGAACATGGAAGGCATGGACCACTCACAGATGGCGGGCATGGATCATTCCGCCATGAAAGGTATGGATCACTCGAACATGGAGGGCATGGATCACTCCAATATGGCGGCCGGTGGCGCCAGCGATCCCTTCTACGCACCTGGAAGCGGGTTGGTTCCAACCGCGGCCAATGGCGGCAAGTTCCTGTCTTACGCCGATCTGAAAGCGCAATCGCCGCTCTATGAGGATCGTGAGCCCACCCGGGATATCGAGTTGCGACTGACCGGCAACATGGAGCGCTATACCTGGAGCATCAACGGCGTCAAATACGAAGACGCTGACCCTATTCGCCTTCAATACGGTGAGCGGGTTCGCTTCAAGTTCGTGAACGAGACAATGATGACGCACCCCATGCACCTGCACGGCATGTGGTCCATGCTCGATGTTGGCGCGGGCCAGTGGAATCCCGTGAAGCACACCATCAGCGTTCAGCCCGGCACCACGGTTTTCATGGAGACTGAGGTGGACGAACCGGGGCAGTGGGCCTTCCATTGCCATCTGTCTTACCACGCCGCGGCGGGCATGTTTCGCAAAGTCATTGTAGAGGGTGGCCCTGAGTCCACCAAGGCCGCCGTCAGCGCCCAAACGACCGGCGTCGGGGGTGATGCATGAGTCGTTGGACGTCTTGGCTGGTGCCCATGATGGCGGGGCTGGCGGCTATGCCAGTCCTCGGTTTCGCCCAGGAGCGAATTCAGGACACCACCGCGCGCAAACAGCCGCTCAAGGTCTGGGGCGCTCAATTCGAGGAGTTTGAGTACCGCTACAGCGATGATGATGAAGAGCTGGCTGCGTGGAACGGAGATTTCTTCTACGGGACCGACGCCCTGAAAGTTCGCTGGCTGACCAAGGGCGAGTATTCCATTGAAGAAAAGGCGTATGAAAAGCTCGAAAATCAGGTGGTTGGGCAAATACCCATTTCTGACTTCTTTGATGCCAAGGCCGGGGTCCGGTTTGACACCCCGAAAGGCCCAGACCGCACCTACGCCGTACTCGGGATCACGGGGCTTGCCCCGCAGTGGTTTGAAGTCGATGCCAATCTGTTTGTCAGCAAGGACGGTGAGACCTCGACCGAGCTGGACGCCGAATACGAGCTGCTGCTGACGAACCACTGGATTCTTGCAGCCGCCCTCGATGCCACGGTGGCTTTCAGTGAGGATCGGGAAATTGGGGTCGGCAAAGGGCTGGTATCCACGGAAACCGGACTGCGGTTGAGCTATGATGTAATTGACCGGTCCTTCTCTCCCTACATCGGCGTTGTTCATGAACGCAAGTATGGAGACTCGGCGGATTTTGCCCGCGCAGAGGGTGGCAGCACCGAGGATTGGTTTGCTGTGATTGGCGCCCGGCTGTCGTTTTAAGCGCCGGAATGGGCCCGGACATTACAACTCAAGCACTAGTCCCGGGCTCCGTTAGCCATGAGATATGTTGAGCCATGGGAGCGTGTCTGGCGCGAGCCCAATCGGTCAGGTTTTTCAGCAGCCATTCAGTGTGTGATGTTGTGATAGAGGCAGTGCTTATAGCAGAGAGGGACCCGCTATGACAAAAGCCCGCAAAGCAACCAATCAAAAGCAGTTTCTGCTGCGCCGCCGTCTGACGGTCGAGGGCCTGACCGAGAGTCAATGGGAGGACGTTGTTCAGCAACTGAACCATCATTCCTGCGTTGATCATGCTGAAAGGAAGCCGGGGCACCGGCTACTCGTTAGCATTGATGGCAGCCATTTTTCCACCGACCGACTGATGGACCTTATCAGGGCAAGGGGTGGCCACGTGACGGGTGGATGGTGGCAGCGTCGAAAAATCGCCTGGTACCGTTTTACTGATGATAACGTTCGAGCGAACGCCAACCTTGAGCCTTTCTGCTGTTCTAGAATTCCACCCGTGAAAAAATAACAGGATGTTGAATGGGCATGGAGCCGGACAGAACCACTCATTATCAAGAAGGTAGCCTGACCCTACCGGGAACCGTCATGTTGGGGACCGGAGTCATGATGGGCGCCGGCATCTTCGCGCTCACCGGGCAGATGGCCGAGATAACGGGAGCATTATTCCCGCTCGCCTTCCTGGCTGCGGCCGTCATGGTGTCCTTCAGTGCGTATTCCTACATCAAGATATCCAATGCCTATCCATCAGCCGGCGGCATTGGAATGTACCTGCACAAGGCCTACGGCGACCGGTTACCGACAGCGTTTAATGCCTTGCTGATGTATTTCTCGATGGTCATCGCCCAGAGCTTCCTGGCTCGCACGTTCGGGTCCTACACCATGCAGCTGTTTGGTGGTGATGAGAGTGGACGTATGGTGCCTGCTCTCGGGGTGTCTCTCATACTGGTGGCGTTTCTGATCAATCTGTTGGGTAACCGGATGATTCAGGGCGTGGCGTCGATTATTGGCGTGTTGAAAATCGGGGGCATACTGATTATCGGGCTAGTAGGCGTGGGGTTGGCCGACCGTCTTGCCGTTGATGTTGGCAGCACTGGAGAAACCGGTAACGTAGCCAATTTCCTTGGCGCAACGGCGCTGGGCGTATTGGCGTTTAAAGGATTTACCACGATCACCAACAGTGGCTCGGAGGTAAAAGACCCCCATCGCAACGTTGGCCGGGCCATCGTAATCTCAATTGCCGTCTGTGTAGTGATTTACACCCTGGTGGGTTTCGCTGTCGCAAGCAATCTGTCGCTCTCCGAAATTATTGAAACCAGAGACTACTCCCTGGCGGCGGCCGCCCGCCCGATTCTGGGTGAGTACGGCGTATGGTTCACCGTAGCCATCGCGATGATGGCGACAGCGGGTGGCCTCCTGGCCAGCATTTTTGCGGTGTCTCGCATGCTGGCCATGTTGACCGAAATGAAGCTGGTGCCCCACAGTCATTTCGGTATGCCCGGAAGCATCCAGAAACACACGCTTGTCTACGCTGTGGTGTTGGGTTTGATACTCACTGCATTTTTTGACCTTTCACGAATAGCGGCGCTTGGGATTGTTTTTTACCTGATTATGGATAGTGCCATTCATTGGGGAGTGTTGCGCTATCTGTGCCGGGACGTGAAGGCGTCGATGTGGATCCCTTTCATGGCGATTGTGATGAATGTGATGGCGTTAGGAGGCTTTGTCTGGGTCAAGCTGAATTCGGATCCCTTCGTGATTGGTGTGGCCGTCGTCGCCATGAGTGTGATTGCCGCCGGCGAGCTGTTATTCCTGAAGTCTTCGACAAAAAACCACGCCACCGGCAAGGATGAGGCCCGCGCGCATCATCATTAATGTTTACGAGGTAAAAGGGAGGGGAATGCCATGATGGAAGGCAACATATTTGGGAACGCAATGTGGGCCGGGCACTGGCTTTGGTGGCTGTTGATTGCCATCGTGGTCGTCACACCGGTGTGGCGAATTTGCCGGCGCATCGGGTACCCGGGCTGGATGGGACTTCTGATTCTGGTTCCGGTGGCAAATCTGGCGCTATTGTATTTTCTCGCTTTTGCCGATTGGCCTGCTGATAAAACGGGAGCACGGAATGGGTGAGCATCAACAGACACATCAACATGAGCACCACGAACATGAACAGGGACATGAAGCTCACGGGGAGCACGCCGTAACAGACCCCGTGTGCGGGATGTCGGTGGACCCCCATGGCACTGAGTATCGCCGCCAGCATGCAGGCAAGACCTGGTATTTCTGTTCTTCCCGATGCCAGTCGAAGTTTGATGAACATCCCGAAAAGTACCTGAGCGAAGCGGATCTGCAGCCAGAGCCAGCCGCGCCCGGCACTGTATACACCTGTCCGATGCACCCGGAGATTCGCCAGCAGGGCCCCGGTAGTTGCCCGATCTGCGGCATGGCGCTTGAACCTGAGCAGGTAAGCTTGGAGGAGGGCCCCTCTGAAGAGCTGATCGATATGACCCGCCGGTTCTGGATCGGCCTGGCACTCGTTTTGCCGGTGCTGGTGTTGGAAATGGGCGGTCACCTTATTGGCCTGGAGCGGATCGTATCACCGCAGGTGTCGAACTGGATTCAGCTGTTCCTGGCCACACCCGTTGTGCTTTGGTGCGGCTGGCCATTCTTTGTGCGAGGCTGGAAGTCGGTCCTCACCCGAAACCTGAATATGTTCACGCTGATTGCCATTGGCACCGGGGTCGCACTGGTGTACAGCCTTGTGGCAACGCTTGCGCCTGAGGTGTTTCCTGATGCGTTCCGGCAGCACGATGGCTCCGTTGCCGTGTACTTCGAGGCGGCCGCCGTTATCGTGGTGCTGGTGTTGTTGGGGCAGGTGCTGGAACTCCGTGCCCGCGAGAAAACCTCGGGCGCCATCAAAGCATTGCTGGACCTTGCCCCTGCGACGGCCAGAAAACTGGACGCAGGCGGAGGCGAGTCCGATGTGGCGCTCGATCAGGTAAACGTGGGTGACCGGTTGCGGGTTCGTCCGGGCGACAAGGTGCCATTGGATGGTGAAGTGCTCGAAGGCAGTTCCAACGTGGACGAATCCATGGTCACCGGTGAGCCTTTGGCGGTCAGTAAGAAGGCCGGCGATCAGGTCATTGGCGGCAGCATCAACCAGCAGGGCAGCTTTATCATGCGCGCCGACAAAGTCGGGCGTGACACCATGCTCGCGCAGATTGTGCAGATGGTCGCAAGTGCTCAACGCAGCCGCGCGCCCATCCAGGGGCTGGCCGACAAAGTGGCCAGCTACTTCGTACCAGCGGTGATTCTTATCGCGGTCATTGCGTTTGTGATCTGGTCAGTAATCGGGCCGACGCCGCCAATGGCGTTCGGCCTGATCGCCGCAGTGAGCGTGCTGATTATTGCCTGTCCTTGCGCGCTGGGTTTGGCGACCCCGATGTCGATCATGGTCGGTGTTGGGCGCGGCGCCCAGAGTGGTGTCTTGATCAGGGATGCGGAAGCGTTGGAGCGGATGGAGAAAGTGGACACCGTGGTGGTCGATAAAACCGGCACGCTGACGGAAGGCAAGCCCCAGGTGACGACGTTGGTTACGGCAAAGGGGGTCAGCGAGGACGACCTGATGCGGTACGCCGGAGGTCTCGAAAAGGGCAGTGAGCATCCGCTGGCGCATGCCATTCTCGAGAAAGCCAACACCATGGACGTGTCCCTGCCAGACGCTGAGGATTTCCACTCCCCGAACGGTAAAGGCGTGACCGGCACCATTGACGGACACAGGGTGCTGCTGGGCAATCGATTGCTGATGGAGTCCGAAAGCGTCGACACCGCCACCTTTGAGGAGGAGGCGGACCAGCTGCGACGGGACGGGGCGACGGTAATCTTTGCCGCCGTGGATGGCAGCGTCTGTGGTTTGCTGGCGATTGCGGACCCCATCAAGGAGACCACTGAAGCGGCCATCACCGCTTTGCAAAAGGACGGCATCCGGGTGGTGATGCTGACCGGCGACAACCGGACCTCCGCCGAGGCGGTTGCCCGCAAACTCCACATTGATGAAGTGGAAGCGGAAGTCCTGCCGGAAGACAAGGGCAAGATCGTCCAGCGGCTAAAGGATGAAGGCCGCATTGTTGCCATGGCGGGGGACGGTGTGAACGACGCCCCGGCACTGGCAACGGCCGACGTTGGCGTCGCCATGGGGACCGGGACCGATGTGGCGATCGAAAGCGCGGGCATTACGCTTTTACGCGGTGATCTGATGGGCATTGTCGAGGCTCGGCGGTTGTCGCTGGCCACCATGCGCAACATTCGGCAGAACCTGTTTTTTGCCTTCGTTTACAACTCGGCCGGCGTGCCCATTGCCGCCGGTGTACTGTATCCAATTGCCGGGCTGTTGCTGTCACCGATTATTGCGGCGGCAGCGATGTCGTTGTCATCGGTCAGCGTCATTGTGAACGCGTTGCGCTTGAGAGTGGTGACGCTGTCAAACGACTAGGTTGACGAAGTCGGTCGGTGCCACCGATACGGCAGAAGGCATACTGGGGTGATTCGCAGTGATGTGACGGGATGCGCCTGGCGGCCTGACGGCTCAGGCATCCGGTTTGTTCCGGTTGTTGGATTGACCGGACTGGCTGTCGCGTTTCTGGGATTGGTTGTTCCTCAGCACATTGGCCAGGGCGTGCAACGTTTTATTGGTGGTCTTGATTGAGCGATAGAATGTCCGGCTGGTATCGTCGTGTGTCCGCCGCGCCTTCTGTGCGCTGGCTTTGAATCTCTCACTGGTTGAAAACCGGTCAATGACACTGAAGGTGGTCGAAGTGATGGCCCGGTGAACCAGCTCCACTGCGCTGGTGCCGCTGTCCACGGAGTCTTCCAGTAGCCGGTTACGGTTTTTCTGCTCCAGGCGCTCAAGACGCCGCCTCTGAACAATGCCTAACGCCGCCGTCAGCGAACCGACAAAATGGCGCAGCCCAACCGTATTGGCATGATGGAGTCGCATCGACACCACCAGCAGTGCCACACTCAGCACCATCAACAGCACACTGGCAATATCCGCCATCATTGCCACCTATCGGTATTCAATGTTCATCTCAACATCGATTCCGCGTTCGTCGAGCTCGACCGAGAGCTCGGCCATCACTTGCTGGTACACCATTTTTCGAGTCATGACCGGTAGTCGATCTGCTAGTATTCGGGCAGAGCGGGATTCTCGCTTGGCCAGGGCAATCGGATCGATCACTTTCAGCGTAAGCACAATTTCCGGCTCCCGGGCTTTGGCACTCGACGGATCAAGTGTGTGGAGTCTTTCCACCGCGTCAGACAACGCATGACGCTGAGCGCGTAATTGCCAGAACAAGAAGGCAGTGATGATCGATAACAGCACAAACATGACCGTAAAAAAATACTCCAAAACGGGCGTCTCCCAACATAGTAATGAACGGTGTTTATAAATTCCCGCCAGTGTGAAGCACCGGCGGCGCCAAACGATTGGCCGAACTGCCTGAGTTGTACCCAAAAGAGATCGTTTAAACCGTGATACAGGTATTTGCGGCATACTGGCACTTCGGCACACAATCCCATTCTATCCAATAAAGACAGGATTCAGATCATGATATGGTTCAAAGCATTTGTCAGCGGATTTCTGGCCACTCTTGTATTCCACCAGGGATTGTTTGCGTTGTTTTTCTACGCCGGCGTGGTGCCGTCAGCGCCGTTTAACCTGTCGCCGGTGCCTCCCTTTGGTGTTCCTGCGGTGATTTCGCTGGCGTTTTTTGGTGGCCTCTGGGGCATGGTGCTGTGGGCCATCCTTGGCCGCATGGCGGCGGCGGGCTATTGGTCGCTGATGATCCTGCTTGGCGCGATTGGCCCCACCACGGTAGCCATGCTGGTGGTTTTTCCCATGAAAGACATTGAGGTGTCCCCGCAAATGTGGGTTGGCGGTCTGATCCTGAACGGTTTCTGGGGCCTTGGCGTGGCGATTTTCCTGGCCATCATGGGTGCGCGTAAACCCGGCATCAACGAGATGTAAGTCTCGCACCACATCAAGAAAAACACATAATCGATAAGGAAGACGGATGAGTGAACAACAGTTCGACATAGTCGTATTTGGCGCTACCAGCTTCGTAGGCCAGATATTGAGCCGATACCTGATGGAAACCTTTGGCTCCGGTGGCGACGTGAAGTGGGCCATTGGCGGCCGGTCGGAAGCCAAGCTGGTCAACCTTAAAACCGATCTCGGCGCCACAGACCTGCCGATTCTGACCGCCAACGCCGATGACGAGCCGTCGCTCCGTAAGATGTGTGGCCAGACCCGGGTTGTCGTCTCCACCGTTGGGCCTTATGCGCTCTACGGCGAGCCACTGATCAAGGCGTGTGTCGAGCTGGGCACGGACTATTGCGATCTGACCGGTGAGGTTCAGTGGATTCGCAAAATGATCCAGACCTACGAAGAGCAGGCCAAAAAGTCCGGTGCCAGAATCGTGCACTGTTGTGGCTTTGATTCCATCCCATCCGATATGGGGGTGTATTTCCTGCAACAACAGGCCCGCGAAACCCTTGGTGCGCCTTGCACCGAAGTCAAGATGCGGGTACGCGCCCTGAAAGGGGAGTTTTCCGGTGGTACCGTTGCCAGCCTTATGAACGTTGCAAAGGAAGCGGGCTCCAATCCGGCGTTGCGCAAAGAACTGGCCAACCCGTTCTCGATCTGCCCGCCGGAGCACCGCTCTGCAAAACGCCAGCCGAACGTCAAATCAGCGGAATACGACCGCGATTTTGACGCCTGGCTGGCGCCGTTTGTAATGGCTGGCATTAACACCCGTATCGTGCATCGCTCCAACGCACTGATGGGCGCCGCCTACGGCAAAGAGTTTACCTACGACGAGGCCATGATGACTGGCAAGGGCATCAAGGGCCGCCTGGCAGCCTATACCATCACGGTGGGCCTCGGTGGCTTCCTGGTTGCCTCTGCACTTAAGCCGACCCGCTACGTGCTTGAGCGTTTTGTGGTGCCCAAGCCCGGTGAAGGCCCCAGCGATGAAGCCCAAAAGAAGGGTTTTTACGACTTGCGGTTCATTGGCAGGACCGCCGATGGCAAAACGATCCGCACCAAAGTCACCGGTGATCAGGACCCGGGCTATGGCTCGACCGGCAAAATGCTGGGTCAGGCAGCTGCGTGTCTGGCGTTTGATGTCAGCAAAACGGAAAGGGGCGGTGGGTTCTGGACGCCGTCGTCCCTCTTTGGCGACCATCTGGTCAGCCGGCTGCGGGATCACGCCGGCCTGACATTTGAGCTGCTGGAACAACGCTAGGGCGGCCATGGCCTGCCATATTACGCTGAAATGATTGGCGTGATCAGCCGAGGTTGATCACGTCATCAACCTCGGGCAAGGCGTCCGTGGCGTGGGCAAGGCCAATCAGGGTTTTGCCCGCCAACAGCGGTGTCAGCCGGTCACGGATCGTTTGCCGGGTTGGGTCGTCCAGACCGGTGAATGGCTCGTCCAGAATAATGATTCCGGTGTCCCTCAACAACGCCCGCGCCAGGGCCACCCGCCGGGCCTCACCACCCGACAACTGGCGGCCATAGGCGCCGACCCAGGTGCCCAATCCCTGGGGCAACTGGGTGACCAGATCGGCCAGACACACCACCTCCAGTACATGCCAAAGTTCGCCATCGGTCGCATTCGGATTGCCCAGTCTCAGGTTGGCCTCTAGCGTGTCGTCGAACAGCTGGGTGGTCTGGGTCAGGTACGTCACCTGCCGGCGCCAGGCCGAATATTCGCCCAGAACTTGCTCGCCCACGGCCAGCCAGCATTCACCCACCAAGGGCCGCACCAATCCGGCAGCCATATCCGCCAGGGTGGACTTACCGCAGCCTGAGGGCCCCACAATCGCGACCCGCCGCCCCGGGGCCAGCGTGTAGGTAAAGTTTTCCACGATCGCAGGCAAGCCCGGGTAGCCGATCGAGACGCGTTCCCACTCCACCCCAACCAAATGCGGCTCAAACACCGGTGCCGGTGGACGCGGGCCGGCAGGCCTCGCCGGCGCGGATTGGGATTGACCGGATCGGCGGGGCTGACGGGGACGATCGCGGTTAAGCCGCTGGGCGGCGGACACGGTGCCACCCAAGCGAGAGAAGGCGTCCGGCAGTGTGTTGAACACCTCGGTCATACCCAGCAGCGCGAGCGGTAGCAACACCAGCACCGGTCCGGACACCGTAGCGTCCTGATACAACTTCAACCCGAGCCACAGCGCAGCCACTGCCGCTCCGTTCACCAGCAGGGTACTGACCGCGCTGTGCCAGCCGCTGCGCTGGTCAAGGGTGATCTGGTGCTGCGACCGCACCGACATATCCGCCTGCAACTGAGCCTGATGAGCCACCCGTGCACCGGCGGCGGTGAGTTCTGCGTAACCTTCAAGGTGTTCAATCACCGACCCCCGCAGGGTTTCCAGGGTGGCCTGCTGGTCAAACGACCGCCGGCGGGTGCGCCAGTACAATCCAACCGTGGCCATCAGGAGGGCAGTGCCGAGCAGTAGCAGGGTTGTCAGGGCCACCCAACCCGAGAACAGCCAGGCGGCCACCAGGGCGACCAGCAGGGTCATTGAAATGGCCAGACCGGTGGGTGCCACAAGGCGCAGGAAGAGGGTGTCCATGGCATCGACATCGCTGGTCATTCTGGCCAGCCAGTCCGCACCACGCTGGCGGCTGCGTTCAAACACCGGCACCTGGCTTAGACCCCGGTAATACCGCACCCGAATATCCGCCAGTAACCGCAGCACGGTATCGTGGTTGTACACCCGCTCAAGGTAGCGGCTGACGGTTCGGGTGAGGGCAAACGCCCGAATACCACTACCGGGCACATACACCTCCAGCAGGATCGACTTCCCGGCCGTCAGCAACAGCCCGGCAATCCCGGTGGCGGCAATAAACCAACCCGACAATGCCAGCAAGCCCAGGCCCGCGAAGAGCGTGAGGAACATCAACAACGCGCCGATGACGAGGCGTTTACGGCGACGCCCGATCAACTGCAGCCAGGGGATCAGGTCACGCATCGGTCACCTGTCCGTCAGCGACCACCAGCACACGATCAGCCAGACCCAGCAAGGTGTCGTGATGAGTCGCAAACACCAGCGTCTTACCCTGGTGGTGCAAGTCCTTCAGTGCGTTGATGAGCACCAGTTCGGTGGCCCGGTCCAGGCCCGCCGTGGGCTCGTCCAACAGAACCAAATCCGTGTCCATCAGGAAAACCCGTGCCAAACTCAGACGCCGGGCCTGGCCGCCGGACAAACCACTGCCCTCTTCGGTTACCCGGCTGTGAATGCCGGCGGGGCGGGCATCCAACACCGGGCCCAGGCCGACCCGGCGCAGCGCGGTTTCGATGTCGCCATCGTTGGCGGCGGGCACAGCCAGGCGGAGATTGTCGGCCCAGGACCCTTCAACCATGAACGCGGTTTGGCCCAGCCATCCGAATGGCCGGCTGCCCGGCGTCTCTCCGAAAACCGTGACTTTGCCATGCGTGGGTGGGATGAAACCGGCGAGCAGGTGCAACAGCGTGGATTTGCCACCCCCGGAAGCGCCGGTTAACGCGACCGACTGACCTTTGTCGATGTCCAGGTCAATCCGTTGCAGGCCCTGGCGGCCATCGGGAAACACCACATCGACGGCCGACAGGCGAAGACTGCCTTCGGGTGCCGGGTTTGCGGCCTGCAAAGCGTCGGGGGCCGGGCCAGTGGGCATCACCGGCGCGGTGTGCAACCGCTGCAACAGTCTGCTGGCCGCCGCCAAAGCCGCGGCCCGGTCATGGTAATGCTGGGACAGCTGCCGCAAGGGCTGAAAAAACTCCGGCGCCAGCAGCAATATGAACAAGCCCGAAAACAGCGTTAACTCAGGGGCGGGCCCGAAGGCGATGTACCCCAGCAGGCCGAAACCCACGTACATGGCCACCACAGCGATGGCCACCGAGGCAAAAAACTCCAGCACCGCCGACGACAAAAAGGCCACCTTGAGCGTCTTCATGGTGAGTTCACGGTACTGGTGCGAGCTTCGCTCAATGGTTTCGACGGCGGCGTCGGCCTGACCGAACAGCTGCAGGGTGGTTAACCCACGCACACGGTCCAGAAACTGCCCCGACAGACGGCCCACCATCTCCAACTGATCGCGGTTCAGTTTTTCCGCCCCCATGCCGATCAGGGCCATAAACAACGGAATAATGGGAGCGGACAGCAACAGGAACAGCGCGGCCAGCCAGTCCTGCCAGGCCACCACGGTCAGAACCAGCAACGGAACCACGATGCACAGGATCATCTGCGGCAGGAAGCGGGCAACATAGCCGTGCAGGGCGTCCACGTGCTCCAGCCACTCCCGAGCCAGGGTCGCCGCGGAAGTCTCCTGCAACCGGACCGGCCCCAGGGCCGCCCATCCGTGCATCAGCCGGTCACGCACCTCCGCCCGGATACGGTAGCTGCTCAAGGCGGCGTAATGGGTCTGCAAACCCTGGGCGACCGCCCGCCCCAGCAAGGCCACCAGCAAGCCGCCAAACCAAGGGAGCAGGGCGGAGGCAGGCGCTTTTGCGACGATGGCGGCGTAAATAACCCACGCCAGCAGCCCCATCTGGGCAATGGAAAACAAGCCCGCGAAAATGCCCGCCGCCACCGCCCGGTTGACCGGCCCGCGGTGCCGCGCGTGCAGGGCATTAAGCCATCGCCTGGCGTCGCCTTTCGGAACTTCGTTTGCAGCGTCGTCGGTTGCGCCGGCCACTCAGTGGTAACCTTCGCCGGCGCGCACCTTGCCGCGAAACACCCAGTAGGTCCAGGCGGTGTAGATCAGCACAATGGGGATCACGAACAGCAGGCCCAGCAGCAGGAACAGTTGCGAGTCGTACGCCGAGGCGGCATCCCACAGGGTGTAATCCGGCGGCACCACGTACGGCCAGCGGCTGACCAGCAGGCCCAGGTAGGTGAAGATGAACAGGCCCATGGTGGCGACGAAGGGCATGCCCTCAAATCGGTGACGCACCGAGCGGAAGATTTGAAACGCGCAGCCCAGGCCCAGCAGCGGCAAAATCCAGATCACACCCAGGGAGGAGAACCATCGGTCCCGCACCATCTCATCAATGAACGGCGTCCAAACACTCACGGCACCGAACACCGCCAACACAGTGAACAGCAGGGGCAGGGTGATGCGGTAGGCCCACGCCTGAATGTAGCCTTCCGATTTCAGGATCAACCAGGTCGCGCCCAGCAGAGCGTAGCCGGCCATCAAGCCAAAGCCTGTCAACACCGTGAACGGCGTCAGCCAATCCAGCGCGCCTCCCACATAAACGCCGTTCGCCGTCTCGAACCCCTGAATGTAAGCACCGACCACAACGCCCTGCGCGAACGCCGCGACCGTTGAGCCACCGGCAAACGCCCAGTCCCACAGGTAGCGGGAGGTGTTGGCCTTAAACCGGAACTCAAAGGCCACGCCGCGAAATATCAGCCCCGCAAGCATCAGGAACACACCAATGTACAGCGCCGGCAACACAATCGTGTACACCAAAGGAAACGCCGCCAACAGCCCGGCGCCGCCTAGCACCAGCCAGGTTTCATTACCGTCCCAGACCGGGGCCACGGAGTTCATCATCACGTCCCGGGCCTGATCGTCCGGGGCGAACGGAAACAGAATGCCCAGGCCCAGGTCAAAGCCGTCCATCAGCACGTACATGATGATGCCGAAGCCAATGATGAACGCCCAAATCAACACCAGATCGAATGGCTGCATGTCAGTGGCCTCCTTGATTGGCGGGACCCGACAAGGCATCGGCCTCGCGGTTGGATTCCGAATATTCAAACGGTACGTGGGCGGCGGACAGAGGCCGCATCGGCCGGTCGGCCTCATGGTCGTCCTGCTCGTCCTCCAGCCCCACGTACAGCACCCGCAACAGGTAATACAGGCCCGCCGTGAACACCAGTGCGTACACCACGATGTACCCAATCAGGGTAAATAGCGCCATGCCGCCCGTCAGGGACGGGGTCAGACCCTGGGCCTGGGTCATCATGCCGTACACCAGCCAGGGCGCGCGGCCGGTTTCGGTCACGATCCAACCCGCCAACACCGCCACAAACGGAGTAAAGCTCATTACCCTGAGGCTCTGCAAAAACCAGGGCGTACGCCAGAACCGGCCTTTCACCCGCAGCACCAAACCGGTCAAGGCGACCGCAATCATCAACAGACCCAGCCCCACCATGGCCCGGAACGCCCAGAACACAATCACAACCGGCGGCCGCTCATCCCGGGGCACCAGATCCAGACCCGGGACCTCACCGTTCCAGTCGTGGGTCAGGATCAGGCTGGCCAGGCTGGGTATCGGAACTTCATAGTGGTTGGTTTCGGCGGCGTTGTCAGGGAGGGCGAACAGCAGCAAAGGCACATTGGTGCCGGTCTCCCAGTTGCCCTCCATGGCCGCCACCTTCACCGGTTGGTGCTCAAGGGTATTCAGGCCATGAAAATCACCCAACACCGCTTGGGTGGGCGCAAGAATCAGGATCAGCCACAGGCACAGCGACAGCGCTTTTTTGTTGGCCTCCACCTCGCGGCCCCGCAGCAGATACCAGGCACTGACGCCGGACACCACAAAGGCCCCGGTCAAAAACGACGCCAGCCCCATGTGGGCAAATCGGTAAGGGAACGACGGGTTGAAGATGGCATCACTCCACGACACCACGTGGAAAATGCCTTCACGCAGCTCCACCCCCGCCGGGGTATGCAGCCAGCTGTTGGCCGCGAGGATCCAGAAGGACGAGATAAAGGTGCCGGTGGCGACCATCACCGCAGCCAGCAAGTGCACGCCTTTGGGTACTTTGTCGCGACCAAACAGCAGCACCCCGAGAAAGGCTGCTTCCAGGAAAAACGCGGTAATCACCTCATAGCTCAGCATGGGGCCGAGGAAGTTGGCGGAGGCACGGGCAAAATTGCTCCAGTTGGTACCGAACTGAAACGACATCACAATGCCCGACACCACCCCCATACCAAACACCACCGCGAACACCCGGGTCCAGAATCCGGACAGGCGCAGCCACACCGGGTTACCGGTTTTGAACGACACGGCTTCCAGGAAGGCAATAAAGGACGCCAGCCCGATGGTGAAAACCGGAAAGATGGCGTGGAAAGACACAACAAAAGCAAATTGAATGCGCGATAATATGAGGGGATCAAGATCCACTTTGGCCTCCGGTATCCGGGTAGGGAGCCCCCGATTACGTCTATTGACGGTTCTACTGGCGTTGGGGCTTCTTGAAAGGCCAACCTGCTTTCTTGTGAAGCCTCGCCTTGATTGCGGCCTTCAGGCAGAGCCAGAATCGCCACTAGACGTAATCCAGAGGGTCCTTGGTAAACAAACAACAGTGTGTGTGCCTGTGCGGCACTGCCCCTATCGCTTTTTGCAGTTTGTTATGACCGGTCGCTAATCTGCAATGATGCAGATCAAGAGTTGGATATTGCTTATGTGTTAGTAACTTACATTCAATCGTTTAGTTGAATCTCTACATCCGGATTATAGGTAACCTTATGGGCTTTTACGACGACCGAATTCTGCCCCACCTGATTGATAAAGTGTGTTCCGTCGGCCAGGTCATGAAGCTGCGCAGCCAGGTGGTGCCCCGTGCCACGGGCATAGTGCTTGAGGTGGGCATGGGCTCCGGTGTGAACCTGGCGTTTTATGACCCCAACAACGTTAGCCTGGTGTACGGCCTGGAACCGTCTGAAGGCATGCGTCGGAAAGCCCGGACCAATCTGGCGAAATCCCCGGTCAAAGTGGAGTGGGTGGATCTGCCCGGGGAGGAAATCCCCCTGGCCGATGCCTCCGTGGACACCATCCTGCTGACCTTCACCCTGTGCACCATTCCTGACTGGCACAAAGCGTTGGGCCAGATGATGCGCGTGCTACGCCCCGATGGGCAGCTGTTGTTCTGCGAGCACGGCCGCTCACCGGACACCGACATCGAAAAGTGGCAAAACCGCATCACCCCGACCTGGAAGAAAATCGCCGGCGGCTGCCATCTCAACCGACCCATCGCCGAGTACCTGCTAGAGGCCGGGTTCGAGCTCAAAGAGCTCAACAACCTGTACGTACCCAAAACCCCGAAAGTGGCGGGCTACATCTACCACGGCGTGGCCGTAAAACCGGCCCCGTGAAGAAACGCAGGCGAGGGCGCATCGGGAATTGCGTTTAAAGGCATGGCCTTATACAATCCTGACCCTCTTCAAAGTGATCCTCCTGCCCGGATGGTGAAATTGGTAGACACAAGGGACTTAAAATCCCTCGGCCGTTAGGCTGTGCCGGTTCAAGTCCGGCTCCGGGCACCATTAAAATCAATCGGTTATATTCCTCGCCTGATTTCAGTCCTAGTCAGAAATCCATAATGTAGACACTATGTAGACACTTTGCCGTTCTTTTTGGAAGGTGTGGAGTAGTGGTAAATCGTGAACAGGGCGTTCTTAAATTTTTTGAGGAGCCATCATGAACTACTTAGGGGCTCATAAGGGTGAGGTGAATATTATGGAAACTAGATGAACTGTAAAAGGAAGGGCTTACAATACCCGCCGAGGCCCGACCTCCCTGGTGCCACAGCGAAAACGCGCGATGTCACTTTGGTCAATCGGGCCCCATGGGTAAGGGCAGCGAAGCTTCGTGTGTATCCGGTTCGCCCATGGCTTTATTCGAAAATTACTGCAGCATAAAGCCATTTTTTGCTTACGGAGATCTGTGCCGGTTAAAGCCAGTGTTTCAGTCGCGTCAGACGTGCTAGCCGTCTGAGCGACCGACGCTTGCGTGCAAACTTATCCTACTGCCCTAGTAGCTGAGATTCAAGGAAGGAGCCTTAAGTTCTTTCTTGGCTAAATGATAATAAATTGATTTTTGATTGTCCCAGCTAAAAAACCAGGAATCATTTTGGAGTTTTTCTTTCAGAATTTTTGCTATTTTAGGTTTATTTTCTTTTGTAATGTTCTTGCCCATATGTTTCTTTTTCATCTCTTCCATTAGAGAAGATTTTGTGATGTTCGAGACATAGGGGCACGAAATCGAGTCGACAAACATTAAAAAAAGTTCTGAATGTTTAAGTGGTTTTTCTTGAACTTTAAACCTAGATACAAGACCTAACTCTATTTTCTTTTTAAATTCCAAATATTTCACGTCATTTTCAGTATAATAAAGCATAGACATAGTTGAAAAGTAATCTAATTCTATTAAGTCTTCTGATACGAACCTTTGGTCTATAAAAGAGTTGAGGACGTCGGTAGAGAATTTGTAACTTTTTCCAAGTTCCTTGTGCAATATTAAAAGATTAAGAAACTCATGCGGCAAACTGGAAAAATCGTTGGCAGGATTTTTGAGCGTCAATAATATTTCGTCAGAAACGCATTTGTTGATCGATTCTGATTTGTCCGTATTGAAGTGCTTCGAAATAGAGAGAATAATAAGTATTATTTG
>NZ_WUQJ01000032.1 GCF_011074955.1 Marinobacter caseinilyticus | reverse complement strand
AAAATCCGACTCACTCGGGAATAGTGGATCCCAAAGAAATCACCAATTTCCTTCAAGCCGTACCCGCCACTCGCATACGCTAAATGAATGGCCTCGTTTCGGGAGGGGGCAGAATCTTTGTAAAATTGCAGCGCCTTGGCCAAGGGGCGACGCTGACTCCTGGGTATTTCACTGAGACGTTCTGGCCGTTCAATTCGCTGTTGCATTTGGTCAACGAATTGATCGCTTCCGAGATAGACTTGGTTCTTGAGCTTTTCCCACGGAGATGGCTGATTCTTGCCGTCAGCCACAAAGGTCTCGTAGCTCTCCACGGCCTTGGCTCGTTTTTCACCAAAGGCAGACAGAATCCAATCGATATCGAGTGCCTTTAAACCCCTTTCATACCCCGCCGTTGCGCGGTAACTGCTCCAGGGCCATTCGACAGCCAATCGAACCATCGCGGCGCGAACAGGATTCAGCACGATGTAGCGGCATAGTTCCAACAGGTAGCTGTCCTTCTCAACCAAAATCGCTTTATAACGCCCCTGGAACACGTGCCCAACGCGGCCATGCAGCGCAAACTGTGGGTTGGCGGGCGTTATAGCCAAGGAGAATTTCGTGCAGAAACTGAGTCTGCACGTGGCTTTGGGAATTTTTCCGAAAATGCCATCACGATTGCCGGCAATGGGTTTGGTGATCAGATGGTACTAATCCGAGAAGGTGCCTCGTTTAAGCCAAATGTGTATTGATGGCTGCATGAAACGGGGAAGCTTGAAGATCCAGCGAGATCGTTCCATGTGATCAAAATGGTTAACGAGACGTGGTTTTAGTTTCACCGAATGTTCGCTTTGCGACCAAACCCAACTTCGCTTTTCAGTCACTGGGGTATCCCATTAGCCATGAAATCCACGTTGGATGGGCCGGAGTAGTCAAATGAGTCGATCTCGAGGGGGCAGGGCAGCTACCTGTATCCGGCCCTATCAACAAGTTTCATGGCAAGGTAGCTGAAAATTTTAACCGGTCATGTACGCAAACCAAGGGCATTCGAGGCGTTTGGATACTAATAACGACTGCGCTTTAAATGTTATTCGGGTGCTGGACTAACCAACATATTTGTAGCCAACATCCTGCAACGCTTCCTTCAACGACTCCTCAGGAGGTTCTTCGTAGATAAGCGTTGTTGACGGTGACACATGGCCAGCAATCTTTTGAGCGACCTTAACGGACTTCTTTTGTTCATGAATGATATTCGTCATTAAAGTCCTCCGACCACTGTGGGAGCTGGCTCGCTCAATACCTGCCCATTGCCGCTGCATGAGAGCGAAGTGTTCCTGGAGAGTATTGGGAGAATAGGGGCCTCCTTTTTGAGTCAGGAATAGGGGATCGGTCTTTTTCACCGAAGGTTGCGCCGCCAAGCGGATCGCAAGGTGATTTTCGATAGCTTTTCTCAGCGCGATGTCATCCATTGGAAGATCACGCGATCTACCACGATGTTTTTTGACCTCAGGATAAAAATCCTCTGGCTTGATCTCGGCGCCGGCCTTGGCCATGGTTTCAATTCGCTGAACAAGCTGGTGGAAATCGTGCACACTAAAACTGATCCGACGCCGCTGATACGTGGATTTGGATCGCTTCAACGCATCGGCACCCTTAGTGTAAGCCGCAGGCAACGCAAGGATTTCCTTAAGTTTGAAGGAGCGCTGAACAGAACCCGAACTCCCAGGGCCAAGCTCGGCGACGTCTTTGATCTGGAGTAGCGCGATCTCCTGAACTCGAAGTCCGAGCTTGAAGCTGATCTGAACCAGCGCCGTATTCTTTTCTGGGTAACGTTGCTCTTTGATCTCACCCAAGAGGTGGGCGAACTGCTCGGGCGTGAGCACGCGCGCCTGGCCGGTCTTGCTCATCGGGTAAGCTCCTGGTAAGCCACTCGGATGCGAGGAGAGGTCAAATGTAAAATCCGTAATAATGTTATTTTAACGGATTTATAAACAAACGGTACCGGAAGATCAATACCAAGGGTTGTCGGGACTCCCAAGCTCATTACCAACAGGACCGCCAAGGGCTCCTTGCAGTTTTCGCTTCTTTATCCAGGCGTTCGCAATGTCGTCCATAATCTCGGCTGGAATTTCCACAACCAAGTTATCGATGACTCCGTCCCGCGTCGTTTCTTTTCTTTCGCAATGGAGTGCTCGCGAGGCCGGATCAGCTCAAAGAAAACGTTCTGTGGTTTGCTATCCAAATACTCCTGGAAATAGAGATGGTGTCATTCGCCAGCGGTAATCGATGCTTTGGTACTCATAAAACTCACCCCACGAAATTTTCAGATCCGAATAGCGATAATGCCATCGAAGCGAAATAGGTAGCCAGTATCGAAGCTCTTGCGCACCCATAAATTGACGTGAAAGATAAATCCATAAAACCATCGTAGAATCATAAAGATAGACAGGTGGACGATGGCTATAGTACTTCCTGTGAAAATTTAGGACTTTCTGTGGCAATTCTTTAGCACTTTCTGTGGTCGTCCAGCAGGCTCAAAATGTACCAGATTCCCCGCCCTACAGTGCGCATAATGTATATTATGTTAAATACAATACGTGTATCTAATGAGGAATCGAGAAACTCCCGATCACTTCTTGCCAATGCTGTCGTAAAAACCGCTGCTTTGAAGGACGATGGTAACGGTCTCCTCACCGTTATTTTGCCAATACCAGCCATGACTTCCGTCAAACGGTGCTTCAAAGGTGCCACTGCCGGAGGGCTGATTTTGTCCCTCCCAATAACTGGTGAAGTTGTTGCCGTCATTAAATCGTTCACCGTGCATGTCGAAATACACTGGGCCACCCTCAGAATCCCACTGAAAGACCATGCGGTCACCGGTGTTCATTATGGCCTTTACTTCGAGCCCTTCGTTCGGTTTCAACGTCACCGTCGTGGTGTCGGAGCTTAGCTTGCTTGATGTCTTCCAAACGGGGCCTGTGGAAAGCGCAGTCTGATTTCCAGCGGACGAACTGGTAACCGGTGAAGTGGGTTCCGCAGAGTTTGGCTGGCTGAGCAATGTCAGTCCCATTTTCTCACCCAGCCCGGTGGGATCAATGCCATATTCCGCAGGCATAATGGTTGTGATCAGCACCAGCAGGCCTATAAGCACCGCAATGGCCGTTGCACGCAGCAAACTTTTAGTGGAAGGAAGGCCTTCCCGATCCATATTTGAATTGTTGTGCATGCTTCAGATCCTCAGGAAACGGTATACAGCCCAGTCAGCTGATAGCCCATCAGCATAAAACCGGCGCTCATTAAAAGAACGTTGGCGGCCAGCGCCTGCCGTGGAAAGACGTCTGTTCTACGCCAGAAATTCATTGCAATCAAAATGACGCTCAAAGCCATAAGTTGGCCAATTTCTACCCCTACATTGAACGCGATCATGTTTGGGACCAGGCCATTGTCAGACAGCGTGAAATCCTGAAGCTTTGTCGCCAGGCCAAAACCGTGGAAAAAACCGAAAATCAGAACAGCGGCGTGGGTGTTGGGCTGAAACCCAAACCAGCGCCGAAATGCGCCAAGGTTATCCAGAGCCTTGTAAACCACTGAAAACCCGATAATGGCATCGACTATGTATGGATTGACGTTGGTTTCGCTTAGCACGCCGTACAACAGAGTGACACTGTGCCCGACGGCAAACAGAGTCACATAGATACCCACCTCTTTCATACGGTATAAAAAGAAAATGACGCCCGCCAGAAACAACAGGTGGTCATACCCGGTCACCATGTGCTTGGCACCCAAGTACATGAAGGGCAACAACTGTGCCCCATTCGTCTGCTCTATGAACGTCGCATCCCCCTCTTCCACTCCATGAGCCAGGAGCAAAGGAGATAAACCCAGGCAGACCCCAGCAATGGCAAAGAATAAAAGCCAGCGCCCATACCCAATGGCCCCGGAAAATTGACGTAACACTCTATAATTCATTCGGTTAGCTCCGAACTGCAAAATATAAACGCTGAGCCTACGCCCATTCAGGTTTGAGCGCATTGCGTTGACGGCACCCATCAATTACAAGGTCGTGCCAACTCAGGAAGGACGCTTTACCAGCAGGTGACATGGATGTACCAGATTAGGCTTCTCCAGCTGATCAATTGACGGATTGCGAGCTCAGTCCTGGTTCGCCGGATTAGTGGCTGATGGCCAGTGCATGAAACTTACCCGATCTTGCTCAAACGTCAACGTTCGACCATCAGCCAGAGTGAGTACGTAGTGTCTGCTAAAAAGGTCCACTGTGAGGTCTCCCCTCAGTTCACAGCTTTCGGTCACGCAATCGTCCAGCAACACAGTGACATTTTCGGTGGTTTGAAATGCGGGAGCCACGTACAAAGCCAAGAGCACAAGCATTGGCAGAAGGATCCAGAATATGGCCCGCTGTCTGGGTCTGTTGATTGTATAGGTGTTCGTCATGTGTGTTGGTCTAACCGTTGCGGTGAAAGGCTGCAGTATAGGGAAAAAAGTATCAGCCGCACACTGCCTGCCCATACCTTGACGCCCGGGCCTGTCCGGATGGAATTTATTACGTTCGTGCAGCTATAACCAGGTTTTTTGACCTGGATATCAAACTTAGCGCGGATCGATTCCCCTCCTGCGGAATCATCGGTATGGTGACTGGACAAAAAGTTCGGCCGAATGCAATCAAATGGAACTCTTCATGCGCTTGAATATCCTGCCCATCGCTTTATTACTTGGCCTTTTATCCGCATGCGTCTCAACACCGAATGTTCCGGTGTCCGGCACAGAATTCCGACTTTCCGGATGTCCGCCACTGATTAACTGCGTTTCCAGCGAATCCGAAGTGGGATTGTATTTTGTTGAACCGTTCAGGCTTACAGAGGGTTTGGATCAGATTTCGTGGGATCGAATTAAAGCGGAGGCCCTCGCTTTACCTGGAGCTTCGTTGAGTGAAGAGCGATTTGGGTATCTGGAATTGACCTGCTATAGCAAGCTCTTCCACTTTCCTGACGTTGTCGAGTTGCTGGTGGATGACAGCGGGCGAATGATCAACGTTCGATCTCAATCCTTGCTAGGGATTTATGACCTAGGTGCAAACCGCGCGCGTGTGGAGGTGCTTCGTAGTCACCTTGAGGCTCAGGGCTTGGTGGTCCGTACTGAATAAGATGTAGGGAACCCCCCTAGTAAGACTTCATGCCCAAGTTCACTTGCTTATGGAACAGATATGTCTAAACTCCTATTCGATATGTGTTTTTCTTGTGAGAGGCGTTTGACCTGCCCACACGAGCCCAGTTAATTTCTTCGATTGGCCCGGATAAGACTCTAGGGTTAAAACTTGCACCCATTGTTTGCACAATACAGTCAGAGCCCTGAGCCCCGTGATGCTAAATAAAGCACAACTGGCAAGCTATACGCCCCGCCCTCTTCTTCGACACTGCGCGAGTACACTGGCACTCGCGTGCGTATTGTCGCCAGGTATTGCAAAGGCCGCGGGCCAGGAAGACAGTCTTTGGGACACGTCACTGGAGGAGTTAGGTCAGATTCGAGTGGTGTCCATTGCCTCGGGTACCGAAACTCCGTTGGATAAAGCGGCCGCCATCACGTCCGTTATCAGTGCTGAAGACATTCAAGCGATGGGCGCGACGGATCTGGATCAGGTGCTGGAGACGGTTCCTGGTTTGCACGTGAATCACTCTGATCAGACATTTTCACCCAAGTATATTTTTAGGGGCATGACCTCGAGTTTTAATCCGCAGGCGCTGTTGCTCGTTAATGGAATTCCAGTAACCACAATGATGTTTGGTAATCGGACTACGGTGTGGGGCGGAATGCCAATTAAGGCAATAAATCGCATTGAGGTAATTCGCGGGCCTGGCTCTGCACTATATGGCGCCGACGCTTACGCTGGGGTAATTAACATTATCACCAAGACTTCGAAGGACATTCAGCACACCACTGTTGGTGCAAGAGTGGGCAGTTTCGATACTCACGGAGGCTGGGTTGAAGCCGGAGAACAATTGGGTAGCATGGGTGTCGGTTTCATACTCGAATATCAAGAGACAGATGGTTGGCGAAAAAATATAGATCGTGATGCACAGACAGGTTTCGATGATTCATTCGGAACGTCTGCATCTTTAGCTCCTGGTCCAGTGAACACCTCTGTTGATCAGGTAGATGCAAGGCTTGATGTCGGGGCTGAAAACTGGCAACTGAGGGCGGGCATCCAAGACCGTCGCAATATTGGCACTGGTCCAGGCGTGGCACAGGCCTTGGACCCTGAAGGGCGTTACAGCTCCAAGCGTTTCAACACAGACTATAGCTATCGTTGGCAGGATGTTGTGAGCGGGCTAGACGTTGAGGCGAGAGTCAGTTACCTCAACATAACGCAAGAGCCAGAAAATGATATTACTCTTTATCCTCCTGGCGCCTTTAATGGATCCTTCCCAGATGGATTCATTGGAAGTCCGGGGTATAAAGAGAATCAAATACGTTTTGACTTGAGTTCAATCTACAACGAATTGGACAACCATCGGATACTTAGTGGCACAGGCGCATTTTGGGCAGATTTATATGAAGTTACTGAAAGTAAAAACTTTAACCCTGATTTCAGTCCAAAAAGTAGTATCGAAGACGTTTCCAACGATCCCAGTCAGGTCTGGATGCCAGAAGAAAAGCGAACTAATTACTATGTTTTTGTGCAGGATGAATGGCAGTTCGCCCAAAACTGGCAGTTAGTGAGCGGCATCCGTTACGATCATTACTCTGATTTTGGTAATACGCTCAATCCGCGAGCAGCCTTAATTTGGGCTACTACCGATGCCATTACAACGAAGTTTTTGTATGGCA
>NZ_WUQJ01000031.1 GCF_011074955.1 Marinobacter caseinilyticus | reverse complement strand
GCCAACGGCGGACTGTGGCCTGGAACCTCCAACCTGCGACCTGCGACCTGCGACCTGCGACCTGCAACTGTAGCCGATGCTTCAGCTTCGGAGCAGGCCCTGGCCTGCCAGGGTGATGATCAGGGCCCTGCCGGGCCCCCCGAAGCTGAAGCGTCGGCTACAAGAGCCAGGCGACCGCGTCGGCTGGGAGATTCCTGCAAGGCATGGCAGTGCTGCCCGGTAGCGTGGGCGACTGGTGACTGGGGACAGCCAACGGCGGACTGTGGCCTGGAACCTCCAACCTGCGACCTGCGACCTGCGACTGTAGCCGATGCTTCAGCTTCGGAGCAGGCCCTGGCCTGCCGGGGTAATGATCAGGACCTTGGCCTGCCGGATCGATGATCAGGGTACTGCCGGGCTCCCGACGCTGAAGCGTCGGCTACAAAGGAGGAGGGTCGGCCGTAATGATTGGGGTTCGTGATGGGCAGGACCGGGTTGCCGGGCCGTGTGTGATGGACCAAAAAAAAGGCAGTCCGTTCATGGACTGCCTTTTTGAGTGCTGCCGGGTGGGGGTTGATCAGACCCCCAGCGACTCGATGTCGCTGCCGAGCATGGCGAGCTGGTGGGCGATCGACTCGCGCAGCTTTTCGCCGGAGATCAGGTACGACGGGGCCGCGCAGGTCAGCGCCATGATGGTGCCGTCCTGCAGGCGGACAGGGACGCCGGCGGAGTTGATGTTGCGATCCCACTCGCCTTCGGACAGGCAAAAACCGTACTCCTTGAAGTCTTCCATGGCGCGGTCCAGCCCTTCCTTAATAGCAGGCCAGGCTTCGGGGCCATACTTCTCGGCCATGGAGTCGGCCAGCACCTTGCGGGCCTGATCGCTGACGGCGCAATAGTAGGCCCGGCCGGCGGAGGTGGTGGACATCGGCAACTTAAGGCCGATTTCCATCCGCAACAGCGACGCTTCCGGGGGCAACCGGTTTTCGACGTAGATCATGTGGAGCCGGTCACGGCAGGTGAGACCGACGGACATGTTGGTGCGACGGGCAAACTCGTCCATGTAGGGTTTGGCGAGCTGGCGCACTTTCAGGTTGGACACGTAGGCATAACCCAGCGCCAATACACCGGAGCTGAGCTGGTACTTTTCCAGCACCGGGTTGTAGCTCAGATAACCCAGCTTGGTCAGCGTGTAGGTCATGCGCGACACGGTCGGCTTTGGCAGGTTGGTCAGGCGCGCAATGTCCTGGTTACCCAGAATGACCGAGCCCTGACTGAAGGCACGTAACACATCCAGCCCCCGTGAAAGTGCCTCGACAAACTTCCGGTCTTTTTCCGGCTTAACGGGCTCCGACCCGCCGGGCGCGGCCATCAGGCCTAGGTTGTCATTCTGAATATCAGTCATAGTTGCCTTGTTGTCTTCCAAAACGTCCCTCTTGCCTCAGTGACCCGCTGCGGATGCTTTCTTACCTGCCTGCAGATGAGTCCTGCACGCTGTAAATTAGTTCCGGGGCCGGGCGTCGTGTGATCGCTCGGTTTAAACCGTGGTAAGTGTAAAGTGCCCGTATTTTAATCGGTGGTCGTGACAAGTACCACAGAGATTAAACAAAATACGTGCCAAATCTGAAACAGTCTTTCTTTTTGTTTCACCCTAATTCCAGAAGAATGACATTTTGACCGCAGTCTGGTAAGTTTTTTCGGTATTTTATTTTGCTTTGCGAAACATAAGTGCTAATTCGTTCACATTCAACAGGACGCATCCCATGAAGGTACTGTTCGTCGCCGGCGATCCCAAGCCCGAACGCTGGACCCAGCCCATTCAAGCTCTCTTACCAGAGGCTGAAGTGCATGTCTGGGATGCCGACGCCCCAGCCTGCGACGCCGACTACGCGATTGTCTGGCAACCCCCGGCGGCGCTGTTCGAAAAAGAGCACAACCTGAAGGCGGTGTTCAATCTTGGTGCGGGCATCGACGGTCTGCTCAAAGTGCCCAACCTGCCCCGGCATATTCCGGTGGTGCGGCTGGAAGACGCCGGCATGTCAGTGCAGATGGCCGAGTACGTGTTGCATCAGCTCATTGATATCACCCGCACCATGGACGTTTATCGGGCGCAGAATGCGGAAGGCCGCTGGAAAATTCACCGGCCCATCACGCGGGGCGACTGGCCGGTTGGCGTCATGGGGCTCGGCCACATTGGCAAGCGCGTGGCCCGCTCGCTGACCAGCCTGGATTACAGGGTTCACGGCTGGGCGCGCAGCGAGCACACGATTGAGGGCGTCACCAGCCACCATGGCGACGACGGTCTGGCCGATTTCCTGGCGAACACCCGGGTGCTGATCAACACCCTGCCCCTCACCGAGGCCACCCGGGGTATCATCAATAAAGCCACTCTGGATCAGCTCCACCCCGGCGCGGTGGTGATCAACGTCGGGCGCGGCCAGCACCTGGTGGAACAGGACCTGCTGGCGGCCCTGGACAGCGGCCAGGTGGCCCGGGCGGTACTGGATGTGTTCAGCCAGGAACCCCTGCCCGAAGACCATCCGTTCTGGCAACGGGCCGAAATCACCATCACCCCGCACATCTCCGCTCGCACCCTGCGGGACGACACCCTCGAACAGATCACCGGCAAAATCCGCGCGCTCGCCGAGGGCAAACCCATCAGCGGCATCATAGATATTGACCGGGGGTATTGATCCACACGGCGGGACTAAAGCACTACGCCGGTGAGATACCACAACCCCAGCAGTGCCAGCATCAGCGGCAAGGACGCCAGCGCGAACAGCCCATTCCAGCCAAACGCCACCACCCACCGGGACAATTTGCCAAACCGGGCCAACAGCATCACCGATGGCCCGAACGGTGACAGCATCATGGCCAGCGAGAACCCGATCACCAGCGCCACCGCGATCAACAACGGGGGCGTGCCGGTGGCGGTCAGTTGCGACAGCAGGCCGGCCAAAAAGCTCAGCACCGTGATCGGGGCGATGCCGACGGCCGCGAACAGCGGCAGGATCAGCATCGCCACCACCGCCAGCCCGAACAGGCCCACCCGTTCCGCCACCAGGTTCGCCAGCAGCTCGGGAGGCACCTGGGCGGCCAGTGTCACGCCAAGCGCCGCCGAGGCGGCAAATATGCACATCTCGTTTTTGAGCGACACGGTGTTGTCTACCACTTCGCGCAACACCGGCAGCAGCACACGGTCGTGGCACAGCATATAAAGGACGGTTATCACCGGCACCGTCACCATGGCGGCCCGGGATACGTTCAGGCGGGTGGTGAGCACCAGACCAGCCATGACCCCGAACACCGCGGCCACCACCAGGATCAGGGTGATGGACCCGTCGGGCCAGCGCTCAAGCCGGGCTCGCTCGGTGCTGATCTGCTGGAACCGGCGATGCTCCAGCCGCCAGCCCAAGCCAATAAACAACAGCGCGGCCGTCGCGCCGTAGGGCAGCAATTGCGCCCAGCTCAGGCTTGGTACCTCACGGGTGATAATGGCCACCGCCACGCTGGTGGGCGCGATCAGCGGCACCAGGGCAAAACCCCGAAGGGTGCTGCTGAGCACACTGCGCAGCCACCTAAGCCGCGCCGTGCCGGTAATGCCGCGCTCCCGCAGGGTGTCGGACAGCGCGCCGCAGAGCAGGTTCATCACACCGAAATTGAGCACCGACGCCACCGCGCAGCTGGTCAGAGCGTATTTCGGATACAGCCAGAACGAGGCGCCTCCCAGCAGTACGTCGTGGATTCGCCGCAGCACTTCAAACCGGCGCACCAGGCATTGCATCATGCCCAGGCTGCCCAAAAAGGCCCCGTAAAAAGCGGCCGCCGCGGCGGCGTTAGTCATTTGCTCCGGGGGCAACCGGTCTACACTGAATAGAGCGGCAAGGGTCAGCAGGGTAATGAAGGCTAAATAGCGGGCATAGCCTTCCAGCTCGGGCAGGATGAGCATGAAGTACACGAGGAAAAGTACCCCGGCCGCGACACTGAGGCTGGTGGCGCCCGACAATAGCCCAAGCAACTCGACCAGTACCGCCACTGGCAGGAGATATGGAGTCATACCACAACAATAGTCCGTTACGGGAGGATGGCTTGCATTTGAGATACGCTCGGATTAATCTTTGGCTTAGTCAAATACAAAACTTAATTTCGCTTAACGAAACTATATTAACATTTCTGACGAGGCAAGCCTGTTTTAAACCCTACCAGCTTCACTGGTACGGTTGGCGGCCCTGAAATGACAGGAGATGCCATGAGCGCGTATATCTACGATGGTCTGAGAACCCCCTTTGGTCGTCATGCCGGTGCACTGGCAAAAGTCCGCCCCGACGACTTGCTCGCCGGGGTGATCAAAACCCTGGTGGCGCGCAATGCCTTTGCCACCAGCGCCTACGAGGATGTGATTGCCGGCTGCACCAACCAGGCCGGTGAAGACGCCCGCAACCTGGCGCGCCATGCTGGCCTGCTGGCCGGGTTGCCGGTTGAAACCGGCGGCCTGACCGTCAATCGCCTGTGCGGCTCCGGCCTTGCGGCTATTATTGACGCCGCCCGCGCCATTCGTTGTGGTGAAGGCGACTTGTTTGTCGCCGGTGGTGCCGAAAGCATGAGCCGGGCACCGTTTGTGATGGCCAAAAGCGAAACGCCCTTCAGCCGCGACTTTCGTGCCTTCGACAGCACTATCGGTGCGCGCTTCCCCAATCCCCGCATCGAGCAGGCATTCGGTGCCGACACCATGCCGGAGACCGCCGACAACATTGCCCGCGAACTGGGCCTGAGCCGTGAGGCGGTCGACCGCTTCGCCGCCCAAAGCCAGGCCCGTTACGGTGCAGCGCTGAAGGCAGGCTTCTATAATGAAGAGATCCAGGCGGTCGAAGTGCCCCAAGGCCGTAAGAAGCCCGCGCTGATGGTCGATAAAGACGAACACCCGCGCCCGCAGTCCGACCTGGAGGCACTGTCGGGTCTGCGTCCGCTGTTTGCCGACGGCGTGGTGACCGCGGGCAATGCCTCTGGCATTAACGACGGGGCTGCGGCGCTGATCGTCGGTTCCCGCGAGGCGGGCGAAAAAGCCGGGGTGGCACCTCGGGCACGGATTGTGGCTGCCGCCATTGCGGGAGTGGACCCGAAAGTCATGGGGTTCGGCCCGGTACCGGCCAGCGAAAAAGCTCTGGCCCGGGCCGGCCTGACCCTGAAGGATATGGACGTGATTGAGATCAACGAGGCCTTTGCAGCGCAGGTGCTCGGCTGCACCACCCGCCTGGGCCTTGCCGGCGACGACTCGCGGCTGAACCCGAACGGCGGCGCGATTGCGGTCGGCCACCCGCTGGGTGCTTCCGGTGCCCGCATTGCGCTGACCGCCACCCGTCAGCTGGAACAGAGCAACGGCCGTTATGCACTGATCAGCATGTGCATTGGCGTCGGCCAGGGTATTGCCGCGGTAATTGAGCGGGTCACGGACTGAACAACCACCGGGCTTGACCGGTCGTACAAACACGGGCGACACAGCTCGCCACTAATTTAAAGAATGTTAGGAGAGAACCAATGGCTTCCGCACCCTGGGACGACCTGCTGTTACTTGACCAGCAGCTTGATGAAACCGAACGTCAGGTCCGGGACAGCATCCGCTCGTTCTGCGATCAACGGTTAATGCCTGGCATTATCGATGCCAACCGTAATGAAAAATTCGACCGCAGCATTTTCACCGACATGGGTGAACTGGGCATGCTGGGAGCGACCTTGCCGGAAGAATACGGCGGCCCCGGTCTGAACCATGTTTGCTACGGCCTGATTGCGCGGGAAGTGGAGCGGGTCGACTCGGCCTACCGCTCTGCGTTGAGCGTGCAGTCGTCGCTGGTGATGCACCCGATCCATTCGTTTGGCCAGGAAGCGCTCAAGCAGCGGGTTCTGCCCAAGCTCGCCTCGGGTGAACTGGTGGGCTGCTTCGGTCTGACCGAGCCCAACCACGGTTCCGACCCGGCTGGCATGGAAACCCGCGCCAAGAAAGTGGACGGCGGCTACCTGGTCAGCGGTTCCAAGACCTGGATCACCAACTCCCCGATCGCCGATGTGTTCGTGATCTGGGGCAAGTTTGACGGCAAGGTAACCGGCTTTGTGCTGGAGCGCGGCGCCAAGGGCCTGGACGCCCCCAAGATTGAGGGCAAGTTCTCCCTGCGGGCCTCCGAGACCGGCTCCATCTTTATGGACGAGGTGTTCTGCCCGGACGAGAACAAGCTCGACGTGGAAGGCCTGAAAGGCCCGTTCAGTTGCCTCAACAAGGCCCGCTTCGGCATCAGCTGGGGCTCACTGGGTGCCGCTGAATTCTGCTGGCACGCAGCCCGCAATTACACTCTGGAGCGCAAGCAGTTCGGCAGGCCTCTGGCCGCCAACCAGCTGATCCAGAAGAAGCTGGTGGACATGCAGACCGAAATCACCCTGGGTCTGCAAGGCGCGTTGCAGCTGGGCCGCATGTTGGATGCCGGCACGGCGTCGCCGGATGCGATCTCGCTGATGAAGCGCAACAACTGCGGCAAATCCCTGGACATCGCACGGGTCGCCCGCGACATGCATGGCGGCAATGGCATCTCTGACGAATACCACGTCATCCGCCACGTGATGAACCTGGAAGCCGTCAATACCTACGAAGGCACCCACGACGTTCACGCGTTGATTCTGGGCCGTGGCCAGACCGGTATTGCGGCCTTCAGCTAACGTCCAACCCGTCACTCACTGACGCGAAAAGGCAGGGCTAAGGCCCTGCCTTTTTTGTATCTAATAACGCAGAGTTTTCTGCAACCCACTGTCCACACAATAGCGTTAATAATGAATCAGGTAACCTGAACCTTTAACGCTTTCACCGCAAAACAACCCCGCCATTCCGTACAAACGGTGACAGTAGGTGACTTGAATTCGTTAACACTGCGTATAGGCTTATTCAAACTGCTGATTTTTTCGCCAACACAAATCTCTGGCTGACTATACGACACCAGAGATTTGATCGGGATGTTGGTTCGATGACAAGGGGGTTCTGAAGTGACGACAGCAAACGTTTGCGAAGCGGATGATCAAGCAAAGAGGTTGGCGCTCGACTATCTGCAAGACCGTTTTCGACATGGGGTGTGCGTAACGATCTTGGTGACCCTGTTGGGACTTGGAACTACGGTTGTCTACCTGACAGGGGGCACCGCCTACGCCTATCCCTACCTGATGCTAACTCCCGTGTTACTGGCAGCGGCCTGGTATCAAATTCCGGGGGCCGTTTCGATCGCATTGGCCGCAGGCCTGCTGATGGCTGCCATGCCCCTGAACGTGGATACCGCGACGACTCAGTCCACGGGCAACTGGCTTATTCGGTTGGGACTCTATCTTGGCTTGGGTATTTTTACCGGCTATCTCTTCCAATCCTTGAAACAATCAACCAAAAGCCGTGAAGCCGTCATGCGCATTGACCCCGGCTCCAATTTACCGAATTTGTTGGCGCTGAGAAAAGCCCTCAAAAACCTTCCTCGAAAACCATTCCGACACAACGGTGATACGGCTTTGATACTGGTTCGCATTACAGACATCACTGACGTTCTGGTGGCTCTGGGAATCGACGCTTCGGATGAACTGCTGGCGGCCGTCGCTGCCCGCATCACCAAAACGGTGCCCGCCTCCGCACGCGTGTATCGCATCGGCGACTCAGAACTGATGCTTCTATTGACCTCTATTGGCGTGCTAGAGCTGGAGCAGATTGTTAAAAAGCTGATCACCATTGGCGAAGACAATCTGGTTATTCAAGAGATTCCCATGAGGGCCCAAGTGGTGCTGGGCAGCACCATCGCGACCGACGCAAACTCTATCACCGACACCCTGATTGCCGAAACCCGCATGGCACTGTTCGCGGCAATAGAACGACAACGCAGCCATTTTCTCTATTCGCCCAACATCCAACGCCGCACGCTGGAGAATATTCAACTGATAGCCCGGGTTCGCGAAGGCCTGAATCTTGGTGAGTTCGAGCTTCACTACCAACCTAAAATCCGTTTATCCGACGGCCGGGTCTCAGGCTGTGAGGGCTTGATCCGATGGCGCGGCGCATCAGGTGAACTGATACCCCCTGGCCAGTTTATGCCCAAAGTTGAAAGTACAACCCTGATCGCACCGGTTACCGAGTTTGTGTCCAGAACCGCGTGTGCGTTTGCGGCTTCCGCCGCCGATTCCGGAGTGGTCAGTATCAATTTCTCAGTACACAACCTGTTTGATGAAAACCTGGTGACATTGCTCGCAACGCTGCTTAAGGAAACCGAATTACCACCTCACCGCCTGGAAATCGAGATTACAGAAAGTGTTCTGGCACAAGGGCTAGAGGCCGCCACCCAGGCCGTAAAGCGGATACGCAGCTTTGGTATCGGGGTCAGCATTGACGATTTTGGCACTGGGTTTGCTTCGTTCGAGTACCTTCAGCACCTGCCCGTCACCGGTCTGAAAATCGACCGGGCCTTTATTATCAACCTGGAACACGACAATCGGGCCAAGCGCCTGGTCGCCTGCATGATTGACATGGGGCACGCGCTCGACATGGCCGTTACAGCCGAGGGTGTCGAGACGGAAGGCCAGCGCAACATCCTGCGGGCGCTGAAATGCGATCAGGCGCAGGGCTTCTTTTACTCACCGGCCCTGCCCGCCCAGAATTATCAAGCCTGGTGTCACCACTACGCCCAACGCCAACAGCTAAAGGTCTAGCAAATACCTCACAGCCAGGCTGCTGGCTGTGGTTAAGTTAGTCGCTGATGACCCTGTTGTATTGCTGCAGTTATCGCTAGCCCACCGCCAGGCGGGACGCGCGCCGGTTAGACCACCAGGCCAGCACCAGGGCGGGCACGATCAGCACCGCACTGACAATGGACAGTTCCGTGTTGCTCAGGGGCACCGGCCCACCGCCGGGAATGGCCAGGGTCATACCGCCAAGCACCAGCACCAGCCGCAGGGGCCATTGCAGCAACTTGTGCAGCGCCAGGTTTCCGATACCCAGCAGGTAGCCCTGCATGGCGCCGGCAATCAGGGCAATGCCCACAACGGCCTGGGACAGCACTACCACGATTTCATCCCAGGACCCCTGCAGAATCAGCGCCGGGTTCAGCACGAACAGGAACGGGATAAAGTAGATCACGCTGCCCAGCCGCATGGCCTGGAAACCCGTCTCCATCGGCCGGGCACCGGCCACAGACGCAGCGGCAAAGGCGCCCAGCGCAACCGGCGGCGTAATGAAGCTCAGCATGCCCCAGTACAGAATGAACAGGTGCACCGCCAGCGGGTCCATGCCACCGCCGTTGATCAGGGCCGGCGCCAACGCCACCGCCAGGAAGATATAGGCGGCCGTGACCGTCATACCGATACCAAGGATGAAACTGGTGGCCGCGCCCATAAAGAGCAGCACCAGCGTGTTACCGCCCGCCAGGAAAATCAGATCGTTCGCGATGGTCCCGGACATCCCGGTGACCGACAGCGCACCGACCAGCAGGCCCACACCGCCCAGTATCGCAATCAGTTCGGCGAACAGCTTGCCGGAACTGGAAAAGAAATCTTTCACCTGCTGCCAGCCCCAGCGCTGGTAAGGCAGAATCTGGTTGATCACCAGGAGCAGCGCCGTGGCGTAGAAAGGCGCAATGGCCTCGCGCCGCAAAAAGAACAGCAGCCAGATCAGCAGCACGAACACGAAGATGAAATACCAGCCTTCTTTTAAGGTCTGGCGCAGCGATGGCAGCTCCGCGGTCGGC
Source organism: Marinobacter caseinilyticus (assembly GCF_011074955.1). Taxonomy (GTDB): domain Bacteria; phylum Pseudomonadota; class Gammaproteobacteria; order Pseudomonadales; family Oleiphilaceae; genus Marinobacter; species Marinobacter caseinilyticus. The sequence goes on along the minus strand of NZ_WUQJ01000031.1, from coordinate 284,473 downwards.
AAGCCCTTGAGTTCGTGCCGGGCGGCGTAGGCATCGATCTGGATAAACAGGCCCATGAAATACAGGAACGAGGGCACCGCGGCCGCCAACGCAATGGTGCCGTAAGAGATGTTCAGGAAACTGGCCATGATAAAGGCCGTCGCGCCCATTACCGGCGGCATCAATACGCCCCCGGTCGAGGCACAGGCCTCGACCCCGGCGGCGTAGGAGCGCCCGAAGCCGACGCGTCGCATGGCGGGAATCGACAGTACACCGGTGGTCAGCACATTGGTGATAACGCTGCCGCTCATGGAGCCCATCAGGCCGCTGGAAAACACCGCCACCTTGGCCGGCCCGCCGCGGACATGACCGAGCAGGGCAAAGGCCAGATTGATGAAGAATTTGCCGCCACCGGTTTGCTGCAGCGCCACCCCGAACAGCAGGAAGCCGATGACCAGATTGGCGAACGCCTGCAGCGGAATGCCCATGACACTCTCACGGCTCATGGCGTGATAGATGGCGGTTTGCGAGGGCGACGACGGGAAACCCTGAATCGGTCCCGGCATCACATCGGCGAAAATCGGATAAATGCTGGCGAACCCGACAATGACGGCGATTGGCCAGCCACCGGCGCGTCGCACGGCCTCCATGATCACCCCCCATAACAGGAAGCTCATGACAATGGCATGGTCCGGTGCGGCGTACTCCCAGCCCCGGTCCAGAATACGCTCGGCGTTGAAGACAAAGTAACCGCACACCGCGGTGGCGAAGACAAACATCAGAATGTCATACCACGGCACCGATGAGCGGGAGGCAACACGGCTAAAGGGCGGCCACAGAATGAACACCAGTGGCAGCATCAATGCCAGCACGGTATAGAAAAATTGGCTTTCCACCGTGGTCACAAAGGTGAAAAGGCCCAAATTGAACAGGTAATCGATGGAGGTCAGGGTGAGAGCAAGCGTCGCCACCCTGGGCACCCAGAGCCAAAATCCTTGCAGACGGCGTATGCCGGATATTTCACCTTGACTGGCTGGCGGTTGCTGGGGCGAGCTCATAGCGATTGGACACTCCGATTGAATCGTCGGAAAAATAGATCATACCGCCGGACCCCGGTTGCCGATAAACGGCAGGCCGAGCGCCCGGCGATATCCGTCAGGCGTTAATGGAAGACCGGCTTCATACCCGCCGCTTCCAGTGCCTTGGCACGCGCTTCCATCCACCCAGCGCGGAAGGCATCGGCATCTTCCGGCGGATTCGAACCCATGAACGAATCCCAGGTGGTTTTCAGGATTTCCTGACGCTTAAGCAACTGGTCCTGATGCTGCTGCATGGCGTCGGTCCAGTGTCCGATTTCCTTGTAGTAGTCCACCACGGCCTGGTGATACGGGATAACCCACTGCAGGTTCTGGTTTTCCAGGGCATAGCCCGCGTTGCCAGGCGCCGCATCCTTGTACTTGTCGATGTCTTCAATCAGCACCCGGATCAGGCTGCTGGCGGTTTTGTCGTCCAGAGTTTCATTGCCCACCAGAATCGGGTACGGGTAGCTGGCACCAATCCAGGGGTTGTCTTTGCCGTAGTTTTCACCCGCGGCGGAGGTCGCTTTGTGAGGCTGGAAATACGGTGCAACCGTCTGCAACCGCGCCCAACCCTCTTTATCGGCCGGATCAAGTTCGGGCCATACAATGCCTCTGGGGCTGGCCGCCAGTTGCTGGGCAGGTGGCGCCACACTCATGGTGAAGGCGGCATCGACCTGATTGGCCACAATGCCTTCAAAGGAACGCCCGTAGCCCGGGAACTCTACCCGTTCGACGTCGTCCCAGGTCAGGCCACCAAAGGCCAGAAACGCTTCCGTCCCGATGTTCAGGGCATCGTCGCCCCGAATGTAGGCCACACGCTTACCTTTAAGATCGGCCGGGGTTTTGACGCCGACATCACCGGCGACTGCAACACCGAGACCGAACGTCGCGGTTGAGGTACTGATCAGGCGCAGCGGTTGCGGGCCCCACTGGGGATCGGCGAACAGCAATACCCCTTCGGAGCCGTAATAGCTGGCAATACCACAGGCACAGAGCGGCACTCGGCCCATGCGCAGCGGCGTCATCCGGGATACGTCGTTTTCCCCTGGCAGTATGCGCACCGAAGTACCGTATTCGTTCTGCAGCAAATTACCAATGGACACCATCTGGGTGTAACCCGCTGATCCAGTGCCATAGGCCGTCATGGCCAGCGTGCTCGGCAGTTCTACTTTGTCGGCACTATGGGCAAAAAAGGGTGCAGCACTCAGTACACCGATGAGTAAACTTTTGTTGATTTTATGCATCGTAGTTTGTCCTTTGTGGGAGTATGACAACCGCGGAATTCAATTCCGGGGCGGCCTTGTTCAGCCTAAAAACGTCAGACGCCTATTGAGTATAGTCAGGCATGCAGTCCCTGCTTCAGGTGAAAAAAGCCCCGGGGAAACCCCGGGGACAAAGAGGGTGTAACACCTGAGAAAACAAGAAAACTCTTACTGCCTGCAATCAACGTCTTATCAGAAGCCCAGCTTGGCAGACGCCATCACCTGTTCATACTGGTTGCTGCTGGACGAGCCGATCACACCAAAGTCCCAGTACGCGTATTCCAGACCCAGGGTCAGCTTGCGGTGCGGGGACCACAGCAGGTTGGCGTGCACCGAGGTAGAGTTGTCGAAGTAGCTTAACGTGCTGGCCGCGGACGCAATGTCATCGGCGATTTCGGTGTAGGACACACTCAGGGTACTGCGCCACTGTGGCGACCAGAAGTGACGGTAAGCGGCCGTGGCACCGAAGGTTTTCAGTGGCTCGACCTTACCGGCGGCCAGTTCCGTACGGTCAAAGTCAGGATAGCTCAGCAACCCCATGTAGCGACCCAGGGCACCGTAGCTGTATTGCAGACGCAGGTCGTCCTTGCCGATGGTCGGGATGCGGGCACTCAGGGAAACCGCGCCGGTGACGGTGGTCTCGTCGGCGGTGTCGTCTTCCAGGCTGCGCACAATACCGGCCAGCGAGTAGATACCAAACTCGTTACGCAGCTGGTAGCGGGCCGCCAGGTCCGGATAGGACTGGTCGTCATAGGACACCGGACCAAATCCGTCTTCGGGGTTTTCCAGTGACACCATGAACTTGCCACCGGGCGCCGCCATGTTGTAACGAATCAGTGGCTGGCGGGTATAGATGAACGCCGCCTGCTTGCCCTGGTCCAGTATTTCCGGCAGTGCCGCCAGATCGGTGAAGGTGGTGTAGGTCTGGCCGAAATCCCAGCCATTCCAGGACCCGTACGCCTGACGCAACCTTGGGTTGTAGCTGTTGGAGACCACTTCGTTGCCGGATTCATCAATGCCGGTGTTGAAATCCATCTCGATGTACGTGGTCAGGTCGTGGCCGGCCACATCGACGGTTTTGGTTCCGATGCCCAGACGGGTCTCACGAGCCGAGAAGCCGGTCTTCCAGTCGCTGGTGTCGTTGGCCGCAAAGGTGGCCAGGTTGCGAGGAATGCCAATGGCGTAAGCATTTTTCGAACCGTTGCCATGGGAGCCCACTTTGGCATCGGCCTTAATAAAGCCACTGATGGAAATGGTGGTGTCGCCAATCTTGACCCCGTTGCCGTCCTTCAGCAGATAAGAGTTGTCCTCTTGCAGGGCGGGTGCCCGTGCTTCCATCTCGTTCAACTTGGCTTCCAGTTGTTGTACTTGCTGGCGCAACTCCTGCAAATCCACGTCTTGAGCGGACACCGCAGTGGCACCCAAAGAGAGCAGGGGCAAACTGGCCAGTGCAACGGCGCGCGTCAGTGGACGTGGTACGAAAGACAATGCTGTTCTTGTCATTGCAAACCTCTTGTCATCATTGTTGGTTTTCGTCAATCAAGTTTCGCTGTGCGGTATTAGGATTATTTGTGATTCCGCAATGCAATACTGATTTCCGTATTTTCGAATATAGAGAATGTTTTTGCCGACAACAACCCTACAAAACCAAGTTTTACCAAAAAGCGTATACAGAGGGTCTAATATTAAAGTTGTCAGAATTGACAGAGGGGAGGAGATCATTCATCCTAACTCTATTCTGCTATGCGGTACTTGTTTTCGCAATTGAGAACCGAGAGGTCAACCGATGAATATTAACTACACGCCTGAAGAGCTCGCGTTTCGGGATGAAGTTCGGAGCTTTCTTGAACAGCAGCTCCCCGCTGACATCGCAGCCAAGGTCAAAGGCTTTCGCCATTTGTCCAAAGAAGACCACCAACGCTGGCAGCGCATTCTGAGCAAGCAGGGCTGGTACGCGACCCATTGGCCTTCAGAGTATGGCGGCGTCGACTGGAGCCCGGTGCAGAAGCATATCTGGGACGAAGAGTCCTGCCGTTACGGTGTGCCGCGGTCGATCCCGTTCGGGGTCAACATGGTTGCCCCGGTGATCATCAAGTTCGGCTCCGAAGCGCAGAAGCAACACTACCTGCCCCGCATTCTCAGCGGTGAAGACTGGTGGTGTCAGGGCTATTCCGAACCCGGCGCCGGATCGGATCTGGCGTCCCTGAAGACCCGGGCGGTGAACCATGGCGATCACTACCTTGTGAACGGCCAGAAAACCTGGACCACGCTGGGCCAGCACGCCAACATGATCTTCTGTCTGGTGCGTACCAACACCGAGGTGAAGGCACAAGCCGGCATCTCCTTCCTGCTGATCGATATGGACACCCCGGGCATTACCGTACGCCCGATTCGCACCATCGACGGCGGGTACGAAGTCAATGAAGTGTTCTTTGAAGACGTCAAAGTCCCGGTCGAAAACCTCGTCGGCGAAGAAGACAAAGGCTGGACCTACGCCAAGTACCTGCTGACCTATGAGCGCACGGGGCTGGCCGGTATCGGCCTGTCCAAGGCTGCGCTGTCGCACCTGAAAGCGCTGGCCGGCCGGGTACTGAAGAACGGGCGTCCGTTGATTGAAGACACCACGTTCAGCCAGCGCATTGCCAAAATTGAGATTGACCTGATGGCCGCCGGGATCAGCAATCTGCGGATCATTGCCGCGGTCGAAGGCGGCGGCATGCCCGGCGCTGAAAGCTCTATGCTGAAGGTTCGGGGTACCGAGATTCGCCAGTCGATCAACGACCTGGCCCGCCGGGCAATTGGCCCTTACGCGCTGCCCTTTGTCGAAGAAGAGCTGGAGCTGGATTACGACGGTGAGTATCTGTCCGACAAGGACGCCGCCCCACTGGCGCCCCATTACTTCAACAATCGCAAGCTGTCGATTTTCGGCGGGTCCAACGAGATCCAGAAGAACATCGTCACCAAAATGATTCTCGGACTTTAAGGAGACGACCATGGACTTCGCGTTAACGGAAGAGCAACAAATGTTGCAGGACACCGTGGCCCGTCTTGTGCGCGGTGAATACAGCTTCGAGAAACGCCTGGGCTACAGCGAAACCGAACTCGGTTTCAGCGCCGAATTCTGGCAACACCTGAGCGAGCTGGGCCTGACGGCCGTGCCTTTCGACGAAGAGTTGGGCGGTTTTGGCGGCACCGGTGTTGAGGTCCAGTCGGTCATGACCGAACTCGGTCGCGGCCTGTGCCTGGAGCCCTACCTGCAATCGGTGATTCTCGGTGGCGGTCTGATCGCCCACGCCGGCACTGCCGCGCAGCAGGAACACTGGCTACCCGGCGTCGCCTCGGGCGAGCTGAAAGTCGCGGTGGGCCTGCAGGAGCCGCAAAGTTACTACAACCTGAACGACGTGCAGACCCGGGCTGAGAAAACCGATGCCGGTTACACCCTGAGCGGCCGCAAAGCCGTGGTGATTGGTGGCCACTGCGCGGATCTGCTGATTGTTTCGGCACGCACGTCGGGGGATGAGCGCGACGCAGGCGGGCTGAGCCTGTTTGCCTTGGACCCGGCCACAGCCGGTGTGGAACGCCGCAACTACCCCACCATGGACGGCGCCAAGGGCTGCGATGTCGTACTCAACAATGTACAGGTCGGCGCCGAGGCCTTGCTGGGCGATGAAGGCCAGGCCAGCGCCATCATTGAATACCAGTCCGGTCGCGCCATTGCGGCGCTGTGTGCCGAAGCGGTCGGGGTGATGGAAGAAGCCATTGCCATGACCCTGGACTACCTCAAGGCGCGCAAGCAGTTTGGCGTACCCATCGGCCAGTTCCAGGTGCTGCAACACCGTATGGTGGACATGAGTTCGGAGCTGGAGCAGGCCCGTTCGATGGCAATCCTGTCGGCCAGTGTGGCCAACAATGAACAAAGCACCGAGCGCAAGCGCATCCTGGCAGCGGCCAAGAATGTGATCGGCCGTGCCGGTCAGTTCATTGCCGAGAACGGCATCCAGTCCCACGGTGGCATTGGCATGACCTGGGAGTACAGCTTTGCCCATTACGCCAAGCGTCTGATCATGATCAACCATCAGCTGGGCGATGACGACCACCATCTGGAGCAGTTCGCCGGACTGCTTCACGTCGAAGAATGAGTTTTCGAGTGTGCAGGTGAAGATGTTTGGGTGGCCTTGTGCCACCCTTTTTTGTGGCTGTTCACGGATTAGCGTGAAAGCACAGTCGCTGCAAGCTGTCTTCGAAGGCGGTTGCTTGCAAACGTAGCCGACGCTTCGGGTCTGTGGCTTGCCCGATAGATATTCGGGGTCCTCACGGATCCTCCGAAGCTGAAGTGTCGGCTACACTACTTCCCGGCGGCGGACTGTTGACTCTGCGGCGGGCCTTACCGGTAAGCGTGATGAATGTTTATGACTTCTGAAATCGACGCAGCACCGTCCACGTAACGACCAAACCAAGGACATCGACCCGATGAATGACGCTCTGAGCTCTGACAGCAAAGCACTCCGCAAAGCCGAATGGCAGGTCCGCACCGAACTGGCGGCGGCCTATCGTCTGGTCGCCCTGTTTGGCTGGGACGACCTGGTCTTTACTCACCTCTCGGCCCGGGTGCCAGGACCGGAACACCATTTCCTGATCAATCCCTACGGCCTGTTGTTCCATGAAATCACCGCCTCGTCACTGGTCAAGGTCGACGACCAGGGCGACGTGGTGTCCGCCGGCGGCCTGCAGCGGGTGAATCCGGCCGGGTTTACCATTCACAGTGCCGTGCATATGGGCCGGGAAGACGCTGGCGCGGTGATGCACCTGCACGCCGCCGATGGCGTCGCGGTATCGGCCCACCGGGACGGCCTGCTGCCCCTGAGCCAGACCGCCATGCTGTGCCTCGACCACCTCAGCTATCATGACTACGAAGGCGTGGCTTTGAATCACGATGAGCGCGAACGCCTGATTCGGGACCTGGGCAACAAAACCATGATGATGCTGCGCAACCACGGCGTACTGACCGCCGGGCAAACGGTACCGGAGACCTTCACTTACCTGTATTTTCTGATGAAAGCCTGCGAGATTCAGGTCAAGGCCCAGGCCTGCGGACCGACTTACATGCCTTCGGAGCAGGCCATTGCCACCACCCGCGAACAGTCCCAGTCACTGGGCAAGGCGGCGGCACTGACCTGGCCGGCACTGATGCGTTTGCTCGACAGCAAGAACCCGGGTTACGCCGTTTAGCCTGCTTTGCCGGCCCGCTTTGCTGAATAACTCTGCTGACTGGCCTGTGTGACCAACCTGCCTGGATGGCTCGCATTGCTTCGTCGCTGACCTCAAACCGGGGCGGGCTTAGCCGGGCGGTGTGCCGGCCAGACCGGTGGCCCGGCCGTTGACCCGGCGTCTGACGGCCCTCAGACGGGTTGCGCTGCCTGTTCAAGTGCTTGATCATATTAATGAAACTCAACAACGCCAATCGAAACCAGGATGCCACAATGAAAACCATCGCACTGGAAGATCTCAGCAATCACAAGGGTGAGCTCATCGGCCACAGCCCCTGGACCACCATTAGCCAGGCGATGATTCAGGCGTTTGCCGATGCCACCGGAGATCATCAGTGGATCCACGTGGACGTGGCGCGCGCCACGGCAGAATCGCCCTGGCACAGCCCGGTGGCGCACGGGTTCCTGACCGTGTCGCTGATTCCCCAACTGAACCAGAGCGTTATCGACGTTACCGGCAAGAGTGCCAGCGTCAACTACGGCATGAACAAGCTGCGGTTTCCGGCGGCGGTGAAGTCTGGCTCGGACGTGCGCACCCGGATGGAACTGAAGGACGTGGTCGATGTGGATGCCCAGCGGGTGCTGGCCACCTACCTCACGACGGTGGAGATCAAGGGCGAGGACAAGCCCGCGTGCGTCGCCGAAAGTCTGGTCATGTACGTCCGTTAGCGCTGGGGGCGAACTGATAATGAATTCGGGTAACGGCGGCTGGGCGCACGGTGATGCTCCGCCCAGCCGCCGAGCAGCTATTTAAAGCGCTATTCCTTGATCGCTTTACGCACTATTTTGCCATCCTCTACCACCGCCAGCGTGGTTTCTGTGACAAAGCCGCCTTGCTCAGTAATGCGCTTCACTTCGAAGGGGTTCTTGCTGGCATCCATGTCTGCAATGGCGTCCCCGATGGCCCCACGAATCGCCTTGGGGTCGGTTGAGCCGGATTGCTCCATGGCGGCCACCAGGGCGTGCATCGCCAGGTAATTGTAGGCCGCTTCGGAGCCCGGCGTTTTGTCGTACTTGGCTTTGTAGCGGGTTATGAAGTCGCGGGCGGCGCTGGTCTCATAGATCGACAGAGGCACCACGCCAATGGCGCCTTCCAGCATTTCCAGGCCCCCGATCACCTCAGCCACTTCGTCGATTTTGGCCTGGTCCATCAGCACGAAGCCACCTTGAAAACCCAGCTGTCTGGCCTGCTGCACCACCAAACCGGTCGGCTCAGACGCACCGCCGACAAACATCACGTCGGGGTTGGCCGCGATGATCCGGCTGGCGCCGGTGTAGAAATCCGCCGACTTGTTGTAATCCATTGGGTTTTCGACGACAACTTCACCGCCTTTCTGGGTCCACTCCTGCGCCATCATGGTCGCCCAGATTTTGGCGTACTCGTGAGTGGCCCCGGCCATGCCGATGGTTTTGCCCATATGGGTCTGAGCGTAGGCGGTGAAGGCCCGCACATAGCCGTCAAAGGTGGGAGGAATACGCAAGGTCAGCGCGTTGCCCTTCTCGGTGACCGAGGGCACGCTGGTGTACGCCATCACCAGGAAGTTGTCTTTCTCGTTGAAGTCCTGCAAGGCAAACACACCGCCGGAGTGCGGCACAAACACCGCCGGCACACCGGATTCCTGCTTCAGTCGCTTGGCGTTGGTGGCCGCCTGCGCCGGGGAGTACCGATCGTCCAGGGCGATCAGGTTGAGGGTGTGGGTTTCGTCACCCACGGTGAAGCCGCCGGCGGCGTTGATTTCATCCACCGCCATCCGCAGACCCGACACGGTGTTTTCACCGTACAGGGCCGCACCGCCGCTGAGCGGGCCGGTGAAGCCAATATTCACTTCGTCCGCCAGGCTGGCAAAGGATAGCCCCAAACCCAGCGTTGCCACGGCGATCGCGTGGCCCAATCGTTTGATTTTTGTCATTGTTTTCTCCCTGATCATTGCCTGGTAGTTTTTGGATAGTTTATGGGTAGTATTTTGATCGTTGCCTGCCAATTGCCTTGTCATCGGCAAATGACCGGCAACGAGGGCGTCTCTCGGCCGGCCGTTTACGCGCCGATATACGCCTTGCGAATCCGTTCATTGCCCAACATGGTTTCACGGTCACCTTCCATCACCAGACGGCCGTTTTCCATGACATAGGCCCGGCTGGCAATCTTGAGGGCCGCGAACGCATTCTGCTCGGCCAACAGGACGGTGGTCCCGAGACGGTTGATCTGTTTGATGGTCTCGAACATCTGCCGCACGATGAGTGGCGCCAACCCCAGCGAAGGCTCGTCCAACATCAGCAGCCTTGGCCGACTCATCATGGCCCGACCAATGGCCACCATTTGTTGTTGCCCACCGGACAGCGAGCCCGCTGGCTGGTCTTTTTTCTCCGCCAGGATCGGGAACAGCTGATACATCTCTTGCTGGCGCTGGCGATTACCCACCTTGTCGCGACGGTGCACATAGCCGCCGAGCATCAGATTCTGCGCCACGCTCATCTGCGGGAACAGCTTGCGGCCCTCGGCGCACTGCACGATGCCGGCCGACACGATTGCGCTCGGTTTCCGGCCACTGAGCCGCTGGCCCTCAAATTCCATGTCGCCGGCGGTGGGTTTGATCAAACCGCTGATGGCATTGAACAGTGTGGTTTTACCCGCTCCGTTCGCCCCCAGCAGTACCACCAGTTCGCCTGCGCCAATGGTCATATCAATATTGTTGAGGGCCTTGAAACTGCCGTAACAGACATCGAGTTGATTAAGCCTCAGCATCTTCGTCACTCCCAAGATAGGCTTCGATCACCAACGGATCGTTTTTCACTTCAGCCGGAGTGCCTTCGGCAATTTTTTCACCGTGATCCAACACCATGATCTTGTCGGCCATGCCCATGATCATGTCCATCTTGTGCTCAATCAGGCACACCGTCAGGCCATGTTGGATCATCTTGCGCATCAATGCCGCCAGGCCTTCGGTTTCCTCCGGGTTGACCCCGGCCGCCGGTTCGTCCAGCAGCAGAATTTTCGGTTCGGTCGCCAATGCCAGTGCAAACGCCACCCGTTTGCGCTCTTCCTGGGTGATGTCGGCGATGACCTGGTGTTCGACGTGGGACAGGCCGACAAAATCCAGCACCTCCCGGGCCTTGTCCCGGCACGCTTTCTCCTCGGCTTGCAAGCGGCGGGAGTTGATCAGCACGTCCCACAGCCCGGATTCGGTGCGCAGCCGGTGCCCCACAATCAGGTTGTCCAGCACTGTGGTCTGATCAAACAGGTTGGTGGTCTGAAAGGTTCGCCCCACTCCCAGCCGGGCAATGCGGTCGCAGCGCAGGGTGGTGACGTCCACTCCGTCCAGCCATATGGTGCCGGAAGTGGGCTTTTGAGCCCCGGAAATGAGGTTGAAGAAGGTACTTTTGCCGGCACCGTTAGGCCCGATGATGGCATTGATCTGATTGGCCTCGAATTCCACGGACACGTCGTTGACCGCCGCCAGGCCGCCAAACATCTTGGTGAGGTGACTCACTTTAAGCATTGTTTTCCGCCTCCTTGGCGCTGGTGGCCTTGGCCGCCTTGCGTTTTTGGGCGGGCACCAGGGTCTTGCGGTGAAGCCAGGTCAGGAAGGAGCCGACGATGCCTCGGGGGAAGAAAATCACCAGCAGCACCAGCAAGGGGCCGAAAATGATCATCCGATAGGCTTCCAGGAACTGCAGCGACTGGGTGATCCAGACGATCCCGATCGAGCCCAACAAGGGGCCAAACAGCGTGCCGATGCCACCCACCAGCAGGTAGGTGATCATGTCGAACGTGTGATTGATGTTGGCTTCTTCCGGCCCGATAAACCGTACCATACCCGCGTACAGGGCACCGGCCAGTCCGGCGTAGGTGGTCGACAATACAAACGCCAGTACCTTGTTGCGCATCAGGTTGATGCCCAGGGACTGGGCCAGTTCGTCACCGTTGCGGATGGCGATGAAGGTGCGGCCCAGCAGGGAGCGGGACAACCGGCCCATAAACCCGATGGCCAGCACCAGAAACGCCAGCACCAGATAATAGAACGGCACCGTCTCGGTGAAATCGACCAGGCCGAAACCATAGGGGGCCGCAATGTCACGAACGCCGATCGGGCCGTGAGTCAGCTCTTCCCACTTGTCCAGCAACAGGTAAATGATAAACCCGACGCAGAGGGTAAAGATGGCGAAGTAATGTTCCTTGAGCCGCAATGACACCACGCCCACCAGCAGCCCCAACACCGCGGTCATCACCATCGCGCCCACAAATGCCGGCCAGAAGCTCCAGCCGTAATCGGCGGTCAGCAACCCCAGCGTGTACGCGCCAATGGCAAAGAACCCACCGTGGGCCAGGTTCAGCTGGCCGCAATAACCGGTGATGATGTTGAGCCCGTACACCGCAATCGCCCATACAAAGGCAGTGGCCATCACGTAAACCTGATACTCGTTGGCGGCCAGCCAGGGGAACACCAGCGCCAATGCCAGCAGCGCCATTTTAGCACCGGGCTTCATTAGCAGGGTGGCGATTTTCAGCATCATATCAATGCGCTCCCTTGGCAAACAGGCCCTGGGGGCGCACCGACAGAATCACCACCAACAAGCCGAACGCGATGATGTCCTTGTAGGCGGTGGAGATATAGAAACCGCCAAAGGCTTCCGCAAAACCGATGATCATTCCGCCAGCGATGGCGCCGGGCACACTGCCCATGCCACCAAGAATGATGATGACAAAGGCCTTCATGATGACCAGGTGGCCCATGGCCGGATAGACCAGGTTGATCGGCGCATAGAGCGTCGCGGCGATGGCGGCCAGGGCGCCGGAAATCCCGAACGTCATCATCGCAACCCGGTTGGCGTCAATACCGACCAGGAAGGCACCCTCCCGATTCTGCGCCAGAGCGAGGATGGTGGCGCCGGTCATGGTCTTGCGGAGGAAGACTTGCAACAGCGCCACCAAGGTCAGCGCGCCGACGATGATGAGCAGCCGCTGCTCCGGAATGATCAGGCCATCAAAATTGAGAATGCCGGTAAACGGCGACGACATGCGCCGGAAGTCCGCGCCCCAGAACATCTGCACCAACGCTTCCAGAAACAACAGAATGCCGATGGCGGCAATTTTGTCGTGGATCGGTGGCGAGTGGCGCAGCGGGTGAAACACCAGGCGTTCGCAGATGATCGCCAATGCCGCCACGATTAGGGCTGAGCCGGCCATGGCAATCCAATAGTGGACCCCCACATCGACCATCAGAAAATACGACATGAAGGCGCCCACCATGTAGAGCGCGCCATGGGCAAAGTTGGGAATGTGAAGAATGCCGTAAACCAGCGTTAACCCGAGTGCGACCAGGCCATAGATACTGCCCAGGGTTAAGCCATTGATGATTTGCTGCAAGAACAGATTCAAGTCTGCCTCCCGGGGCGATTTGTTGTTGTCGGGATGTCAGGGCCAGGGACCTTCTGATTGAGTCTGTTGGCGATTCTGGCTCGCCCTGAAAGCCGGCATCGAGGCGAGGCTTTGCGGGACAGCTGGCTGCCTTTCAAGACCGCTCGACGCAGGGTCCGGTTGTCAGGGAGAACCCCTGCGGACACGCGTTGAGAGGCTCACTGGCCGCGCTACGGTTGTGGGCAAGGCCGTCGGCCATTACCGGCGAACCGGGCCTTGCCACTGCGCCTCTCGACACTTGCAGAATCGCCAACAGACTCAATCCGAGGTTCCCTAAGTCATTGGTTTTGTTTTATCTCAAGAGTAGACGCCACACGCCATCCGTCAACAAATAAAATCGTGTTTCGCTGTGCGGACCATGAATTGCAATTTTTGCCCGTTTTGAGTGACCGGCCCCATACAGTCGCCGGTCGCGCCTGCCCACGGATGACGGGCATCCGCGGGCCGGACCGTGCATTAACTCTGCTTTTTCCACTCCTGATCCTGCAATGCTTTCCACATCAGCTTGCCGGTCGGCGACTTCGGCAATTCGGTCACAAACTCGATGATTTCCGGCACCTTGTACGCGGCCATTTCCTCTTTGCACCAGGCCACGATGTCTTCGACCGTGGTGGTGCTGTCGGCTTCGGGGGTCAGTACGATGCAGGCTTTGACAGTCTCGCCCCGCTTCGGATGGGGTGACGAGATTATGCAGCACTCATGGATGGCCGGGTGCCGGTACATCAGGCTTTCGACCTCCGATGGCCAGACCTTGAAACCGGACGCGTTGATCATGCGCTTGACCCGGTCCACCATGAAGAAATAACCGTCTTCGTCGTAGTAGGCCAGATCGCCGGTCCGGAAGAACCGCTCGCCGTCCAGTTCGATAAACGCCGCATCAGTTTCCGCCGGCCGGTTCCAATAGCCCACCGTGACCTGGGGCCCGCGGCTGACGATTTCGCCCACTTCCCCGACGCCTTTTTCTTCCAGGGTCTCCAGGTCCACGATGCGGGAATCCACGTCGAACACCGGAATACCCAGGCACTGGGCCTTCGGATGATTGGGCGGGTTGATGTGGGTGGCCGCCATGGTTTCGGACAGACCATAGCCTTCGATGTAATCCAGCCCAGTCATGGCGTGGAGCTTTTCCGCAATGGTTTTGGGCATCGCCGCACCGCCACCCCCGATGGTGGTGAGACTGCTGAGGTCGTACTGGCCGATGTCCGGATTGGACAGGAAATCCACCGCCATGGTGACGATGTTGGTCCAGCCCGACACCCGGTAACGCTCAATCAGTTGGGCCGCCGTGGTGCGATTCCAACGCGTCATGATGACGCTGGTGGAGCCGCTGTAAATGGGGCTGTTCATCGAGCCCTGCATGCCGGTGACGTGGAAAAACGGCAGCGTGGCCAGTTGCACGGTATTGGCGGTGCTGAGGTTCCAGAATGCACGATGCACCGCCGTCGCCATCACCCCGCGGTGCACGTGCATGCAGCCTTTGGGCGCGCCGGTAGTGCCGGAACTGTAGGGGAACACCGCCAGGTCATCTGGCCCGGCGGTATGCTCGCCGGGGGTATGGCCGGCATTGAGCGCATCTTCCCAGGCCACGCAGCCGGGCACCGTCATCGGCTGGGCCGGCGCCGCCACTTCCGCGGGCAAGTCCAGATCGGTGGGCACTTTGAGGTAGGTGTTGTAGGCGGCGACCACCAGTTGCTGCAGGTCGGTGGTCGCCAGCAACGGCGTAATGAACCCGGCCAGTTCCTGACCGGCCAGGCCGATCCGGGCGCCCGTGTCGGCGATGTAGTGCTCAAGTTCGGCACTGCGGTTCATCGGGTTGACCGGGATTACCACCGCGTCGGCGCGCAGGATGGCGTAATAGCCGATGACGTACTGGGGCGAATTCTGCATGTACAGCAACACCCGGTCGCCCTTTTGCACACCCTGGGCCTGAAGATAGCCGGCCAGCGCCTCGACTTCGGACAGCAGGTCGCTGTAACGGATCTTGCTGTCGTAAAAGACAATGGCGGTGTGATCCGGGTAACGCTGGGCGGATATGGCCAGGTTGGTAAACACACTGGTCTTGGGCAGCGTCAGGGTCTTGGGCAGATCTTTCGGCCAAACCCCATAGTGTCGTGTAAACATCGTTATTGTTCTCCCGTTAACAAACGCAAAAATTCGAGTCGCCGGCGCGGGTCGGGCAGGCATTACAGCTCATTGAGCAGCAACCGGGCGACGCCACCGGGCAGTGTGCCGGGACCGCGCAACGGCGTGACTGCGATGGCGTTGTCCCGCAGCACCGAGACGTCGGCATCGGGCTCGACAATGTGGCGTGAGCTGCGCTCGAAACCGAGCCACCAGTAAGGCAAGTTGCGGCCATCCTGACCCGCCAGTAACTGCGTGCGCTGAATGGACCCGGTGGATTGCCGGGCCCAGCGCAGTTCGGTGATCTGGTCGGCCGCACAGGCCGGAAAATTCACATTCCAGCAGCAGGCCGGTTCAGGGTCTGACGGCCAGAGCGCGCGAATCACCTGCGCGCCCCAATGACGGACCGGTGACCAGTCAACGCCCTCACGATTGAAGAACGCCTGACTGAACGCGATCGCCGGAATGCCCATGTGTTCGGCGGTCAGCACCGCCCCGACGGTTCCGGAATACTGCACCGAATCGCTGATGTTGGCACCGCAGTTCACCCCGGACAGCACCAGATCGGGCGGCGAGTCGGCAAACCATTCCGCCAGCGCGAACAGCACACAGTCCGCCGGCGTGCCCGACAAGGCGTATTGGCGCTCGCCGTGCTGATAGACCCGCAATGGCGAGTGCAACGAAATGCTCTGGCCCGCGCCACTGCGATCGTGCTCCGGTGCCACCACCCAGACCTCGTCGGCCAGGGTGTGGGCCAGGGTGGTTAACACCTCCAGTCCGGGCGCGGCGATGCCGTCGTCATTGGTGATCAGGATGCGTTTGACGAGGGCGGTGCTCATGAGGCCACCCCCTGCTCGCCACGCTGGGCAATGCGCCAGCCGGCATCCGCCAGGATATGGGCGCGCCTGCCGACGTCGAGGGCATCGGCGTTGCTGGCGTTACCCTGCAGCGCCCGGGCGTAGACCCCTTGCAGAATGGCCGCCAACCGGAACAGTGAGAACGCCAGGAACACATGCCAATCCTCAATGCCGGCGCGCCCCGACTGCCGGCAATAGCGCTCAATGGCGGCCTGCTCGTCGGGAATCCCCAGCTCGATCAGGTCCTCGCCCACCACCCCGCGCATGCCAACCAGATCCGACGGCAAATGATACGGCAGGCAGAAATAGGCCAGGTCCGCAATCGGGTGGCCGAGGGTGGACAACTCCCAGTCCAGAATGGCCACCACGTCGGGGCGATCCTGTGCCAGCATCAGGTTGCCGAGACGGTAATCGCCATGGGCAATGGCGCACTCGTCGTGGCGCGGCAGGTGGTCGGGCAACCAGGCCATCAATTTGTCCATGGCCGGCAGGTCATCGGTGCGTGAGGCCTGATACTGTTTGGTCCAGCGTGCCAACTGGCGGGACACGTAGCCACTGGGTCGACCAAAGTCCCCCAGCCCGACGGCGTTGACGTCCACCGCGTGCAGCGTCGCCAGAGTGTCCATGGCGGCCTCATGCACGGGCCGACGCTCGGCCTTGTCCAGTTCCCGCAGCGCCGGATGGCTGATCACCCGACCGGGCATAAAATCCATTACATAGAACGGCGTGCCGATGACGCCACTGTCCTCGCACAGCACCCGGGTCCGGGGCACCGGCACGCGGGTGTGCTCCGACAGTGCCCGCATCACCTTGTACTCGCGCTCCACCATGTGGGCCGAGGGCAAGACCTTGCCCGGTGGTTTCTTGCGCAGCACGTAACGCCCACTGTCGGTATCCAGCAGGTATGTGGGGTTGGACTGGCCACCCTGGAACTGCTTGAGGGTAAGGGTGTCACCGATCCCCGGCATGGCGTCCTGCAGCCATGCCAGAAGCTTGGCCTCGTCCAGACGATGGGCGTCGAGCACATCGACCAATTGGGGTTCCTGATTCATTGCAGCTCCCGTTATTGCAAACTCAGCGCGCGTGAATACCGGCCTCGCGCACGCAATCTCATGGCGTGTGGCCCTAACACGCGGTTTCGCCGCCGTCGGCGACGATCACCTGACCGGTGATGTAGGCGCTGGCCGGGGCGGCCAGAAACACCGCCAAACCGGCAATATCGACGGGTTCGCCGATACGACGCAGGGGTGTTTTATCTTTTGCCCGCTGCACCCGCACCGGGTCTTCCAACAACGCCTTGGCAAAATCGGTCTGGATCAGACCCGGCGCAATGGCATTCACCCGGATGCCCTTGGGCCCCCACTCCACCGCCAGGTTCCGCGCCAGCGCCGCTTCAGCGGCCTTCGACACGCCGTAGGTGCCGATCACCGTGTTGCCCCGCAATCCGGCAATGCTGGACAGCATCACCACCGCGCCGCTGCCGCGTTCAGCCATACCCGGCAGCACCATCTGGGTCAGCCAGAAGGTGCCTTTGACGTTGGTGTCCATGATCTTGTCCCAGGCCTCGTCGGTCATGTCCTGGGTGGCACCGTAGACCGGGTTGGTGGCGGCGTTGCACACCAGCACATCGATCTGGCCCCAGGTTGCCAGGGTTTGATCCACCAGGTTCTGAAGCTCGTCCTTCTTGCCGACGTGGCAGGGGATGGCGGTGGCCTCAAAACCCTGGGCCTTGAGTTCGCCGGCGACCTGCTCGCAGGCCTCGGCTTTGCGGCTGGAAATCACCACTTTGGCGCCGCAGCGGGTCATTTCCTCGGCGATGGAACGGCCGATGCCCTTGGTGGAGCCGGTGATCAAGGCAACTTTGCCGGTCAAATCGAATAATGGGCTGGTCATGGTCAGGCTCCCTTTAATGTCCGGTCGCGGTGGCTTTTGGGTAGTCCCGCAGTTCAATCTTGGCGATGCTGTCCAGGTGCACCTCGTCCGGACCGTCGGCTAGGCGCAAGGTGCGGATGTGGGCCCAGGACGCCGCCAGGAAGCTGTCCTGACACACGCCCAACGCGCCGTGAGCCTGAATGGCCCGGTCCAGCACCGCCAACGCCATATTGGGCGCGGCCACTTTGATCATGGCAATTTCCTGACGGGCCACCTTGTTGCCGACGGTGTCCATCATGTGAGCCGCCTTCAGGGTGAGCAGCCGGGCCTGTTCAATCTCCATCCGCGAACGGGCGATGTCCTTGCGAATGGAATCAAACCGCACCAACTGCTTGCCAAAGGCTTCGCGTTCGTTGACTCGCTGGCACATGGCCTCGAGGGCGCGCTCGGCCACCCCGATGGTGCGCATGCAGTGATGAATTCGCCCCGGACCGAGGCGGCCCTGGGCGATTTCAAAACCCCGGCCTTCGCCGAGCAGGATGTTGGACGCCGGCACACGGACGTTGTCGTAGACGACTTCGGCGTGGCCGTGGGGGGCGTGGTCGTAACCAAATACCGTCAGCGGCCGCACGATGTTGACCCCGGGGGCGTCAAAAGGCACCAGGATCATGGATTGTTGCGCATGCCGGGGTGCGCTGGGATCGGTTTTGCCCATCACAATGGCAATCTTGCAGGTGGTGGTCATGGCACCGGACGACCACCATTTGCGGCCGTTGATCACGTATTCGTCGCCGTCCCGGCGAATTTCACAGGCGATGTTGGTGGCATCGGATGACGCCACCGCCGGCTCGGTCATTGAGAAGCAGGAACGAATCTCGCCGTTCAGCAGTGGCTTGAGCCACTGTTCCTGGTGCTCCGGGGTGCCATACCGCGCCAGCACTTCCATGTTGCCGGTGTCCGGCGCGGAGCAATTGAAAACTTCCGGCGCCAGGTGGGAGCGACCCATGATTTCACACAGGTGGGCGTACTCGAAATTGCTGAGACCGGCACCGTATTCGCTGTCCGGCAGGAACAGATTCCACAGGCCGGCAGCCTTGGCTTTGACTTTCAGCTCTTCCATGATCGCTGTCGGCGCCCAGCGGTTTTCCGCCTGGGCGATCTGTTCATGGTACCGGTGCTCATTGGGGTAAATATGCGCAACCATGAAGTCGGTCAGCTGTTGCTGCAATTGCTTGGCTTGATCTGAGAGTTCGAACATATTGGGTTGCCTCTTTCTGTATCTTTGTTGTTCCGTTGTGCTGTCACGCCTTGATTTGCCACGATCCGTCTGGCGAATCGTGGCTGGCCGGTCGTAGGCGATCAGGTCGTCTATAATCAGATTGGCACGCCTTCGGGCTTTTCGCTGCCGGATCGTATCCGAAAAGTGCCTTCGGCGATGGCCAGCAGATTACCGGCCTCATCGCGGGCCTCACCGGAACTGTTGAAAATTCGCTGCCCCCCGGCCCGTCGTTCGCCGGTGACCCGGATCACGCCACTGGAACACTGTCCGGTAAAGGTGGTGGTCAGGGACAGGGTGATGGCTTTGCGCATGCGCCCCGGGAATGGGCAGTACGTACCGGCCTCCGCCAGCACGATGTCCAGCAGCGACGTCAGCACACCGCCGTGGACCACGCCCCCGAGATTAATGTGCTTGGGCTGTAATTCCAGTTCCAGCACCGCCCGGTTTTCCTCCCAGGATACCTGGCGATAACCCAGCAAGCGGTGAAATCCAGGCAAGTCTTCGCTGCCACGGATCATGGTGTTAGCGAGGGTGTTCTCGTCGTTGTCGGTCATCAGACTTTCATCCCCGGCAAATTCAGTGATGCGGTATTGCCACCATCCACCGGCAGTGCCTGCCCGGTAATGTAGCTGGCGTCGTCGCTGGCCAGAAACAGGATGGCGGCGGCGATTTCTTCCGGCGCGCCGTAACGGCGCAACTCGCAGCGGGAGCCCAGCTTATGGGCTTTCTCGTTGGCGCGGGCGTAATCAAACACCGGCTGGGTCATGCCGGTTTCCACCAGGCCGGGACAAACTGCATTGACCCGCACATTGTCACCCCCCAAATCGCACGCCGCCGTCATGGTCAGGTTGATCACACCGGCCTTGGACGCACTGTAGGCGTTGCCGCCGGCGCCGGAGCGAATGCCCGCCACCGACGCGGTATTGACAATCGCGCCCTGTCGGCGGGCCTGCATGTGCGGCGCCACGTGCTTGATCAGCAACATCGTGCCGATCAGATTGACGCCGAGCACCCGCTCCCACTCGTCGCGGTCCTGGGCCGTGATTGGCGGATGCCCGCCACTGATGCCGGCGTTGTTGCACAACACATCAATCTGGCCAAAGCGGCGGATGACATCCGCCACCAGGGCGGTGACCTGGCTTTCATCCGCTACGTCCATTACCCGGCGCAGCACTTGGGTGCCCTCCCGCAGCAGGGCTTCGGTGTCCAGCAGGCCCGATTCGGACTGATCCACCAACACTACACTGGCGCCCTCACGGGCCAACCGCAGGGCGGTGGCCCGGCCGATACCGCTACCGGCGCCGGTAACCAGTGCTACCCGCTCGCTAAATCGCTTCATGACCAGGCTCCTTTTATCATTGTATGAGGTCATTGCCGTTAATACGGCTGGCGGCGACGCCAACTGCGCGTCTCGTCTGGTTAATTCGTTAACCGGCAGAGACCCTGGAGGCTGTGGGTGTCTGGCACGGTGGCGACGATTTGGCGGGCTCCAAATCGAGCCAGCGTGACGCAGCTATCTAAGCCCTCAGACACTCCCAACGGCCGGCGCCCAGATCCCTGGTCAGAGATTTTGGCGTCATACAGTGGATTAAAGAATTGACCAGACGAGACACTCAGCATTTAATTTGTCATGCCTTCCGGTTTTGAGTCAATATATTCGGAAATTAATTTCACTAGTCAAAACACAGCAATCATCAAAGGCTAAGAAATGAAAGATTCCGTGCAGAAAATGCCAGTCTATGCACCGCTGAACTCGCAGGAGTCTCTGGAACCGATTGGCAACCGGATCCAGCGCTACGCCACCAGCCAGCCTGACAAGCTCGCGCTGATCGACGGGGACCACACCCTGAACTGGCGCGCCCTGATTGATCGCGTCAACGCCATTGCCAACCAACTGCGGGCGTATGGCCTGCAAACCGGCGATACGGTGGCGGGCTTGTCGGAGAACAGCGCCGATTACGTTGCCCTGTACCTGGGCACCCTGGTGGCCGGCGGCTGCATGGTGCCCTTGTCGGGCATGGCCAGTGGCGAGTCCCTGGCGCTTATGATCAATGACTGTGAGGCGCATTTTCTGTTTCTCTCCCGACGCAACGAGGGCCTGTACGAAGAAATTCAGGAAGACCTGCTCAACATAGCCTCGGACCAGCGCATCGGGCTGGATTTCCGGCCCTCGGACAGCGGCGTTACACTGCCGGACTGGCTTGCCAACGCGTCCATTGAGGCGTTACCCGCCGACGTCACCCTGGACGACGCCTTCAATATTATTTACAGCTCTGGCACCACCGGCACGCCCAAGGGCATTCTGCACGATTACCGTTTCCGGTCCCGGCAGATCAAACGCATGACCAGCAATGGTCTGGACGGCAAGGCGATCAATCTGGTGTCGACGCCACTGTACTCAAACACCACGCTGGTGTCGGCGCTGCCCACACTGTTTAACGGGGGCACACTGGTGCTGATGGCAAAATTTGATGCCCAGCGGTTTCTCGAACTGGCCCAAAATCACCGGGTGACCCACGCCATGCTGGTGCCCGTTCAAATCCAGCGGCTTTTGGCGGAACCCAACTTCGATCGCTTTGATCTTTCCAGCTTCAAACTCAAGCTCTCCACCAGCGCGCCCTTGCGGGCAGAGGTGATCCGCGATGCCATGGCCCGCTGGCCTGGCAATCTGCTGGAGGTTTACGGGCTCACCGAAGGTGGCATTTCCACCAGTCTCGACTGCGGCCAGTACCCGGACAAGTGGGGCACGGTCGGGCAACCGACCGAAGGCTCTGAAGTCCGCATTCTCGATGAACAGGGGAACGCGCTGGCGGTCGGCGAAATTGGTGAGATTGCCGGTCGTGCCGGCGCCATGATGCGGGGCTACTACCACCGCGAGGCGCAAACCCGGGACATGATCTGGACCAGCCCGGAAGGCGATGTGTTCTATAAGAGTGGTGATATGGGGCGACTGGACGAGGACGGCTTCCTGACCATTCTCGACCGCCGAAAGGACATGATTATTTCAGGCGGCTTCAACATTTATGCAGTGGATCTGGAAAAGGTGCTGCTCAGCCATCCGGCGGTTGCCGATGTGGCCGTTATCGGCATTCCCAGCGACCGATGGGGCGAGACACCCCTGGGGTTGGTGGTCCGAAAACCCCAAATGAACGACCGGGAAGCCGACATCCTGGCCTGGGCCAACGACCGCCTGGGCAAAGCCCAACGCCTGGCGGCCATTGAGTTCCGGGAAACCTTGCCACGCAGCACCATCGGCAAGGTACTGAAGCGGGAGCTGCGGGCTACCTACTGGAACGAGTAACCCGGTGGCCACCGCCCATGGCCACGGGGTGGCACGACGAGGAGGTTGCCCGTATTGATTCGAGGTGCGTCAGCGCCTTGTCTGGTTACTTCGCTGGCCTGAAAAGCCACCGCCTGATCAGCCACTGCAGGGCGCCACACTAGTGACCCCGTGACAGCCTGACTGACAGCATGTCCTTCCAGTCGCGGGACAATTCCGGAATGAGCACCGCCCGCGCCATGATGGCTTGGCTCTCACGACACGTTCTGTCGTAAACCGCCCGGTACAGCGCCTTCACACTGAGCCCGGAGGCGCCTTGCCGGACGACTGTCACGGAGTCTCCGGCGGCAATATATCCCTCGGACAACACCCGGAGATACACGCCGGTCTCGGCATGGGCACTGAACATCCGGGGCATGGTTTTTTGGCCGACTGCCAGACCCAGTTTAAAGCAGGGTACCCGGGGTTGAGACACTTCCAGCAGGCAACTCCCGATGCGCAGCTGATCACCAATGTGCAGCGCCGACTCGTCAAGGCCGGCGATGGTCAGGTTTTCACCAAACGTACCCGGCGACAGGTCCGGCGGTCCCAGGACCTCTCGCCAGTAGGGGTAGTGGTCGGATGAGAAGGCGTACACGGCTTTGTCCTCGCCGCCGTGATTCTTCAGGTCGGCCTGCCGGTCGCCCGCCAGGTTGGTTTTTGACAGATAGACGGGGCCCCGGACCGGCTGCTTAAAAATCCCGGTGGACAACGTATTGCCCTCATAGTCGACGTTCCTGGGTACGGATACGTTCACCGATACGACCTCCATCGCCCCCTCCCTCAACGAATGTCGCCACCCACTCGGCGGCTCAATCGAGCTTTCCCACAGTGTAGCGGTATTTCACTGTGTGGTGACCCCTGCCGGGTTCATCGCATGGCGGCAAGGTACTTTGAGAGTCTATCCACCGGGAGACTGCCGCTGAGAGACTACCCGTTGCGGTACGGGGCGCCCGCGTTAGCGCTTGCGTGAACCAATGGCGGCCAGGGCCTGCTGGCAATCGTCCGAGCGCAGGCGCGCGCCAAAGGCTTCCCGCTCCCGGTTCAGAGCCGCCAGCATGCTCTCTTGCCACGGCGCCTTGAGCAATTGCTTGCTGGTTCGTAAGGCCTCCCGGGGCTTGCCGGTCAGTTTCCGTGCCTGCGTCAGGGCCGCTGCAGTGGCTTCGCCGTCGGTTACAAGTTGGCTGGCCAGGCCACAGGCAAGGGCCTCGCTGCCGGAAAGAGTGTCCCCCATCAGCAACAGACCGCTGGCCTGACGAAAACCCAGGTGCAGGGGCATGGTGACGGTGGAGGCGGCTTCCGGGCACAGCCCGAGGTCCACAAACGGGGTCCTGAAGACAGCGGATTCGGCCGCCACCACCGCATCGCAATGCATCAGCAGGGTGGTACCGATGCCGATGGCGAGCCCCTCCACCCCGGCAATCACCGGCGTATGGCACATCATCAGTCGCTCGATCAGGGCCAGACCCGCCGACGGCTCTGGATTTTCCTCGGCAGCCCGGGTACGAAAATCGTCCAGGTCGTTACCGGCGGTAAACACATTACCGGCACCGGTAATCACGATGGCGTGCACAGAGTCGTCCCCGGCGGCCTGATCCACCGCCTCTGTCAGAGTCTCGTACATGCTGCGCGTGAGGGCGTTCTTTTTTTCGGGACGATCAATAATCAGGTGGACCAGTCCGCGCTCTTGCTCGATTCGAATCATCCGGCGTCTCCCAATTGCGTTGATTTGTACATTGCATCGAATTTGCGAAATACTGTTTCACAAATTGTACGGTTAATCCATGTTCGTGCACCGTTCGATGCCCTGACCCAGTTCTATTGGAGCTCCGATGACGTTTCATACCCTCAGTTGTTTTGATCTCGCCGACGGCATCCGGCATCGCCGCTATACCGCCGAGACGGTACTGGATCATTTTCTGGAGCGGATTGAACGCCTCAACCCCGAGCTCAATGCGGTGGTGGTGATTCAGTCCGAAACCGCCAGACGTCAGGCTCAAGCCGCCGATGCCGCGGCCGAGCGGGGCGAAAGCTGGGGCCCGTTGCACGGTGTGCCCATGACCATCAAAGAAACCTTTGAGCTTGAAGGCTGGCTTACCACCAGCGGCCACGGCAAGCTGCGGCAGCACGTCTCCACCCGCACCGCGCCAGCCGTGCAACGGCTGATCGACGCGGGCGCCATTATCATGGGCAAGACCAACGTGCCGGAACTGGCCGGAGACCTGCAAAGCTACAACAGCCTGTACGGCACCACCCGCAACCCCTGGGACGTCAAGCTTACGCCCGGCGGCTCCTCTGGCGGCGCTGCAGCGGCCTTGGCGGCGGGCCTGACGCCGCTGGAACTGGGCAGCGACATCGGCGGCTCGATTCGCACCCCGGCGGCTTTCTGTGGCGTGTACGGCCTCAAACCGACCTATGGCCTGGTACCCACACGCGGCCACATTCCCGGCCCACCGGGCAATCTGGCACATCGGGACATCACCGTGGCCGGCCCCATGGCTCGCCATCTGGACGACCTGGAACAGGCGCTGATGTTGCTGGCAGGGCCCGACGACGACTTGGCGCCGGGGTGGCAGATCGCCTTGCCGGCGGCGCGCGAAATCCCACTGACCCAGTATCGCGTTGCCACCTGGGTTGACGATGACTACGCCCCGGTGGATGCAGCGGTCCGGACGGGTTTGCAGCAAGTGATCGCGTCGCTGCAAGCGCTTGGCGCCTCAATCACGCCTGATGCCCGACCGGTGGGGTGGTCGCTGAAGAGAATCGACGCGTTGTATTACGACCTGTTGGCCGGTGTCATCGGTGGCGGACTGGCGCCGGCCATGCACGACAAACTCACCGAGTTCGCCACCACGTCGCGCCAGAATGATTACCGCACGCGCTTTGCCCGGGGCGCCACCCAGTCCCACGCACACTGGCTTGCGCAGGATGAACAGCGAGCCCAGCTGCAGGCCCGTTGGGCTGAGTTTTTCCAGCACTACGATGTGCTGTTGTGTCCGGTCATCAACACGCTGCCGTTCCCCCACTCGCAGGACCGTCCGGCCACTGACCGTACCCTGACCATCAACGGTCAACCCAGACCCTATCTGGAGGCAACCGTCTGGGCCGGGCTGGCCGCCGTCGCCGGCTTGCCCGCCCTCAGTGTTCCGATCGGGCTCTCACCGGAAGGCCTGCCGCTGGCGGTACAGATCGTCGGGCCGAAATTCAGCGACCGCACGCTGATCGAGTATGCCCGACAGCTGCAAAACGCCGGCGTCACCCGCCGTGTCCTGTCCACCTGAGGCCTCAACCTGCCGAGTCGCCAATGTGACAGGGTACGGCGGCAAGCAAGGCGTGGCGCAGGGTTCGCTGGCCCCGAACCGAGCCGCCACGGCCTGTGCCAGCCATCGCATCGGTGAACCGACACGATGTGCCGCGATGTTCTATCCTAAGTGAAGAGAACTTAAACCACCGTGCTATTGCAAATAACCATCCATGTGATAAATTCGGAGAACGGTGATTCGTTCTGCAACCACTAGTACCGCAGTGCGAAACGCGACACAGAAAACGCAGTCTCTGCTTTTTTGACAACAACAAGAGGTCGACCCATGCACACGCTGACTCACTACCGAAGAAAACTGACCGTTTATGCCTCTGCCCTGACGCTGGGAATATCCGCCGTCCTGACTAGCGGCGCGGTCCTGGCCCAGGAAACCTTCACCTGGAAGGTACAATCCCACTGGCCGGGCGCCAGCAGCTCCTACACCGACAGTCTGGTTCGGTTGAAGAATGTTCTGGAAGAACGCACCGATGGCCGACTGAAGCTCACCCTGTACGAATCCGGCGCGCTGTTCAAGGCTCAGGAAACGTTCAACGCTGTCAGCCGTGGCATCCTTGAAATGGGCACCATTTCACCCGCGTACGCGCAAGATAAGATGACCCTGGCAGGCATCGCCTCCGGCCTGCCGTTTGCTTTCCGCAATGTCTGGGAAGCCGCCTACTTCCATCAGGGCCTTGGCTTTGAACAAATGCTCCGGGATGAAGCCGCTCAATATGGCGTTTACTGGGCCACGGACAAGGTCTACCCCACCGAGATGGTGGTGAAAAACCCAATCAAGACCTGGGACGACTTCACCCGCCTCAAGATTCGGTCTTCCGGTGCTCTGCAGAAGTTCCTGACCGAAGCCGGTGCGGCGGCCTCTTACATTCCGGGCGGCGAGTTGTATTCCGCACTGGACTCCGGCGTGGTTGACGGTGCCCATTGGGGCGCAGCACAAGGGGCCTACAGCATGGGCCTGTACGAGGTGGCGAAATACCACGTGCAGCCAGGCCTGAACATCGCCGGCACGGACGCCATCATCGTCAGTCAGAAAGCGCTGGATAAGCTGCCCGAAGACATGCAGCTGATCGTCAAGCAGGCTTTGGCCGAGCAGTTCTGGGTTCGCACCAATGAGTACCTGTTCAAAGAGCGTGTCACCCTGGCCAAAGCCATCAAAGAAATGGGCGTTGAGGTCAACACTCTGCCGGACGACGTTCAGAACCGGCTGGTCAAAACTGCCCAGTCCATGTGGGATGAAGAAGGCAAGCGCAGCGATAAGGCTCAGGAAGCACTCGATATGCTGAAAGCCTACCTGACCGAACTCGGTTACCTGTAAGCCAACACCCCAGTGCCGGGTACTCCTGTGCGAGTGCCCGGTTTTTCCTCGTTTTTTTTGCCGTCCCGGAGGTTGCCATGCGTGCGCTCACTGCATTCATGAACGGCGTCACCCGTCTGAACGATTTTATCGGTCGATGGGTTGCCTGGTTAGTCGCTGCCATGTTTGTTCTGCTGCTGCTGGAAGTAGGCTTCCGCTACCTGCTCAATGCACCCACCGTGTGGACCAATGAGTTGACGCAGATGCTGTTTGGCGTTTACGCCATTCTGTCCGGTGGTTACATCATGGCCCACAGAGGCCATGTCAACGTGGACCTGCTGTATTCGCATTTCGGCCGCCGCACCCGGGCCGGTCTGGATATCTTCACCTCCATCGTGTTTTTCATTTTTACCCTGGCCCTGCTGTACTTCGGCGCCGACATGGCGCAGGAATCGATTCGCAACCTTGAGACCACTTATTCTGCCTGGAATCCGCCGATCTGGCCGATCAAGGCCGCCATTCCACTGGGCGCTGGCTTGCTGGTGCTCCAGGGCGTCGTCAAATTACTGCAGGACATCGCCATTGCCTTCAATCTCAGCTACTACACGCCTGAGCCGGAAGAAGAAGCAGGAGAGCACGTGTGAGTATTGAAATTCTGACCCTGCTGTTTTTTGGCTCCCTGCTGTTTTTCCTGATTCTCGGGTTGCCGCTGGCTTTCGTGCTGGGCGGTGTCTCGGTTGTATTTCTATATTTCACCTGGGGGTTTGACTCCTTCTACATGGTGTCGTCCCAGATCTGGGGCACCATGGGCAGTTTCACCCTGGTGGCCATACCGCTGTTTGTGTTTATGGCGATGATTCTGGAGCGCACCGGCGTCGCCAACGACCTTTACCGCATGATGTACCTCTGGTGGGGCGGTGTGCGCGGCGGCCTCGCCATCGGCACCCTGTTTATCTGTGCGATTTTTGCCGCCATGTGCGGCATCAGCGGCGCGGCCGTGGTGGCCATGGGCACCATTGCCCTGCCGTCGATGCTGGAGCGGGGCTACGACAAAAACATGGCCCTGGGCTGCATCAACACCGGCGGTGGCTGGGGCATACTGATCCCCCCCAGCATCCTGATGATTCTGTACGCCCTGATTACCGGCGTCTCCGTCGGCAAGATGTTTGCCGCCGGGGTCCTGCCGGGCATTCTGCTGATGGTGCTGACCATCGGCTATATTGTGATTCGCTGCTACTTCCAGCCCCATCTGGCACCCGCCCTGCCACCGGAGGAACGTGCTTCCTGGCCTGAGAAATTCCGTGCCCTGCGCAGTGTGATTCTGCCCATCCTGATTGTGGTCATGGTGCTGGGCTCGATCATTGGTGGTATCACCACGCCCACCGAGGCCGCCGCTGTCGGGGTGCTGGGGGCGCTGATTTCCGCGCTGGTGTATCGCAAGTTTACCTGGGGCCTGATTCAGGAAGCCTCGATCCGCACCTTCAAGCTGACCGGTATGATCATGTGGATTCTGTTTGCCGCCCACGCCTTCAGCGCGGCTTACCAGAGCATGGGCGCCCAGGAATTGATTGAGGGCTTCGTGCAGATGATCCCCGGTGGCCCGTGGGGCATTATCCTGTCGATGATGCTGATCACGTTCCTGCTGGCGATGGTGCTCGACCCGGTCGGCATCATGCTGATCACACTGCCGGTGTTCATGCCCATTGTTGAATCCCTGGGCTTTGATCCGATCTGGTTCGGCATCCTGTTCGTGATCAACATGGAAATCGGCTACATGACGCCACCGTTCGGCTTCAATCTGTTTTACCTGAAAGGGGTGGTGCCTCCGAGCATCACCATGAAGGACATTTACGGCTCGATCATTCCGTTTGTGCTGGTGGAGATTGTCGGGCTCGGGTTGATCATGATCTTCCCCAGTATCGCCACCTACTTGCCCAACCTGTTCTTCTAGTTGCCGCAATGACCTGTCCCGCAGGGCGCTTGCCTTGCGGGACACCTTTCCTCCCCGCCACCCTGAAGGCCCGGCAACCAGCCGTGGGTCAGCGGTCACGGGCGCCGCAATTGACATTTACTTTACAGCGACGGATTTCCTATCTTTAATGGTAACGGCTTCTTGGCAGCAATTCGGTCAGAGCAGTAGCTCCCTCCTTGTGCTAACCAACACTGTGCTAACAAAAACATCAAAGGACGTCTTTCATGGGTTTGACCCGGCTGTACTCCAACCTGTCCATAGGGCGAAAACTCGTCATTGGTTTCACACTGTTGATCGTGCTGGCGGTACTGATTGGCCTTACCGGCCTGCAAACCATCACTCGTTATGGGGAACGGTCCGCCATTGTCTCGGCAACCAGCAGCATCAAATCGGCCCTGTTGAGTGCACGAATCGAGGAGAAAAACATTCTGCTTCGCAAAAGCGAGCAAGATGTTGAAAAAGCACAACTACTGAGCCAGGAGGTCATTGATCAGGCCGATCGGCTGCAACAACAGCTGGTCGTACCGAGCGACCTGGAGTTGCTGGCAACCATTGAAGATGGCACCCAGCGCTACCAGGCGCTGCTGGAAGAGATGGCCGCCGTCGTGGTCGCCCGCGCGCAGGCCATTAACACTCTCGAAGACGACGCCTGGAAACTGGAAGGCCGTCTCAGTATCGAGGAAGACCTGTTTGCTGCCAACTCGGTCCTGAAACAGCTGCGCAGGGACGAGCGTGGCTACCTGATGAACAACCAGACCGACGTGCTGATGAATTTTGACGTGACCGCCGACCGCGCCATCCGCACCATCAAATCGTCCTCTCTCGATGACGATTTCAAAGGCCAGATCGTGGACCTGTTCAACCTCTACCTGGATGATTTCAAGGCCACCATCAGCATCAATCAGACCTCACAGGAGCTGGAGGCAGCCATGGTCGCGGTTGCGCGCGCCAGCGTCGAGGCGGCCGAGACTCTGCAGGCCATCCAGTTGGCCAAAATGGACGACGCCCGCACTCAGGCCGTTACCATGATCATTGCCGCCACCGCGGCCGTGATCGCGCTGGGCATCCTGCTGGCGGTGGCACTGACGCGCAGTATTGTGCGGCCTATCCGCGAAGCGGTTAACGTGGCGCAAGAAGTTGCCAACGGTGATCTGCGCACCCAGGTCAGCAGCCGACGCGGCGACGAGCTGGGCCAGTTGCTGAATGCCCTGGGGGCCATGGTGACCAACCTGCGGGAACTGGTGCAGGGCATTAACGCCGGCGCCACCAACATTGCGTCATCGGCCGAGGAACTGTCCACCGTAACCCGGCAGGCCAGCGCCGGTGTCACCCAGCAACGGGATCAAACCGACCAGGTAGCCACCGCCATGAACGAAATGGTGGCCACGGTCAATGAAGTTGCCCGCAGTGCAGAGGAAGCCTTCAGTGCCGCCGGCCACGCCAGCGAAAAATCCACCGTCGGAGAACACGCGGTCGGCGAAACCCTGTCCTACGTGACCAAGCTCAACACCGAAGTTGAGAACGCCACGACCCGCATCCGGGGCCTGCAAACGGATACCCACAACATTGGCTCGGTGCTGGATGTGATCAAATCGGTGGCGGACCAGACCAACCTGTTGGCGCTGAATGCCGCCATCGAAGCCGCCAGGGCCGGCGAACAGGGTCGCGGCTTTGCAGTTGTGGCGGATGAAGTGCGCTCGCTCGCCAAACGCACGCAGTCCTCGGCGTCCGAGATCGAGAAGCTGATCGGCAATCTGGTGTCCAGTGCCGAATCGTCGGTCAAAACCATGGAATCCGGTACTGCCCTGGCCAACCAGACGCTGACCAGCGCGCGCTCCACCGGGGATACGATCAAGGACATCGGTCTGGCGGTCGAGGAGATCCGGCAATACAACAACCAGATTGCCACCGCAGCGGAGGAGCAGTCGTCGGTGGCCGAAAACATCAATGAGAATGTCACTCTGATCCGGGACGTCAGCGATCAGTCGGCCACCTCGACCGAGCAAGTGGCGAGCGCCAGCAATGAGCTGGCGCAATTGGGGGAAAGTCTGCGTGAGCAGGTTGCCCGGTTCCGAATCTGAACCGGGGCCGGCGCTCCCTTAGCTGATCGGTGACGTGGCCCGATCAAGGTATTCGCCGTAACCGGCCTCGGCCATTTCGGACTTCGGAATGAACCGCAGGGCGGCGGAGTTCATGCAGTACCGCAGACCGGTTGGCGGCGGGCCATCGTTAAACACATGGCCCAGGTGGGAATCCGCCAGCGCGCTGCGAATCTCGATGCGCACGCCAAACAGGGACCGGTCTTCTTTCTCGACCACCACATCCGGGCTGATGGGGCGCACAAAGCTCGGCCAACCGGTGCCTGACTTATACTTGTCGGCGGAGGAGAACAGCGGCTCGCCGGAAACCACATCCACATAGATACCGGGGCGTTTTTCGTCCCAATACTCGTTGTTAAAGGGCTTTTCGGTGCCGTCTTCCTGCGTCACACGGTATTGCAGCGGTGTCAGTGTTGCCTTCAGTTCCTCTTTGCTGGGCTTGCGGTACGACTGCGGTTCCGCCGCCTGTTTGCTCATATCCGAGCCCATGGCACCGGGACGGAATTGGCTGTAATCGATGTTACGGTCTTCGCCCCAGATCTTGTCGACAAACTGATAGCGGCCTGAGTTGAAGGTGTAGACCTTGTAGCGCACCGGATTCGTCAAGTAGTAGTCCTGATGGTAGGCCTCGGCATTGTAGAACGACTCGAACGGTACGATCTCGATCACCACCGGCTTGTCGTAACGACCACTGGCGGCCAGCGCAGCTTTCGATGCTTC
The DNA here is from genome assembly GCF_011074955.1 of Marinobacter caseinilyticus. GTDB lineage: Bacteria > Pseudomonadota > Gammaproteobacteria > Pseudomonadales > Oleiphilaceae > Marinobacter > Marinobacter caseinilyticus. The sequence continues at coordinate 252,618 of NZ_WUQJ01000031.1, read as the reverse complement.
GGCGATGCGTTTCTCTTCCGCATTGTGGTAGAAGATGGCCGGACGGTACTGCTGGCCACGGTCCACAAACTGGCCATTGGCGTCGGTCGGGTCCATGGTGCGCCAGAGCCGTTGCAGCAAGCCTTCATAGGTAATCACCTTGGGGTCGTAATAGACCTGGACGGCTTCGGTATGGCCGGTTCTGCCAGACGATACCTGCTTATACGTCGGGTCTACTTCGTCACCGCCGCTATAGCCGGACACGGCTTCCACGACGCCGGGCAGCTCTTCAAAACTGGCTTCCACACACCAGAAACAACCACCGGCAAACGTCGCGACGCTGAGCGACGGATCGTCCGGGGCGTACTTGCTATCCTTCATCTCATCCTTTGCGCTGACCTGAAAGCCAACGAGCCCGGCGACCAATGCCAATGCGGCAAATACAATTGGACGTCTCATAATTTCACCTCTTTTGCTGGATGCACACTCTGCCGTGACTAACGGCCTACGTTTTGTTCATGAGGCCAGTGTGCCGATAAACCTTCACGCATTGATCTATAAGTTATTACGATTGTATAACGCTCGCGGGATCAGTCCGGAGGCAAATCAGGCAGCCTGATGCAACGGCAGACGGATAATAAAGACCGCGCCCCTGGCCTCGCGGTTATGCGCCTCAATGTGCCCGCCCTGCAGGTCCATGATGCGTTTTGCAATGGCCAGACCCAGTCCGGCATGGCCACTGGCATTGCGGGCGCTGCCTCGGTAAAAGGCATCAAAAATATGCGGCAGGTCCTGCTCGGAAACCCCTGGCCCAGAATCCGCCACGCTGACCGTCAGCCAGTGCGGATCAGCGCTCATGGCCAGATCCACTGAGCCGCCTTCCGGGCTGTAGGTAATGGCGTTGCTGATCAGGTTGTCCAGGACCCGCTCGGTCATGCCCAGATCGCCATACGCCAGAGGCAACGACGTGGGCCCGGAGAGCGCCAGGTTGACCTGCTTCTTCTCCGCTTCCGGCGCGTGTTTATGAGCTACGTCGTGAATCAGCTCGGCCGGTGCAAACGGTTCCGGTGCCGGTTTCTTTTCTCGGGCTTCCAGCGCCGCCAGCTCAAACAGTTCGTCCACCAGATGACTCAAGCGTCGACCCTCATCGAGAGCGATATCCAGAAACCGTTCCTGCTCTGCCACCGACAGCTTGTCGCGCTTCAGTCGCAGGCTTTCCACATAGCCCTGCATCGAGGCCAGCGGCGTCCGAAGGTCGTGGGACACTTGCGCCACCAGCCGCCGGCGCAGGGCGTCTTTCTCCTGCAGTTCATCAATCTGGCAGGCAATACGCTGGGCCATGTGATCAAACGTCACGCCCAGGTAGTCGATCTCGTCCCGGGTAACCGGGCGTTGCTGCTGCCAGGTCTGGTGCGGCTGATGGCTCATACCGGTGTTTTCAAACTGTTCCACCAGTCCCGTCAGCTGACGCAACCGTCGGGTCAGTAACCGAAACACCGCCAGCCCCGCCAGCATGCCGAAGACCAGACTGATGGTGACTGCCCAGGCGCTCATTTCAATGAAGTGATCACTGCGGGCCAGCCATTCGGCGGCATCGTATTCCTCACCCCGGAGGACCACGTATAAATAACCCTCCGGCGCATCGGCGGACGGCACCTCGGTCACGGAAAACACTTTTTGCCGATCATGGCTGCGCGGGTCATCGCCCAGCACCGGGTAGGCGGTCATGTCCGCCAGCAGTGTCCTGATCGGCGCCATGGACACCCGGTTACGCTTGATCTTGTCCGGGTCCGCCGAGTAGGACAGGATCTTGCCGTCCAGGTCGAGCAGGTATATTTCAATGCTGGGGTTGATGGTCATGTAGAGCGAGAACAGCTCTTTCAGGGCTTTTTCGTCGAGACGGCCTTCGTAGACCAGATTGCGGTCCTGAACCAGCTTTTTGGCCAGATCGCGGTTCAGTTCCTGATTCAGCGAGGCGTTGTACTCACGCAGCGAATACAGACTGATGGACGAATACACCAGCCCCACCGCAATCAGCAGCACAAACAGGCCCAGGGCGAGCCGGGTATAGAGTGTTTTAAGCATGATGTTTATTCTCGAAACCGGTAACCGACGCCCCAGACGGTCTGGATAAAGTAAGGATTGGCCGGGTCTCGCTCAATCTTGCCGCGCAAGCGATTAATATGGGTGTTGACGGTATGCTCATACCCTTCGTGGTTATACCCCCAGACCGTATCCAGCAATTGCATGCGGCTGAACACCCGGCCCGGGTGACTGGCGAAATGCCAGAGCAGGTCAAACTCGCGAGCGGTCAGGTCAACCTCGGCGCCGCCCACCTGCACCTTGCGACGGGCCGGATCAATCCGGAGGCCCTCGCACTCAATGACTTTATTTTCGGTGGCAGTCTCAGGCGTGGCTGCCATGGCGTCCACCCGACGGAACAGGGCCTTCACCCGGGCCGCCAGCTCGGCCACGCTGAACGGTTTGGTGAGATAGTCATCAGCGCCCATTTCAAGCCCGAGCACCCGGTCCAGTTCGGTGCTTTTCGCGGTTAACATCAGTACCGGCGTATACCCGGGGTCTGACCGGATCTCCCGGCACACCGCCAAACCGTCAAGACCCGGCAGCATGATGTCCAGTACCACCAGGTCAATGCCACCCTGACGATAGCGTGCCAGGCCGGTATCACCCCGGTCGGCGACCTCCACCAAACACCCCAGATCCTCCACATGCATACGAACGAGCTGGGCGATGCCGGGGTTGTCTTCAATTATGAGTACGGTGCGTGTCATAGACTCTCGATGTGTCGTGATCGGTGCCCGCCAGGCCGCCCGCCGGATTCAAGGGCGGGCGCCTGACAGGACAGCCGGTATCGGCTTATTCCTGGGTGTCTTTCTTCATTGCGTCAGCGGCCATGCCCTCTTCCATCATAGTCTGTTTTTCCATCGCATCTTGCTTCATGGCCTTATGCTCCATGGCGTCATCCTTCATGCCATGGTCTTTCATACCGTCTTTTTTCATGTCCTTGTGCATCATGGCGTCGTCTTTCATGCCGTCTTGCTTCATGGAAGCCTGCGACATGCTGTCAGACGATTTCATCTCATCCGCGTGGACCGGACCAATCCCCATGGTGGCGACGGTCAGGGCTGCGGTAAATACCATTCGAGTAACCATTAGCATACGTTTCTCCGTGCATTCGTGTTGGACCTGCATTGGATGTTGCAGGCTTCAGGTGCAACAGTGGACGCCTGGGCTCACGGAGGTATAACGCAACCTTAAACAGTGTGTACCACAAGTATCACAAAACCATCACAACCTCGTTGGGGGCATGCGGAGGCGAGTTCCGACCTACGACCGTGGCTACGCCACCGCCTGGACAATCAGGGCATGCCCTGATCCAATCGCGCCGAGGCTCCGTTAGACTGGCCGACTTTTCCTTTGCGAACACAGGCACTGACCTTGGACGAGACACACCAACCCATACCCGAACCCCGCCAGCCTCTGTGGCAACGCACGCTGTCGGAGTGGAAAACCCTGGGGTTGCTCGGCGGGCCCATTTTGATTGCGCAAGTGGCACAGATGGCCAACGGTGTCATCGACACCGTGATGGCAGGCCACGCCAGCGCCGAGGACCTGGCCGCCGTTGGCATCGGCAGCAGTCTGTGGATGCCGCTGTTTCTGCTGTTCATGGGCATTCTCAGCGCCTTACAGCCGATTATCTCCGGCTATCGTGGCGGCCGCGAATTCAGTCGTATCATGCCAGCCACCTGGCAGGGGATATACATTGGCGCCGGTGCCACCGTGCTGATGGTCCTGCTGTTATTGAACGTGCGGCCCGTGCTGGACACCCTGAACCTGGAGATCAATACCGCGCGCATTACCCAGGGCTACCTGGATGCCTTTGCCTGGGGCGTGCCGGCGATGCTGCTCATGGCTGCACTTCGGGGCCTGACCGACGGTCTGGGCCACACCAAGGTCATCATGGTGTTCTCGGTACTGGGCACGCTCATCAATTTACCACTCAACTACATTTTTATTTACGGCAAACTGGGGCTGCCCGCCATGGGGGGCATTGGCTGTGGCTGGGCCACCTCAATCTCGAACGCGGTGGCCGTCGCCGCGTTGCTGGTTTACCTGAACCGCAGCGCGGCCTATCAGCGCTTTCACCTGATCGCCGAACGCGCAAGGCCTGAAATCCAGAGCATTGGCACCATTCTGCGACTCGGCGTACCCATCGGCTTTACCATCTTTGTCGAGGCCAGCATGTTTTCAGTGATTGCCCTGTTTCTGGCGCCGTTGGGGCCAGTGGTGGTGGCCGGTCATCAAATAGCCCTCAACGTGGTTTCGCTGCTGTTCATGCTGCCGCTGAGCATCGGTATGGCACTGACCCTGCGGGTCAGCTTCCTGGTCGGCGCGCGGGCACCGGACACTGCGCGCCTGTTATCCCGCAGCTCTCTGATCCTGGCCGCTGCGGTGGCGTTGGTGTTCGCCACTGCGCTGTTTGCGTATGCCGACCCCATTGCCCGCCTCTACACCAGCGATCCTGCGGTACAGAGGGTCACGGTTTCACTTTTGGTGTTCGCGGCGTTTTTCCAGATTGCGGATGTGATTCAGGTCACGTGCATCAGTGCCTTGCGGGGTTATAAGGACACTCGCCTGCCCATGCTGATCATGCTGTTTTCGTTTTGGGTGCTGGGGATGCCGCTGGGGTATGTACTGACCTTCGAGAACTGGCTGGTGCCGGCCATGGGGGCCGCCGGATTCTGGATCGGGCTGACCAGTGGCCTGGCATCGGCCAGTGTGTTGCTGGGCCTGCGGCTGTTTTACTTTGCGCCCGCGTCCCGGAGCTGATTCAGGCGTTGGCCGGGGCCACCTTGATCTGGTCGCGGCCACTGTCTTTCGCAAGGTACAGCGCTTCATCCGCTCGCTCGAGCCAGCGATCGGCGTTTTCCCCCGGGCGCAATAACGCCAGCCCGTAAGACGCGGTGACCGGGCCGGCCGGGCTTTTAAGGCTCCGCCGCAGGGTGGCGTGCAAATTGTCCATGACTGAGCGCATACCCTCGTCATCAACCCCCGGCAACAGCAGCACAAACTCCTCGCCGCCAAAACGAAACAACTGATCTGCCTGCCGGGTATTGTGGGCAATCAGATTGACGCAGTCGATCAGCACCTCGTCACCCACGGCGTGGCCGAATTCATCGTTGATGCGCTTGAAATGGTCCAGATCCAGAATCGCCAATGCATAGGACAGTCCGTTGCGGTTGTATGTCGCCGCTGCCGCTTTTAACTCTTCCTCCATCGCGCGACGGTTTTTGACCCCCGTTAAAGGGTCCAGCGTGGCCAGTTGCTCCAACCGCCGCCGCTGAGTCTCATTGCGCAGTGCAAAAATGTAGGCGCAGGCACTGACCACCACCGCGGTAGTGGCAAACGACAGCATGTATTCCGCCGACTCAAAGCCGATGCCAAAGTACATCAGCACCAACAGCGTCCCGAAATTAATGAAGACGGCGACTCGGGGCGAGGTCAAAAAGAAACTGGTCACAAAGCAGGGATAGAGCCAGAACAGGCCAATGGTATCGAGCACGAACGCCACCGCGGCGCCACCACTGCACGCAATCAGTGCCATGCAAAACCCGCTGCGCCGGGTGTCACCGGTGACCCAGGCGTACACCATGAAGGCCGAGATACTCAGCATGATGATCGAATCAACCACCCCCGCCAGCGTATTGCCCTCGGCAAAGCGGTACACCGCAAACGGGGTAATACCGAGGATGGCGGATACGCCCAACATCGTGATAATGGACAGGCGGAAATTATTGCGCAGGCGATAAAACATTCAGCTGTTCTCTACCTTGGCCGCAGATTCGGGGAGTGGATCGCGTAAGTTAGCATGCTGCAGGCAAATAATACCGTCAGCGGTCACAAACCGGAGATTATGGACACCCGGCGGAATAAACAATGGCGCCTTATTTCGCACGCGATAAGGAGGCGCGCGAGACACTGGCACCCTCTCGGCGAATATGGTCAGATGGCGACACTCGGCCAGTGACTTCCATACAGGGAATTACCATGAATCAAGCCCCTTTCGAATTCCGTTTTCGCGTCCGCTATGGGGAATGCGATGCGCAGGGTGTGGTGTTTAACGCCCGCTATGGCGACTATGTGGATATTGCGGTCAACGAGTACATCCGTACATTGTTCGGCAGTTATCAAAACCTGCTGGATACGGACTCCGATATCCAGGTGGTCAGCCTGACCACCAACTGGAAAGCCCCGGGCCGGTTCGACGATGTGCTGTGCGCCACCATTGCACCGGGGCAACTGGGCAACAGCTCGTTCTCGCTGCACTTGGTGTTCCGGCGCTTCAGCGATGGCGAAGAACTGGCCAGTGCCGATATCACCTACGTCATGATTTCGCCCGCCCAGGCGAGTAAAAAAATTATTCCCGACAACCTTCGTCACATTCTGGACCAGGGTGCGAGTGGCATCGTTATCAGCCATGCCGGCGAGGACGCTTAACACTCCGGGCTGGCCAGCCAGACAATAAGTAAGCTACATTTATTGCTGACGGGAATCGGGGTGCCTGTATCTGGCACTCACCAAATCAAACCATTACAGGTACCTAAAGCCTCGTGTCGAATCTTGTTCGTGTTGCCATCGGTGCGGTGATCGTTGGTAAGCCACTGCCCTGGACCGTTTACGATACCGCCGGTAACGTGCTGTTGCGGCAAGGTTATGTGGTCAATAGTGAGGCCCAGCTTGAGCAGTTGTTTGAGCGAGGCCTGTTTTACCCCCACACCCCGGTGCGCCCCGATGTCCCGGAACCGGATGCCGTCGAAGACAGCCGGATATACAACCCGTTTGCGGATTACCAGGGCCTGCTGGAAGCGCTGGAAACGACTCTGGGCGCGATTGCCAACCGTGATGAGACCGCCCGTCAGCAACTGCTCGACCTGGCACTGTTCATCGACCGAATGTGCCTGCAGGCACAGGACGCATGCCTCGCCCTGGTGCACCTGTACTCGGTGGAACCCACCGCCAGTGAACAAACCCTGTTTTATGCCATTCTCTGCCAGTCCACGGCCCGCGAACTGGGGCTGGATGACGCACAGGTGCTGACACTGATCAGCGCTGCGCTGACCGCCAACCTGGCATTGCTGCCGTTCCTAGACAAACTCAATAACATCAATAAAGCGCTGACGGATCAACAACGACTGGTCATTCATAAACACCCAATCCTCAGTGCCAATGCGCTGAAGGAGGCCGGCATCGATGACACGCACCTGCTGACGATCATCCAGCAACACCATGAAGGGCCCGCTGACACCGGCTATCCTGCCGGCCTGGCGGACGAGGACATTGTGCCCGGGGCCCGGATGCTCGCACTGGCCGAACACTACACCGCCATGATCACCAGGCGCGCCTATCGCGATCGGTTGCCAGTACCTGACGCACTCAAGACCATCAAAATTGACCATCGTGACCGGCCTGAGCCGTCGATTTTCCGGGCCCTGCTCACGATACTGACACCGTTTCCACCCGGTACCCTGGTGCGGCTGGCCAATAATGAGGTGGCGGTTGTTACGCACCGCCCGGTCCGTAATGGTGGCACGCGGGCGCACGCGCTCATTGGCCCCAAGGGCGACCTCTACAGCGGAGGAGGATTCAAGCGCGACTGCAGCCTGCTGGAGTTCAGTATCCGTGCGTTCGAGAATACCGAAACCCTGCCGTCGATGGATTTTGGCCTGCTGTGGGGGTTTGGTTAACCGCCGTGGCTTCCCGGCATTGCCCTTCCTGTGGCGTTCATCGCAGACTGTGCGTCTGTGATGCCTGCCAGGCCATGGTGCGAGCACCTGAAATCTGGGTGCTGCAGCACCCGCAAGAGCGCCACCACAGCAAGGGGACACTGCGCATTGCGCAGGGTTGCCTGCCGCAGATGAGGGTGCTGGTGGGGGAACACCTCGACGACTTCGCACCTTTGTCCCAACTTGCCAGGCCCGATGACACTGCGCTGGTTTTCCCGACCCCCCACAGTGTCGCGCTTGAGCCCGCGCCACCGGGTGCCATCCGGCGCTGGGTCATTATTGACGGCACCTGGCGCAAGGCCCGCAAAATTCTGCATTGCAACCCCTGGCTTCAGGCCTTGCCCTGCGTTCACTTCGCACAACCGCCCGAATCCCGGTATCACATCCGCAAACGACCCGGTCCGCAGGCGCTTTCCACGGTCGAGTCCATTGCCTGGTTAATCCGCCATGCCGCGCCGTGTTGCGATGTCACTCCCCTTTACCGAGGCCTTGAGGTGTTGATCGACCGCCGTCGGGCAGCCATACCGGAAAACCGAAAGAACGCTTGAAAATTTCCTGCTCAGCACAATCAACAGGGCAAGGGTCGCTAATTGACCCAACGTCAGGCACCGGCCCGGAAACACCTCAGGGACCATCAGCGCCGTGGAACCATACGCGCCCCGAGGTCGTATCCTTTTTCGGGGTCAACAGTTTCAAGGTCAGGCGTTTTCGGACCGACTGTTTAGGGCCAGCAACGACACATCAAGGAGCACACTATGAAGATTCTCATGATTCTGACTTCCCACGATGAAATGGGCGATACCGGCCATAAAACAGGCTTCTGGCTCGATGAATTTACCGCGCCCTACTACGTCTTCAAGGACGCTGGCGCCGACATTACCCTGGCATCCCCCAAAGGCGGCCAGCCGCCAGTGGACCCCAACAGTGAAGCGGAAGACGCCCTGACCGATACCACCCGACGGTTCCGGGACGATGACGCCGCACAATCCGCGCTGGCAAGCACCGTCAAGCTCTCTGATGTCCGTACGGATGACTTCGATGCGTTCTTCTACCCCGGCGGACACGGCCCGCTATGGGACCTCACCAACGACTCGCTGTCGGTGGCGTTGATTGAAAACGCCGTTCGCCAGGACAAGGTTGTCGGTGCAGTTTGCCATGGCCCGGCAGTGTTCCGGGACGCCCGCAACAGCGACGGTCAACCGCTGGTCAGTGGCCGGAAGGTCACCGGCTTCACCAATACCGAGGAAGACGCCGTGCAACTGACCAATGTGGTGCCTTTCCTGGTGGAGGACATGCTCAAAAGCAAGGGTGGTCAATACAGCCGGGGCGACGATTGGGCCTCCTACGTGGTGACTGATGGCAAACTGATTACCGGTCAGAACCCGTCTTCTTCCGAGGCGTCGGCTGAAGCCGTGCTCAAGGCACTCGGTCACTGATCAAAGGAAGGTGCCCATGAATGCAATCAATGTCACCGGTAACGGCCTGATCTGGCAGCCACATCCGGACCTGCCCGCGCCGACGGAGCACGAAGTGGTCATCGACGTGGCCTGGGCCGGGATGAACCGGGCCGACTTGATGCAGCGTGCCGGGGCCTATCCGCCGCCACCGGGTGCTTCCACGATTCTTGGCCTGGAAGTCAGTGGTCACGTTGCCGCGGTTGGTGCCAGCGTGACCCACCTGAAGGCCGGCGACGAGGTTTGCGCTCTGTTGACCGGTGGCGGCTACGCCACTCAGGTGGTCGTGCCCGCGGCCCAGGTCTTGCCCATCCCCCAAGGTTTAAGCCTGCAGCAGGCGGCGGCATTGCCTGAAGTGTTTGCCACCGCGTGGCTGAACCTTTACGTGGAAGCCGCGCTTGAACCGGGCGAACGCGTCCTGCTGCACGCGGCTGCCAGCGGGGTCGGCACGGCGGTTATCCAATTGGCCCACATCATGGGTAATCCGGTGTTCGCCACCGCCGGCAGCGATGACAAACTCGCCCTTTGCACGCAGTTAGGGGCCGATGCCGTCTGGAATCGTCACAACGGCTCGTTTGTGCAGGCCGTTAAGGATTGGGGGGGTGCCGACATGGTGCTGGACCCGGTAGGTGGCGATTACATCAGTCAGGACCAACAGGTGCTGAATCAGAATGGTCGCATCATCCTGATTGGCCTGATGGGCGGCCGTGAGGCCAAAACCGACCTGGGCTTGTTGCTGATGAAGCGACAACGCCTGATCGGCTCGACATTGAGGTCGCAACCGGTTCGCGTTAAGGGTGAGATCATGGATGCCCTGTACGAAATCGTCTGGCCCAGGCTGGAATCCGGTGAAATCAAACCCGTGATCGACCGCAGCTGGCCCATCGTTGACGCCGATGAGGCCATGGCCTATCTGCAAAGCAATGCAAGCACCGGCAAAGTTCTGCTGTCCGTGCCCTAGTCCTTTAGCCCCGGGCCGGCCCAGCCGGTTTGGGGCACCTGTCTCTGATGGCCACTTTCCAATGGCCACTTTCCAATGGTCACTCTCTAATGGTCACTCTCAGATGGTCTCTCTCTGATAACCGCTCTCTGACAGTCGCTTTCTGATAGCCTCCATCGCAAAGGCCATCCATCAACCACGGCTTTACGTATGTACCACACGGTCTCATCAGGAGGTGTTGCGTGGATACGTTGTTTTATGATGGTCAATGCCCGCTGTGCCAGCGAGAGATCGCGACTCTGAGCCGTCTGCAACAAGGTGGCCTGGCTTTCGCCGACGTGCATCAACAGCCAGAACCGGCAGCCGGACATCCGGATCGCGAAGCCCTGCTGCGGCGGCTCCACTTACGCAGCGGCGATGGCAACTGGCTGACAGGTTTGCATGCGAACGTGCGGGCCTGGTCTCATACCCGCATCGGCTGGCTGTTTCGCCCGCTGCTTTGGCCCGTCCTGTTCCCGGTTGCGCGCATAATATACGAACGTTGGGCCGATCGCCGCTATGACAAACGCTACGCGTGCGGTGTCTGCGCGATCGACGACGTGCAACGGTAGGGCTGGTTCGGTCTGAACATAACGCGGGGCATAATGCTGATCTAATGCGGATCTAATACTTATCTAATACTTATCTGACAACAGGAGCGTGACATGCGTCGATTCCATTACTGCAGTGTGGTGGTGTTGGCCCTGGTCTTTTTGATGGCCGGCTGCAGCTCCACTCGAATGGCTTACCGCTACGCCGACTGGGGCATTGTCTGGTGGGTTGAAGATTACATTACGCTGACCGATACCCAGCGCAATCGGCTAAACAGCAACATCACCGAGTTCAAGCAGCAGCACTGCCAGGCTGAATTGCCGAAGTATGCAAACTGGCTGACCCGACTCGAACAGGCCATTGAGCAGGACACGCTGTCGCAAGCGACCGTCCGTCAACACCAGGCCGACGTGTTTGATGCGCTGGACCGGCTGACCGTTGAAATCACCCCCCTCGCGACCGAATTACTGGGAAGCCTGAGCGATGCGCAAGTGCAGGAACTGGCTCAGGCCATGGCCGCCAACCAGGCCGACAAAGAAGCCGAGTACCTCGACCCGGACCCAATTGCCGAACGCCGCGCCAGAGAACAACGCACCCTGGAAAGGGCCGAACGCTGGCTGGGCTCACTGACCGATCAGCAACTCGAAACCATCCACCGCTGGAACCAGGCCCGGGGCGATCAAACCCGCATCTGGCTTGATGGCAGGGCACGCTGGCAACAGGCGCTGCTCGCCAGTCTGAAAGCGCGGGACGTCGAGGGCTTCGCCGATCAGGTCGCCCGTCTGATCCAGGACAGTGCGGCGGCACGGGGCGGCGCCTATCAGGCCATGCTGGCGGAAAGTCGACCGGCGCTGGCACGCCTGATAGCCGATTTGCTGCAACAGGCCAATCCTGACCAGCGCCAGCACCTGCGAGGTGAGCTTGCAGAGCTGAAGCAGGATTTTTATGCCCTCAATGAAAGCTGCTAATTGGGCACGCCCAAGGCAGAGGCATGGTGATCCAGGTGTTCGTCAATGAATGAGGCAATGAAGAAATAACTGTGATCATAACCACGGTGCATGCGCAGACGAATAGGGTGATGCAGCTTTTCGCACACATCCGCCAGGGCGTCTGGGTTGAGCTGCTCCGCCAGAAAATCGTCCGCCGTGCCCTGATCTATCAGCAACTTCAAGCGTTCACGCGCCTCTGGAATCAACAACGTTGCATCCCATTCGGCCCAGGCTTCCCGGTCCTCTCCCAAATACCCGGAAAACGCCTTCACACCCCAAGGGCATTCGGTAGGATTACAAATCGGCGCAAACGCGGACACCGACTTGTAGCGCCCGGGATTTTTCAGTGCGCAGATCAACGCACCATGCCCGCCCATCGAGTGTCCGCTGATGGCCCGGTGGTCATTGACGGGCAGCGCTTCTTCGATCAGATTCGGCAATTCCTCAACCACGTAATCGTACATCCGATAATGCTGAGCCCAGGGGTCACGGGTGGCGTTGATGTAAAAGCCGGCGCCGCTTCCGAAGTCATAGCTATCGTCCTCACCCGGCAGGTTCACGCCTCGCGGGCTGGTGTCGGGGCAGACAATGGCGATACCCAGTTCCGCGGCGCGACGATGGGCACCCGCTTTCTGCATGAAATTCTGGTCGTTACAGGTCAGCCCTGACAGCCAATACAGCACCGGCACCCGGTGGGCTTTATTGGCCACCGCCTTCGGTGGTAAAAACACCGCAAATTCCATGTCACAGTCGAGTACCGCGGAGGTGTGACGATAACGCCGGTGCTCACCTCCAAAACTCACATTGGTGGAAAGCAATTCCATACAACCTCCTCAGGTGTCGCTTGAAAAATAATGAACGTCAGGTCGGCCTGCCTCAAGCCAATGGCATACGGTCTGTGCTATTCCGCATCCGCGTACTTGGGTAGCTCCAGCCCACACCCTGATTTGGCCAGTTCAGACAAGATCGCGGTGCGTGTCACCACGCCGATCAGGCGCCCGTGATCGGTCACCGGATAGACCTTTGGCTTACCGTGGCCCAGATTCTGCGCAAGGTCCACCACCGACATTTCAGCACTGATCGTTAAGGGCTCCTTGAACATCACGTCGTCGACGATTGGTTCGCCTTCACAGTGGTAATTACTGACCAGCAGGGCGTGGATACAGTCCTGTTCCGACACGAAACCCAACACCTTGCGGTGGTCATCCACCACCGGCAAACCAGTGACATGGTTGGCCAACAGCGCTTTCACCACGGTCGTGAGTGGGGTACCACATTTGATGGGCTCAATGTGGTTCCACATAACATCCGCAACTTTCAATGATCGCATGATTAACGTCCTCCTATGAACCGCGTCATCAGCCGTCTCGTCGCCTTGAAGGCTCTCTGCTCTAATTGTCAGCATTAACTCTATAAACATAGGCAATGGGAGCAAAAACAGGAAATGCAATCCGTGAATCGTTACGATAGTTTTGTCATCCTCGAGACGGCTGAAAAGAAGGGCCTTGCACGGTACCGGAACACACGACCGTATCCTGCCGAGACGCCAACCTCCTCAGCCGTAAGGGCCTTCATGGCTGAATCGGCGGTCTACATGGGTAAGCAGCCGTCTTCGGCGTCAGTTGCCACCTCTGGGCGTTTCCGCCGATCCGCGACCGGCCCAAAAATTCTGATCCCGGGGCATACAAGCGGGCGTAACTTGCACTAAACTGACGATACGGTTATATACGTCTGGTCATATTTCCTACCGCCGATATCGTCCAAAAAGCCCATCGGCCTGTCAGGAAACCTAAAAGGACCCATAGATGAAACCGGCAGACCTGCCTCAGGACGAAGTTCTACGTCTCAAGTCGCTCACCAACATGCGCATTCTGGACACACCAGTCGAGGAGCGATTTGAGCGCATTACCCGCTTGGCCAAGAAGTTTTTCAATGTTGCCATATCGGCTATTTCCCTAATTGACGAGGACCGGCAGTGGTTTAAATCCAATCCCGGGCTGGACGTGCGGGAAACACACCGGGACTATTCGTTTTGCGGCCACGCCATCTTGAGCGATGGCGTGTTTGTAGTCGAAAACACGCTTGCCGATGAGCGCTTCTACGACAATCCATTGGTCGTGGACGCGCCTTACATCCGGTTTTATGCGGGCATCCCCATCCACGCCAGTGATCGCTCCCGGATCGGAACCTTGTGCCTTCTGGATCATCAGCCCCACAGCCGCGACGAGTTTGATTTTTCGGTCCTGGCCGACCTCGCCGCCCTGGTTGAACGTGAGTTCCTGTTTGAAAGCCCGATGAACACCTCATCCGGGGGCCGCAAACCCGGAACCGACACGCCGACGTTGCTCGACGAAGTGACCGGGCTGTGGAACTGGAACGGCATCACCCGCATATTGGAAGAACACGGTCATCGGGTCCGGCTGCTGCAGGATGAGCACAGTCTGGCGTGGCTTCACATCGATTACACCCTGGCCGCCAACCCCAGCAGCGAAGAGGTCAACTATGTGCAGCGGGAACTCGCCGGTCGAATACTGTCGGCACTCGATTTCCAGGACACCATGGGGCTGGTCACCGGCAGTCAGTTCCTCATTATCCTCGGCGAATCCGGTCGCGAGGAGTTGATCACCCGATTGAGCATCATCATGGAACGCATTCTTACGCTGTTCCGCCACCTGGACCACCGCGCTACCCTCCACCACGTTCGGTTTTCCTGTCTTTGCGGCATGCCCGCCACCGTCGGCATCCCGGAATTGCTCGACCAACTGGAATTTGCGCTACCGGCGTTCAGTTGCCCGCTCGGCACGCTCAACCTCAACTACAAGAGCAGACCTGAGACTATTCAGTTACTGTAATGGTTTGTGCTTAACCTGGAGTCCACAATGCAATACCTGCACACCATGGTCCGTGTCAGCGATCTTGACGCCTCCCTGAACTTCTACTGCAATCTGCTGGGGCTGGAAGAAATCAGCCGCAAGGACAGCGACAAAGGTCGTTTTACGCTGGTGTTCCTGGCAGCCCCGGATGATCGTGACCGCGCATTGGAACTTCGGGCGCCGATGATTGAGCTGACCTATAACTGGGCTCCTGAAACCTATACGGGCGGGCGTAATTTTGGCCATTTGGCGTATCGGGTCGATAACCTCTACGCGCTGTGCGAGAAACTCCAGGCCGGCGGCGTCACTATCAATCGGCCACCCCGGGATGGCCACATGGCGTTTGTTCGATCACCCGATAATGTCTCGATTGAATTGCTGCAAAAAGGCGACGCCCTGGAACCCCGTGAGCCCTGGGCCAGCATGGAAAATACCGGCAGCTGGTAGCGGGGCCGTCAGCGTCCTATCATCTCCAGGCTCATAGCCGCGAAAGTTTTCAGCATGGGTTCCGGAAGATCATGCCCCATGCCATCGATCAGCTCGAGCCGGGCATGGGGTACCAGGTATTTGAGCTGCTCGGCCGCAACGGGGCGGACCAGCGGGTCCGATTTACCGTGGACGATCAGTGTCGGCACCCGAATCCGACGCGTGGTGGACGCCAGACTGCCGGTCGCCAGGATTGCCCGGGTCTGGCGCAGAATACCGGCCGGGTGGTAACTGCGCCGGTAGTCCCGAATGATTCGGGCGCGAACCTCTTCTTCCCGTGGCGGGAATCCGGGGCTCTGAATGGCCTTCCAGAACGCCAGCGAGCGCTCAACCACGGCGCCTTCGTCGTGCCCCCTGGCTCCAACGCCGGCCAGCTTCCAGATCAACCTGGGTTGCGGCATCGGCAACTTGGGGCTGTTGGTGGATGTCATGATCAGGGTCAGGCTCGCCACCCGCTCAGGCCGGCTGGAGGCCACCAATTGGCTGATCATACCCCCCATGGAAACGCCCACCAGATGCGCACTCGGTAAAGCCATCGCATCCATTAATGCCACCACGTCCTGCGCCATATCCCGCAGCGTATAGGGTGCGTCGACCTCAAGGCCCAGCCGGTGACGCATCATGACCCCCACCGGATGGCCTTTTAACCGGTGGTTCAGGTGCGTCGACAACCCGATATCGCGATTATCAAAGCGAATCACCCGATAGCCGGCCTCGACGTAGGCATCCAATAACGGCTCCGGCCAGAGGGTCATCTGTGCGGCCAGGCCCATCACAAAAATAACCGGCTGACCGGCCGGATCACCGCGCGTTTCCACGCAGAACGACAGGCCGTTGGCCTCAATACGGTGTTGTTCAGTTGCCTGAGTTACGGTTGTCATTGCTCGCCACATCTGTTTGATAGACCATCAGCTTAACGGATTTGCCAACGTTTCCCATCCCCTGCCGTCCAGGAATCCACCTTTGAGCGCCACCATCCGATAATTCCCGATTGTCAGGCTGACTTAAACGACTAGACTCACTCCATGACTTGGCCCACCACCGGGGTGCCACAGATCTCGGGCAGGGAGAATAAATGGCCACAGACCTTGGTTTTCCGTTCCCGAGTCACTATCCATTATAAAGGTAGCGATGACACCGTTGTGTTAACAGTTACCGGCCACAATGGCCGGCTTACCATCCAGGAGGAGAAACTATGAGCTTACGTTTAGGTGATACCGCACCGGATTTCGAACAGGATTCCAGTGAAGGCCGTATCCATTTCCATGAGTGGCTGGGCAATAGCTGGGGCATCCTGTTTTCGCATCCGGCAGATTTTACCCCCGTGTGCACCACTGAGCTTGGTCTGACCGCGAAGCTGAAGGATGAATTCGCCAAGCGCAATGTCAAAGTCATTGCCCTGAGCGTGGATGGCGTGGCGTCGCATAAAGAATGGATCAATGATATCAACGAAACTCAGGGCTGCACGGTGAATTTCCCGATCATCGCCGATCATGACCGTACCGTGTCTGAACTCTACGATATGATTCATCCCAATGCCGATGACAGCCTGACGGTGCGCTCGCTGTTCGTTATTGACCCGAACAAAAAAGTGCGCCTGATGATTACCTACCCGGCCAGCACCGGTCGCAACTTCAATGAGATTCTGCGGGTGGTGGATTCTTTGCAGCTGACGGAAGATCACAAAGTGGCCACGCCGGGCAATTGGGAGCGGGGTGATGACGTGGTGATCGTGCCTTCGTTGCAGGATGAGGACGAAATCAAACAGCGCTTTCCGAAGGGCTACAAGGCTGTCAAACCTTACCTGCGCATGACCCCAGACCCGAAAGTCAATTGGGGCGGCGAATAAAAAAGGCGACCCACGAACACGTGCGTGGGCGCCATAAACAAGGGATTCGATGACATTGATCGGACGGCCTGTACCAAGCCCTACACAGCATTAACGTTCGAATCGTGTTAACGGTTCACTTTTTCTTTTGCCAAAAAAAAACCGGCCCTAGGTGGCCGGTTTTTTCACGTATCCCTGACACTCTCGCCCGGATTAAAAGGCCGGTACGACCGCGCCCTTGTACTGCGTCTGGATGAACGTCTTGACGTCCTCGGAGGTCAGCGCCTCGGCCAGCTTCTTCATCGCCGCTGAGTCTTTGTTGTCCTCTCGGGCCACCAGAATGTTCACGTAAGGTGAATCCGGCCCTTCGATGATCAGCGCATCCTTGGTAGGGTTCAGACCCGCTTCCAGCGCGTAATTGGTGTTGATCAGCGCCACCGCAACCTGATCCAGCACTCGCGGCAGGGTGGCCGCTTCCAGTTCAAAGAATTCAATACTCTTGGGGTTTTCAGCAATATCGCGCGGCGTGGCGGTGATCTTGCTGCTGTCTTTCAGTGTGATCAAGCCGGCTTTTTGCAGCAGCAACAGGGCACGACCGCCGTTGGTCGGATCGTTGGGGATCGCCACTTTGGCGCCGTCTTCGAGCTCATCCAGCGACTGAATCTTGCTGGAGTATGCGCCAAAGGGTTCGACGTGCACGCCCACGACGCTCACCAGGCTGGTGCCACGGCCAGCATTGAACTCGGTCAGGTAGGGCTGGTGCTGAAAGAAGTTAGCATCCATCTGGGACTGGCTGACCTGGACATTGGGCTGGACGTAGTCGGTAAAGACCTTAATCTTCAAATCGACGCCGTTCTCGGCCAGCGCCGGTTTGATAAATTTCAGAATTTCCGCGTGCGGAACAGCGGTGGCCGCAATGCTGAGTTTGTCCGCCGCCTGCGCTGAAAACGCGGTGAAGGCTGCCAACGCAACCAGTATTTTCGTTATCTTCATAAACACCTCAAGTCTGTGATCGAATTGGCCAAGACGTTCAACGCCGGCTGAAATAAAGCACCAGGCGGTCACCCGCCATCTGCAATAACTGAACAAAAATAACCAAGAGTGCCACTGTAATGACCATGACGTCGGTCTGGAATCGTTGATAACCGAACCGTATGGCCAGGTCACCGAGGCCGCCACCGCCCACCACCCCGGACATGGCCGCATAAGACACCAGGGTGATTGCAGTGACTGTAATGCCGGCAATGATGCCCGGCAGCGCTTCTGGTAGCAGCGCACCCGTGATGATCTGGCGGACACTGGCACCCATTGCCTGGGTGGCTTCAATGATGCCCCGGTCTACTTCTCGCAGGGCGGTTTCCACCAGACGGGCAAAGAATGGCGCACCGCCCGCAACCAGCGGCGGAATCGCGCCTGCCACCCCCAGCGAGGTGCCGATGATCATCACGGTGACGGGGATCATCACGATCAGCAAGATGATGAACGGTACCGAACGCAGGATATTGACGACGAACGACAGCACCGCGTAGGCCATCGGCTGCTCAAGCAACTGGCGTTTGCCGGTCAAAAACAACAGTACGCCTATCGGCAGACCGATCAGCACGCTGAATAACAGCGACAGGCCGACCATGACAAGGGTGTCCCAGCTGGCCCAGCCAATTTCAGTCCAGTCGACGTTGGTCAGTAGGTCTTCCATCAGCGCACCACCTCCACGTGAACATCCGCCGTTTCCAGTGCCGTCATCGCCAGGTCCAGGTCACCGCCAATCAGCGACAGCGTGAGCTGGCCGTAAGGGGTTTCCTTGATATGGTCGATACGACCCGACAGGATACTGAAGTCGACGCCGGATTCACGAGCAACCCTGCCCAACAAGGGTTTGTAAGTGGATTCGCCACGGAAAGTCAGGCGCAGGATACGACCCTGAGCACGTCCCAGATCCTGTTGCATTTCTTTCTGATCGATGTGCTCGCTTTCAAACACAAAATCCCGGGTAGTGGGGTGTTTGGGGTGCAGGAACACGTCCGTCACCGAGCCCATTTCGACCACTTCACCGGCATCCATCACTGCCACGCGGTCACAGACCCGCCGCACCACGTCCATTTCATGGGTGATCAAGACAATGGTCAGACCCAGTTCACGGTTGATATCGCCCAGCAAGCGCAGCACGGATTGGGTGGTTTGCGGATCAAGCGCACTGGTGGCTTCGTCACAGAGCAAAATGGTCGGGCGACACGCCAGCGCGCGGGCAATGCCCACACGTTGTTTTTGGCCGCCGGACAGTTGCGAAGGGTACTTGCGGGCATGGTCGGTCAGACCCACCCGTGCCAACAGCTCTTCGACCCGGGCGTGGATCTCGGCCGCGGAGTAGATGCCCGCCAATTTCATCGGAAACGCAATGTTGTCGGTCACGGTTTTCGACGACAACAGATTGAAATGCTGGAAAATCATGCCGACTTTGCGACGAAAGGCCCGAAGTTCACCGGCGTCATAACCGGTCACATCTTCCCCATCAATCAGGATGCGACCGCCTGAAGGGCGTTCGAGCAGGTTGATCAGTCGCACCAGCGTCGATTTGCCGGCACCGGAGTGACCTACGATGCCAAACACCTCGCCGGTCTCGATGGTCATGCTGGTTGGGTGCAATGCGGGGATCGCCCGCCCGCCAACCTGAAAAGATTTCTGGATCTGGTCAAATTCGATCACGGAGCAGCCTTGTGAGTGCAGCGTCAGAAGCGCGCCAGTATAGCGTAATCGCAGCCTGAACCCGAATGTGTCGGTACAAAATGAAACAGCGAATAATGAATAGACAGGGTGTTGGAAGTCACACAGGCAAACAGATACGCTAAACTGAGAACATTGCCACCAGTCATGACACCCGGACCCCAACAAACAGAGGCTTTCGAACCACTTGGCCACCCCAACTGAAACACCGCCCGCACGAATGACGTCGACCCGCGCCTGGGTCACTTACCTGAGCAAGGTGGAATTGCCGGTTCTGGCCAACACGTTACGCCGTATCAACGAACTGACCGACAGTAACAACAGCACGGTCAACCAACTGGCCGGTGTCATCCTCAACGACGCCCAGCTCACCTCCCAGGTGCTTCGGCTGTCCAATACCGTGTTCTACAACCAGACGCGGGCCCAGGTCGGTACCGTCAGCCGGGCCATCACTTTGATCGGCTTTGATGCCGTCAAATCGATGACCATTTCGTCCCTGATTGTGGACTCCCTGCTGGCCCGCAGTGAAAGCCCGCATCTGCTCAAATGTCTGGCCCGGGCGCTTCACGCCGCCGTTCAGGCCCGCTGCTTGCTCCCCAAACGCAATGAGCAAGCCCTGGAGGAGGTCTTTATCGGTGCCCTGCTGATGAACATCGGCGAGCTTGCCTTCTGGTCCTGCGAGACGGATCAGGCCAGGGAACTGGAAGCGTTGCTGTTAAAAGGCGAAGCCATCATCGATGCCCAGAAGACGGTGCTCGACACGACGTTCACCGAGATTACCCGTGGCCTGGTTGAGGCCTGGTCACTGGGCCCGTTCATCAAAGACGTGGTAGCTGCTGGCCAGCCTAACTCCAAGGCCGCCAGCCTGGTGCGCCACTCGGTCGAAATGGCGCGGCTATCCGAAAAAGGCTGGCGTGGTGCGGAAATGGACCGGGTTCTGGAAGCCCTGGCTGGAGAAATTGGCGAGTCGCCCGCGACCGTCCGGGATCAGGTCCGGATCAATGCTGACGAGGCCTCCAAAATTGCCATCTCGCTGGGCATTCCCCAGGTGACCAAGCTGATGCCAGGCAACCGGACCATTGAAGACATCCCCGTTGCTCCCAAAACCGACCCGGTGTTGCAACTGGAGATCCTGCGACAGTTGACCCACTCCCTGACCGACAAACCCGACATCAATGAGGTCTGCCAGCTCGTGGTCGACGGTATTCAGCGGGCGGTCGGCATGCAGCGTGTGGCCCTGTTGATGGTGGACCGGACAGGTGCCCAACTGGTGCCCAAGAAAGTCACCGGGCCCGGCACCGAGCCCTGGCGTGAGCAATTTGTCCTGCAGCGTGACGGTACGGGCACACTGGGCTGTTTGCTGCCTCACAAAGCCTGTGCGATCTATCGGCCCGACAAACTCAGCGAGACGCCAGAATTTGACCCCTGGATCTGCCAGGTGCCGGCATTGACGGGACCGCTGTGGGCGAAGGGTCGATTGGTGGGGATGTTTTACGCTGACAACGCCGATGTGAACGCCGTGCCCGATCAGGATCAGCTCACGGCCTTCAGCCATTTTGTGCAACACGCCCAGCTCTGCCTGACCTTGCTCAGTCACTGACCAACGGTGCCCGACGGGCAGGCGTGAAGCGGATGGGTTGACTCGAGCCTGCCGCCAGGGTGGCGGCGCGAGCCCACGCCGCCACCCTTTTTACCGCTACCCTTTACCGCCAGACCCGGCTTTCCGGGTGCCTGGCGGCTCCATGGGTCAAGGCCTCAGCCCGACAGGACTTTAGAGCTCATACAGCTTGGTAACGTGCAGGATAGGTCCGGTTGGAGCACCCGTGGTTGACCCGCCTTGCGGCTCCAGACTGATCGCCAGTGTCCGGCTTTTATCGAGCGCCGCGCGAACCTCGTCACTGAGCTCAATCTGGAAGGTGTTGTCACCCACCGGTATCACGCCCAGCGACAAAGGCTGACCCTGTTCCGGCACAATCCACAGCTCGTAGTCTTTGTCCGGTGCCGCTGCGGCCGCGCCAACCGGCCTCAGGCGCAAACGGTTTTCCTGACCGGACTCACTGACCAGCCACAGGGGGTCGGTCGAATCCTGCTGCACAATGGCGCCGGACAGCATCGGGAAGCGCTCAGCCGTGGGCTGCTGCACCAACAACACCGCCATCACCAACGCCGCTGCCGTGGCGACCAGGCCCCAGCTTGGCCACAGCCAACCAGGCCGTGATGTGCGGCTTGGCATTTGCACCACATTCGACTCGGGCCATAACCGCTGTTCAATCGCCGACCAGATGCTGGCCGGTGGTTGTTGGGGCGGCACCACGCCGGACAATCCGCTCAGTTTCTCCTCCCAGAACCAGACCTCTTGCCGCACGCGGTAGGATTCCATCATCCAGCGTTCAAACCGTCGTCGGGCAGGTCCCTTGAGTGAACCAAGCACATACTCGGCGGACAAACTCTCAATACGCTCAGGTGTTTTTTTCATCGCTCAAGACACCTCTTCAAGGCCTGCAACCCCCGACGAACCCAGCTCTTGACCGTGCCGATAGGGGTACTCAAGGTTGTAGACAGCTCTTCATGCGTCAGCCCACGGTAATAGGACAACAAGATGCTGTCGCGCTGCACCGGACTCAGTTCATCCAGGCAACCGGTCAGGGCGGCAGCGCCGTCCATCTGCATCGAGGTTTCCAGCGGTCCCGCGCGCTCGTCTTCTGCGTAATTCAGTGCCTCATCGCCCGCGGTCTGGCGAACCTTGCGGGCTCGCATCAAATCCAGCGTGCGATAACGCGCAATGGTCATCATCCAGCTCATGGGTGAGCCACGGTCACTGTGGTACTCGCTGGCATGGTGCCAAATGCGAACGAAGGCGTCCTGCAGCGCCTCCTCGGCCAGCTCCTGCTGGCCGGCCAGTTTTTGGCATAAGCCAAACATGCGACTGGCGACCTGTTGGTACAGTTGCTCAAAAGCCTTGCGGTCCTGACGCGCTACCGCGCTCAGCAGAGCCATCAGCTCATTCTGGCTTGCGTCTTCCATCATCATTACCTACTCCAGGTGATCTCATTATTTTGGTTCTGAGACTAGTACGTTTGGTTGGGATTAAAAGATGCGGTGGAGCGTCTGCGCATTTTATTTGTTGTTCACTGCATCTATTGGTGGCTGGAGAACGTTCAAGCTGCATGGGACGACGATCGTTCCCTGCAAACAGTAACAATAGATGAGGAATACGGAATGAACACATTCGTTAAACGCTCCGGCCTCGCCATGGCGATGGCTGGTCTCTGTCTCTCTGCCGGCATGGGCCATGCCTCAAGCCACCGGGAAGCGCCGTTCATCACCGAATTGCCCAAGGTTGACGGCACGGATTTCTACATGTTTCGCAGCTATGAAACCGGCCGCGAAGGCTACGTCACCCTGATCGCGAACTACCTGCCCCTGCAGGATGCGTACGGTGGGCCAAACTACTTCGACCTGGACAGCGACGCTGTCTATGAGATCCATATCGACAACGACGGCGACGCGGTGGAGGATAAAACCTTCCAGTTCAAGTTCAGCGATATACTGAACGACATCCAGCTTCCAGTCGGACCAGACGGTGGTCCGAAGGAAATGGTTTCGGTTCCGCTCAAGAACATTGGCGACGCCTCCGATCCGGCCAATGTCCAGTTCAGCCAGGAATACACTGTCACGGTCATCAATGGCGATCGTCGCACCGGCACCCGGCAAATCGCCACCAACGTGGCGACGGGCACCGAGTTCTTCAGCAAGCCGCTGGACAACATCGGTGCAAAGTCGTTCGGTGATTACGCAGCCTACGCCAATGGCTTCATCAACGAAATCGCGATTCCCGGATGCGGCACCAACGGCCGGGTATTTGTCGGTCAGCGTAAAGAAGCCTTTGCCGTCAACCTGGGAGAAATCTTTGACCTGGTCAACACCAACCCCTTGGGTCCACGTAATGGCGAAGGTCCCGGCGATCTGGCGGACAAGAACGTGACCTCCTTTGCCCTGGAAGTACCGACCGAGTGCCTGACTGGCCCGGCCAACACGGCGATGAACGGTGCCGGTGACCCGGTGATTGGCGCCTGGACCACTGCCAGTGTTCGTCAGGCGCGGGTGATCAATCCAGCGCCGAAGGCCAATGGCAAAGGGGCAACCGTCGAAGGCGGAGCGTATGCGCAGGTATCCCGTCTGGGCATGCCACTGGTTAATGAAGTGGTCATCGGCCTCAAAGACAAAGACGCATTCAACGCCAGCGAGCCCAAGGACGACGGTCAATTCGCAACCTACGTCACCAACCCGACGTTGCCCGAATTGCTGGAAATCCTCTTCGGCGGCGCAGGTGCAGTGGCACCAAACAACTTTCCACGCACCGACCTGGTCACGGCGTTCCTGACCGGCGTGCCGGATCTGAACCAGCCAGCGGGCGTGACTGTATCGGAAATGTTGCGCCTGAATCCGGCAGTTGCAGCAACCGCTGCGGCGAGCCAGAGCGATCTGGGCGTACTGGGTGGCGACTTAGCCGGCTTCCCGAACGGTCGTCGGCCGGTTGATGACGTGGTAGACGCCGCCTTGCGCGTTGCAATGGGCG
Organism: Marinobacter caseinilyticus; assembly: GCF_011074955.1. Lineage (GTDB taxonomy): Bacteria > Pseudomonadota > Gammaproteobacteria > Pseudomonadales > Oleiphilaceae > Marinobacter > Marinobacter caseinilyticus. The sequence goes on along the minus strand of NZ_WUQJ01000031.1, from coordinate 228,373 downwards.
CCCTGACCGCTGACGCGCCGAACAGGGACACGCCGTTTACCGATGGTGTTCAGCTTGATCCGGCCGAATTGCAAACCGTGTTCCCGTACCTGGCGACACCGTTGGCCGGTTCACCGAACGGTCCCCTGTAAGGGAAGGAGAAGCCCATGATACGCGTTATGCAACTCACCGGCGTGGCCCTGATCGGGCTGGCTCTGACCGGGTGCTTCGATGGCAACAGCAATCGATCCGCCCGTCCGGATCTGCCAACCGACTTCACCGCTTTCGTGACGTCTGAAATCAGCAATACCGCTGACAACCGCAACGCGGTTGGAATCAATGATCTGGAGTTCGGCTTCAATGATCAAACCAATGAACAGGCTTTTAACGGGCTGTTCTGAGATGGAAATGAGTGAGCGTTGCCGCCAGCCAGCCTTGTGTTTACGGCTGGCGGCCTTTTTCCCTGCCCTTTGGGGCAGGGTTTTTTGCGGCTTGCTGACCCTGATGTCCGTCGGCGTCGCCGATGCGTCACCCGCTCCCATCCAGACCCAATTTTCCGATACCCAGGTCCTGGTGTCGCTCCCCAACCTGGCCTCACCGGCACTGGCGCCAAGCCAGACCGAAGACCAACTCGCGACCAAGGTCCGTGATTTCCTGCAACAGGCCCGGTCCGAGGGCGACCCACGCTACCTGGGCTATGCCCAACGCGCGCTTGAGCGCTGGCCGGAGACGCAAATGACCGATCGCCTGCGGGTCCTGCGAGCCACACTCTGGCAAAGCCTGCACCGCTTTGACGAGGCTCGTGCCGATCTGGCACAGGTGCTCGCGACCGGCAATGTCAACGCCAATACCATTCAAGCCACCCTGACTCTGGCCAACCTGGAGCTGGTACAGGGCCATTACGAGGCTGCGCGCCGCGCTTGCGGCCAGCTTCAACAGCATTACCCCGGCTTGCTGGCCTTGAATTGCCAGGCCCAGGTGTCGGCACGAACCGGCCAAGCCCTGGAAGCCTATGACAGCCTGACCGCGGCCAAAGACAACGCGTCTCGTCTGTCCGCAACCGACCGCAGCTGGACCGAAGGCACGTTGGGCGACCTGGCAGCCCAGCTGGGGCGTCCGGAAGCTGAACTCCACTGGCGCCGGACCCTCCGGATCGCGCCGGACGACCTCTACGTGCGGGCCCAATTGGCCGACTGGCTGATCAACCAGCAACGGTTTGAGGAAACGCTGGCGCTCACCGAAGGCTACGAAGCGGTGGATTCGCTGGCGGTACTGAGAGCCATTGCCCTGAACCGTGCCGGGCATGACCATGCCGATGACCTGACAATGCGATTGCGCGAACGATTCGCCGAAGCGCGCTGGCGCGGCAATTTACTGCACCAACGCGATTACGCCCGATTCCTGCTGGATGTGGAAGGCGAGGTGAGCGACGCACTGACGTTTGCCCGGCAGAATTGGCAGGCCCAACGAGAACCCATGGATACTCGCCTGCTGTTGCGGGCCGCCCGCGCAAACGACGACAACGACTTGCTGAGGGTCACCCGCCAGTGGCTGGCCCAAGCCAACCAGCAGGACGCCCGCTTCTCCGAGGACACCAGGCCATGACACGTTGTTCCCTACTCTGGGTTGTCCTTGTAGCGCTGATCGGGGCACCGCACGCCTGGGCTCATAAGGCCAGTGACAGTTTCATCTACGTGGACCAGAGCGAACCCGACCGCCAGACGGTGAGAATCGACGTGGCACTGCGTGACCTGGCGCTGGTTGTAAACCTCGACGCCGACCGTAACCGGGACGTCACCGGCGCGGAACTGCAAGCCGCAAGACCCGCCATTACCCAGTACATTGACCAGCGCCTGACGGCTCGCAATGGCGCGGGCCGCTGTCGCCTGATTGGGCAGCAATGGGGGCTTTCCAGCCACAGCGACGGTCCTTATGCCGCCGGCGCCTACCGCATGGACTGTCCCGATGGCGAGCCCGCCCAGCAGCTGCAGTACGACTTGCTGTTCGATATTGACCCGTTGCACCGGGGCCTGGTGCAGCTGACCGGAACAGAGGGCGAATCGCTGGCAGTGATGGGGCCCGACGCCCGGCGCCTGGACCTGGCGGCCCCCCAGGTCTCAGCACTCGCCACCTTTGGTACCTTTGTGTACGAAGGCGTTTTCCATTTACTGATCGGACTGGACCATATTCTGTTTCTGTTGGTGCTTGTGCTGCCGGCCACGTTTGGCCACACCCACGCCCCGACCGCAAGTCAGCCGTCTGCCAACGGCAACCTTCGTAGCGCTCTGCTGGAGCTGATCGGAATTGTCACCGCCTTTACCGTCGCCCACTCTATGACGCTGGCACTGGCCGTTCTGGACATAGTGCAACTGCCTGTCGCCTGGGTGGAAATGGTGATTGCGCTGTCCATTGCGATCGCGGCACTGAATGTGTTCTGGCCGGTTTTGGGCAAAAAAACCTGGAAGCTCGCCTTCGGCTTTGGGCTGATCCACGGGTTCGGGTTTGCCAGCGTACTGGGGGATCTGACCAGCGGCCTGTCGCAGACAGTGGTCGCCCTCGCGGGCTTCAATATCGGTGTCGAGCTGGGTCAGTTGGCACTGCTGTTGGTGTGCTTCCCCATCCTGTTCCTACTCGGCAAACACCCGTTGTACGCTCGCGCTGCGGTACCGGCAATGGTCTTGGTGGTGTCGTGCGTCAGCCTGTATTGGGCGGTTGAACGAGCCGGAGCGCTCTAGGCCTGGCGGCAGGAGAGGCCCTCGGGGTCACTCTGGCAGGCCACGGCCTGCACCGAAGCTGAGGCGTCGGCTACATTTACCCGCAGGCGTCTTCGGGGGCCGCGTGCAACGGTCGCGCTTTCACACCCATTTGCGGTGCGTCAAAAAAAACCCGGCCATCGGGCCGGGTTTTTCAGGCAGCGTGCAATCAGTGCAGCGCTCGCATTTGTCGTGGGTAGAGTGCAGCCGTCACTTCCGGTTCCTCCAACAGGTCCGCCAACTCGCGATCAATGTCGCTTTCTTCTCCTTCATCCGGTAACGGCTCGAACAGGGTGTCCAGCCATGCGGTGACTGAGGGTGTCTCATCCCGATTATAATCCGTCGACAGCGCCTTGATCCGCTTGAAGCCAATAATGCGCTGGTGTCGTGGGTCCCGGATTTGCTCAAACCCTCGCCAGTAGATCCGGTCGCGGGTATGCAGTTGCACGAAAAGCGTGTCGATAGGGTCCGACGGCTCGTCGCTGTTACCGTTTTCGCGCTTCTCCCGTATGGTGGTCCAGGCGGGATACAGCACCGCCACCGCGTCAGCCTCTACATGCTCTCTGGCAGCGCGCAGAATCAGAGCCCAGCGGGCCTTGTCGGCATCGGTTTCCAGTGAGTTGATAGGCAAGTCGTAGCTTTGGTCGTTGGAAAGCACGATCGCCATCATCGGCGCGTCAAGCTCTCCCATGGCCTCCGCTTGTGCTACAGAGATCAATTCGTCGATTGCCATCGGTTGGTTCATAATACACTCGCCTCCTCGATGCCATCATGGACGGTCAGGGAACCCTACTCGGTCTCCTGACTAACAGCATAGCCTGTTCCCGCTACAAAGATAAACGTCCAGTTGCGATAAGTGGATCACCGCCCGGTCAATAATGGCCCTCGGTGCGCTCGTAGTGGGCAAACCAGGGATTCGCCTCTTCCAGTTGGGCCGCCAATTGCAGCAACGTGGCCTCATCACCATGGGGGCCACCGAACTGAATTCCAACCGGCAGGCCTTCAACGGTCCAGTGCAAAGGCACCGACATGGCCGGGGTGCCGGTCAGATTTGCCAGTTGGGTAAAGGGCGTACGTGCCAGGTTTTCCAGCGCCAACTCCTCCACTTGACCACTTTTGTGAACCAACCGGCCGGCTTTTAGCATCAGCATCAGTCGCGACGCCATCCGCAGATGGGTCGGCGTCTCTAACTCGCCAATACGCGCCGGCATCTGGCCGGTGGTAGGACACAGGTAAACGTCGTAGGACTGGAAAAACAACCCCAATGCCCGGCCAAAGTCATTCCAGCGCTGTCGCAGGCGGACATAGTCCGGCAGTGGCAAAGTCTTACCCAGCATACCCAGTAACCGGGTATCCAGTTCAAAATCCGAATTCCGGGCGCCAAATTCAGTTCTGGCCTTTTCCATCAGGGTGGATACCTCACCGAAATACAGGCCCAGATAGCACTTGGCCAGGGCCATACCGTCAAACTCGGGTTTGGCATACTCGACGTGATGACCGAGGTTTTCCAGCATCAGGGCCGTCGACTCCACACCCTCAATGCAAGCGCTATCCACCACCGTACCGTAGGGTGAGGCCGTAAACACCCCAATTTTCAGACGCTTTGGTGCCCGTTGCATGAGCTCGGCGTACGGCGCCGGTGGCGAGGCAATGACAAATGGGTCACCCACAGCCGGGCCGGACAGCACATCCAGCATCGCCGCACTGTCTCGCACGGTGCGGCTAACCACATGGTCGGTCGAGGCGCCCAGCCAATGCTCCGCCGCGTGCGGACCGGCGGAGACGCGACCGCGGGATGGCTTGAGACCGAACAGCCCGTTGTAAGCCGCCGGAATCCGGATCGAACCACCGCCGTCATTCGCCCCGGCCATGGGCACCACGCCCGCTGCGACGGCGGCACCGGATCCCCCGCTGGACCCCCCGGGGGTGAGTTCGGTGTTCCAGGGGTTGCGGCTGGCGCCCCATAATTCAGACTCGGTAATACCCTTAAGTCCAAATTCCGGCGTTGCCGTGCGTCCAATAAAGACCAGGCCACCCTGGCGGCTGCGTTTAACGAATTCCGAATCCTGACCCGGGATATTGCCTCGAAACGATCGGCTGCCAAAGGTGCAGGGGACACCGGCCTGTTCCTGGCAGAGATCTTTCAACAAAAACGGCACACCGCCAAAAGGCGCATCGTCCGGGACCCGTTGCTTGAAGGCGTCCGCATATTGCGCATGACAAATGGCATTGAGCCCCGGGTTCACTGCCGACGCTCGCGTGACGGCGGCTTCGCAGACGTCCTTGATATTGACTTGGCCCCGTCGGATCAAATCCGCGAGAGCGACCGCGTCGTAGCGCAGGTATTCCGATTGCTTCATGGCGTTCACCGGTTATTATTATCGTTGCTTTGCTGTCCGGGCACAGGGCACAGAAACGCCAGCATACCGCAATGGAACCGGGAGTGAAGTCAGGCCCGGCCTGCCACCAGGATGATCACAGCAGTGATTCGATTCGGTTAATCAGCACCTCATCATCGGGCCGGACCTGGCTGGGGTAATACCAGACCTGACCGGAGACGGGATCAACCAGATATTTGTTGAAGTTCCATTGGGGCTCATGGCCACTGTGCTCGGCCAGCGCCCGGAACAACGGATGGGCCTGGTTGCCGCGCACCCGTTGCGGGGACGTCATCGGGAAGGTTACCCCGTAGTCGACGAAACAGACTTCGGCGGTTTTTTCCTCGGTACTGGCCTCTTGGCGGAAGTCGTTGGATGGCACACCGACCACCCGCAGACCCTGCTGGCGATAGCTCTGATAAAGCGCTTCGAGTCCGCGAAACTGGCCCGCATAACCGCAAAAACTGGCGGTATTGACCACCAACAGCGGCATGTCCGACGGCGGCTCACAGAGGTTGAAGGTCATGGTCGATCGCAACTGATACAGGTAGTGATCAAGCCACGCCGGACATTCGGCTTTGACCACCATGGACACCAGCAGCCCTGCCACAAGCATTATTACAGTTCGGATAACCGGATTAGCATACATAGACGTACCTCTTGCTAATCTATAGGCTTTCAAGACTAGTCCGGATTTAGCTTCAGGAACAGAACAACATGAAAACTCTGGTCCGCACAGGCCTGATGATTTTGTTGTCCGCCATGGCAGTATCGGGATTCGCCGCCGAGGGAACTGAGTCTGGCGGCGGGATTGAACGGGGCGCTGTGAAGGACTGGAAAACCATTGTTCGCGAATCGCCTTATTGGGTCAGCCAGGGCGTCTATCAGAACATTCTGACCATCCGTCGCTGGGTACTGTCGGAGTCCGGCTACTGCTCGGACCAGGACCGTCACATTCTGTTCGACATCCGCGGTCAGTTTCTCGGCTACCTGGACGATGGCAGTTCACGGCAGGCGACTCAGGCCCAACTGAACGACACCCGCGCCGCGCTGGTGGACAAAGGCCGGGTCGATGCCTGGGCCAAGGGTGAGGAAGGCCAGACCGGTTATCCCTTCGCCTTGGCCTGCCGCCAACCCCACGTCAATCTTGATGAATCCCTGGCACGTTACCTGGGCACACTGCCGGCGGACCTGATATGGGGCAGCTGGGATGACCTTGTTGTGGGTGACGCCAGCAAACCGGAACCGCTCCACGACACCCTGAATTATGTCTACCAGACCCGCCAAAACCAGCAGCGGCTGGACTTGCCACCGGAGTTGCCACGTTATCTTGCCGGCCAATTATTGATAGAAAGCGGTGGCCAGCAACGGGCTCACTCGGCGGCCGGGGCAAAGGGAATTCTGCAGCTGTCCGAGTCGGCGCTGAACGACTGCGGCATCGCCCCCAAAAATTACTGGCACCGACTGGCACAGATCGATTGCGCACTGAAGCTCATGAGTCAGAATGCCCGTAACCTGAAACCCGCCTTTGACCAGCGCTTCGGCCATTTGCCGGAACAGAAGCGCCATCGCCTGTTCACGCTCTTGCTGATCCAGGCTTATCATGGCGGGGTCGGTCGGGTGACGGCACTGCTCGACGAAGATACGCTGGCACGTCCGGCGACCTATTTCGCCGCCAATCATCAACAGTACACCGCCGGAGACATCGCCTTCGGGTTGATTTTCCACAACCTGGGACGCAATCGGCTCGGCCTGGCCTCGCTGTACTATGTGGCCGATGTGCAGCTGGCAACCGAAGCCCTGTGCAGCACCGCCCGGCTTGAACCGCAACCTTTCTGCCAATGACCCAGCCCGACTCAACCCCTCCGACGGAGCGCCATTGCAAACACTGACGTTGATACCCGACGCCCTGACTCTGCCCCTGGTATCACTGCTGCTGGCCTGCTCGGTGCTTACGTCCATGATCACTGCCAGCCTCGGCGCGGGCGGCGGCGTGCTGCTGCTGGTGCTGATGGCGTTGTGGCTTCCCCCGGCGGTCATTATTCCTGTTCATGGCCTGATCCAACTGGGCTCAAACAGCGGCCGAGCGGCACTAACCTGGCGCAATATAGACTGGAAAGTCATTGCGGCCTTTGCGCCGGGGGTGTTGATTGGCGCCGCGCTGGGTGCCTGGCTGCTGGTCGCATTACCGCCTTATCTCTGGCAGCTCACAATCGCCGTGTTCGTGCTTTATCTTTGCTGGGGGCCGGCGCTGCCCCGGCGCGCCTTTGACGCTGGTGGGACCTTGCTCGCCTCCACCTTGACCAGCTTTATCAGCCTGTTCGTCGGGGCGACCGGCCCACTGGTCGCGGCGTTTATCAAGCAAATTCATACCGACCGGCATCGGACCGTGGCCACCTTTGCCGCCGCGATGACGCTCCAGCACGCGCCCAAGGCCCTGATCTTTGGTGCCGCGGGTTTTATCTTCCGGGATTGGATCGGGTTCGTTATCGCTATGATTGCTTGCGGCTTTGCCGGCACCTGGCTGGGGCTGCGATTATTGAACAGCCTCAGCAACCAGCGATTTCATCAGGTCTTCAACCTGCTGCTGACATTGCTGGCGTTCAGGCTACTGTGGCAGGCCTCGATGTCAGCCAGTGGGTGGGGTTAACGGCTGCTGCAACCGACTGCGGCGACGTCTGGTCTCGAACACGGCATTGATGGCCAGGGCGGTGAGAATAATGCCACCGCCCACAAAGCCAAGGGGCGGCGGCACTTCGGCCAGAAACACCCACACCAGGAAGGTGCCGATCACCGTTTCCAACAATAACAGAAGGCTGACTTCCGCCGCGGGCAGGTAGCGAGGTCCGGTTTGTATCAGGATCGCCGAGGTTGGCAGAAACCCCAGGCACAGCAACAGAATGAATCCCATATCCGGCCACCCAGGCCATTGCGCGCCACCCAGCAACGCTGCCACCAGCGCCACCAGCAGGGCGCCCAGTACCAGCATCACACTCATGTCCTGGTGGGCTCGGGAGCGTGCAACGACTAAATTGGAGGCCAACCCAAACGCCGCCAGACCGGCCATCACCAACCCCAGGGGTTCGCCTTTGCCCATTTCCCCAACGGCCATCAGTGTTGCACCCCCAACACACACCGCAATCAACACCCAGGTGCGCAGCGGTAACCGGTCGCGCCAGAACAGCCAGGCCAGCAACGCCGCTATCACCGGGGAAGTATTGAGTATCACCAGCACGTTGCCCGCGGCGGTATATTTGACGCCGGTGACAAACCCCACGGTGCTGAGAAAATATGCAAACGCACAGTAAAGCCCCGGCCAGCCCGTAGCCCGCATCAAACCCGGCAGCCGGCGTCCGTATCGAAAAGTGTTAATAACGGTAAAGCCAAAGGCCAGAAGCAGGCCACGCCAGAACAGGAAGACCAGCGGTGAGGCGTCGGTGACTTTGATCAGCAGCGAGTCGGGGGACAACAGCAACACGCCCAGACCCGCGATCAAAAACCCGCGTCGCCTGAGCGCTCGCCGTCCCTCATCCTTTTCCTGTGCGGTCGGGGTCACGGCCCTACCCAGCGTGGGCAGGCCCCAACATAGAGGGCAGTGCCAACCCATCCTGAATACTCAGACACCGTCAGCACAGGTGGGTAAGGGCACTGTGACAACCGTGTTGCGACCCCGGGCTTTAGCATCGTAGCAACCCTCGTCGGCCCGGGCCATGGACGCCTCAGTGCTGGCATCCTGGGCCGACACTGGCGTCAGGCCAATACTGGCGGTCACACGGTACGACGTACCCTCTTCTTCGACACTCACGCGGGCGACCGATTCCCGGATGTGCTCGGCCAGTTCTTCGGCGCGGGCCAGGCTGCACCCGGGCAGGATGATGCCAAACTCATCGCCACCGATGCGGGCCACGCAGTCCGACTGCCGCACCTCACTGGCCAGGGCGAGCGCCAGGCGACGCAACAGCTCATCGCCGACCAAGTGTCCGCCAAGGTCATTAACCGGTTTAAAATAGTCCAGATCAATCAGCATCAGAACGCAGGAAAGGTCCGTCACCCGGCTTTCAACCAACGCGTTTGACAGGTGGGCATTAAAGGCGCGGCGATTGAACAACGCCGTTAGACTGTCATGACTTGCTTCCCAGGACAGCTGGGCTTCCTGGCGCCGGCGTTCACGATCGTCCCGCAACACAAACACCAGGCACTCATGCTCACCCCCACGGTTCAATCGCAGCATGGTCAATTCAATATCCAGTGTTTGTCCGGCCCGGTTGGTGACCACCGCTTCCAGACTCTCAACTTTGTCCCGTGCCAGGAATTCCTCCTCAGACCAGTGATCGCCCTTCACCTCAATGCTGAGCAAATCAAAAAAGTTACAGTCCATGCACTTGGGCGTTATGGTCACGAAGCCGCAGGCCGCGCGATTGGCGTACTGAATCATGCCCCGGGTGTTGGTCAGCAATACCCCTTCCTGGAGTGCACCTAAAATGCCCTCGGCGCGCTCCTGCTCGGCCCGCAGCTGCTCTTCCACCGCCAGTTCATGGGTGATGTCCCGGGTCACGGTGATGGTGCCAATGGAGCGATCCGAGGTTTGAATGACGGACGTCATTGCATCCACCCAGATCAAACGACCCGACTGCCGGTCCGGCATCCGAAACTTACCCTGAAAGACTTCCCCCGCGTTCAACGCCGCACGCCAGTTCCTGAGCGTGTGCTCGCGGTCCTGATCATAGACACAGCTGATCAGATAACGGCCCTGCAACTCACTTTGGTCGCGTCCCACGATGTGTTCAAACGCCGGATTCACAAAATCGATACGGCCCAGGACATCGGTTTGCACTATGCCAATGGGCGCACTCTGCGACAACGACCGGAAAAAAGCCTCTCGCTCTGCGAGGGCCGACATCACTTGCGTGCGCTCCTCCATCACGGTGTTGAAGGTGTTGGCCACACGCCGGATTTCCCGTCCACCACCGACCGCCACTGGCTTACTCCGCATTCCTAAATGGCGGTCGCTGATTTGCTGATTAATCTCCGCCAACGGCGCCAACAGACGTCGGAAGCCCAACAGCGCGATGGGTGCCAGAATAATGATGATCCCCAGGGTGACCCAAACCATGATATCCGTCAGCCGGTTAACCGGCGCAAAGGCTTCCGCCAGAGGCCAGACAACGCCCACAAACCAGGGCGCCTGGTTCATCTGACGAAGGGAAATCATGGTTTTCTCGCCAATACTGCTCTCGGTAAACAGGGTGCCTTCAAATCCGGCAATGGCTTCCACAAGCGCTGCGTTGGAACTGGGTAGCGGCTGCATCACCTCGGAGGGCCGATGATGAGCCAACGTAATACCGGATCGGGTTGCGATGCCCACGTAACCTGACTTGCCAAGCTTTGTGTCAACAATTTGCCCCATGAAATTGTCGTTCGTCAGGGCGATCGCCCCGCCCAACACACCGATAAAACGCCGTTTGTGGTCAAACACCGGCGCCGTCATCATCACCGTCGGCTCATTGTCCCACATGGATAAAAACGGTTCGGAAACCAGTACGGTCAGTTGCGAACTCGATTGCCGGAAATAGTCGCGGAGGCTGGCATCGGTTCCAATGTACGACGCGTCCAAGGGGTACTTGCTGAGCACGGTGCCGTACTGGTCGAAGAAAAACACATCGTCAAACAGGTGATGCAGTGCCACCTGACGCTCCACCAGCAACTGCGCACGCTGATTGAAGGTCACTTGCTCCATGGTTAAAGACGCCGCCACATCGGCGAGTACTTCGAACCGCTCGGCCAATTTCTCGTCCAGGTCTCTGGCAATCAGCCCGGCAATGGCCGTCACCTGCGCGCGCGCCTGAGCCTCCAATTCTTGCCGGCCAGCCTGACTGTTTATCAGAGTCACAGTGACCGCGGTCAGCGTGATAACGATAACGACCAATGCCACTGCCCGATTAACCAGGCTGTCAAACCACTGTTTAACAGTTTCTCGCAAAATGCCCTCGGAAGCTGTGCTATCGATTTAAGAACGACTACATCAATACGCTTCTAAGTGTACCAGAGACGCAAATTTCTGCCGCCGGCCCTGGAAAACGTTAATGATAATCGTTATTATTTGCGCACTGCGGATTGTCGGAGGCACCACCATGTCGGACCCCTTGTTTACTTCAACTCTTGCTTCAACATCGGGCAATGCACTGTCTCCGGTCGCTCAGCTTATGGATATGGGCGGTCCAGTGATGCTGGTGCTTCTGGCATTGGCCGGTGTTGGGCTGGTTGCCTTTTTTTACCTGATGCTGACCGGCGCGTTGTTGGCACCCAGATTAACACCTGAACTGCGTAAGGTTGTTAAACATTGGCAACAGCAACCCGGCCGCCCATGCTGCGAGCGCTTGCAGACCTGCGCCGGCTGGTATGCCCGGCTGAACCCCTTGCGAAAACTTGCGCTCTTTGCGATGACCCAACGCCTCGAAAGTGACGATCCTGAGCTTTTGAAAGGCGAGCTTACCCGGCAAGCGCAAACCTCGCTGCAGCCCTTCGAGGCGCCCCTTAAAATCATCGAAGTGATTGCGGCACTGGCCCCGCTGCTGGGACTGCTCGGTACCGTGATGGGCATGATGACGGCGTTTGATGCCATGGCCCAATCCACAGGCCAGGGCGGGGCCAGCCAGCTCAGCGGCGGCATTTATGAAGCGCTCACAACCACCGCCGCCGGCCTTATCGTTGCGATCCCCTTTTCAGCACTGGCGGCCTGGATTGAGTTCCGCCTTAAACGGATGGGCACCACCGTCAATGACACCCTTGTGCGCCTCATGACCACTCAGATTTCCACACATGGCAGATCTGGCGACCGGACACCCACCCGCGGCTACCAGACAATTACGTCAACGCAGCCCCAGGTCGCGCATGCAGCTGGTTGACCCAAGGCCCGCCCGGCCGCTGCCAATCCGGATCACACCGCTGATCGATGTGGTCTTTATTCTGTTGGTGTTTTTCATGCTCACCACGCGATTATTGCCGACCAACTATCTGGCACTCGATAACCGTACCGAAGCCGGCACCCCAAGCGCTGGCAAGCCGGTACCGGACCTGTTGCTGCGCCAGACGGGGAAGTTGCACTGGCGTGATCGAGACTGGACGCTGTTGACACTCGTTCCCGCCCTTGCCGGCCAGGGCATTGATCGGATCAACCTGACGACGGCAGCGCAGGCTCCGCTGTCCGATTTTACCCTCACGCTGTCGGTTCTCAGTGACGCTGGCATTGAGGCCCATTGGCAGCGCACCCCAGCCAATAGCGGAACGCACTAACCGATGTTCCGAATCGATGTTCCCACGCCCGGTTCCGGCAAGTCCTTGCTTCACCGGGTTGAAGACAGTTTGTTGCCGCTGATCAATCTGGTTTTTCTGCTGCTGATGTTCTTCTTGGTGACCGGCCAGGTGACCGAGTCGCCACTGCCCCGACTGCCCGGCTTGGCGAGCACCCAAAACCCCCAGGCACCGGACGCTGACTTGGTGGTCGAGGCTCATAACCAATGGCGGGTAAATGCCCAGTTGGTCACCCGACAGACACTGCTGAGCGCACTGCCTCCGCCCGACACCGATCAACCACTGAAGATTGCAGCCGATAAATCCACGACCATGGCGGAGTTGGAAGCGCTGTTCCGGTTGCTGGAAGGTGGCGGCTTCAAAGACGTGATCCTATTGACGGAGCCGGTCTTGTGAACGCTCGCCTGAGCCTGATGCTGGTGCTGGCGTCCATCTTACTCGCCGCTGCAACACTGTTATTGGCCCTGCCAGTGGCGTCGCAGCTCAGCGAGCCCCAGGGCAATCAGACGATCAACCAGCCCAAGGCACTGCGAATTTCATTGGCCGGCCACCCGCCAGCGAATTCCGAGCCGGTCGCGACTTCACCGACAACACCGACTACGCCACCCCAAATACCCAAACCCAAGCCAGAGCCAGAGCCAGAGCCAGAGCCAGAGCCAGAGCCAGAGCCAGAGCCAGAGCCAGAGCCAGAGCCAGAGCCAGAGCCAGAGCCAGAGCCAGAGCCAGAGCCAGAGCCAGAGCCAGAGCCAGAGCCAGAGCCAGAGCCAGAGAGTGTGACGGCGCAGGCCCAAGCATTGCACCAGCAACCCCCAATGAACCCGCCGGGACAGGCGACCGGCCAGGCCCTGGCCAGCCCCAAACAAGTGGCGCTCAAGGCGGGTGATTCGAGTCAGGCAGACGGCTACCTGAACCAGCTGATCCGACAGTTGACCGCCCACCGCGAATACCCGCGCCGGGCTCAGCGCCTAAACATGCAGGGGACGCCGGTGGTGGTGTTCACGTTCGATCGGCAGGGCACCTTGCTCAGCTATCGATTGCGGACAAGCTCTTCACACCGGCTGCTTGATGACGCTGCTTTGGCCATGCTGGCTGCGGCCGCTCCGCTGCCGGCCGTGCCGGACAGTTTGCCCGGGGACACGTTCACCTTTGAGTTGCCGGTCCGGTTCGAGCTGCATTGAGCAGGACCTCATCGCCAAATCAGGAGAGCTATTGATGTCATCCTAGTCCCGGGATTGATCAGGGAACCTCTGAATAAGCCGATTGACGGGTCTGCAAGCCTTGCGGCCTTCCTGTGGCGTCGCGCCTTGCTTCCGGCTGTCACGGACAGCCAGAATCGCCCATCGACTTATTCAGAGTTTTCTTAGCTATGCTTACCCATCCACTGAGCCATTCGGAGACCTCCATGCCGCATCACCTGTCCAAAGCCACCAGCAGTTTTGCGGCCCTCGGGCGTTTACTCCGTTACGCCCGTGGCTATCGCCGCCAAATCATCGCGGCCACCATCTGCTCCATCATCAACAAACTGTTCGACATCGCCCCGGAAATCCTGATCGGTATTGCGATCGATGTGGTGGTCAATCAGGAAGACAGTTTTGTGGCCTCGCTCGGCATTGAATCAGCACGCGACCAGATTTTCATCCTCGGCGGTCTGACGTTTTTTATCTGGGCGGGCGAGTCGCTGTTTGAATACCTGTTCCAGATCCTCTGGCGCAATCTGGCCCAACGACTGCAGTCGGACCTGCGCCAGGACGCCTACGAGCACGCCCAAAAACTGGATATGAGTTTCTTCGAGGCTCGCAGTTCGGGCCAGCTGGTTGCGACCATGAACGACGACGTCAACCAGCTTGAGCGTTTCCTGGACGGCGGTGCCAACGCCATGGTTCAGGTGGTGGTCACCGTGGTGGCCGTCGGTGCGGTGTTCTTCGTGCTGTCGCCGCTGATTGCGCTGCTGGCCTTTACCCCGATTCCGCTGATTATCTGGGGCGCCTTCTATTTCCAGCGCAAGGCGGGACCGCTGTACGCCGACGTGCGGGAAAAAGTCGGCGATCTGTCCAGCCGTCTGGCCAACAATCTGGGCGGCATTGCCACCATCAAGAGTTTCACCGCAGAGCAGCGTGAAGCCGAGCGCCTCAGGGCCAGCAGCGAAGCCTATGTGGAGGCCAATCGCAACGCCATTCGAATCAGCTCGGCGTTCATCCCGGTGATCCGAATGGCCATCTTGGCCGGCTTTCTGGCCACCTTCATCGTGGGCGGCATGAAGGCCCTGGATGGCAGCCTCAACGTCGGCGCCTACGGTGTACTGGTGTTCCTGACCCAACGCCTGCTCTGGCCCCTGACCGGCATGGCCGAAGTGATCGATTTGTTTGAGCGCGCCATGGCCAGCACCCGCCGCATTCTGGATTTGCTCGCCGAGCCGATGCATGTGCGGGACGAAACCGGCACTACTCTGGCTGCGCCGGTACGCGGCGATGTCATCTTCGACGACGTCAGCTTTCACTATCCGTCCAGTGGCGCCGGTATTGCCCATGCCTCGCTGCGGGTGCCGGCCGGCCATACGCTGGCTCTGGTAGGGGCCACCGGCTCGGGCAAATCCACCCTGGTCAAGCTGCTGCTGCGCTTTTACGACACCACCGCCGGTGATATCCGGATCGATGGCCAGCCTATCCAGTCGGTAAGCCTCAAATCCCTGCGCGAGGCCATTGGTCTGGTGAGCCAGGACGTGTACCTGTTTGAAGGCAGCATTCGCGACAATCTGGCTTACGGCCTGCCCGGGGCCACCGACGCCCAGATCATTGACGCGGCCCGCACTGCCGAGGCCTGGGGCTTCATTGAAGCCCTGCCGCAGGGGCTCGACAGCCCGGTGGGTGAACGGGGCATTCGGCTCTCGGGCGGCCAGCGTCAGCGCTTGTCGCTGGCTCGGGCCCTGCTGAAAAATCCGCCCATACTGGTGCTCGACGAAGCCACCAGTGCCGTTGACAACGAAACCGAAGCGGCCATCCAGCGCTCGCTGAAACGCATTGGTCACAACCGCACAGTCATCATGATTGCCCACCGCCTGTCCACCATTGTGGATGCCGACACCATCGCCGTGATTGACGCCGGTCAGGTGGTGGAATCGGGCAATCACGACGCCCTGTTGAGCCTTGACGGGGCTTATGCCGCCCAGTGGCGCGTTCAGACCGGACAGGTAAGCTGATTGCCACCTTGCTTTATTGTTAATGATTCGCATTTGTATTAACATCGCAGGCGTCCTGACAACCTAGCCTCTCCGTTTCCGGAGACCCCGGGAGCCTGCATGTCTGCCTTTCTTGAAGTTCACCAGCTTGATGTCGCCGTCGATACCACCCCGATTCTCAGCAACCTCAGCCTCGGGTTTGTCGAAGGCGAGGTTACGGCGCTACTCGGGCACAACGGCTCTGGCAAGTCGACCCTGCTCAAGGTGTTGGCCCGCCAACTGCAGCCAACCCGCGGGCACGTGACCCTGCAGGGACGCGGCTTTGCCGACACCGATACCCGTGCCTTCGCGCGCGTCGTTGGGTATCTGCCCCAACACCCGCCCGCCACCGACGGCTTAACCGTTACCGAACTGGTGGCCCTGGGTCGCTACCCCTGGCACGGCGCACTTGGCCGTTATTGTCAGCAAGACCACGAACTCGTGGCCCAGGCGATCACCGACACCGGGCTATGGGCCTTCAGGCATCGCTCGGTGGATACACTGTCCGGCGGCGAGCGACAGCGCGCTTGGCTGGCGATGCTGCTGGCCCAGCAAACGCAATGCCTGCTGCTCGACGAACCCATCTCCGCGCTGGACGTGGGTCATCAGGTGGCCACCCTGAGGTTGATTCATCAACTGGCTCAAAAGCGCGCACTGACGGTGATTCTGGTGCTGCACGACGTCGATCTCGCGGCTCGGTTCTGTGACCGGCTGGTGGCGCTGCGGCGCGACGCGTCCGGAGGGCAGGTGATTGCCGATGGCTCGCCCGCCAGGATTATGAACGCAGACACGCTGGAGCGGATTTACCGTGTCCCCATGGGGATCCTGGAACGCGCACCCGGCCTCTGGGTGTCCTATGTTCACTAACCTTACGGCAGTGGCCCGGCGGATGTTCTGCCTGATCGGGTTGCTGTTCGTCGCCACAAACACCGGGGCCGACACCTGGCTCCATGAACGGGGCGAGCTGCAACTCACAGAGACACCCCGGCGCGTCGTGGCACTGAACTGGGCCGCCACTGAGGCGCTGCTACTGCTGGGCATCACACCGGTGGGGATCGCGGATCGGGACGGTTACCCGGTCTGGGTTCAGGATCCGCCCCTGCCAGACGGCATCGAGCATGTCGGTGCCCGCAGCGCCCCGAGCCTGGCGGCCATTGCCGAGTTAACGCCGGACCTGATCATCACCAGCGATCAACTGGCACCGGCGTGGCAATCACTGCAGAGCATCGCGCCGACCTACGTTATCAGCGTCTATGACCAGGGCGCGGAGCCCTTTAGCCAGGCCCGGCGAATGCTGCTGACGCTGGCGGACATCCTCGACCGGGAGAATCGGGCTCAGCAGGTGCTGGCCGATCTGGAACGGGCCATGATGGCCAACCGCCAGCACCTGGAGCGGGCCGGGCTGACTGGAAAACCGATTGCCCTGGTGAGTTTCATGGACGCTCGCCACGTCAGAATGAATGCGTCCAATGGTCTGTTTCAGGCTGCCCTCAATGGCCTCGGGCTGGCCAATGCCCGGCAACGGCCGGGGAATTTCTGGGGCTTTGCCATGGTTGGCCTGGAGGCGATAGCGGCCATGCCTGACGCCCGGCTTGTGGTGATCTCGCCGACCACCGCCGGCCTCGCGAACCAGCTCGCCAGCAGTCCGTTCTGGACCCACTTACCCGCGGTGCGCCACCGCGAGGTCTATCAGATCGATCCGGTGTGGGCCTACGGCGGGGTCAATGCGGTCAACCGCATGGCACAGTTGCTAACCCAGGCCTTACTGGACGGAGGCCGGGCGAATGTCCACTAGCGTTATGGGCAGCACCACCCGACTGCCCGTTGCCACGGCCATTCTCTGGGCCGTTGCGCTCGCCGGCGCCAGCCTGCCCTGGCTCGGCCAGGTCCCATTGTCGGCGCTGTGGCAGGCGTTCTCGGCAGCTGACAGTACCGACTACCGTCAGATTCTGCTGCACTACAGCTGGGCGCCCCGATTTGCCATGGCCATTGTCATCGGATTTGGCCTCGGCCTGGCGGGCGCCACACTGCAACAGGTGCTCGGCAACCCGCTGGCCTCGCCCAGCACCCTGGGAGTGGCCTCCGGAGCCCAACTCGCATTGGCTGTCGCAACCTTGTATGCCCCCTCAGTGCTGGCGTTCAGCGCCGATTTAATCGCGCTTGCCGGTGGCTTGCTGGCCGCAGGCCTGGTGGTGGCGCTGACCTGTAAAATGGGCTTTTCACCCGTCACGGTAATATTGGCCGGTCTGGTGATCAGCTTTTTTCTGGGTGCTCTGAATGCCGCCCTCTTGCTGTTCCACGGCGAATACCTGGGCAATCTGTTTATCTGGGGCGCCGGCTCGCTGGTTCAGAACGACTGGTCGCAATTTGTCGATTTGTGGCCCCGGGTGGTGGTGCTTGGGCTTGCCCTGGTGCTGCTGATCAAGCCGCTGCAACTGTTGCAGCTGGGTGCCGGTTCGGCACACGCACTGGGGGCGCGGGTCGCCGTTGTGCGACTGCTGGCCCTGTTCCTGGTGGTACTGATGACCGCCTCGGTCGTGAGCCGGGTGGGGGTCGTGGCCTTCGTCGGGCTGGCGGCACCGGTGCTGGCAAGGTTGCTGGGCGCCCGCACCCTCAGGCAGAAGTTGTTCTGGAGCACGCTGCTGGGCGGCGCTTTGCTGTTATTGGCGGACACCCTGGCACAATGGGCCACGACCTGGACCGCGGGCTCGTTGGTTCCCACCGGAGCCGCCACCGCGCTGATCGGTGGCCCGGTCATTTTACTGGCGTTGAACGGGTTGCGTAACAACCGACACATGCCAGGTGACGAACCCGGTCCTGCTCCGCTGGTACTGGCGCGCCGGCCGTTACCCACGACCCTCTGGGTCATGAGTTTCATGCTCGTGGCCATCGTTACTCTGGCCATCGGCTGGTCGCCGGGTCTGGATGGCTGGCACTGGACACCACCCACCGACTGGGCCCAGGTCTGGCACTGGCGAGGGCCTCGACTGTTGGCGGCGATCGCCGCCGGCGTGGCGCTGGGCTTGGCAGGAACGGTGATCCAGCGCCTCACCGGCAATGTCATGGCCAGCCCGGAAGTGCTGGGCATCAGCGGAGGCGCAGGCATGGCCATGGTACTGCTGACGTTGTTTGGGCTGCATCTCGGACGCCCCGGACAACTGCTTGCAGGCACCGCCGGCGGTATGACCGTGCTGTTACTGCTTCTGGCGCTGTCGCGCCGGCACACGTTCGCCGGCCACCCACTGTTACTGGGCGGCGTGGCCATTTACGTCTTTATGGACGCCGGTCTGCGCCTGGTCTTGGCGGGTGGCGGCAGCGACGCCGTCGCGTTGTTGAACTGGATGTCCGGTTCCACCTGGCTGGTGACCAACGCTGAGGCCCTGGCACTGGCGGCGGCAACGTTGCTGCTCGGCGCCCTGACCGTGACCGGACGCCGTGCCCTGACACTGCTGCCCCTGGGGCACAGCACCGCCGCCGCGCTCGGGCTGAATGTGGCGCGGGCCCGGCTGCGGTTGATGGTGCTGGCGGCGGCACTGACCGCAGCCGCCACCATGGTGATCGGGCCGCTCAGTTTTGTCGGCCTGATGGCGCCGCACCTGGCCCGTGTGCTGGGCCAGCAAACCGTCGGCCGCCAGCTTATGGTGGCGGCCCTGGCGGGGGCAATGCTGATGGCGCTGGCCGACTATCTGGCGCGGGTGCTGCTGTTTCCCAACCAACTGCCGGCCGGTCTGCTGGCCGCGCTGGTAGGCGGGGTCTACTTTCTCTGGGGGCTCAGTCGCCATGACAAACACTAAGGACTGGGCTCTGCGCTATCGCCGCCTGCTGGAGCAGGCCAGGATCACGCCGGCCTCACTCCTGAGCCACGACACCTCCACCGCCCGCGCCAGACCGCAAGACTGTGTGCGGCTGGCGGACTGCCTGTTGAATCCGGATCGATTGCGGGCGCGGCTGAGCCAGCAGGCTGGCCAGGGCGTCAGCAGCCGACAACTTCGGGCTCGCGCCTCGGTTCTGCACCAGACGCTTGCACTGAACGTGATCGCTCCTTTGACCCTCAGGTTGTTTCTGGAAGGCCAGGCTCCGGTCCCCGACTCACGATCAATCTGGCTGTCCCCGAGCGCGGAGGACACCGATCAATGGTACTGGGAGGCGGCAGCCACCACGGCTGGCTTTGCTGGCTTCGCCAGCGCCATCGCACGGCTGGTCAAGACCTGGTACCCACTGTTCGGACAGGACCTGGGAGTTACCCCTGGCGCGTTCTGGAGCAGCGTGGGGTTGGGGCTGTGCGCGCCCTTTTCGGCATTGTATGCCAGCGCCCCACCCCAAACTCTGTGTCGTGAGGCGACCGATTGGCTCAATAGCGTCGACTGCGACGCCCGGCGCTTTATCGACTGGATTCCGACCGAACTTGACGGGCGTGGCTGTGCCTTACCCCAGCGCCGGGGCTGTTGCATGAAGTATCTGTTGCCTGGGGGCGGTTATTGCGGAACCTGCGGTATTTATCGTAAACAGAGAATGACCGAGCAGGCGCGGGCAACGGCACACCCGCTTGCCCGCCCGCATTCAGACCAACCGGTCTCCATCCCGCCGGGGATCTGGTCCCCGGCGGGATAGCGGGAGCCGGCAAGCCGACACCCCCTTTCGGTGCAGCGGTTCCGATCAATAAGTCCAGCTGACGGTCACGTTGGCGTTGGTCGGTGCACCGTAAAAACCCTGGGCCGAGGTGCCGAATTTCTTCAGGCTCTCAATGTACTTCTCGTCGGTCACATTGTTGACGTTGAGTTGCGCACGCCAGTTGCGGGCAAAATCATAACGGGCCATCACATCCAGCACGGCATAGCTGCTCTGGCGCGTCACGATCGGCTGGCCGTCATTGGGTCCGCCACTGACCGTGCCCTGATTCTGGCGGATTGCGGATTGCCATCGCACCTGGCTTCCCAGCGCCAGGCCGGTGGTGCCCGGTACCCGCCAGGTAGCCCTGAGCTGGGCCAGGTGGGCCGGGATCGACGGCTTGGCAGTGTGGCCATTGGCCGTATCGATATCGACGTAGGTGTACCCGGCGAAGAGCTGAACCCGGTCACTGACCTCCCCCGCCAGTTCCAACTCTATGCCTTCACTGGTGAGGCCATCCACCCCGCGGTAATAGCTGTCGACGGAATTATCAAAGGTGCCTGCCGCTTCCGCCAGGTTATCCTGCTCGGTATGGAATACCGCCACGGTTGATTTCAGCCGGCCCGCCCGATAGTCGCTCTTCAGCCCGACTTCGTAATTGACGCCGTCGATCGGATCAAGACGGTTCCGGTCACGGTCCACCTCGGTCTGGGGCTTGAATATTTCGGTATAACTGGCGTACACAGAGTGGTTGTGGCTGAGATCATAGATCAAGCCCGCGTAAGGCGTTTCCACAGCGTTATAGCGGGTGGCCTTGCTGAGACCGTAACTCACCCCTTCGCTGTCGAGCCAGGTCAGCCGCACACCCGTGATTGCCGTCAGCGGGTCGGCCAGCGTCCACCGCACCGCCGCGTAGGTACTGGTCTGTTTGTCGGTCCAGTCCGACCCACTGATACCGTTGTCAAACGTCGGTTTGGGGTAACTACCGGTCCATTCCTCCAACGGCGGCAAGGCGGTGCCAATGCCCTGGCCGTATCGGGATTCGTCCACCGTTTCCGAGCGTGACCAGGTGGCCCCCAATACCAGCTCATGGATGCGGCCCACCAGACTGAACGGACCGGTCGCGTAGGCATCCGCCACCCATTGTTCGGTGTTCAGTTCGTACTGGCTGGGGTAGGCGAAGAGGCCTTCGCCGGTCTGCCGGTCGGGGGTTCCATACTGGTAAAACAGTTCCGAATCGCTGTCCTTTTCCAGCCGCAGGACACTGCCCTTCGCCTGCCAGCCGCCGCCCAGTTGCTGACTCAGTTCCGCAAAGCTGTTGTGCTGAACATTGTCCCAGTAAGACCAGTCGGCCGATGTGCTGGTAGACCGCTGGTAGTGGGTTGGCGACCCATCGCTGTAGAACAGCGGCAGCGCGCCCCACAGTGGGCTGTCGGTGTCCGAGGTCTGGCTGGCGTGACCCAGCGTCAGCACTGTGGTGGCAGTGAGGTCTGCTTCCACCACACCATAAAACATCTGCTTTTCATTGTTGTAGCGGTCGAGGTAGGAATCGCGATTCTGATAGCCGGCAACGACACGGCCTCGCACCTTACCGGATGCCGTCACTGCACCGGAGACGTCGCCCACGATGCGTCGGTTATCGTAGGAACCCCCGGTGACCGCCACGGAGGCACGGTTGGCGACGGTCGGTCGTTTGCGAATGAAGTTGACGGTGGCCGATGGATTGCCGATGCCCGTCATGAGGCCATTGGCGCCGCGGAGCACCTCGACCCGATCGTAAAAAGCGGTATCGAGGTCGCCCTGGACATTGTCGTACACGGCGGGCAAGCCCACACCGTCGTACTGGAAGTTGTCGATGTTGAAGCCGCGTGAGGTGTAATAGGTGCGATCGGTCTCGACCGATTCGACCGTTACACCGGTGGTGCCCTCCAGCACGTCGTTGACATCGGTCTGTGCAAAATCATCCATCTGTTTGCGCGTAATCACCGAGACCGACTGCGGCGTTTCCCGGTGAGACAATGCCAGTTTCAACGCGGTTCGACTGCTGGCGGCGGTGTAACTGCTGGTGGATTCGGAGGCGGGCTCACCGCGCTCGGCAGAAACCTGAATCGCGTCCAGCACTGTTGGCTGGGCCTCTTGGGCCAGCGTGGCGGCGGGCAACGAGGCCCATACCAAAGCGTACACAAGCGGCTTGCGGTGCGTGTGAACTATCGGGGGTTGAGGCATGACTACTCTCCAGTGACTGTAGGCCATTGATCAGGCAAATGAGAATGAGTCATACATAATAATGATAATCATTATTATTTGATACAGAAAACAAAGCTTTCTCAAATCCAACGCGAGCACAAGGTCGCACCTGCCCATTGGGCCTGACCGGCAGGCCGGACCGGGGCCGGTTGCGCCAGTCCGAAGCCAGGGTCTTTGCGGCAGCGGCGGCAGAATGGCCGTAGAAAGTTGGCTACGGCCATTCTCCGAGCACCGCCTTGAGGTCGTTTCTATCCTGTCTTCAAGCGGGTATTATTCCGACCTGAGCACCGTATTTACTCGCCATTCACACACGGAATCGCTGTTTTTGAACATGTCTGTGAGCCCCCAAGACGCACGTTCCCTCGGTCACCTGCTTTGCACAACCACCGCTGAGGTATTGTGGCAGCCCGCCCGCGGCTGGATACGGGAGCGCCATCCGGGCACCCTGCTGGCGTGCCGGGTTGGAGCCGGTCAGGCCACGTACCACCGGTTTGATCCGCGCCTGCGCCAGCACAGCATTACCTTTGGCGCCCGAATGATCATTGCCAAACATCGGCCCGACACCGCGGCAGGCTGGTTGTCCAGCCGGGAAATCCTGAACCGGGGGTATTTTGACGGCCAATTGTCCACGCTCAACCTGCTTGCCCACACTTGCTGCCATGAGTTCGCCCATTTATTGCAGCACGTGGCCGGCAAGCGCAAGCGGGGCTCGGTGCATAACCGTCATTTTTACGAGATCCTGGATAACTTGCACGCCAGCGGCGCCGCCCAATCCGTGCGGACCACGATGCAACACACCGCGCCCGACCACGGACTGAGCCTTCCCGATCAACCGTTTGCTATCGCCAGCTCAGGCGAACTGCTGGCGCAGTGGCAGGTGGGAGACGCCGTGGGCTTCGGTTCAGACGCCCACTGGCGTGAAGGTGTCGTTCAGCGCATTAACCGAAAAACCTGTACCGTTGCAGGCACCGGCGCCTCGCACGGACTGCGGTACCGGGTACCGGCCTCAATGCTCCGCCGGCTCGAGACCTAGCCTGGACACCAGCGCCTTGAGTTCCGGCAGGCACGAGCCGCAGTTGGTGCCGCACTTGAGCTGAGCCCCCAGGGTTGCCACATCCTGTGCGCCATCGGCAATGGCCTTGGCAATCTGCCGTTCGCCGACCTGGAAACAGCTACAGACCACCGTGCCAATGTCTTCTTGCGCCACATCCCGGCCGGACAGCAGGTTGCGGCACTGCTCCGGGGTCAGCTTGTCCAGCGCGAAACAGCTGGCCAGCCAGTCCACCGGCGGCAGGCGCTCCGAGATCGCATCCACCAGCAAGATGGCCACCACTCGCCCGCCCTTTAGCCGGGCGGCGCGAAAGCGGCCTTCCTGGGGATCGGACAGCACCATTTGCGGTGCTCCGCCCAGCCAGTGGCCGACCTCCGCAGACCAGTCCACCGATCGCTGTCCCGCCAGCCACCAGCTGTCGCAGTCGGCTAACGGCGCATGGCTCCAGTAGTCGGCCAACCAACTGCGCGGCTGTTCAGCCGGGCACAACAACCGGGCATACCAGCGGGCCTCAAAGGGCTTCAGGGCGGCCACGCCATGTTTCGACTCCGGCTGTCCGGAGATCGGGTCGACGACCCGGGCGATCAGTTGGGAGGCCAGGCCAGCCGAGGCGTATTGCTGGTTCCAGTGAATTGGAATAAACACCTCACCCCGTCGCTGAGCCGCGGTCTCCCGCACCCGACCGGTAAACCGGTTCAGGCCCTGCTCCAGGGTGGCCAGGCCGGCTTGTTCGATGCCGCACGCCAGCCGGTCGTCGGGGTGCATCTCAATGAACGGCTCGGAACGATGCTGCAGCAGCCGGGGCGATCGGGCCGTGCGGGTCATGGTGTGCCATTGGTCCCGGACACGACCGGTGTTCACAATCATCGGTGCCTCGGTCGTGGGCACTGCCGCCGGCACCACGGTCCGGATCGGAATCAACCGCCCACGCCCCTCCGGGGTGCAGAAGCGACCGTCTGAAAACAGTCGCTGACTGGTGTTCGTAGCGGTGGCTCGTACCGGCCATTGTACCGGTTCCAGCGTGTCATACGCGGCATCTGACAGCGTTGCCAGCGCGCTGATATCAAACAGCCGGGCGCCGTCATTTTCGAAGCCAGACAACGCGGCGTGTTCGCGGAAGATATCGGCGGCGGTGTCGTAGCCAAAACCGTGGGCATGCCCCAGACGTCGGGCGACCTCACTCACCAGCCACCAGTCGGGCCGTGCATCCCCCACTTGCGGCAGGAATGAGCGCTGGCGTGAGATTCGCCGCTCGGAATTGGTCACGGTGCCATTTTTTTCGCCCCAGCCGGCCGCCGGCAGCAGGATATCCGCCAGCATCGTGGTGTCGGTGCGGGCGATGCAGTCGGAGACGATCACCGTCGGGCAGCGCTTAATCGCCTCACGAACCCGGGTGGAATCCGGCAGGCTAACGGCGGGATTGGTTGCCATCACCCACAAAACCTTGATGTCGCCTCGGTGCACGGCGTCGAAAAGATCGACCGCTTTGAGTCCGGGCCCATCCGCCACCGCATCGGTCTGCCAGAACCGCGCCACCCGGTCGCAGGCACCGGGGCTGTCGTAATCCATGTGGGCCGCCAGCGTATTGGCCAGGCCGCCCACTTCCCGGCCACCCATCGCATTGGGTTGCCCGGTGATGGAAAACGGGCTCGCACCCGGCTTGCCTATCCGACCGGTCGCCAGGTGGCAGTTGATAATGGCATTGCCTTTGTCGGTGCCCGCCACCGATTGGTTGCTGCCCTGGGAGAAGCCCGTCACCGTTCTGGGGGTCGCTGCAAACCACTCGAAGAATGCCTCGACATCGCTTTTGGCAAGGTCGCAGAGCGCCGCAACGGCGGCGACATCGGGCGCGGCTTCCCGGGCCGCGGCGACGGCGACGTCCAGGTCCTGGCAATGATTGTCAACGAAATCCCAATCAATGGCGTTGTGATCCACCAGCCACACCAGCAAACCATTAAACAGCACGGTGTCAGTGCCGGGGCGCAATTTGAGGTGGAGGTCGGCCAATTCGGTGGTGGCCGTCTCGCGCGGGTCGATCACTACCACGCGCCGTCCTCGTCGGGCGGCGGCCTTCATCCGCTGATACAGAATGGGGTGATTCCAGGCGGTATTGCTGCCGGTCAACACCAGCAGCTCGGCCAACTCCAGGTCCTCATAACAGCCCGGCACCACATCGGCACCGAACGCCCGCTTGTGGGCGGCCACCGCCGACGACATGCAAAGCCGGGAATTGGTATCGACGTGGGGCGTTTTGAGAAACCCTTTTGCCAGTTTGTTGGCCACGTAATAATCTTCGGTCAGTAACTGGCCCGATAGATAGAAGGCAACCGAACCCGGCCCGTAAGTCTCAATCGACTGCCGGATGGCCTCGGCAGTAGCGTCCAGCGCTTCGGCGAGCGGCGTGGTTCGGCCCCGGACTTTGGCCGACAGCAGCCGGCCATTGGAACCCAGCGTCTCATGCAGACTGGCGCCTTTCACGCACAGCCGGCCATGATTGGCGGGATGCTGAGCGTCGCCTGCGACCGCCTGTCCCGACGTGGCCTGGGCAATGACGCCACAGCCAACGCCACAATAGGGGCAGGTCGTTCGGACCGAACACGATGATTCCTGTTTCACAAACGCTCCTCTTCTTCATAAAGCCGTTGCTTAACATTCGCAGGCGATCCGGGCGCGGTCGGTTGGCCCAAAACAAAAAAGCCCGACGGGTTTACCGGAGCGGTCTCAATCGAAACCAAATCTCTCGGAAAACCCAGTCGGGCACTGTTGCCTTAACGATTGTCTACTCAATCTGACTTTTATATAGCAATTTAGAGGCCAACCCGCTTAGCGCGGTTATCTGACTGTTATACAACAATAAATATCAGATCGACCGGCCTCTCTTGGCCACCACTCAGGCATTTCCGCCCACAGTTGGTGCAGCATGCCTTAAGTGTGGGCGATTACAGTTCAAGAAACCGGGGGGCCCCATTCGTCCCTTTCTTTATGCCCCTGTTTTTTATGATTTTTTATTTTTGGCACAGCGCATGCATTAGCTTTGACACGACGATTACTTTTTTAGGGCGTTGCCGGGGACCAACCCCAATACCCTGAAACCACATACGCAGATCAAAGCGATCTGCAGGCATTGGCGCCTGCTCCCCTCTGATGGGGAGTGGGCGTTTTTTTTGGCGGGTACACCACCCCAGGGAGAACAGGATGAAACTTCGACAGTTCGCAGTCGCACTGCTGCTTTTAACCGGCCTCAACACACTGGCCTCGGCAGACATCGGACCGGCCGAAAAGCCGGACTTGAAACTTGGCTTTATTAAACTGACCGACATGGCACCATTGGCCATTGCCTGGGAGCAGGGGTTTTTCCTGGATGAAGGACTATTTGTTGAGCTTGAAGCCCAGGCCAACTGGAAAGTTTTGCTGGACCGGGTCATCACCGGTGAACTCGACGGCGCCCATATGCTTGCAGGTCAGCCGCTAGGCGCCACCATTGGCTATGGCACCAAGGCCAACATCATCACGGCGTTCAGCATGGACCTCAACGGCAACGGCATCACCGTGTCGAACGCAGTCTGGGAGGGCATGAAAGAAAGCCTGCCGATGCAGGCCAACGGGCTACCGGAACACCCGATCAGCGCCGCCTCCCTCAAGCCGGTCGTTGAGGCGTATAAGGACAAAAGCGAGCGCTTTCGCATGGGCATGGTCTTTCCGGTCTCCACCCACAACTATGAATTGCGGTACTGGCTCGCGGCCGGTGGCCTGAACCCCGGCTTTTATTCGCCCCAGACCGGCGATACCAGTGGCACCCTGAAGGCCGATGTTCATTTGTCAGTGACACCACCGCCACAGATGCCGGCAACGCTTGAAGCGGGTACCATCCAGGGCTATTGCGTCGGCGAGCCATGGAACCAGCAAGCTGTATTTCAGGGCATTGGCGTGCCGGTGATTACCGATTACGAAATCTGGCCCAACAACCCGGAAAAAGTGTTTGGTGTGTCAGAGGGCTGGGCCAAGCAAAACCCCAACACCCACTTGCGCATGCTGCGTGCGCTGATTCGGGCCGCCCACTGGCTGGATGAGAACGACAACGCCAATCGGGAAGAAGCGGTCAAAATTCTTGCACGCTCCAACTATGTCGGTGCGGACGAAAAAGTCATTGCCAATTCCATGACCGGTACCTTCGAGTATGAAAAAGGCGATGTCCGGTCGGTTCCCGATTTCAACGTCTTTTTCCGCTACTACGCCACCTACCCATACCCATCGGACGCCATCTGGTACCTGACGCAAATGCGTCGCTGGGGCCAGATCGCGGAAGCCAAGAGCGATGACTGGTACATGAAGACCGCGGCCCAGGTTTACCGCGCGGATATCTATGAGCAGGCGGCCCAGTCGCTGATTGACGATGGCCTGTTAGCGGCCAGCGATTTCCCGGACATGGCCAACGACAATTTTGCCCGCCCACAACAAGGCAAATTGATCGACGGCGTGCCGTTTACACCGGCAACACCCAATGCCTACATCGACAGTTTTGACATTGGGCTCAAAGGTCAGCAGACCCCTTGATCCCGATACTGTCAGGAGATATGCAATGACAACGCTGACGAACACACCATCCGACAAGGTGTCCGCCTCACAGTCCGCCCTTCGGGTGCTGGCCGAAACGTTTTCGGCCCGGGCTCTGGGCGACAGAGCCCAAGCGCTGCTGCTGCCGACCATTGGTCTGGCCCTGTTTGTGGCGTTCTGGCACGTCATGGCGCCCCAGGTGAATACGTCCCTGGGCACTTTCCCGGCGCCGGCGGACGTTTTTGAACAGGCCGGCCAGCTCTGGCAGGAGCACCAGTCAGAGCAGGAGCGGGCCGAGCGCTTTATTACGATGCAGGAAAACCGCAATGCCGGGATTCTGGCCGACAACCCCGACGCCGAAGTGCGGATTCGGGACTACCCCGGTGCCCCGACCTTCTTCAGCCAGATCGGCACCAGTCTGTTGACGGTGCTGTCGGGATTTTTCCTGGCCAGTCTCATTGCGGTGCCGATTGGCATTCTGATCGGGCTCAACCGCTACTTCGCGGCTGCGGTAAACCCGCTGATCCAGATCTTCAAACCGGTATCACCGCTGGCCTGGTTGCCGCTGGTGACCATGGTGGTGTCGGCGACGTACGTCAGTGCCGACCCGATGTTTGAGAAAGCCTTCATCACTTCGATGATCACCGTCACCCTGTGCAGCCTGTGGCCGACGCTGATCAACACCAGTGTGGGCGTGGCGGCGGTCGATCCCGACCTGCTGAATGTATCCAAGGTGCTGCGGCTGTCGTTCTGGACTCACGTCTTCAAAGTGGTGCTGCCGTCCGCCATTCCGATGATTTTCACCGGTTTGCGGGTATCACTGGGCATTGCCTGGATGGTGCTGATCGCAGCGGAAATGCTGGCCCAGAACCCGGGCCTGGGAAAATTTGTCTGGGATGAATTCCAGAACGGCAGCAGCCAATCCCTGAGCCGAATCATGGTGGCGGTACTGGCCATCGGCTTTATTGGCTTTGTGCTCGACCGGATCATGTTGTTGATCCAGAAGAAAGTCGCGTGGAACGAATGAGGAGAGCAGCATGAGTAAATCCCATCTCGAGTTAACCGGCGTGAATATGTCTTTTGACACGCCGGACGGACCCTTTGTGGCGTTGGAGAATATTGACCTGAAAATTGCCGAGGGTGAATTCGTCTCCCTGATCGGTCACTCCGGTTGCGGCAAGTCGACGGTCCTGAACATCGTGGCCGGGTTGCTGCAATCCACCCGTGGCGGCTGTGTACTGGATGGACACGAGGTCAATACCCCCGGCCCCGAGCGGGCCGTGGTGTTCCAGAATCACGCCCTGATGCCGTGGCTTACAGTGTATGAAAATGTCCAGCTGGCGGTTCAGCAGGTATTCCGCAAGACCATGAGCCGCAAGGAGCGTCGTGAATGGATCATGCACAACCTGGAACTGGTCAACATGGGGCACGCGGCGAATAAACGGCCGGGGGAAATTTCCGGCGGGATGGCCCAACGCGT
Organism: Marinobacter caseinilyticus; assembly: GCF_011074955.1. Classification (GTDB taxonomy): domain Bacteria; phylum Pseudomonadota; class Gammaproteobacteria; order Pseudomonadales; family Oleiphilaceae; genus Marinobacter; species Marinobacter caseinilyticus. The sequence goes on along the minus strand of NZ_WUQJ01000031.1, from coordinate 198,798 downwards.
GGGGATCGCACGGGCACTGGCCATGAAACCCAGTGTTTTGCTGATGGACGAACCGTTCGGGGCCCTCGACGCCCTGACCCGCGCCCATTTGCAGGACGCACTGATGGACATCCAGCAGGACCTGAACAGCACCGTCATCATGATTACCCACGATGTAGACGAGGCGGTGTTGCTGTCAGATCGCATCATCATGATGACCAATGGCCCTGCGGCCACCATCGGAGAGGAGCTGGTGATTGATCTGCCACGCCCACGGAACCGGGTCACCTTGGCCAACAACCCCGATTACGTCCGCTGTCGTCAGGCCGTGCTGTCCTTCCTGTATGAAAAGCAGACGTTTCCGAGCAAAGACAAGCCCGCAACCGGCGCGCCATCACCGGCGCCATCTGCCACCGTCTCCGACACTGACCAGCCACCGACCAAGGCGGCGGATACGGCTGCCACCAGCAGCCATGACGCGCAGGCACGGGAGCGCGCCATCGCCTGACCCATCCGGGTGCAAAATGCTCCGGCGTCGAACCAGAGCAGGGCATGCATCCGATGGGCCGAGCACACTGACAAAATCTAACTATATGTTTTATATTGAAATATTAGCTTGGCACGGTTATCGCAGAGTATTCGTTAGAAGCAAAGTGGGCACGGAAGAAAGTCCCGGTCATGGATGACCGGACCACCTGAAAATCGTTATTGGCATTGGCGCCGGACCATCGATTCCCTAACGGGATGAGATGCTCCGGCTTTTTTTGTTGGAGCAGCGCTATGGCTACACACACGTTGGTGATAATCGGGCACGGAATGGTCGCCCAGCGTTTGCTGGAGCGTCTGTCGGAGCAAACCGTGCGACCGTACAGCCGCATTGTGGTCCTGAGCGGCGAACCGGCCGTCGCCTACAACCGTATCCAGCTTTCTGCCTGGCTCGCCGGCGATGCCGACCCCGACAGCCTGACACTCAAACCGGCGGCCTGGTTCCTGAAGCACGGCATTCTGCTGCGACAGGGTGACCCGGTCGTTCGCGTTGACCCAAACACCAGACAGGTCCACACCGAACAAGGCCATACCGAAGCCTATGATCACCTGGTGCTGGCCACCGGTTCACGCTCGGCCCGTCTGGGTCTGGACGGCGAAGACCTGGACGGAGTGGTGGGTTTCCGTGACCTGCGGGACACCCAAAAGCTGATCGACATCAGTCAACGCAACCGCCGCGCCGTTGTCATCGGCGGCGGGTTCCTGGGTCTGGAAGCGGCCGAAGGCCTGCGCCATCGGGGCATGGCCGTTACCCTGCTGCACCGGAGCTCGCATTTACTGAACCGGCAGCTCGATACCGTCGGCGGCGCCCTGCTGAAGGAGATTCTCAGTGCGCGGGGCCTGACCATACAAACCGACACCGCCCCCAGGGCGCTGTTGGGCAGCCAGCGGGTGCGCGCCGTGCAACTGACGGACGAAACCCTGATCAGCACCGACCTGGTGGTCGTCGCCGCCGGCATTACCCCGAACACCGAATTGGCCCAGGCTGCCGGGCTGGCTTGCGACCGCGCCATCTGCGTCGATCATCGGTTGCAGACCAGCGACCCCAGCATTTACGCACTCGGCGAGTGCTGCCAGGTCGATGACCAGACCTTTGGCCTGGTGGACCCCGGCTACCAGCAAGCCAACGTTCTGGCCCAGGTGCTCAGCGGTTCGCTACTGGATGCAACCTACATCCCGGCCATCGTACCGACGCGACTCAAGATCAGCGGCATTCCGATTTATTCCTGCGGCCAGACCCGCCCGGACGACGCCACCGAATCGGTGGTCTGGCAAGACTACAGCAGCAATCGCTATTGCCGGCTACTGATTCGCCACCAGCGGCTGACCGGCGCAGTGCTTTTTGGCGAGACCCGTGACGGGCCCTGGTACGCCGAGCATATCCAGCAGGGCACCGATATCACCGACTGGCGGACGAATCTGGCCTTTGGTCCGGCCTATTGCGAGACACCGGCCTGACGCACCGAGTCACAACCGAATTTTTCTTTTACCGAACACGATGAGAGTGAACACCATGAGCAAGAAAAACCTGATTGTTATTGGCAACGGCATGGTCGGACACCACTTCCTGGAGCAGTTTGCCGACACCCCGGGCGCCGCGAATTACCACATCACGGTTTTCGGCGAAGAGCCGTTACTGGCCTATGACCGCGTGCATCTGTCGGAGTACTTTGGCGAGGCGACCCACGCCGATCTGGCTCTGGGGACCGCCGACTGGTACCGCGACAATCACATTGACCTGCGGCTGAATGAGCAAGTCACCGCCATTGACCGCCAGCACCAGCGGGTCACCACACCCCAGGGTCAATACCCCTACGATGAGCTGGTGCTGGCCACCGGCTCTTACCCGTTTGTGCCCCCCATCGAAGGCAACGATCAGCCGCACTGCCTGGTCTACCGGACACTGGCGGATCTGGATGCGATCCGGGCCAGTGCCGACGGGGTCAAAACCGGCGTTGTCGTCGGCGGCGGGTTGCTGGGACTGGAAGCGGCCAATGCGCTGAAGAGTCTCGGGCTTGAGGCCCATGTGGTGGAATTTGCGCCACGGCTGATGCCGGTGCAACTCGACAGCGACGGCGGCGCCGTGCTGAAACAGAAAATTGTCGATCTGGGCGTCCAGGTGCACACCGAAAAGGCCACCCAGAGCATTGTGCCCGGTGGGCAGGCCCGTCTGCGCATGAACTTCAACGACGACAGCCATCTGGAGACGGACCTGATTGTGTTCTCCGCCGGCATCCGGCCCCAGGACGCGCTGGCCCGGTCGGCCGAGTTGGTGATTGGCGAGCGCGGCGGCATTGTGGTGAACAATCAATGCACCACCTCCGACCCCCACATCCACGCCATTGGCGAATGCGCACTCTGGGAACAAAGGATCTACGGCCTGGTCGCCCCGGGCTACACCATGGCCCGCACCCTGGCGGCCTGTCTCAACGGTGATGCCGAGGCCGCGTTCACCGGCGCTGACATGAGCACCAAATTGAAACTGCTGGGCGTGGACGTCGGCTCCATTGGCGACGCCCATGGCCAGACCCCCGGTGCGCGCAATATTCGCTTCAACGACGAAGCCGCTGGGCACTACCGTCGTATGGTGATCAGCGCCGACGGCAAGACCCTGCTCGGCGCCATACTGGTGGGCGACAATGGTCCGTACGACACGTTGCTGCAGTACGCGCTGAATGGCATCAAATTGCCGGACCACCCGGAAACCCTGATTCTGCCCGAGAGCGAGGGCGGCGCCCCGGCCCTCGGTCCGGACGCACTGCCGGACACGGCCGCCATCTGCTCCTGCCACAACGTTACCAAGGGCGATATTTGCAGTGCCATTGACGCCGGCTGCAGCGATCTGGCCGGCATCAAGTCCGGCACCAAGGCCAGCACCGGGTGCGGTGGTTGCGCCGCGCTGCTGAAAAATGTGGTCGACAACGAGCTCGAAAAGCGCGGCGTCGAAGTCAGCAAAGACCTGTGCGAACACTTTCCGTACAGCCGCCAGGAGTTGTTTCATCTGGTCAAGGTCAATGGCATCCGCACCTTCGACACGCTCATCGAACAGCACGGTAAGGGCCGGGGCTGCGACATCTGCAAGCCCACCGTGGGCTCGATCCTGGCGACCTGCTGGAACGAACACATTCTGGCCACCGATCACGTGCCGTTGCAGGACACCAATGACACCTTCATGGCCAATATGCAGAAGAACGGCACCTACTCCATCGTGCCACGCATTCCCGGCGGCGAAATCACCCCGGACAAACTGATCGTGCTGGGCCAGGTCGCCAAAGATTATGGCCTCTACACCAAGATCACCGGTGGTCAGCGGGTCGACTTGTTTGGCGCCACCCTGAGCGAACTGCCGGAAATCTGGGAGCGGCTTATCGCCGCAGGGTTTGAAACCGGTCACGCCTACGGCAAGTCCCTGCGCACGGTGAAATCCTGTGTCGGCAGTACCTGGTGCCGCTATGGCGTGCAGGACAGTGTCGGCATGGCCATTCGCCTGGAGGATCGCTACAAGGGCCTGCGCTCCCCCCACAAGATCAAGTTTGCGGTCTCCGGCTGCACCCGCGAGTGCGCCGAAGCCCAAAGTAAGGACATCGGCGTGATTGCCACCGAGAACGGCTGGAATCTGTACGTCTGCGGCAACGGCGGCATGCGCCCCCGTCACGCCGATCTGTTCGCCACCGACCTGAACGACGACGAACTTATCCGCACCATCGACCGCGTGCTGATGTTCTACGTCCGCACCGGCGATCGTCTGCAACGCACCAGTGTCTGGCTTGAAAACCTCGAGGGTGGGCTGGCCTACCTTAAAGAGGTGATCCTCAACGACAGCCTGGGACTGGGCGAAGAGCTGGAAGCCCATATAGGCGACATCGTCGGCACCTACCAGTGTGAATGGAAAACTGTCGTCGAAGACCCGGAGAAGCGTAAGCGGTTCCGTGAATTCGTCAACGATGAGCGCAAGGATCCGGTCCAGCACTGGGTCGAGGAGCGCGGCCAACGCCGGCCTGCAGCTACAGAAACCGTGGAAGAAATGGCTTAAGGAGAAACGCTATGAGTCAGCAAAAACAGTGGCAAACCGTGTGTGAAACCGCCGACCTGGTCGCCAATTCCGGCATCGCCGTCTGGACCCCGGCCGGACCGGTCGCCGTGTTCTACTGCCCAGACGAAACACCAAGCCTGTACGCCATTGGCCACTTTGACCCAATCGGCAACGCCAACGTGCTGGCCCGGGGCATTGTAGGCGATATCAAAGGTGAACCGGTGGTGGCCTCACCGTTGTACAAACAGCATTACAGCCTGTTAAGCGGACAATGCCTGGAGGACGCATCGGTCAAGGTGCCGACCTACGCCGTGCAACTGGACGGCGACCAGGTTCAGGTGGCGGTGCATGCCGGCCAGCGCGAGGAATGCGCGGCCTGACCCGCAGTGCAAGCCCGGCGAGCGGTCATACCGGATGCGACTGCTCGCCGGGCCACATTCACTGAACCGGGCTGGCGTTTTGCTCCGACACCTGATCATTCAGGGTCCAGAAGTCGTACAGTACGCCGAGTAAAAACAGACCGCCCGTCAGCAGATAGATCACTCCGCTGATCCACTTGCCCATGTACATACGATGGACGCCAAAGACACCGAGAAACGTCAGCAGCAGCCAGCTGATGTTGTAGCTGGTGTCACCGCTGCGAAACCGGAAGTCGGCCTCCCGGTCCATGCCGGGAATGAGAAACAGATCAATTATCCAGCCGATTAAAAACAGGCCCAGGGTGAAGAACCAAATGGTGCCCGTGATGGGTTTGCCATAGTAGAACCGGTGGGACCCCAGGAAGCCAAAGATCCAGAGTAAATAGCCAAACAATTTGCTGTGCGTATCCGTGTGCGGCATGCGTCTCTCCTATGGCAGAGGTCAAGTTATGGCCCCGGTTCAGGGGCGGAATCAGAGCCTGCTTCGCGAAATTCGCCGGCGGACTTGCCGGTCCATTTCCGCAACGCCCGACTGAAGTTTGACAGATCCGCGTAGCCCAATTCATAGGCAATTTCGCTGACCGCCTGGTGGGTGTCACGCTCGGCCAGTCTGCGCTTCGGAATCTGATGACACTACCCAACAATAAGCAAACCGTGACTCTTTTGTGATGATTGACCAACGCCCGTCGGGTGATACTGGACAGGCACGCTCAAACTGGAAAGGAGTCTGATTATGAACCGTGTCATCCTCGCACTTGCCGTTGCCGTTGCCGCAGCACCGCTATTGTCGCAAGCGGCTGAATTTGATGTTGAAATTCACAATCCAACCCGAGGCATCTATTACACGCCGTTGCTGGTGACGGCACATCCGCCCGATGTAACACTGTTTGAGCCCGGATCGCCGGCGTCCAGTAACCTCCAGGCCATGGCCGAAGGGGGTGACATCTCGGCCCTGGTGGCGGCACTGAATGGGGTGGGCGCCACCACGGTGGCTAATCCGGCCGGTGGCCTGCTGGCTCCGGGCGCAACCACACTGGCCACGGTGAACACCGACAGCGCCACCGCCAACACCCAGCTATCCATCGTCGCCATGCTGCTCCCCACCAACGATGGCTTCCTCGCCCTCAACAACCTGGAGGTACCGACCGAACCCGGCACCTACACCTACAACCTGAACGCCTATGACGCCGGCACCGAAGCCAACAACGAATTGCGTGGCAGCGGTACCCCCGGGCAAGCGGGTATGCCCGTGCCGCCACCACTGGACCCGATACTGGGCAACGGTGGCAGTGGTGCCGCCAGTTCCGCTGAGGGCTATGTCCATATCCACCGTGGCAATCTGGGTGATACCAACCTCATCGGCGGCGCCAGCGACATTGTCAGCACGCTCCACCGCTGGCTCAACCCTGTGGCCCGCGTCACTGTGACGGTGAAATGATCAGGAGGTGCATCATGGTTTTTCACAAACACCTTTGGGTACTGCTGCCACTGGCGGCAACCGTGGCCGGCTGCCATTCCGACACCGAGTTCGTGTTTGGCCCTGGCCAACAGGATTATCGCTACCAGATAACGATCACCAACCTCACGGCCGGGCAACCGTTGTCGCCCGCCACCGTGGTAATCCACACGGCCGACTGGCAAGCCTTCGCATTGGGCGACGCCGCCTCAGTGGCACTGGAAACCCTGGCTGAGTCCGGAGACAACAGTGACTTCCTGGCGACGGCTGGCTTCGATAGCGGGGTGTTGAGCAGTGATTCCGGGTCGGGTGTGATCGGTCCCGGAGCCTCTGAGCAACTGACCGTCACTGCCCGGGCCAGCAATACCACCGAACTGCATCTGACCTGGATCTCCATGCCGGTCAACACCAACGATGGTTTGGCGGCCTTACAGGGCGTGCCCCTGGCCGAACTTGATGTTGGCCAACGCCAAAGCTACCTGGCCATCGGTTACGATGCCGGTACCGAGGCCAATACCGAAACGGCCGCTACGGTGCCAGGCCCGGCTGCCAGCGGACTCGCCGAAGGCTTCAATCCCAACCGCAACGATGTCCGAAACGCCGTCTACATCCACGCCGGAGTGGTGACCCAGGCGGATGGGCTGGCCTCCTCCACGCTCAGCGGCACCCAACGCTGGGACAACCCCATCGCCGTGGTAAGCGTTGAGCGATTGCAATAAGGCCACGGCCACCGACGCAGACCCTCCGCCTCGGTGGCCGTGTTGACGTCGGGCCAGCGGCGAGTGGCTTCCGCCGCCACACAGACTTCATTTGACATGCGCACCCTTTGGGTAAATGGTTCTAGTACACACAAACCTCGTTTACGGAGTCTTACTCGAGGTGTTCAACCCAAGGAGCCTGTTATGAAACGCATACTGATGCTGGTCGGTGATTACGTCGAAGATTACGAGGTTATGGTCCCCTTCCAAGCCTTGCAAGCAGTGGGTTACGAAGTCCACGCCGTGTGCCCCGACAAAAAATCGGGCGAGACCGTCCGTACGGCGATCCACGATTTCGAAGGCGACCAGACGTATTCTGAAAAACCCGGGCACAACTTTGCGGTAAACGCCGATTTTGACGAAGTGGACGTGTCCCGGTACGACGCCCTGGTCGTACCCGGGGGCCGCGCCCCGGAATACCTGCGCCTTAATGACCGGGTGCTCGACATCGTCCGCTTTTTCAATGACCACAAGAAACCCATCGCGGCCATTTGTCACGGCGCCCAGATACTGGCCGCCGCGGGCATTCTGGAGGGCCGGGAGTGTTCCGCATACCCCGCTTGTGGGCCCGAAGTCACTGGCGTCGGCGGCCGGTTCCAGTCCATCGATGCCACCGAGGCCCATGTCGATGGCAACCTGGTGACGGCCCCCGCCTGGCCCGCTCATCCGAAGTGGCTCGCCCGCTTTATGGAGGTGATGGGCGCGCGCATCACGCTCTGACCGCGGCGCGGGGTCACGGCAACGTCAGCGTGACCCCGCGCTTCATCAAGTCCAGTAATGACCCGCCATTAGCCAAACTCAGTTCCGATTGGCGACCGAACCCCCTAAGATGCTCGCATTCATCCATTTCGCGTGCTTAAGGGGAGACACAACATGACAATGCAGTTTACCGGGAAAGTGGCACTGGTGACCGGCGGTGCTGCCGGTCTGGGGCAGGCCACCGCAGAAGCGTTTGCCGCGGCAGGCGCTCAGGTGGTGGTCTCGGATATTGACCGTATTCATGGTGAAGCGGTGGTGGCAGCCATTCGCAGCGCCGGTGGTGACGCCACGTTTGTGGCCTGCAACGTCAGCCGCAGTGAAGATGTCCAGCAACTCGTTGAAGCGGCCCTTGAGACCTACGGACGGCTTGATTTTGCCTTCAATAATGCCGGAATTGAAATTGAGAACAGCAAACTGGCCGACGGCGACGAAGCGGACTTTGACCGCATCATGGACGTCAACGTCAAAGGTGTCTGGTACTGCATGAAATATGAGATTCCGGCCATGTTGGCCCAGGGCGGCGGTGTCATCGTTAACACTGCATCCATTGCCGGTCTCGGTGCGGCACCGAAGATGAGCGTCTACAGCGCCAGCAAACACGCCGTGATTGGCCTCACCAAATCCGCCGCGGTGGAATACGCCAAGAAAGGCATCCGGGTGAATGCCGTGTGTCCTGCGGTAATTGATACTGAAATGTTCCGCCGCGCGGCCGCCTCGGATCCTCGCAAGGCCGAATTTGCCGCCGCCATGCACCCCGTTGGGCGCCTGGGCCAGGCCAATGAGATTGCCGCCGCGGTCTTATATCTGTGTTCCGACGGTGCGGCGTTCACCACCGGGGTCGCCTTGCCGGTCGATGGGGGTGCTACCGCGATCTAAGGCCTTGGTCGGTCAATGACCTGAACTGCGGTTCTGCCTGGCGTTTGACCCAGGCAGAACCGCTGTCCATCTTCAACTCAGCTTGCCGACAATGGCGCCGACAGAGGGTCTTGGTAGGCGGGCGAGATGCGATTGAAGCGACCGATGTTTTTCAGGTCTCCGGTTTTCATCGCGACACGTACCAGCATGCGACTCGAACGCCCCGTATCCGGGAAAACACTCTGGCCTGCCCGCCATACCAAATCCACTCCCTCCGGAGCATCGACGTATTCAGGCAACCGTTTAAGCCGTTCGTACATAGCCTTTTGGTTGGCTTGGGTGTGCCCCTCGACAACGACAATAAAGGTACTCGCCGAATACTTGGCCAAATACGCTGTTGCCGAATCCAGTGCAGCGCGAACCCCGGACGCAATAGCCGCCTGTTCCGGTGCACCTATTGAGGATTCGATATCCCGGTAGTTGGCGATATCCAGGTAAAGCAACGCAAACGAGCGCTCGCTGGCATGGTTTTCCGCAATCAGATTGAGCAAATGGCGGTCAAGAGCGACCCGATTGGGCAATCCGGTGGCTTTGTCCACAAACGCCAGCTGCTGGAGTCTCGAGGCCTCTTCTTCCGCCTGTACGACAGCGACGTTGCGCTTTTTGACATCCACCGCCGAAGCCGCCAACGCCATCACAATCAACACCGCGCTGGTCAATCCCAGCGGGATACCCAACCAATCACCCGATAACAGGTTATCGGCCGCCGGCATGGCGCTGTCCGGGTAAATAACAGCGGCCATACCGGTATAGTGCATGCCACAGATTGCGACTCCCATCACCAGCGCGCCGCCCAACTGCAGGAACAACGCTTTGTTCCCCGTGGATGACTGCAAGGTTCGGCAAATCGCCATGGCCGCCCCAGACGCCGCCACCGCGATGACGACGGAGACCGAAAATATGGCCGGATCGTAAGTGAGGCCGGGGGACATATTCATCGCCATCATGCCCACGTAATGCATGATGGCAATACCACCCCCCATCGCCAGACTGCTTACAGCCAACTGCACCCAACCCACTTTTTTCAAGCTGATCATGTGCAGCGCCAGTCCCGATGCCAGGATCGCAGCCAGCCAGGACGACACAGTCATTGCCAGGTCGTACGTCATCTCAACCGGCATCACATAGGCGCGCATGCCAACAAAATGCATGGTCCATACCCCTGTCCCCATGGATAGGGCCCCCAGGGTCAGCCATAGCCGGCTCTTGATGCCACTGATGGTGGTTAGCTGCGCACCAAAGTACAGTGCACTGTAAGAAGCCAGAACTGCTATTGCATACGATAACAACACCAGCCCGCTGTCGTAAAATCCGACCATGTCGATTCCTCTCCGAAAAAGTTATGTCGCGCAGGCGAACATAAATGCGTGACGCAGGTCACAGTTATTAAAGTCGGAGTTAATACGGGGAAGGTCGAAAATCGGTTGCAGAAAGATTGTTATTGTTGTGTTACAGAATTATAAAAAAACCCGCATCGGCGGGTTTTGAGAATAAGCTAGTCCTCTTCGTCATCATCACGCATCCGGTCCAACCGCTCCAGCTCTTCTTCTTTCGCTGCGTCGATCACCGCCATCAGCTCGCCCACATCGGCGCTGGTGGTGTCATGTTCGAAACAGCCGGTGAGTTTGCTGTCGGCATGGAGGTCGCCGGTTTCGTAGAGTGCCCAGATTTCCTTGCCATAATCGGTGGTCAGCAATTCCGGAGCAAAACGGCCGAAATAACGTCGCATGTTGTCGACATCACGCTCCAGCATGCTCTCCGCACTGTTGTTACCCGCCGCATTGACGGCTTGTGGCAGGTCAATAATGACCGGACCCGCAGGCTCCACCAGCACATTGAATTCCGACAAATCGCCATGAATCAGACCGGCGCTGAGCATGCGAACAACTTCGGCCACTACGCGGGCGTGGTAATCGCGGGCTTGTTCGGGGCTTAAACTGACGTCATCCAGTCTCGGAGCGGCTTTGCCATCGTCATCCGACACCAGCTCCATCAACAAAACCCCGTCCACAAAACCGAACGGTTCCGGCACCCGCACACCAGCGTCGGCGAGTCGATACAGTGCATCCACCTCGGCATTCAGCCAGGCATCTTCCTGTTCTTTCTGGCCATACCGGGTTTTCTTGGACATGGCCCGGGCGCGCCGGCTGTTGCGAACTTTACGACCTTCCTGATATTGCACCGCTTGCTTGAAGCTGCGCTGCTTCGCTTCCTTGAAGACCTTTGCACAGCGGATGCTATCGCCACAACGGACTACATAAACCTGTGCTTCCTTACCACTCATGAGCTGGTGGAGGACTTCATCCACCATGCCATCATCAACCAGGGGCTGTAATCTTTTCGGTATTTTCATAGAACCTTTGGCGTGTAATGCGTTGGCCGACCCTGGACTGGTCTCTCTGCCAGCCCGCTGGTCGTCATGTTAACCGATCATAGTTGTTTCTGAATCCAGTTTGTGTCCGGACTCGGACGTGTCGTCGTGCTCGGACACAATATTTCGACCCGCCCGTTTGCCGCTGTATAGTCGACGGTCAGCGGCTTGGTAGAGCTCATTCTGTTTGTCGGCATCTTTTGGCCAATACGCTATCCCGAATGAGGCGGTCAGTTTAACGGTTTCAGCACCGTACGCCAGTTCGCTTGATTCGATGCGCTGCCGTAGCGCCTCAATTAACGGGTAGGCACCACCATTCTCCACATCACGCAGTATCAGGCCAAATTCTTCGCCGCCAAGACGACCCACAAAGTCGGTATTTCGCAGCCGCTCGGTCAAGCGCCGGCTGATGTGATGCAAAACGCGGTCGCCAGCATCGTGGCCAAAGCTATCGTTGACCTTCTTGAAGTGATCTATATCCATGAGTACCAAGGCAAACGGCGTTTTATTGCGCAAGGACTCGTTGACCGTACGCGCCAGGGTGGCCTGAAAAGTACTGCGATTCGCCAAGCCCGTCAGGGCGTCGGTTTCCGCCAGGCTGACCAATTTGTCCTGGGCCTCCGCCCGGCGAGTTTCATACAAGTGCATAAACGCCAATACCAATACAGCACAAAACAAAGGGTTTAACAGATCGATCATCACGCGGGCACTGTCGATGGCGTCCAGGTGAAGGTAAAAGAACACGCTCCCCGCCAGCATGAACGGGGTTGCCAATAGAAAGCCCGCAATTTTGCCCAGCAATAGATAGGACAATACCGGCATGATGAAAATCCACACAAACGCCGTCGTTGACGCCTGGGGCTTAGCAATAATGTAGACCAGAAAACAAAACGCAAAGATCAGATAGCCATGAATCCACCAACGCAATTTTTTCGTGTTTTTAAGCTGGAACGAGCTAATCAGCAGCACCGCGCTGGCACTGAGTTCGCCGAGCGCCAGCAGAGCATTGGCGTTAAGGAATTGCAGGCAGGCGAAAACCACCAGCATAGCAGAGGTTGCCAGGAAAATGAGGCGGATGAGAGACCGGCGATGTCTGTCTCGAAGGCCAGATTGGCCGCCGCTCAACGACCCGTATGGTTCGTCTTGCTGGAGTGGCTCCATTGCTGTTTTTGTTTCCCTGATAAAGGGAGCCCACAGCGCCCTTGTGCGACGAGCCTGCCCGATTTTCAGGCATTGAGTTTGACCGCCGGCATCGTGCAAAAATGGTTATGAGCGTGCATGAGGCTTTGAGTATAGAGCCTGCCAGCATGGCTTGCCAGAATCCTCCGGGTTCCGGAACTCGGGCGCTTGAGAGCCACACCGAAACAGGGATCGACCGCGGCTCTGGGCGTCATCCTGCCCCAGGCCTTGAATTCCCTTGTCCCGAATAGGCTGGATTCAAAGGTACATGTTTTTCCTGGAAAATCGCTCAACCAAAGGCTGATACGCGGACCCCAACAAGCGGTTAATGGCATCGATTCCCCAGGCATCCGGACCCACCAGAATTCGCGACTCATTTTTTAGAATTCCTTTGAGGATGGTGGCGGCGGCCTTTTCCGGCGAGGTCATCGCCAATTTGTCGAACCCCTTACGCAGCGCCTGAATATTTTCGGACTTACCCATCCGTGCTGCATTGGCGATGTTGGTGCGAATGCCCCCCGGGTGCACACAACTGACCGAAACCGGCTGCTTTTCCAGTTTCATTTCCTGACGCAGGGCTTCAGTGAAGCCACGGACCGCAAATTTGGCCGCGTTGTAGGCACTTTGCTTGGGTACGCCGATCAGGCCAAAGACACTGGAGATGTTAACCACGTGGCCATCGCCAGACGCGATGAGGTGGGGTAAAAAAGCGCGCGTGCCATGGGAGACGCCCCAGAAGTCGATGTCCATGACCCACTTGAAGTCCTCATCCGTCATCTCCCGAACCGAGGCCGATAACGCAACACCGGCATTGTTGATCACCAGATTCACCTGACCAAAATCCTGTGCCACTTGCTCGGCATGAGCGTAGATCGCGTCCCGGTCGGACACATCCAGAGCATAGATTTTGACCTCGACCGCAGCACAGTCAGCGGCCGTTGCTTTCAGGCCGGCCTGATTCACATCGGACAATGCCAGCCGGCACCCTTGAGCGGCCAGCGATTTTGCCAGTGCCCGACCGATGCCCGAGCCGGCGCCGGTAATGACGGCAACCTTGTTTTTCAGATTCTTCATGAGCCAGGACCTCTTGTTTAAAGCTTTCATTAAAGCAGACACTTTAATCTTGGGATACTCTACCCGTTCAATGGGGATCGGATACAGCAGATAATCACCCGCGAAGATGATGTTTCAATCAGTCCGACCGCAAGTGATTGGCGATTAGATACCCTTTCATTAAGCTGATATTCTTGCCGCTGGGCCACACGGCCCCACACGTTCTACCCCACCAATGACGATTGGAAACTCGAAATGGAATGGAGTCTTGCGCATTTCTGGCTGATTCTGGCGCTGGTGCTCAGCCTGGCGGAACTTACATCCGGCGTGCTGGTGCTGTTAGCGTTGGGCATCGCCGCGGGCGTCACCGCGCTGTTGGCTTATCTGGGCGTGTCCTTTTACTGGCAGTTGGTCGGTATGGGCGTGCTGTCTGGCATCCTGGTGCCGGTCGCGATCCGTTTTATTCGCCCGCTCTTTTCCCCCAAGGGTGTCGCCTACGGCACCACCGGCACGGGGGTCGAGCAGGGTCTCAAATACCGCACCCTAAGACGTGAATTCGACAATGCCACCGGTATTAAAATAAATGGCGACTTTTACCGCCTGCGCGTCCTGGAAGATGGCCGCACTGAATTACCGGAAGGTACCGAGGTTATTTTCGAGCAGTTCGATGGCACCACCGCCATTGTTCATTGTGATATTACCAACAAGGAACTTTAAGCATGGATACGATTCTCACACCCGGACTCATCCTGAGTCTGATCATCGTTGTTATCGGCATTCTGATCATTGCCAAAGGGCTGGTGATCGTGCGGCAATCGGAGGTGATGGTGATCGAGCGGCTGGGCTCATTCAATCGTGTGCTCGAAAGCGGCGTCAACATCATCATTCCGTTTATTGAACGACCCCGTCCGATCACCATGATCCGCTATGTAAAGCTGGGCGAGGACTATCACGCCTCCAGCAGCGATGAAGTGAGGATCGACCGGCGTGAAACGGTGATGGACTTCCCCGGCCAGCACGTGGTCACCACCGACAACGTGACGGTCACGATCAACGGCGCGCTGTACTACCAGATCATAGATCCACGCCGGGCGGTGTATGAAGTAGCCAACATGAGTCAGGCCGTCGAGGTATTGGCCAAGACCACTTTGCGGTCCGTGGTTGGCAAAATGGAACTGGACAAGCTGTTTGAATCCCGCTCGGAGGTGAACAGCGCCATCCAGGCCGAAATGGAAGAAGCGGCCTCAAAGTGGGGGGTCAAACTCACTCGGGTGGAAGTTCAGGACATCAACATGCCGGAGGAAGTCGAGGAGGCCATGCGCCTGCAGATGGCGGCCGAGCGTAAACGCCGGGCCACCGTGACCGAAGCCGAAGGTGAGAAGTCAGCGGCCATTGCCATGGCTCAGGGTCAGCGGGAATCCGCCATTCTGAATGCCCAGGGCGACAAGGAAGCGGCCATTTTGCGTGCCCAGGGTGAGCAGGAATCCATCAAACTGGTCTTGAATGCCATTGGTGAGACTGAGGAAAACAAGCGAACCGTTGTGGGTTATCTGCTGGGCCAGAGCTACATCAAGGCATTACCGACCATGGCCAAAGACGGTGAGCGGGTGTTTGTGCCTTACGAGTCGTCCGCGCTTTTGGGCTCCATGGGCATGTTCCGGGAAATGGCCGGCAGCCCTGAAGATTCGGTCCGCCAAGCTCTGCAGCGGGACGGTTTGCGCGGCGGCATGGTCGCCTCCAGCGGCGGCGCCTAGCCCTCGGCCAACCGGTACACCGGCGCCCCTTGTGCGTGCCGGTGACCGGTAGATCCCGCCCTTGGGATCGTCAACTTACTCCAGCAAGTGATCCAGCGGCCGTTGATAACTCGGCGCGAAGACCTCCAGAAAATACAGCACCTCCGGCAAGGCTTCGGTTTGCAAACGTTTGTAAATCTGGCTCGCGGCTGGCTCAAATTCTTTGTTGCCTGCCTGAATCTCAGCCTGACACTTAAGCCATGCGGATAACCGGTCCGCCGCTTTGATGATCTCCTGAACGGCCGGCGCCCAGGCCGACTCCGTCACATACGGCACAAAATCCGCGCGCAAATCAGCCGGCAACAACGCCAGCAACTCAGCCTGAGCTTTGTGTTCAATATCGCCAAACGCCTCCCGCATAACCTTCGAGTGGTATTTGATGGGTGTTGGCATGTCCCCGGTAATGACTTCCGCGGCGTCGTGATACAACGCGGCGGTGGCAATGTGTTCCGGATTGACGGTCCCTGCGAAATGCCGGTTGCGAATCAGTGCCAGGGCATGGGCCAGCGTTGCCACTTCCCAGGAATGGGTGGCCACATTTTCTTCAATGGCGTTGCGCATCAGTCCCCACCGGCGAATCCATCGCAAGCGGGCAATATAGGCAAAAAAATGGCTCTTTGGCCGACTCATGGTTGAAACCTTTTACAGTGTTTTTCAGAGTTATTGTGGCTAAGCACGCCACAAATGCTACGCTGAATTGAAGAAGTGAAATGTTGTTCATTTTATGGTTATCGGCAACAGGACGCTATGAAATCGATTGGAAACATCCTCTTCGCTGGCCTGGTATTAAGCTGTGGGGCCGCCGTTGCCGAGTCCCGCGTTGTGATTGGCGCGTATAATTTTCCACCCATCGCCTCAGTAACCACCACAGGGAAAGTATCAGGCCTACTGGCCGACCTGGTGAACGAGTTGAATACTCGCCAGTCAGACTATGCGTTCGTGTTGTTCAAAACCGCCCCCAAACGGCGCTATCTGGACTTTCAACAAGGCCATTACGATACTATTTTCTTCGAAAGTACACAGTGGAGCTGGCAAGCGGTTGAGAACCAGGCAACACCACCGCTATTGATGGACGAAGACGTGTATGTGGCGCTCAAAAAGCCCGGGCGCGACCAATCTTTTTTCGATCATCTGCCACAACGCCGGATAGTCGCCATGCTGGGCTATCACTATGGTTTCGCCAATTTTGAAACCGATGAGCAACGCCTGCGTCAGAACTTCGATATCTTGCTGTCCCACAATCACCGACGCAATATTGAACTGCTATTGATTGACCGGCCCTCGGCGGCCGAAATCGCGATCGTCAGCCGGTCTTATCTGGCGCTCCATTTCACTCTGAACCCGACGGATCAAGCGCGATTGCTGATCTCAAACAAGGTGGATCAGCGCTACGCCTTGCGAGCACTGACACGCCCTGACGGACCGATCAGTGCCGACACCCTGATGGCGCTGTTGAACCCGTTGATTCAAGACGGCACCTATGCCGCGCTGGTCAAGCGCTACAACCTTCAACTGCCCGATGCACTCAGCACCAAGCCCTGACACCATGCCGGCCACAGTAACCGCAAACCCCTGTGGTGTCCGCACCGGCCACGCAAGTCGCTACCGTACGTCCAGTTGAAACTGCACAGTGACCTGCTGCTGGCCATTGTTTACCGGTGCATCCAGCAAAGGGTCCAGCAGGTAAAGCTGCTCCTGTGGTGTGTCATAGGAGTCCAGCAAGCGACGCTGGATGTTGGTTCCCCGTACAGCGGCCAGCGATTGCAACGCCTCTGACGATATTGAAATATTCTGCCCAAGCGCCGCTACCAGGGCGGCCTCCCAGGCAGCACCGCTGGCGTTTTGACCGGTATTCCGAGCCTGTTGTTTCAGCGCGGCCAGCGCTTCGGCTCCGGAGGACTGTTCATAGGCCTGCTCGAGCCGTTCGATACGGGACGACAGGGGCGTACCCTGACCCAGCCCCAGGCGCTCAAACACCTGCTGCCGCTTCAACCCTGGCCTGTCCAATTCCGGGGCAACCGCACCCCGGATGTTGAGCAACAGCTCGGACCGCTCTGACAACACCTTGGCCAGAGCCGCCACTTTTTCCTGTTCCTTGGGCGCCAGTTCCGACTCGCCTGGATTGAAGGCGATGGTGCCCAACTCGGCACCGGACAATCCAGCCAGGTCAACGACGGAGCCCAGCACACTGAAAGGCGACGTCGCCGCTTTCACCACCAGGTTCACGAAGGTGCTCATCATCACCTGACCGAGACGGAAATCGGGATCGCTCAGGTTGCCCTCAATGGGTAGGTTGATATCAATGACGCCATTGCCGTCACGCAGCAACGCCAGTCCCAGCTTGACCGGTGCATTCACCGCCAGGTCGCTGTTTATCGGTCCGCCCAGTTCCATTCGATCCAATGTCACCTGGTTTTTGCCGTTCAGTAGGGTGCCGTCAATACGGTAATCGAGATTCAGTGCCAATTTGCCACTGTCGATACTGTACCCAAGATAGCGCCCCAGATAGGGGCTCAGTTGCGGTAACGACAACTGGCTCAGGGTGAGTTTCAGGTCGCTGCTGCTGTCGGCGCCCAGCGTGCCAATCGAACCGTCAACCTGTATCGCACCGACGTCGCCAACACGTCCGTTAATGGCGACTTTGGCCTGCTGCGGCGGAATGTTGCTCAACCCTGTCACCGTGCCGTCGAGATCGCTGAGCTGGGTGGTAAACACCGGTTGTACCGACCGGTCGGAATAGTCAACCTGGCCCTTGTCCAGGACAAACTCTCTGACCCGAAAAATAACGGCGGGGGTGGTGCCTGTCGCCGCAGCTGACTCGGCCGATGCCGGAGGCTCTGCAGACGGCTTTGGCGAGCCTTCCGAGGCGGTCATAATACGCTGAACATTATGATTGCCGCTTTCCAAACGGGCGACCGACACCCGGGGTTCGCTGAGGGTGATTTTGCCAATTTCCAGCCGCGCCGGTGCGAGATTGTATTCAATCGGCTCAAGCACCAGGCTGCTCCAGGCAATCAGCGGTGTGTCGCTGTCTGGCAGCAGAGCATCGAGATTTTCCACCCGACCGCGGCCACTGAAGGTGCCGGTCAATGGCTCGGTCTGGCCATCCAGGTCAATCGAGCCGTCGAAGCTCAGCCGTCCGTCCCGGATCTTGAGCGCCGCCGATTCCCGGATGTAGGGTTCGAAGGCCGCCAGCGCCAAGCCCTGTGCCGACAATGAGGCTTCCAGAGTAAACGGCTGCAGCGTCGCCTGGCCCTGGAACGACACATCGCCGCCATCCGCCACGTTAAACGCCAGAGCATAATCCACCGGTTGCTCAAGTTCATCGCTTAATTCCGTCAGGCTCAGGTTGATCGCGTCCAGCGAGACATCCGCCGCCACCACGGGTTGCTCGTCGAGCCAATGCAGGCGGCCGTCTGCAACCTCGATGGCCTTGACCGACCAGCGGAACGGTTGGGATGGTGGCGCTTGTGGGGCATCGACCGCGTCGGCGCTGCCGGCCTCCTCCGAGTTGAGGGGCGCAAGCAGGTTGAGAATACCCTGAGCGTTGCGCTGGACCGTCATCGCGGCGTTGCGGAGCGCAATTTTGTCAATGGCCAACTCACGGCCCAGAAGATCAAATTCAAACCCGTCGACATCGATATCGGCGTTTTCCAATGCGGCCGGATCATCGTTCTCTGCCGTCGCCACTGAGAGTCCGCGAACATTGACCACGCCATCGCGGGTCACCAGTGCCAATTCGTCGACCCACGACAACTGGTAGTCGGTGGTGACTGACACGGTGCCACTGCGTAACGAGTAGGGCACAGCATCGCGGGCAAAGTGCCATAAGGTAGGGTATTCCAGATTGTTTACCGCGATCCGCCCGGACGACGTCAGGGGCGCAAAGCTGAGGTCGCCCTCCCAGGTAATGGTCTGTTCACCAATCGCAGCATTCAAGCGGTAATCACTGCTGCCTTCCCGCGCATAAGTGGCGAGGTCCGTGAGTTCAATCGTCAGCGGCTGGATGCGAAATTCGGCGTCACGTCCCTGGCTGAAATCCCTCAGGTTGATGTCGCCATTGTTCAGTGAAATCCGGCCAAAATACAGCGCCGGCGCGCCACCGCCGGAGTCCTCAGCGTTGGCGTCATCCGCATCCGCGGGATTATGGGTTTGCCAGTCGCGGCTGAAATTGACGCCATAGTCCTGCAACAGATCGATACGGATAAAAGGCTGATCCAGCGTGATGTGCTCGAATGCGATAACACCGTTTATTAACTGCCAAAGGCTAAGATTGGCGCTTAAGCTATCAAAGTTCAGTACCGGCTCGTTGGCGCTATCCGTTGCCGCAAAGCCGGTGGCCTCCACCGAGAACGCAAACGGATTGACCCGAATATCATCGACCGTGGCCGACCAGCCCATGTGCGCCTGCATTCGCTTTGGCAACTCCCGTTCAAGCCACCAGGGCAGGAGGCCAGCACCCAATAGGCCATAACCGAATACCAGCAACGCCAACCATATTACGAGCTTTTTGTACCAGGGTCCTGAGGTCTTCGCAGTGGTCAACGTGGGTCTCCTTAAGTGTTGGCCGATGGGTGTCGCTGTAAAGACTATACCGCGACGGTCCGTCGCATTTCCATTCAGCGCCAATCCTGAAAGAATAGAGCACCGTATGCCTTCAGAGCGAATTTCTATTCATCCAATTCAGGACTGTACCGATGGACATAGGTGAGATGCGCCGTGAATTCGAGAGTGACGGCCTCGACCGTGACGACCTGGATGCCAACCCCACCCGGCAATTCGAGCGGTGGTTTACGGATGCCCGGGAGGCGGGAATTCTGGAGCCCAATGCGATGTCCCTGGCCACCAGCGATCGAGATGGCGTGCCTGACCTGCGGACGGTACTGCTGAAATACTTCGATGATCAGGGCTTTGTCTTCTACACCAACTATGGCAGCCGCAAGGCCCGGGAATTGAGTGATAACCCGCAAGCGGCCCTGCTGTTTCCTTGGATTGGACTGAACCGCCAGGTCATCATTCAGGGCCGCGCGGAAAAAGTCAGCAAGGCGGAATCCCTGCGCTACTTTGCGTCCCGGCCCCGGGGCAGCCAGATTGGGGCCTGGGTGTCGGAACAAAGCAAGGTCATTTCCTCGCGCGGGTTGCTGGAACAGAAGGTGAATGAAATCAAACGCAAATTTGCAGAGGGCAGCGTGCCCCTGCCCTCGTTCTGGGGCGGCTACCGGATCATACCGCACCGGATCGAATTCTGGCAGGGTCGGCCCAGCCGCCTGCATGACCGTTTTGAGTACCTGCGCCAAGGCGATGGCTGGCTGATTCAGAGGTTGCAACCATGACCGACGTTGCGACCAGTGCCAAACGCTGCCCCTGGTGCGGCACCGACCCTCTTTACGTGCAGTATCACGATCAGGTGTGGGGACGGCCCGAATACGATGACCGGGCGCTGTTTGAAAAACTCTGCCTCGACGGCCAGCAGGCGGGCTTGAGCTGGATCACCATCCTGCGCAAGCAACAGAGCTACCGCGAGGCTTACGACGACTTCGATCCCGAGAAAATCGTCCAGTACGACGACGCCAAAATTGAGAATCTGCTGCACGACTCGGGCATTATCCGGAATCGATTGAAGGTACATTCCATTATTCGTAATGCCCGCGGATACCTGAGCCTGCAAGAGCAGGGCGTCTCGTTCGGCGCATTTCTCTGGTCGTTCGTAAATGACCGTCCGGTTCAGAACGCCTGGCAGTCCATTGCCGAGGTTCCGGTTTACACGGCGGAAGCCGAGGCAATGTCCAAAGCCCTGCGCAAGCATGGCTTTAACTTCGTCGGCCCCACCATTGTGTATGCCTTTATGCAGGCAACCGGAATGGTCAATGATCACCTGGCACATTGTCCGCAGCACTCGGTGTGCCGTGCGCTGGCCTGAGGTCTCGCGACTCAGACCGACGGCCCACTGGATAACACGCAGTCGGTCATGACGAACGGAACCCTCGGCGTGCCGGCGCCTTCCGTTCCGTGACCAGCACACCACCGAAGTTTCCCTGACCCAGGTTGATCTTGAATTCTGTAACGGTCGTATTGCCTCCCATACACCGGAATACGGAGCAGGATCGTTGTGAGAATTTCGCTGACAGACCTCCGGTCGATGGAGAACCCCACCATCGATCTGTTGGAAATTCTATCTCTGGAAGGCCAGCGCTACATGGCCAGGCTGCACATTGACGGGCGCGTTCTCGTGCTGTCCGATTCCTCCCAGACCACCACACTGTTCCGGAGTAGTTGGGAGGTTCAGAACGTGCTGAGCGCCTTTACCGTACGGCGAACCGACGTGGTGCACTCGTCCGCTTACCATGAGATGGTCGGCATGGCCACGGCGGAGATTGCGCCCATGAGAATTCGTATCCAGGGGCATCGGACGTGATCGCTGTCGCTCGCCTGGCCAATGCCATCGGACTGCTCGGCCTGTTACCCTTTATTCTGGGCGCGCTGGCGGTGTTTATCTGGCCCGCGCACAGCCTTCAAATTACCCACTATTTCTATATTTACAGCGCCGGTATTCTGGCTTTCATGGCTGGTGTTTATTGGCCAATCGCCTTGCAGCTTGAGAATCGCTGTTTCCCGCTGTCTCCGCTGACCACTATGGTCATCAGCCAACTGTTTTTCCTGACCGCCGGCATTGGGCTGCTGCTTCCCATGCACCTGCAAATCATTATTTATCCAATCGCCTATCTGGCGCTCTATGTCGTCGATGTGCGCTGGATGAAACTGTATTGGCCCGCCTGGTATCGGCAATTACGGCTGATTCTCACCGGTGTTGCCATTCTCTCCCAAGCGGTTGTCGCTGGCTGGCTGCTTTCGGTCCATTAAGGCGCCGCACTCTCTTTCGCATTGGCCCCGCGACGCAGTCCTGACCGGCAACAAGATACCAGCCACTCGACTACCGGCCGCTCGCCCAGCTTCCGCTAACCACCCGTTCGCCCAAGTCAGCGTAGCGTTCCTGAAGCTTGGCCAGTGCGGTCTTTTCAATCTGACGAACCCGCTCCCGACTGATGCCCAGATCGTCCGAAATGACCTGCAACGTTTCCGGTTCTCGCCGGTTCAATCCGAAACGCCGGCTCAATACGGATTGCTCGCGAACGTTTAATTCCGCCAGAATGGTGTCCAGAATTCGTCGCCGATCCCTCGGCACCAAGGCCTCTTCCGGCGCCTCCTCCTCACCAAGACTCAGGCTGTCGCCAATGGACAGAGATCCCTCGTCGGTAACCGGCGCATCGGTAGACACTTCCGCGCCGGTATAACTGATCAACTCCGTGACCCGACTGGGTGAAACCTCCAACTCACTGGCGAGTTCGCTTTGCCTCGGTGTGCGCCCCAGCTCGCGATGCAGCCTGAGCGTGGTGGCCTGTAAAGCACGGATTTCATCCACCACGTGGTCCGGGGTGCGCACCACCCGGTGGCCGCGCTTGAGGCATCGTTTGACCTCCTCGCTGATCCACCAATAGGCATAGGTCGAGAACCGGAAGCCTTTGCTGGGATCGAATCGCTCAACCGCTTTGATCAAGCCGATATTGCCGTCTTGAATAACATCGGACATTGGCAATCCACGGGTAACGTGGCGCCGGGCAATGTGTACCGCCAGCCGCAAGTTACTTTGAATGAGCAGCTCGCGACTGGCGCGGATCAGCCGATAGGCGCGCCTGGCGTGCAAACCGGTCAAATCGGATTCCGCTATGACGCCGACCACGTCCCGGATGGTGCGCGGAATATCCTCGCCCAGGCCACGCTCGGCCGCGACAATATTGAGGCAGCGGCTGAGCCGACGGCTCAGTTTGCGTTCATTGGGCTCGGTCAGCAGGGCGTGACGGGAAGCATCCCGAAAGTAGTGTCCCACCAACGTTTCGGGCTCTGAGTAGGGGGCGGTGCGGGTGGTGGGGGGCTGCGGATGAAGTTCACTCATGGCATCGATCCGGGTTGAAAATAGTGTCTGAGAATACGATCAGAATGCGGTCATGGATTGCCCGGTTTGGCGCCGGCTCTGGGCTCGGCGGTGGCTCCCGCACCCTTTGCCCATCGCTACCGAACCACCGTGCTGCGGGACAGCGCTGTCGACAAAGCGTCGAGCGCGGAGGGGCGAATCCAGCCGGGCGGGATGCGTGCGTTTTGGAGGTGGGAATAAACAAGGGACGGTGACCGGGGCCACCAGACATCTCAATGCCCGGCACCCCGGTCAGGAGGCAAAACACCCTCCATTATCCGGAGTCGGAGCGACCAGTCCGAACCCGGATAAGTCAGCAGGAGCGTCTGGGCGGCGCTCCAACACGCCCACTAGGCCGCGACGATGGCGTACTCGTGGTTGTGGGTCTCGATCAACGTCTGGTGTAGTTTGATGATGGCCGGCCGGTAGTGGTCTTCCTTCACGACAAACTGCATGTCGACCTGCCTCAGGCACTGGTGTACGGCAAGAATACCAATGCCCTCGTCCGCCAATGACTGAAGGGTACGGGCCAGAATGCCGGGCACCTGCAGGTCACTGCCAATCGCCGATACCAGCGCCACTTTACGGGTGCAGATTTCGCCGTTGGGGAACTCTTCCTTCAATGCCCTCACAACTCGCTTGACGTGCTTCAGCGTGCTGTCCACATAGTGGGTAATGGTATTGGCATTGGAGTCCTTGGTGATGAAACGGACCTTGAAGCGGGTCAGCACGTCCAGGATTCTGCGGTCACAGCCGGGCTCACCCTGCATGTCCTGATCGAATACCTCGATCGCAAACACACCCTTGTGGCCCGCCACAATTTCCACCTGAGGCTTTTCACTCACGTAGTCACGAGTAATCAGCGTGCCGGTGTGTTCCGGCTCAAAGGTGTTCTTGACCCGCAAGGGGATGTCGTTTTGACGCAGGCCTTTCGCGGCGCGCGGGTGAATCGCTTCCATACCCAAGTTGGCCAGCTGGTCCGCCACGTCGTAATTGGTCCGGCCAATCGGCACGACCTTGTCTTCACCGACGATTTTGGGATCGGCCGAGCTCAGGTGGTATTCCTTGTGGATCACCGCTTCTTTCGCTTCGGTGATGACCGCGATCCGACTGAAGGTCATTTCGCTATAGCCCCGATCAAACGTGCGCATCAAGCCTTCCTTGCACTGGGCGTAACCGGTCACAATCGGCAATTCCCGGGTCAGATCGATGCTGGCGAAGGCCTGTTTGAGCTTTTCATCCAGCGGCAACAGTTCATTGTCGCGCCAGCCGGTCAGGTCGACAAAGCGGGCGTTGACGCCCTCATGCTGCAACTTGAGCGAGGTGTTGAAGGCACTATGCGCCTCACCGATGCCCGCCAGCATCTCTCGCACCGTCAGCAGGTGCTCTTCAAGCTGGAACTGGCCGTATGAACACAGACGCTGCAGGTCGATCAGGCACCCACGGACACCTTCGACGCGGTCCATGATGAATTGATCGGCCTGTTGTCTGAGCATCTGGTCTTCAAACAGTTCGGCATTCAGATCGGTCAGGAACTTGACCAGCTTGGTCAGGTCATCGCCCCAGGCCCAGTCCGACTCGGCGTCGGCAAACAGGGCGTAGACGCCCGGTTCGCCGGTTTTTTTGTGCTCCAACAATTCGTCAGTGACGCCGCCATAGGCGGAAACCACAAAAATGCGGTTGTACCAGTCACCATGTTCACGGTTGCCCATCACGATGTTGTCTCGAACGGCTTCGAAATTGCTCATTGAAGTGCCGCCGATTTTTTCTACGGTATGCTGTTGGCTGCTCATAATCTTATCTTCGGTCGCGTTGAATTTAGCGCCGGGAATCAAGTGTTCAGAGAGGCTGCCCCAGTGTTGGCTTCCCGGCCTTAGGCGGCCTCTCTACTGCGTATACTTAAGACGCTGCGCTCATGTCTTCGTTAAGAACTTCATTGACACTGTCGGTCAGCAAGTCAAGGCCCTTATTCAGGTCGGCCGCACTGATCGTCAATGGCATCAGGCACTTGACGACTTCGTCATCAGGCCCGGCTGTTTCAATAATCAGACCTTTCTCGTAGGCCCGCGCGGTAATCCTATCGGCCAGTTCGCCGCTGCTGCACGCAATGCCACGCATCATGCCGCGGCCCTTGAGCTTGAACAGCCCTGAACCATGCTGATCACAGATCGCCTTCAGACGTTTACCGAGCAGATCGCTCTTCTGACGCACATCATTAATGAAGATATCGTCTTGCCAGTAGGTTTCAATGGCGGTTTTGGCCGTAATAAACGCCATGTTATTACCACGGAACGTGCCGTTGTGTTCACCCGGGTTCCAGATGTCCAGTTCCGGTTTCAGCAGCACCAGTGCCATCGGCAAACCGTAGCCACTCAGTGACTTGGACACCGTAACAATGTCCGGCACAATCCCTGCTGCCTCAAAGCTGAAGAAGTCGCCTGAGCGCCCGTTGCCCGCCTGGATGTCATCCAGAATCAGCAAAATATCGTGTTTCTTGCACAGGGTCTCAAGGTCCTTCAGCCACTTCGCACTCGCTGCGTTCAAACCACCCTCGCCCTGTACCGCTTCTACAATCACGGCCGCTGGCAAATCGCTGCCCGATGAATTGTCGGATAACAGCTTGTCCATCATCTGGACGGTGTCCACGGCGTCGCCGTAGTAGCCACAGTAAGGCATAAACTCAACACTGCTCAATGGCACACCGGCACCACCACGGTGGTTTTTATTGCCAGTGGTGGCGACCGCGCCCAGAGAGACGCCGTGAAAGCCATTGGTAAAGGAAATAATGCCATCCCGGCCTTTCACTTTCCGGGCCAGCTTCAGGGCGGCTTCGACACAGTTGGTGCCGGTCGGTCCGGTGAACTGCATTTTATAGTCCAGCCCACGGGGGTCAAGAATGTGCTTCTTGTAGGCTGTCATAAAGTCATGCTTGGCGGTGGTCCACAGATCCAGACCCTGGCTCACGCCATCGTTCTCGATGTATTCCAACAACGCTTTTTTCAGCACATCGTTGTTGTGCCCGTAGTTCAGCGACCCGGCGCCTGCCAGGAAATCGAGATATTCTTTACCATCGTCGGTATACAAGTGGGCGTTCTTGGCCCGGTTAAAGATGGTCGGAAACGCTCGTGAATAGACGCGTACCTGGGATTCGTTTGATCTAAGAAATTCCATTGTCTTGCCTCTTAGCATAATAGGTTCGAGGTGAATACGCGGGGCCAGACCGGTATCGGTCGCAGTCTGGACTCCGCGCGTTTAAAAAAGCCGTCGGTGCGGGCCGCGTCTCAGCGGCTGGCCGGCTTGGTGAAAGGCCCGATTCGGAGCAGGAACTCGGAGTCATGAATGCCCCCAAAATGGGTGCCTTTCTCAAAGTGTTCGTGGTATTTCAACTCGGCGCCCATGTCCCGGGCAAAAGAGCGAAACAGGGCCCAGGACGCTTCGTTGTCTTCCGTGATCGTGGTTTCCATGTGCGTGACATCCTGGCACGCCTGGCGACCCACAATTTCTTTCAGCATCCGTTTGGCCAGACCCTGGCCACGACCTTTCTCGTGCACAGCAACCTGCCAGACAAAAACGGTGTCGGATTGTTGGGGAGGGATATATCCGGAAATGAAGCCGACCATGTCGCCTTCTTTTTCCGCGGCCACGCCGGTGTCGGCGAAATGACTGCACTGCAGAAGGTTGCAGTAAATCGAGTTAGGGTCCAGCGGGGGGCATTCAGCCACTAGCTGGTGAAGTCTGAAGCCATCATCCTTATTCGGTACGCGGAGGGTGATGGCGGTGGTATTCGAGCCTTCATTTGTCATGTTGTGATCATTGCGCCTTAAAAAGTTAGGGCCAAATTATATAGACCTCAAAATAAAAATCAAATGGCAAGGTCTGAACAGGACGCCCAACCGAGCCAAGCCGCCCCTTAATCATAGCCGCTGTCCAAAAAAGGTCCAAATCAAAAACAGAGCCCGGACGGGCTCAGGTCAGCACCCGCAAGAATGCGCTCCCGGTAGGATATCGCCGCGTCGGAGTGTGCTGGCCACAGCTGGTCAAAACGCTCCAGCCAGGCCGACTGGTCGTACGCCACTGGCACCAGCGCCAGCGACATCGCACCGCCCGAAAGGCTCGCGACGCAGTCTTCGGGAGGACCGGACCAGGCCAGCCGGGTTATTAAACCTCGGTAATCTCCGGCCAGGTTGGCCATGCCAGCGGCACCATTGTTCAGCACCCAACGGGGGCGGCCCGCCACATTACCGGACCAGATCAGCGGCAGGCAGGTATGACTGCAAACCATCACATCGGCGTCGGTTTGACGGAACCATTCCGCCACTTGCGCCTGATTGCCCGCGCGGAAGGACTCCTGGGACAGCCCCCAACCGGCCAGCGACTCCGGATCGCCATGCAACGCCAAAACCTTTAGGCCACCAAACATCAGGCAACGCCAGCGGGCCAGGCTTGCCAGCCGCCTCTGAATTTCAGGGTGGCCAGCGGCCACCGCTTGTAACCGCAGCATGATTCGGTTCGATCGCTCGACCACAGCGTTGTCGACCGATTCGGGATAAGCACAGCCGCAACCGGCACCGTCACTGGGGTGGGCCAGCTCGTACTCAACATTGCCCAGCATGGCGTCATGGTCAAGAACCCGCCGGTTGATAACCTGAAACAGTTCGTCGTCGGCGTTGAACCAGTTAAAATCACCATTAAACAACAGCTTCACCCGACGCCCGATGGCCTGCTCTGCGGCGGCCATCCGTTCAACCTCATCAAGCGCGAAAGGGTTGCCATACAAACCTCCGATGACATACAGCACATCGTGGTCGCATGTCTCCGGCTGGCTACAGAGCTGGCCAGGCCGGTAACGGTAATGAAGCGGACAGGTGCGCCCCTCAGTCGTTGCAGTGTCGGTCATCGCCGGCCTCAGTGGGTGGACTCCGACGGCTGCGGCACCTGGCCGACCAACCGGCGAACAATCAGGGGGAGGAAGAACCCGGCCGTACACAGCAGGAAACCGTAGGCATTAACGCCCAGCAGTGTGCCGTATTTACCTTCCCCGACGGCCCAACTCGCGGGAATCAGCCCGGTTGCGAGCAACAGGCCCAACGCAATGCCGGTCCAGAAGCTCAAATGAAAACTCCAGGGCGACCATCGGGTAAACCCGTAGAACAGGAACACCGGCGCCAGGCCCATCACCATGGTGCCGGAGATAGTGGTGGCTTTCAGGATGTCGGTACCGGCAAACATCGGCACATTGCCCAGGATCGAAAACAACACCATCACCACCGCACCGACACGCATACTGGGCAACCGGTCCGCCGTCCCCCGAACCAGTTTGGGCAGGTCCACCGCCAGCGATTTGGCCAGCGAGGTAAAGGTGGAGTCCAGTGTTGAGCCCGCCGAAGTCATCATCACCACACTCATGAAAAACAGCGCCGTCAGCCCCATCGCCTGACCGACCGCCGCCGGGGCATTGCCGGCCGACTCAATGCCGTTGAGCTGGGCGTGCACGCCCACCAGGCTGAATACAAACACCGCCACAAAGCCTAATAGTCCGGCCACGACAAAGCTTTTCAGCATGGTTTTTTCGTTGTTCACAAACCCCCGGTCGGTCATTACAGGGTCGTGAAACGGGTAGCTGAAGATTTGCAGCCCGGCCACCAACAGCAAGTCCATGCCGGCATTGAGCTTGAACTCACCGGTGGTCAATAAGGTACTGGTGTCGTTAGCGGGAATGATGAGGAACAACACCGCACCGACAAAAAATACGAACACCACAGCCTGAATGACGTCGGTGAAAATCGAGCTGCGCAATCCGCCTTTCAAGCTGTAAGCAAGGGTGAATAACGTGAACACCATGGCGGCGGTGTAATATTCCCAATCACCGGGCAGACCAAAGTAGCCGCCGACAACCGCGGTGTTGCTCCAGACTTCGTTGTAGAGGCGAATCAGAATCGCAACAGCAAAACTAAGGGAAGCCAAGCGACCGAAGCGGGACGTCAGGAAGTCCTGCAAGCTGGTGGCCCCGGTCTGGGTCCGGATCAGGTAGATAACGTAGCCGGCGACTGGAATCGAGAGCCAGTAAGTGGCATAGGCGAGCCCCCCTACCACGCCATAGGCGGCGCCCAGATTGGCCGCATTGGTGACCGATTTGGCGAAGATCCAACTGATAAAAATACTGGCCGTCAGTGACCACTGACCGACCGGGTTGCCATGGTCGTCGGCGCCTTTGTAAAAAGACGCCGCGTTTTTACTGCGTGGTGACAGCCAGTACATGATGATGCCGTAGACCAGCAGGAACCCCCAAAACAGGCTGGCTTCTGAAAATGACATTGTCTTTATTCTCCTCGGTATAAAAATCTAGACGGGTGCAGAGCAACTCGCGCCAAATCGATAGCAGGAAAAGCAGCGGTGATGCCGCAGCATAATGCGTTCGTCCATACTTTCCCTCAAGGTGCCCCCGAGATCGTATTCCGGGTCGTCATCCACCAGCGTGCAGGCGTAAACCCGGACCTTATTGCCTTTTTTCACCAGCATGCGCGTGTAGGTACACATGAAGTGCGCGCGACTTTCCCTGGTCGGGTACTTGTCCATGCAGCTTTCGGTGATTTCGGGGCTGCCATCTTCCGAGCCGGGCGTGCCCAGGTCGGGAAACGCGGTAAACGCCAGATTTTCAGGAATACCCCAGGCCCGGAATATCGTCCGGAAGGCCGCTTCGACATCCGCCACGACTTCGTTGTCGTCCGTCTGGCGAGCGATCGATACCTTAAAGCCTTGCTCATGCAGCCAACGGATGCCCTCCAATGCTTTATCGAAACTGCCCTCGCCCCGATCAATGTCGTGACGGACAGCGTCGGGGTAGTCCAGACTGACCCGGAAATGAATAGGAAATGGGTTAGCCAGCAACGGCAACACTTGATGAGTGCGTTTCAGCAGCGGGTCGGTGGCGTTGGTCAGCACGAAACAGGGCCGGTGCTGGCTGGCGTAATCCAGGATGTTGACGAAGTCCTTGATCACGAAGGGCTCGCCACCGGTAAATGAAAACTGCTCCACGCCCATTTCCAGCGCTTCGTGAACAAACGGCTTCACATCGTCCAGCTTCATCCCGGGTATGCGGCCATCACCGGGGTGGGAGCCCTCCAGACAAAACGGGCAAGCCAGATTGCAGGCGGTTCCGGTGTGGATCCACAGCTCTTTGAGCCTGTCCGCATCAATATAGCCCCGTGAGTCGCCGTTTTTTGTGTGCGTCCAACTATCCACGGCGCGAGGCGCGACCACCTCAGCCGCTGGAATCCGACGCGCGGTACTGTCATTAAAAGCCATACTTACTCCGTCGCTTGAGATACATCGTTTAACGCCCAGTCATAATCCAGGTACTCGATATCCGCGCCCTTGACCACCAGTGCCGGCGGTGTCGCGCCGGCGCTCAGGCGCTCCAGGTGGGCCATCAGAAACTCTCGTACGCCGCCGGGGTAGCCACTGCGCGCATTCCAGTCATCGCCGTACCACTTGAAAATGGACGATACTTCAAAGGTTTTTGCCGCACCGACATACCGGTTTCGGCTTTGATCCGCCATAAACCGGTTGACCGCCCGGGTCAGCTGGGCGTCCAGTTGGTCTGCCACATAGGCGCTATCCGCCAATGCCGGGCAACCTATGGATGCGCAGTTAACGGCCATGTGGATGCGCGGTTCCACGAACTCCACGCGGATCATGTCATGTTCCACCTCATCGAGTGACCGCTGCTGGCCACGCAACGAAAAGAACGTATTACGCCACGGTGAGCTGAACAGCCCCCCCAGGTCCTTGATGGACTCAAGGTCCGGGTAGGCGTCAAGAATCAAGTCAACGGTGAAGGCATTGTAAGCGTTGATCAGAAACGCAAGTCGCTGACTGGCACTCCATGCCTGGTACTCGGCCTCGGTGACTCCGGATAGTGTGTCGAGATAAGCCGCCAACTTGCTTCGATCGGCGACGAAGTCGGCGTAATTCACCTCTGACGCCACACCGCCACGGACCCACACGACGTGGGCCTGCAACAGCGCATTCCAGGCCGCATGCTGATGATCAAAGTCCTCGGCGCGGACCAGGCTGGCGAGCAGGGCCAGGCTCAGGCCCATCACCCACCGCCTGACGGTTACCGCCCTGATGTTGATGAGACTCACAGTTCACCTCGTACCGCCTGAGCGGTGTCTGATGAGTCCTTACCACGCCGCCAGCCATGCAATTTTTCCAGCAGCCGCAGAATACCCTGCGGGGCGTTGGCTTGTTTCCACTGACCCGCAGTTGCCTTGGCCGCTTCGTTCCAGGTCGGGTAGGGGTGGATGGTGCCGAGAATCTTGTTCAGGCCCAGGCCATGCTTCATGGCCAGGGTGAATTCGCACAGAATTTCGCCAGCCTGGGGGCCGACCACAACGGCACCCAAAATTTTGTCTTTCCCCTTCGCCGTCAGCACCTTGATAAAGCCCCCGGTCCGACTTTCGGCGATGGCACGATCCAGTTCGCCCAGATCATAGCGGGTGACGTCCACCGCAACGCCCTGGGTTTTTGCTTCGGCCTCGCTCAAGCCAACACGGGCCACTTCAGGCGCCGTAAATGTCACCCAGGGCATCACCCGGTAATCCACCCGGAAGCGTTTAAACTGACCGAACAGGCCATTCACCGCGGCGTACCACGCCTGGTGAGCGGCAGCGTGGGTAAACTGGTACGGTCCCGCAACATCACCACAGGCAAACACGTTGGGGTAAACCACACTGAGGTCCTCTCCCACCGGTACGGTGCCATTGGGCTCCGGCTCAATGCCCAGTGCCTGCAGGTTGAGCCCTGCAGTGTTACCGGCCCGGCCCACCGCCACAATGACCTCATCGAACGGGATACGTACCCGGTTACCGTTGTGCTCACAGTAGGCAACCTTTTCGCCGTCCTCGATGGCGAATTCAGCGGCCTTATGAGACAGCAGTACCTCAACGCCATCCGCTTTGAACGCCTGTAACACAAACTCCGACACATCGGTGTCTTCCTTGGCCAGCAGACGATCAAACATCTCGACCTGGACAACGTGGCTGCCGAGCCGGGCAAAGGCCTGACTCAGCTCACTGCCAATGGGACCGCCACCCAACACCAGCAAGCGCTCGGGCTGGGTCTCCAGCTCCCACAGCGAGTCCGACGTCAACGGGCTCATGTCCGCCAGGCCTGGAATCGGTGGCACCGCTGGCTGGCCACCGGTCGCAATGATAATACTGCGGGAGGTCAGTCGCAGTGTATTGCCGTCCGAGGTCGTGACCTCCACTTCCCAGGGGGATACGAACCGCGCTTCACCGGAGATGCACTCGACCCCCAGTTTGCGATAACGCTCGGGCGAATCGTGCGGCTCCACTTCCGCAATCACCCGCTTGACCCTGCTCATGATCTTGGCAAAGGAGCCCTTCACCGGCACCGCCTCCAGGCCATAACGCTCGGCATGACGCAGGGTATCCGCGGTTTTGGCGCTCTGGATCAGAGCCTTGGAGGGAACGCAACCGGTATTGAGGCAGTCGCCGCCCATTTTGTGTTTTTCAATCAACACCACTTTCGCTTTCACGGCCGCGGCGATGTAAGCCGACACCAAGCCCGCTGAGCCACCACCAATGACCAACAGGTTGTAATCAAACGACGTCGGCCGGTCGAAGTTGCGATACACGCGGCGCCGACGAATCAGCCCGATAACCACTTTCGCAATCAACGGGAACAGCCCCAACAGTGCAAACGAAATCAAGACACTGGGGGAGGCCACGTCACCGACTGATTTGATTTGCGCGAGTTGGGTGCCGGCATTCACATAGACAAAGGTGCCCGGCATCATCGCGACCCAGCTCACCAGCGCGTAGGTACGCAGCTTCATGCCGGTGAGGCCCATGGCCAGATTGATCAGGAAAAACGGAAACACCGGCACCAGACGCAAGGTTGCCAGATAGAAAGGGCCGTCCTTTTCGATGCCTTTATCCATGCGGTCGATGGTGTCCGCGTAGCGACGCTTGAGGGTATCCCTGAACAGGAACCTTGCCGCCAGAAACGCCAGCGAAGCGCCGATGGTGGAGGCCACCGATGCCGCACCCAGGCCGTAAAGGTTGCCGAAAAAGGCGCCCGCCGCCAGTGTAAGGATGGTCGCGCCCGGCAGCGACAACGCGGTCACTGCGATGTAGACAACGATGAATCCGAGCAGCGCCCCCAGCGTGTGACTGGCGATCCATTGATTGATCTCGGCCTGGTGGCGCTGGAGATTCTCAAGGGTCAACAGATTGTGGCCATCAAACGCTATAAACACGGCAATCAACGCTACAATGACCGTAAGGATCGTTATTTTCTTCTGATTCATGGGCTCACCTGGACGAATAAATAGGTCTACGGTTGCCATCATAGACACTTGCGCTACCCGAGCGTTACAGCTACGGGTCAAACTTTATGAAATCGTTACAACTGAGTGACGGAACTTTTACCAACAAATACGGACAAAATCCCGAATCGAATCAATCGCCTCCAAAAAAGGTTCGGCGCATGGAGCAGGCCGCGGATATCACAGAAGAGTCTCAACTGATTGAGCGTCTGCAGCGCGGTGATCCCGCCGCGTACCGAGCCGCTGTGCGGGCCTACACCCCAGCCATGCTGGCCGTGGCGCGGTTTTATCTCGACCGTGACAGCGCGGAAGATGTGGTGCAGGACAGCTGGGTCGCCGTGGTCGGTGCCATCAAGAAGTTTGAACGCCGCTCCGGTTTGAAAACCTGGCTCCATCGCATTGTGGCCAATCGCGCTAAAAACCAGTTACGGCACTCGCAGCGGGAAATCAGCACCGACTTCGGTGACGCGCTGGAGCCCGCACTCGCGGCCCGATTCGCCCGCAATGGGCGCTGGGCCACGCCACCACCCCTGACCACCATTGCATCGGCCGAGGCACTGATGGAAAACGGCGCACTCAGTGACTGCCTGGACAAACACCTGGCCGACCTGCCCGAAAAGCAACGCTCCGCCTTGATGCTGTATGAAGCCCACCGGCACAAATCCGACGATGTCTGTAACATTCTGGATGTCAGTGCCTCTAATCTCCGAGTCCTGTTACACCGAGCCCGACAACGGATATTTCTTATGATTGAGACCTTTCAGGAGACCGGCGAATGTTGATGTGTCGCGATCTGGCGATCGTTGCCAGCGATTACATCGATGGCAACCTGGGCGCCGTCGACAACCTGTCCGTTCGTATGCACTTATTGATGTGCCGGCATTGTCGCTCGTTTATTGGCAATTTACGCAGCAGTATCCAGTTGATGCGGGGTCACTCTGACAACGTTCTGGATGACCGCCTGGCCCGCCGCCTTGACCGGGAAATCGACAAGGCTCTGCAAAGTAAGAGCAAGGGGGGGCCGGACAAGGACTGAGGCAGGCAATCGACAGGGGCGTTGATCAACCAAAGTTGAAAGCACCCAAGCCCAATAAGCACCAAAGTCGCATGTTTATTTTGGGCGCACCCGTGCCTCATGAACATCATCTCAAGCCAACAGGATTGTCGTCATGATCAAAGTCAGTGTTCTCTATCCCAAAACCGATTTCTGCTCGTTCAACATGGATTATTATCGCGACACCCACATGCCGCTGGTGGAGCAGAAACTGGGCGCGGCCTGCACCCGTGTCGCCATCGAACAGGGCCTGACCGGCGCGGCACCGGACCAAAGCCCGGCCTACGCGGCCATGGGGCATCTGTACTTCGACACTGTGACCGCGTTTCAGCAAGCCTTCGCACCCCATGCCGATGCGATCATGGCGGACCTGCCCAACTTCACGAATATTGAACCGGTGATCCAGATCAGTGAGGTTATTCGCTAACGCGAACACCCGATAGTGGAGACTTCGACGCGTCGTCTTAGGGTCACATCTACCCACCGACGCTAACGGTGCCTTTCGATGGCCTCCCCATTGCCTGGGAAGCCACAGGAACCTAGCACATCAGGTGGTGATCCCGCGGATCATGGTTCGGACTTACCCAGCCAACGCGCGAGCAACGCGCTGTGCCGCTTTTGCAGGTAATAGGGCGCAAGCGACATGGTGAGCAACAATACGCCAGCGGCCAGCGCGGTGATCAGGGGGTGGAACTCGAAGGTCTGACCCAGTCCTGCAAAAACGAAGGTCATGGGCAGCATGCCAATCAGCGACGCCAGCAAAAATCGTGTCAGGGTAATGGCCGTCAGACCCGCCGCGTAACTGATCAACGCAAAGGAAAACAACGGAATCAGGCGGGTCACCAGTACGGCCCAGAACAGCATCGGTTGAGAGACCCCGGGTGAGAACACTGGGTTGTGGCGCAAGCGGTCGCTGCAATAGTCCCGGCCCAATAAGCGACTGGCACCAAACGCCAGGGCCGCTCCGATCAGCGCCCCGACAACCGCGATCGCGGTGCCTTCCAGTGCACCAAACGCCAGACCCGATGCCGCACTGATCGGCAGCGTTGGAATCGGCCCGACAATCACCGCGATCACCATCATGGTCACCAGCAGCGCCGGACCCCATGGCCCCTGGCCTGACAACCAGCTGGCAATTTTGCCGGGGGACAGCGTCTCCGGCATACCCAACCGGGCAAGGATCAGCCACAGGACCGCGACAGCGGCCGCGAGCCCGGCCACAAACACAAGATTAAGGCGCCAGTTAGTAGGAGATTTCATCGCCAGAACATAACACGCAGACCCGCCAGTCCCCAGTCCAAAATAACAAACTATCGGCTGGACACGGTTGAGCGGCCAGTGTCAGACCAAGAGTATTGAGTCCCTCTGTTTTGCCTGCAACGGTGGCCGGGCTGTCACGTCCCATCGTGCTTAAAAAACCCGGCTAAGCCTTTGAATTTGGAACCGCACCGCAAGACTCTGAGACTTAAGTATTAATTTTCCTGCAATTATTTAAACCTCGACTAATATATTCCAGAGGTCCTTAGAAAAGGCATGTTTTGCTTCTGTTGTTGCTCAAGTATCGAACCGAGGCGTCAGTAAGCCTGAATTAGCGCACCATCAAGGGTCGGTTTCTCAGGTACGATGCAGCGGATTCATGCTCAGGTAGCAAAACAGAATTTTTCTTCCTATAATAATCAAGGGCTTACTAGGCTTGGCTTGAGCCTTGCTACGACGCATGTGTTTTTGCACACAATCGAATCTCGGAGACTTACTATAATGAAGAAAAGAACATCACTCGCTGCAATTACCGCATTGACCGGCGCCATGCTGGCAAGCAACGCCATGGCCGCAACGACGCTGGAAAGCGTCAAAGAGAAAGGCCATGTGCAATGTGGTGTTACCTCCGGCCTGCCGGGCTTCTCACAGCCTGACGAAAAAGGCAGCTGGACCGGTATCGACGTTGACACCTGTCGTGCCGTAGCCGCCGCCGTGTTTGGCAGTGGCCAAAGCGCTGAATTCACTCCGCTGACCGCCAAAGAGCGCTTTACCGCGCTGCAGTCCGGTGAAATCGACGTGTTGACTCGGAACACGACCTGGACGCTGACTCGCGATACCTCTCTGGGTTTGAACTTTACCGGCGTTAACTACTACGACGGTCAGGGTTTCCTGGTTAACAAGAAGCTTGGAGTCGATATGGCCTCTCAGCTTGATGGAGCTACCGTATGTATCCAGGCAGGTACAACCACGGAGCTGAACCTGGCGGATTACTTCCGCACCAAGGGCATGAAGTTCAACCCAATCGTATTCGATACGTCTGAGCAGACGGTGCAAGGCTTTGCCGCGGGTCGCTGTGACATGCTGACCTCGGATCGCTCACAGCTGGCCGCCTTGCGAAGCAAGCTGAACGATCCTTCAAGCGCCAAGATTCTGCCTGAAACCATTTCCAAGGAGCCGTTGGGTCCTGTGGTACGTCAGGGTGACGACCAGTGGTTCAACGTCGTCAAGTGGGCACTGTTTGTTCAGATCAACGCCGAAGAGCTGGGTATTACCCAGGCCAACGTTGACGATATGAAGAAATCAGACAACCCATCAATCCAGCGCCTGTTGGGCACCACCGGTGACATGGGCGAAAAATTGGGTCTGTCGGCAGACTTCGGTTACAACATCATCAAGCAGGTAGGCAACTACGGCGAGATGTACAACCGCAATGTTGGCCCAGGTACGCCGTTGGATCTGGAGCGTGGCATCAACGCACTCTGGACTGAAGGCGGCATCATGTATGCGCCACCAGTACGTTAAGACCCGAGAGTAAAAACTGAGCTCCAATCCTCTCAGCGGGGGTTGGAGCTTTTGATCTCAAGAATCTCCCAAAAGAGATGCATTTCGGGTTTATTGTATGACGAACTCTAAAATGAACGTTGAACACCCCCGAAGTCGGCCCTGGAATGACCCAAAGGTTCGGACGCTGGCGTTCCAGACGATCGCCATCGCCGCCGTTTTTTGGTTCGGCTGGGCACTGTTTCAGAATACCCTGAACAATATGGAAAGCCGGGGCATTAGCACCGGCTTTGGCTTCCTTGATCAATCCGCGGGCTTTGGCATCATCATGAGCCTGATCCCTTACGATGCCACCATGTCCTATGGCCGCACGTTCTGGGTTGGCCTGCTCAATACCTTGCTGGTGTCTGCCATGGGCGTGGTTACCGCCACCGTGCTGGGCTTCATCATCGGGGTTGCCCGGCTGTCCAGTAACTGGGTTGTTTCCAAACTGGCGCTGGTTTATGTCGAAACCATTCGCAACATCCCGCTGCTGCTGCAGATATTCTTCTGGTACTTCGCTGTATTGCGGAGTTTGCCGTCGCCCCGCATGAGTGTGGACATGGGCGGCCTGGTGTTCCTGAACAACCGCGGTCTGTACTTGCCCGACCCCATTGCGGAACCGGGCTTTGGCTGGGTGACCGCCGCCGCCGTTATCGCAATTACCGCAACGGTGGTGATGCAACGCTGGGCCAAGAAGCGACAACTCAAAACCGGCCAGTTATTTCCAAGCTTCCGGGTTGGGCTGGCCGTGGTGGTTGGCTTGCCGTTATTGGCCTACCTGGCCACAGGCGGACCGGTATCCTGGGAAATTCCGGCCCTGCAAGGCTTCAACTTTGGCGGTGGTATTACCATCATTCCAGAGCTGGCAGCGCTGTGGGTAGCCCTCTCCCTCTACACGGCCAGCTTCATCGCCGAGATTGTCCGCTCCGGTATCCTGTCGGTCAGTCATGGCCAGACGGAAGCGGCCGGCGCCCTGGGCCTTCGGTCTGGGTTGACCCTTCGTTTGGTGGTTATCCCCCAGGCGATGCGAGTCATCATTCCGCCGCTCACCAGTCAGTACCTCAATCTGGTCAAGAACTCGTCATTGGCCACGGCCATCGGCTACCCGGACCTGGTCGCGGTCTTCATGGGTACAACCCTGAACCAGACGGGACAAGCGGTTGAAGTAGTGGCCATTACCATGGCGGTCTACCTGACCATCAGTCTGGTGATTTCGTTCTTTATGAACATCTACAACCGCGCAGTAGCGCTGCAGGAGCGATAATGCCCCGTCCATCGGAATTACCGCCCATCAAGGAAATCGGCGCCATCGGCTGGATGCGAAAACACCTGTTTTCGAGCTGGTACAACACCGTCCTGACCCTCGTGTCCGTGTATCTGATTGTCACGCTGATCGGTCCATTACTGAACTGGGTCGTCTTTGAGGCGACCTTTGCCGGGTCGTCGTCATCGGACTGCAAAGGCGAGGGCGCTTGCTGGCTGTTCATTGGCCAGCGCCTGAACTTCTTCATTTACGGCTTCTACCCCGACGCACTGCAATGGCGCGTGGACGTCATGTTCGGTTTGCTGGCCGTGGCATTCGCACCGCAATTCATGGAGCGTTTCCCTGCCCGCAAATACTTTGGCCTGTTCGGTATGACCGGCCTGCCCCTCATTGGCTATTTTCTGATTCCTGGCGGCTGGTTTGGCCTGGAAGAAGTGCAAAGCAGCAAATGGGGTGGCTTGATGCTCACGCTGATCCTGGCCTATGTCGGTATTTTGGCGGCATTGCCACTGGGCACCGTGCTGGCGCTGGGCCGACGCTCCGACATGCCGGTGATACGCGGCATCTGTGTCGTGTTCATTGAAGTCTGGCGCGCCGTGCCCCTGATCACCGTGCTGTTCATGGCCTCGGTCATGCTGCCGCTGTTCCTGCCTGAGGGCATGAACTTCGAAAAGTTGATGCGGGCTCTGATCGGCATCATTCTCTGGCAATCAGCGTATATGGCCGAGGTGGTGCGTGGCGGCTTGCAAGCGATTCCCAAGGGCCAGTACGAAGCCGCCAGTGCGCTGGGGTTGGGCTACTGGAAGAAGATGGGGCTGATCGTGCTGCCACAAGCGCTGACGCTGGTCATTCCCGGCATCGTGAACACCTTTATTGCCCTGTTCAAGGACACCACCCTGGTTCTCATTATTGGCCTGTTCGATATTTTGGGTGCCGTGCAGTCCACCATCACCGACCCGGCCTGGCAAAACGTTGCCATTGAGGGGTATGTGTTCGTGGCATTCTGCTTCTGGGTCTTCTGCTTCGGCATGTCCCGATACAGTCAAAATCTTGAACGTAAACTCGACACCGGTCACAAAACCTGACGGAAGATCACCATGATCGAATCTACTCTTAACACTGACGACAAGGCGCCGAAGAGCCAGTCTCTTGACTCAACCAAGCGCCCCGAATCGACCGTCATCAAGGTCGAGGACATGCACAAGTGGTACGGCAAGTTTCACGTACTGAAAGGCCTAAACCTGGACGTTGCCCAAGGCGAACGGATCGTCATTTGCGGTCCCTCCGGCTCAGGTAAATCCACCTTCATCCGGTGCATTAACCGGCTCGAAGAGCATCAGAGGGGCAAGATAATCGTTGACGGCGTCGAGCTTACTGATGACCTGAAGCAGATCGATAGCGTGCGACGGGAAGTGGGCATGGTGTTCCAACACTTTAACCTGTTCCCTCACCTGACGGTGCTCGAGAATTGCTGCCTGGCGCCGCTGTGGGTTCGCAAGATTCCACGTCGCGAGGCCGAGGCGATTGCGATGGAATATCTGGAACGGGTCAAGATCCCGGAACAGGCGCATAAATTCCCGGGCCAATTATCGGGTGGTCAGCAACAGCGCGTCGCCATTGCACGATCGCTGTGCATGAAGCCCAAAATCATGCTGTTCGACGAACCCACCTCCGCGCTGGACCCGGAGATGATCAAGGAAGTGCTCGACGTCATGGTTGAACTGGCGGGCAGTGGCATGACCATGATCTGCGTAACCCACGAAATGGGCTTCGCCAAGACCGTGGCCGATCGGGTAATTTTCATGGATCAGGGTGAGATCGTCGAAGTGGCGCCACCCCATGAGTTCTTCGAAAACCCGCAGGAAGCCCGGACACAACAGTTCCTCAAGCAGATCCTGCACCACTGAGGATGGCGGCCGCGCGATCCGCTTGCCTAGCCGCCGATGTTGGGGCGCGGTTAACGGGCGCAGAGGGCCATGCGCCGATACCCCGGCTGGGACTCAAACCCGAGCGCCTTGCCCCTGACCTGAGTGAGGGGCAAGGCGCTCGAATCAGGTAATGCAGCGCCTGACACCCCAGGGCCGTATTATCGCAACGCCGGGTTGAGGGTATAGGTGCCGGTTGTTCGGGCACTGGCTAATACATGACCGGACATGGCCTGCCGCACGGCTTGGCCATCAAACTCATCCCCCAGCCCAAGTGTGGGCACATCCAGGGCATACACTTCAAAATGGTAATGATGGATCAGCTCATCGTTCCAGGGCGGACAGGGGCCGTCATAGCCGCTGTAGGTACCGGCCATATCGGGGTTGCCCGCCAGAAACTGCGTAAAATTATTGATCCCCCGGCGCCCCAGTGGAGCACTTTGGGCGTGCTTCCCTTTTGGAATCACGCCGTCGCTGTCCTCGCCTTCGGGAATACGGGTGATATTGGCGGGTATGTCCACCAGCAGCCAGTGGAAGAAATCGACACGCGGAATCTCTTTCGAGACCACTTCCCCTTCCTGATTTACAGTGTCGGCGATACTGGGTACATCGGGGTCAAACATTAATACGACAAAACTTTGGGTGCCCTCGGGGGCGTCGGTCCATTCAACTTCCGGGTTCCGGTTGGGCCCGAAATGCATGTGACTGTCCGGGTTGAAGACCCCGAAGGCAAACCGTTCCGGAATGGGCTGGCTTTCTGAGATACCCTTTACGTTGATGTTCACTTCAGACTCCTTTTCAAATGTTGGCAGCGGGCGGTTGCTACTGGCTGTTTTTTTTTAACAAGCCCGTGACGACGATGTCCAGTACCGTGACCGGATTGTTCGAACCCTCCCATCACGATACGATAGCCCGGCCCTTTGTGGATGAGGCCCCGTTGTCCGCCGGCATGTGCCCACCGGTCACGGGAGCCACGTCTGGCATCGCCGATGGCTGCAATACAAGCATTCACAGCGTCTCAAGTCGAGAGAGCCAAAAACTTTGCACAACCAGAGCTTTTGCCTGTCTTTACTTACAGGATAGCTGTTATGGAAACGTTGCATCACATTGTGGTGGTCGGCGGTGGCGCTGGCGGCCTGGAACTTGCGACCCGTCTTGGCAACAAACTCGGGAAAAAACAAAAGGCCCGAATCACGCTGGTTGACGCTGTGTTGACCCATGTGTGGAAACCCTTGCTGCACGAGGTTGCGGCCGGGTCCCTGGATGCCAACGCCAACGAAATCAATTTTCGCGCCCACGCCCGCCAGCACCACTACGAATTTCAACTGGGCCGTATGTCGGGGCTGGATCGAGACGCCCGTGAGCTCACCCTGGAGCCCTTTTACGATGAAGACGGTACTGAGGTAGTACCTGAGCGTTGCCTGCCCTATGACACCCTGGTGATCGCCGTAGGCAGCACAGCGAACGACTTTGGCACACCTGGCGCTCAGGATCACTGCCTGTTTATCGATAGCCTCGCCCAGGCCCGGCGTTTTCACAACCTGATGCTGAACGCCTTTCTGCGTAAAAATTACGACGCCCGAAACGGCGACAACCATGAGCTGCCGATCACCATCATCGGCGCCGGGGCCACTGGAGTGGAACTGGCCGCCGAGCTCCGGCTGGCATCACGGGAACTACCGGTTTACGGTATGAGCAAACTGCAGCCTTCGGATGTGACCATTACGGTGATCGAGGCGGCCGACCGTATTTTGCCAGCGCTACCACCCCGACTGTCCAAGGCCGCTTCACGGGAATTAGAGCACCAGAATGTGCGGGTGCTGACGGGTCAGCCGGTCAGCGAAGTGAAGCCCCAGACCGTGGTGTTGCGGGACGGCACTGAACTCGACTCCACCATGACGATCTGGGCAGCGGGCATCAAGGCACCGGCATTTCTGGCCAACCTGACGGGCCTGGAAACCAATCGCAGCAACCAGTTGCAGGTGGAGCAAACCCTGCAGACCACGGTCGATTCAAACGTCTTTGCCTTTGGCGACTGTGCCGCGTGCCCACAGCCAGATTCGGACCGGCCGGTGCCACCCCGAGCGCAAGCCGCCCACCAGCAAGCCGATACCCTCTTCAAGACACTGGTCAATCGACTCGACAATAAAGCTGCGGTGCCTTTTGTCTACAGCGATTACGGCTCACTGATCAACTTCAGCCGTTACACCACGGTCGGAAACCTGATGGGCAACCTGTCCGGCCGCAGCATGTACATTGAGGGCCGCGTGGCGCGGTTGTTCTACCTCTCGCTGTACCGCATGCACCAGGTCGCCCTGCACGGGTTGCTCCGTACCGGCGTCATCTGGCTGATGGACCGAATCAGCCGCGCCATGCACCCGCGCCTCAAACTGCACTAATGCCACGCGGTGAATCGTGCCGTTAACCCGACGAGACACTGGCTCCGTGGCGGGATTGGTCAGGCAATTGGTCGGAATCGGTCAACGCAAAAACGCGAATTGAGTGCGATACTGGGTGTCATGAGTCGTTTCCGAGTCTGATCTATGACACCCACACCGCTGACCGACATACTCGGTTTTGACCCTCACCTGGTCACACTGGCGCTGGCGCCGGCCTTTCTATTGGCCATGGCTGCCGAGTTCTGGCACTTGCGTAATCACCGCCGCAAGTCGCCCGCCAATCCGACATCCGTCCACCATTCATCCGCTGACTATTCGTCCGCTCACTACACCTGGGCCGACACCCTCAGCAACATCACCCTGGCGGGGCTTTATCAAGCCAGCGACGTGCTGGCCGCCTTGCTGACCGTTGTGGTCTACAATGCTTTTTTCGATATCCGCCTGTTTGATATTCCGTTCAATGCCTGGACCGTTGCCCTGTTGTTCGTGGTGCAGGATTTCTTCTACTACTGGTTCCATCGCGCGCACCACCGCGTTCGGCTGTTCTGGTGCTCGCACGTAGTGCACCATTCCTCGGAAAAACTCAACCTCTCTACCGCGTTTCGACAGAGCATCACCTACCCAATTACCGGCATGTGGCTGTTCTGGCTACCCATTGTGCTGATCGGATTCCCCCCGGAAACCGTTATCTTCACGGTCGCCATCAGTCTGGCTTACCAGTTCTTCATCCACACCCAAACC
This sequence comes from Marinobacter caseinilyticus, assembly GCF_011074955.1. Classification (GTDB taxonomy): domain Bacteria; phylum Pseudomonadota; class Gammaproteobacteria; order Pseudomonadales; family Oleiphilaceae; genus Marinobacter; species Marinobacter caseinilyticus. The sequence goes on along the minus strand of NZ_WUQJ01000031.1, from coordinate 155,029 downwards.
GTCGGAAAACTGGGGCCACTGGAATGGCTGCTGAACACGCCTTCCCATCACCGGGCCCACCACGGCCGCAACGGCGAGTACATTGATCGTAACTACGGCGGCATCCTGATCCTCTGGGATCGACTGTTCGGCACCTTCGTCGAGGAGGAGGCACGCCCGGACTATGGCATTCCACGACCCATCCGCACCCATAACCCATTGGTGCTGAATTTCCATGAATGGAAGGCTATGTTTGCGGACCTGAGCCGGCCAGGCCTGAGTTTGAAACAGCGCGTGTTGATGGTCTGCGGGCCACCGGAATTGAGCCACAGCCACCAGGATCTGGACAGTACGGAGGTGGAATCGAAGGGGCAGCAGGCACAAGCCTGATTTGGAGCGGGTGAAGGGAATCGAACCCTCGTCTTAAGCTTGGGAAGCTTCTGCTCTACCATTGAGCTACACCCGCCGCTCACTGCCACCACACTATAGGCCTGCCCGGATTATCCAACAAGCGCAGACCAAGATCTTTTTTATGGGGCCACAACGAAGACACCATGACCCGGCGAATCAAGCTGTTATGATGAGGTGACGACGCAACCGGAGCCCCCATGCCTACCACCGTGATTCTTCTCGGCGCCCTCATGTTGGTGATGAGTATTTTGCTCAGCCCGCTCTCCAGTCGGCTGGGATTGCCGGTGCTGCTGATTTTCCTGGTTGTCGGCATGCTGATGGGGGAGGACGGCGCCGGTGGCATTCGTTTTGATGATTTCAATCTCGCCTTTCTGATCGCCAATCTGGCGCTGGCGGTGATCCTGCTTGATGGCGGCATGCGCACCCGGGCGGAAACCTTCCGCGTTGGCCTCAAGCCAGCCCTGGTGCTGGCCACCATTGGGGTACTCATTACCGCCTTGCTGGCCGGACTGACGGCCTACTGGTTGTTTGATCTGCACTGGCTGACGGCGCTGCTGATCGGGGCCATTGTGTCGTCCACCGATGCGGCGGCAGTGTTCTCGCTGTTGCAAGGCCATGGCCTGCACCTGAACGAGCGGGTCAGTGCCACCCTGGAAATTGAGTCCGGTAGCAACGACCCGATGGCCATTTTCCTAACCCTGATGCTGTTAATGATCATCGAGAGCCAGGGCGTCGGATCGTTGTGGAACAGCTTGCTGTTACTGGTGCTGCAGTTTGGTATTGGCAGTGCCGTCGGGGTGCTTGGGGGCTTGGTGATTGTCGCAATGGCCAACCGGATGCGCCTGACCCCCTCACTGTACCCATTGCTGGTGGTCGCCGCCGGCATGTGCGTGTTTGCCGGCGCCAACGAAATGGGCGGCAGTGGCTTTCTTGCCATCTATCTGGCCGGGGTCGTGATCGGTAACCGCTCGGTGCGCATGATGCCGATGATTTTACAGGTGCACGATGGCCTGGCCTGGCTGGCCCAGCTGTGCCTGTTCCTGATGTTGGGACTGCTGGTGAGCCCCAGCGAGCTCTTGCCACTGATCGGCGGCGGGCTGGTGCTGGCCCTGGTACTGATTTTTGTCGCCCGACCGCTGGCGGTGCTGATGACGCTCTGGCCCTTTGGATTCAACCGGCGCGAGCTGGCCTTTATCAGCTGGGTTGGCCTACGCGGGGCGGTGCCGATCGTGCTGGCACTGTTTCCGGTGATTGCGGAATTACCCGAAGCCCGCCATATTTTCCACATTGCCTTCTTCGTGGTGCTGGTGTCGCTGGTGGTGCAGGGCATGTCCCTGGCGCCGCTGGCCCGCATGCTGAAGCTGGAGGTCCCCGCCGGCAACGAGCCCTTCCGCCGTCTGCCGCTGGATGTGGCGGCCGCGGGCGATCATGAATTAATGCTGTTTCCGCTGCGCGGAGAGCCATGGCAGAGGGCGCGGCCACTGAGCCAGCTGAATTTGCCGGACAACACAGCCATTGCCGGGGTCTTCCGAGACCGTACCTGTCACCAGCCGGAGCCAGACATGACGGTGTCCAGCGGTGATGTGGTCGCAGTCTTCGCGACACCTTCTGTTCTCGGTGAGTTGGGCAAATCCCTGTCTGGCCGCCACGTGCCCAAGCACCTCGCGGAACGGGCGTTCTTTGGCGACTTTGTACTCAATGGCGACGCGTTGCTGGGGGATGTCGAGCAAGTGTACGGTATTGAATTCGATGAACTGCCACCGGAACTCTCACTGGCCGCCTGCTTTGCCCGCCGGACCAAGGGCCACCCGGTGGTGGGCGACAAGGTGGTCGTTGGTCCGGTCACTCTGGTGGCAAGAGCCACCGAGGCCGACCAGGTGACCAAGGTTGGGCTTAAAATGATAGAAGAGAAACGTACCCCATGATTCGATCCGCCATCCCCACTCACCTGGTACTTGGCTTTCTCGGCGCCGGCAAAACCACCAGCATTCTGCATTTGCTGAGCCAAAAGCCCGAGCATGAGACCTGGGCCGTGCTGGTCAACGAATTTGGCGAGGTCGGCATCGACGGTGCGTTACTGGCAGGCCAGGGCGCGGTAATCAGCGAAATCCCCGGCGGTTGCATGTGTTGTGTCGCAGGAGTGCCCATGCAAGTGGGCCTCAACCGCCTGATCGCCGAGGCGAAACCCGATCGTCTGTTCATAGAACCCACGGGGCTCGGTCATCCGGCCCAAGTCATTAACACCCTGACCGGAGAGTTTTACGCTGGCGTACTGGCGTTAAAAACGGCCGTGTGCCTAGTGGATCCGAGGCGTCTGGACGACCCCAGGGTGCGGGAAAACCGCCAGTTCCAGGATCAGGTAGCGGTCGCGGACCTGTTGATTGCGAATAAGACAGACGTAGCCAGCCCCGTGCAACTGCGCGCATTTGATGATTGGGCCGCAACCTGGCAGCCAGCGAAGCGCTTGGTCGCTCATACCCACCATGGGCAAGTGGATTTGGCTTGGCTGCTGGATGATTTTGGCAAGCGTGCCAGCCGTTTTCCTCTCAGCCACCAGCACCCGGCCGCCGCCTCTGCCATGACCAAAGAAGCTCTATCCGTGGAATTGAAACCCTGGCAGTGCATCGCCAGTCAAGGGGAAGGCTATACCAGTGTGGGCTGGCGCATTCACCCGGCTCGGGTCTTCGATGCTGAGCGGCTGTTTAACCTGGCCCACGATGCTCGCCTGGAACGAGTGAAAGGTGTCGTTCGCACCACGGTAGGCTGGCTCTCAGTGAACGCCGTTGATGGCGCCGTGACACTACTTGATGCGCCTGCGGGCAGCGAATCCCGACTGGAGATCATCAGTCCGGCGCTGGACGTCTCGGTGCTGGATAAACATCTTTACGCCAGTCTTGTCAGCACAACAAACGGACAACATCCGTAACAAAGACCCAGTTCGCGAAACTCGGCGACTGTGCTATAAACTGTCGTAATCTTTAAATTAACTATTGGTAAGTTATGCTTTCAATTCCCCACCTCCCAAGGTTCTCTGGTGCGTGCCTGGCCGCGCTGCTGATTGGCTTGATGCTGTCAATGCCGGCTGCCGCCTCGGAACTCAATGTCAGTGCCATGCAAGACGGCACATCGGTGAACCAGGTACTGATTCGCAAGCAAGAAAGGCGTCTGTACCTGATGTCCGGGGAAGACGTAGTACGCAGCTATCGAATTGGTCTCGGGGACAATCCGACCGGACACAAGTTGTTCGAGGGTGATGAGCGCACACCAGAGGGCCAGTACACGCTGGACTGGCGCAATTCCAACAGTGATTACTACAAATCCATTCACGTGTCCTACCCCAATCAACAGGACCGGGCACTGGCCGAGGCCTGGGGCCTGGACCCCGGTGGATCCATCATGATTCACGGCCTGCCGAACGATGCCGGCGACCTGGCTTTTGCGTTTGTCGGCCTGGACTGGACGGATGGTTGTATTGCAGTCAGCAACGAAGAAATGGATGAGATCTGGCAACTTGTCGCCGATGGCACTCCCATCAAAATTTTGCCGTAATTTTAATCTGTTAATGAATCCGCTTTAAGTTTCCTTACGTTTATGTAATTGGATACGAACTTTTACGTATCCGCGGTTAACATTTCATTGCAGAGTGCTCTACACTGTTGTTCGATTCCGGTAACGTTTGTTGGCCGGACCGTCGACAGGACGTTGGCACACAAAGACTTCTGCGTCACAGGAAGTAAAACGACTAACTAGGGGATTTGAACATGCGTAAATTGACGATCGCTGGAATTGCACTGGCTACAGCACTGACTGCTGGCTGTGCCACCACAGACCAAGGCGCGCTGGACGAAGCAACCGCTTCTGCCAACTCTGCTGAGCAAACTGCGGACAACGCACTGAACACCGCGAACAGCGCCCAAAGCCGCGCCAATGCAGCAATGCAGAAAGCTGAACAGGCTCTGGCCGCTGCGATGGCAGCTCAGAAAGCTGCTGACGAAGCAAATGAGCGCGCCAAGCGCATGCTCGAGCGTTCAAGCCAGAAGTAATCTGGTGGGTAATGCAAAAAGGCCGGTTATCACCGGCCTTTTTTTATGCCTGCGCCCCCACATGATCAGAGCTTGCCGCTAGGATTTTTGGTCTTTCACCAGACTGCCGATCATATCGATGGGCAGCGGGAATACGACCGTCGATGTATTACCGGTACTCATATCGGCCAGTGTCTGAAGATAACGCAGCTTCATCGCTCCTGAATTCTCGGACATGACCTTTGCCGCCTCCAGCAGTTTATGAGAGGCCTGCAACTCGCCTTCGGCGTGAATCACCTTTGCCCGGCGCTCACGTTCGGCTTCAGCCTGACGGGCAATAGCCCGAATCATCGACTCGTTCAGGTCCACGTGTTTAATTTCCACATTGGAAACCTTGATACCCCACTCTTCCGTTTGAGTGTCAATGATCTCCTGGATATCCTCATTCAGCTTGTCGCGTTCCGATAGCATTTCATCCAGGTCGTGTTTACCCAACACCGACCGCAAGGTTGTTTGCGACAGCTGACTGGTTGCAGAACCAAAGTCTTCGACCCGAATGATGGCACGCTCCGGATCCACAACACGGAAATACAAAACCGCGTTTACCCGCACTGTGACATTGTCCTTTGAAATTAAGTCCTGACTGGGTACATCCAGGGTAATCACCCGTAAATCCACCCGCGTCATTTGCTGGATACCTGGAATCACGATAATGAGCCCCGGTCCTTTGACACCCTGAAAGCGTCCGAGAAAAAACACCACGCCGCGTTGATACTCCGGCAGGATTCGAATCGCCGATCCAAGAATCAGCAGCACAATCATGATTGGTGCGAGATACGGAAACAGACTGCCCATAGCGAGACCTCCTTTGTTGAGACATCATCGGCCTCGTTCCGATCAGGGGGGGGGGTTGCGGGCTTGCCCGTTGGCGCCCTTACCGTGATCGAGCCGTTGTGTCAGGTACAACCCGAGCTGTCAGCCCGTCGATGGAATCCACCTTTAATCGCTGGCCATTCGAGACGGGCCCGGGACTGACCGCTTTCCAGCGCTCGCCGGACAAAAGCACATGGCCAACGTAATACTCATCCTTTGGCGTAAACGACTCCAGGGCCGTGGCGGACTGGTGCAACGTATGCTCCACACCACTGACCGGATGGTGCCTTCGAAGGCCCACAAAACGGGTGATCGTCCATAACATAAAACCACCGGCAACGGCGGCTGTGCCACCTATCACGGGCAATGAAATCTGCTGATTGGTGCCGTCCATGAGAATAATGGACCCGACAATGAACGCAACGATGCCGCCCACACCCAAGATGCCAAAACTGGGCATGAACGCTTCCCCCACGATAAAGGCCAGGCCCAGAATGATCAGCGCGAGCCCGGCATAGTTGACCGACAGGACCTGGAAGGCAAAGAGCGCCAGCAGTAGGCAGATGGCACCAATAACACCAGGAAACAGATTACCCGGGCTTGAGAGTTCGAACAGGATGCCATAGAAGCCGATGATCATCAGAAAGTAGGCAACATTGGGATCGGTGATTACAGACAGCAGGCGAGTCCGCCAGTCCGCTTCGACACGCGTCAGCACCAGATTCTGGGTTGAGAGCGTTCGACGACCCTGCGCCATCACCACGCGACGCCCATCAAGCTGGCGCAACAAATCGTTTATGTCGGTCGCCACCACATCGATAACGTTTTGCTCCAAAGCTTCACGCGCTCCCAGATTAACGGCCTCGCGCACAGCTTGCTCTGCCCAGTCGGCGTTGCGGCCATGATGGTTCGCCAGTTCGCGGATATAGCTGACAGCGTCCTCAAGCACCTTGCGCTCCATAGGAGAGCCGCCCCGGCGTTTGTCGGGCTTTGAGTCAGTTGATTTGGACGGGTCGGATTGGTCGGTTTGTTGATCTGGCGGTGGTTCGGACTCTTCCTTCGGCGCGCCGGGGAAGCCCCCCATTTGCACCGGTGTTGCCGACCCGAGGTGAGTTGCCGGAGCCATCGCCGCCACGTGGCTGCCATAAAGGATATAGGTCCCGGCACTGGCGGCACGGGCGCCCTGAGGAGAAACATAGGTAACCACGGGGACAGGAGAGGCCAGCATGGCTTTGATGATGGCCCGCATCGACTCCATCAGACCCCCCGGAGTATCAATGCGCAGAATAACCAACTCGGCGTCTTCCTGTTTGGCTCGCTGAATACCGCGAACCACATAATCCATTGTGGCTGGTCCAATGGCCCCGTCAACGGTCAGCACCAAAGCCGTGTGACGAGAACGTTCCTGAGCCAGCAAGGAATACGACAGCAACAGCGCACCCGATAACAAGCATAGGAAAACGGCGGCCAGCCACATCGGGGGTCGGCTTGGGATTGGCCATGATGGAAGTGAAGTCGTCTTCACCGCAACCTCCCTGGAATGTCCCTGCGCCAGGCAGAGACTCCATCAATGATCTGGTACTACCTTTTCAATACGGCGGAAGCCCTCTGTTGGCGCCGCATTAAAACAGCAATTTGACCGGCTGTTCCGCGGTCTCGGCAGGAGACTGGTTGGTGATACGACCATCCGCTGGTGAGATGTCCGCCGCCACCTGCGTCAGGCGTTCACCGATCATCCTGGGGATTCCGTCCGCCTGTTCCACCGCCAGTTCGATCGCATGACGCTGTATTTCAACGCCAGACTGCTTAGCCCTGAAGGCCTCCAGGCGCTCACTGACCTTTCGCCACAATTCATTTTTGACAGCGTCGCTGTAGTCTTCGTCAGGCCGATGAACCTCCAGCCATACCTCTTTGCCTTGCATGCCTATCTTAACGGGCTGATTGATGACCTGAACCGACGTGCCCTTATCTACATCATAGACAAATCTTTTGATATCTTCGTTATACATTCGAAAACAACCGTGACTGACTTGCATCCCGACACCGAACCCTTTGTTGGTGCCGTGAATCAGATAACCCTTCTCACTCAGCAACAGGGCGTGGGAGCCCAACGGATTTTCTGGTCCCGGTGGAATCATCCGGGGCAAATAGTCACCGTCTGCCTCATACTCAGCCCGCACACTGTCCGGCGGGTACCAGGCGGGAGACTCCAGGCGCATCGTCACCCGGGCGTCGGTCAGCGGCGACGGATTGTCATCGGTGCCCACTCCGACCGGATACACACTCACGGTGCCCTTGTTGAAGTAATACAGGCGGTACTCCGCCAGGTTGATCACAATGCCCTCGCGTTTCACATCCGGTAACACGTATTGTCGAGGCAGGGTGATTTGGGTGTCCAGGCCCGGAAGCCAGGGGTCCACCCCGGGATTGGCTTTAACCAACTCCAGATAGCCCATACTGATCTGGCTGCCTATTTCGGCAAAGGTGTCTTCATAGACGGTTCTCATTACCCCCAGGCCACCGACCAAATCACCCTCTACCTTCCAGGACGGCACTCGGCTTTCGAGCGCCTCTGGCTCCGGATTTGGGTTCGGCTCCGCTGTAGCCTCTTCGCCATAGCCTGGCCGGGCGACCACCATGATCACCAATGCCAAAGCCCAGACGCTCTTACTCCAAACCATAGTATCTCTTCCAACCTGTCCCATCTTTGGGCGTGTCCGTCAAAGTGAGCGCAACGCTGCCCATACCGTAAAGATCGCCAGCACCGCGAACAGCACACTTGCACCAATACGCGCTGTTGCCAATGGTAGCCGTTCCATCAACCATTTACCCGCCATAATAACGGGTACGTTTGCTGCCAGCATACCAATGGTTGTACCTACTATCACCCAGAACGTGGCATCGTAACGCGCGGCCAGCACCACCGTGGCAATCTGGGTTTTGTCACCAATCTCGGCCACGAAGAACATGATCGTGGTGGCTGCGAAGGCCCCGAGGCCGAGAAGGCCCGAGTCCTGGGCAGAGTCTTTGTCGGGAATCAGTAACCACAGTGCAATGGCGACGAAACTGGCCGCGACAAACCACAGTAGCCAATGGTCTGGAACCAACTGCGCGAGCCAGGCACCGAACAACGCGGATAGGCCATGGTTAAGCAGGGTTGCCACCAGAATGCCCAGAATAATCGGCGTGCGATGAGGAAACCGGCTGATCAGAAAAAGCGACAGGAGTTGGGTTTTATCACCGATTTCGGCAATAAAGACCGCCGCAGTTGAAGCGAGTAAAGCGTCCATAGTGGATTCCAGGGCGGATAGTCAGACAAGAGGCAACGCCATCCTCCGCCCATGGGAGATGGGGTTACCCCAGGTCTTGTCAGTCCTTGCGCAATCAGCACGCAAACGCACGGGACGTGATGGCCATGGGGATGTGCCCCAAGTGTGTTGACCAGCACCCACTGGCGTATAGCGGCCAGTGGAGACTACTCCCCTGAAGGAAGCCGTATACTAATTAATCGTCACAAAAAACACAATCAGTCACGTATCCGCCACACTGGCCAGACCGCCAGCACGACAAAGCCCGCCACCAACCACCAAGCCGTGTGAAAGGCCCCAATGGTGGGCAAACCGTTGGCATGGTCACCATACTCCAACGTCAGCGCGACAATATTGATGCCATAGGCTCCGCCCAGTTGGCGGGTGAAGTTGATGGTGCTGGAGCCATGCCCCAGCTCGTGCGCTTCCAACGGGTTGAGCGCTCCGGTAGACAGTGCCGGTAACATGAAGCCCAGGCCGATGCGGCCAACAATCGTCCACAGCGCCAGCCAGAAAAAGCCCAGGCTAATGTCCGACATGGCAAACAACAACGCGGAGGCCGCAAACAGGGCCATGCCAAACGTGATCAGCAACCGCGGACTGCGTTTGTCAGCCATGCGACCCGCAATCGGAAACGTCACCCCGAGCGCAATACCCGCTGGCAACATCAGCAAACCGGCATCGGTGGCAGAGAAGTCAAGCGCAGTCTGCACAAACAGCGGAATCAGATAGGTCGACCCAAACAGCGCCAACCCCAGTGCAATGGCGCCGATATTGGCGAAAAGAAAACTTCGGCGCCGCAGCAACTGCAATTGTAAAAGCGGATGTTCTGTCCGGCGCTCTCTCCGTACAAACAAGGTCAGGGCTACCAGCGCAACCGTACCTCCGACCATAATGAACATTAGGTTCCCGGCCGGGGACTGCAGCCGGTTTAACGCATCCAGGCTAGAGACAATGGTGAGCGCCAGCAGCAGAAACCCTTTCAAGTCAAACGGGTAAGACAGCAAGGGGGCAACAGGACGGGGTAAAAACTTCCACACCATGAACACGCCAAACAGGGTCACCGGCGCGGGCGCGAACATGACGAAACGCCAATCCAGCTGGTCCACCAGCACGCCGCCCAACACCGGCCCCAATGCAGGCGCCAGAATCACACCCATGCCGTAAATGCCCATGGCCTGGCCCCGACGCTCTTTGGGGAAGATGCGAAACACCAGATACATGGCCATGGGCTGCATCAAGCCGGCAAATGCGCCTTGGGCCACACGGGCAGCAATCAGGGTTTCCGGCGTGGGACTGAAACCACCCACCATCGACACCGCACTGAACAACAACATCGCCGTTGCCAAGGTTTTTCGCAGGCCAAAATGGTCCAGCAGCCAGCCCGTGGTCAGCATGGTCGTTGTCATGGCGGCAATAAAGCCGGTCGCCAGCCAGTGCGCCTGACCCTGGCGGATACCAAATTCCGTCATGATGTCCGGTAAGGCAACGTTAACGATGGTGGCGCTCAGCACCGTGGCCATCGTCCCCAGCATGACGGTGGCTACGGCAAACCAGCGCCAGCGTTCACCGTAGCGGGCGCGCAGGGCTTCTAGAGAATGGTCAGACAGGGTCCCCCCCCTGATGAGGGCAACCCGATTATTTCAACCGGTCGCCATTCACCATGATTGTATTAAAGACCTTCAGTGCAACATCAATGTCGTCTTCACTGACGCCTTCGAGCATTTCGTCCCGGAGGCTTTTGGCCCGATCATTGAGGTCGTCCATGAACGATTCGCCCGACTCGGTCAGGTGAAGCCTGCGCGCGCGGCGGTCATTCTGACAGGGGCGGCGTTGAATCAGGCCTTGCTCTTCGAGGCTGTCCAGCAACCGCACCAGGGTAGGGTTTTCGATGGCCATCAAACTGGCCAGCTCACGCTGCGTGAGGCCTTCACCACCACGCTGCAGGTAGACCATCGTGGTCCAGCGCGCCTGGGTGACACCCAGGTCCTTCAAGCGCTCATCGAGCAGTTTTCGCCAGCGGCGCGTTACCCGAGCAACGGCAAACGGGAACTGATCTCTCATGGCTTCGCGCTCCATAAACACTCTCTTTTGCTTAAAACATGATGAAGGATTAATACTAGTAAGCTAATCATTACAATGAAAACAGAAAAGGAAGTGCAAGCTATATCAGGGAATACCGAAAGGCATCCATCCCAATTGCCCGTCCGGGACGGCAGCCAGACAGAAGGTTACGGTCGGACGGCCAGCCGTGACCGTCCGACCCAGGGTATCCAACCACGACCTAACCGGTGCTCCGGAGCCCGTCGTGATACGGCACGTCTCCGGATCCGGGCGCGATCTCGGGTGAGACTCGGAAATGCTCATTACGCGGATCAATTTCCACCAGCACCGTAGATGACTGCGGCATCGCCGCCACAAAATGCTCCTGCGCAGCCACCGGCACATCGTAGGTTGTCTTGATCTTGTAGCTCGTGAACAACGCCAGACCCAGCAGCACCGCAGCGTTGCCAAAAAAGAGCCCCTGGGGACCCACCAGACTCACCACTTTGGCCATGACGATCGGCCCGATCACACTGCCGATGCCATAGCTCAACAACAAGGTCGCACTGGCCGCAACGATGCGATGGTGCTCCATCCGGTCATTGGTAATCGCCACGGCAATGGGGTAGAGCGTGGCCGACATCCCCGTAAAGACACCCACAGCGAGCATCAACAGCCATAGCTGGCCAGGCCCCAACAGCGCGGCGGCAGTACCTGCAATAGCCGCAATCAACGCGACCCAGCACATTACCTTACGGCGATTAAAGCGATCACACACCTGGCCCAGGGGCCAGGCCAGCAGCATGGCGGCGACAATCGCCGTCGCCATGAAGACAGATACCTCTGACACGTCCATCCCGACCAGAGTCGCGTACACCGGACCCAAGGCGTAAAACGAACCGATCAGCACGCCACAAATCAGCGACCCTGCAACCCCTGACGAAGACTCTCGAACCAGGGTGAAAAACGACATGCGCTCGACCGCATCGATAGGCGGCGCGTCCATTCGGGTCAATGACAGTGGAATCAGGGCCAATGTCAGCAGAATGGCCGCCAGCGTAAATGGGGTGAAACTGGCAGGATCACCCAGGTTGACAATCAACTGGCCGCCCGCTGCCGACAGAAAAAACACGATCTGATAAACCGCAAACAGCGCGCCCCGGTTTGCGTTTGTGGCCCGACTGCTGAACCAGCTTTCGATCACCACCAGCACCCCGGCCATGCTGAACCCGGACAACCCGCGTAAAAATGCCCAGAAAACCGCCGACACCGCCAGCGGGTATAGTAGGGCGGCCACCGCAGCCACCGCCGCAAAGACCGCAAAAGCCCGAATGTGACCAACCCGCTCAATCACCCGGTTAACGTACAAAGTACCCAGCACAAAACCGATGGAGTAACACACCAGCACCCAGCCAATGGTGGCCGGATCGATGGATTCAATACTCATCCTGATGCCGAGCAGCGTCATCAGGAAGGCATTACCGCTGACCAGCAATACAATACTGAGCAACAACGCTGACAGGGAGGTGACCATGCGGGTCATCCGACGTACTCCAAGACCGGGCCGATGAAAATTTCTGGACGTCCCACGAACATAGCAGGCAATGGCCGAAACGCCGAACGTCGCATTAAAGCAGCGCCGGTCGTCCGACACCATTACGCACTTGCCGAGACACCGGCCTGGTGCCAGGTCGTGCCTTCTGTGACGATTTATTTAACATTGTTTTACATTAATGGGTCGTAACTCACGACGCCCCGGCAAAGCTGATAATATGGCCTTCCTGATCAAGGATTGTTCAGATTTTCGTCAGCCAACATGAATAGAGCCCATCGTCATGAAGAAAACGGAATGGCCCATCCGCTGGGACCTGCTACTACGCTACCGACTTATTGAGATCATCGCGCTCTGGGAAGGGCGGCTGACCACCAATCACATCTGTCACGGGTTTGGCATCGGACGACAACAGGCGTCCAAGGATATCAACACGTACCTCCGTGAACTGGCGCCCGACAATCTGGTCTACGATCGGCATCTCAAGGGCTATGTGCCCTCGCCCGAATTTGCACCGGTCGTGACCCAGGGCCACTCCGAGGAATATCTTGACTTGCTGGCCCGCAACGATGCCCTGAGCCAGACCTTTGAAACCCTGAATATTGGTCTGCCGAACAGCACCGTTCTGCGAATGCCGCGCCGTCTGGCGGAACCGTCGGTGGTCCGGGCCGTGGTGGCGGCTACTCGCCAGGGCAAGCGCCTGGATGCGGAGTACTTCTCACTGAGCCAGCCCCAGGGCATGCAGCGAATCATTGAGCCCCATACGCTGGTCTACAGTGGCCAGCGCTGGCATGTCCGGGGCTGGTGTGAGCGCTATGGTGAGTATCGGGATTTTGTCTTAAGCCGGTTTCGAGGCACCCCGACCATCCTGAATGAACGCAACCGTCACACGATCCACCAGGACGATGACTGGAATCGCAACGTCACCATAGAGTTACGCCCCGATCGTCGTTTGAGCACGGATCAACAGGCCATCATTGCCAGTGATTACGGTATGGACAACCAAAGGCTCAAGCTGGAAACCCGCGCCGCTCTGGTGCGGTACTTGCTGAGCCTGGCCGGTATTCGACCTCACTGCACGGACCCCGACCCCCTGGTGCAACAACTTGAGCTGGTGAACGTGGACGCGCTTGCACCTTGGCTGAACGTTCGAACGACCTCGCGTGAGGCGCTGGCGGAAAGCTGTTAGGCTGACCGCGATGGTCCGGGCCACCGGACCCCGCTCTCAGGTTGCCCCCTATGCGTGCCATGCGCTATACCCTGGCGTTGTTGATAATGGTGATGACGGCAATAGCGGCGGTACCGCCAGTCCTTGCCGCCGACTGCCACACCCCTGTAACGCCAATTTCCCAAATCCAGGGAAACCGGTCTGAGTCCCCCCTACAGGGAGCCTGGGTCACGGTCCGTGGCGTCATCACCCTGGATACCCGGGCTCAAGGCTTCAAGGGTTTCTATCTGCAACAGGCGGATGGCGAAACCGATGACGATCCCAGCACCTCCGAAGCCCTGTTTGTGTACACCTCACGTCCCACTGGTGCCACCGGCCATCAAGTCGAGGTCACCGGGCGGGTCCGGGAATATTACGGTCTGACGGAGGTGGTCAACGTCAAAATCCTGCGCGACTGTGGCCCGGCGCCGATGCCTACGGCCCAGCCCCTGAGTCTGCCGTGGCCTTCGGCCGAACCTCCTGAACGCTTCGAAAACATGCGCGTGCGTTTCACCCGGGCATTGACCGTGATTGACCACCACAATCTGCACCGCTTTGGCGAACTGACGCTGGCCACTGAGACCCAGTTTGTGCCCACCCAACGCCTGGTCCCGGGCCTGGAGGCCGCAGCGCTCGCGCAGGTGCAGGAACGCCAGCGGATCATCCTGGATGACGGCAGCGGCCAGAAATACCCGAGCCCGATACCCTACCCACTGCCGGCACTCACGATGAGCCGCACCGTTCGCACCGGCGACCGGGCATCCAAACTAACCGGCGTTCTCGATTACCGGTTCGGTGCCTGGCGCCTGCAGCCGGATTCCAGCCCCCGCTTTGAGTCTGCCAACCCGCGTCCGCCGCCACCGCCGCGCCCATCAGAGTCCGCCGTCAGGGTGGTCGCGCTGAACGTGGAAAATTATTTTAATGGCGATGGCAACGGCGGCGGCTTTCCAACCCCCAGAGGAGCCCAGAGCCAGACCGCCCTGAAACACCAAACCGCTCGATTGGTGGCCGCATTGACCGCTCTGGATGCCGACTTGCTGATACTGGCTGAAATTGAAAACGACGGCGACCACCCGGACAGCGCATTGGCGCAGCTGGCCGCCGCTCTGGGACCTGACTGGCAGTGGGTCCGCACAGGTCCGGTCCGGGATCGTCGCCTTATTCGCAGCGCTATGCTGTACCACAGCCGCCGGCTCGCAATCGCCGATCTTACCCGACCGGCGCTCGCACAGCCGTATGATGGACCAGGCCGCCATCCCGTCGTGCAGGACTTCAAAGTGACTGCAAGCGGGGATATCGTGCGGGCCGTAGCGGCCCATTTTAAATCCAAAAGCTGTCGCGGGGCGCAGGCCGCCGACCGTGACCAGAACGATGGCCAGGGTTGTTATGCCTCGACACGGCTAGAGCAGGCCCGGGCCCTGAGTCGGTGGCTGACGCGCTTACCAACGCCGGCCAGATCGTTGGGCACCCTGATCGCCGGAGATCTCAACAGCTATGCCAGGGAAGCGCCCTTACAGCATCTCGCGCGGGCCGGCTATCACGACCTTGTGGGCCAGCGCCAGGGCCTCACCAGCTACAGCTACCGCTTTCGTGGTCGCGCCGGCACACTGGACTACGTCCTCGCCAAAGGCACGGTCAATCAACGCATCATCGGTGCCCGGCTCTGGCACATCAACAGTGATGAGCCCGCCGCATTGGGTTACCAGCGTTGGCAGCCGGACGCCGCCGGGCCGACGCATCTACCCTGGCGTGCCTCCGACCACGACCCCGTGGTGATCGATATGGCGCTCTGAACCGCTCCTGCCCATTACGCCTCCGAAAGGACCACGCGACTGCACTGAATACCTCCCGGTGATTGGCAGCGATTGGCTTTTGCACCCAGCATGCTTGTCAGCGCGGTCATGGGGCGCCTGGCCCTATCGCGTCATACTGCTGTTTTACGATGACGATTTTACGACGACAATAACGGGAACGAGGGTAGGGTCATGGGTACCTCGACATCGCGGCAACAGGACTTGGGGCTACCGGCCATCTACCTGTATTTACTTGCCAAACTACTGCGCACCACCGGCGTTGACGATCGCTTACTGCTGCAACAGGTTAGCCTCGACCCGAATCGGCTGCATTCAACTGAGCGCCGAATTGCACGCTCCCAGGCCAGCGAGTTCATCACCCGCGCGCTGATCGAAAGCGGTGAGCCTGGGCTGGGCATACTGTTGGCGAACGAGCTGCAATTGCCGCTGCACGGCGCACTGGGAAACGCTGTGATGAGCAGCCGCACGCTGGGTGAGGCCCTGGATCTGATGACGCGATTCCTGACCTTACGTGCGCCTCAGTTGAGCATTGTCCGGCAGCAGGAGCCCGACCGGGTTGTATTCCAGGTCAGATGTGGGATTGATCTCGGTCCGCTCCAGGGATTTATGATGGACGCCACGCTGTTCGGTTGCGTGGTGATGGGCACCCAACTACTGGGCACTCCGGTCAGCGGCGCTTACGTCAGACGGCGCGGACGCGAGCCGGGTTACTTTCAACGCTTCCGACACCAGATCCCGGTGCCGGTTGAGTACGGTGCGGATGACGACGCCATCGTCGTTCCGGCCTCGGAGCTGGCGTCGACCCTGCGTTTCAGTGACGAGCAACTGGCGGCGTCATCACGGGCCCAGTGCGAGCAAGCGCTGCAGGCACTGACCGCCGATGCGGGCTTTGGCACCCGCGTACGCCGGGTGATCGAGGCCAGCCATCCATTCCCGCCGAAGCTCGCGCGCGTCGCCAGCACTCTGTTTGTGTCCGAGCGCACATTGAAGCGGCGGCTGCAAGAAGAACACCACAACTTCCAGACCCTGGTCGATCAGGTTCGGCTCGAGCGGGCACAGGAATTACTGGTGGGTACCGGCACGAACCTGGGTCAGATTGCGGAAGCCCTGGGCTACGCCGATGCCGCCAACTTTACCCGCGCCTTCAAACGCTGGACCGACACCAGTCCCAGTCAGTACCGCCATCACCGCCTCAGCAGCGTGAGCCTCGAACCCGGGCCGCCTGCGCGACCGCGTGGTGCCCACGCCTGACGACCGCAACGCCTTGTGGTCTGGCGCCGGATGCTCCATCGGCCGATGCCTTCCTGTGTGCGCAATGAGTGGCCATTAATTAAAGTATGAGGCAGCCAGGACGCTAGTCGATGCCAATCAATTTGTGCATTTGCAACGTCAGGCGCCAGCGAGGGTGCGCCAGGCAGTAGTGGGTCGCTTTCTGGGTATTACTCTGTTTGAGCGGGTCACTGCCGTTCTCCGGTACCGTGGGCGAAGCCATGGGGGAGAGAAAGCGATGTTTGGCTTCAATGTGCTCAAAGGCGTCCGGCGGCGCCAGCCGTTGTGGAAACACCAGCTTGAGTTCATCGCAACGGGTTATCAGCACCTCGGCGTTGGCTTTTGGGCTCACACACAACCAGTCAATACCGTCGGGTGCCGGCAGGGTTCCGTTGGTTTCCACGCCGACTTCAAACCCGCGTTGGTGAAACGAGTCCACCAGCGCTTCATCCAGCTGCAACAGCGGCTCGCCTCCGGTGCAGACCACATAAGGCCGCCCAGGCGCGTCTGGCCAAAGAGCGGCAACGTGGTCCGCAAGGGCTGCGGCGGTGGCAAATACCCCGCCGTTCTGGCCGTCGGTGCCGACGAAATCGGTGTCACAAAAGTCACACACTGCCGAGGCCCGGTCCGCTTCCCGACCATTCCATAGATTGCATTTGCTGAACCGACAAAAGACCGCGGCACGACCGGCCTGCGCACCCTCGCCCTGCAACGTATAAAACGCCTCTTTGACTCGGTACATGTCAGCCGGCTCCTTCGTAAATCAGTGGATCTTCAAGACCGTGCGCCGCAAAAGCTTCCAGCCGTTCGACACAGGACCCGCACCGACCGCAAGCGTTATCGCGACCGTTGTAGCACGTCCAGGTCTGACTGTAATCCAGCGCCATGGCGACGCCGTCGGCCAGAATCTGGGTCTTGTCTGCGCGGATGTATGGCGCTTCTATTCGCACCGGCTGGTAGTTGGCGACCTGGCAGACCGCGTTCATTTTTTCGACAAACTCGGGGCGGCAGTCAGGGTAGATGGCGTGGTCGCCACCGTGGGCGCCGTACCAGACCGCTGCGGCCTTGACAGTGACCGCGTACCCCGTCGCCAGGGACAACAGGATCATGTTTCGATTCGGCACCACCGTCGATTTCATGCTGTCTTCGGCGTAGTGGCCTTCGGGGATGGCAATATCATCGGTCAGGGATGACCCTGCCATGACTTCATGCAGGGCGGTGATATCGATCACCCTGTGGGGGATTGCCAGCGCCTTGCACACCGCCGCGGCACAATCCAGTTCGCGCACGTGGCGTTGGCCGTAATTGAACGACAATGCATGCACGTTGAAGCCGTCGGATAACGCTTTATGAAGCAGGGTAAACGAGTCCATGCCCCCCGAATAAATAACCACCACTGTGTCTGACATACAGGTCAAAAGCTCTCGTTATTTCTGTTCATGGATTCGGCCATTCGTTCGAGACAACCACGCTCGGTTTTAAGCCAATGGACATATTGTAACAGTGCAGTGACAGTATAGGTTCGCGTCCTTTGAACGAGACGGTTACACTTTGCGATTACCGAACCGACAAAAACTGTGTGGTATGACAGCCCTGACCAGCCCAGCCTTTATTGATTTTGAGGCCTCAAGCCTTGACCTGATTGCCAGTTACCCGATTGAAGTGGGGGTTTGCATGCCCGACGGCACTCTACACAGCTGGCTGATTCGCCCCCACGTATTGTGGCTGGACTGGTCGGAAAGTGCCGAGCAGGTTCATGGCATCGCGCGTGCCACGCTCGAGCGGGATGGAACGGAAGTGCGTGAGGTGGCTCAGGCACTGAATGAATTGCTGGAAGGCCAGGTCTTCTGCGATGCGTGGACGTTCGACAGTTTCTGGTTACATCGGCTCTATCGTGCGGCCAACGCCACCCCGACGTTTCAACTGGAATCCATTTCCGTACTTCTGACCGCACCGGAGGTTCAGCACTGGTCCTCGACCCGCCAACAAGTGATCGGGGATCTGGGCCTGCCAATCCATCGCGCTGCCAACGACGCCCTGATACTGCAAAAAACCTGGCACCGGGTCACCATCGCCTCGCAGCAGACCGATCAAGACGTCTCAAGCTGAACCGGCGCTCAATCCACTGGTTATCTGAGGCGGGTGGCAAGAAGCGCACAGCCCAAGCCGTTATTACGCTGCACTGGCTTTATTGGCTAACCATTCCAGACCATCGCGCAGGGTTTGCAGCGTCCAGCAGGTAACCACGACCATCAGGCCGGCACCGACTGCGGTAAAGGCGAAATCAGCGCCCACTTCCTGGCTTTGCGCCAACACCAGATAAGCCATTAATACTGTTACGAGAAATATCTCGATATAAAGGTGATTGCGGAACTTTTGACGGGGTCCGTTGTGTTCAGACATGTGGTGTCAATTAACCTCTCTCAAAATTAGTTAGTAGCCTAATTATCGCTGATTGAGGATACTTTGGCTGTACGAGCTAGCCGCTACGAAGTTTCCGAGATATATTCCAGGGAGCAAAAAAAAAGCGCAACCGAATCCGGAAGCGCCTTATAAAGGAGAGATCCACACAGCAATCGCTGTCGAAGCAGATTGATGTGCTTTGCACAACGTAAAACACGTGACGGGACGGATTATGATTCATTCGTCGAAAGGCCGTCTGTAGGGGTTTGCCGAAACCGGGCCACAATCCGGGCCTACCACCCGATCGGGTCCAATGCCTGGCATCTCCATGGCCCGCCTATTGACCGACTAGGTAACAGTGACCACTTGAAAACCCACACCCAAGCGATACACTGACCCTGACACTAAGTCATCGAAACAGCCGGTGAAGAAAGGCCTGACGGGGCGCATCGAGCGGCTGGCCAAGCCCCAGAGGCGGAATTGAATTCGATGGTCTCTTATGCACACGTTTTACCGGAATCCAGAGCTATGCTGAAAATTCTCAACTGTGCCGACACTCGCCCAGGCACCACTGGTGTTATGGGTTGCGTGACGCCATCTGCCCATCGGGGTGTTTCGGCACGAGTAGTGGATAACTAACGGCTTTCGGTCAGTGCCCGGGAGCCACAGAGCGACCGGGTCAGCTTCTCCGCGATCAGCCCCGGCGCTAAAAGGCCCGGGGTTTTTTATTGCACCCGCAGACAGTAAGGAGAAGGTCATGAAAAGACAACCGAATCAAAGGGCCGCCAACCAGCCCTCGCATCAACGGACCGGACCGATCAAACGCCCGGCAAAACTGCCCCTGCTGGACGCCATCTGTCAAAAGCTGAATCAACGCGTCAATCTGGACGATGAGCAGCGCGTACTCGGGCTCTATGAACGGGGCTGGATCTTCAATGGCGTGCTGGGCAACCTCGACGGTGCCGAGGCCCGCTATGTCAGAGCCCTGGCGAACCGTTATGACTCATGGATAGCGCGCCAGGTTGCCTGAGCACACCCACAAGGGGCTGAACGGGTTTAATGCTGCCGGTTCAGCCCTTTAACCATTTGCATGTCCGTGCCGTGCATCATCACGTAGTTGTTCACCACATCGTGAATTTTTTCCAGTGAGTAGGGTTTCACCACATAACCGTTGGCACCGGCACTGATGGCCTTCTGAATGCTTTCAATCGAGTCGTCCGCCGTCACCAATACGACGTGCTGTTGCGCATTGACCGCTTTAAAGTCCGCCATGAGATCGTGGCCATTACCGTCCGGCAACCCCAGGTCCAGCATCACTATGTGGAAGTGTTCGGCCGCATACTGGGCCTTGCCGCAGGCGGCATCGCCGCACTCGGTTACCTGCGTGGCACCGGCTTTGTAAAGCATGTCTCGCAATAACTCTCGCATGGTGGGTTCATCTTCTACCACCAGCACTCTCAAATCATCCATCACGTTGTCTCCGATTTTGGCTGTCCACTGGAACTGTGCGCTGATTCATAAACCATGGCCACCATTGGATCGACTGGGAATGGCCAGCGGTGCATGCTGAGGCGTGAGCTCCTGGCCACTGCGGGCGCTTGCATCGTGGTCCGGGGTAACCGTGACCTCCTCACCGGCCTGGACCAGCATGTTACTGATGGTGATGGCGGTCGTGTAGAGTGAAATGGCGACGATGAGCAGAATCGGCTGAACAAAGGCCACAAATTGTGGCACCTCCTGATCACCAACGATACTCAGGATAAGAATAATGGCCGGCCCAAGCACCACAAACAGCGTCAGGGCGATGAAGAAGACAATGCGCTCCTTGAAGCGCCCGAGGTCTTTGTCACTCACCAGCCCCAAAACAAATTTACCGATCGCCAGTCCCGCCAGAATCGCGGCGGCAATGCTGAAATCAGGTCGTAGCAACACCTGAGCCAGTTCGCCGTCCCACAGTCGCTGCATGCAGATAACCAGAAACGGAAACATCACGAACAAGACGTCGGCGTAGGTGCCGTACATCATGCTAAGTGATTGGCTTTCGCGGCGGTAATTGTTCTCACTCATTGGCCTGTTTTCCTGTGCTAAAACGGTACGATATGCATCAATCGTGTCGGCGTGATTCACCGGACGGATTGCTGTGACTACTCGGTGGCAATGGGTGCCAAAGCCTGTTCAATTTGTTCGGTTAATAAGGTTAGCTGGGCCCTCACGCTGGCGATGTCTGGCTCGGCGAGCCTGAGACACGCTTCAAGATTGCCGGCCTGCTCCGTCATTTCCGGATAGCCCATGGCGCCGGCGGTGCCCTTGATCTGGTGGGCTTCGGATCGCAGTTGCGGGTAGTCGCCGGCCGCCAAGGCCAGATTCATGCGTTGTTGGCGCTCTCGTAGGCTTCGGCAAAATTGCTCGGTGAGTGGCTGCAAGTCAATCCGCTCCGGAGCAGCGTCAGGCTCTGTGGCCAATACACGCGCCAGCAAGGCCTCCAGATGGCCCTGATCGATGGGCTTGATCAGCACGCCATCACACCCTGCGTGCTTCAGCGCGTCTACTTCCTGCTGATCGCCAGCTGTAAACGCGATGATCGAACGGCGGAATCCTGTTTGCCGCAGCATGCGCGTGGCCACTACCCCATCCATACCCGGCATATGCCGGTCCATCAGAATCAGGTGATGGGTCTCCGATAGCGCCGCCTTAACGGCGGCCTCACCATTGGCAACGCAGGTCACCGTCAAACCGTAGCGGCTCAGCATGCGTTCAACCTGACGGCGATTATCGTCATTGTCTTCGGCGACCAGCACACTGCCATGAAACTGACGTACCTCCGCGGGCGAACCGCGGTTGTCTTCCGGCAGATAACGCGCCAAAACTTCATAGAATCGCTGCTTATCGATTGGTTTGGCCACATGTTCGTTACAACCGGCCATCCGGTAATCATCGATATCCTCCGCCATCACATTGGCCGTCAACGCGATGACCGGCGTGTTGATGCCGGCTTCCCGAAGCGCCGCAGTGGCATCCCGGCCGTTCATTACCGGCATCTGAATATCCATCAGGATCAGGTCATAACGATTGTGGATGGCCGCGTCCAACGCTTCGGCACCATCGGAGACATGCGCCAGTTCGGCACCGGTGCGGGCCACCAGCAGAGAGACCAGTTTGCGGTTCACCTCATTGTCTTCCGCACACAGGATTCGACCCTGCAGTCGAGGTGCCACCACCATGGGAAGCTGGCGCCGGCGCTGAGTCAACTCTGAGGCGTCCCGTAAAAAATGAATCGCGGTGAGGGGCCCTGTGGCAATACTGACCTCAAACTCGCTGCCCTCGCCGTAGGTGCTGTTCACCGCAATCGATCCGCCGAGCAGTTCCGCAAGCCGTCGGGAAATGCTCAACCCGAGCCCGGTCCCGCCGTATTGTCGTGCAATGGCGGCGCTGCCCTGGGCAAAGGGGTCAAACAACCGCCCAATCTGTTCCGGCTTCATACCGATGCCGGTGTCCACCACCCGGGCAATGAGCTGCTCGGCATTGCGCTCGCAACGGATTGTCACGGTAATTGACCCGTTTTCGGTGAATTTAAGCGCATTTCCACACAAATTAATGATGATTTGCCGAAACCGTGTAGGATCGGTGAGGATTTTTTCCGGCAACGGAAAATCGCAGACGATGCTGAATCCTAATCCCTTCTCCCGGGCGCGGGGCACAAAAAATGCCCTCACTTCGTCCAGCAGTTCCGGCAAATTGACGGAGACCACATCGACATCCAGCTTGTTGGCATCGATTTTTGAATGATCGAGGATATCGTTCACCAGGTCGAGCAAATGGCGCCCGCTGCGCACCACCGTTTCGGCGCTGCTGCGCTTTTCATCCGGCGTCAGATCACGGTCCAACAGGGCCTCACCATAGCCGATGATGGCGGCCAACGGCGTACGAATCTCATGGCTCATATTAGCCAGAAACTGACTCTTGGCCTGGGCGGCGTTGCGGGCCAGATCCTTTTCCATGCGCTCATGTTCACGTTCTTTTTCAATTTTCTGGCGCTGATGCCGCTCGGTGGCGTCAATGCAGGTGCCCTCAAGGTGGAGTGGGGCACCGTCGGAATCGTACACGGTATGGAGCGAGATGGTGGCCCAGCATTCCTCGCCCTGATGGTTGTAGTAGCGCGCCTCAATTCCTTTCAGAATGCCCTTGTGCTCTAACTGGTCGACCACCCAGCGCCGCATCCGTTCATCCGCGAAACAGGTGTCCAGCACGTCCAGTTGCTGATCCACCAGCTCCCGGTTGCTGCTGTACCCCATTAATGCCGCCATTGCCGGGTTGGCGGTAATAAAACGGCGGTGCAGTGACATTTGGAACACGCCCTCAACGGCGTTATCGAACAGCGACTGATAGCGCCTCAGGTTGGCCAGTGCTCGCTCGCTCCAGCTCAGGGCTTCGCCCTGCACCTGCTTGATGCGATCCGCGAGGGCAAATGAGAACAGAATGATTTGCGCCGTCAGCCCGATCTGCGGGGCGTAGGTGGTGAACACATTCAGCGGCAAATAGCCGATAACGGTAAGGGCATAGAGCCCGAAACCGCTCAAGGCGGCGGTCCAAGCAAAGAAATAGGCACGGGCGGCAGGGTTGTAATAGGTCCAGGCCAGATAGCTCACCACGATCATGATGGAACACAACATGATCGACCCCAACACGATCCACTCCATCGCAATGTGGTAGGGAATGAACAGGCTGAGCACAAACGTCAGCACGACCGAGTAAAGGCACAACCGGATAATCTGATCGAGATCGGCGGATTTTTCTTTGGTTTCCAGCAGCGACCGCGCCATCAGCAAGCCCCAGAACCAACTCATCAGGATCTGATAATGAAGGTACTGTTTGTGAAGGAAAGCCGGACGCTCATCCAAAAGCTGAATACCATGAACCTGCTCGGTGCCGATCATGACCGTTGCCGATACCAGGTACAGCACGTAGTACACGTTACTGCGTTCACGCACCGACACGGCAACGAACAGGTTGTAGGCCAGTATCGCGAGAATGCTGCCCAGCAATATGCCACGCACGGCCTCATCTACCGAGACCTTTTCAATGTAGCGATCCGGATTCCAGAGCGTCAGGGGCAGCCGGAAGGTGTTGAGCGTATTGACCCGCAAGTAAATCCGGGTTTCCTGGTCGGGGGAGAGCTGCACCTTGAAGGTGGGGTTCGGCAACGCCAGATCACGCTGCTGCCAGTTGTCTTCATAACCGGCCTGACGCTGGTCAATCAACTGGCCATCCCGAAGCACATACAACTCAACCTGATCCACCAGCGGCAGGGTTAACTCCAGAATCCAGTCGGTGCCGGTGTGGGTATTGTCAGAATGAAGGTCGAAGCGCGTCCAATAGGACGAATCGGTGTAGCCGAAATTGAGCATGCCGCCCTGATGCCGGGTGAAAGGGTGGCGCTCTTCGTCGCGAATATCCTCAAGGGTCAGCTCATTCTTCGGGTCTTCCAGATACCATACGCAGGAAGCAAGATCGTAGGAACTGACATTTGGACTGATGACGACGACGGAGTCCTCACAGCGGTCTTTACCGACCACCGCCGAAGCATTCAGACTCAAACCAGCCAGCACGATGTTGGCCACGATCAGCCAGAACAGGCTGAATCGTCGTTCCTGTTGCTGCAAAATGTGATCTCCACGCGGGCAGGTGCCTGAATTATTGGTTATTGTCGTGTCTCGTCAGGCCGGAGCATTATTATTTTGGGTTTCGCCTCGCTCCGTCGCGCCTTACTTTAGCGCGTTATCCTATTGTTCGCATCTCAGGGACGTTTGAAATGAACCACCATCACAGTTTGGCAATTTTTTCTTTGGCGTTCCTCGCGCTAGCCGGTTGTGGCAACGACAGCAACGACAGCGCCTTCAACCCTGCCACCAACGTCGACCTGGTGTTTTCCACGTTTGACATCACCGAACCACTGGAGCAAACCCTGCTGTGGGACTTTTACCGTGGGGTCGAACCGGCGCCGGGCCAGCCCGACCGGGCCTTTGAGTTAGCGGCCGCGCTACGGCAGCAAAGTGGCGAGTTCATTGTTGCAACGCCATCCGACGAAGACCCAACCCGGTACATCCGCGTTCGCAACCCACTGGACCTGATGCATCAGGTCATCGGTGAAAACGCCGTTACCAACTTCAATCAGGGCCGCTCGGAAATCAGCCGCTTGATTGACCAAAGCAAGCCTGGTGAATTCAACACCACCACCAATAACGTTAGCATCCGGTTCACCGACCAGTCGGCGATTGTGACGGAGGCACCCTCGGCGGACGCGGTCTGGCACTATCCGATTCTTAAGTGGAGTTACACCCCTGACAAAGCCGACAACGTCATCCGCGTGATTCAGTACCGAGGCGTGAGTGACGGGGAGACCTCGACGACCTCACCCAGCGCCACCTATGGCTCGGAGTTTACGTCCAGGGATTTCAGTGAATTCGGTTATAACGCGCCGGTGCGGGCGCTCGCAACACTCGTCATCGAAGGTGAGCGGGAGTTGGGACTGACCCAGGAGTTTGCCAATGCCAGCACGGACTTTCTGATCATTGATGGCACGGCGATCGGCAACCGCAATGAAGCGGGTGGCCCGGATTTCGAGTTTGCCGGCGGAACGGTCGACTGCGCACGGGTTGAACTGGACTACGCCGCCCAGACTCTGGTCCTGTACTTATCCCACAATCAGCCACCCAGACTCGATGAAATCCCGGAAGATCCTGCTGATCCCGACGCAACGGTCGCTAATCCTGATTATTGCGCCAATCTCGAGAGCGCTACCGACAGCTACCAGACCGTGGTGATTGGAGACCGGGCCTGAGACAGCTCAGTTGGATCCGTTGCCGGCCATGCCCCAGTTTTTCATGAAGCCTTTCTTACGATCGATCATGCGCTCGTAGGTGGTAATAATAATGGCGGTGTGCGGGGCCTGGATCAGTCGAAGGGTCTCAATACGGCGCTCCAGGCGCTCCACTTCGTCACTTAACCGACGGCAAACATGGGTACGGACGCTGTCATGCTGGTCAAGGTGAACGGGGCGGGCGGCGGACGGCCGGGTATCGAGAGGTGTTTCCATACAATTCTCATCCGTTGAGGTGGCGTGTCTGAGCCGGGACAGCCTTGTCGCCCGGTTTCGATCTTC
Organism: Marinobacter caseinilyticus; assembly: GCF_011074955.1. Classification (GTDB taxonomy): domain Bacteria; phylum Pseudomonadota; class Gammaproteobacteria; order Pseudomonadales; family Oleiphilaceae; genus Marinobacter; species Marinobacter caseinilyticus. The sequence continues at coordinate 128,989 of NZ_WUQJ01000031.1, read as the reverse complement.
GATATTCTGCACAACTGTCTAACAAAGCGCAATAAATGTGAATAGATATTCATCTTATCGCAGAGGGCAGCGGCGACCTCACGTTGCAAGCCCTGCTATAGTTCCTGCAACCGGTCCCGAAATACGACTCGTCGGAGCAGATAGCCATGAACCAAACCTCAGTTGCCGATACGCTACGGGAATACCTTTCCCTGCTTGAATTACTTGATGACGCATACTGGGAGGCCGGTAGCATTGCGCACAAGGACATGATTTACGACATCATCAGCATCTTCAGTCAGGAGGTGGCTGAACTCAACAAACTCAGCATCATGGACCATCACTACCCGTACGAAGTCATCACTGAAGGCATTCGTCGAGTGGTGCCAAAACTGGAGCGACTGGATGACTACCGCGAAGATGTCATCCAGCGCACTCAGACGCTCACCGACTTCCGCGATATTTTGTCGTCCGTGCTGGGCATCCTAGAAGCGCAGTTGCGCACCGTCTGATTCCGCCGCCATCAACGGGCGCTGGCTTTCCGGTATCAGCGGAAACTCTTGGCACACGGTGTAAACAAACCGCACCAACGCGGGCAAGTGGTGCGCCACAATGGGCAGGCCGGTGTTCAGCAGGCTGACCGATATATCCCGGGCGGAATCCGCCCAGCAGAGTTTATTGATCAAGCCGACGTGGCCGAATGCGTGGCGGCTCTGTTGCCCCCACAACCCGACCGGATTGCCGCCGAGCATCAAGCCGGCACTGAAGCGCATCGGTATCATCATGGTGCGATCAATCTGCAGCGAACCATATTGCTGAATCGCCCGCCGCACGGTCATCGGATCACAGATGCGCTTGCCCTGCCAGGTGCCGCCGTTCAGCATCATCTGGTAAAACCGGCCCATTTCCTCGGCAGTGCCACACAGGTTGCCCGCAGGAATCACGGCCTCCTGGAACCGCGGATCATTCACGACCCGTTCCACAGTATTGATGTCCCCGCCCAGCGCACGGTTCACGACCCAGGACACCGGAAATCTCGGCGTTGGGCCGGTGGCATAGGTCAGGGCCAAGTCATTCACGTGTGCGGGGTCAATGCCGTAGGTGAACCAACGCATGCCCATGGGCTTACGAATGTGATCGTCCAGAAAGGTTTCGATCGGCTCACCGGTCACGCGCTCCAGCACACGCTGCAACACATATCCCCCGGTAATGGCGTGATAGGCCACTTTCGCGCCGTCCACTTCAACCGGCTGCGCCTCGCACAATAACCGCCAAATTTCATCTTTGTGCCACAGGACGTCAATCGGGGTCTCTCTGGGAATGGCGGGGATGCCGCCACGGTGGGACAGAATCTGATGGATGGTAATGGTGCGCTTTCCGGACTGGGCAAATTCCGGGCAATAATAGGACACCGGGTCCAGCAGGTTGATCCGGCCCTGCTCGGCGAGGATATGGATCAACAACGCAGTCACCGCCTTGGACGCGGAAAAGTAGCAAATGGGGGTGTCCGTGGTCATCCGCACTTGCCTGGCATTTTTATCGTCTTTGGGCCCATTGCCCGCGGCGTGGCCCAGTGCCCGATGCAGTACCTGCTCGCCCCGGTGACGCACCGACAGCTGAATGCCCGGATGGGTCCCGGTCTGGTAGAGACGTTCAACGCTGTGCCAGATCGCGTTAACGGAGTCCTCGCTTACACCCACCGCGCCGGGGTTTTCGCCCGCCACATCCCGGTAGGTGATCGGCGCCAGGTCAGTGGCTACTGCGCAGGTATTCAGAGCCCGACGGGCAATTCGATTCATCAAGTACACCTTGGTTCTGCCATTGTTATGGTTGTGTGCCTATTATTCTAGCGGGTCATCGATGTTACATTGGCTGCAACCCGGGGCAACGACCGTCATTGCCTCAATAGGGCCTGTCGCACGGTCAGAGCATGCCGCCAGCGTCGCAAGCCACCTTTGGCGCACGCTCGACTGACGCGCACCACCGTTCAAGCGCACCACCACGAAGCCTCCCATACCGGGAGTGCCCATGCTGGCGCATTCATGATGGCGTATTCATAACGGAGAGTACCACCGTATGCTTGGTTATGGACTGACCGTTCTGGCGATTCTGGGATTGGCCGTTTACACACTCTTCCTTCACCGTCGCTGGCGCCGTCGTCGCATCAGCCGCCGGTCGTTTCCGGAGCATTGGCGTCAGAAGCTGGACGATAGCATGGCGCTGTATGGCAGACTGCCCGAACAAGAGCGTCAGCAGTTGCACCAGCATACGATGCTGATCCTGGACGAAGTCAAATTTTATGGGTGTGCCGGACTGACCGTCACCGAACCGATGAAATTGCTGATCGCCGCGCACGCGGCCCTGCTGATCAACCGGTTGTCGATGGACTATTACAGCAGCCTGCAAGCCATTCTGGTATACCCCGGCGCCTACCGTGCCCTGGTTGACGTACGGGACGGGCCGATCGCCGGTACAACCGAACAAAGCCGGCTCGGCGAATCCTGGCAACAGGGTCGTGTGATCCTCGCCTGGGAGACCCTGAGCCAGGAAGCCGCCGATCCCACCAGCGCCTCCAATGTGGCGCTGCATGAATTCGCCCATCAGCTCGATCAGGTCGATGGCGCCGCTGATGGTGCCCCACCGCTGTCGTCCGGGCAAGCTGCCGCACACTGGCAAGCGGTCTTCACCGACGCCTGGCAGCGCCTGAGACTTCGCCACAGCAGTGACGGTGTGATTGATCCCTATGGCGCCCAGAATCCGGCGGAGTTTTTTGCCGTCGTCACCGAGGCCTTTTTCCTCAGGGGTCAGCTTTTGCGGGATGAGGAGCCTGAGCTGTACGAGTGCCTGACGCGTTTCTATTGCCTGACGCCCGCCGACTGGGCTCCGCGAACCTGATTGCGACCCGCCTTTTTGGCGTCATACATGGCCTGGTCCGCGGCATGGCACAGCGCATCCGCATTGTCTCCGTGATCGGGGAACACCGCCACGCCGACACTGATCGTTAACGACAGTGTGGTGTCGCCCCCTAAGACAATGGTTTGTTGCGCCACCAGGGCCCGCAACCGCTCAGCGGTCTCCAGCGCCTCCGGCAACTCCATTTCCGGCAACAATACAACGAACTCCTCGCCGCCGTAGCGGCCAATCGCATCGACACTTCTGATGCTGCTGGCCAACCGCTTACAGATGTCTGTCAGCACCTGATCACCCACCGCATGACCGTAGTCATCATTGACCGCTTTAAAATGGTCAATATCGATCCACAGCAGAGCAAGGTGTCGGTGGTAACGAGCCGATCGGCTCACTTCTTCCTGCAGCAGGCGCGTCATCTCCCGGCGGTTGTAAAGTCCGGTCAAGGTGTCGTGGGTGGCCAGCCGGGATAGCTCCTGTTCCAGCGCCTTGCGTTCCGACATATCAAGGATGATGCCTTCCAGCACCAGTTCGCCATTGTCTTCGACGGCCCGGCCCCGCTCCCAAACCCATACCAGCCGGCCGTCCTTGCGGATCAAGCGATACTCCAGTGAAAACGATTCCGCACCCGCAATCGCCTCTTCTACCGCCCGAATCACCTCAGCGTTGTCCTCGCTGAAAATCAAGTCGACAAAGGCTTTGTCCCGATTGTCGAGCAGCTCTTTCGGCTCGTACCCCGTTAACTCAAGGCACCCACTGGAGATGAATTTCATGGTCCAGAACTCATCATACAGGCAGCGATAGGCCATACCTGGCAGATTATCCATCAACGTGGTCAGTTGACGCTCGCGGGCTTTTAGCCCGGACTGGGCTTCATGCTTGTCGGTCACATCCATGCCAATGGCAATGGACCCCACCAGCACCCCCTCTGCGTCAAAAATACATCTCGAATTCCAGGATATAATTCGCGTTAAGCCTTCACGGGTGACGATGCGGGTTTCATAGTCCTCCACCTCCTGATTGTCCGTCAGAATGGCGCCCGCCAGCGCAGTGATTTCGGCGCGATAGGACTCATCGGGGTATAGCCAGGCCCATATATCGTCGCCGCCAATCACTTCATGACTCGGATAACCGCTGATTTTTTCAGCCGCCTTGTTCCACAACAGCACATGCGCCTGCGGGTCGAGCACGTTGATCCAGACACTGGCGTTATCAATAACGTTTTGCTGGAACTGGCTGAGGAGGCGAATTTCCTCGCGCTGATGCTGGTGATTCAAGGAGCGCTTCTGTTCCTGTCTGAACTGGGGCAACAACACAAACAGCAACACCACTGCGGTGGCGACCACGAAGGCCAGCCCTTTATAGGTTTGCACACGAGTGAGTAAGTCCGGGTCGGTAAACCAGGCTTTAACCATTGCGTCGGAGAAAGTGATCCAGATGACGCCGGCAATCAGGTAGGCCAGGACAATCCACATTGATCTTTTCAGTGGCGAGCGATCTTTACTCTTATCCATCCATTGTATTCTCTGAGCACATAAGTTGTTGCCGATGCAGGGCGCGGGGGGGGCTGCAACAGTGAAGTGACGTCATTTCCTAACAGAACCATAGCCAGCAAAAGGGCGTTAGTCGAGCGTAAAGCGCAACCACAGGCTGGCCGGCGGTCGATTCCGGCACTGGCGTTATCGTACTATCCTATTACCGGTCCCACACAACGAGTCGCCTATCCATGACGCCCGCTATCAACGCCGCAAAAAAGGCCCAAATTGCCCACACCGTCCACGAATACCAGCACGATGTCGCCAGCGAATCTTATGGCCTGGAGGCGGCTGAAAAACTGAACCTGGATCCCCGGCAGGTATTCAAAACGCTGGTGGTGTCGGTGGACGGTAGCTCCCTGGTCGTGGCGGTGTTGCCGGTGTCGGCCATGTTAAGCATGAAGCTCATCGCCAAGGCCGTCGGGGGCAAGAAGGCGGTTATGGCGGAAAAGGCTGCCGTTCAGCGCTCATCCGGATATGTATTGGGCGGGATCAGCCCACTGGGGCAAAAGAAACCACTCACGACTGTCATCGACGTGACTGCCCAATCGTTTGACACGGTGTTTGTCAGCGCCGGTCGCCGGGGACTGGAGATCGAACTGGCTCCGGGAGCCTTGGCCAACCTGACGCGAGGGCAATTCGCCGACGTGCAGCAGCCATAACTAACCCACAAAAAAACCCGGAGGGCATGACTGCCACCCGGGTTTTGGGCTCAGGTGAAGAAGCCTGTTACTTCACCTGAGCGCGAGCTTCCGCCAAAATTCTGTTCAGCGTTTTGCTCGGCTGCATCACTTCACAGACCTTTTCCGATGCGGGGTGATAGTAGCCACCAATGTCCGCAGGGCTGCCCTGAATCACGCTCAGCTCTTCCAGGACCTGGTCCTTGTGGCTCTCCAGCTCCTCCGACAACTTGCCGAAGAAGGCCTTCAGGTCCTGGTCTTCGTCCTGGTGAGCCAACTCTTCCGCCCAATAGCGCGCAAGATGGAAGTGACTGCCTCGGTTGTCCAGCTCACCGGTCACCCGCGAAGGCGATTGGTTATTTTCCAGCAGACGGCCGGTCGCGTTATCCAGAGTCTGTCCCAGCAGTCGGGCGCGCAAATTACCCTGTTTCTCACCCAGCTCTTCCAGCGATACCGCAATGGCCAGGAACTCGCCGAGGGAGTCCCAGCGCAGGTGGTTTTCCTGCAACAGCTGCTGTACGTGTTTCGGAGCAGAACCGCCCGCACCGGTTTCATACAGGCCGCCACCGTTCAGCAACGGTACCACGGAAAGCATTTTGGCACTGGTGCCAAGCTCCAGAATCGGGAACAGATCGGTGAGGTAATCCCGCAGCACATTGCCGGTGACGGAGATGGTATCCAAACCGCGAATCAAGCGCTCCATGGTCCAACGGATCGCGCGAACCGGGGACTTGATCAGGATTTCCAGGCCCTCGGTGTCGTGGTCCTTGAGGTACATCTGTACTTTCTTGATCAGTTCGGCATCGTGGGCGCGTTCGTCATCCAGCCAGAACAGCGCGGGCATACCCGATGCACGCGCACGGTTGACCGCCAGCTTGACCCAGTCGCGAATCGGCAGATCCTTGGTCTGGCACGCGCGCCAGATATCGCCTTTCTCCACCTTGTGCTCGGTCAGGGTGCGGCCGTCTGCGTCGAGAATGCGGACGATGCCGTCTTCCGGAATTTCAAAGGTCTTGTCGTGAGAGCCATACTCTTCGGCTTTCTGTGCCATCAGACCGACGTTCGGGACGGTTCCCATCGTGGTGGGATCAAACGCACCGTGGGTTTTGCAGAAGTTGATGACTTCCTGGTAAATGGTGGCGTACGTGCTCTCCGGCATAACCGCTTTGGTGTCTTTTAACTTGCCATCACGCGCCCACATTTTACCGGAGTTGCGGATCATCGCCGGCATCGAGGCATCCACGATCACATCGCTGGGTACGTGCAGGTTGGTGATGCCTTTCACCGAATCCACCATCGCCATTTCGGGGCGGTGTTCGTAACAGGCATGCAGGTCTTCCTGAATTTCTTCCTGTTTCGATTCCGGCAATGCCTTGATTTTCTCCATGACACTGGAGAGGCCGTTGTTGGCATTGACCCCGAGTTCATCGAACAGCTCACCGTACTTGTCAAACAGCTCTTTGTAGAAGATCTTCACTGCATGACCAAACACGATGGGGTGTGAGATCTTCATCATGGTGGCTTTGACGTGCAGCGAGAACATCACACCGGTGTTCTGACAATCTTCCAGGGCGTCTTCAAAGAACTTCCGCAGAGCCTTGCAGCTCATAAACATGCCGTCGAGTACTTCGCCTTCCTGCAGTGGCAGCTCTGATTTCAGAACCGTTTGCTGGCCCTTGGTGTTTTCAAAAACGATACGGGCGTTGGTGGCTTTGTCCAACGTGATGGACTGCTCACTGGAGTAGAAATCCCCGCCCTTCATGTGGGCAACGTGGGTACGCGATGCGGGGCTCCACTCACCCATGGAATGTGGGTACTTGCGCGCAAACGCTTTGACCGCGGCCGGCGCCCTGCGATCGGAGTTGCCTTCGCGCAATACCGGGTTAACCGCACTGCCCAAGGTTTTGGCGTATCGGTCCTTGGCGTCTTTTTCTTTGTCGGTCTCCGGGCTTTCCTTATAGTCAGGAACGTTATAGCCCTGGGACTGCAATTCTTTGATCGCGGCCCGCAATTGAGGAATCGAGGCGCTGATGTTTGGCAACTTAATGATGTTGGCTTCAGGGTTCTTGGTGTATTCACCCAGCTCTGCCAATGAATCGGGAACCCGCTGATTCTCGTCCAGGTATTCCGGGAAAGTCGCCAGAATGCGCGCCGCCAGCGAGATATCACTGGTTTCAAATTCAATACCGGCCGGCTTAGCGTAGGCTTCCAGAATAGGGAGGAGTGACCGGGTCGCCAGTGCCGGCGCCTCATCGGTCAGGGTGTAAATAATTTTGGATTTTGATGTGGTCATTTTCGTCCTCAGGCAAATGTGTCAGTTCAGGACGGTCAGGGCAATCTCTGGCGTCTTGTGAACATCAGAGTAAAGCAAAGACTGATTACGAACTTATGAGAAGGCTGTAAAGATACCAGTTTTTGAATCCTTTTGATTAGGATTTTAGTCTAATCAGCGTGGAATGTTACGAATCCCACCACCAAACAAACGTCGGCGGCCCAATTGTGCGGCCCTCAACCGAGCGGGCGAACGGCACCTCCATGACCGCCGGCCCCGAGGTTGGCGGGAGGAGATCAGCGGGTGGCAAAAAGTCTGCGGGATTGGTTATGCCACCCCCTTCCGTCATTGGCTGGCCGGCAACAAGCCCGTCTCCGCCAACCGGTCGCGAATGGCGTCGAGCGCTTCCGGGTTGGCCAGCGCATCACGGTTATCGCTGCGGGCAGCGCCATTCAGCAGCCGTGCCACGGCGAGTTCAACTTTTTTGCCACTTCGGGTGTAGGGAATATCGGTTACGGCCACGATATGGCGCGGCACATGCCGCGGACTCGCCCCTTCACGAATACGGGTTTTCAGACGTTTGATTACGTCGTCGCTCAAGTCGTCGCCGTTTGCAGGGACGACCAGCAACACCACCTCAACGTCGCCTTCGATCTGACGCCCTACCACCAGACTGTCCTTCACGGCCGCTTCGGTTTCGACCTGACGGTAGATTTCCGCGGTGCCAATACGGACGCCGCCGGGGTTCAACGTGGCATCGGACCGGCCATAGATGATGGCGCCGCCATGTTCGGTGAATTCAATGAAGTCGCCGTGGGCCCATACCCCCGGGAAGGTATCAAAATAGGCCTCGTGGTAACGGGTGCCCTCCGGGTCATCCCAGAAACCGACCGGCATTGACGGCAATGGTTGGCGACACACCAACTCGCCACGACCGTGGTCCAGGGCATGGCCGTCCTCGCTGTAGGCAACCGCATCCACGCCCAGCAACCGGCACTGGATTTCACCACGGCGCACCGGCAGCAGGGGCGTACAGCCCACAAAGCAGCCACAGATATCGGTGCCGCCCGCAATGGAGCCGAGCAGGACCTTCGGGGCTCCCTGGCGGTAGACCCAGTCGTAGTCTTCCGGCAATAGCGGCGAACCGGTCGAGAACAGTACCCGCAGAGGGGACAGATCCAGGTCCGTTGCCGGCGCCAGCTCGGCCTTACGGCAACCCGCCAGGAATCGGGCGCTGGTGCCAAAGTGGGTGACCCGCTCATCGGCCACCCGCTGCCACAGACTGCTCAGGTCCGGGTATCCCGGTGAGCCGTCGACCGTCACCACGGTGGCGCCGGTCAACAGCGCAGACGCCTGCCAGTTCCACATCATCCAGCCACAGGTGGTGAAGTAGAGAAACCGATCGCCAGGGCCGACATCACCATGCAGCATCAGCTCTTTGGCGTGGTTGACCAGCAGGCCCGCCGCGCCGTGAACAATGCACTTGGGTTTGCCGGTGGTGCCCGAGGAATACAGGATGTACACCGGGTGGTCCGGCGGCAGCGGGGTGAACGACGGTTGATCACCGTCACCCTGAGCCAGTGCGGCTTCCCAGGTCGTTACCTTGGCCCCGGCGAGCGGCGGCTGTGCCGGCAACTGCTGGATGCTGACCACGCATTTCAGGCTGTCCAGACCCGCAACCAGATCGGCAAACTCATCCTGCCGCGCAAACACCTTGCCGCCGTAGCCGTAGCCATTCACCACGATCAACGCCGTCGGCTCGATCTGGCCAAAACGGTCCAGAATGGCGCCCACGCCGAAATCCGGTGATGCCGAACTCCAGATCGCACCCAGGCTCGTCGTCGCCAGCATGCCGACCATGGCTTCGTAACCGTTGGTCACCACACCGGCGACACGATCTCCGGTCACCACGCCCTGCGCCCGCAAGAAGGATTCCAGCGCGCCGACGTCGGCCTTGAGCTGCCGGTAGCTGCGCCGCAATACCGGGCGTGTCTCACAATGGGCGACCACGGCTTCCTGATCCGCCTGCTCGCCGTCGGCCAATCGCAGCAGGTTTGCCGCAAAATTAAGCCGCATACCCGGAAACCACTCTGCACCGGGCATGCCACGCTTGCCCAGAACACGCTGGGCGGGGGTATCGCAGCGCAGTTGGCAATAGTCCCAAATGCTCTGCCAGAACAACTCCAGCTCGCTGACAGACCAGGCATGAAGGGCGTGGAAATCGGCAAATGAGCCATAACCCTGCTGCTCCAGCCATGCCATATACTGTCCCATCTGGCAGTGCTTCAGGGTGGTCTCTGTGGGTGTCCAGACCACCTGGCTTTGTGCGTTGTCCATGAAAACTCCTATTGCATGTGCCAGCCGTGGCTGACCACGACGGACTGCCCGGTCAGTGCTGCCGACGGAAACGCGGCCAGGTGGACGGCCAGCTCTGCGACATCGTCGAGTGTCGTAAATTCACCATCAACCGTGTGTTTCAGCATCACGTCGCGGATCACAGCGTCTTCAGAAATGCCCAGTTCCCGCGCCTGCTCTGGAATCTGCTTTTCCACCAGCGGGGTGCGGACAAAACCGGGACAAATGATGTTGCTCGTCACCCGGTGTTCCGCACCCTCTTTTGCCACCGCCCGGCACAGGCCGAGCAGGCCATGCTTGGCCGTTACATAAGGTGACTTTAAAGGCGATGCTTCCATGGAGTGGACCGAGCCCATATACAGCATACTACCCCCGCCGCGTTGATACATCTGACCAAGCGCGGCACGGGTCAGCAGAAAGGCGCCGTTCAGGTGCACGTCGAGCACCTTGCGCCAATCGCTGTAGGCCAGCTTATGGACCGGGTCAATGTGCTGGACCCCGGCGTTGGCCAGAGCAATATCGAGACCTCCCCAGTTGTTCACAACGGACGCCACTCCGGCCTCCACCGCCTGTTCATCCGTGACATCCATGACCACAGCCATGGCCGTGCCGCCGGTGGCTTGGATAGCCGCCACGGCGTCATCGGCGCTGGCCCGGTCCAGGTCTGCGACTGCCACCAGAGCGCCCTCGCGGGCGTAACGTTCGGCAATGGCCCGGCCAATGCCCCGGCCGGCGCCGGTGATCAGTGCAATGCGATTTTCAAGACGCATGATATTTAGTCTCCTCAGTCATACGCAACGCTGGGCAGCCAGGTTGCGATCTCTGGTATCAGAAACACCGTCACAAGTGCGACCAGCTGAATAATGATGAATGGCACAACGCCCCGGTAGATATCGGTCACCTTGATTTCGGGCGGCGCCACACCTTTGATGTAGAACAACGCAAAACCGACCGGAGGTGTCAGGAAAGACGTTTGCAGGCACATGGCAAACAGAATCGTAAACCACACCAGGTCAAAGCCAAGTTGCTGCACCACTGGCGCCACCAGTGGCAGGATAATCAGGGTGATTTCCACCCAATCCAGGAAGAAACCCAGGAAAAACACCGCCAGCAAGATAGTCAGGACGACTCCGTATGGGCCGAAGGGCAGTCCCAACAGGGCACCCTCAATGACCTGATCGCCGCCCAGCCCCCGCAGGACCACGGAGAACGCCGTCGCCCCGAGGAAAATCGCGAAGATAAAGGCCGAGGTCCGGGTGGTCTGGTACAGTGAGTCCTTGATCACCGCCAGCGTCAGACGGCCCGACAGTAGGGCCAGCAACAGCGCACCCAGAGCGCCCACACCGGAGGCCTCGGTCGGCGTCGCGAGACCAGCGAAAATCGAGCCGAGCACGCCCAGGATCAGCGCAGCTGTGGGAAGCACGGCCTTGAAAACGTCCCAGATCACGCTGGGACTCACTTTCGCCAGCCCCTCCGGAACCGGCGCAATGTGTGGCTGAAACAACGGCCGCAGAATGGCATACAGGACGTACATCGCGCCCAGCATCAGGCCCGGCAGGAAGGCACCCATGAACAGATCGCCCACCGAGGCCTCTGGCACAGCCAGCCGGTCTGCCATCAACACCAGCATGATTGAGGGCGGAATCAGAATTCCGAGGGTGCCCGTGGCACACGCGGTACCGACCGCGAAGCCTTTGTCGTACTTGTTTTCCAGCATCACCGGCAGCGACAACATCCCCAGCAGCACCACGGAGGCGCCGATGATGCCCGTGGTGGCCGCCAGCAGCACGCCAATGACGATTACCGTGACGGCCAGACCGCCCCGGACGGCACCAAACAGCTGCACCATGCTTTTCATCAGTCGCTCGGCGACACCGGATTGGTCCAGCATGATGCCCATGAAAATGAACATCGGCAGGGCCACCAGGGTGTCGCTGTTAACAATGCCCCAGATCCGTTCGGGTGCAAGACCCATGGATGAGGAGTAGTCAAACCAGAGGCTGGCACCGAAATTTTCAACCGCGATAACACCCACCAGCGTCCAGACCACTGCAGTACCGCCAAGCACCCAGGCCACGGGGAACCCGGTTATCAGCAATGCCCCGAAGGTCATAAACATGCCAATTACAAAGAGGGTTTCAAGTTCCATCAGGCAGCGTTCCCTTTCGAGTCAGTGTCGGGGATAACCGGCTTCGGGAATCCAAACAACAGTGCGGTGACCTTAAGCAGACGGGACAACGCCGCCAGGGCCAGCATAATAAATGACAGCGCCAGTACCGCCTTGAGCACCCATCGGTCGGACAAGCCGGCGGGCGCCGGACTGGTTTCGCCAACTTCAAAGGCGCGCATGGCGTAGGGCACCATTTCGTAGATGCAGATGGCCAAGAACGGCAGCAACAGTAGCAGAATACCCAACAGCTCGACCCAGCCCTGGCTTCTGAGGCTGAGCCGCTCGTGGATCACGTCAACCCGGACATGGTCATCCACCACCAGGGTATAGGCCAAGCCCAGCAGCCAGCCGGCCCCGGCCAAATGCCATTGCAGCTCCTCCAGCATCACCGAACCCTGGCCGAAGGCATACCGGCCGACAACGGCCCAGATGATAATGCCGGTCACGACCATCCAGAGCCAGGATGCGCCCTTGCCAATGGCGGACAGCAGCCCGTCGATAAGCTGGCTCAACCTCGTCTGTGGTAATTTAGTGTGATGATGAATTAATTCGTCTGCGTCGGGCAGGGACCTACGCCCATGTTCCGACGAACTTTGATCAGACACCGCCATGGATGTGCTCCTCGCCTGGCAAGCCATTATTACAAAATGCTGATGGCCCCGAAGGACCATCAGCACAGGTCACTGGTGTACCGGCGATGGTGCCAGTACGGCGAGCTTATTTATCCGCTTCGCCCAGATCGCTTGGCAGGTAGGCACGGCTGTCCCAGACCTTGTAAGACTCCATGAACGCCTGCTGGCTTTCATAGGCTCGTTTGAAATCCTTGTCCTTGGAGGCTTCTTCTTCAAGCACTTCGTCGGTCACCGCTTTCAGCTGACGCAACACATCCATGGGGATCTGATCGGCTTGAACACCCCTGGCCTGGAAACCCGCCAGTACGGCACCGTTTTTATACTCGCCTTCCGCCAGACCGCGAGTGGTAGCCGCCGTACAGGAGGCTTCAACCAGCGCTTTTTGTGCCTTGGTAGCCCTGTCCCACTCGCCCTTGTTGATCAGCATGTACTGGGCCGTAAACTGCTGGTGCCAACCGGGGAAGAGGTTGTATTTGACGATCTGGTCAAATCCGAGGATCTGATCGATGGCGGGCATGGAGAATTCCGTGGCGTCGATGGTGCCCTTCTCCAGTGCCTGATAAAGCTCTCCGCCTGGCATCATGGTGACCGAGGCACCCAACCGCTCAAGTACCTTGCCGCCGAGGCCGGCGAAACGGATCTTCATGCCCTTGTAGTCTTCGAGGGTTTCGATCTTGTTGGCATACCAACCGGCAGTTTCGGGGCCGATGATGCCGCACAACTGGGCATAAACCTTGTAGCCCTTGTTGGCATAGACTTCCTGCAGCATCTCGTGACCGCCACCGTAGTAGTACCAACCGATGTACGCCCACGGCTTCATGCCAAACGGCACGGCCGCGAACAACGGAACCGCTGGGACCTTGCCCTGGTCATAGCCAATCCAGGTATAGCCAGCAGACACTTTGCCATCCGATACGGACTGCAGGATGTCGAACGGTGGCACCAGCTTGCCCGGCTCGTAGACCCGAACCTCGATGCTGCCGTCTGAGGCGGTGGTGAGGTTATCCGCCACCCAGGCTGCCGGTGAGCCCAGGCCTGGCAAATTGGTGGCAAAAGCAACTGGCATTTTCCAGCGTAAATCTTCGGCGACTGCCGATCCTGTGGTAAGCGCAACCGCGGTCGCGATCCCGGTGAGAGTTTTGACGAGTTTCATTGGTTAAGTCCCCTAAGTATTGTTGTTGTATACAGACCACCGACCCGTGACATAACAGGCCTGATCTGAGTTTAGTCCGGCAACGCAGGAAACCAAATCGACGTGGAATTAACAGACCCTTGAAGACACGACTGTGGCCGCAAATCACCCCATTACACGGTATTCGAGAAAGCCACCTATCGGGGCTGTATGCCACGTACCGCATGTCTGGGAACTCAACCACATCAGGCTGTTATTCAAAGGTTTAATAAATCCGATCGCTTGCGTCAGGCTTGTTGTCTGCGTTGTTCCGACGTCTTGCGATCTGGACAATGCAGACCCCGTGCCAGACATATTTTTTTTATATTTATCAACAAGATGAATTTTTTTCTATTATTTAAGCAATCGAATTTGTACTGTTATCCGGACACATTCAGACATAGGTCGTAAGGGATTGTACTAATACCCGGACATGCGTCCGGTTAACCGGACATCTTGGCGAGTTTTTCGTAGAAAACGGACCGGGAAATGCCCAGCATCTTGGCCGCGCGCGTGCGATTACCCCGACACGTTATCAAGGCATCCTCAATGGCCTGGGCTTCCGCCGCGGCCATGGTCTGGGATAGAAGCCGCACTTGTCGGGGCGCCAACGACGAGACGGACCGGCTGCCACTGCGGGGCAAAACCTTGAAAATAGCATCCGCATCCAGAATGCCAAGGTCCTCGCCCATGGTCAGCGCGCGCTCCAGTACATTACGAAGCTCCCGGATATTGCCTGGCCAGTCATAGGTACTGAGTGCGGCCACCGCAGCGTCGGTGATTTCACCGCGCAGATCCAGACCCTCGCACACCGCCTCGAGTATGGCTTCACAGAGGATACCCAGGTCCTGTAGGCGATCACGCAACGGCGGGATGGGGATTTCAAGGACATTGAGCCGATAATATAGATCGGACCGAAAACTGCCTTCGGCCATCATGGCTTCGAGATTGCGACTGGTGGCGGCAATGACCCGGACATCCACCTGCTGAACTTTGTTGGAGCCCAGGGGCTCAATTTCACCCTCCTGCAATGCCCTGAGCAATTTGGCCTGCAGGGTCAACGGCATGTCTCCGACTTCGTCGAGAAACAGGGTACCGCCATTGGCCAGCTGGAATTTGCCATCGCGGGTACGTCGATCCGCACCGGTGTAGGCGCCAGGTGCCACACCAAAAAATTCGGCTTCCAGCAGATTCTCGGGTACCGCAGCCACGTTAACCCCGACAAACGGCCGGTCCGCCCGGCCGGAGATGGAATGAATGGCCTGGGCCAGCACCTCCTTACCGGTACCCGTCTCACCCAAGAGCAATACTGGCATGTCTCGACCCGCCGCCAACCGGGCTTGCCGCTTTACCTCCAGTGCGGCCGGACTCGCGCCCACGAAATCGCCCAGGCTGTAGCGAGTACCGCGAGCGTGCCGGGCCAGCGCCTTGCGCGCCGCAGCCAGGTCCTGATGTAAGCGACGGTATTTACTCACCAGTGGGGTCAGTGGCTGCAAGTCGTCGTACAACACGAACGCAACCGCTCCGATCACCTCACCCTGATCATCAAAAAAGGGCAACCGTGTCACCACCAGCTGCTGGGTTTCATGCTCCATGATATCCAGCAACAGCGGGTTGCCGGTTGCCACCACCTCAGGCATACGGGTGTGCGGGATCACCGGTTGAATGGGCTGGCCAATGACCGAGTCCGGATCCTTGATTCCAAGCAACGCGGCGTAGCTGGCGTTGATCCAGGTAATCCGTGACGCCTGGTCCACTGCGATGGCGCCGGCACTGGCCTTCTCAAACATCGGAAACAGCGCCTCTATCAGATCCCGGGTCAGACCGCTGCGGTGATTGATCAAGAAAGGCTGCATAGTGGGTCGCTTACCGTCTGGCGTTGAATGTTTCATGGGTCTGACTCTGCGATGGTTACCCGACACAATGGATGACTGTTGCAGGCAGTATAAGGGGCCTGTCGGTTTGGGCAAACACGGCAGGCCTCGCGCGTTACCGCCGACGCCTGCCCGGTGGCTCGTCACACTACCATAACCGACAGTCACCCACCGGCCGTTACCCGAAACGGGGCAACCGCCCTCCAAACGGCAAGATCAGGACGGTCTGCCCTGATCCTGTTGTTCTGCGGCGGCTCGATTAGTCCGGAATACGTACCTGATTGTCTGCAAACTCTATCCGGTCGGCGGTATCCGGCAGGGCTGGAATGTCCGGGACCTGCGCCGTGGTGAGAGGAGGCGCACCGGCACCCCGTGGCGTGGTGCGGATCACTTGACTGGGCGGCAAGGGGGTTTGCTCGGTCAAGTGCCCATACATCAGGTCAAGTGCCTGAAAATAGTAGCGATGCAGCGGTATATATCGTTCGTTAAAGCCCCCCAGACCATTCAGAACGTCGAGATGGTGAGCGTTCAGAACTTCATAGTATCGCAAGCCACTGTCGGCACCCTCGACCCGCCGGTTCAGTCCGAAGTACGGACGCGAAGTATGGTTGATCGGCAAGATGGCATCGGCGCGTCCTGTCACAATGATAGCTGGCTTACCGCCCAGATCGCCGGTGGCCCGAATTGCCTCAATGCCGTCCGCAATTCGGTCTGACTGGGTCGCGGCGACGCCAATCAGATCGTCACCGCTGGCCGCGTCCTGCCCCAACGCCAGTGACCGCAGGCACAGCAACGCATCAAGCCCGTAATCCTGCAAGCCGCTGCCGGCCGAGGTGCTGACTTTAAGATCGGTCGGAACACCTCCCGCGGCGTTGTCATAAATCAGGCTGACGCCTCCCGTTGGGGGAATACCGTTGCTGGTGGCAAACAGAGCGGCTTCCTGGGTCGCAGGCAAGGGCACCACTGCGCCTCCCGCGCCACTGGCCGCCAGACTTAGATCGCAGACTCGCGCGTCCACACCGAAGCGCCCATAGGCATTGGCGTAGGTCATGGATATGCTCTGAGCCACCGCCAAGCCGAAGTGGCTGGGCGCCAACAAATTCTGTTCCGGCTGGATCCCCACCTCCTGCTCCAGAATGCGAAGGGCATCCGCGGCCCGGGCATCCAGATCGGCCCCGGTCACCAGGCCCTGGGCCGCAAGGCTGCTACAGGCGTTTTCATTGATGGTGACGTTGTTGAGGATACTGTTGAACGGGGCATCGTCGCGCACCGAGGGTGCCCGATTGGCGCAGCCCTGATACACCGCCAGCGCAGTGGTGTAATCAAACAGACTGCGGCTGTGCTCGGTGATGACCGGACCCGCGCCCTGGCGGATGGTAAAGCCGGTGTCCACCACCGGATTGACGTTCGGTTCCGACACCGCAACCCCATCGATCAGTCCGCGGGTATCCTGTTCCGCAGCGCGAATCGACGCGCCGCCACCGTTTGATACGCTGGAGGCGATGACCAACGTGTTCTCCGGCACCAGGGTGATGATCCGGCCCCGATCCGACGCAGTGCCGAATTGCTCATTGAGAATGTACAAACCAAATTCAATGGATCGCAACACGTGCAAACCCCAATCCGCTTCCGGGTTGGCTTGGGAATGCGCATGCTTGAACGCCAGACGGTCCGGGTACAGATTGTTGAATTCGGTGCGTTCAGCCGTCGTAAGATCCGCCCGGAACTGAGTCGCCACACTCTCGTCGTTACTGAGCTGGCCGGCAAGCGTTTGCGCGGTATTGGTGGCCAGATTGTGTGACCCGGTACCGGTGCCTTTGTCGGTGTAGACCACTGCACAGCCTTTTTTCAGGCCCCATTCACCGGCGGTGCCAATGGCGCCGTATATACCGCGGGAGCCGGACGATGGTGCGGTGACCATGCAGGCGAACTGAGGATCAAAGGTGTCCGGGATCTGAACCATCACCGATAACGGCACCGAACCACCATCGATAAAGGCCAGGAACTCGCCTCCCCCAATGCGACCTTCGGCGTCAGCGGCGCCCACTTGCGGACCAAACAACGTGCCGTATCCCCCGCCCGCAGAGGTATCCACCAGGGCTCGGTAATTGTTGTAAATGGCCAGTGTCCGCAGTTCATCCACCGTCGGGTTGAGGGCATCGGCAAACGCCGGCGGAGTCCCACTGGCCAATCCTGTGGCGCCTGAGCCACCGGTCAGTAGATCGTTGGCATCAACGGGGTGCTGGCGGGCCTGAATCGCTCCCATGACAAAATCGGGACGCTGATTCAGCGTAGGGTCGTCGTTATTGTTGCTATCGTTGCAGGCGGTCAGACTGAGCGCGACACACGTCCCAGCCAAGATCGCGAGCGGGGCTCGGATCGTCATGGTGGCTTCCTTCCTGTCATTGTTTTTGTTGGAATCAGGCAACTTGTGACTGCAATCAAACATCGTGCAGACAGTGCACCTGGGAAACTACCTATGCGGCTCTTGTGCCAACTTAATTACTTGTTTAAAACCATTTAGTTAGGGGTATTCACGCTGACAGCCACAAGTCGCCGTCCGGAGATCCGGACAGCCGCAACCACGAACACGTCGAATAGCAGTAACAGTAACCGTGCAAGTACAAGCCTCACAGGCAGAAAACGAGACTGTCCGACATTACGGACATCGTCCCGCAATCCGGACGATCGCCGGATGAACGATTCAATCGTGGCGACGGACAAGGCGCCGTCGCATCACATGAATCAGATGACTCAATAACTCCCGGGCTTCGGCATCATGCAGGTGACGAAATTTTTGCTGGAATGCTCGCCGCGCACCGTCATCGTCGCCGGGGCCAGATAAATCCTCGGGTTTATGGTCCAGGTACTGGCAGCCCGCCAGGTGTGCCTTGATTTCGGTATCAATCAGCCGTGTCAGCAGGCTGTCAATTTCCTCGTCGTAAAACGGGCGCAGTTCATTGATCTTCGATCGCGCATCCAGGGCGGCGTTCCGTGATGACAGCCGGGTTTCGCCGGGAGGCTCATTGCTTTCAACCGCGAGCAGGAAAACACCCAGTTTTTCGTGCAGGGTCCAGACCAGGGGCCAGATTTTTTCGCAGGCGTCTTTTTCGAGCAAAAACTGCTCCGTCAGGATGGGGTTGTCCAGCGTGGGGGGAACCTTGACGCCGTCAGGCGGTTGCACCCGCGCATCACCCAATTCCCGCCAGAGTGTATCCAGGCGCTTTTTTTGTACCTCCTGATCGGAGCGAGTCAGCAGGTTCATCCGCACCACCAGCACCAGCGCGACAACGATGACGACGATGACACCCAGCAGGATAAGGGCACTGTATTGTTGACTGAAAAAAGCGGATAACGGATCCAGTTCCATGGAAACCCTCAAGCGTCACTCAGGGCACACACAGGTGGCTGCCCCCGAATTCAAATTTTTACAGCCTGGACTCAGTGTCGCACAAATACCGTCGTTACGGGAGCGCGCGCCGGCCAACCCTCGGGGGGCGCTGGATGTTACCAGTTGATGCCGCCGCATATCTCATTGCCACCGGTTCGATACCCTGTCGGGGCAATGGCTGCCCGCACTCGAGGCGTGGGTTGCGGGTAAAAAAAGTATACACCCCCACATACCTGGGCCTGGAGGCTCAAGTTCGGTCAGCCGTTAAACTCGGCAATCGTGGCAATAAGAGTACAGACGCTGCCGAGGCAATGAAGCGCATGCTAACGATGCCTCCAGGCAAGGCCAGCGCCAAGACTGGCGTGGTTGCCGAGCGGCTTATCGATTTTATCGCTTGGCCAAAATGATATAAGTCATTTTGAGGCTTGGGGTGATCATGGAATAATCACAGGCCAACCAATTCAGCGTTCGCCCAATATGCCGCATGCCCATGACTGATACCCACCACAAGGCCAACCCGCTGGCGTCTGCTCCGTGTTTGCTTGGCCAGGAAGACAATGCGGCCATGCCAGCAGCCACCTCGCCTGAAAGCCTGGTTTTACTCAATAGCCTGAGCCGGGTTTTTGGCCTGCGGTTGACTGACGACCCACAGAATCTCAATAATCGATTTCTGGCTGAAGTCGCGGACCTGTTCAGCAAATCCGCCATGGACGCGGAAACGGTTCTGGAAAAACATGAGCGCCCCTGGCGGCAGGTCTATCTGGTACAGCACGGGGTATTGCGACTGTTCCGCGAGTCTCCAGCGGGTAAAGTCGCCATTCATCATTTTTTTACCGAGGGCGATATGATCTGGCCGGTTTTCGGGCGCAGTCGGACCGCCCGGAACACCCTCTGCCTGACACCCGTGACGCCTTGTACCCTATGGGTGGCGGATTTCAGCACTTTTCGATCGACCATTCGTTCCTACAGCGAGGGCCGCTGGGCACGCTTCGCACTGGCGCTGACCGAGGAACTCGCCGAACTGTCCACCATGCGGGAATTCCACAAACAAACCCTGCCCGCCCAGGACCGGTATGACATGCTGGTACAGGACTACCCGGAACTGATCCGACGCGTACCCGACTTTCTGCTCGCGGCCTGGCTCGGGGTGGCACCGGCCACCTTCTCGCGGCTCAAGCACAAAGACTGAACCCACTCACGCCCCGTCTGTTGGGACAACGGCAGGCACGCCTGTTGTGATCGCCCCCGCTGGCCGCACTCAAGTCCCTCTGGCCGGTGCACCCTCGCGTCGGTTCCTTGTCTGCAAATCGGGACTGTGGCTATTCGTTTCAGCCGTTTCCCGACCCGTGGTGAGGCCGTGCGAAGAGCACGACATCATTGCGCCATGGCTTGTCGCCTAAGATCACCACTGCAGCTCGTCACTGTTTTCACTACAGCGTCAGGTAGGGAGCGAGGGTCAGGGCCGCAATCACCACAACAGCCAGACAAACCGCCAGCATTGTGACTGGGCGCTGCCGAAATCGTTGCCAGACCCCGACGACACGTCCCGCGTGTCGGGCCTGCGCGTACGCCTGGCGCTGGGTGTGCTGGCGTTCGCGCTGATACTCGGCCAACAGCGCTCTGGCCCGTTCCGCCTGGTCCGGATCATGCACCCAAAAACCGCCCATGCTGATGCCCCAGCGGCTCGGAGGTGTTTCATAGTAGGGCACGTCATGGGCCTCGAACAGGTCACGGATTTCATCCGCCTCATCATCGGGCACATGTCGGAGATTCATCAGGTGGTGAGGCATAGGCAGATCGGACGTCGCGTAAAGGTGTTCTTTATCCTAGCATTTACCCATCCCATTGGCTTGGCGGGCCGACGATGGATCAGGTTACACTCTTGAAGACGACCCATGCTCAGGACCCTTCATGCCTAAGGATTTACTGACATTACTACTGGATTTCGATGACCAGGTTCGCAAAGATCAAGCGCAGCCGGCGGCGTTTCTGCATCGCCGGGATCGCAAATTTGCCCTGGCCTGTCAGGCCGAAGGGCAGCGCCCCAGCCCCCGGGCCTGGCTTCGTTACGTCAATGCCGTTACCGCCCGTCCCAGCCCCACTCGTCGCAATGACGCCCGGCTGACATTCTGGCACCGCTGCACTGTTGGATTCGCGGCGGTGGGGGCGATGCTGGGCGTGATCACCATGGTCGGGTTGTTGTTCTACGATGGTACCAACCAAATCAACATCACGGTGATGCTGGCCTTCGCGGCTCTGCAGCTGTTATTGGCGCTGTTAACCAGTGTCCAGGCCCTGATGGGCTGGCAACCCTGGGGGCTGCTGATGGAGCGCATCAGCAGCCGGCTGGGTTATTCTCCTGCAACGGGCTCCGCTCTGCATTCGTTGCAACCACAACTGATGGCCCGCGCCGCACACACCGGCGGGCTCGCGTTCGGCATCACCGGTGTGCTGACCTTGATCGTGCTGGTCGTTGTTCAGGATCTGGCGTTTGGCTGGAGCACCACGCTGAACACATCGCCCGAAGCCTTTCATCGTTTCATCCGGTTCATCGCGCTTCCCTGGCAGGACTTATGGCCGACCGCATCACCGTCACTGGATCTGGTGGCAGACTCGCGGTTTTTCCGCATCACAGAAGGCAGCGTTGAAACTGCACCGGCCCGCTGGGGCGAATGGTGGCCGTTTATTGTGATGACCTGGCTGTGTTATCTGGTGCTTCCGCGTCTGCTGCTGCTGGCCTTCGCGAACGGGCACCTTGGCGCCCGGGCGCGGCGTCAATTGGCACGCCACCCGGGCTTGGCGGCGCTGCAGTACCGCATGGAAACACCCGCCCTGGACACTGGCAACGCTTATTCCGACGCCAAGGACCAACCCGATCTGGCCACCACCGCCGCCGTTCACCCAGTGCCCAGCGCCTGCGTGATCATCCGCTGGGCGCATGCAGGCGCCGATACGGCGCCATGGTCCCATTCCGAGACACATCCCGAGCCCGCCCTCAACCTCACGGCCGGTGGCTCGGCCTCCCTGGTTGACGACCGCCAAACGTTGCGCAGGGCAGGGTTGCAGCTGTCGTCGGACCCCCGCAAGGCGGTGCTGGTGGTCACCCGGGCCTGGGAGCCGCCAACGGGGGAGTTGGCCGATTTTCTGGCTGAAGCCCGACAGAGCTGGCCGCAAGGCGTGCGGTTGGCGCTGTTACCCGCCAGCGTCGATCCGACTGGCCAGCCTCCCCAGCACCAGCTGTCGCAGTGGTTGAGGTTCGCCGAGCGACAACAGGACCCATTGATTTACGTGTGTTCCGCGCATGCCCCCGCAGCGCCGGGGCATTGCGATGCCACCGGACATACCGCCGGGGAAGTGCAATGAGCGCAGCGCCTGTTTTCGCCGCGGTCGGCCACCCGAACAAGGGCAAATCCAGTGTCGTGGCGACCCTGTCTCAAAACGATGCCATCGCCATCGCGTTGGAACCCGGCACCACCCGGCACCGTCAGACCTACCCGCTGACCGTGGACGGGGACACCCTCTACACGCTGGTCGACACGCCCGGCTTTCAGCGTCCACGCCGGGTGCTGGCGTGGCTTGAAGCACACAGCCTGACGGCCTCGGATCGAGCGGAAACCGTCGCGGCCTTTGTGACCCAGCACCGTGGCCATGATGATTTCCACGACGAATGTGAATTGCTGGCGCCTGTGCTGGAGGGTGCCGGTATTATTTATGTGGTGGACGGCTCCGTGCCTTACAGCGCCGAGAACGAGGCGGAAATGACCATCCTGCGCTGGACTGGTCAGCCCAGCCTGGCGCTGATCAACAGCATTGGTCCGGACGACTACAGCGACACCTGGCAAGCGGCTTTGGGTCAGTTTTTCCAGGTCGTGCGTCGTTTCGACGCCGTGCGGGCGCCGTTTGATCAGCACCTGAGTCTGTTAAAAGCCTTTGGTCAGCTTGAGCCCCGCTGGGAGCAACCCCTGGAGCGAGCCGTCCAACACCTTCAGGAGCAACGCCTGCGTCGCAGTGAGCAGGCCTCCGGTCTGATCGCCACGGCCCTGGAAGACATGATGCTCTGGCAGGAGCAACGTATCCTGACGGCCACTCAGGCGACGGATCAAAGCAAAGATGCGCTCGTCAACAGTCTCCGCGAACGCTGGTACCTTCACCAACGCCAGCGCGAGCAAAGCCTGCGCCTGACCATTGAGCACCTGTATCAACACAACCGCATTCAGCGCCAGGAAGCCGAACTGACCTGGCACAGCGACCACGATCTGTTTAGCGAAAACAGTCGGCAGGTCTGGGGGGTGAGCCGTACCTACCTGACCACGGCCGGATTTGGCGCCGGCGCTCTTGGCGGCGTTGGAATTGATGCCCTGACTTTTGGCGCCTCGTTCGGCACCGGGGCACTGATAGGTGGGTTGATTGGCGCCGCCGGCAGCTACTTTTACGGTGACCGGCTGACTTTGTCGGCGCTGAAAATCGGCCCCCTGCGCGACGGCCTGCAGACCGCCAGTTTTGGTCCCGTACAGGACAGCCAGTTTGGTTACATTGTACTGGGTCGGGCCATCGATCACTGGTGGCACATCAGTCGCCGCAATCACGCCGGGCGCGAGCTGCTGGATCTGGCACCGACCGAATCCCACTGGCTGGAACAGCTTGACCGTGACAGCCGCAATACACTGCAGCGATTTTTTGATAAATGTCGTAAAAACAATAACCTGGATGATGAGATCCGGCAACGGTTAAGACACGCCATTGAAGCCGCTTTCGCCGCCTACGACGATTGGCGGTTGAACAGTGCCTAACAGGAATGTTTATACTGAAGCGCTAGCCACTCCAAAGAATGGGGAATACCATGAAAATAGTCAGAGTACAGGACATTATTGGTACAGAACGGGAAGTTGAAGGACCAGGCTGGACCAGCCGGCGGTTATTGCTGAAAAAAGACGGTATGGGCTTTTCCTTCCACGAGACCATCATTCCGGCAGGTGCCGAACTGAATCTCTGGTACAAGAACCACCTTGAAGCCGTTTACTGCGTCTCTGGTAACGGCTCCATCACCGATCTCGCCACCGGTGAAACCCACGAGATTACCGATGGCACGCTGTATGCCCTCGATAAGCACGACCGCCACACCCTGCGAGGCGGCACTGAGGACATGCGTCTGATCTGCTCCTTTAACCCTCCGGTCACCGGCCGTGAATCACACGATGCCGATGGCTCTTACAATCTGTCAGAAGACTGATCCTTCCAATCAGGTTCCCGACACAACCTGCGGGAATCTGCCTTGAGTAATTCCACACCGGCTCAGCCTCAGACCACCAGCTTACTGCTGGTGGCTCTGTTGTTGTGGCTGACCGGTTTGTACCTCCGCATTCCCATGCTGGTGGCCCCGGCCCTGGCGCCTTATGTCGCCGATGAGTTGGCCCTTACCCAGGCCCTGACCGGCGCCCTGACCACGCTGCCGGTGCTCATGCTGGCCATTGGGGCGATGCCAGGCTCGCTCGCCATCTCCCGTATTGGTCCTCGCAATACCCTGGCGCTGGCACTGGTCATCGTGGCCGTTGGCTCCGCCAGTCGAGGCCTGGCCCCCAACACGGTCGTGTTGATGCTCACCAGTACGGTCATGGGGCTGGGCATCGCCATGATGCAGCCTGCCCTGCCAGCCTTGCTTACCCGCTGGCTCCAACCCCAACATCTGGCATTAGGCACCGCTGTTTATATGAACGGCATGCTGATGGGAGAATTTATCGGTGCCGGAATCACCCTGCCCATCGTCATGCCGTTGCTGGAGAACAGCTGGCGGATGACATTGCTGGCCTGGTCGTTACCCGCCTTGATTGTGGCGGCCTTGTTGTTTTTACCGATCCGGGAGCTGAACCGCCCACTCAACCGACCCGAGTGGCTGCCGGACTGGAGCAATCCTTTGACCCTGCGACTGGGCCTTTTACTCGGCAGCTCGGGCTCGCTGTTTTTCGGGGTCAACGCCTATATGGGGAACTTGCTGGCCCAGCGCAGTGAACTGGGCCGACTCGACGACGGGCTGTTCTGGTTCAACTTCGCCCAGGTTGCCGCCTCCATGGTGATGTTACGCATGGCTCGGCGGTGGGTGGGCCGTAAAGCGATGATTGTGTTCATGAGTGTCGCCAGTCTGACCGCCCTGCTGGGCGTCATTCTGACCTCGGGCTGGCTCAGTATTGCGCTGGCCGTCAGTATGAGCTTTACCGCCGGGATGATGCTGATCCTGCTGGTGGCCCTGCCACCGTTGCTGGTCGCCAGCAAGGACACCGGACGATTATCGGCCGGTAACTTCACGGTGGGTTATACCCTGTCGTTCGGGATCCCTATGGTGGGCGGTCTGGTAGCCGATGCCGCCGGGGATACCCGCTACGCCTTAGCCACCATGCTACTCTATGGCGTGCTGGTGCTGCCCATCGCCTGGACCCTGAACATTCGTCGCCCGCCTGACACTCCGACAGCAACCTCAAACCAAGCCAGCACCCAGCCTGCAGACATCCCCGAAGGCTGATGGATTGCCCGACGCATCCGCCGGTCATCGATCTTCACAATCGCCCGTCGACTTCAAGCCCCGCGCCTCACAGCCGTCCGCGGAAAAGGCTCACCGGTACGAAAAAGCAAACGGTTATGCAACGGTTAAGGCCGGGACGCTCTCCCACAGTGCCCCGGGTCAGCCGGACAGTTTCAGACGTAATAGTCTTTCAGTGGCGGAAAACCGTTGAACTCGATGGCACTGTAGGTGGTGGTGTAGGCACCGGTGGAAAGCCAGTACATGCGGTCACCAATGGCCAGATTAAGTGGCAGGCCGTACTTGTAGTTTTCGTACATGATATCGGCACTGTCACAGGTCGGGCCGGCAATCACCACGTCTTCCAGCTCTCCGGATTTCTCGACAAAGATCGGAAACTTGATCGACTCGTCCAGGGTCTCGATCAAACCGGAAAACTTGCCCACATCGGTATACACCCAACGGTGCAATGCGGTCCGCGATTTGCGGGAAATCAGCACCACTTCGCTGACCAGTATGCCCGCGTTTGAAATCAGTGACCGACCGGGTTCAATGATGATTTCGGGAAAGTCAGTGCCGAAATCTTCCCGGATAAAACGCTCAATCTCTTCCGCATAAGTCTTCAGGTCATTGGTCCGGGTGATGTAATTGGCCGGAAATCCACCGCCCATATTGATCATCTTCAGCTCAATGCCGTCTTCATCTTTCAACCGCTCGAAGATCACTTTCACTTTACCCAAAGCGGCATCCCACGCGCCGATTTCACGTTGTTGCGAACCCACGTGGAAGGACACACCGTAGGGCACCAGGCCCAGGTCACGCGCCAGGATCAGCAGGTCCATGGCCATGTCGGTCTGGCAACCAAATTTGCGGGACAGCGGCCAGTCCGCGGTCAGGGTACCCTCGGTCAGTATGCGCACGTAGATCTTGGCGCCGGGCGCGGCCTTGGCAATATTGCGCAGGTCCGCTTCCGAGTCGGTGGCGAACAGGCGCACACCCTTCTCAAAGAAGGTCCGGATGTCCTTGCTCTTTTTAATCGTATTGCCAAAGCTGATGCGGTCCGGGGTGACATCGTGGGCCAGGACCTTTTCCAACTCATAGACCGAGGCGATGTCGAAATTAGACCCTTTATCCCGCAGCATGGTCAGAATTTCCGGCGCCGGATTCGCTTTGACGGCGTAATAGACGCTGGCGTAGGGAAAGCCTTCCACCAGCTCATCGTACTGACGGTCAATGGTCGCGGTATCGATCACCACAAACGGGGTATCTTTGGTGTCTGCCAGTGCTTTGATGCGGCTAAAGGTGGCCGAATCGTAGTAGTCAGAAATCTTGATGGATGTCTGGTCGGTCATGAAGGGTGGGTTCCTGCCAAGAAAAAATGAACCAAAAATAGAGGCGACTCACCTAAGGAACCTCTGATTAAGTCTATTAGCGCATCCGGCTCACCCTGAAAGCCGGAATCAGGGCGAACTTTGCGGGCTGGCTGGTTGGTTGCCTTTCAAGAAAGCTCAACGCTTGCAGAATCGGCCATAGACTTAATCGGAGGTTCCCTCAGTGGGGACACCCCGTTATGGCGCGAATTTAGGGCTTTTCCGGGCGCCAGGATATGCGCATATCTACCCATCCCAGGCGACCTTAGGGGGGCTGACCATGGCATGAAACTGGCTGGATTTTTGGGGCGTATTGAGCAATGGCGAGGTCAGTCGCCGGCGACCTCGTACTCACCGCGTTCAAAGGCAGCAAAGTAGGTCTGGTAACGCCCGCTGTCCTGGAACTGTCGCAGGCGCTTGTTGAATTTTTTCACCAGGGCGAGGCTGTCTGGTCCCTTTCGCGGAAACAGCATAAAACTCTCGTTTTCCAGTACCGGTTTGGGGTGATGGGTGATTTGGGCAACTTGCTCGGGCTTCAGGTCCCGGCGCAGGGTAAAATAGCCAACGTTGATCTCTTCGGGAAATACATCAATGCGACCAATCAGCAAGCGCAGGAAATTCTGCTCATCCGAGGCAACCCGTTCGAGCTTGAATAATTCCGCCTCCGCCGCGGCGTCAAACTCCGGACCGTAGCTGTAACCAAGACCGCCGCCGATGGTCAGACCCACAAGGTCACCGTAATGTTGCCAATGGAAGCCATCACCCTTTCGGTGAAAAAACACGAACTGTTCTTTCAGCACCGGGTCGCTGTAATAGAAATCGTTTTCCCTTTCCGCCTTGTACATCCAGACCGCTGTCGCGTCCCGCTGAACCTTCGCAGCTTCGCGGTAGGCCCGGTTCCAGGGCAGAAAATGAAAACTGACTATGTAGCCTTCGGCGGCAAAAATATCGCTGATGAGGTGGGCGATGAAGCCATGGTGCTTCTGGTTCTGGGCGATGAACGGTGGCCAGTCACCGACACTGACCTGCAAATGGTTGTCGGCGGCCAAGACGCTGACCGGAACACACGCAATGCACAACACCAACCAACATAACCGTATCCGCTTCATTGTAGCGTTCAACCCTTTCTCCCCATTGCCGGGTCGTGTATCGAAAATGCCGTCGCCACAGTATAGCAACGCCGCGGCTTGAGCCATGATCGGCCCGATCGGCCCGGCCCCGACCTCCGACAGCACGCTGTCAGCGTTTGCGAATCACCCTAAAAGCGCCCAGGCACAGCCCCTGGATTTATTGACAGGGATATCGGTGCTGCCCCCAGGGTCCGCGTTCCGATCCGGTTCAGTGATCCGGATCAAACGCCCTGCTTTTTGGTGCCTCGCGTTGCCTCCGCACTGAGCGGGTCTTCCGGCCAGGGGTGCTTGGGATAGCGGCCGCGGGTGTCCTTGCGCACACCGGGATAACCGTTTTGCCAGAAGCTGGCGAGGTCGGCGGTCACCGCCAGCGGGCGCCGGGCCGGCGATAGCAAATGGATTACCACCGGCACGGTGCCATTGATCACACAAGGTGTGTGCTGCCAGCCAAACAGCGATTGCAGCTTGGCGGCCAAGACCGGGCCACCGTCGGCCGTGTAATCGACGGGCCGGGAGTCGCCGGTCGGGATGGTGAGCGAGGCCGGTGCCAACTGGGCAAGGCGCTGCTGCTGATCGTAGTCGAGCAGACTGGTCAGTGCTGGAAGTAAGTCCATTTGCTGTACCTGACTCCAGCGTGTCATGCCCGCCAGAAACGGCAGCAGCCAGTGCTCGAGGGTCGCCAACAATTCAGTGTCGCCAACCTCCGGCCAGTGATTCGGCTGATGGTGACCGATCAACGTCACCCTGGACCGCCACTGGATGGTCACTGGCGTCCAAGGCAGGCTGCACAAGCCCTTGTGCCGGACCGCCGTCAGCAGTCCCCGCTCAACCTGGGCTGCGCTCAGGGTTGGCAACACCGTTTCCGATAGCACCAGTTGCCCCAACCTTTGCTGTCGACGAGCCACCACCGTACCTCGGCTGTCATCCCAAACCGCCTCTTCCACCGTCTCGATGCGATGACCCAGGTCCTGTTGCAGTACCGCCAGGGACACCGGCGCGGCCAGGTAAACCGTCGCCTCCCGGGCCTGACCGTCCAGTTCCGCCGTGGCGAGCCAGTCAAAGCGCGCCAGGCTATCGTCATCTCGCAAAACCGCGCCGCGGCCATTGCTGAGCCGGTATCGGGGCGCCTCTCCCGGTCTTTTACAGGCGATCCGATCGGGGTAAGCAAGTGCTAACAGACGCCCCACCTCGTCAGCGGAAACAACCGCCGAGCGGTCTTGTTGATTGGCCGGGCGCCACCGGGCGGCGGCTCGCCGAATTGATTTCAGGCGTCCGGCATCCACCTGGGGGGCCGGCTCCTCGTTCCGCAGTACGCGGACGCGCTGGTGCATGTCCGCACCGTGGGAACGACCCAAAATATCACGCTCTTCCAGCAAAGCCGCCAACTCGGCCGCCAGATGAGGCCAGCCCAGGTCACGACCGCACAGAATCATGTGGGCCAGGCGCGGGTGGCAACCCAGCCGACGGGCGGCTTTCCCCGACGCCGTGATCGCGCCATCAGCATCCAGGAGCCCGAGCCACTGCAATAAAGCGACCGCTTGCTGCCAGTGGGCTTGCGGGGGCAAATCAATCCAGGTCAGCGCCTCGGGGGAGCGGGCGCCCCATTGCGCCAACTCCAGCACCAGGGGGGTTAAATCGGCCTCCAGTATTTCCGGCACGGTGAAATCCGCCAGACTGAACTGATCGGCGTCACTCCACAGCCGGTAACACGCTCCGGCTTCGGTTCGCCCGGCGCGCCCCTTGCGCTGGTCGGCGGCGGCTTTCGACAACCGTTTGGTGACCAGCCGTGTCATGCCGCTGTTGGCATCAAAGATTGCCCGGCGCTGCTGACCGCTGTCGATCACCACGCGAATCCCTTCGATGGTCAAACTGGTTTCCGCAATCGCCGTCGCCAGCACCACCTTGCGCTCGCCGTCCGGCGCCGGCGCAATCGCCCGGTCCTGATCCGCCGCACTCAGGTTGCCATACAGTGGCGCGAGCCGGCAGTCGGTTGGCAATTGGCCACGCAGGGTCTGCTCGACCCGGCGGATCTCGGCAACACCCGGCAAAAACACCAGTACCGAGCCGGTTTCCGAACCCAGCGTTGTTAAAATACAGGCTGCAACCGCGTCCAATAGTCGCCGGGGGTTCGCAACCGGTTGATAATAGGTCGTGACCGGATACGCCCGGCCATCACTGCTAAGCACTGGGGCATCGTCCAGCAACCGGGCGAGGGGTGCGGTGTTGAGGGTGGCCGACATAACCACCACCCGGAGATCATCGCGCAAGGCTTGCTGGCATTCCCGCACCAGCGCCAGCCCAAGATCGGCCTGCAGCGAGCGCTCATGAAATTCATCGAACACCACCGCCGCGTAATCCTCCAGGGCAGGGTCGGCCTGAATCATCCGCGTCAGAATGCCTTCGGTCACCACTTCGATTTGGGTATGGGGTGAGGTACGGGAGTCGAGCCGAGTTCGATAACCGATGGTGTCGCCGGGCTGCTCGCCCAGTTGCCGCGCCATGAAGCGCGCCGCCGACCGTGCGGCCAGGCGGCGGGGTTCCAGCATCAGGATTTTTTTCTGTTGGCGCCAGCCCGTGCCCAGCAATGCGGGCGGCACACGGGTGGTTTTACCCGCACCCGGCGGAGCCTGCAACAACACCGTGGTGTGGTGGTCCAATGTGGATATCAGGTCCGGAATCAGGGCATCAATAGGCAACATGGGGGCTGACCGATCGCAGGGCTGTGGTTTGACGTACCGGGGCCGGTGCTGCTTTGGCGCAGTGGGGGGGGGCAAACCAGCGATACGGACGCCGGTCGTGGCATACCTTCACTTCGCTCTGGGGTGCTGCGACTTGCGCCACTGATAAATACGCTCAAAGGCTTCGGCGACCGCTTTGGGATTATGCGGCGGCTGTAGAACCGCAACCATATTGCCGTCCGGGCCAATCAGCGCGAGGTGCCCGCTGTGGTCGACATAAGTGACGCCATCGCTTTCCCGGTGGACGAACACCGCATTGAGACTCTTGGCCAGAGCCCGCAGTGCTTCCAGGTCCCCGGTCAGGCCGTGGAAGTCCTCACCGAAGAAATTCAGGTAATCCCGAAGCTTGTCTGGGCTGTCGTTGGCGGGATCGGCGCTGATCAACAGATATTCCGGCTGCGGCAGGTCAGCCGGAATCAAGGCATCGGTTTGCCGCAGCATCGCCATGGTGGCAGGGCAAATATCCGGGCAATTGGTGTACCCGATGAAGGCAAAGGTCCAGTGACCCGTCAGATCCGCTTCGGTTGCCGCCTTACCGGTTTCGTCGGTGAGCTGGAAGGGTGTAACCGGTCGCCCCTTGTCGTAAACGAACGTATTCATGGCACTGAGATCCGGCGCAGGTACGGGCTCCTGGTCTGACGCCTTCATGACCTGCTGGGCGACCACAAACCCGAATATAGTGACCACTAGGAGGATCAGGGCTATGACCGTGCGTTGGATCGGGCTGCTCATGGTGTCTCCGGTTAGAAAAAAATGAAATGATCGACCAGCAAGAATACAAACAGCAGCATCAGATAGGTGATCGAATACTTGAAGGTTGCCATCGCCACTTTACGGTCATCGCCGCGGAGCAAACGCACAGAATACTGCAAAAAGCGCAACCCCAGCGCCAGCGCCCCCACCAGGTAGATCGGTCCGGACATGCCCGTAACAAATGGCAACAGACTGACGGCAAGCATCATCAGGGTGTAGAGCAGGATGTGCAATTCGGTGTAGCGATTGCCGTGGGTGACCGGCAACATCGGAATGCCCGCCTTGGCGTATTCTTCCTTCCGGTGGATCGCCAGCGCCCAGAAATGGGGGGGCGTCCAGGCAAAGATGATCAGCACCAGCAACAATGCGTGTCCATCAATCTGACCGGTCACCGCCGTCCAGCCCAGCAGCGGCGGCATGGCGCCTGCCAGCCCGCCAATAACGATGTTTTGGGGGGTCGCCCGTTTCAGGAACAGAGTGTAAACACCGGCATAACCGACCAGCGACGCCAGCGTCAGCCAGGCGGTCAGAACATTAACCTGCCACACCAGCACCAGCATACCCGCCAGGGCTAACGACGTGGCAAACACCAGCGCGTCGAAGGGGCTGATTTTACCCGTTGCCACCGGTCGTTTGCGGGTGCGGGCCATCACGGTGTCGATTTTCTGATCCACAACATGGTTAATGACGGCGGCTGCGCCGGCAAGCAGGGCAATGCCCATGTTGCCAAACACCAAAACCGACCAGTGGGGCACACCCGGTGCCGCCAGTAACATCCCGATCACGGCGGTCAGCATCATTAATGCCACGACGCGGGGTTTGGTCAGCTCCAGAAAATCCCGCCAGGAAACCCGCTTTGTGGGGTTATCTTCGAGGGCAACGGTGTGGGCTTGCTCACTCATGCAGTGGCCTCCTGAGTTATTGTTGTTGTGTTGGTTCTGATCGCGCCGGTGTAGCGCCAGCCATGCAATCGCCAAAGTAAATTGATAATGCTCAATAACAGCCCTGCACCCATGGCATTGTGGGCCACCGCGACCGCCAGCGGCAGGTGAAAGGCCACATTGGCCAGTCCAAGCAGGATCTGGGCCGTGAGCGCCAGCCCAATCAAAACAATCGCAGGTCGGTACGGCGTATCGCCGAGGCTCCGCCACAATGCCGCAAGCAGGGCGATAAAGTAAACCAATACGATCATGGCACCTACCCGATGGCTGATGTGAATCGCCACCCGGCCGTCAGCCATCAGTTGCCCGCCCAAATAGTTGGGCCCGACCGCCTGGGTCACATCGAACCCGTGTTGAAAATCCATTTCAGGCCACCATTCACCCTGACAGGTTGGCAGCTCCGGGCAGGCGACCGCCGCGTAATTGGAGGCCGTCCAGGCCCCCAGGGCGATCTGCATGATAACCAATACCAGGCCACCATAAATCCATGGCCGCAGCCGCGTCAGCGCGGCCCCATTGGCCGGGTCCGGCGCCGGTCGCCTGGCCCGCAACCGCAACGTTAACAAGGTCAACAGGCTCAGTGTCGTGAAACCACCCAACAGGTGCAGCGCCACCACTTGTGGCCAAAGCTTCAAGGTCACCGTCCACATGCCAAATGCGCCCTGCAGCATGATAAACCCGGCGAGGAATAGCGGCAATTTGACCGGCAGTCCGGCTTTTCGATGCCGAATACCGTACCCGGCCAGCGCAAATACCAGCAGTCCGAGGGTGCCGGCGGCATAGCGATGAATCATTTCCGGCCAACCCTTCGCCACATCCACCGGGGATTCCGGAAAGCGGGCCTCGGCGATGGCAATATGAGCATCGGTCTGAGGCACGGAGAGAAAGCCATAGCAGCCTGGCCAGTCCGGACAGCCCAGACCGGCATCCACCAGCCGTGTCCAGGCCCCAAGCATGACCACAACGACCGCCAGCAGGGTGGCAATAAGAGCCCCACGGCCCATCAGGTGAAAGCAGTCGGTTGGATGTGCGTGTCTATTGTTCACCGGTCAGCCTCAGGTTAGTCAGGCGTTAGCCTATCTGTGACAGTTTCATCAAGTGTTTTAAATCTTTCAGCATATCTTTACCCGAGTGACGGCTGTCGTATCGCATCATGACATTACCAAACGGGTCCACCAGTAACAGCACAGGCGCCCGGTTCGGCCGGACCTCACTGGACCAGGCCGGCGCTTGACCGTCGCTCGTCAGGCGCTCCATCGTCGCGTATTCACTCGGCCAACGGGCTTGTAACTCTGCCGGCATTTGCTCCAGATACGCTGCACGGTTCATGCGATCGGCGTTTTTACCCAGGGCGATATTGACCTGGCGTGCCAAGTACAGCAGTTTCTCGCAATCGGCCTTGCAGTCTTGAGCGGCGACCAGCATTAACCATTCGGCGTTTTCACGCTCAGGACCAAACCGAGCCGCCAGGGGACTCCCGTTAGCGCTGATCAGCCCGAGTTGAGCCACCGGCACCGCCGGCTGGATCAATTGCCCGTTATTGCTGTAATCGGTCGGGTTAAACCAGCCGGTGTAGTACATAACGGTTGCCAGCAGCATCGGTCCGAAGCCGACGGCGAACAGCAACAGTGCGATTTTTCGTCCCCGGCGTATTTGTTCCGGTGACGGTGGTGTACTGTTTTTTTCAGCCATGGAATGTCTCAGGTCCTACGTCATTTTTCGAAAACTGGCAACCAGCGTCAGTATGATCAGTGCCATCGCCAGTGAAAACCACTGCACAGCATAGCCGTAATGTGTCTGCGGGCCCATCACATCCGGCGCCCAATCCGCCACAAAAGCGCCGGGTTGCTCGCGTCCCGACAAGCGCACCAAACCGTCGGCGAGATCTTCTTCCTCGGCCCTTGCCTGAGCGGTGGACAGCGACTGAACGCGTTTCGGCCACTGGTGTTGTTCTGCGCGTTCCGCCAACACCGGCGGTTCCGGGAATGCACCGATACGCCCCTGCAGGCTGACCAGCCCGGTTGGCGTTGAGAACTCGGGTAGTTCACTCCGGCGCTGCTTGCCTGGCAGCCAACCACGGTTGACAACAACCGGCGGGCCTTGCTCAGGGTAAAACACACTCAGCACTTCATACCCGGGCACACCTTCCCGGGTCCGATTATCCAATAGCCAGTGATAGCGTTGCGAATACTGCCCGACCAGTGCGACCGGCTGGTCGATCTGAAGGCCTTGTTGCAGATGCTCGGCCCAGCTGAGCGTCTGCGACTGCTGTTGCCAACGGTCCAGCAACGCCTGTTTTTCCGAGGCCCGGTCCAGTTGCCAGCGCCCCAATCCCAGCAGCACGGGTAGCAAAATTCCGGTAAAGACCAGCAGTCGCCAGTCCCAGACCCAACGGCGATGCGTTTTCGATTTCTGGATGGTCATGCTCTGCTATAGTGACCTTTGATACGGCTAACCCGAACCGGAGACTCGTTCATGCTTAAAGTCGCAATTGTGATTCTGATGTTAGCGGTTATCGTCAGTCTGTTTAGTGGGCTGGTGTTTTTGATCAAGGATGGCGGCAAAACCCAGCGCGTCGTCAATTCACTCGCGGTCCGGGTTTGCCTGAGCCTGCTGTTGCTCGCACTGATTCTGGTTGCTCTGTGGCATGGGGATCTGTCGTTGAACCCCACGCCTTAGCCAAGCCGCTTACAGGACGTAGACAAACACAAACAGGCCCAGCCAGACCACATCCACAAAATGCCAATACCAACTGGCCGCTTCAAAGCCAAAGTGCTGTTCCGGCGTGAAATGGCCTTTCATGATACGGATGAGCATGATCGTCAGCATCAGGGTTCCCAGAATGACGTGCGCGCCATGGAAACCGGTCAGCATGAAGAACGTGCTGCCATAGATGCCAGACCGCAGGGTCAGGTTGAGATGGGCGTAAGCCTCAAAGTATTCATAGGCCTGAACCGCGACAAAGATCAGCGCCAGCGCGATGGTGGCTGCCAGCCAGATTTTTACCTTGGCCCGGTTTTCATGTTTCAGGGCGTGATGCGCCACGGTCACAGTGAAGGATGACGATACCAGCAAAATGGTGTTGATCAGTGGCAGGTGCCATGGGTCGATTATTTTCTCGGGTGCCGGAAAGGCTTCCGGGTCCGGATTATTCAGCAATGGCCAGGTCGCCTGGAAGCCTTCCCAGAGCATGTTACTGCTGCCTCGGTCACCTTCGCCACCAAGCCAGGGCACTGCAAATACCCGGGCATAGAATAAGGCCCCAAAGAAGGCCGCAAAGAACATCACTTCAGAAAAAATGAACCAGCTCATACCCCAGCGAAACGACCGATCCATCTGAGGGCTATAGAGTCCGGAGCGGCTCTCGCTGATGACAGTGCCGAACCAGCCAAACAGCATGTAAGCCATGATCAGGCTGCCGATTCCAAAAGTGATCCAGGCCCCGGAGGTCGATTCCCCCTGAGAGCCATTCACCATGATAGACGCTACCCCATACAGGGTGGTCGCAAGCCCGACGGTGGCGATGATCGGCCATTTGCTCTGTTCGGGTACATAGTAAGTCTGGTTTGTCGCCATGACAGTCTCCGACGGCTTATCCGTTATCGTTTGTTGTTATCTGGGTCTGTTCCGCTGCCGACACGGCCGCTGGATCGCTCTGGTCGTACAGCGTGTAGGACAGGGTCAATTTATGGATTTCTGCGGGTATCGCGGCATCCACGATGAAGACCAGTGGCATATTGACCGATTCGCCCGCCTCCAGTTTCTGCTGGTTAAAGCAAAAGCACTCCGTCTTGTGGAAATAAAGCGTGCCCTCGGACGGTGACAAGCTGGGGACAGCCTGTGCGGTCATGGCCAGGCCGGTAGGATTCCTGGCGAAGAAATTGACCGTGGTGGGCTCTCCCGGATGGACCTTCACGCTGGTCACCACCGGACGAAATTCCCAAGGCATCTCAGGGCCATTCTGGGCCACAAACTGGACGGTGATGGTGCGATTGTCATCCCGTTCCAATACCGTCGTGCTCTCGTAACGGCCCTGGGTTTTGCCATTAATTCCCAGGGCCTCACAGAACACGTCGTACAGTGGCACCAATGCAAAACCGAACGCGAACATACCCACCACGCTGGCTAGACACCAGCCCACAACCCGAGCATTGGAACGTCGCTGTTCAGTCATGATGGCGCTCCCGGCTATTTAATTTCCGGCGGTGTGGCAAAGGTGTGGTAAGGCGCTGGTGACGGCAACGTCCATTCCAGACCTTCCGCGCCCTCCCAAGGCTTGGCCGCCGCTTTTTCGCCACCGCGTACACACTTGACCACGATAAACAGGAACAGCAGCTGCGTGGCGCCGAACATGAAGGCTCCAATGCTGGACACCATATTGAAATCGGCAAATTGCAGCGCGTAGTCCGGGATTCGTCGCGGCATGCCGGCAAGGCCCAGGAAGTGCATGGGGAAGAACGCCAGATTCATGCCCACGAACGACAGCCAGAAATGCGTCTGCGCCAGGGTTTCATCGTACATGTGGCCGGTCCACTTCGGCAGCCAGTAGTAGGCCGACGCGAAGATGCCAAAGATTGCACCCGGTACCAGCACATAGTGGAAGTGCGCCACTACAAAGTAGGTGTCGTGATACTGGAAGTCCGCTGGTGCAACAGCCAGCATCAAGCCGGAAAAGCCACCAATGGTGAACAGGATAACGAACGCCACCGCAAACAGCATCGGCGCCTCGAAGCTCAGCGCGCCACGGAACATGGTGGCAACCCAGTTGAACACCTTCACACCCGTGGGCACCGCAATCAGCATGGTGGCGTACATGAAGAACAACTCACCGGCCAGGGGTATGCCGACCGTGAACATGTGGTGCGCCCATACCACAAAGGACAGCAGCGCGATGGCGCCCACCGCATACACCATTGAGGCATACCCGAACAGTGGCTTGCGGGAGAACGCCGGGATGATTTCCGAGACCGCACCGAAGGCCGGCAGGATCATGATGTAGACTTCAGGATGACCAAAGAACCAGAACACGTGCTGGAACAGCACCGGGTCACCACCACCGGCAGCGTTAAAGAAGCTGGTACCGAAGTTGATGTCCATCAGCATCATGGTGACCACCCCGGCCAATACCGGCATAACGGCGATCAGCAAAAAGGCGGTAATCAGCCAGGTCCAGACGAACAGTGGCATTTTCATCAGCGTCATGCCCGGCGCCCGCAGGTTCAGGATGGTAGCGATGACGTTGATGGCACCCATGATCGAGGACACACCCATGATGTGCACCGCGAAAATGAAGAACGTGGTGCTCGGTGGTCCGTAGGTGGTCGACAGTGGCGCGTAGAAGGTCCAGCCGAAGTTAGGCGCGCCTCCCGGCATAAAGAGCGTCGAGATAAGAATCAGGAACGCCGCCGGCAGCAGCCAGAAACTCCAGTTGTTCATCCGTGGCAGCGCCATGTCAGGCGCGCCAATCATCATGGGAATCATCCAGTTGGCCAAGCCCACGAAGGCTGGCATCACAGCACCGAACACCATGATCAAACCATGCATGGTGGTCATCTGGTTGAAGAATTCCGGCTCCACAATCTGCAGTCCGGGCTGGAACAACTCGGCGCGGATGACCATCGCCATCGTGCCACCCAGCAGGAACATGGCGAAGCTGAAGATCAGGTACATGGACCCGATGTCTTTATGGTTGGTGGTATACAACCATCTGGTAAAGCCCTTGGCAGGACCGTGATGATGATCCTGGGCGTGGGTATCGATGACCGCACTCATGAAGAACCCCCTAGCCGCCTGATGAAGCTTGTCGGCGCTGTTTATAGTAGCTGGAGAAGACGTCAATGGGAGCCAGGATGACGTTCATCCGGCTCCCAGCAGCGTTACTCCTTATTTTTGTAATCGAACACTTCTTTCGGTGTGACCATTTCACCGGTGTCATTACCCCACGCATTCCGCTCATAGGTAATAACCGCGGCCAAATCCGCTTCGCTGAGCTGTTCACCAAAAGCCTGCATGGGCGAGCCAGACACCCCGTTGACCACCACATCCAGGTGGGCGTTCATATCTTCGATGGCAATGCGACTGCCTTTCAGCGCCGGGAAAGTCGGTGGCATGCCCTCACCATTGGCCTGATGACAGGCTGCGCAGTTGGTGTTGTATACACCTTCGCCCCGCTCCATCAGCTCAGCCAGGGTCCAGTCTTTGCTGGTCAGTTCGCGCTCACGCTCGGCGCTGGCCACCTGTTCCGCAACCCAGGCATCGTATTCGTCCTGCGGCACTGCTTTGACCACCACCGGCATGAACCCGTGAAGGCGACCACAGAGCTCTGTGCACTGACCGCGGTAGATGCCCGGCTCGTCGATGCGGGTCCAGGTTTCGTTGATAAAGCCCGGGATGGCGTCTTTCTTGACCCCGAAGGCAGGCACCCACCAAGAGTGAATGACATCGTTGGCGGTCACCAGGAAGCGGATTTTCTTATCCACCGGCACCACCATCGGGTTGTCCACTTCCCGCAGGTAATGTTCGTTCTTCTCCACGCGGTTGTAGATTTCATCCTGAGGCGTTGTAGTGTTGGAAAAGTAACCAAATTCCTCATTGATGTAATCGTACTTCCACTTCCACTGGTAGCCGGTCACCTTGATGTCAATGTCCGACTCTTCGCTGTCGTACATATCCATGAGGGTCGCTGTGGCGGGGATACACATGAGCACGAGGATCACGAATGGTATGATGGTCCAGAGGATCTCCACCACCGTGTTTTCATGAAAATGTGCAGGCTTGCTGCCTTTCGACTTGCGATGGGCAAAGATGGACCAGAACATCACGCCGAAGACTACGATGCCAATAGCAACGCAGATCCACAGGATCGTCATGTGCAGACCATAAATCTCATTACTGGTGCCGGTTACCCCCGGCGCCATGTTTAACGTCCAGTCCGCCATTGCCTGGCTGGATACCAGACTCGCGCCCAGAAGGGCGCCTGCCCGCTTTGCGTGCACACGCATAACGTGTCTCCACAGAGTATTGTTCTTGTCATGACAGCAACAACCCGTCATCAGGCAGCCGGGAAAACAGCTATCGCCCGAAGGTCGGCTGGCGTGTCCGTATGTTCTGCGTGACACTTCCTACTTCAGGAAGTATTGCTTCCCGATCCCTATTGCCCGATGAGTGCTCGCACACACTCAACTGACGAGGAGCGGAAGTCTTTTCACGAATTAATCGAGGCCCAGTATAGACAGAGGTGGGACAAAGTCTCAAAACATTGGTTAAAATTTAACTGCCTTTCAAACCGCCTGCTTATAACTAAAGCGCCTATACAATACTTTTGTCGCATCCCGACGGAGCCCCAAAACTTGATGAACACACCCGCACAATGGTCTGTGTCCCCTACGGATCAGCGCCTCTGGGCCCTGGCATGGCCATTGATGTTGACCAACCTGACCGTGCCGCTACTGGGACTTGTGGACACTGCCGTTCTTGGCCATCTTGAGCGTCCGGAATACCTGGGTGCTGTCGCGATTGGCGCCAATTTGTTCACAATTCTGTTCTGGACCTTCGGATTTATGCGAATGGGGACCACCGGTTTGGCCGCTCAGGCCTATGGTCGCCAGGATGGTTTTGGCCAAATCGCCTTGCTCGCACGCTCGGTTATTCTCGCAGTGGTTATCGGCCTGTTACTGATTGGCTTTCATCAACCGTTGATTGACTTTGGGCTGGCGCTGATGAACCCCAGTGAGGACGTCGCAAGGCTTGCTGGCGATTACGCCGCGATCCGGATCTGGAGTGCGCCGGCGGTACTGTGCCAATACACCCTGGTGGGCTGGCTGATCGGAACCCAGAACCCCCGTGGCCCCATGCTCATGCTCATTGCGGCCAATGGCCTCAATATTGTCCTGGATGTCACGTTTGTGACCGGTTTGGGCTGGAACAGCCAGGGCGTCGCCTTAGCCACCGTGTTGGCCGAGTACTCTGCAGCAGGCGTGGGGTTTTGGCTCGTACTCCGTCGATTGCCGACGGAGGTTCGGTTTAACCATGCTCTGCTGGGTTCCCTGTCAGACTACCTCAGGCTGCTGAACGTCAACCGTTACATCATGGTTCGCACGGTGACCCTGTTGCTGGTGCTGGCTTTTTTTACCGCCCAGGGCGCACGCCAGGGTGATATTGTTCTGGCGGCCAACGCTGTCCTGATCACCTTCCTGCTGGTGATTTCCAATGGCCTTGATGGGTTTGCCAACGCCGCCGAGGCCCTGGTTGGTGAAGCCGTCGGGCAAAAAAACCGCCACCAGTTCAAGATGGTTTGCCGCTCCGCTACGCGTTGGTCCTTATGGGGTGCCGGTCTGTTTACCCTGCTGTTTGTGCTGGCCGGGGAGACACTTATCCACCTGCTGACGAGCATAGAAGACGTTCGGATCGTCGCCCACGCTTACCTGCCCTGGCTCTGGACACTGCCTCTGGCCGCCGTGTGGGGATTTTTACTGGACGGCATCTTTATCGGCGCCACCCGCACCCGGGACATGCAAAACTCGATGCTGGCCTCCGCTGTGCTGGTGTTTCTCCCGGTCTGGTGGCTGACCACCGCCTGGGGCAACCATGGCCTTTGGTTCTCTTTGATTTTCCTCATGTTAGCCAGAGCAGCCAGCATGGGCTGGTTGTTTTTCAAACACACGCGGCGGGGTACCTGGTTCGCTTAAGGCATTACACTCAGGCAGGCCGTAGAATCTCAACTACACTAATCGGAAACGGCAGGCATTACGTGGTAGCCAGCCCGTACCTGCTTGCGTGACTAACGATTGCTGACGGATAGCGGGAGGCGCCTTGCGACCCTATTCAGTGCATACTTCGGCATCCCCTGACATGACACCAGCGGCTGTATTAAACATCATCGCCCAGGCCCGCCGGCAGGAAGCACGGTCCGGTGAGTTTTTGCGACAAATGCGAAGCCGGGCTGCAAGCCTACCGGACAGTATTACAGTGGAAGGCTATCAACCGGCCACGTGCCTCTTTCAGTTCGCGGTTGAATACATTGAAATGGCGCCCCGCTTGATCGAGTGCGTCGACGCCTGTGCCAAGCAAGCCGGCAAATCAGCGCTGTTCGCCCCGTTTATTCGCGCCGCCACCCGCTATTTTACTCAACCCTCCATACTGCTGGCGCGCTACGATGGCCTTGATGGCCTGCTCATCAAGGCGTACCTGTGTCATCGACTGATGGAAGAGATGTACGAGAACAACCGCTCCACCCGGAGCAGCCAACTGGTGGATGTTGAGGCCACCCAGGCAAACCTGCTTGCCCATCAGCTCATTGGCGAACCTTTTGCCAATGAGCTGGACCAGTCCATTACCATCACCGTGGTTCAGATTGCCGGATCGCCGGATTACTACGAACTGAATCTTGATCCCTTTGTATCCGAGGTAAAGCACGCCGCTTGGGACTGGATGCGTGAATATTGGGAAAACCTGCTGATTCGAAACCATATTCACTTTATGCTGGGACCAAAACCATGAGGGCATTCAACCGGCAAGCTCCTTGATAGGGTTTACACTCGTGAGGGCGTCACCTGCCTGTCGTAATTTTCGACTTTGCACACCAGCCGAGTTAGCCTAGTCACTTAAAAAAGCACGGAACCTTACATGCTGTCTAATGGTCACTTTGGTTTGCTTGCCGCTTTTATTCTGGCGCTCGGAACGCCGTTGCAGAGTTTCGCAGGCTCTGTCTCGCTTGAATTTTACGATCAATCCACCGGCAAGCCGCTGCCTGGTGTGGTGGTGACTGCTGACAACGGTATGACACCCTCACCAGCCACTGCTGAGATGGCGCAGCAGCAGCGTGCGTTCGCCCCCCATGTGCTGATTATCCCGCAAGACACAACGGTGTCGTTTCCAAACCGGGACAACACCCAACATCATGTGTATTCCTTCTCGAAGCCCAAGCCGCTGAACATTGAGCTATACGCCGGTCAGCCCGAGGCGCCCATTCGATTTGATAAAACCGGCATCGTTGAGCTCGGCTGCAATATTCACGACAACATGCAGGGTTTTATTGTGGTGACCGACAAAAGCCAGGCGAGCCGTTCTGGAGATGACGGCATAAGTCAGTTTGAGTTGCCAGACGATAGCCTGGAGGGCGGCCTGAATGTTGAAATCTGGCACCCGAGATTGCGCAACAATACCACCAGTCAATTCATTACGCTGACGGGACCATTTCCAATCACACAAACGCTAACATTGGATGTTATGCCTGAGAAAGCGCCCCGTTCTGGCCTGGAAGGCCTGCAAAAGCGCTTCCGTGATCTCTAATGAAGACATGGTTTCCGACTCCGGGTTTTAGAGGCCGCCTGATGTTGGCGATGCTCTCGTCGGTTGTCATCACCAGCATCAGTATTGCTGGGGTCATGATGTTTTATCTGTTCGAAGAAGAAGAAACCCGCGCCGCCAAACAGCTGTCCATTGCCGAAGGCATTGCGATGGAAGTGATTGATCGGCGGACCGAGTTGTTGATCTCAAACTTGCGAATCGTTGCCGACGATTTCGGATTCAAATCCGCCATCGCAACCCGTGATACCCCCACCATCACCAGCGTTCTGGCTAACCACAGTGCCCGCGCCGGAACCGGCCTGGCCATGCTGGCAGACAACAGCGGCACGTTGATTGCCAACCTGCAGGGACTGGAGAATGGCACACCATTACCCTTTGCCAACCTGCTCGCCTCAGCACAGGAATCGGGCTCGGCCGCCGAAATTGTGAGCTGGCAAAATCGAGCTTACCAGATTCTGATCGTGCCAATTCAGGGCCCTGGCCTGCGGGCCTGGCTGGCGGCCGGTTTTCCTTTGAACAATGCGTTTGCGGAGTTTATTGGCGATCTGACCGGCACTCAGGTCGTATTTGAGCGACGCCAGGGTGGTGAGGCCATGATCCTTGCCAGTAGCCTGCCACAACGCGCCCTGGATCAGGAATTGTTGTCCCAGTTCAACAAGCTGAATGGGGCAGAGCTGGTGGATAGTAATCGCTATTTTATCCAGTCCCTGAACCTCAAGTCAGGGTCCGACGGGTCCATCCACGCACTGTTATTAAGCGATCGGGCCAAAGCACTGGAGACCTACTACCAACTCGCGCTTGAAATGCTGCTGCTGGTATTGACCGCGCTGTTCATCGCCGGCGTTTTGGTGGTGCTGACGGCCAGAGCGCTGGGGCGTCCGGTATTGCAACTGGCCAACTTTGCCGCGGCCATTGGTGAGGGCCGCTCCGTTCAGCCCCCAGATCTGCGTACCGGGGGCGAGCTCAGAAC
Organism: Marinobacter caseinilyticus; assembly: GCF_011074955.1. GTDB lineage: Bacteria > Pseudomonadota > Gammaproteobacteria > Pseudomonadales > Oleiphilaceae > Marinobacter > Marinobacter caseinilyticus. Next base: position 85,302 of record NZ_WUQJ01000031.1, on the reverse strand, counting down.
TCTGAGCAAAGCGCTCAATGACATGTTGCTTCGAATCCGCGAACGGGAACACCGGATCAGGCACGACGCGATTCACGACGACCTCAGCGGATTGCCAAATCGCAAGGCCATTGAGTCCGAACTGCGTGACTGGTTTTCAGAGCACCGCAAGGGCTATCTGGTGGGCATTTCGCTGACCGATTTCAAGGCATTGAATGAGACCTTGGGTTACAGTTTTGGCGATCAGGCTCTGCTCGCCATCGGGCTTCGACTGCGTGGTCAGTTGCCGATAAACTGTATCTTCGGCCGTACCGGCGGCAATGAGTTCATTGCGCTGTTACCGGTCGAGGATGAATCGTCGTTACGCTCATTGCTGGCCCGCCTGAGAAGCCACGCCGAGCTGCCCGCGGTGATCAGCGATACCCCCATTAATCTCAAACTGCACATGGCCATTCTGGAACTGCCTGCCGATGCCAGCACGTCGGATGAAGTTCGGCGCCGGTTGAGCCTGACCCTGGGGCGGGCAGCTCACGCTGAAAACCACATGGCGTTCTACCGCCCGGGCGGTGATGAAGATCACCTGAAGGAACTACGCCTGATACGCGATCTGCCCAACGCCCTGAACGATGGGCATATGTACATGAATTATCAGCCTAAAGTCAGGTTTGGCTCGGCTACGTTTACACAAGTCGAAGCCTTGATTCGGTGGCGACACCCGGAGCTGGGCTTTATCAATCCAGAGGAATTTATCCGGTTGGCCGAGCGTTCCGGTCAGATTCAGGAGCTAACCGGCTTTATCCTGCGTCGTATTGCACGGGATACCGCGGATTGGCATAAGAACGGTCTGGATATTGGGGTGGCCATCAACCTGTCGGCACTGGATTTAACCAACCGAAATCTGGCTGACGAGATCCACACCGTATTCAAGGGCTGGCACGGTCGTATGAACAAACTCACCTTTGAGATTACGGAAAGTGCCGTCATGGCGGATGCGGGCGTCGCCACCCAAGTCCTGGAGCAGCTGCGGTCGTTGGGCGTCAGGTTATCAGTGGACGACTTCGGGACCGGTTATTCGTCATTGGCCCAATTGCGCCAATTGCCCGTACACGAACTGAAGATCGACAAGTCCTTTGTGCTCAACCTCGGCAGCCAACCTCAGGATCAATTGATCGTCAAATCCACGATCGACATGGCCCACGGTCTGGGCCTGAGCGTGGTGGCGGAAGGCATTGAGAATGTCGAGAGCTGGCAGCTTTTGCAGGGCTGGGGCTGCGATCTGGCGCAAGGGTTCTTTTTGGGCCGGCCGATGGTGTCGACAGACCTGACGGCCTGGGCGCAGACATTTGAGACCCGCGCCGCTGAGTTGACTGTCGAGCAGGCGAGTGCGAATTCATCAACATGAGACTGGTGGGAGCAGTAATGAAAAGACTTTTGCTGGCGTGGATCACCCTGGCGCTGCTGACCACCGGACACGCGCTGGCGGCACCCGGGAGTCGGCTCTGGGCAACCGGGGGGGTCACCTCCATAGAAGGCAGCGCCGGCGGCGGTCTGGTGCCGTGGGCGTTGCTCAGCGGGTACGCCAGCGACCAGGAATGGAGTGGCACGCTGGCACTGTCCCAGGCCAGCGTGGATGACTACACCGTGAGTTTCACCGGAGCGTCGATCAACTGGCACAATCGCGTCGAACTCAGTGTCGGTCGTCAAACCCTGGACCTGGATACCCTCGGCGCCGCGCTCAACGAGGATGAACTCACGCAAGATATCTTTGGCGTCAAGGTCCGGCTCTGGGGTGACGTGCTGTACAGCCCCTACGGCCAGTGGGCCGTGGGCATCCAGCACAAGCGTAACCGTGAATTTACGATTCCGTCTGCGGTAGGGGCGCGGGACGAGACCGGCACCGACCTCTACCTTGCGGGCAGCAAATTATTCTTCGCGGCGGCCTTCGATCGCAACGTGCTGGTCAATGCCACCCTCCGCGGCACCAAGGCCAACCAGGGTGGCTTGCTGGGCTTTGGCGGCGACCAAGGCGATCGCTACGATATGCAGCTTGAATCGAGCGTTGGCGTGTTTCTTGACCGACGCTGGCTAACCGGCGTGGAGTATCGCCAGAAACCCGACAACCTGAGTTTCGCCCGTGAAAGTGATTGGTGGGATGTATTTGTCGCCTGGGTTCCCAATCGCCACCTGGCCATTACCGCAGCCTGGGTGAATCTGGGAGACATCGCCGGCCTGAAAGACCAGCAAGGTGCCTATCTGTCGCTTCAAGGCAGCTTTTAATCAATGCAGGGAACTCGACTATGACCTCCTTTAAACATCTGATGGTGATGGCTGTGTTGCTCTTCGCGGTCGGCTGCCAAAGCCTGAATCAACCGGAACCGGACAGTCTGTACGAAGATTTAGGCCAGCGTGCTGGCATTGCCCAAATCATCGAAGATATGCTGTACGGGGTGGTGGATGACACTCGCATCGCCTTCCAGTTCAAAGGCGTAGACATCGTGGAGCTTCATCAGGGCCTGACCGACCATATCTGTCAGCTCAGCGGCGGCCCGTGCACTTACAGTGGCAGGGACATGCGAGAGGCTCACAAAGATATGAATATCACGGCCACCCAGTTCAATGCACTGACCGAAAACCTGATTCTGGCGATGGAAAAGAACCGGATTTCGACCAGCGCCCAGAACCGCCTGCTTGCCCGGTTGGCACCGTTGCATTCAGAGGTGCGCAACTTATAACCTGGTAATCTGGTGCGACAGACGCTGGAACACACGCCAACCAATGCCTGACAAAAAGGAGACCCCGATGTTGGAAAACGCTGATCTTGGTAAGCTCATCATTCGCTTGACCCTCGGCGGACTCCTGCTGTTTCACGGCATTGCCAAGCTGTTTCATGGCGTCGGCTTTATTGAGGGGCTGTTGGCCGGTCATGGCATTCCCGCTGTGTTTGCCTACGGTGTGTTTGTTGGTGAGGTCATTGCCCCAATCATGATCGTTCTGGGCTACCAAACCCGAATTGGCGCCCTGCTGATTGTCTTCAACATGCTGGTGGCATTGGCACTGGTGCACAGCAATGAACTGATGACGCTGAAAAGTAGCGGCGGTTGGGCACTCGAACTGCAGGGGTTCTTCCTGTTTACAGCTCTCGCGCTGATGTTCCTCGGGCCCGGGCGTTACAAACTGAAAAACTAGCCTCCTGTCTGCGGCGAAACGGTGTCATGGCGGTAAGTCATGACCCGGTTTCTTCCGCTGGCCTTCGCTTCGTACAGTGCCTCATCCGCCCATTGAATGAGCCTGTCCGGCGCCAGGTTAGCGTCGGGAATGAGACTGGCAACACCCACACTGATGTGAAGCTGCACCCGGCGCGTCTGCTCCGGCAGCTCGATGGGCGTGTTAGACACCTTGTCCCGCAAGCGTTCGGCGACTTTCTCGGCACCGTACAACTCCGTGTGCGGCAACAGAACGGCAAATTCCTCACCGCCGTAACGCGCCACCAGGTCGCCTTCCCGACCGACCCCGGTCTCGCACAGGCGGGCCAATTCGACCAGGCAGGCATCACCACTCAGATGCCCCAGTTCATCATTGACCTTCTTGAAGTAATCAATATCCAGGATCAATAAGCTCAACGGCGCGCGTTGACGCACGGCGCGGCGCCACTCGGCCGCCAGCTTCTCATCAAACCGGCGTCGGTTGGCGATCCCCGTGAGCCCATCGGTCAGCGACATAGCCTTCAGGCGCTCATTGGCGAGTGTCAGGGCGTCCGTACGCTCGGCCACGCTCGCCTCCAGGGTCCGGTTGGCCTCATGTTCTATCCGAAGTGCGTCTTCCTGAGCCAGTTGACGGCGTCGCCGCTCAAGGTTGATACGGTAAGCGAGTGCAACCGACAGCAAGATGACTTCAAACACCAACCCTACCTGTGAGCCATATTCAAACAACGGAATACGCGGCAGCAATGCCAACTTGCTCAGGGTCTGGGCGGTGTACCCCAGCAACAGCAACGCCAGCGCAGGCGTGTAAAAGCGAGCGAGAATATCCCCGCGATACCAGTTGAACACACCAATGGCCAGCATCACTGGTGACGCCACAAAGGCCGACACAATCACCATGTATAGGGTCAGGTTGTAAGGGAAAAAAGGAATCATCACACAGTTCAGGGCGCCCACGGCCATGATGATTCGGCACGCCCTCAACGGCCAGCCACCGGTCATGTGCAGACGTAAAAACCGTTGTGTGAAGCCCGACACGGTTATCAGGTTAAGCGCTAGCAGCGTCACCAGCAGCGGGTTGTTCCAAGCCGGTTGGTTTGGCCACAACCACTGAAACGTCAGGCCATGAATACTCAGCAGGCTGAGGCTGTTGGTTACAATGCTGAGCACATACCACAGGTAAGCTGAATCCCGGACCACTAAGAAAATCAGCGTGTTAAACAGTGTTAAGGCGATCATGATACCGGCAAACAGCATCTGCCAGCCGTACGAACCCTGGTCGTCGCGGAGGAATTCGGCGCTGCTGGTGACTTCCACCGGGACCTGCAATGCGCCATCGGTCTGTATCCGCACATAACCGGTCACCGGGCCATCCTCTCGGGGAACCGCAAAGACGAAGTGCCGGTGGTAAATAGGCCGGTCGGTGAACGGCCGCTGATCGCCGGTATGGTAGTCCACAATGACGTTCTGATTAAAAACCCAGTACACGTCCACATGGTCAAGTACCGGGTAGGCGACCTCAAGTACCCGGTTAGCTGCGACCGGTGGAACCGTGACCCGCAGCCAGACCACGTCGCTGGTGAGGCCAAAATTCAGGGTCTGTGACGGATCAAAACGCTGCCAATTCAGGTCCGGCGTCGCCGTTTGAAGCGCCTCAAGGCTGCTGATAGCCGGGTCGGTCATCACCCATTCAATGATCGAAGCAGGAGGTTGACGGGCGGCGCCATGGGCCGGGGTTGCCAGCGTCCAGGCCATCGCCACCAGAGTCAGCAGCCGCCAAACACCCGACAATGTTCGTGGCGAAGAATCGGAGGTATAAAATTGACTCAAAATTCATCCTGTCTTGCTACGATGATTTAAAATACCTGTCGATGACACGGGTGGGCATGTGGGATTGTGCTGTTCAGGCGCTTGTCTGGGAGTATAGTCCTCCAGTGCCGCGTCGTCGCTGGCATCTTTGATACGGTCACACTAGGGAATGGAGCTGGAGAACCCTATGTCAACAACAGTCAAACCCGGGCACTACCGACATTATAAAGGTCAGAAGTATGACGTGATCGGAGTCGCACGGCACAGTGAGACCGAGGAGCCCATGGTGGTTTACCGCTGCCTGTACGGTGATTTCAGTCTTTGGGTTCGCCCTCTCGCTATGTTCTGCGAGACGGTGGAAGTGGCCGGTGAGCAGGTGCCGCGATTTTCGTACCTTGGCAACGAATAAGGTCAACCGGGCTTACGGTTGCCTGCGTCCGTGTATCCCCATCACCCGGCATGGTCCGCCTCAAGCCTGCCCGTACTTGTGAATTGTCTGCCAGCAACACCGGAGTGGTGCCGTCGACTGGTGGGAGAAAGCGGGTGCGTCACTGAGGGGATGCAAAATCCGCCGCGTGCGCGGATCGGTGCGGCCTTTGGGCAGGCCACCTTACGGACACTCTGGCACCGGGGCAGGGGGCGCACGCTCCCGACATCTGGCGTCAATCGGCGCGGTGCATGGATGCCCGGTCAGAACCCTCATTCATCGGTATTGTCTTCGTCGGCCCCGGCCTTGAAAAAAACCACCTGTTTGACCGTATGGTCCTCTTCATTTTTTCGCTTGTTGACCCGAGTCTCGATCTCCGCAGCCGACTCATCCAGTTCGGATTTCTGGTCGCTGAACCCGCACGCGACGCATTCCCGGAACTGACCTTCGTCGTTGGTGAACATCATGATCTTGTCCATCTCCGCACAACGGGGGCATACGGCTCCGGCAATGAAGCGTTTTGGACTGCTCATACACTAACCTCTTGGTGACAACACTGCGGGCACCGCTACTGGCAGTGTGCAGTGCCCACGTATGTTCGGCTCAGGCTGCTTGCGGGGTGATCCCGGTATGCCGAAGCAAGGCATCAACCCTGGGCTCGCGGCCCCGAAACGCCTTAAACAGCTCCATGGGTTCTTGTGAACCGCCCCGTTCCAGAATGTTGTGCAGGAACGCCTTGCCGGTTTCGGGGTCAAAAATGCCCCGTTCCTCGAACAACGAGAACGCATCCGCTGCCAACACTTCCGCCCACTTGTAGCTGTAGTAACCGGCCGCATAACCGCCGGCAAAAATGTGGGAGAAACTGTTCGGGAAGCGGTTGAACGCCGGTGCCTTGACCACCGCAATCTCATCGCGCACCTGACGGTGCATGTCGAGCGGGTTGGTGGGCGCGGTGTCTTCAAACTCAGCGTGCAGGCGGAAGTCGAACAACGAGAATTCAAGCTGTCTGACCATCTGCATGCCCGACTGGAAGTTCTTGGCCGCCAGCAGTTTGTTCAGCATGTCTTCCGGCAACGGCTCCCCGGTTTCATGGTGCTGCGCGATCAACGCCAACGACGCCGGATCCCAGCACCAGTTTTCCAGAAACTGACTGGGTAACTCCACCGCATCCCAGGCCACACCGTTGATACCGGATACCTCGGCAACCTCGACCTGAGTCAGCATGTGGTGCAACCCGTGGCCGAACTCGTGAAACAGTGTGGTTACCTCATCGTGAGTCAGCAATGAGGGCTTCCCGTCCACCGGCGGAGTGAAATTACAGGTCAGAAACGCGACCGGTAATTGCAGGTGGCCCCGCATGTCGCGCCAGCGCACCCGGCAATCCGCCATCCAGGCGCCGCCGCGCTTACCCTGACGGGCAAACAGGTCGAAGTAGAACCAGGCCACCGTCTCATCATCACGCTTGATGCAGTAGGCAGTGACATCCGGATGCCAGGTTTCGACCTCCGGTTGAGCCTCGATCTGAACCCCGAACAGACGCTCAACAACGGCAAACAGGCCAGGCACCACGCGGTCGACCGGGAACCATGGTCGCAGCGCCTCAGGCGAAATATCGTAGCGCTGCTGACTCAGTTTTTCGCTGTAATACCCGATGTCCCACGCTTCCAATTCCTCAACACCATGGGTCTCGCGGGCAAACGCCTGCAAGTCTGCCATGTCCTGCTCGGCAATGGGCTTGGATTTTTTCGCCAGCTCGTTGAGAAAACCGAGCACCTCGTCCTCACTGCGGGCCATCTTGGTGGCCAGCGAGCGCTCGGCGTAGTGTTTGAAACCCAACAGTTGGGCCAGGGCATGACGGCGCTTGAGAATTTCCGCCATGACCGGGGTGTTATCCCAGGTGCCAGCATCCGGGCCCATGTCCGAGGCCCGGGTCACAAAGGCTTCGTAGACGTCACGACGCAACGCACGGTTGTCGCAGTAGGTCATCACCGGGTAAAAGCTGGGGAAGTCCAGGGTAATCAGGTAACCCTCCAGGTCACGCTGCTTTGCCGCCTGGGCGGCACCCGCCAGCGCCGTTTCCGGCAACCCCGCCAGTTCGCTGGCGTCGGTAATATGCCGCTGCCAATGCTGAGTGGCGTCCAGCACGTTGTCGCTGAATCGATTGGAAAGTTCCGCCAGTTCGCGTTTGAGATCGGCGTAGCGGGTTTTTTGCTCCGGGGGCAGGTCCACACCCCCGAGGTGAAAGTCCCTCAGGGTATTGTTAATGGCTTTCTGCTGGGCTTCATCAAGCCCGCTAAAGTCATCGCGGTCCGCCAGTTTTTTGTACGCATTGCACAGCTCGGTGTTCTGGCTCAGCTCAGTGCTGTATTCGGTCAGCTTTTCCAGACAATTTTTGTAAACCGTGCGCAGCTCGTCGCTGTTCATCACGCCATTGAGGTGAGAAATCACCGACCAGGCATTGTTCAGACGATCCTCCAGGCCTTGCATGGGCTGCGCCAGAGTATCCCAGGTGGGGTCCGGCTGACTGGCCAGGTTCTGGATCTGCATACGATTATCGCTGAGAATCTGGTCAATCGCCGACTCCATGTGCTCGGTTCTGACATGGTCAAAGCGTGGCAGAAGCTCGTTGGTCAGCAGCGGATTGTTCATAGGACCCCTTCTCAGTATTTAGGATGTCAGGTAATTTAGAGAATCTCTGGCAAGCGGCCAATCACCTAATATTGATGGGACAGCACCTTGCCAGAAACTCCCTTCGATACATTCAAGGTATCGATTCATGTGCGATACAAGGGTATATGTAATGGCGAATGTTCGATCTCACAAGGGTACCACGCCAAATTTTGGTTCGCGCACCTGGGTTGACCCCAGTGCCGTAATCATTGGCGATGTCATACTCGGGGAGGACTGCTCCGTCTGGCCGATGACGGTGATCCGGGGCGACATGCACCGCATCCGTATCGGGTCTCGGTGCAGTATTCAGGATGGCTCGGTACTCCACATTACCCACGCCAGCGATTTCAATCCCGGTGGCTGGCCACTCACCCTGGGCGACGATGTCACCGTCGGCCACAAAGCCCTGCTCCATGGCTGCACCATCGGCAACCGGGTACTGGTGGGCATGGGCAGTATCATCATGGACGGCGCCGTCGTCGAAGACGACGTTATCGTGGCCGCCGGTTGCCTGGTGCCCCCCGGTAAAACCCTCGAGTCCGGCCACCTCTACGTTGGCAGCCCGTGTAAACAGGCACGCGCCCTGAGCGACGACGAACGCGGGTTTTTCACTTACACTGCGGCCAATTACGTACGCCTCAAAAACGATTATCTTTCAGACTAAACTTACACAGGAAGCTGTCTTCATGGAATGGTTCACGTGGATCAACAACCCGGAAGCCTGGGTCGCCCTGGCGACGCTGATTGCCTTGGAAATCGTGCTCGGCATCGACAACATTATTTTCATCTCCATCCTGGTTGCCCGTTTGTCGGCCCACCAGCGCAATAAAGCCCGCCTGATTGGCCTTGGGCTCGCCATGATCACCCGCGTCATGCTGCTGTTTTCGCTGGCCTGGGTCATGACCCTGACCGCCCCGTTGTTTACGGTTCTGGCGCAGGCGATCTCAGGCCGGGACGTGATCCTGATTCTGGGCGGGCTGTTTCTATTGGGTAAAAGTGTGCATGAGATCCACAACAGTCTGGAGGGCGAGGAGGAACACGGCGGCGCCGGCCGGGCGACCGCCAGCATGGCCGCTATCCTGGCGCAGATTGCGGTTATCGACATTGTCTTCAGTCTGGACTCGGTGATCACCGCCGTCGGCATGGCCGACGATATTGCGGTGATGGTCATCGCGGTGATGGTGGCCGTTGGGGTGATGATGGTGGCGGCCAAACCCATCGGAGAATTCGTCGACGATCACCCCACCATCAAGATGCTGGCCCTGAGTTTTCTGATACTGGTCGGCGTGGCGTTGTTGGGTGAAGGCTTTGATATGCACATTCCGAAAGGCTACATCTATTTCGCCATGGCGTTCTCGTTCGGGGTCGAGATTCTCAATCTGCGCACCCGCAAAAAAGCCGCCGACAAGGTTCACCTGCGTCGAAAATTGGCGGACGACGGGTCCGTTTCATAGCGTCAATGAGGTCGTGGCTAACGCCTGAGTTGTCCACGGCCTCATTTCCCACCCTTGAAATTCTTTTCCGTGGTCCTATTGTCGAGAATAAGCAGAGTTCACGGACAGACCGTCCAGTAGGCGCCACTGAGATGGGACGTTCCGGGAGCGAAGCTGAAATCAAACCATGATCTCAGGTTCGTAGGAGGAATTTCTCATGACCACATTCACACGTTGGAACCCAATCGGCGAATTCGAGGATTTGCTGGATCGCTATAATCGTCAGTTCGGTTTGGCCCGCACGAATGGCGAACGCGAGGGCAGGGACCTTATTCGCCGCAGTGATTGGGCGCCCGCCGTTGATATCCGGGAAGGTAAGGACCTCTTTGTTATCGAAGCGGAATTGCCAGGGCTGACCAAGAAAGACGTGAAGGTGACCGTGCACGAGGGTGTGCTCAGCATTGAGGGCGAACGCCATCAAGTGGAAGCACAATCCGATGAGAAGCTGCATCGGACCGAACGCTTGTATGGCAGCTTCTTGCGCCGCTTTACGTTGCCGGACAATATCGACGAATCCAGCATTCAGGCCCACTTCAAGGACGGTTTGCTGTCACTGTCCCTGAAAAAGGCCGAACCCGTCCAGCCCAAAGCCATCGAGGTCGAAGTTCACTGACCTGATGGCAACCGCGAAGCCGGGTTTACTGCCCGGCTTCTGCGGCCGTCTTTGCACCGGCGGCTTGCAACGCCTTGGCGTATTCCACACTGCGGCGGTGCTGCAGAATATGGTCAAGAATGGTTTCACCGTTTTCGTTGGTGCCATTCAAATCACGCCCGGCGGCGGTAAAGAAACCGATGAAGCGCTCAAAATCCCCCGCTCGCATGGCTTGATATGCCTTGATCAGGACGTGGAAATCCGGATTGATGCGGGCGTCATAAGGGCTGAGAAACAGGAAACCTTTGACCCGCTCATCGCTCCATTCTTCGCCGATTACTTTTGGTTTTTCCGGTCCGCTCATGGTGTCACTCTTAGTCTGCGTGTCATTCAAAGGGGCGACAGTATACCGACCCGACAGCGTTTTGTTTATACGAATTGCCTATGAGGAGCATACCAGAGGTCATAAGCCCAGCGGGGGCTAAGGCAGGATCTCGACCGGTAACTGGCTGCTGGAGGTGGCCGGGTCACAGGCCGGATCACGAATCGCTATCTCGACCCGACGGTTGCGTGACCGGTTCTCAATGCTGTCGTTGGGGACCAGGGGGTTGGTCTCAGCGCGACCGGCCGCCGTCACCCGATCGGCCGATACCTGACGGTTCAGCACCAGTTCATGGACCACAGACACGGCGCGGGCGGCCGACAGATCCCAGTTGGACCGGTAGCGGCTGCTCACGATCGGCCGGTCATCGGTATAGCCCGCCACCATCACCTCACCGGTGCAACTGGCCAACACGCTCACGACGCGTTCAATAATCGGGATCATGCCGTCTTTGATGGTGGCCTGGCCAGACCTGAAAGTGGCGCCTTCGGAAAACCGGATCACCACCTTCTCGGTATCGTAATTAACGGTCAGCGCATCGGCGGCAACCTCCGGCTCCAACTCGCTGATCAACCGGGAAGCAAGATCGACGATCCCTCCGGGCACTTCCGTAGGTGCATCCAACTCGCTGCGCTCATCAATGAATTCCGGTACTTCAACCGTCGCCGGCGAGGGTTCGGGCAGTGACACCGTGTCGCTTTCAATCAGGGTAATAGGTGACCCACCGAGGCTTGGATCCAGTACGTTGCTGCTACCGAACGCCACCGCCATCGAGCCGGCCATGGCACGGTATTTCTCAATATCCATCTCGGCAAAAGACAATAACAGTATAAAAAAGGTCAGCAGCAACGTGGCCAGATCGGCAAACGTCACAATCCACGCCGGCGTGCCGTTTCCCGCTTTCCGACGACGGGGCGGTCGGAGTGCGGCCACCCGCTTATACCTCCCGCTCTCCGGCCAGCGCTGCCCGCTGGTCCGGAGTGACGAACGACGACAACAACTCGGTCATGACCCGTGGATTCTGCCCCTGCATGATGTTCTGGATGCTGGTCGCCACCAACAAACGATTGCGCTGTTCGTCTTCCGCTTTCAATTGCAGTTTGTCCGCCAGGGGCAGCGCAATTAACTGGGCGATGAATGCGCCATACAGGGTGGTCAGCAGCGCAATCGCCATTGCAGGACCGATCGAAGCAGGGTCGTCCAGGGTGTTCAGCATCTGGACCAGCCCCACCAACGTGCCCAGCATGCCGATGGCCGGCGCCGACTCACCGATGCCGCGGAACACTCGTTCGGCGACTTCGTAGCGTTCCATGGTTTGCTGGATATCCTGGGCCATGGCCTCCTCAATAAGTTCCGGAGGATGGCCGTCAACACACAGGTTGATGCCCTTTTGCAGGAACGCGTTCTTGGTCAGGTGGCTTTCGAGCCCCAGAATCCCCTCTTTGCGAACCAACCGCGCCAGGGCGCTGACTTCCTGAATCAATCGGGTAGGGCTTTCCATACGGTCGGTAAAGGCGGTGGCGAAGGCGAGGCGAAAAGCCCCCAACACCGAAGGCAGGCGAAACTTCACCAGGGTCACCGCAAACGTGCCGCCCAGCACGATCGCCAACCCGGGCAGGTTGAGGAACGTTAACAGCGAGGCATTGGCCAGCATCGCCAGTATTACGATGACCACACCAGCGACTAACCCGACCAGGGTCAATATATCCATGGGTAAGCCTTACCTCTCAACGGGAAACATCCGCTAAAGCGTAGCCTATGTGAGCTAAATCAGCCCACCGTATCTCGCAACGCTGCCATCACCGGCGCCGTATCGGGCCGCACGCCACGCCACGCCTGGAAGGATTCAGCGGCCTGCTCAATCAGCATACCAAAACCGTCCAGGGCCCGGGCCGCGCCCGCCTCCAGAGCCCAGCGGTTGAACGCCGTCAACGTCGGCGCATACATCATGTCGTACACCGTGGTGTCCGGGCCAACAACCGCCGGGGCAATGGGCGGTACGTCACCCTGCAAGCTCGCACTGGTGCCATTGATAATCAAATCAAATGCGCTGTCCGGACCGTCAAACCCGCAACCTGTAAGTTCAGTGTCAGCTCGGTCTGCCGCAAACAGATCCGCCAAGGCCTGAGCTTTCGCAGCGGTGCGGTTGGCAATCACCACGGCCGCAGGCCGCTCCGCCAGCAACGGCCCCAATACACCCCGCACCGCACCCCCGGCACCCAGTACCAGAATACGCTGGCCCGCCAACGGGAGCTGATGATTATGCCGCAAGTCCCGGACCAGTCCGGCACCGTCGGTGTTGTCCGCCGTCAGCACGCCTTCGCTGTCCAGATAGAGCGTATTGGCCGCGCCCGCCTTCTCGGCGCGCCAGGTGCGTCGGGCCGCCATTCGCCACGCCTGCTCCTTGAAGGGCACGGTGACATTGAGGCCTCGCCCACCCTGACTGAAAAAGGTCGTAACCGTGCTCTCGAACCCGTCCAACGGCGCCTGAATGGCCGTGTACTCCACCGCCTCGCCGGTCTGCTCGGCGAACAGGCTGTGAATGCGGGGAGATTTGCTGTGGCTGATCGGGTGGCCCACCACGGCGTAGATATCATTCGCCATGGTCTGCCTCCAGCCAATCGCGGGCGGTCAGGAAGTGTTCCGTTAGCCGGGCCTCTTCGCTGCCCGGTTCAGGCGCCCGGTTGTAGTCCCAGCGCACCAGCGGCGGCAGTGACATCAGAATCGACTCGGTGCGGCCGCCGGACTGCAAACCGAATAACGTGCCGCGGTCATACACCAGGTTGAACTCGACGTAGCGCCCACGCCGGTAAAGTTGGAAATCCCGCTCCCGGTCACCGTAAGGGTGGTCCTTGCGGCGCATCACAATGGGTTCATAGGCCTCAATAAAACTGCTGCCTACCGCCCGCATCAGGGCAAAATCCCGATCAAAGTCGCCACTGTTGTGATCATCAAAAAACAACCCTCCGATACCCCGGGGCTCTTCCCGATGGCGAAGGTAAAAATACTCGTCACACCAACGTTTGTAATCCCGATACACCTGCTCACCAAACGGGTCACAGGCATTTTTGGCGGTCTTGTGCCAGTGCGCGCAATCGGCATCAAACCCATAGTAGGGCGTCAGGTCGTAGCCACCGCCAAACCACCAGACCGGCTCACTGTCCGGGGGGGTCGCCACGAAAAAACGCACATTGGCGTGCGCGGTCGGCGCGTAAGGGTTCGTTGGGTGCATCACCAACGATACCCCCATGGCTTGCCAGGGCGCCCCCGCCAAGTGCGGCCGGTGGGCGGTTGCCGACGGCGGCATGGTGGCCCCCATGACATGCGAGTAGTTGACGCCGCCTTTTTCGAACACCGCGCCATCCGTGATCACACAACTGATGCCCCCACCACCTTCGGGCCGGGTCCAGGATTCCTTTTCAAACGTCTTACGCTGATCCACTGCGGATAGACGCTCACAGATCGTGTCCTGCAGGGTCAGTAAATACTGACGAACCGCTTCGATGTCGGGTAATGCCATTGGAAATCTCCTAACGAAGCCAGCGGCCGGTGGCAATATCGACGATCTGGCTGGGTTTATTCTGTCCGCCCAACGCCCCGGCAATCAACTGGTCGATGCCGGCGCCAAAATACCCGCGCACCTGCCACGGATGACGAGCCGGCTGGCGGCCGGCAGGGTTGCAGGAAGTGGAGACCAGTGGGTGTCCCACCGCATCACACAACGCCTGCACCAGCGGGTGGGCACTGACCCGTACGGCAATGGACGAATGGGCGCCGCGGACTTGGGCCGGTATCTGGCCTGCCACGTCTGGCAGCAGGCAGGTCACCGGTCCGGGCCAGTACTGTATAGCCTGGTTGCGTTGGGCGTCATTGAGCGGGGTCAATAAAAACTGAATTTGTTGCACGGAGGCGGCCACCAGAATCAAGCCCTTATGCTCGGGACGCTGCTTCAGCGCCAGCAGCCGCTCCACTGCCGCCGGGTTCCAGGGATCACAGCCCAAGCCCCAGACCCCTTCGGTGGGGTAAGCAATCACACCTCCGGCCTTGATCGTGTGCCGGAGCTGGCGCTGGCGCCAAGGAGATAAAACGGTTGTCGTACGGTTCATCGGCTCATCATTTTCGTTGAGTTGCATGGTTCAGACAGCCCTCAAAAAGCCCCCGGGAGCGGAATCCACCAGGCCTTCGACCTCAAGCAGCAGTAGGGATTGCATCAATTGATCGGCGGGCAGGCCGGTCAATACACACAGCGCATCCGTCGAAACCGGATCATACCCTAATGCCTTTAGGACCGCGATTTCGCGATCATCGAGATGGGTTGACAGGCGTTGATCCGGGTCCGTACTGGCCGGCCCCGGGACCGTTACTGCCGCGGCTTCACCCGATCCCGGCCCGATCCCGCCCGACGCCGGAGACCTCGGGAACACACGCGCGCTGAACCCGTGTTTCGGCGGGTCCTTCAGAGTTTGTTTAACCGGCGAATTGGGGGCATTCTCGGTCCGGTCGTGGGACCACCAGGCTGTAAGCTCCTCTTCGATATCCTGCACCGACTCAACCAGCTTGGCGCCCTGGCGAATCAATTGATGACAGCCACGCGCCAGCGGGTTGTGAATCGACCCGGGAATGGCAAACACTTCACGCCCCTGCTCCAGTGCCAGTCGGGCGGTAATCAGTGACCCGCTTTTCGGACTGGCCTCAACCACCAGCACCCCGCGACTCAAGCCACTGATGATCCGGTTACGCTGGGGAAAGTAGGCGGCTTTGGGCGGCGTCCCCGGTGGCAGGTCAGACACAATGGCGCCGTGGTCCGCGATCCGAGCGGTGAGGGCACCGTGTTGTCTCGGGTAAATCACATCCACCCCGGTGCCAATGACCGCCACGGTCGGGTAGCCCGCATCCAGCGCGCCAGCGTGCGCCGCGCCGTCGATGCCGAGCGCCAGCCCACTGGTCACCAGATAACCCTGCTGGCTCAGTGCGGCGGCGAAGTGGCGGGCATGATCCAGCCCCCCACGAGTGGCGTTTCGACTCCCAACCATGCCGAGTTGCGGACGGTTGAGCAAGCCCGAGTCACCCTTCACATAGAGTGCAAGTGGGGCGTCGTGGATCACCCGCAAGGCATCCGGATACGTGGCACACCCCCAGGTCACCAACTCAATGGCGTCACGCCGACATTGCTGCCAGATGCTCGCCACCCGGGCCAGTCCGGCATGGCATGCATCACGAGCTTGCCACGCGGCAATCATGTCACACGTCGCCGGGTCCAGATTCAGGGCTTTGAGTGTGGCGTAGCCTATGCTCAGCAGCTCTTGGGGCGAGTCCAGATGGTCACGTACCGCCTGCCAACGCCGCACGCCCATCCGGGGCAGTCGGGAGAGCACCAGCCAGGGCGCCTGCGGGTCGTCAAACAATGAGGCAACAGCAGGAACGCTGTCGATGGATTCGGGTCGGGGCATGATCTGTCCTTTGATCGTCGGGGGCCATCCTGGCGTTCGACCGGTCGGGGCCGGTCATAAAAAAGCGGCAGCCGGTGACCCGACTACCGCTTATTCTGTTGCTTGCAAAGCCTCACTCACCGCCGCTGGGGGCAAACGCTCAGGGGTTGCGTACCTGGTCACCAATGGTCAGTGGCCGGGATGCTTTCAGCACCAAGCCGTAGCTGAGCTTTTCATAGGTCTGAAAGACCATCAACAGACCCGCCCGTTCGGCGGGCAACTCGATGGTCTCACCCGTCACCGGATCGCGGACCAGGTTGCCACTGCGGAACACCGCCAGCACATTGCCCACATCCAGACCTTCACGGGTACCGCGGTTGATCACCACCACATCGTACTGGCCGATCTGAGTGACACCGCCATCGACCGAAATCATCTCACCTTCAACGTCGTTTTCCGGTGCGCTTGGGGTGAACGTGGTATTGATAGCACGGTCTTCGCTCACCAGCAGGCGGTCGCCAATGCGGACTTCCTCGCTTGAACGCTTGAGCAGGACGGTCAGTACCTCGCCACTGTCAGCGGTCACATCACCTTGGGCAATGGCACGGGCTTCAAGACCGAGAAACTCATTGGTCTCGGGGTCCGTGTACACGTTGCTGCGACGGAACACACCCACTTTATTGGCAGGTTTGTCACCCCGGGCGTAGATCTTGTCGCCGGCCCCGGTCACGATACGGCCGTCTTCACCCTCCAAGACATAAGGGGCACCTTCCAGCAGTTCCGCGGTCACAATACGGGTATCCGTCAGGAAGCTGCTGATGGCATCCAGAGGGATCGCAGGAATGGGCGTATCAATAGGTTGCGAGCGCACCTGCGGGGACAGTTTCACGACCCCGTTACTGGCCACCTTGGTGATTCGTTGCTTACCACCGATATAGACCAGCGCCAGTTCATCGCCGGGATAAATCAAATGGGGGTTACTGACCTGGGGGTTCACGTGCCAGATTTCCGGCCAATACCAGGGATTGTTCAGAAACCGGGATGAAATATCCCAAAGCGTGTCACCTTTTACGACGGTGTACCGCTCGGGGTGGTCGGACCGGAATTCAGGGCCGGCCGCCTGCGCCCAGGTAGTTATCAGCAGCATAGTTGCCGCCAGAGCGTACAGCAGTTTCCTCATTGTCTAAGTCCTTGATCGCGTGCCTTTATCGTACGGTTCTGTCTCTGCATCCAGACCGTTTAAACGGAATTATTACTCTACTATAGAAGAAGTCTGGCAAATTGTGATGTTATCTTTTGTTCTTCCAGTAAATTCTATCTATAACTGCTCAGTTTGTACTCAATGGCCAAGATAAGGGATAATAGAAGTATAGCGTTGAGAACTCACTTGAATATTTTTCTCTCGTCCCGACCATCATAGTTACGACGCAGGGAAAATGCGCAGTACACCGTCGCATTTCAGTGATGATACCGAAACCCGATTAAGACCAGATGAGCCATGATTTTAGACATTCTTGAATTCCCGGATCCCAGGTTGCGCACCGTCGCCAAGCCGGTAGAAACGGTAACGGACGATATCCTCAAGCTCGTCGACGATATGTTTGAGACCTTGTACGATGCGCCGGGCATTGGCCTGGCCGCCACGCAGGTGAACGTGCACAAACAGGTGATCGTTATCGATTTGTCGGAAGACCGTAGCGAACAACTGGTGCTGATCAACCCGGAAGTGGAAGTACTGGCCGGCGACTATCAGGAAATGCAGGAAGGTTGTCTGTCTGTCCCGGGTTTCTACGAGGAGGTCACGCGCATTGACCACGTTCGCCTCAAGGCTCTGGGGCTGGACGGCGTACCCTACGAGCGAGAAGTCACCGGCTTGCTTGCGGTGTGCATCCAGCACGAGATGGACCACCTCAAAGGCAAGCTGTTTGTTGACTATCTCAGCCCGCTGAAACGGACCCGTATCCGAAAGAAGCTGGAAAAGCAGCACAAGATTCGCGCCTGACGCCGATTCAACACGGTATTCAAACAACGAGTCTCAGACCGGGCGGACGCCCGGTCTTTTCGTATCCGGCCACAGCGACCAACACGGGGTTTACCCATCTTTACAGGCGCAACCGACTCAATCATTCAGACAGGATCCACGACCGTGCGCATTGTTTTTGCCGGAACGCCCGACTTCGCTGCCACCGCTTTGCAGGCATTGCTTGCGCATAACCACCAGATTGTCGGGGTCTACTCGCAACCGGACCGGCCTTCGGGTCGCGGACGCAAATTAAGCCCCAGCCCGGTCAAACAAGTCGCGCTGCAAGCTAACCTGCCTGTGTTTCAACCCGAAGGACTGAAGTCAGACGAGGCCCAGGCCGAACTGGCGGCATTACAGCCAGACCTCATGATTGTCGCCGCCTATGGCCTGATCCTGCCGCGAGCGGTGCTGGACATACCACGCCTGGGTTGCCTGAACATCCATGCCTCCCTGTTGCCACGCTGGCGCGGGGCCGCCCCGATCCAACGTGCGATTGCCGCCGGAGACGCCGAAACCGGCATTACCATCATGCAAATGGCTGAAGGTCTCGATACCGGTGACATGCTGGTCAAAATAGCCACGCCAATCTGGCCCGATGATACCGGCGGCCGTCTTCATGACCGGCTGTCTGACCTTGGCGGTGATGCCATCCTGCAAGCCTTGGCGGGTCTGGAGGCAGGTGCGTTGAGCCCAGAACCGCAAGATGACGGCCTGGCCTGCTACGCCCACAAGCTCACCAAAGTGGACGGGCACATCGACTGGTCCCGGTCGGCAACCGATATTGACCGCCAGATTCGAGCCTTTCACCCCTGGCCCGGCACTTACGCCGACCTCGGAGAGGACCGCCTCCGTATCCATCAGGCCTCCGTGCTTGCCGACACCAGTGGCAAGCTGCCTGGCACCGTCATCGCCCGGGCACGCCAAGGCATCGATATTGCCTGCGGTGAGGGCAGCCTGCGAATTGAACAACTCCAACTGCCGGGGAGTCGTGCGCAGTCGGTCAGCGATCTGATCAATGGCGGTAAGCCATTACTCATGCCTGGCCAGGAGTTACGTTGAGTATGACGCACGTTGATCTTCCCGTTCGCGCCCTGGCCGCCGAGATTTTGCTGGCGGTTGAGAATGGTCAGTCACTGTCTCAGTGCCTGCCGCCTCGCCTGGCCGGCGTGGCCCCAAGCGAACGCCCGGAATTGCAGGCCCTGTGCTATGGCACCTGTCGCTGGTTTCACCGTCTCGATGCGGAATTGCAGCAACGGATGAAAAAACCGCTGCGCAAGCCCGACCGCGTGGTGCACCATCTGATGCTGGTGGCGTTGTTTCAGTTGCGTCACAGCCAACACGCTCACTACGCCATCCTGAACGAAACGGTCGAGGCCTGCCGGGCACTCGACAAACCGCACCTGACCGGCCTGGTCAACGGCGTATTGCGAGCCGCCGAGCGGGAAGGCGAGCCGGCAGTGTCCGGCCCCGCTGCCCAATACAGCCATCCCGACTGGATGGTGGAGAAGCTTCGCCACAACTGGCCCGATACCTGGCAACAGATACTAACGGCGAACAACGCGCAAGCGCCCATGACCCTGCGGGTGAATGCCAGCCAGATCAGCCGTGACGACTATCTGCAGTGGTTGCAGGACGCCGGCCTGGAGGCC
This sequence comes from Marinobacter caseinilyticus, assembly GCF_011074955.1. Classification (GTDB taxonomy): domain Bacteria; phylum Pseudomonadota; class Gammaproteobacteria; order Pseudomonadales; family Oleiphilaceae; genus Marinobacter; species Marinobacter caseinilyticus. The sequence goes on along the minus strand of NZ_WUQJ01000031.1, from coordinate 65,649 downwards.
ACGCCGACCCGTTATGCTCCCTACGGTATTCAGCTCACCAAACCCTGCGGTGTAGACCGGTTGCCGGGTTTCGCCGATGGTGCGGTAAGTGTTCAGGATGAAGCCGCCCAACTCTGCACCACGCTGCTGGACCTGGCCCCGGGGCAGCATGTGCTGGATGCCTGCGCCGCCCCGGGCGGGAAAACCTGTGCCATTCTGGAGCAGTGCCCGGACCTGGCGGCGGTGACGGCGATTGACCAGTCTGCCGATCGGTTGCCCAGGGTGCAGGAGAACCTTGACCGGCTGGGACTTTACGCCACACTGAAAGAGGCCGACGCCGCCGATACCTCACAGTGGTGGGACCGGACACCGTTTGATCGTATTCTGGCCGATGTGCCCTGCAGTGCCAGTGGCGTTATCCGCCGCCATCCGGACATTAAACTGTTGCGCCGGGAGGCCGATATCACGCCCTTGGCAGGATTGCAGCTGAGCATTCTGTCGGCGCTGTGGCAAACCCTGAAACCGGGTGGGCGACTGGTGTATGCCACCTGCTCTGTCTTCCCCCAGGAGAATCACCGTATAATCCAGCGGTTTCTCAAACAACAGGCCGATGCCCGCCTGTTGGAACCGGTGCTCAGTTGGGGCATCGATACCGGTTTTGGCCGGCAGCTGCTGCCGGACGCCGAATCTCACGACGGCTTTTTCTATGCGTGCCTTGAGCGTGTAGACGAATGAAGGGATCGATCATGTTCTCGTCCAATCAGGTAGTTGCGACATGAAAATCATCATTCTCGGTGCCGGCCAGGTCGGCGGCACGCTGGCGGAAAATCTCGCCAACGAAGCCAACGACATCACCATCATCGACAGCGACGGTGTTCGCCTGAGGGAACTTCAGGACCGGCTCGATATTCGCACGGTCCAGGGCCGGGGCTCTTACCCAACGGTGCTGCGACAGGCCGGTGCGGAAGATGCGGACATGCTGATCGCGGTCACCAACAGCGATGAGACCAATATGGTCGCTTGTCAGGTCGCCTACTCGCTGTTTAAAACCCCCACCAAAATCAGCAGGGTGCGTGCCAACGCTTATCTCGCCCGCAAAGAGCTGTTCGGATCCGGTGGTTTTCCAGTCGACGTACTGATCAGTCCTGAGCAAGTAGTCACCCAACACATTACCCGGCTGATCGAATACCCCGGCGCCTTGCAGGTACTCGAGTTTTCCAAGGGTATGGTGCGGCTGGTGGCCATTCGCGCCACCAAGGGCGGGCCACTGGTCGGTCACGAACTGTCATTCCTGCGCTCCCACATGCCCAAGACCGAAACTCGGGTGGCTGCGATCTTCCGCAAGGACAGGCCCATTATTCCCCAGGGCGACACCGTGATCGAGGACGGTGACGAAGTCTTCTTTATCGCTGGGGCCGACCACATCCGTTCGGTCATGAGCGAGCTGCAACCACTGGAAAAACCTTACAAACGGGTGTTTATCTGCGGCGGCGGCAACATCGGCCAGCGACTGGCACACCGTTTGGAAGGCCGCTTCCAGGTCAAATTGATTGAGCGCAACCGGGAACGCTGCGTGATGCTCTCGGAGAGTCTGCGCAAAACCATCGTGCTGGAAGGCAACGCCGCCAACAAAGACATCCTGCTGGAAGAAAACATCGAAAGTACCGATGTCTTTTGCGCCGTCACCAACGACGACGAAGCCAACATCATGGCGTCCCTGCTGGCGAAACGGCTGGGCGCCCGGAAAGTCCTGACCCTGATCAACAACCCCGACTACGTGGACCTGATTCAGGGGGGCGAGATTGATGTCGCGATTTCACCCCAGCAGACCACCATCGGTAGTCTACTGACCCACGTGCGCAAGGGTGACGTAGTCAATGTTCACTCCCTGCGCCGGGGCGCCGCTGAGGCGATCGAGGCGATCGCCCACGGCGATCATCGCTCCTCAAAAGTGGTCGGCAAGCGGTTGGATGAGATCACCTTGCCGGAAGGCACCACCATCGGGGCCATTGTCCGGCATAACGAAGTATTGATTGCCCATGACCACATCCGGGTCCAACCCGATGACCATGTGATTCTGTTCCTGGTGGACAAGTCCCGAATCCGGGAAGTTGAACGGTTGTTCCAGGTCGGATTGACCTTCTTTTGATCAGGGCTGTCTGATTCATGCGCTTGCCGGTCATCGCCAAAATATTGGGTATTCTGATGATGCTGTTCAGCATCACCATGCTGCCGCCCCTGGGCATCTCATTGCTGTTCGACGACGGCCAGTGGCTGCGGTTTCTTGACGCCCTCGGCATCGTCGCGGTCAGTGGTCTGATTGTCTGGTTGCCCTTTCGCAACGTGGCCGGCGACTTACGGGTACGGGACGGCTTCCTGGTCACCACGTTGTTCTGGGTGGTGCTCAGTATGGCGGGCTCGATTCCGTTCTATCTAAGCAACAACGCCCCCTATACCTTTGTGGATTCGCTGTTTGAAGCAGTCTCCGGCCTGACCACCACCGGTGCCACCGTCATCACCGGTATCGACTCGCTGCCGGAATCCATCCTCTGGTATCGCCAGCAGCTGCAGTGGCTGGGTGGCATGGGCATCATCGTATTGGCGGTGGCGATCCTGCCCATGCTGGGCATCGGGGGGATGCAGCTGTACCGGGCGGAAGTGCCCGGCCCCGTCAAGGACAACAAACTCACACCCCGCATTGCCGAGACCGCGAAAGCGCTCTGGTACATCTACGTTGCCCTGACCCTGGTGTGTGCCTCGGCCTACTGGCTTGCCGGCATGAGTTGGTTCGACGCCATCGGACACAGTTTTTCCACGGTCGCCATCGGGGGGTTTTCCACCCACGACGCCAGTATTGGGTATTTCGACAACGCCGCCATTGAGATGATTGCGGTCGTCTTCATGTTTCTCAGCGGCGCCAACTTCGCCCTGCATTTCATGGCCTTCCGCCAACGCAATCCGCTGCTGTACTGGCAGGACCCGGAATTCCGCTTTTACGTCGCGGCGCTGTCGACGGTCAGCATCATCACCATAACGATCCTGGTGGTCACCTCCACGCTCGATCCGTTCACCGCCATCACCAAGGGCATGTTCCAGGTTGTCTCCATTGCCACAACCACCGGGTTCGTGACCTCCGACTTTTCCCAGTGGCCCAGTATGCTGCCGTTCCTGCTGTTCATCATGGCATTTATGGGGGGGTGCGCAGCCTCCACGGGAGGCGGCATGAAGGTGGTCCGGATCCTGCTGATCTACCGCCAGGGCTCCCGGGAAATCAAGCGCCTGCTGCACCCGAACGCGGTCATCCCGGTCAAGCTGGGTAACCGGCCGGTTTCTGATCGGGTGCTGCAGGCGGTGTGGGGATTTTTCTCCGTGTATATGGTGATGTTCCTGCTGATGCTGTTGATCCTGCTGGCGACCGGGCTTGATCAGGTCACCGCCTGGACCGCCGTCGGCTCCGCCATCAACAATCTCGGCCCCGGCTTGGGGGAGGTCACCTACCATTACGGCGATCTGAACGACGTAGCCAAATGGGTGCTGTGCTTTGCCATGCTGCTGGGCCGGCTGGAAGTCTTTACCCTACTGGTTTTGCTGACCCCGGCGTTCTGGCGTCGCTGATATCTGCGCCACACCCCACAGAAAAAACCACAGACTTAGAAATAGCGAGTCGAGCAGCGTATAATACCCGCCTTTCGAGGCGCGGCCGCCAAATCGCCGCGCGACACACAGACAGCTCAGCAGGCAATCGTTGTGACAGACATGGCAACAATCGATGCAAGTAAGGACATACACACCTTTCAGGGTCTGATCCTGGCTCTGCAGAAGTTCTGGGCGCAGCATGGCTGCGTGGTGCTTCAACCCCTGGATATGGAAGTCGGCGCCGGTACCTTTCACCCCGCCACGTTTTTGCGCGCCATTGGCCCGGAAACCTGGAACGCCGCCTATGTCCAGCCCAGCCGTCGTCCCACCGATGGCCGTTACGGCGACAATCCCAACCGCCTGCAACACTATTACCAGTTCCAGGTGGTGTTGAAACCGTCACCGGACAATATCCAGGAACTGTATCTGGACTCACTCAAGGCCTTGGGTCTGGACCCGCTGGTTCACGACATCCGCTTTGTGGAAGACAACTGGGAATCACCCACCCTGGGCGCCTGGGGTCTGGGATGGGAAATCTGGCTGAACGGCATGGAAGTCACCCAGTTCACGTACTTTCAGCAAGTGGGCGGCATTGAGTGCTACCCGGTTACCGGCGAGCTGACCTACGGCCTCGAGCGCATTGCCATGTACCTGCAGGGCGTCGACAGCGTCTACGATCTGGTCTGGACCGAAGGTCCGGACGGCGTGGTCACGTACGGCGACGTGTTTCACCAGCAGGAAGTGGAAATGTCGACCTACAACTTCGAGCAGGCCGACACCGACTTCCTGTTCCACAGTTTTGATGTCCATGAGCGTGAGAGCAAGCGCCTGATTGAGTCCGGTTTGGCATTGCCTGCCTATGAGCAGGTGCTCAAGGCGTCCCACACGTTCAACATGCTGGACGCCCGGCACGCGATTTCAGTGACCGAGCGCCAGCGCTTTATTCTCCGCGTCCGGACGTTGGCCCGCGCCGTAGCTCAGGCTTATTTCGACAGCCGTCAGGCCTTGGGCTTTCCGATGGCACCGGCTGCCCTGCGCCAGGAAATGCTGGCGAAGGCTGAATCCGAACTCGAGAAAGGAAACGCTTAATCATGGCAACACAGGATTTTCTGGTCGAGCTGGGCACTGAAGAACTGCCACCCAAGGCCTTGAAAACACTCTCCGAGGCCTTCACCCGTGGCATCACGCAGGGTCTGACCAACGCCGGCATTAAATATGGCAAGGTCGAAGCCTTTGCCGCGCCCCGACGCTTGGCGGTACGTATTCGTAAACTCGCGGACGCGCAGCCTGACAAGGCCGTTGAACGTCGTGGCCCGGCGGTGAAGGCCGCCTTTGACGATGCCGGCAATCCGACCCGCGCCCTGACCGGTTTCGCCACCTCACAGGGCGTGACCCCGGACCAGCTCGATACCATGGAAACCGACAAAGGCGCCTGGGTCGTGTACCGCACGGTCGAGCAGGGCAAGCCGACGGTGGATTTGCTGCCCGACCTGATTGAACAGTCCCTGGCGGCGCTGCCCATTCCCAAGCGCATGCGCTGGGGTGCCCACAAAACCGAATTCGTGCGGCCCGTACACTGGGTGCTGCTGCTGCTTGGCAACAAGATCATCGACGCCCCCATTATGGGCCTGACGCCCGGCAACAAGACTCGCGGCCATCGCTTCCATTGCCCGAAATCGTTGATCATCCCAACCCCCAACGACTACGAAGTCGTATTGAAGAAAGAAGGGTGGGTGATTGCCGACTTTGCCGAACGTCGCGAGAAAATCCGGGCCGGAGTTACCGCCATCGCCCAGCAGCAGGGCCAGGGCAACGCCGTTATTGATGACGATCTGTTGGACGAAGTGACCTCGCTGAATGAATGGCCGGTGCCATTGCTCGGCCGCTTTGAAGAGCGCTTCCTCAAAGTACCGGCGGAGGCGTTGATCTCCTCCATGAAGGAGCATCAGAAGTACTTTCACGTGGTGGACGGCGACGACCGCATGCTGCCGCTGTTCATCACGGTGGCCAACCTGGAAAGCAAAGACCCGGCTCAGGTCATTGCCGGTAATGAGAAAGTGATTCGTCCCCGCCTGTCGGATGCCGCCTTCTTTTATGAGACCGACCTGAAAACACCACTGGCCGACCGGATAGAACGCCTGAAACCTATCGTATTCCAGGACAAGCTCGGCAGCCTGCACGACAAATCGGTCCGCGTCGCCGCGCTGGCGAAACGCATCGCCGATGCCATTGGCAGCGATCCGGCATTGGCTGAGCGCGCCGCCATGTTGGCCAAAACCGACCTGGTCACCGAAATGGTGCTGGAATTTACCGACCTGCAGGGCATTATGGGCCAGTACTACGCCCACCATGACGACGAGCACAACGATGTCGCCCAGGCCCTGAACGAGCAGTATCTGCCGCGCTTTGCCGGCGACCAGCTGCCCGCAACCCTGACCGGCTGTGCGGTGGCCATCGCTGACCGCCTGGACTCACTGGTCGGGCTGTTCGGCATCAACCAGCCACCGTCCGGAACCCGCGACCCATTCGCCCTGCGCCGGGCGTCGCTGGGGGTGCTGCGCATCATCATTGAACGCCAGTTGCCGTTGGATCTGCAGGCTTGCTGCGAGTGGGCGGCGGAAAACTTCCATCAGCTCACGGCCAACGAGCCAGCCTCTGCGGTGGTGGATTACATGCTCGAGCGTTTCCGGGCACATTACGACGAGCAGGGCATTGGTGCCGAAGTGTATCTTGCCGTGCACGCACGCCGGCCGACCAAGCCCCTCGATTTTGACCAGCGTGTCAAAGCAGTCGAGGCCTTCCGCAAAATGCCGGAAGCCCAGGCCCTGGCGGCGGCGAACAAGCGGGTGTCCAACATCCTGACCAAACAGGGTGGGGAACAGGTCGGCGAAACCGTCGACCCGAGCCTGCTGCAGGACAGGGCGGAAAAGGCCCTGGCCAGCACGGTGAGTGAGCAATCGGACGCGGTGCTGCCGCTGTTCGAGAAAGGCGATTACAGTGCCGCCCTAGCGTCACTGGCAACCCTGCGGCAGCCGGTGGATCACTTCTTTGAAGAAGTCATGGTGATGGCCGACGACGATGCCATACGAAACAACCGGCTGGCGCTGTTGAACCAGCTCCGGAACCTGTTCCTGCGCGTCGCGGACATTTCCCTGCTGCCGGCCGCCGGCTGACCCCCGCCATGCTGATCATTCTGGACCGGGACGGGGTCATCAACGCGTATGACGGCCACTACATCTGCTCCGTGGATGAATGGCACCCGTTGCCCGGCAGCATCGACGCCATTGCCCGCCTCTGCCAGGCCGGGCACCGGGTCGCCATCGCCACCAACCAGTCCGGCATTGCCCGGGGCCTGTACGATGTGCCCGACCTCGACGCCATGCATCAACGGCTGAACGCGTTGGTGTCGGCGATCGGTGGTCGGATCGATTTTATCGCCTACTGTCCGCACCACCCGGACGATGGATGCGACTGCCGCAAACCCAAGCCCGGGTTGTTGTACGCCATCCAGCAGGCCCTGGCTCTGCCGTCGCTGGCGGGCAGTCTGATGGTGGGGGACAGCCGCAAGGATCTGGAAGCGGGCCTGGCGGGCGGCTGCAACGTGGCCCTGGTGCGTACCGGCAATGGCCGGGACACCGAGACCCATTTGCTCAAACGCCCGCTGGCCGGCGTCAGGGTCTTCGACGATCTGGCCGCCCTGGTCGACGACCTCATCGCGTAAGCGATGCGCTCAGGCCCTGGGGGTTGAGAGGCTGGCATTCAGTACTATGATCAGTATAATACCGACCACATCGGCGTATGGCGCAGCCTGGTAGCGCACTTCGTTCGGGACGAAGGGGTCGCAGGTTCGAATCCTGCTACGCCGACCAGCTTTCTCTCCCTGTTTACGCCGCCTTCCGTGTATTTCTTTGAGTCCGGATTTATTTTATACCGTGGTTGCGCGATGACAGAGTCACGGCCTTCATACCTAAACAGAAAAAAAACACCGTGGTTATTCACACTTACCGGCCTGACCTGCGCGTCAGCGATCGGACCACATGATCAATTGCCCGCGCCGAGGTTTTCCCTCATCATTGATACCTAGTGAATCCTCCCCACAGACGAAAGTCCTCACTCTACTTTTTCCTTGTAGCCTCGGGTGAAAGCCTCATTTAAGAATCGATAATACGGTCTTTGTAACCCCACATTTCGATGTAACCTGGCCTTTGGTGTGCTTTAAAGTGCTGGCCTGTACTGGTCGTATTTTCAATCTCTTTGAAGTGACTTTCCACAAGGATGGTCTGGAACAACGGCGCCTGCAGCCGACGCGCATTCACAGCTACGTCACAACGGCACTTCTTTTCGTAGTTGAAATGGTTCATGGAACAGGACCCGTTATTGCCTTGGTTGCAACCCAGCTTTCCTGTCAGGCGGAAACATTGGCCTATCGGTCTTACTCGATAAATACATCGGGTATGGGATTGACCAATGCTTTGATGAGGACCGGGGATCATTCAATAGCAGAAGGGATCCTCTGACTTGAGTCGTTGGGTTGGGCGTTGCGTGACGCCGTCCACCACTGATTACAAACAATAAACCTGTACACTTATCTCCCATTAATCTGTTATTCACCGGTTTCCAACACAAACGGTTCGCCATTTGACCGGCCATGGCAAACATCTCTATCTGAGACTGCGCTGTTATCATGTCCGTCGCGAAAAGAAGGCCCATGGAAACCGGTGTCCGATCATTTTGGACACACCGTTGTCCAAAAAAAAAGAACAGGGTAGTGAACCCTTCTGCCACTCAGATTCCTGGAGCATGGCTATCGGCAACCAGGGAGCAATGGTAGTTTTTGGTTGACGCCGTGTGTCACTGTCACGTAATTTTCAGTCTCAGGGTTTCAACCACAGCAACCGGATTTGCTGTTACCCAACACCATAAAGGACAGGGAAAATGTTCTCATCCGCGATATATCGTATTGCCAGAACACTCCAATTCTCAGAGCTCAATCTGCGGGCCAACGTTCCATCGTCAACACACTACATTCGGTTGCGTTGATGCTAGTCACTGCGTGCTCTAACTGGGATCAACATGCGCATCAAAATGAAGTCATACGTTCAAACGTCCAAGTCTTCACGGCGATCCGCCGCTGCATTGTTGATGTTCTTATATTCCTTACTACTTACGAACCAGGTTACAGCCGGCATGTTTGGTTTCTTTGAATTTCATGATGTGCATTTGTCTCCCGAAATAGAGGGCATAGTTACGTTGAAAGGGCACCCCCTTTCAAATGTCGTGATCACGCGCGAACTCACTTATGGAAAAGAGTATCTGGATAAAACAGTCACAGACGTAGAAGGGAGGTTTTCAATGCCTGCCGTTAATATTCGCTCCCAGATACCCGGCAAGCCGCTAGATGAAACACGCAATCGACAGGTCATCGTGGCAGAACACGAGGGCAAAAAATACGTATTGTGGTATGCCGTGACTGACAGCATCAAACCCGAGATAAGCGTCGTCGAAAAACTGGAGTATATGAACTGCGAACTGTCAAAGTCCGAAAAACTACAGCACTTTACCAAACAGGAAAATCCCTCTTTTACCCACAATATTCATAGCGTCTGTCGCTGGGATGGCAACGACTAACTCAAAAATGTAAAAGGATTTACTGATGTTAGCAATATCACCAAGGCTGGCTTCGGAACTGGCTGAAATTGTCTATGGCGTGATGCAACCCGGTGCCACCGGAACCTACAAGCTGACTCAAAGCCCCGAGTTAGATAAACATTTCAGCTTCGATCTTTCGAAAGGGCCCATAAACGGTTCATCGGGTGGTTTTTTGGGTCTATATCGAAAAACCTCAGGATTTGCTGTAATTGGTCACGGCAAAGGTCCGTTTCAAAATCACCATGTGATCACGATGCGGGGTACGAAATCACTGCATGATGGCCTTACGGATTTGAATGTCGGATTCTCTGTGGCTCACAATCGTTCTGCCGTGCACGCGGGATTCAATCAAACGTTCCAAAGCATGCAGCCCATCATAGAAAAACAACTTTCGCCAACTTTGAAAAGCACCGGCATCGTTCACTGTGTTGGCCACAGTCTTGGCGGCGCCCTGGCGTCACTCACTGCCGACTGGGTTAAGGCGCGCTATCGGTGCCCTGTTAATCTCTATACCTTTGGCTCTCCACGAGTAGGATTAGACGGTTTTGCCACTAAAACGACTTTTGGAATCGACAATATATATCGTTGTACCCATGGCGCTGACCCAGTCCCAAAAGTACCACTTTGGCCATTTACTCATGCGCCGAACAGTGGGGCTGGAGAATTTCGTCTCGATAGCGGGCTAGGTATCAGTGTGGCGGCTCACGGAATGGGTGAAAGTGCTCATCCGGGATATCGCAATACCGCCAAAGGCCAAGAGTGGAGCAACCTGCGCCGAAGTTCGGCGGAATTTCTCAATCAACCAGTGAGGCTGAAATACGAAAACCGTTTTCAGGCGTCGTTTTCCGGGCAATGGGCTGACCGTATCAATGCTGCGCTGATTACGTTGCTAAAGGACGCAGGATACTATCAAGCTGTCGTTACTCAGGCGGCCATCAGCACAACCCTAACGTTCTACGATATGGTCTCGCAAACTTTGCAGGAGGTCGCCAAATCATCACTTCGATTCGCTCGACAAACCGCAGGACTACTCGGCCACATGCTGGTATTTGCAGGCCATGCAATGGTCGCGGTCTCAGAACTTACCTATCAATTCATCAGGTGGGTATTCGACAAAACCTTGGGGTCTCTCTATCGCTCTGTCAACCAGGCGCTGAATAACCTGCAGTAGATTGATTGAAGTTGCGGTTAAAACCCTAAAAAGGGTAATCATGGAAAGCCAAGGGCTGAGAGTTGCAGGGGATGATGGGCTTCAACTCCGGGCTCGTCCCGGCTCGACCAAAAAATGGCCGTATCGGCGTCAGCATATTCAAACACCAAGCCGTGGCCACCCGGAACCCGCCCACATAAAAGTAGCCCGTTGTTAACCATCAAGCAGTGGGCATGCACCTCGAAACCGAAGCCATGGAGCGTTTCGCTGGGCCTGTGGTGAATAACATCGTTAGAAAAGAAGGCGTCAATTATGTTCTGACGATGGCGGCACTGCTGGTGGATCGGGTCACTCTGCTGGTCGCGCATTGCCTGGTGCGACGCCACACGGATCATTCTGCTGTAATAATCACCACGTTCTCAATGTTGTCAGCACTCAGATTGAACAGATACGTACCACAACCACACGGAATTTTAATTGCTGCGGCAGAATGGCGACCCTTGCCTAACGGCTATAGATTCCTTGCGTAAGGCTTATTGCAACCATGCTCACGCGTCCTATCTTTCACTAACAAACATAGATATCAGCCCACAGACCCGGCTCGTTAAGATGCATCTGGTAGGGGGGTTGGCAACATTGTGTCTATTTTACCAGTAGTAACAATTCCAAAGGGCTAATTTTAGCCAAACTCTAATGAATTCAAGCAATGTACTGTAAGTGATCGATTACTAGTTAGATAACGGACACGGTGAGTGTTATCTGCTGTGGTTATCAGAGCGGTCAGCTAACGATCGCTTCCCAGTGCCATAGTGATGGGAAGACTTACTCCCTTTTATGCCGCACGCGCTGTCGCTCCTCTCCCTACCCCCACAGAACCACCGGAGCGGCTTTCCCATGGCGCTCTGGTCAGAGGGCTAACGCCTGACACCGGTTGCGGCGGCAGTGTCAACCTGACGTTTGATTGCCGGGGCGGCCAAGGCCGGGCTCAGACGGCCACAGTAGCTGTGTCACCGGCAACCGGCCACCATTCAGCAATTAACACTTGGCGCCCACTCGGTTATGGACCCTCCGGATGGGCAGGGCAACGCTGGGACGCCGCATCTGGCTGCGCCCCAACCGGCAACGGGCCGGGCAAACCGGCAGTCGGACATTATTTAGCAACGGTTGCGGGTGTCCCAAGGTATCGGTAACGACGCCTGCCTCGGCCCAGCGACCACTTACCGCCGGCTGAGCCGCAGATCACAGACGTCACCCGAGGGACTGCGCGAATGCGTTGATTCGTCGTATACTGACGCCTATCGTTCACCGTCCGAAATAACCGCCATCGGACCCACTGTAGGCAATCCTATGAATTCCGGTTCTACCGCACATGCGACCCACAAACCCCGTCCGTGGGTCGACCTGCTGATCAGTATCGTCATCCCTTCTGTCATTCTGATGAAGCTCAGTGGCGATGGATTCCTTGGCGCCACCGGCGCGCTGATCATCGGTTTGGCGTTTCCATTGGGCTGGGGCCTGTTTGAATTGATCCGATACCGGAAAAAGAACTTTATTGCGGTACTCGGGGTAATCAGTGTCGGACTGACCGGTGGTATAGGCTTGCTGGAGCTGGACGCCCAATGGCTGGCCATCAAGGAAGCGGCCGTGCCGGCGCTGATCGGCATTGCGGTATTGGTGTCGACCCGCACGCAATACCCATTGGTGCGCACCCTGCTTTACAACCCGACCATTTTGGATGTGAAAAAGATTCAACGGACCCTGGAGGAGAGGGGCACTGTGGACGTTTTCGAAGCGCGACTGTTGAACGCCAGTTACTTCTTTAGCGGCACTTTCTTTTTCTCAGCGGTGATGAACTACGTGCTGGCGAAATGGATCGTCACCAGCACTTCCGGGAGCTCGGCGTTCAACGAAGAACTGGGACGCATGACTCTGGTGAGTTATCCGATGATTGCGATCCCATCCATGATCATGATGTTCGCCATTTTCTATTACCTGTGGCGCTCCATACGGCGCCTGACCGGATTTACCCTGGAAGAGGTGCTCTCGGAACAGGTCGCATCGCGGTCTGCCAAGCAACAGGACGAACCTTCCAAGTAAACGTTTTCAAGTGATTGATAGATAAGAAAAAGGCGGCCAAAAGGCCGCCTTTTTTTCGCCGTACCAACGCTAGATATCCAGGTTCGTTACCTGCAGTGCGTTGGTTTGGATGAATTTACGTCGTGGTTCTACATCGTCGCCCATCAGCGTCGTGAAGATCTGGTCCGCGGCAAAGGCATCCTCAATGGTCACCTTCATCATGCGACGGGTCTCCGGGTCCATGGTGGTATCCCACAACTGGTCCGGGTTCATCTCGCCCAGCCCCTTATAACGCTGAATGTTCAAGCCGCGTGATGCCTCTTTCATTAACCAGCCGAGGGCACCCTCAAACGACAGTGCGGTCTGCTTGCGCTCGCCCCGTTGAATGAAGGCACCGTCTTCGACCAAGCCATCGAGAGTTTCGCCCATTCGCGCAATGGCGGCGTAGGATGACGATTCAAAGAAATCGTGGCTGAAGACGTGCGTGTGAGGAATGCCGTGCACGTAGATCACGACTTTAGGCAGGTACAGGTTGCGCTCCGTGTCTTTTTCCACCGAAAACGTGTACTTGGTGCCGGTGCGGGTATCCAGATCCAGACCTTCCCCAAGCCGTGCCACCCAACGTGCAACGATTTCCTCACTGACCAGGTCTTCGCGCTTCAGCGTGACGTTGTCCAGCATCTGTTCCAACACTTTAGCCGGGTAGGCACGGGAAAGCCGATCGATCATCGCCATCACCGCCTGGTAATCCTTCACCATGGTTTCCAATGCCGAATCTTTGATCGCCGGGGCGTCCGGGTTGACATAAAACTGAGCACCTTCCAATGCGGTCTGGGTCAGGTACGCTTCTTTGGCCTTCTCGTCCTTCAGGTATTCCTCCTGCTTGCCACGCTTAACCTTATATAGGGGCGGCATGGCGATAAAAACATGACCACGTTCGATGATTTCCCGCATTTGACGGAACAAAAAGGTTAACAGCAGAGTCCGGATGTGAGAACCGTCTACATCGGCATCGGTCATGATGATGATGGAGTGGTATCGGAGCTTATCCGGGTTGAACTCTTCCCGGCCAATGCCACAGCCCAAAGCGGTGATCAACGTACCGACCTCGACCGAAGACAGCATTTTGTCGAAACGTGCTTTTTCAACGTTCAGGATCTTACCCTTGAGCGGCAGGATCGCCTGCGTCTTGCGATCACGGCCCTGTTTGGCGCTGCCACCGGCAGAATCACCCTCCACTATGAACAGTTCGGACAGGGCAGGATCTTTCTCCTGGCAATCGGCCAGCTTGCCGGGCAGGCCGGCAATATCCAACGCGCCCTTACGGCGGGTCATATCGCGGGCCCGGCGCGCAGCCTCACGGGCACGGGCAGCGTCAATCATCTTGTTGACGATGAGCCTGGCTTCGCTGGGCTGCTCCTGCAGAAACGCAGAGAAGGCTTGATACAACTCTTGCTCAACCGCTGTCTTCACCTCAGACGACACCAGCTTGTCTTTGGTCTGTGAGGAGAACTTCGGATCGGGTACTTTCACGCTGACGATGGCCGTCAGACCTTCCCGTGCATCGTCGCCGGAAGTGCTGACCTTAGCTTTCTTGCCCAGCCCCTCCTGTTCGATGTAATTGTTGAGTGAGCGGGTCAGCGCCGCGCGGAAGCCCGCCAGGTGTGTGCCGCCATCCCGCTGGGGAATGTTGTTGGTGAAACAGTAGAGATTTTCCTGGAACGCATCGTTCCACTGCATGGCTACTTCAACCGACGTGCCATCTTCCCGGTCTTTATTGAAATGGAACACCCGGTTGATCGGAGTCTTATTAGTGTTCAGGTGTTCAACAAACGCCCGCAAACCGCCCTCGTATTCGAAGATTTCCTGTTTGCCTGAACGTTCGTCCTGCAAACGAATACGAACGCCGCTGTTCAAGAAAGCGAGCTCACGAAGGCGTTTCGCCAGTATGTCGTAGTGGAATTCAATGTGGGTAAAGGTTTCAGGCGACGGAATGAAATGCACGTCGGTACCGCTGCGATCGGTTTCACCCACGGTATGAAGCGAGCTGTCCGGAACACCGTGGGTATAGGTCTGTTCGTATACCTTGCCCTCACGCCGGATGGTCAATTTCAGTTTGGCAGACAATGCGTTGACCACCGATACACCCACACCGTGCAGCCCACCAGAGACCTTGTAGCTGTTGTCGTCAAACTTACCACCAGCGTGCAACACGGTCATGATTACTTCAGCCGCTGAGATGCCTTCTTCGTGCAGATCGACCGGGATGCCGCGGCCATTGTCCCTCACCGTGACGGACTCATCAGGATGAATTACCACGCCTATTTCGGAGCAGTGGCCGGCCAGCGCCTCATCGATGGAGTTATCTACCAATTCGAACACCATGTGGTGCAGGCCGGTGCCGTCGTCGGTATCACCGATATACATGCCTGGCCGTTTGCGAACTGCATCGAGACCTTTAAGGACTTTGATACTGGAGGAGTTGTAACTCGACGTTGTCATTCGGACGCTCCTAAGGCGCTGGTCTTATTCTTCCGTTAATCCGCCATGTTCCACGTGGAACATTTTGAAATCGGGCATAGTGTCTCGCCACAAGCTCTGTGGCTCTGGTCGTTCAATGGAGGTAATGAATACCTGACACTTCAACAACCGTAATTTTTCTGCAAGCGTCGCGCGATGCTCCGCATCCAGTTCTGCATTAATGTCATCAAGCAGAAACGTCACTTGTTTCCCTAGACTGTTCAACACCATTCCCTGGGCAATTTTCATCAGGATCACCAGGGTCTTTTGTTGACCGCGGGAAAAGGTTTCCGCTACCGGCCGTCCTTGGAACCGCAGCCGGATGTCCGCTCGATTGGGGCCATACAATGTATGACCCATTTTCAGTTCCTGATCCCGATGCTGAAGCAGGACATCCGCCAGCGGTTGGCTAGTATCCCAACCGGGGTAAAAGTCCAACTTCATGCCTACCGCCCATGGGGCCTGTACTTCGTTGAGCAAGGCGTCAAAGGCGTCTTTAAACATTCCAAAGGCCGTTGTTCGAGCCTCATTCACCTGGGTTGCCAAGGTAACATATTGGCCATCCCAGACCCGCATCAGGGAATCGTCTAGTCTACCATTTCTGAGGGTTTGATTCCGCTGTGATGTGACTCTTTGACACTGTTGCCAGTGGGATGCGAACGAGGGTTCCACGTGGAACACGGCCCAGTCTAAAAACTGTCTGCGTTTGCCGGGGCCACCGGCAACAATGTCAAACACGCCCGGGTCAATGACCGATACCGGAAAGTGTTTCGCCAGTGCCGACAGACTCCGCACCGGCTCACCATCCACCTTCAGGAATGTTTCCTTGCTCACGATGTCCCTCGCAAACCCCAGGCGATGGGCAAAGGACGTGGCACGAAGCGGCTCGCCGCCTACGCTGTCACTGCCAGTGGCGGGTCGGTGATCCCTCAAGCCGTGGTCAAGTCCGCCAAACACCGTCAGACGATTGCTCTGGTGTTTGCACACCGCTTGGTGACGACCCACACGAAATGATCGTCCCAGCCCCAAATAACCGATGGCTTCCAAGAAACTGGTTTTGCCACTGCCATTTTCACCGTAGAGCAAATTCATGGAGGGGGAAAACACGACCGGCGCACCGTTCAGATTACGGAAATTTTCCGTTTGCAGCTTCACTAGCGCCATAGAAAAGGACTGTCCAAATAACACCGGAGGATAAAAAAACAGCGCCTGACTCGAACCTGGGCCGGTTCAGTGCAAGGCGCTGTTCCATTTTACAAAACCTGTCCGGTGAAGGCGAACACCGTTGGCGTTCTGTTTCCTAACCACCGAGAGACAGTAATCGCCACTGTTATAGGGTTAGCATTTTTAACCCGTACTTTGATGTAGCTTGATCGCCTGGTTGGTTGGCTGTCGGCAACGGGTCAATGGGCACGGGCTTAGAAGAAATACCGGGCGACTTAATGAAGCATGGTCAGACGCTTATCCATGAACACATCCATCTCCGGTGCCAGAATGTGGACGTAGCGGTCAAAGTACAGAAATTGCTTAAGCAACAGCGCGAATTCCCTTGGGAAGTGTAAACCGTGACCTTCACCAATTTTAACCATGTCCATCAGGATGTTGTTCACTTCGTCTTCCGTCTGATCCGGCTGATAGGGTGTCGCATCCGGCACCATTCGATCCATCTGCTGGTACAGACGTCGCAGGTCGGCGGCAAGGGCGTTCACATTCACGGTGTCATGGGTAATGCCAATACGAATCATGGCATCGGCCATGCCCTCAAAATGCCCCACCATCACAGAGGAAATAAAGTCCGAGACTGCCTGCCAGGTATCCGGCTTGATCCGGCCAACGATGCCAAAATCAATGAACCCGACACGGCCATCGGTTAAAACCATCAGATTTCCGGCGTGCACGTCCGCGTGGAAAAATTCACACTGGGTCAAGCTGGCAAACCAGGTGTTCATGGCAGTGATGAGGGTTCGCTCGGGATCTCTGGCGTAGCCCCGAATACTGTCCATGTCCGTCAGTGGCACGCCGTAAAAACGCTCCATGGTCAGAATGCGCCGGGTACTGGACTGTTCGTAGACTTTCGGAACCGTGGCGTCCTCGTTGTGGGTATCGTGTAAAAACTCCCGGAATACCTTCAGATTGTTGGCTTCCTTGATGAAATCACATTCTTCCATCATGGTGCGCTGAATTTCTTCCACAATTCCGGACAGCGACGTCCAGGACAGCTTCGGTGCCAGTGTTTCGAGAATTTTTGCCGAAACGTAAAGAAAATTCAGATCGGTGAGAAGGATATTCTCGACCCCGGGTTTTTGCACTTTGATCACCACATCTTCACCGGTCACCAAACGGGCCGCATGAACCTGGGCAATGGAGGCGGACGCAAGTGGCACCGGATCAATATCGGCAAACACTTCGGGAATCGGTCGGTCAAGTTCGTTCCGGATGATTTTTTTTATCACGCTGAAGGGCAGGCTAGGGGTGCGGTCGAGACAATACTGGAATTCTTCCACGTAGTCCTTGGGAAAGAACGTCGGTGAGCTCGCAATAAACTGGCCCAACTTAATGTAGGTGGCCCCCAAAGACTCAAACGTCTGCCGCAGCAATTGCGGTGCCGGTGGTCGGTGGCCCCGAAGCCACATCAACCCCGTACGCCCCAGAACAGACGCCGTCTGGCCAATCCTTAATGCCCCTTTGACACTGTTGATAACCGCGCTCATACACTCTCCACCTTATAAACAATGGCCCTGATCAGCCAGCTATCCTTAACCTCTGACCGTACCCGGACTCCGGTCCGAACAATGGCCTGGTTCATCCACGCGACCGACCGTCGAATCCTTTCTTAGCAGATAAGCTTACTTACCTGACCAACACCCGTTGCCGTTAGGCCTCTTTAGGCGGTGCCTTTATCGATCAGGCTGACCGTCTTATGGTCGTGCTGTTCACCTATTAATAGTGCTTCCCCAACCACAAGCTCGGCTCTAGCCAACCCACAAGTTGCTACAGACGCATCGGCATGACCACATACAAGCAACTGGTGTCATTGGGCGATTCGATGAGCGCACTGCTGTTAGGATTGGCCAGGGTAATTTTCACCTGATCATCATCCAGAGCGTTCAACACATCCACCAGGTAGCCTACATTGAAACCAATCTGAAGGGATTCGCCCTGATAGTCGACCGGTAGCGCATCTTCGGCCTGCTCCTGATCGGGGTTGTTGGCAAATATTTGCAGTTCCCCAGACGCCAGGTTCAGGCGCACGCCACGGATATTTTCGTGAGACAGAATACCCGCTCGCTGCAAGGTGTTCTTTAATGTACTGCGATCGGCCAGCACGGTTTTATCGCCACCCCGGGGAATGACCCGGTTATAGTCCGGGAATTTGCCTTCAATCAGTTTCGAGGTAAACGTATAGGACCCGACTGTCGCACGCAGATGGTTGTCACCAATCACCAGGGTAACCGGTGTCTGCACGTCGTCCAGTAGGCGTGCCAACTCCAGCACACCCTTACGCGGCACAATCACTTGCCGGGGTTCCGCACAGCCGGTGGCCATATCAATATGAGCCATCGCCAACCGGTGACCGTCTGTCGCCACCGTTCGGACATGTTCTTTGTCCACTTCCAGCAACAGCCCGTTAAGGTAATAACGAACGTCCTGCTGAGCCATGGCAAACGCCGTGGCGTCGAGCATCTTGCCCAGTTCGCCCTGAGGCAACTCCAGCCGGAAACTTTCCGGCTCGTCTTCGACATTGGGGAAATGTTCGGCCGGCAGCGTCGACAGCGTGAAATGGCTGGCGCCACAGCGCAGATGCAAACGATCACCTTCAAGCGACAACTCGATCGGTGACTCATCCCCCAACGCCCGACAAATGTCAGACAGCTTCCGCGCCGGTACTGTAATGCGCCCGGGTTGATCAATATGCACCGGGGTAACCCGGCCAATCAATTCAACTTCCATATTGGTGCCGGTCAGCGTCAGGGTATTACCCTCGGCGACCACCAATACGTTCGACAGGACCGGCATGGTCTGCTTGCGTTCGACCACCCCTGCGATGGATTGCAATGGCGTTAATAGCGATTCTCGGCTGATCGTCAGTTTCATGGCACTCAGCATTCTTATAAGTGGGTTGAACGGTTCACGTGTATTGCTTACGGCCTATTCTAGTCAGGCCGGACGACAAAACCCATCCCGCCTGCTCGTTTTAGAATCAAGTCGTCAATAAACGCATAAAATTCTGGTAGTCCTCACGGATGTTGGGATCCGTCCCCTGCAACTCGACCACTTTTTTGCAGGCGTGTAAAACAGTGGTGTGGTCCCGTCCGCCAAAGGCGTCGCCTATTTCCGGCAGGCTGTGGTTCGTCAGTTCCTTGGACAACGACATAGCGACTTGTCGCGGCCTGGTGATGTTTCTGGTTCGACGCTTGGACAACAGGTCGGCGACCTTGATCTTGTAGTACTCCGCCACCGTTCGCTGAATGTTGTCGATACTGACCTGCTTCTCATGCAACGCCAACAGGTCTTTAAGACTTTCACGAATGAATGGAGGGGTGATTTCTGAGCCGGTGAAGTGAGCATTCGCTATCACCAGACGCAGCGCGCCTTCAAGCTCTCGAACGTTTGACCGTATCTTTTGCGCAATGAAAAACGCTGCTTCGCTGCTCAAACGAACATTCACCTGTTCGGCTTTCTTCATCAATATTGCCACCCGGGTTTCCAGTTCAGGCGGCTCCACCATGATGGTGAGCCCCCAGCCGAAACGGGACTTCAGACGCTCCTCCATGTCGACAATTTCTTTCGGAAACCGGTCGCAGGTGACGATAACCTGCTGCCCCCCCTCCAACAGCGCATTGAAGGTATGGAAAAACTCCTCCTGTGAACGCTCCTTTCGCGCAAAGAACTGGATGTCGTCAATCAACAGCGCATCCACAGACCGGTAATATCGTTTGAATTCCGTGATTGCGTTCAGTTGCAGGGCCTTGACCATGTCGGCGACAAACCGTTCCGAACGCAGATACGCCACTTTCGCCCGTGGATTCCGTCTGACGATGTCATTCCCGATGGCGTGCATCAGGTGAGTCTTACCCAGGCCCACGCCACCGTATAAAAACAGAGGGTTGTAGGCGCCGCCGGGATTTTCGGCTACTTGCATCGAGGCTGCCCGCGCCAATTGGTTGGATTTGCCTTCCACAAAAGTGTCAAAGGTAAATCCTTCATTCAGGAAGCTCTGATGCTTGATATCGCCTTCGACCTGAACCGGCCGTCGGCCGGTACGAGCCATCTGACCGCCGGGTCTTTCCGCGACTGTGGCCGCTATTCCGCGTTCTTCTTCATTCGCCACTCCGGGATCGTCGCGAAATTGCGGCTTTATCGGGGGACCATCAGACACATTGACCAGTTTGCCAGCCTTTGGCGCTGACCCCACCGTCATGTTGACACGCGGAGCCTGTCCCCCTTCCAGATCTTTCAGAACCTCCTCAATTCGCCGAAGGTATTTCTCATTCACCCAATCCATGACAAATCGGTTCGGCGCAAACAGCATAAGCTGGCCTTCGCGATGATCCGACTGAAGTGGCCGCAACCAGGTATTAAACTGTTGGGCAGGGAACTCGTCCCGGAGTACTTCAAGACATTGATGCCAAATACGCTGCGGCACGACAGTCTGCCTCCGATGCTGGGGGAAATCCTACGATTCAACGAATCCGGAATCTCAGTGTTAAAGATGACCCAGAATTCTACCCCCAGGCCCCCTTAAGTGAAAGCCCTAAACGAAAGTAATGAACAGCCTGTGGAAAGTATTAGTATTATTTTTCAATTTCTTACAAACTTACCTACAGGCTTGTGTACAGATAAATGATCAAAAAAAGTTACCCACAGTGTGATGTTGGCAACCACCCTCCAAACCTGTTCACAACCGGTGTATGCAACCATGAATAACTTCCCCGTCGCCGCCCTGACGAACTTACCCACAAACCATTAGACGCTTACCCACAGTGCTCACGATGGTTGGTCAACCGCCTTGTCATTGCTTCAACCTTATGACTTTGTTGAATAAATAACGCTTACCCACAGAAATTGCCTTGTCTAATAACAGTAGTAGTTAAAAGAACTAAAAGAATTAAAAACACCTATTAAATTAATAATAGGTTGCCGATTTGCCCCTCCACACCGCTTCCCATAATTCCTCTGGTAATACCCATTGAATTCATCGGCCACATTGACTAGAATGCCGCACCTGTTTTGACTGTTCATTTTGCAGCCAACGACTGAATGTATTTAACTTCGTAATGTGAGAGCCTCACCATGAAAAGAACGTTTCAACCCAGCGTACTGAAGCGTAAGCGCGTTCACGGTTTTCGCGCTCGTATGGCAACTGCCAACGGCCGTAAAGTAATTTCCCGTCGTCGTGCCAAAGGCCGTGCGCGTCTGTCAGCGTAAGTCGTAAAGCGACCGCATGGGGACTTATGTTTTTCCGAGATCATCGCGATTACTGACACCTCGGGATTACAGCGAAGTCTTCGGTAACGTACAGATCCGAGTACCGCACAAGCATTTTCTGATCCTGGCAGCACCCAATACCCTTGGGCATGCCAGGGTTGGGCTTGTGTTTTCCAAGAAAAACCTGAAGCACGCGGTTCAACGTAACCGAGTCAAACGCCTGGTGCGGGAGACATTCCGACACCGAACCGATCTACCTGCGATCGATATCGTGGTATTAGGCAGGCAAGGTTTGGCATCCGTGGAAAACGATGCGCTTCACCGAATGTTGAATGACCTCTGGGAACGTCTAATACGGAAATCAGCTCGGCCCAGCCCAATTTCGGACACCTCAACCGCCGTTGGTAAAGGAGCGGGTTAATGCGCAAATGGTTGCTCCTGCCTATCCGCTGCTACCAGTACGCCATCAGTCCGCTAATGGCCAGTCATTGCCGCCATTACCCAACGTGTTCCGCGTATGCCATTGACGCCATTGAAACCCATGGCGCGGTATATGGGCTGATACTTGCCATCAAGCGATTATTGCGGTGTCATCCCTGGTCCGAAGGCGGGTATGATCCTGTCCCGGCGAGTTCAACATCAAACCGTACCCCCACAGATGGTTGTTGCCAGCAGGCTCGCAGCTCTTCACACCCTAACCAGACGACGCACTGAGTTTATGGACATTCAACGAATCGTATTATTTGCAGGCCTGGCGGTTGTCAGTTATATGATGGTGTTGGCCTGGAATGAAGACTATCACCAGCCCCAAACCACCCCGGTCGTTCAGCAAAGCCCATCGGATTTTGGTGAAAGCAGCAACAACATTGCCACGCCGACCAACAACGGGTCCGCTTCGGCAAATAACGCCGGCGACGAGTTTTCCACACCCGAACAGGATTCCGGCGACAGCCTTGAATCGTCAGGTGACGTCGCTTCCGTCAGCGACAAACTCATCACTGTAAAAACCGATGTTCTTGAACTCAAAATTGATCGAGTCGGCGGCAACATCGTCGAAGCGGCGATGATCAATTACGATGATTCCCTGAACAGCAAGGCGTCCTTGAAGCTGCTGCAGAATTCCCGGTCCCGGGTGTACATGCTGGAAAGCGGGCTCATCGGTAAGAACGGTTTTGACAGTCGCCGCAATGGTCCCACCCCGGAGTATCAGGTCGGGGCATCAACCTACGAACTCCAGGACACGGACCAAACCCTTACCATCAATCTCACTTACACCAGCGAATCCGGTGTCGAAGTGACGAAGCAGTATGAACTGGCCCGCAATAGCTACGAGATCGAAGTTCGTTACCTGATCAACAACCAGTCGTCCGAGACCTGGCAGGGTAACCTGACCGGCAAGATCATTCGTGACAAAAGCCCCGATCCCACGGCACAAAACAGCATGGGGATTAAATCGTTTCTCGGCCTCGTTATCAGCACGCCGGAAGACCCCTATGAGAAATTCGATTTCGGCGACCTGGAAGAAACGCCCATCAAGAAAACCGTCACCGACGGGTGGTTGGCGTTTCTTCAGCATTACTTTCTGACCGCGTGGATCCCGCCCCAGGGCGAGACCCATCAGTTTCAGACCAGTCAGCGAAACAACCTGTACGTAATGGGCTTTGTCAGCCCTGCCACAGTGGTCGAACCCGGTCAGACGGGCGAGGCCCATGCCAAGGCCTACGTGGGACCGAAAATCATTGATCGCCTGGAAACCGTCGCCCCCAATCTGGACCGCACGGTCGATTTTGGTTTCTTGTTCTTCATCGCATTGCCATTGTTCATCATCCTGGACTGGTTCCACAGCCTGTTAGGTAACTGGGGTGTCGCGATCATCCTGTTGACTGTTCTGGTTAAGGGCGTCTTCTTCCACCTGTCCGCCACGAGCTACCGTTCCATGGCCCGAATGCGTGCGGTCGCGCCACAGTTGACCCGCTTGCGGGAACTTCATGGTGACGACAAGCAGCGCATGTCGCAGGAAATGATGGGGCTCTACAAACGGGAAAAAATCAATCCTCTGGGGGGTTGCCTGCCGATCCTGGTACAAATGCCAGTGTTCATAGCGCTGTACTGGGTACTCTTCGAAAGTGTCCAGCTCCGTCATGCCCCATTCATGTTGTGGATACACGACTTGTCAGTCATGGACCCGTATTTCATCCTGCCAATCCTGATGGGTACCAGCATGTTCATTCAGATGAGTCTGAATCCGACCCCGCCGGATCCCATGCAGGCAAAAGTGATGAAGATGATGCCGGTGATATTCACTGTTTTCTTCTTATGGTTCCCGGCAGGTCTGGTCCTGTACTGGCTGGTGAACAACATTCTGTCAATTTCCCAGCAGTGGTACATTACCCGCAAGATCGAAGCGGAAGCCGCTACTAAAAAATACTGAGTCGAAAAACACGACTTTGCATGAAGGGCTCCCACGTGGAGCCC
The DNA here is from genome assembly GCF_011074955.1 of Marinobacter caseinilyticus. Lineage (GTDB taxonomy): Bacteria > Pseudomonadota > Gammaproteobacteria > Pseudomonadales > Oleiphilaceae > Marinobacter > Marinobacter caseinilyticus. Next base: position 41,735 of record NZ_WUQJ01000031.1, on the reverse strand, counting down.
TTTGTCGTTAACGCCTTTAAACGGTGACCGAGACCATGAGCCATCAAACCGACACCATTGCTGCCATCGCCACTGCCCCCGGACAGGCCGGCGTTGGGATTGTGCGGGTATCCGGTCCGTTGGCCTGTGAGATTGCGAAGACAATGCTGGGGTTCGAACCCCGGCCTCGTTACGCTCATTTCGGTCCGTTTTACGACCTGGACGGCACCACCATGGATGAGGGCATCGGGTTGCTGTTTCCGAACCCCCATTCGTTTACCGGTGAAGACGTGTTCGAACTTCAGGGCCATGGCGGCACCGTGATACTGGATTTGTTGCTTCGCACCGTCTGCGGTTTGGGGGCTCGTCTGGCCAGGCCGGGGGAATTCTCGGAACGCGCGTTTCTGAACGACAAACTGGATCTGGCCCAAGCGGAGGCCATTGCCGATCTGATTGAAAGCAGTTCGGAGCAGGCCGCCCGCTGTGCAGTGCGGTCCATGCAAGGCGTATTCTCGCGCCGCATCGACGACCTGGTGGAAGCGGTCACTCACTTACGGATTTATGTCGAAGCCGCCATCGATTTCCCCGAGGAAGAAATCGATTTTATCGCGGATGGCAAGGTCGCGACGGATCTTCAGGCTTTACTGAACCGCCTCGACGCCATTCTTGCCGAAGCCCAGCAAGGCACGATTCTGCGCGATGGAATGAAAGTCGTTATCGGTGGCAGGCCAAATGCCGGCAAATCCAGCCTGCTCAATGCCCTAGCCGGCCGAGAAGCCGCCATTGTGACGGCTATTGAGGGGACTACCCGTGACGTTTTGCGTGAACACATACACATTGATGGCATGCCTCTTCATGTTATCGATACCGCCGGTCTGCGGGAGAGTCTGGACGAAGTGGAGCAAATTGGTATTGCCCGTGCGTGGGACGAGATCCGCCAGGCCGATCGGATCCTGCTGATGGTGGATGCCACCACTACAGACAAAACCACACCCCTCGAAATTTGGCCTGACTTTATTGACCAGTTGCCGAAGACCGCGCCGGTGACGATTATTCGTAACAAGGTGGATCTGAATGGTGAGGCAGTCGGCATTACCGAACCGGGGCACGGGGCGGCACCGGTTGTCCGTTTGGCGGCCAAGTCGGCTGATGGTCTGGAGGTGTTGCGAGAGCACCTGAAACAATGCATGGGTTTTGCCAGCTCTACCGAAGGCGGATTTCTGGCCCGCCGTCGCCATCTGGACGCCTTGGAACGAGCTCGGGAGTCGCTGCTTCAGGGGCAGCGCCAGCTTGAAGGTTACGGGGCCGGAGAGTTGTTGGCCGAGGATCTTCGCGCCGCGCAGGACGCTCTGGGGGAGATCACCGGCCACCTTACCCCGGATGACCTTTTGGGCAAGATCTTCAGCAGTTTCTGCATTGGGAAGTGATGCCTGCAATCACTGCCATCGCAATGATGACAACCACTTCAACAATGCCAAGACCCCGACCAGTATCACACCGACGAAGGCTTGGCTGGCCAGTGCCCGGGGAGGACGCCCGCGGTTTTTATACCGGCATATAACGGACAGGCCTGGCTCAGTTTTGTGCACTATGTGCCGTGATTGCCGCACCTTATTAGGGCTTACAAATTCGAACAGTGAAGAATGCAAAACTTTGTCACAACCTGAGGTAGACTGAAAATCGATACTGATTGTCCTTATCTGCTACAGGTATTGGGCTAAGTCCCTTTTCATGGAGAGCCACTATTATGCGACGATTGCTCGCACTGATCCTGTTCGTTTCCAGTTTAGCGCCCCTGTCACTGGCTCAAGCCGCCGACAAACTGTACTTCTATACTGAGAACTTCCCGCCTTACAACATGAGCGCGACCGGCCGGGCGTTTGAGCATAAGGGTGACAGCATCGATGGCCTGTGCACCGATATGGTGAAGGCGATGATGCAGCACACCGAGCTGGATTACATCATCAAGCTGCGGAACTGGGACTACGGTTATAACCGTGTCCTTGACAAGAAAAACCATGGCATTTTCTGCACCACCTTCACCGAAAAGCGGTCGAGCCAGTTCAAATGGATCGGGCCACTCACCCAAAACCTCTGGACCATCTTTGCCCCCCCCGGCAGCACCGTGAAAATCGACAGCATCGAAGATGTCCGGGGCAAGAAAATCGGTGGCTACCGTAACGATGTCAAAACCGTTTTTTTGCAGGATATGGGCATTGAAGTGTCTGCACTCGACAGTGACGAACTGAACCCAAAACGACTGGCGCTTGGCCAGATCGATTTGTGGATCGCCGACCGCCTGGGTGGTTTTTACCTGGCGTCGCAGCAGGACGTCGAAGGCATGGTTCCGGCCTACTCGTTCAATGACACCGATCTGTACCTGGCGATGAACCCGTCGACCCCGGACGAGGTCATCAAAGAACTCAATGCGGCGCTTGAAAAAGTGAAGAAAACCGGCATGTTTGAAGCCATTGGCGATAAATACGGCCTGTAGACCGGCACGGTCACGTGGCGGTGGACGACACGCCAGTGTCGATCCCCCGCCAAGTTTCAGTCCATAGATGAAAACGGCTCAGGCGCCAACTGCATCGGCGTCCTGGTCGGGCCCAGCGTGCAGGTGGCGTGAGCCTGAGTCCCCGATAGCAGCCGTCCATTGTGAAATACCGCCGTCGCCAGTGTGGCCTGATAAAACTCGGCCGCTTCTGCATCTCCCCAATCCAGTTTGTTGACCGCGCCAGCGGCCATTCGCGCCCACATGCAAGCCATGGTGACGTAACCACCGAACATCCGGAAATCTCCGGCCGCAGGGTTTTTGTGGGCCAGCTGCCGGCGGGCGACGTTGGAACGGGTCCAGGTGAACTCCCGCACCGCACCTCTCGCACCCTCTGCACCCCCTGAATTATCATCAGAACCTTCCGACCGAGCAGGTCAAGGGCCTGCATGCCGGTAGCGCCCCGGTAAAGTGTGGCGATTCCGGTATCCCGGACAATCTGCTCCAGGCCATACTCGCGGATGAAGCCATGGCCATCGACAGCCTGCACAACCAGATGCGCCGTCTCGCAAGGGTGTCCTGTCAACCAGCTCCATTAAAACCACAGGCACGCCACTCAAGGAGGACAATAGCCTTCAATGACGTACGCGCGGCTGCCTGGCACGTGGTCCCCGAATGGGCCACGCAGGTCCATCGGCTGACGCATGCCGTACACCCTGACAACCTTGTTGAATTCGATCCGTGAGTGTAAAAATCATGCAAAGACAGCGTTTTGGCGTTTCGTTAATTCGTGTCGCCCGTATCCTTGGCAGTATGGGCGTGGTGTTGGTGCTGGCCGGTTGCGCCGGCTCTTCGCTGGACGACTATCAGGACCGTTCACCAACGTTGGTGCCTGAACAGTTTTTCAGCGGGGAACTATCGGCCCAAGGCATCGTCAAGGATATCTCTGGCGAAGTAATTCGAACCTTTGACGCCGATATCGTGGCAAGCTGGAATGATCAGGGCGTCGGCACACTCCGCGAACAATTCCGTTTTGACGACGGTGAAACACAATCCCGTATGTGGACCCTGACGCCCAACGAAGACGGTTATCGGGCCACCGCCGGGGATGTGGTGGAAGCCGGTCAGATGCGCTGGCAGGGCAACGCCATCCATATGAACTACGTGCTTCGGCTGGCCTATGGTGACGGGACTCTGGATGTGCGAATGGATGACTGGATGTACCTGGTGACGCCGGACACCCTGATCAACCAGACCACCATGAGCAAGTGGGGCATTGAGGTGGGGGAATTGGTCCTGGTGATTCAAAAGCGGAACAAACAGTAACGGACGCCCCAACGGTGTCCGCTGACGCAACACAAACGACGTTCACAACAGAGAGCGGGTATGGCAAAGCAATGGATTACCGCAATAGTCATTGTGTTCCTGGCCATCGGGGGGGCCGGTGCGTTCTGGTATTGGAGTACCGGGGCCGGGGACAAACCCGTCCGGGAAAAACGGGTCAGCAATGTCAATGTGGTGCAGCCCCAGATGCGGACTGTGCGGGATGTGGTGGCGGCCGTCGGAACCTTGCGCGCGCGCAACGCAGTGGCGCTCATCAGTGAAGTCAGCGGACGCATCGTGGCGCTGAATTTTGAGCCCGGAGATCCGGTGGCGAAAGACCAGCTACTGGTGCGCTTGGACGACCGCCAGGCGCGGGCCGATTTGCAGGTGGCGGAGGCCCAATACGCCGATGCCCGACGTCAGTATGACCGGGCCCGGAGTCTGCAGTCGAACAACAGCATCTCGCAATCCCAGGTCGATGCTTTGCGCACCGCGTTGGAGGTGGCCGATGCCCAGCGCCAGGCGGCCAGGACGCGGTTGGACAATCATCGGATCCATGCCCCCTTTGCGGGTGTCGTGGGCCTGGTGGACATCAGTGTCGGGGCCTACATCACCCTGGGCGAATCGATCACGACGCTGGATGCGGTTGACCCCATGGAACTGACGTTTTCAGTGCCGGAGCGTTACCTCGGTCAGATCAGCCAGGGACAAACCCTGACCGCCCGCACGGCGGCATTCCCGGATCTGGCCTTCCAGGGCACGCTGGCCGAACTGGGCACCCGAATCGATTCACTGAGCCGGGCCTTGCCGGTCAAGGCGCTGATTGATAACCGTGAGGGCAAATTGCGGCCCGGCCAGTTTATCTCGGTCAATCTCACCCTGCGTCAACGGCAGGCTTTGGTCATACCCGAACAGGCGGTATTGGTGCGTGGAACCAAGGCGTTTGTGTTTGTAGCTGTGGACGGCGAAGCCCGCCGGATGGAGGTGAGCCTGGGGGTTCGGGAGCCGGGTCAGGTCGAGGTCAGGACCGGCGTGGCACTGGACGATGCGGTGGTCATCACCGGTCAGGACCGTCTCAGCAGCGGCGACAGGGTCGCCATCGTTGACGACGCCGACGCACTGATCAGCAGCGGTGCCCCAACCGCTCAAGGCTGGTAAACACCGATGATTCTATCTGACGTATCCATAAAACGACCGGTGTTCGCCACCGTGATCAGTCTGCTGATCGTGGTGTTTGGCTTGGCGGCACTGATGGGGCTGCCGGTCCGTGAGTACCCGGATATTGATCCGCCCGAGGTGTCCATTTCCACCGATTACATCGGGGCCGCCGCCGAGGTGGTCGATACCCAGATTACCCAAGTGATCGAAGGCGCGGTCAGTGGTGTCGAAGGCATTCGCTCGATTGAGTCCAGCACCGAACAGGGCGAATCCCGCACGTCGATCGAATTTTCCACCTCCCGGGATGTGGATATTGCCGCTAACGACATTCGCGACGCGGTGTCCAGGGTGCTGAACCAGTTGCCGGATGAGGCCGACCCGCCGGTGGTTCGCAAGGCCGATTCCGATGCCCGGCCGATGATGTGGGTGACGTTGCGCAGCGATGTCTGGGACAGTGTCGAGCTGAGCGATTACGCCGAACGGGTTTTGGTGGACCGGCTGTCAGTGCTCGACGGTGTGGCGGATGTGCGCATCGGCGGCGAGCGCCGCTATGCGATGCGAGTATGGCTCGACCAGGAACGGCTGGCTTCGCACAACATCACCGTTGCGGAAGTCGAACAGGCCCTGCGATCAAACAATATTGAGCTGCCGGCAGGGTCGATCGAGTCGACCTCCCGAGACTTCACGGTGCGGGCCGAAGGTCGGTTGTCCACAGTCGAGGAATTCCGCGAACTGATCATCCGCCGGGACGGTGACGACTTGCTGCGCTTGGGCAATGTTGCCGATGTCGAGATGGGCGTTGAGTCCGACACCAGCAAGCTGCGGGCCAACGGCCGCACCGCGATTGGGATGGGGATTATCCGCCAGTCCAAGTCCAACACCGTGGCGGTGTCCGACTCGGTCCGTGAGGAACTGGAGCGGATTCGGGAAACCCTGCCGCCGGAAGTTTCCATCGCAGAGAGCTACGACGAATCGATTTTTATCCGGGCGTCGATCAAGGAGGTGTTGGTGACACTGGCCATCTCGGTGTCGCTGGTGATTCTGGTGATTTTTATGTTCCTGCGATCCTGGCGCGCCACGCTGATTCCGGCGGTCACCATTCCGGTGGCCGTGATAGGCGCCTTCATCGGTTTGGGTGCGCTCGGGTTTTCCATCAATGTACTGACCCTGCTGGCGATTATTCTCGCCATTGGTCTGGTGGTTGACGACGCCATTGTGATGCTGGAGAACATTCAGCGCCGGATCGACAACGGCGAGCCCCCGCTGCTGGCCGCATACCAGGGGGCGAAGCAGGTGGCGTTTGCCGTCATTGCCACCACCCTGACATTGGTGGCGGTGTTTGTGCCCATTTCGTTTATGGGCGGTAACGTCGGTCGTTTGTTTGGGGAATTCGGTTTTACCCTGGCCACCGCGGTGGTGGTATCCAGTCTGGTGGCGCTGACATTGGCGCCCATGCTGTGCTCTAAGTGGCTCAGGCACAGCCCCGAATCAGCGGAAGGCCATCGCGTGTGGGCCGCAAGTGAACGGGTGTTAAACGGTTTGAATCGAGGCTACGAAAAACTGCTGAAGTTTTCCCTGCGTCAGCCCGGTCTGTTTTTGGGCCTTGGGGTGGCGGGCATGGTAGTCGCGGTGGTGATATTCCCGCGGTTGCCGCAAGAACTGGCACCGACCGAAGACCGCGGCATTATCATCATGCCGACCAGCGCCCCCCGGGGCTCGACCGCGGAATACACTGACCATCACGTGCGGAAGATTGAGCAAAAACTGTTGCCCTATCTGGAGCAGGGCGTGGCCGACCGGCTGTTATCGATTGTGGGTTTCCGGGACGAAGCCGACCGTGCATTCATGATTATCGGACTGGTGCCCTGGCACGAACGCGACATCAAACAGCAGGCCATCAGCGCTGAGCTGTTCCCAAAGCTGGCTGAAGTGCCCGGTGTGCGATCGGTTGCGGTCAACCCGCCGGGCCTCGGTCAGCGTGGGTTCAACCAGCCCATCGAGTTTGTTATTGGCGGCCCTGACTACGAGACGGTACAGCGCTGGAGTCAGGATATTCTGGAACAGGCCCGGGACAACCCCAACCTGCAAAATCTTGAGACCGATTTCGAATTAACCCGGCCCGAATTGCGGGTCTCCATTGACCGTCAGCGAGCGGCCGACCTCGACATCACCGTGGAAGATGTGGGGCTGACACTGCAAACCATGCTGGCCTCCCGCCAGGTAACGACCTTCCTTGACCGGGGCCGGGAATACGATGTGATCTTGCAGGCGGGCGACGCCGACCGGGCTTCGCCGGAGGACCTGGGGCAGATCTTCATGCGGCCGCGGGAGGGTGGGCAACTGGTACCGTTACAGGCACTGGTGGATGTGCAAGAAATCGGGGCCAACCCGGACCTGCGGCGCATTGACCGGTTACCGGCGGTTGTTATCAGTGGCTCGCTGGCGCCGGGGTACGCTTTGGGCTCGGCGCTGAATTACCTGAACGGGTTGGCGGTGGATTATTTGCCGGCCGAAGCGCGGGTCAGCTATAAGGGGTTAAGCCGGGAATTTGAAGAATCGTCGGCGGCCATTTACGTCACCTTTGGGCTGGCCTTCCTGATTGTGTTTCTGGTGTTGGCGGCACAGTTCGAAAGCTGGATACACCCGTTGATCATCATGCTGTCCGTGCCGCTGGCCGTGACCGGTGCGCTGATCGCATTGCTGGTCTCCGGTATCAGCCTCAATATCTACAGCCAGATCGGCATCATCATGCTGTTGGGATTGATGGCTAAAAACGGCATCCTGATTGTGGAATTTGCCAATCAGCTCCGGGATAAGGGTTACAGTGTCCACGATGCCATCCTGGAAGGGGCCATTCTGCGATTCCGGCCGGTATTGATGACCACCATCTCGACCATTTTCGGCGCGGTGCCGTTGGTCATTGCCACCGGAGCGGGTGCCGAAAGCCGGGCCGCGATCGGCGCGGTGGTGCTGGGCGGGCTGTTGTTTGCCACCACGTTGACGCTGTTTATCATACCGGTGTTGTACAACCTGCTGGCCCGCTTCGCAAAATCCGCCAATGCAGTCGCGGTGGCACTGGATCAGCAGGCGGAGACGGAACGTCAGCAACGGATTGGAAGCGCTGAGCGCAAGCCATCCCGGGAACCGCTCTAATCGGATCGAAACGAGCGGGCCGGTTAGAGCGTATCCGGGAAACTGAGGTTGCCATCAAACACCGCGTCAGGGTGCAAATCCACGCAAAATACCCGGTATTGGTCATCGACCCGCAAGCCGCAAGACAGCGTAACGGTTCGGACCGCATCCGGCAGCGCAACGTAAGGTCGGGAGGCGTGGATATCCTGAGGCCGCTCCAGTGCGTTTCTGAAGTATTCCCGATGCTGCCAGCAGGCGCCGCTGGATAAGTACAGGGGGTTGAAGGTAGTGTCCCGGTGTTCCGGCCGGGCGCAGGTGAACCCGCCTTGCTGTATACCTTGCCCATTCAGCAGGAAACACCGCTGGACCCCGTCAATGGCGAGCAGGCTGCGGCAAATTTCGGCAAAGCCCTGACGCCGAATGATGCCGTGACTGGCTTCCATGATTTCATAGCGCAGTAGCCGCAAATAGCCTTCGTGCGCCACGACGTCTTTCTGGGAATGGCGCCAGAACAGTTCCAGGTGTGTATCAAAGGCCTTTTCACTGGGCTCGGTGACCGTGCTCTCCAGCGCGGCGGGTCGGCCAAACAGGAAACCCTGCAACAGGTCGGCTTCGGTGGACAATGCAAGACGTGCCTCAGTCTCGGTTTCAATCCCCTCCAGCAGTACCAGGCTGCCGCTTTCACGAATCATCTTGACCAGACTTTCCAGCAGCAGTCGGGCTCGGCGATGCTGGACGGCGTTGACCAACAGGCTGCGGTCCAGTTTGACGATCAGTGGTTCCAGTTGCCACATGCGCTCAAAATTCGAGTCGCCCATGCCAAAATCATCAATGGCTATCTGAAAGCCATACTGTTTGGCCTGCTTGACGAATCGCAGCAATGCTTGCTTGTCACTGGTGGCGGTTTCCACCACTTCCAGCACCACTTGGGACGGGCTGAGGCCAGAGGCTTTGCAGTCGGACGACAGTTGGTCCAGGGAATCGTCCGGATGCACGCAGGTATCGGGGCTGATGTTGAGGAACAGCCAGGTGGGCTCAGGCTGGGCGGCAAACGTGTTCAGGTGATGGGAGAGCAAGTGGCGGTCCAGCCGCTCGGTATGGCCGGCTTCCAGGGCCTGTTTGAACAGGGCCGGCGGGGTAATGGGGTGGTCGTTGCTTTGCACCCGGATCAAAGCCTCAAAGCCGACCAGTCGGCGGTGGCTGGGGCTGAAAATGGGCTGAAATGCCGAGGTGAATTGGTAGCGTGCTAGAAATGCATCGAACTCAATAGCTTGCGGGTCTTGGGGTTGTTTGTTTAAAGATACAACATTGCTCATACGACGCTCACACTGATTAAACCCTCCCTGGCTTGTATGGACTGCTGAATACGGCATTCACCGTGCTAAATGACTGCGATATCCATGCCAATAAGTCAAAATAATAGCGCATTGTTGGCAAAATCAGTGCCATACAATTGTCATTTCAGCATTCAAGGATGGCAAATCGCTCTGACTTAGTGCGTTTTGTGGGGTGTGTGGCTCGGAAATGGGCGCATTGCCCACGGTGGCGCAACAAAAACCGGTTGCCCCTCCTGCCACTTTGTCGCATCGTTGCTACCACCGAGGACGCCAAATTAAGGGACCCATAACCACCATGGCCGATCACAGCCAATTCCGCCTTTTGACTGAGCGTCGATTCCTGCCTTTTTTTCTGACCCAATTCTCGGGCGCGTTTAACGACAATTTATTCAAAAATGCGCTGCTGCTCCTGGTGACTTACAGCACCGGAGGACTGTTTGGTTTATCCACCGATGTGGTCGTTAATTTCGCCGCCTTCCTCTTTATATTGCCGTTTTTCCTGTTCTCCGGTATTGCCGGCCAGGTGGCCGACAAGTATGAAAAAGCGTTGGTTATCCGACGGGTCAAACTGCTCGAAATCGCCATCATGCTGATCGCGGCCGTCGGACTCTGGTTCGGCTGGTACGAGTTGCTTCTGTTGCTGTTGTTCCTGATGGGCGCGCAATCGACATTCTTCGGTCCGGTCAAGTACGCCATTCTGCCGCAGGTATTGAGCGACGATGAGCTGGTGGGGGGCAACGCCTTGGTGGGCATGGGTACCTTTGTGGCCATTCTGCTGGGCACCATCACGGCGGGATTGATCATGGGACTGGCGTCGGCGGCCAAGGTCGCCGCCGTTGGGGTACTGGCAATGGCGGTGCTGGGTTATCTGGTGGCCCGCCGGGTGCCGGCCACGGATGCCGGTGCCGCGAGTCTGAAAATCCGGTTGCAACCTTTGCGGGAAACCTGGCATCTGATTGCCCTGGCGCGTGAGCGTCATGTGGTACTGCTGAGCATCATGGCGATTTCCTGGTTCTGGTTCCTGGGGGCCGCCTATCTGACCCAGTTCCCCAATTTTGCCAAAACCGATCTGATGGGTGATGAGACCGTGGTTACCCTGCTGCTGGCCATTTTCACCATCGGTATCGCGGTCGGTTCGATGCTGTGCGAACGCCTGTCTGGCCATCGCATTGAGCTGGGTATTGTGCCGATCGGCTCGGTCGGTTTGAGCCTGTTCGGCTTTGATCTATACGCCAGCATGCCAGCGCAGCCGGTGCCGTCGGACTGGTGGGCGATGCTGACCGACGCCGGGTATCGCCACATTATGCTGGACCTGCTCGGAATTGGCGTCTCCGGTGGCCTGTTCATTGTGCCCCTTTACGCCTTTGTGCAACATGAAACGCCGAGGGACAAGCGGGCGCGGATTATCGCCGCGCTCAACGTCATGAATGCATTGTTTATGGTGGTCAGTGCGATCATGGGCATTGTGGTATTGGGCGTACTGGAGCTGAGCATTCCGGAGTTCTTCCTGGTGTTGTCGATCATGAACCTGGTGGTGGCCGGGTTTGTGTATCAGCAGATGCCGGAGTTCGCGTTACGGTTCATCATCTGGACGCTGTCTCACACCCTCTACCGCGTGCGGCATCGGGGCCTCGACAACATCCCCGACGAAGGCCCGGTGGTGCTGGTGTGCAACCATGTGTCCTATATGGATGCGCTGGTGATCGGCGGGGCTGTGCGCCGTCCGGTGCGCTTTGTGATGGACTCCCGCATCTTCAATACGCCCGTTCTGGGAGCGTTGTTCCGGTTGGCCAAAACCATACCCATAGCGCCGCGCAGCCACAATGAAGCCATCTACAATCAGGCATTCGATCGCATTGAAGAGGAACTGCGGGCCGGCCAGGTGGTGTGTATCTTCCCCGAGGGCCGGCTGACTCCGGATGGCGAAGTCGGCGAATTCCGGCCCGGTATTGAAGCCATCGTCGCACGCTACCCGGTGCCGGTGGTGCCCATGGCGCTGCAAGGCCTGTGGGGCAGCTTTTTCAGCCACGCAGGTGGGCCCGCGATGAAGCACTGGCCGTCCCGGTTCTGGTCCCGTATTCACTTGCTTGCCGCCGAACCGGTGGCCGCCAGCGACGCACGTGCCGCGGATCTGGAGTCGGAGGTAAAGCGACTCCGGGGCGGTCACCCGTAATTTGAGGACGGGGTAGAGTTGTGGATAAAGTACTGAACAACCTTGGCATAAGGGTTGGATTACTTTTTTTATAGCGTTATAAAACAAATAGATGCGCAATATATTCGGAGTTTTAGGCAGGGTTCGAAATGTGGATAACTTTCTTAAAAACTTTTGTGAAGTGATCCTCCCAACCATCTGATTAATCAACAATGTTTGTTTTTCAGATGTCCTAATTATGGACTCGGTGTGCGCCCTCACGTGTCCACGGGGAAAGTGGTTAATTTTTGCACATTCCAACTGCATTTGATGCGCTGACGCGTTATACTCCTGCCCCTGTTTTTTATGTCTTTTTTGAGGTGATGTGTGGATTTTCCGACCCGTTTCGATGTGATTGTGATTGGGGGTGGCCATGCCGGCACAGAAGCCGCGCTGGCGGCCGCTCGCATGGGATCACAGACGCTGCTGCTGACCCATAACATAGAGACGCTGGGACAGATGTCTTGTAACCCGGCGATTGGGGGGATCGGCAAAAGCCATCTGGTGAAGGAAATTGACGCGCTTGGCGGGGCCATGGCGCTGGCCACCGACCAGGCCGGTATCCAGTTCCGTACCCTGAATTCCCGTAAAGGGCCTGCGGTTCGCGCGACCCGGGCCCAGGCGGACCGGGTGCTGTACAAGGCTGCAATTCGCGGCATGCTGGAAAGTCAGCCCAACCTGACGCTGTTCCAGCAAGCGGCTGACGACCTGATTGTTGAAGGCGATCAAGTGACCGGTGTGGTGACCCAGACCGGCATTCGCTTCAACGCCAAAACCGTCGTGCTCACCACCGGTACCTTCCTGGGTGGGGTGATTCACATTGGTATGCAGCATCACTCCGGTGGCCGTGCCGGTGATGCCCCGGCCAATGCGCTGGCCCAACGCCTGCGCGAACTGCCGTTCAACGTCGGCCGCCTGAAAACCGGCACCCCGCCTCGGATTGACGCCCGCAGTGTGGATTTCTCAGTGATGCAGCAACAGTGGGGCGATGACCCGACACCGGTGATGTCGTTTTTGGGTTCACGTTCGCAACATCCGGAGCAGGTCTGCTGCTACGTGACGCGTACCACAGAGCAAACCCACGAGATCATTCGCAGCGGGTTTGACCGCTCGCCGATGTTTGCCGGCAATATTGAAGGCATCGGGCCACGCTATTGCCCGTCCATTGAAGACAAGGTCAATCGCTTCGCGGACAAGGATTCCCATCAGATCTTTGTCGAGCCCGAGGGCCTGACCACCAACGAGCTCTACCCAAATGGAATTTCCACCAGTCTGCCATTCGATATTCAGCTCGCAGCGGTGCGGACCATTCCCGGGTTTGAGAATGCCCACATCACGCGCCCGGGTTACGCCATCGAATATGACTTCCTGAATCCGCAGGATCTACGGCACACGCTGGAAACCAAATTCATCCAGGGCTTGTATTTCGCCGGCCAGATCAACGGCACCACAGGCTATGAAGAAGCCGGTGCCCAGGGGTTGCTGGCGGGCATCAACGCGGCCCTGAAAGCGCAGGAAAAAGACGCCTGGTACCCCCGTCGGGATGAGGCGTACCTGGGTGTGCTGGTGGACGACCTGATCACCATGGGAACGTCGGAACCCTATCGCATGTTTACCAGCCGTGCGGAATACCGCTTGATCCTGCGGGAAGACAACGCGGACCTGCGCCTGACCGAGACCGGTCACAAACTGGGACTGGTGGATGACGACCGCTGGACGCGGTTCAACGAAAAACGGGACGCCATTGCCACGGAACGGCAACGCCTGGACGCCACGTTTGTGCACCCGGGCAGCGAGCAGGGCGTGATTGCAGACCGTTATCTGCAGCGGCCACTGACCCGCGAGCACACCCTGGCCGACCTACTGCGGCGGCCTGAAATTGTCTATCGCCATGTCGCGGACATCAGCGGTGAAGAGGCTGAGGATCCGATCGTGGCCGATCAGGTGGAAATAGAGATCAAATACGAAGGCTATATCTCGCGTCAAACCGACGAAATCGAGCGCCTGCGCCGTAACGAGAACACCGTTCTGCCTGTCGATCTCGACTATGATGCGGTTGGTGGTCTGTCCAATGAGATCAAACAGAAGCTGAAAGCCGTGCGGCCGGAAACGATCGCCCAGGCTTCCCGCATCCAGGGCGTTACCCCGGCGGCGGTGTCGCAATTGCTGGTGAATCTGAAAAAGCGCGATTTGCTGCGCAAACAAAGCGCCTGATTGCCTGCCATGACCGACTCACTATGGCGGCGCCAGCTTGAGCAAGGGTTGGCGACCGCAGGGCTGCCCGTGACGGACCAACAGCAAACGCAACTGGTGGCGTTTCTTGAACTGTTGGCCAAGTGGAACAAGGCCTACAATCTTACGGCGGTGCGCGAGCCGGCGGAGATGGTGTCCCGGCAATTGCTCGACAGCCTGAGCATTCAGCCGTTTGTGACCACCGACCACCTGCTCGATGTGGGCGCCGGTGGGGGACTGCCCGGGATACCGCTGGCCATCGTGATGCCCGACACCCAGTTCACGCTGTTGGACAGCAACAGCAAAAAAACCCGGTTTTTGACCCAGTGTGTGTTGGAGCTAAAACTTGCCAATGTCACGGTCATTCACGGTCGGGCCGAGGCCTGTGATCCGAGTGTGCGGTACGGCCAGATCAGCAGCCGAGCCTTCACCGCACTGGCGAACCTGGTGCACTGGTGCGGGTATCTGCTGGCGGATGATGGCCAGTTCCTTGCCATGAAAGGGCAGTTTCCGGATGATGAAGTGGCGGCGTTGCCCAACGATTGGAGGGTGAAAGCCCACGAAAGACTGCAGGTGCCAGGCTGCTCAGGCGAGCGCCACTTGCTCATTATTGATCGAGTTTCCAACACAGGAGTTTAGCCATGGCACGTGTCATAGCGGTCACCAATCAGAAGGGCGGCGTTGGCAAAACCACCACCTGTGTCAATCTGTCGGCGTCACTGGCGGCCACCAAGCGTCGGGTATTGCTGGTGGATATGGACCCGCAGGGCAACGCCACCATGGGCAGCGGCATCGATAAGAGTGAATTATCGCTGTCCGGGTACGACATGCTGACCAAACGTGCCAGCGCTGCGGAAGTGATCATTCGCGCCGAAGCGTCCGGGTTCGACATCCTGCCCGCCAACGGCGATTTAACCGCGGCGGAAGTTGAACTGATGAATGAAATCGGGCGCGAGCACCGGTTGAGGCTGTCCCTTAACACTGTCCGGGACAATTACGACTACATTCTGATCGACTGCCCGCCCTCACTCAGCCTGTTGACCGTTAATGCCCTGTCGGCGGCGGACACCGTATTGATACCCATGCAGTGCGAGTACTATGCCCTGGAAGGGTTGGCGGCCTTGATGAATACCGTTGAGCAGATTCAGGAGACGGTCAATCCGGCATTGCAGGTTGAGGGCATTCTGAGAACCATGTACGACCCCCGCAACAGTCTCACACTGGACGTTTCCTCGCAGCTCACCGAGTATTTTGGTGACAAGGTCTACCGTGCCGTCATTCCGCGTAACGTTCGGCTCGCCGAAGCGCCCAGCTACGGCCTGCCTGCGCTCAAATACGATCGCGTCTCGAAGGGCGCCGTGGCCTATCTGGCACTGGCGGGCGAAATGGTCCGTCGGCACGGTTCACAAAAGACATCACCGGCCGTTGCCGTGTAAGATACCGAACACTCTATAACGACTGATTTTCACCTGGACGAATGACCAACACCATGGCGGCGAAAAAACGAGGATTGGGTGAGCGCGGACTAGGCGCACTGCTGGCGGGCTCCAAGGTAAATCTGGACCGCGATGTCAGTGACCAGGACGGCGAACTCCGGGATGTCCCCATTGACCTGATTCAACGCGGCCGGTTCCAGCCCCGACGGGACATGGACCCGACGGCGTTGCAGGAGCTGTCGGACTCCATCCGTCAGCAGGGTGTGATGCAGCCGGTCGTGCTGCGGCCCATCGGTGAAGGCCGTTATGAGCTGGTCGCTGGTGAACGTCGTTGGCGCGCCGCTCAAATGGCCGATCTTGATCGTATTCCGGCCATCATCCGCGATGTGCCGGACGAAGCCGCCATTGCCATGGGGCTGATCGAGAACATTCAGCGCGAAAACCTCAACCCCATTGAAGAAGCCTTCGCCCTGCAGCGGCTTCAGGAAGAGTTTGGCCTGACCCAGGCCCAGGTCGCGGAAGCGGTTGGCAAGTCCCGAACCACCATCACCAACCTGTTGCGACTGGTAAGCCTGACGGAAGACGTGCGGGTGATGCTGGAACACGGAGACCTTGAAATGGGCCATGGCCGGGCCATGCTGACCCTACCCCCGGAACAACAAATGCAGGTTGCCCGTCAGGTGGTCGCCAAATCCCTCTCGGTGCGGCAGACCGAAGCGCTGGTTCGCCGGCTCCAGCAGGAGCAACCCAACGCCAAGGCCCCGAAAACGTCGGAGGTCGACCCCAACATCCGGCGACTGCAGGACGATCTGGCTGAGCGACTGGGTGCACGCGTTGCCATTGATCATGGTAACCGAGGCAAGGGCAAACTGGTGATTGAGTACAGCTCACTGGATGAGCTGGATGGTATTTTGAGTCATATTCAATAGATCCGATGAGTTATATGGGTGCATTTGAAGATCATTTTTGGTGCATATTTTCTAGCACTGTCGACTTGGTCCTTAAGTTGCAAGAAACGACGGAGACACTACATCTAGTGGGTAAAAGGGCTTTCAAGATCAATTTGTAATCAATTGCCAAAAAATTACCGCCAATGGCGGCGGTCCCATTAGCTCGCAGGGACCGGGGCTTTGTTGATTCATGTCATTTGAACACCTATAATCGGCGGCGCTCGTACAGGTGGATTAAGAAACCGTCCGGACACACATTTTCAAGACGGTTGATTGGGGCAATGATGACGACAGCACAACACAGCGGTATTAGCCGTCCGCCCATTGGCCGGTGGCTTTTATTCCAGTGTGTGATGTTGATCCTTATTGGACTGGCTTTTTTGGTGAAGAGCCCCGTTGCCAGCTACTCCGCCCTGTTGGGAGGCCTGATTTTTCTGCTTCCCAATGCGTATTTTGCATTTAAGGCGTTCCGCTATGCCGGAGCCCGGGCCGCCCGACAGATTATAAGTTCATTTTACCAGGGTGAGGCCGGCAAACTCATTCTGTGCGCCGTGTTGTTCACCACGGTGTTTATCTGGATTCAGCCGCTCGACGTAGCGGCATTGTTTTTAACATTTGCGATCATGCTGGTCATCAACTGGCTGACGCCGCTTCTGGCAAGTGGTAGACCGCAGCGAAGCTAAAGGACCTGAGAGAACGATATGGCAGGCACAGCATCAGATTATATTCGACACCACCTTCAGAATCTGACCTATGGAGAACTTCCGGCGGACTATCAGAGAACGGACGGTACGGTTCTTAACGAAAGCACCTGGACCATTGCCCGCAGTGCCGAAGAAGCCTCGGACATGGGGTTCTGGGCCGTGCACCTCGACTCTCTGGGCTGGTCCATTTTCGTGGGCGCCCTGTTCCTGTTCTTATTCCGTATGGCGGCCAAGCGCGCCACGTCCGATACCCCGGGTGGGCTGCAGAACTTTGTCGAAGTCATGGTTGAGTTTGTGGACCAGAGCGTCAGGGAAACCTTTCACGGTCGCAACAAGGTAATCGCACCGCTGGCGTTGACCATTTTCTGCTGGGTTTTCCTGATGAACCTGATGGACCTGGTGCCGGTCGACTTTCTGCCGCAGCTTTTCCATCTCGCCGGGCTTGAGTACATGAAAGTGGTCCCGACCACCGACGTCAACGTCACCTTGGGCATGTCGCTGTCGGTGTTTGCGCTGATCATCTATTACAGCTTGAAAGTGAAAGGCGTGGGTGGCTTCCTGGGCGAACTGACCATGCACCCGTTCTCCTCGGACAACCTGATCCTGAAGATTCTGTTGGTTCCGGTGAACTTCCTGCTCGAGGGCGTCAGTCTGCTGGCCAAACCTATCTCACTGGCGCTGCGTCTGTTCGGCAACCTGTATGCAGGCGAGCTGTTGTTCATCCTGATTGCCCTGTTGCCGTTTTGGGCTCAGTGGGCACTGTCGGTGCCTTGGGCAATTTTCCACATTCTGGTTATCACGCTGCAGGCATTCATCTTCATGATGCTGACCATCGTGTACCTGAGTATGGCGCACGAAGATAACCATTAAGCAAAGCATTACACGAAAACCCACAACTTAAAAACCTAACTGAAACTGGGAGTTATCATGGAAACTGTAGTTGGAATGACCGCGATTGCCGTTGCATTGCTGATTGGTCTGGGTGCGTTGGGCACCGCGATTGGTTTCGGTATTTTGGGTGGCAAGTTCCTTGAAGGCGCTGCGCGTCAGCCGGAAATGACCCCAATGCTGCAGGTAAAAATGTTCATCGTGGCGGGTCTGCTGGACGCCGTTACCATGATCGGTGTTGGTATCGCATTGTTCTTCACTTTCGCCAACCCGTTTGTCGGCCAGATCGCCGGTTAATCGAGTCGCCACTCCGGGCTGTTCCCGGATTGATGATTCTTTACACAACAGGCGAGAGGTGAAGACGTGAACATTAATTTGACGATGATTGGTCAAGCCATCGCGTTCTTTATCTTTGTTGTCTTCTGCATGAAATATGTGTGGCCGCCGATTATCGCGGCCCTGCAGGAACGACAAAAGAAGATCGCTGATGGACTGGCCGCTTCCGACCGGGCCGCACGAGACCTGGAGCTGGCACAAGAAAAGTCCGCTCAGGAACTCCGGAAGGCCAAGCAGGAAGCCGCTGCGTTGATCGAGCAAGCCAACAAGCGTGCCAACCAGATTGTGGATGCATCCAAAGACGATGCCCGGATTGAGGGGCAAAAGCTGGTGGAGCAGGCCAAAGCCGAGATCGAGCAACAGCGAATTCAGGCCAGAGACGCCCTGCGTGCAGAGATTGCCGCCATTGCGATTGCCGGCGCGGAGAAGATTCTGGAATCTTCTGTCGATGCTGACAAGCACAGCGCAATGCTGGACAAGCTGGCAGCCGAACTCTAAACGAGGTTCATCATGGCAGAACTGACAACGCTGGCCCGTCCGTACGCCAAGGCCGCATTTCAGAACGCACAGTCACAAAAACAGTTGGCTGAGTGGTCTGATTTGCTGTCAGGTACTGGACAGATCGCGGCACACAAAAAGATACGACAGCTTCTTACAAATCCGGGAATGGCGGAATTGGCGAAGGCGGATCTGATTCTGGACTGTGTAGAACAGTCGACTTCGGATGAGATGCGTAACTTCTTCGCGATTCTGGCTGAGAACCATAGACTGGCTCTGCTTCCCGAGATTGCGACGCTTTTCAACACGTACCGAGCTGATCTGGAGCGCACCGTTGACATTCAGGTGAGCGCGCCGTTTGAGCTGACCGACGAACAGCAGCAGAAGTTGACCCAGGCACTGTCGACCAAACTCGAGCGCCAAGTGACACTCGAAACATCGCTGGACAAATCGTTAATTGGCGGTGTGATTGTTCGCACGGGCGACATGGTTATTGACGCATCTGTACGCGGAAAGCTGACCAAACTGGCCGAGGCATTGGGCTCCTGATTTCAGCATAAGGTTTGAGGATAAAGGCATGCAGCAACTGAATCCATCCGAGATCAGTGACATCATCAAGAAGAGAATCGAAAAGCTCGACATCTCTTCCGAAGCACGAAACGAAGGTACCATCCTGTCTGTATCGGACGGTATCGTACTGGTTCACGGTCTTGCCGACGTTATGTACGGTGAGATGATTGAATTTGCCAATGGCACGTTCGGTATGGCGCTCAACCTTGAGCGCGATTCTGTTGGTGCGGTGGTACTGGGCGACTACGAAGATCTGGCCGAAGGTCAGAAAGTTCGTTGTACCGGTCGTATCCTGGAAGTCCCGGTAGGTCCGGAACTGCTGGGTCGCGTCGTGGATGGCCTGGGTAACGCCATCGATGGCAAAGGCGATCTGGGCGCAACCCTGACGTCGCCAATCGAGAAAGTGGCACCGGGTGTTATCGCACGTCAATCCGTTGACGAGCCGGTTCAGACCGGTCTTAAAGCGATCGATACCATGGTGCCGATTGGCCGTGGCCAGCGCGAGCTGATCATCGGTGACCGCCAGATCGGTAAAACCGCCGTGGCGATCGACGCCATCATCAACCAGAAAGATACCGGCATCAAATGTATCTATGTGGCGATTGGCCAGAAGCAGTCTTCCATTGCGGCCGTCGTTCGTAAGCTGGAAGAGCACGGCGCCATGGATCACACCATCGTGGTTGCCGCCGGTGCGGCGGATCCTGCAGCGATGCAGTTCCTGGCACCGTACGCCGGTACCTCCATGGGTGAGTATTTCCGTGACCGTGGTGAAGATGCCCTGATTGTATACGATGACCTCAGTAAGCAGGCTGTGGCGTACCGCCAGATTTCCCTGTTGCTGCGTCGTCCGCCAGGACGTGAAGCCTACCCAGGTGACGTTTTCTACCTGCACTCCCGCTTGCTTGAGCGTGCATCCCGGGTAAACGCCGATTACGTCGAGCAATTGACCAATGGCGAAGTCAAAGGCAAGACGGGTTCCCTGACGGCGTTGCCGATCATTGAAACGCAGGCCGGCGACGTATCCGCGTTCGTACCGACCAACGTTATTTCGATCACCGACGGTCAGATCTTCCTTGAAACCAACCTGTTCAACTCGGGCATCCGCCCGGCCATGAACGCGGGTATTTCGGTTTCTCGTGTGGGCGGTTCTGCCCAGACCAAGATCATGAAAAAGCTGGGCGGTAACATTCGTCTGGCCCTGGCCCAGTACCGTGAATTGGCGGCGTTCGCCCAGTTCGCGTCGGACCTTGACGAAGCAACGCGTCAGCAGCTGGAGCACGGTCAGCGGGTTACCGAACTGATGAAGCAGAACCAGTACAGCCCGATGTCGGTGGCTGAGATGGGTACTGTTCTGTTCGCAGCCAACGAAGGCTTCCTGGACGACATTGATGTAGAGAAAGTTGTGAAGTTCGAAGCACAACTGCTGGACTGGATGCGCGCTGATCAAAAAGAGCTTCTGGCCAAGATCAATGAGAAAGGTGATTTCAACGATGAAATCGCTGCCGGCCTGAAAGCTGCACTTGAGAAATTCAAGACCACTCAGAGCTGGTAAGAATCGGACCTGTGGCAGTACTGTCGCAGGTCGGTTTTTTGAAGCGTCGGGTGTCACACTTGAGAAGGCAGTGAGTTATGGCCGTCGGAAAAGAAATACGTAACCAAATATCGAGCATCAAGAGCACGCAGAAAATCACCAGCGCCATGGAAATGGTGGCGGCGAGTAAGATGCGCAAAGCTCAGGAACGCATGCAGGAAACCCGTCCGTATGCAGAAAAGATGCGCCAGGTTATTGGACACATCGCGAAAGCGAACCCGGAATACAAACACCCGTTCATGATTGATCGGGAAGTGCATCGTGTCGGCTACATTGTCGTGTCGACCGACCGGGGACTTTGCGGTGGCCTGAACGGTAATTTGTTCAAGGCATTGGTCCGTGAAATGCGGGGATGGAAAGATAAGGGCGTTGACGCTGACCTGTGCGCCATTGGTCAGAAAGGCGCGTCCTTTTTCCGGAGTTACGGTGGCAATGTGCTAGCGGCACTGACCCATCTGGGCGATAGCCCGAGCTCTGAAAAACTCATCGGCAACGTCAAGGTCATGTTGGACGCCTTCGAAGAAGGCCAGATCGATCGTTTGTTCCTCGTGAGCAACAAGTTCGTCAACACCATGACCCAGAGTCCTCAGGTGGAGCAGTTATTGCCCCTGCCGGAAGGCTCTGATGAAGAAGAGATTAAGAACCAGTGGGATTATCTCTACGAGCCCGATGCCCGGCCGATTCTTGATGGCCTTCTATCACGTTACATTGAGTCCCAGGTGTATCAGGGTGTGGTAGAGAATCTGGCGTGTGAACAGGCAGCCCGAATGATTGCCATGAAGAGCGCGACGGACAACGCGGGTGACATTATTAGCGAGCTTCAGCTGGTCTACAACAAGGCCCGTCAGGCAGCCATTACCCAAGAGATATCGGAGATCGTAAGCGGCGCGACCGCGGTCTAACTTCAGGCCCACGATCCAACTGGTTTTAGTGACTATCAAGATAACGAGGAACCGAGCATGAGTAGCGGACACATCGTTCAGATCATTGGCGCGGTTATCGACGTGGAATTTCCACGTGACTCCGTACCCAAAGTTTATGACGCACTGCTGCTTGAAGGTGGCGAAACAACTCTGGAAGTTCAGCAACAGCTGGGCGACGGCGTTGTACGTACCATTGCCATGGGCAGCACCGAGGGCCTGAAGCGAGGCCTGAAAGCAGAAAACACCAACAAGCCAATTTCCGTACCGGTGGGCACCAAGACACTGGGCCGCATCATGGACGTCCTTGGACGTCCGATTGATGAGCAAGGCGACATCGGCGAAGAAGAGCGTTGGGCGATTCACCGTAAAGCACCCGGCTATGCGGATCAGTCCGCCTCGGCCGATCTGCTGGAAACCGGCATCAAGGTCATCGACCTGGTATGCCCGTTCGCCAAAGGCGGTAAAGTGGGCCTGTTCGGCGGTGCCGGTGTTGGTAAGACCGTCAACATGATGGAGCTGATCAACAACATCGCGAAGGAACACTCCGGTCTGTCGGTATTCGCCGGTGTTGGTGAGCGGACTCGTGAGGGTAACGACTTTTACTACGAAATGAAGGAATCCAACGTCCTTGATAAAGTAGCAATGGTCTACGGCCAGATGAACGAGCCCCCGGGGAACCGTCTGCGTGTTGCTCTGACCGGCTTGACCATTGCGGAAAAATTCCGTGATGAAGGCCGTGATGTACTGCTCTTCGTGGACAACATTTACCGTTACACCCTGGCGGGCACCGAAGTATCCGCCCTGTTGGGTCGGATGCCGTCTGCGGTGGGTTATCAGCCCACCCTGGCTCAGGAAATGGGCGAGCTGCAAGAACGGATTACGTCAACGAAGGATGGTTCCATCACCTCCATCCAGGCCGTTTACGTACCTGCGGATGATTTGACCGATCCATCGCCGGCCACCACCTTCTCGCACCTGGATGCGACCGTGGTACTGAGCCGTGATATCGCTTCCAAAGGCATCTACCCGGCCATCGATCCGCTGGACTCCACCTCGCGTCAGCTTGACCCGCTGGTGATTGGTCATGAGCACTACGATGTAGCCCGTGGCGTGCAGAACAATCTGCAGCGTTACAAGGAACTGAAGGACATCATTGCGATCCTGGGTATGGACGAACTGTCAGAAGAAGATAAACTGACAGTATCTCGTGCTCGTAAGATCGAACGTTTCTTGTCCCAGCCGTTCCACGTGGCAGAAGTATTCACGGGCTCGCCTGGTAAATACGTGTCTCTTAAAGAAACCATCAGCAGCTTTAAAGGCATTCTCAACGGTGACTATGACGACATGCCGGAGCAGGCGTTCTACATGGTCGGAACCATTGACGAAGCTGTGGAGAAAGCGAAGGAAATGAAGGCCAAGGCGAAAGCCAAATAAGGCAACAGTTTCCGGACCGATCAAAGAGGCGTTATTAAATGGGTATTACCGTGCATTGTGACGTGGTGAGTGCCGAAGAAAAAATCTACTCCGGGCTGGTCGAAATGCTGATCGCCACCGGGTCAGAGGGTGAACTGGGTATTGCACCCGGTCACATCCCTCTGCTCACGGAGTTGAAGCCGGGCCCGGTACGGGTAATCAAGCAGGGCGGTGAGGAAGAAATCCTCTACGTCTCTGGTGGTTACCTCGAGGTCCAGCCTTCGGTCGTTACGCTACTGGCGGATACAGCGGTTCGTGCAAAAGATCTTGACGAAGCAGCTGCCGTAGAGGCTCAGCGTGAAGCCGAAAAAGCACTGGCGAATAAAACAGGTGAGTTCGAGTATTCTCGGGCGGCAACGGAACTGGCAGAAGCATCCGCCCAGTTGCGAACCATCCAGAATCTGCGCCGCAAAATGCGTTAGGCATTATTGCAAGGCATCATCTGATCGCCAAAGCCGCATCCTGAAACGGAGATGGAGGCAGACAACCCGTCTGTTGTTCATTTACCCGGAAAGGTGCGGCTTTTTTGTTTAAAAAAGGAGCATTACCCAACCATGACCGATCCGTTGCACGTCATCATTCTGGCCGCAGGACAAGGCTCCAGAATGAAATCCAACCTGCCGAAAGTTCTCCACGCTGTTGCCGGTAAGCCAATGCTGCATCATGTGATGGATACCGCCCGGGCACTGGGAGCAGCGGGGATTCATGGGGTCATCGGGCACGAGGCCGAGCAGGTTCGCAGTGCCACACCGAACCAGGACATTCAGTGGGTGCTGCAGGCTGAGCAATTGGGTACCGGCCATGCGGTCGAGCAGGCGTTGCCCAACGTACCGGATAATGCCCGGGTGCTGGTGCTGTACGGCGACGTGCCGTTGACCCGGTCCGAGACACTGGAACATCTGGTGTCGTTCGTGAGCGAGGATAGCCTCGGGTTGTTGACCATGACCCTGGACGATCCCAGTGGCTATGGCCGCATCATTCGCGATCACGACGGGGCCGTGCAGTCCATTGTCGAGCAGAAGGATGCCGGCCAGGCCCAACTGGCCGTGCGGGAAGTGAACACCGGTATCCTGGCGGTTTCAGCCCGTCACCTGAAGGACTGGTTGCCGCAATTATCCAATCGCAATGCCCAGGGCGAATACTACCTGACAGACATTATTGCCATGGCCACCGACCGCAAGGTCAGGGTGGAAGTGGCCCAGCCTGGCAACGTGTACGAGGTGCAGGGCGTCAATAACCGTCAGCAGCTGGCCGAGCTCGAACGATGGTTTCAAGGACAAATCGCCGAACGGCTGATGGCCCAGGGGGCCACCTTGCTGGACCCGGCCCGGGTGGATGTCCGGGGGGAACTGGTGGTTGGTCAGGACGTGATCATCGACGTGAACACCATCTTTGAGGGGGAAGTGCATCTGGCGGAGGGTGTATCCATCGGCAGCGGCTGTGTGATTCGCAACACCCGGATTGCTGAAGGCACGATCATTCATCCCCACTCGGTACTGGACGGCGCCGACATTGGTCCAGGTGCCGAAATCGGACCCTTTGCGCGCCTGCGGCCCGGTGCCACGCTGGCGGCCAGAACCAAGGTCGGTAATTTTGTCGAAATGAAAAAAGCCGTGATTGGTGAAGGCAGTAAAGTCAATCACCTGAGCTACATCGGCGACGCCATTCTTGGGCGGGGTGTAAATGTGGGTGCAGGAACGATCACCTGCAATTATGATGGAGTTAACAAGTTCCAGACGGTACTGGGGGACAAAGTATTCGTGGGCTCCAACACCTCCCTGGTGGCTCCGGTCACGGTTGGGGAACTGGCCACGATTGGCGCCGGTTCCACCATTACCCGCGATGTCACGGCGGGTGAACTGGCCGTGGCCCGTGGAAAACAACGGAACGTGCCAGACTGGCCGCGGCCTGAAAAGAAAAGCTGACGAACAAACATGATTGGCGGGCGCCCCCGCCACACTGAGATTAGCCTCGTGTGGCGAGGTCTCAGGTTTTGACACCTAAGCGAGTGTTCAAGGGTTCCCAAGGTATCACCGAAGACAGGACAACAGACTCATGTGCGGGATTGTAGGCGCAGTATCAGAACGGGACGTTCAAGGCATCTTACTGGAAGGACTTCGCCGACTGGAATATCGCGGTTATGACTCCGCCGGTATGGCTGTGCTGGGTGGCAATGGCGAGATCAGTCGTGCCCGTGAAGTGGGCAAGGTGGCCGCGCTGTCGGAGGTGCTGGTCCAAACCCCGAATCACGGCACCACCGGCATCGCCCATACACGCTGGGCAACCCACGGTCAGCCGTCCAAACTCAACGCACACCCGCACATGTCCGGTGATCGCCTTGCCATCGTTCACAACGGCATTATCGAAAACTATCAGGAACTTCGGGACCAGCTTCGCGGAGACGGTTTCGAATTTACCTCACAAACCGATACTGAGGTGGTCGCGCACCTGATTGAACGTTATTTCCGCACCACCGGCGATCTTTTCAAAGCCGTGCAACAGGCGATCAGCGAGCTTCGCGGTGCCTTTGCCCTGGCGGTCTTGCACGCCGACGAGCCGGACCACGTGGTGGTCTGCCGGGAAGGCAGTCCGTTGGTGATTGGGGTGGGAATTGGCGAGAATTTTATAGCGTCAGACCAGCTTGCGCTGTTGCCGGTAACCGACCGTTTCATGTTCCTGGAAGAAGGCGACATGGCGGATATTCGCACCAACAGCATCAAGATCTGGGACCGCGACAACCACCCAGTAGAGCGCAAAGTGACCCGCTTTGAGCACAGCATGGACTCGGCCGACAAGGGCGAATACCGCCATTACATGCTGAAAGAAATTTACGAGCAGCCACGGGTGATCCAGGCCACCATGGAAGGCCGTGTCACCAGCAGCAAAGTACTCGAACAGGCGCTCGGCACGGACGCCGGCCAATTGCTGGAAAGCATTCGTCACGTGCAGATCATCGCCTGCGGCACCAGTTACCATGCCGGTATGGTGGCGCGGTACTGGATCGAGGACTTGGCCGGTATTCCGTGTTCGGTTGAGGTGGCGTCTGAATTTCGCTACCGCAAGCACGTCATTCAGCCCGACACCCTGTTCCTGTGCATTTCCCAATCGGGCGAGACGGCCGATACGTTGGCGGCCTTGCGTCAGGCCAAGAAAGCAGGCTTCCGTGCCGCGCTGGCGATCTGCAACGTACCCGGGAGTTCATTGGTACGGGAATCCGATCTGGTGATCATGACCCAGGCCGGTCCGGAAATTGGCGTTGCGTCCACCAAGGCCTTCACCACCCAATTGACGGCGCTGCTGCTGTTTACCATTGCCCTGGCCCGTCACAACGGGCTCAGTGAAGAGCGCGAGGCGGAACTGGTAACGGCGTTGCGGGCTTTACCGGGACAAGTGGAAGCGGCGCTGGCGCTGGACGAGGCCATTGCCGAGTTGAGCTCGGCTTTCATGGATAAGAACCACAGCCTGTTCCTGGGTCGGGGCGCGTTGTTCCCGGTCGCATTGGAAGGCGCGCTGAAACTGAAAGAGATCTCCTACATCCACGCCGAGGCGTATCCCGCCGGGGAGCTCAAGCACGGTCCGCTGGCACTGGTGGACAGTGAAATGCCGGTCGTCACCGTGGCACCCAACAACGACCTGCTGGAAAAACTCAAATCCAACCTTGAGGAAGTCCGCGCGCGCGGGGGTGAGTTGTTTGTGTTCGCCGACGGCGAATCGGATCTGGCGTCGGAGCCCGGGGTACACGTCATGCAGATCCCCGCGGTGCATCCCATTACCGCACCCATTGTCTACACCATTCCCCTGCAGCTGCTGTCCTACCATGTCGCCGTACTGAAAGGCACCGACGTGGACCAGCCCCGCAACCTGGCCAAGAGCGTCACGGTCGAGTAACCGTGACCGCCCGATGGGCCGCCTGCCAAAGGACATTAAAGTTCGATAAGTAACGGGGTAGAACCCCAATCTAATTTCTGTTTTTATTGACCATCCGGATAGTATGTGTTTTATTAACTAAAACACGCACCCACTACCAATAAAAAACGGGGAGAAATAACGATGCTTGAACGACAGGATTACGAAGAGTTTCGCAAGGCGGTGAGGCGTTTGGCTGAAACCAAAATTCAGCCTCATGCTGCGGACGTTGATGAAAAGAAGCGATTTCCCGAAGAGGCACTTGCCGCATTCAAGGAATTACAACTGATTGCGCTGCCTTTTGATGAAAGCATCGGTGGCCAGTCTGGGGACGTGCTGGCCCAATGCATCTGTTTGGAGGAAATCGCCCGTGTCTGTGCCACCTCGTCGCTTACGCTGATGGTGATCTGGGCCGGGCTCGGCCCAATAGCCTCGTTTGGTTCGCCGCAGTTGGTCGAAGAGGTGATGAAACCGGCCATTAATGGAAACATCGTGGCCTCCATCTGTCTGACTGAAATTCACGGCGGCTCTGACGTCTGGGGTGCTCGCAGTCGCGCCCAGTACAAGGATGGCCAGTGGGTGCTCAACGGCCAGAAGCGCTACATCACCAATGCCAGCCGCTCCGACTGGTACTCGGTCCTGGCATGTACCGGTGAAAACAGCTTTGGTGTGTTTGCGGTGCATAAATCTGACCCCGGTCTCTCCTTCGGCAAGCTGGAATCGAAGATGGGTGTGCGGGGCAGCCCCACTGCCGATGTAATTTTTGAAGAGTGCCGGGTTGACGATTACCGGCTCCTCGGTGACTCGAAAGAAGGCCGCCAGTACATCACTGATTCACTGGCCTATACCCGGCCGTTAATTGGGGCTCAGGCGCTCGGTATTGCCCAAGGGGCATTTGATGCCGCCATCAAGTACGTTAAGGAGCGGGAGGTTTTTGGCCAGCAAGTGGCACGCTTTCAAATGATCCGCGGCACCATTGGCGACCTGGCAACCGAAATCGAAGCCTCCCGCCAACTACTTTATCGCTCCTGTGAAGCGGTTGAAAACAAAGAGCCTGAGGCCCGCACCCTAGCCTCCATGGCCAAGCTATTTTGCAGCAATGTTGCCATGAAAGTGGCCACCGAGTCCGTACAGCTCCATGGCGGTGCAGGTTATCTGACCGATTTCCCCGTCGAGCGCATGATGCGTGATGCGAAAATTACTCAGATATACGAAGGAACCAGCGAGATCCAGAAATTGATCGTCGCTAAAGCCATGCTTTCAGATTAAGGCGAAAACCATGATTGCCCAGATTAACTACCTGACCAATATCCGCTTAGGCACAGGCGCAATGGCTTCACTGAATGATGAGCTAGCAAACCTGAAAGTAAGCAAGCCGCTGATCATCACCGATGCCGGCTTGTCATCAACCGGCCTGCTTGATAAGGCGAAGGCAACTGCCAAGCTTCCGGACAATGTTGCCATTTACGATGGCACACCTGCCAATCCAACTGAAGTGGCGGTGGAAGAGGCCCTGAAAGCTTATCGTTCTAACAATTGCGATAGTATTGTTGCCATCGGAGGCGGCTCCAGTATCGATCTTGCCAAGGCCGTAGCTTTGCTCGCAACCCATAAGCCGCCACTGCGCCAATATGCGGCTATCGATGGTGGCGTTGCCAAAATCGGCCCAACCGTCCCCCTGGTTGCAGTACCCACCACCGCAGGTACCGGCAGCGAAGTAGGCCGGGCATCCCTGATAACGCTGCGGGACGGCCGCAAGCTAGGATTTCTTTCCCCATACTTGATCCCAGACTTGGCCATTTGCGACCCGGAACTGACACGCTCACTTCCGGCCAACCTAACCGCCGCAACCGGGATGGATGCTATTGCCCATTGCGTTGAAACTTACCTGAGCCCCAAGATCAACCCGCCGGCCGATGCCATTGCACTGGACGGTCTGCGCCGAGCTTCGAAGTATCTGATTCGTGCTGTCAACGACGGAACCGATATGGAAGCACGCAGTGAAATGATGATTGCGGCCCTTGAAGGCGCGCTGGCATTCCAAAAGGGCTTGGGGGGAGTTCACTCCATGTCCCACGCCCTTGGTGGCCTGAAGGAGCTAAAGCTCCACCATGGCACGCTGAACGCGGTGTTGTTGCCCCCGGTACTGCGTTTTAACCAGAGTCATTGCGGTGACAAATTTGACCACCTCAAGGCCGCCATGGGCCTAGCGGCCGATGCCGATCTGCCAGCAGAATTCGAGCGTCTGAATGCCGAACTTGGCATGCCGAAGAATCTTCGTGAAATGGGTGTGCCGGACGAGGAGCTCGAGGATATGGCCCAGTTTTCCGAAGAAGACCACTCCACCGCCACCAATCCGCGTCCAGCGTCGGCTGAGGACTTCCTCGCCATGCTGAAAGAAACCATGGGCTGAGGTTGTGACCATGAGGAGTTTGATATGACTGGCCAGAATTCAATCTTGAAAGGCACCCGTGTGCTGGACTTGACTCGTCTTGCACCAGGTCCGTACGGCTCAATGTTGCTGGCGGATATGGGGGCAGAGGTTATTGTTGTTGGCGGCGGCCGCTCCGGCTTGCCGATTGATTGCTACCGACGCGGAAAGCGTTTTGTGAACCTTGACCTGAAAAGCGAAGAAGGTCTGGATGCATTCCGCCTGTTGGCTGCCGATGCGGATGTCTTGATGGAAGGCTTTCGTCCTGGTGTTATGCACCGCCTAGGCCTCGGCTATGAAGCCCTTAAGCAAGACAACCCGAAACTGGTGTACTGCTCGGTGACCGGCTACGGCCAGGATGGTCCGCTCGCTCAAGAGGCAGGCCACGACATCAACTATGTTGGTCTTTCCGGCGCCCTTGGCGCCATGGGCCCGGCCGATGGGCCACCAGCACTGCCGTTGAATATTATTGCCGACTTTGCCGCGGGCGGGCTTTACGCCGCCTATTCTATCCTCGGAGCCCTGCTGGAGCGGGGGCGCTCGGGACTGGGCCAGTTCCTTGATGTCGCCATGGTAGATGGCTGTCTTTCGCTGATGACGATGCACTATCCGGACTGGGGTAAGCCAGTGTTGCCTTCTCGCGGCAAAGGACTGCTGACCGGAGAAGCGCCTTTCTACCGCTGCTACGTCTGCAACGACGGCAAGTATCTGGCGGTCGGGGCTTTGGAGAGCGCATTTTTCACCAATCTGTGGCGGGGGTTGAACTTTGAGCAGCCAATGCCAGATCACATGAACCCGGATACATGGCCCGCCATGACTGAGCAGTTCGAGCTGTTATTCGCCAGCCGGTCCCGTGACGCCTGGGTGGCGCATTTCGAGGGCCGGGATGCTTGCGTTTCACCGGTGTTGGCGCCAGATGAGGTGTTCCGACACCCGCATGTACAGGCGCGGTTTCCTGGCAGTGACACCTATGCTACTCCGGCCATTCCCCGCTATTCCCGAACCCCGACCATACCGGGTGTTACTGATGGCAAGGACAGTTCGCATACGGTCCTCCGAGAGTTAGGTCTGTCAGAAGCGAAGATCAACAAAGCCGTTTCTGAGCCCTCGAATGTGACAGGGCTCGTATGGCCACCGGTTAAATCCTGTCAATCCTGAGAACCGCAGAGCCAATCCATCACAACAGTTCATAACAACAAGAACCGGACGGAACACCGTCAGGGTGAACCGGCCAATTACGCAAGACTGAGAGGAGTTCAATAATGAAGAAACTCACAAACCCTATCAAGGTGGCCGTCATAGCCGCCAGCCTAACCCTTACTACCGGTGGTGCCATGGCCGAGGAAGTAACTTGGAAAATGGCTACACCCTGGGGTGGTGGTCCTTGGCTGGAAAGGGATGCTAAAGGCTTTGCCAAAAATGTGGAGCACCTCACCGGTGGCCGCATCACAATCAATGTCTTTCCGGGCGGTACGCTTTCCAACCCGCTGAAAGTCACCGAGGCAGTCAACCGCGGTGTTGTTGAGATTGGCCACAACTGGATGGCCTATGACTGGGGCAGGGACCGAACCACTGCGCTGTTTGCTGGTTATGCTGGTTCCCCTACCCCGGAAGGCTATCTGATGTGGCTCTACGAGGGTGGTGGCTTGGAACTTTGGCAAGAGTACCGCGATGAAGAGTTCAATGTGGTGTCTTTCCCCTGCGCGATTATTGGCACGGAAATTTTTCTGCACTCAAATAAGAAAGTTCAGACCCACGAAGACTTCAAGGGTCTGAAGCTTCGCACCTCCGGCGCCTGGGCCGAGATTGCGTCAAACCTTGGTGCTTCCACCATTGTGATGCCTGGAGCCGAGGTATATACGTCGCTTGACCGAGGGGTTATCGACGCCACTGAATGGGGCAGCCCGGAAATCAACAAGCCGACCGGTTTCACCGATATAGCTAAGTATGTGGTCGTACCCGGCATGCACCAGCCCGGCGGCGTCCTTGAGTGCGAAATCAACAAGGACGTCTGGACTGGCCTGTCCGAGGAAGACCAGCAGGCGATCGCCACGGCGGCAAGGCTCTCCATGTATGAAAGCTGGAGTGCCGGTGCCAATGCTGATCTCTCCGCATTCAAGGAGATGACCGACGGTGACAATGAAATTGTGCACCTTGATCCGGACTTCATGGCGACAATTGAAGAAGCCACGAACAAGTGGGAAGACGAGCAGGCCGAGGACAATAAGTGGTTTGCCAGGGTGCTTAATTCCCTGAGGGACTTCGAGGGTCAATTGGCAGTCTGGCCCGAGTATCGCTTTCCCATCGGCGGTAAGCATTAACAACAGGGTGTTACCCGGGCCTCTATTTCTATGTGCGAGGCCCTACGTTGTAAGAGACACGATGCCCCCGGCCCAAGCCAAATTGCTCCCGGGTCGGGGTCATCGGTAGCAACAAGGCATGCATAATGAAAGTTTTTAGCTTCCTCGGAAAAACTGTGGATGCGTTCTCGAAAGCCGCTGCGCTAATCGGTGCATTGCTGATCGTGCCGCTGATCGGCTCGCTGACCTATGAGGTCGTTAGCCGCTATATCCTGAACTCACCAACAGCCTGGGCCTACGAAATGAGCTACATGTTCATGGGCTCAATTTTTCTATTGGGCATGGCGTACGCGCTGAAGGTCCGCCAACACGTCAACGTAGATCTCTTTTATGCCATTATGCCGCCGCGAGGCAAAGCGACCATGGACATGATCGGCCTGGCCATCTTGTTAGTGGCGCTGGTCTGGATCGTTGACGCGTTATTTTTGTATGCGCTGGAGGCCTACGAGTACCAGGAAACCTCCGGAGCTTCAGGCTGGAATCCTGTGATCTGGCCGTTCCGAACCGTCTGGGTTGTCGGGTTCGGTATACTAACCGCGCAAACCGCGGTCGAATTGGTGCGCTCCATTGCCATTCTAATTAAGGGCGACAAAGAGCCGGGGGTGTGGCATGACTGAATACATCGGATTCTGGATGTTCCCGGTTCTCCTGATTTTCCTTCTGGGTGGTTTTCCCATTGCGTTGTCGATGATCTGCACAGCGTTTATCTTTGGTGTTATTCAGTTCGGCGATGCCGCGTCATTCCAGTTGATTTCCCAGATTGACAGCGTGGCGGGCAACTCGGTACTGGCCGCAGTGCCCCTGTTTGTCTTCATGGGAGCTTTCCTGGAGAAAAGCGGTATTGCATCCAAGTTGCTTGAGGCTATCCATATCTGGACATGGCGACTTCCCGGCGGCATGGCTCTTAGCACCATTATCATGGGTGCCATCTTTGCTGCCATCAGCGGAGTGGTAGGCGCCACAGAGGCCGTGATTGGATTGCTAACCGTCCCGGTTATGCTGAAACACGCCTACGACAAACGGCTGATTTCCGGCACCGTGTGCGCCAGTGGGTCGCTGGGCACGGTAATTCCGCCTTCCATCACAGTGATTGTGCTGGGTCCGGTTGCCAATGTTTCGGTGGGTGAGCTGTTTGCCGGTCTGCTGTTGCCTGGCCTGATCATGGCTGTGCTGTTTGGTCTTTACGTGGTCGGTGTTGCTGTTGCCAAACCGGCCATGGCTCCCCGCACTATGGAGGGTGGCCCCAAGTACAGCCTTGGACAGAAACTGCGAATAACTGCAGTAGCGCTGATTCCGCCCTCAATACTTATCTTCGCCGTGCTCGGCAGCATCCTTATGGGTGTTGCTACACCCACGGAGGCAGCTGCATGGGGTGCGCTGGGAGCGGTTGGTTTATCGGCTATCTATCGCACGTTTACCTGGTCCTTGTTTGGTAACGCCCTGATGAAAACCCTGCTAATAACTACAATGATCCTGCTCATCGTTCTGGGCGGCAGTATGTTTGCGGGGGTGTTCTTTGCATCAGGTGGGATGTTGGCAATCCAGACGCTGCTAAACGACCTGGGTATCCCAGCCTGGGGTGTGATTGCATTGATTCTGCTTCTGACATTTGTAGCTGGCTTTGTCCTTGACTTGATTTCGGTGGTGCTGATCGTCATCCCGATTGCCATGCCTCTGGTGCTGAACCTTGGCTTTGACCCGATTTGGTTCTGTATTGCCTTCCTGGTGGTATTGCAAACCAGCTATCTGACTCCACCCATGGCACCGTCAATATTCTATCTTCGAGCGGTGGCGCCGCCGGAGATCACCCTACGGCATATGTACAGCGGAGTTATTCCGTTCATCATCCTCCAGATCATTACCTTGGCGGTGGTGCTGGTATTCCCGGAGCTAGCGACCTGGTTGCCAGAAATACTGCTGGGCTAAATGGCCGAGGCTAAACTTTGAAAATAATTCGACCACCGAACATACGAAGGAGATCATCATGACTGTATCAGGACACCAATTGATTGGTCAGACCAGCTACCGGGGGGATCAGGCTGCCCTTGAACCGGTTGACCCTGCCACCGGAAAGCGCCTGGAGCCAGAATTCCCCGGTGCCAGTAGCAAGGATATCGAACAAGCCTGCAGTTTGGCCCTGGAGGCCTTTGGTGAGTATCGCGAAACTTCTCTGGAAGCGCGAGCCAGTTTTCTCGAAACTATTGCCACGGAAATCGAGGCTCTCGGCTCCGGACTGATTGAGCGAGCGATGGCTGAAACTGGACTACCGAAGGGCCGGATTGAAGGTGAGCGCGGTCGTACCTGTGGTCAGCTCCGGTTGTTTGCCTCGGTAGTGCGTGACGGTGAGTGGCTGGACGTCAGGGTGGACCCGGCGCTTCCTGAGCGCCAGCCGATGCCCCGGCTTGATCTGCGCCAGCGGCACATCGCTGTCGGGCCAGTTGCGGTTTTCGGGGCTAGTAATTTCCCGCTAGCGTTCTCGGTCGCAGGCGGCGATACTGCATCCGCGTTGGCAGCAGGCTGCCCGGTGGTGGTCAAGGGCCACCCAGGCCACCCCGGTACATCGGAGTTGGTGGGCCGGGCAATCCAACAAGCGGCCAAGCTCTGTCAGATGCCGAATGGCGTATTTTCACTGTTGTTCGGTGTCGGCAACGAGATCGGCCAGGCCCTGGTGGCGAACTCCTGCATCCAGGCGGTTGGCTTCACTGGCTCGCGGCGCGGCGGGTTAGCCCTGACAGCGATTGCGCAGCAGCGCAGCGTACCGATTCCGGTGTTCGCTGAAATGAGCAGTATTAACCCGGTATTCATCCTGCCAGAAGCCGTTGCGGCCCGTACTGGTAACCTTGCCATGGAATTCGCGGTATCCCTTAGTATGGGTGCAGGTCAATTCTGCACCAACCCGGGGCTGATCATTGGCTGTCGTGGCAAAGCCCTTGAAGCCTTCAAACAAGCTGCCACGGATGCCGTTGCCCAAGCGGATGCTCAGACCATGCTGACATCGGATATTCATGCAGCCTATACGCAGGGTATTGAGCGTTTATCCGGCAATGCCGACGTCCAGTGTCTAGCGAGTGGAGAGGAAGGCGTAGTCTCGAACGCCTGCCAACCCCGTTTATTTGCCGCCCATGCCAGCGACTTTCTCATAGATGAAACATTGCAACAGGAGGTTTTTGGGGCCGCGTCCTTGATTATCGAGTGTGAGGGACTGGAGGAGATGCAGCGCGTTGCCGAGAGCCTCGAAGGACAGCTCACAGCCACTCTGCACATGGATGAGGGCGACATGGGGGCTGCGCAATCACTACTCCCAATATTGGAAACGAAGGCTGGCCGGATATTGGTCAATGGCTGGCCGACAGGTGTAGAAGTCTGCCATGCCATGGTTCATGGGGGGCCTTTCCCGGCCACCTCTGATAGCCGCACCACATCGGTAGGCAGCGCGGCTATTCGACGCTTTCTCCGGCCTGTATGTTATCAGAATTTCCCCGACGCCCTGCTCCCGCATGCTCTGAAGGAGGAAAACCCTTATAGGCTGCACCGCTTGTTGGATGGTGAGCGGGAAGCATAGATGTGACAAGCCAGGGTGATGGGCCCGGCGGCTAGAGCGTGCCGAGCAGATAAAAAGCACGATTTAGCGGCACTTTCCATTTACTGTATTATATACGAATGAACCGGTGCGCAAGCTGGAAACCATTTATTCGAGAGTTTGAATTCATTTAGGAAACAAAGTTGACTACGACGGGCAAGAAACTTAACAAGAACGAAATATCTCGTGAACGCAGCATGAATCGGTTGATACAGGCTGCATTCGAATTGTTTGTGATACGCGGATACCATGCCACCAGCCTGGAGGCTATTTCATCAAAAGCCGGCCTCACTAAAGGCTCGGTTTATTTTTACTTTGGCAGCAAGGAAAAGCTGATCCTGCACATGTTTGAAGTTCTTCGTGAGGATCTTGTGGATGGTCTGGTGGCCACTCTGAGAAATCCTGTCGGCAGCCATGTGGACCGCATAATCCGCTATATCCACAAGGGTGCTGATTTCGGCGCGGAACGGCCCAACGAGCTGCTCTTCATGATCCAGATAGCCATCGAGTTCGCTCGCCAGGAGAATGTCATCGCCACGGCAATCAGGGAGCTATACGGAGATGTACACGCCGCTGTCGAGGCGGTGGTCAGCGAGGCCCAGGCCGTTGGTTCGATGTCGTCAGACATTGACGCACGCTCGTTCGCCTCCATGATCGTGGCGGTCCACGATGGCATGATGCTGGAATGGCACCTGCGTGGCGCTGAAATTAGCGGCCCCGATCTGGTCAAAAATGTGCGGCGCATGTTGTTGCACGGTATCGGCTAAGCTATCCCATTGGGTTTACCTAATGCTGTTTATCCCTCGTCGATAAGCTCCTTTAGGCTGACGCCGGCGGCTTTGCGGTCCCAGGTGCTGGTTTGAATGCCGCGCTGTGATAGCTGCTTTTTCTTCACCTTGTTGGTGGGTGTTCTCGGTAGTTCGTCGATGATTTCTATATAGCGTGGCACCATGAAATGGGGCAGTGCGCGTGCCAGGAAACTCAACAGCGCCGGTGGTTCAACTACTGCGTCCTCCATGGTTACGATATAAACCAGAATATCGTCGTCGTTCTCATAGCTCGACGGAACACCCACCGCCACGCATTCCTTCACACCAGGAAAGTCAGCCACTGCAGCTTCGATATCAAATGAGGAGATATTCTCGGCCCGGCGGCGGATACGGTCGCCTTTGCGATCGATGTAGAACATGTTGCCGTTGCTATCCCTGACGGCGATATCTCCGGTATGAAACCAAAGGTTTCGCCATGCGTTCACGGTTTCTTCCGGCATACCCATGTAGCACAACATGGTAGTCCAGGGGTGCCTGGGCCTGACCACAATTTCACCTGCGGTGCCGTCCGGTACCGGACGGTCTGTTTCCGGATCGACGACTTCCACGTCATACCATTCCGTTAGTACTTTGCCGCAGGAGCCAGAAACCGCAGAGAATTGCCGTGACGTCCAACATGGGCAGCCAACTTCACTCATACCCCACATTTCGATACCCTTGACGCCAAACCGCTCCAGAAAGGCATCACCATCACGTTTAGGCAATGGGCAGCACATCAGACGGGTAAGAACGTTATCTGAATCTTCGGACCGTGGCGGCTCTGCCTGGATCATTTCTATCATCGGTCCATGGGCAATACTGATGGTTGCTCCACTTTCCCGGATGCGATCCAGCCAGCGTTTAGCGTCAAACTTTCGGTCAAGAACCAGTGTTCCGCCGGCGGCAAAGATGGCGAGTACTCCCATGAACTTACCGGCAATGTGAAACAGAGGGTGGGCGCTGTAGAACACGTCAGACGCGGTCATGTCTGTTTCCCCTGCGGTGGTGTTAGCCAACAGGCAGACGTGGCCATGGGGCATCACCACGCCCTTGGCGGGACCAGTGGTGCCAGATGTGAACACCACAGACGCTGCATCGGAGGGCTGAATCTCTGGCCAAGGCTGCTTCAATAGTGTTGGCTTGGCGATGAGTTCTTGGTGATGCCTCACGCGGATATTCCCTTTTGCCTCAAATGCTTTGACCAGTTCGCTAGGACCAGTTTCCGTGTTGTCGATAACGACAATCTGCCGGACGCCGGAAAAGTCCCAAGTCAGTTCGGTAATACACGGCATTAAGTCAGCATCGCTGACAATCAGGCTGGGTTTGGCCAGGTTGAGGACATGGGCCAAAGAGTTACCGCGATAGCCGGTATTCGCCGACACATCGACCGCGCCAACTAGCGCTGCAGCCATCCATGCGTGCAATGCGGCAATACTGTTGGCAGCAAATATCAGGATACGGTCACCGGGCTCAATACCTACCTGAAGGAAATGCGCTGCTAGCGCCTCCGCATGGGCCATAAACTGGCCATAAGTCTCTCGATTACCCGAGACCTCGCGGGCAAAAACTGCATCGGGTGAGGCCTCCAAGCGCCGTGCAGCCACTTTGGGTAATGTCCACTCAGAGAGCGAATCGGGAATCGCGAATGCAGGTAATTGTTCGTTTAGAACCATAAAGCGTCTCCGGCTATCAAGGCGTGCCTTGTGAAATAGAATAACGATCAGTACTTGTCAAACTGGCTTGTGTATATTAAATAAATACTATACGGTCAGTAAGTAAAATGGAATGACGGAGGAAATCAATGAAACCACTTTCTGGGGTCACCGTGCTAGAGCTTGGCATGGTTATGCAGGTGCCACTTGCCGGGCAGATGCTTGGGGATTACGGCGCCGACGTAATTAAGATTGAGCGACCGCCCCGAGGCGACATTATGCGGGATCTCGACGAGGTCGGCACCGCCCGTGAGGAAATGAGCTGCTATTACGCTGCGGTTGGTTGTAATAAGAGGACCCTGTGCCTCGACCTCAAGCAGGATGAAGGCCGAGAAGTCCTTGGCAAGCTGATTGATAACGCCGACGTGCTGATTCACAACTTTCGGCCCGGTGCCATGGAGCGACTCGGCTTTGGTTACGACGAAGTCTCTAAGCGCAATCCTCGGCTGGTGTATGCGGTTGGTTACGCCTTTGGCGCAAAGGGCCCGTTATCAGGTATGCCGGGCCAGGATATGCTGGCGCAGTCTCTCAGCGGCTTTGCCATGAATGGGGTTGAGCCCGGTGGCCGTCCCCGTCTTACTGCCACCCCTATAGTCGACTATGCCACTGCGGCATCGTTATCTCAGGGGGTGCTGGCGGCACTTTTGGGACGGGAACGCAGCGGTAAAGGTGACCTCGTAACTACTTCTCTGTTTGATGTCGCCATTGCCATGCAACTGCTGGAAACCTCCAGTCGAGCACTTTACGACTACCGCACCGACTGGGTTCAGTACGCCATGATCTTCAAGACCTCGGACGGCTGGATCACTGTTCTCACTCTGTTTCGGGACAACCCACTGCAACTCATGTGCATGGCGTTTGGCGAAGACGACATGAGCGCGGATCCACTGCTCGCCAACTCCACTCTACAACGTAAGCATGCCGACATAGTTCAGGAAAAATTCGGGCCGGTGATGGAACGCTATACCACCGATGAATGTGTAAAGCGATTATCCAAAACCGACATCCTGTGTGCCCCGGTGATGGATCTGGACGACACCTTGAAACATCCGCAAACCCTGCAGAACGATATTTTGCGGGAGGTGGACATACCCGGCCATGGATCAGTCCAACTGGTTGGCAATCCGGTAAAACTGGCCAGCCAGGGTAAAGAAATGCCACGGCCACCCGCCGCTCTGGGCGAATTTTCCAGTGAGATTCTAAGTGACTTTGGCTACTCCGAAAACGAGATCAGAGACTTCCAGGAACGCGGAGTTATTACCTGATTGGCAATCAAACACAATTAAGAGGGGCACTAAATCATGAACGTCAAATCACCATACGGCAATGACGAAAAGCGCTTGTTTGACCAAACCATTGAAGGTCTGGTGGAGCGGGCGCGTCTCACTCTGAAAAAACAATTAACTGGGTTTCCCCACTACGCCGACACGACGACCGGAGAGTGGACTACCACGGAAGATGGTTTCTGGACGGGGGGCTTCTGGCCCGGTGTACTCTGGTTGAGCGGTCATTATTCTGGCGATTCATCACTCTGGCAAGCGGCCGAGGAGTGGGTAGAGCGCCTTGAGCCGAGGGTTGACTCCGATTCGGTATTTCGGGGCTTCCTGTTCTATTTTGGGTGCTCTGTTGGGGCAGATCTTGCGGGTAGCAGGAAAGCCGAGACACTGGCGTTAGCTGCGGCCAGTAGCCTGTACGC
The DNA here is from genome assembly GCF_011074955.1 of Marinobacter caseinilyticus. GTDB lineage: Bacteria > Pseudomonadota > Gammaproteobacteria > Pseudomonadales > Oleiphilaceae > Marinobacter > Marinobacter caseinilyticus. The sequence continues at coordinate 2,029 of NZ_WUQJ01000031.1, read as the reverse complement.
TACTTTTCGCCCAAATATCGGTCTGATGCCCTTGGGCACATCGGCGGAAGAGGCCCACACGGTCGGCGAGAACGAAACCAACATCGACAGCCTATCAGCCAGCCTAGTGCTTGCCTGGGCTGCGGAGAAGACTGGTGACGATAAATTCAGGGATGTGGCAATCCGCCATGCCCTGACTAACGCTGACTTTTGTGTGCGCGAGGATGGCTCAGTATGCCAATCCGCTAGCTTTGACAACCAGACCGGGAAGTTGATCAAAACCTATACCCACAAGGGCTACGGCCCGAACTCTACCTGGGCCCGTGCGCAGGCTTGGGCTATGATGAGCTACGCTTATCTATCGGCACTGTATCCGGAGAATCGTGAAATCCGTGACTATGCCGAAAAAGTGTGTAGATGGTGGACCCAGAATGTGCCTGACGACGGGGTGGCTTTCTGGGATTTCGACGCGCCCCAAGAAGCCGACACTCCGAAGGACACCTCTGCCACCTCTATCGCCTGCTATGCCCTGCTGACATTGGCTACTGTTCTTGATGATCGCCAAGCCGCGCAGGATTATCAACGAATAGCCCGTAACACCGTCAAAACACTTTGTCGTGACTATGTTGTGGTCGCGCCATGGGGCAATGGCGCTATCCGGCCCGCAATGCTAACACGAGGCTGCTTCGATCCAATGCGCGGTGTCGCCACCGAGAATGAGCTGATCTGGGGCGACTACTTCCTGCTGCACTGCCTGGGTATACTGACAGGTCTGTTGCCCACCAATAAACCTGGCTGATACCGAGGCACCAGGGCCTGGATGGTCAGCTTTGGGGCATTGTGTTATCTGCTGAACATCCGGGAACTAAGTCTTGAACAGTACAATATAGGAGTCTACCTTCGAATTTAGCCGGTTAGCGGTCATATTGAGTATATTCGGTGTGGCGCGTCTAGTGCCTGATGGGTAATCAGGTAATCCCGTGACAAGGCTGAGACTCTGTGGTTTCTTAGGAAAAGATCAAAGTTTATTGTCATTAGATTCACTGCGGAAAATGTCGCCGAGTTCGAAAAATGTCAAACTTTAGAATTTTTCTGAGGCGAAATTGCATCAAAATTATAGGTTTTTTATCAAACTTTAATGTTCTCTGACAGGATACCGACGTAGGTGGTAATACTGCCACCCTAAACGAGATGTCTGATAACCATAAAGTGTCAGGTTTTATTGACTCGCGGTGCCTAAGAGTCAGTAAAACTTTAAAAAAATCCTCGGGGAGAGGGCGAAAGAAAGCACAACAATGGTAACAATTTATATCGACTTCTCTAACTTCTTCTCCAGCTGAGGGACTGCTTCGAACAAATCGGCAACCAGGCCATAGTCCGCAACCTGGAAGATCGGTGCTTCTTCGTCCTTGTTGATCGCAACGATCACCTTGGAGTCAGACATACCGGCCAGGTGCTGAATGGCACCGGAAATACCAACCGCCACGTACAGATCCGGAGCGACGATTTTACCCGTCTGGCCAACCTGCATGTCGTTCGGAACAAAACCGGCATCGACGGCTGCGCGCGAAGCACCTACCGCGGCGCCCAGCAAGTCCGCCACCTGCTCCAGCATCTTGAAGTTTTCGCCGTTCTGCATGCCGCGGCCACCGGAAATAACGATGCCGGCACTGGCCAGGTCAGGACGGTCGGATTCGGCTTTCTGTTCGCTGACGAACGATGAAAGACCCGCATCCTTAACTACGTCCAATGCTTCAACCGTCGCAGAACCGCTCTCGCCGCCTACCGGGTCAAAACCTGTCGGACGCACGGTAACCACCTTGATGCTGTCGCCGCTCTTCACCGTCGCAATCGCGTTGCCGGCGTAGATGGGACGCACGAAGGTGTCTTCCGACTCGACGCGAATGATGTCAGAAACCTGAGCAACGTCCAGCAAGGTCGCGACGCGAGGCATGAAATCTTTGCCCGTCGTGCCGGCGGCGGCGAAGATGTGGCCGTAGCCCTTGCCCACTTCGGCAACCAGTTCCGACAGGTTCTCGGCAAGAAAGTG
>NZ_WUQJ01000030.1 GCF_011074955.1 Marinobacter caseinilyticus | reverse complement strand
TAGGAGCCAATCAAAAAAAATAGATCGTTTATCATGTTCCATTGATCGTCGAAAAGCTTAACGTTTTCTAGGTTTCTAGCATGCTTAAGTTTTACAGGCTGAGAGACAATTTTTTGCGAAATATCGGAGCCCGACTGACCTCTATTTAACTCCCTTTTAAGGTTATCAATGAAGACTAAATAAGGCCGAGAATGATCAATTTTTGCCATTGGGCTCCCTCATATTTATAACAGCTTATTAGTTTGAATTCCGACTATACCGCAATCGCTCGCGAAGAAATGAGAGCCAGTCCCAGAAGGAATTATTCAAATCTATCAATCAGCTACTGTTTTCGGCTATCCGATAACAGTCCTCTTATCACGCACGAAAACGCGCCCCGGGATAGTCGCGCCTCGATAAGACCACCTATGTAAGCCTGCCTGAGAAAATAAACCAATGAAAGCAACAGTCTGTGATTTTTTTCTGGGATAGACGTGCCTGAAGGATCTGGGTTTCACGAGACCCCCACTTGCAAAAAGCGCCCCGAACCATTTATAACTGTATAAATCAACAGTATCTGGCGCCATGGAGGGCACAATGCCAAGGTCACCGTTTCTTGAAGCTGTGCGCACTGAGATCAGAACCCGGCACTACAGCTTAAAGACTGAGAAAAGCTATCTGTACTGGATCCGGCAATTCATCCTCTTCAATGACAAAAAACATCCTTCCGAGATGGGAAACGCCGAAATTGAACGATTCCTGAATCATCTTGCCGTGAATCGCGCCGTAAGCTCGGCAACTCAGAATCAAGCCCTGTGCGCGATCATTTTTGTGTATCGCCATGTTGTTAAGAAAGAAATAGAGGGGCTGCAATACCGGTTTGCGAAGAAACCTCGCCGCCTACCGACAGTTCTGAATCAGCAGGAGGTTTCCTCAATACTGAATCATCTCGACTCTAAATATTGGCTAATCACGGCGCTGTTGTACGGCTGCGGTTTGAGGATCAGCGAAGCGTTGTCCCTTCGGGTTAAGGATGTAGACCTGGCAAGTCAGAATTTATTTATTCACAGCGGAAAGGGTCAAAAGGATCGCTACACACTGCTCCCTCGGGGACTTAACGCAGAAATGGAGGCGCAGGCGGCCAGAGTGAAGGCACTGCATGAGGACGATCTATTGGAAGGATACGGGATGACTTCTGTGCCGAAAGCACTACATCGAAAATTTGGATCGGCGATGAAAGATTTTGCCTGGCAGTATCTGTTTCCATCTACCAGCCGATGCGTCCACCCTTACGACGGCTATATTTGCAGGCATCACTTGCACCACTCTGCCTATTCCAAGCAATTACGACAGGCGGTGGTGGCCAGCGGAATCACAAAACGAGTGACGGCCCACACCTTCAGGCATGCCTTTGCGACCGAGCTGTTGCGAACCGGGAGTGATATTCGGACAGTTCAGGATATTTTGGGTCACAGTGATATCCGCACCACTGAGATTTACACGCACGTTATTGGCGACCGCAGAGCCGGGACAATTAGCCCTTTCGATCGTCTTTAAAAGGATCGCTATATCAGGAAGCGGTCATTACTGGCAGTGTAAAATACGCCTCGAATATGTCCGCTCATGGGTGAGAGGCATCAATGTTCGCTTTTGTTTAGCTCGGGTCGGTCGCAAAGCGAACATTCAGGCAAATAGACCAACGTTCTCGCTAGGAAAAATTCGGCCTTCTTTAGGATTGTTCCCAGTAACGAGGTAGAACCCGCACCTGTCTCGCACTCCACTCTTCCTGGAAACGTCGGACATTCTAAAGCCACTAAGCCTTACCGAGCGGAAACTCGATGCTCTGGAGAGTTCCTTCAAAGCCTGATCTTTGAAACCGGAGAGCAGCGCTCAGTATCGAGGGAATCAGCGAGTAGGTTCGCTGGAGAGCTCACAGGGCTTGCTGAGCGACCGAGCAACCCTTTGCCTCCTGTTCGGTTTTACCGACCGCTGAAGCGATTGCCAGGCAGTAAAAATGGTCCTTGACGAACCCGCAAGCTGGACAACGGATGCACTCATGTTTTCCTCCACCGATTTACTAGGGCCACGACGGGAAATTAGCACGCCAGAACCTTTTTGCAAATAATTCTCATTATGCTTTAAAATTTCGACTGCTGAAGTTTTCCGAAATCAAAATCTCCTTGCAAGGTAAGGGCCTCAAAACCATAATCGCAATGATAACACTTCGTATTCGCGATTCGCGTCACCTCAACATGGAGTTGAAAATGAACAAACTGTTCCGTCCGGCCCCGCTGGCACTGACCATTGCGGCCGCCCTCACCGTTGGCTGCGCCAACACGCCCTGGTCCTCTGAAAAATCCGCACCGGCAACCAACGCTTCGGTAGTAAACCATTACGCCGACCTGGCTCACGCAAACTATGAAGACGCTCTGATCACCGCCCGCGCGCTGGACGAAGCAACCGATCGGCTGATTGCCAACCCGACCGAAGCCAACCTGGCCGCCGCTAAAGAAGCTTGGCTTGCAGCGCGGGTTCCCTACCAGCAGACCGAAGTGTTCCGCTTTGGCAACGCCATTGTTGATGACTGGGAAGGCCAACTGAACGCCTGGCCGCTGGACGAAGGCCTGATCGACTACGTGAAGGCGGACGGATACCAGCACGAGCTGGGCAACGCCGGTGCAACCGCCAACCTCATCGCCAGCAACAGCATCAACGTAGGCGGTGAAACCCTGGACGTGTCCTCACTGTCTGCGGGCCTGCTGGCTGATCTGAACGAAGTCGGCGGGTCTGAAGCCAACGTTGCTACCGGCTACCATGCGGTTGAATTCCTGCTTTGGGGTCAGGATCTCCACGGTTTTGAAAGCGGTGCCGGGGAGCGTCCGGTCACGGATTACGCCAGGGGTGCTGATTGCACCAACGGTAATTGCGAGCGCCGTGGCGAGTTTCTGGATTCGGTGACCGACCTGCTGGTATCGGATTTGGAGTGGATGGTAGCCCAGTGGGCACCGGACGCCAGCGACAACTACCGCGCGCAGTTGACCACAGCCGATGCCAACCAGGGCATTCAGAAGATGTTGTTTGGTATGGGCTCCCTGTCTCTCGGTGAGCTGGCCGGTGAGCGCATGAAGGTCGCTCTGGAAGCCAACTCCTACGAGGATGAGCACGACTGCTTCAGCGACAATACCCACAACTCCCATTACTACAACGGCCAGGGCATTGAGAACGTCTATAGCGGCACCTACCGACGCGTGGATGGCAGCCTGGTGACAGGTCCTTCCCTGTCTGACCTGGTTCAACAGAGCAGTCCGGAACTGGACGCCCGCCTGAACAACCAGCTGGACGCCTCCATGGAAGCCCTGGGCCTGATAAAGGCACGCGCTGAGAGCAGCGAAAATCCCATGGCGTTCGACACCATGATTGCACCGGGTAATGCAGAGGGAACCCGTATCGTCAACGGTGCCATCATGGCGCTGGTTGCACAGACCGGCTCCATTGAGCAGGCCGCTCGCGATCTGGGTATTGAAGCTCTGTCTCCGGATGACGCCGGTCACTCTTTCTGATTGAACCGGTTGCACTACTTGGATACCGGGAGTCACGAACTCCCGGCATCATCAGGACCCGAGCAAGCCATGGAAAGCCCGCCTTTACTCAAAGGTTGTTTTTCCATGGCTTCTTCAACTCTGACAACGCGAATCGTTATGAAACCAACACTGTTATTCTGCCTGCTGCCACTGGCCCTCGGTGCCCAGGCGGCGCGGGCTGAGACCCACGCTGGCCATCCGGTTCAGACCACACCGGCCACCGGTGGTGATGGCACGGTACAACAGTCAGACACCAACGCCTACTCGCTTCCCCAGGGCAACTTGTCGATGATCAGGCGTCTGGATTTCAGTGTCGGCAACAGTTTTTTCCGCAACCCCTGGGTGGAAGCCCCGGCAAGCACTGATGCCCGCGACGGCCTGGGCCCACTGTTCAATACCAACTCCTGCCAGGGATGTCATATCAAGGATGGTCGTGGACATCCCCCTGGTATCGACGATCCACCGGTCTCACTGTTTCTGAGGCTGGCAGTTCCTGCTGACCCTGAACGGGACGCCGAGATTCTGCGCAAGCAAGGTTTTAAACCGGCACCGGTATACGGTAGCCAGTTGCAGACAGCTGCGCTTCCCGCGGCAAAACCGGAGGCCGATCTAATCATTGAGTGGACGCCGGTGAAGAAGAACCTCAGGGACGGCACGGTTGTGGAATTGCGCAAGCCTGTGTACCGCATTGAAAACCCAAACTATGGACCGTTGCCCGAGGACTTGCTGGTGTCACCCAGGGTAGCACCACAAATGATCGGCATGGGTCTGCTTGAAGCCATCCCTATTAAAGATTTGAAAGCTCTCCATGACCCTGATGATGCGGACGGCAACGAAATCTCCGGAAAGCTTAACCAGGTCTGGGATCTGGCAACGGAACAGACGTTGCCCGGCCGATTCGGCTGGAAGGCGGCAGAGCCGGATGTCCATCAACAGAGTATGGGCGCCTTCGCCGGAGATATGGGCCTGACCTCTACTCTGAAACCCATCACCGACTGCACGCCCAAGCAGAATTGTGAGCGGTTTACCCATGGTGGCGAACCGGAGGTAAGCGACAAGGTCGCCAACTTCGTAACCTTCTATGCCAAGAGTCTCGCCGTTCCGGCCCGGCGCAATCTTGAGTCCGAATCGGTTCAACAAGGGGCACGGGTATTCAACGAGACTGGCTGCGCTGGATGTCATACTCCGCGACACCGGACGGGGGAGTTAGCCGACCGCCCGGACCTGAGCAATCAGACGATCTGGCCCTACACGGATCTGCTGCTCCACGATCTGGGCCCTGCCCTGGCGGATGGACGTGATGAGTTCCTGGCCAACGGCAACGAATGGCGAACACCACCGCTTTGGGGCATTGGTCTGGCACAGGTGGTGAATCCGCAAGCCGGCTTCCTGCACGACGGTCGCGCCCGCACACTGGAAGAGGCCGTGCTCTGGCATGATGGCGAGGCCCAGGCGGCCGCCGATCGCTACCGCCAGATGTCGTCGAAGGATCGTACGGCCCTGATCGATTTCCTGAATTCCCTCTGAGGATCCGCCATGCAACGAATCACCAGACTACTGTGTACCTCTATTCTGGCCGTGTTGCCGCCTCTGGCGTGGGCAAGCGATGCCAACTCCCAGGCCCGTCATCAGTGGCAAGAGGGCATTGCGACCGGCTATCAGTCGCTGACAATACAAACGGATGAGCTGGACGAGTCTGCCCGGAGCTACTGCGAAAATCCCGCCAAAGACAGTCGGGCACGCCTGGAAGGGGCCTGGCTCGACGCTTTCCTGGCCTGGCAAAGAGTGCGTTTTGTCGATTTCGGCCCGATCGAAAACAACAATCGTTCCTGGCAGTTCCAGTTCTGGCCGGATTCAAAGAATCTGATCGCACGCAAAGCCGCTTACCTGATCAGAAACGATGAACCGATCACTCCGCAGGTGATCCGCCAGTCCGGCGTCGCTGTTCAAGGCTTCCCGATGATGGAATACCTGCTGTTTGATCAGCAGTTCAATGGCGGGGACAATTCACTGTCTGCCGCCCGGACCTGCGAACTGCTGACCAACGTGGCCAGACATGTGAAAAACAACAGCGATAAGCTGATGGCGGGATGGCAGGCTTTCAGACCGCACTACCTGAAGACCGATCAATACCGCGACATTACAATCCGCGCGGGGATGGCGACACTGGAAATACTGGAAGAACGCCGTCTGGCCCAGCCCATGGGGCTTCGCGGGAACGGCAAGCGCAACCCCTACATCACGGACGCCTGGCGCAGCGGCAAGACCCTGTTGACCGTTGAAGCCACTGTGGATGGCCTGAGACAGTTCTTTTTGCCGGGGCTCGCGACATTGCTGGAAGCGAAGGGGGAGTCCGATCTGGCAGAGCGCATTCGCACGCAATTCGGCGAGGTTCAGCAGAACTTTCCCGGAGCCCATCTGCCCATGGCCACCGCCCTGACCGAAGAAGGCCAGTTCCGGGTCCTGCAGAGCCTCTATGTCGATATTTCCCAGTTGACCACGTTGGTCAATGACCAGGCGGCGGTTGTTCTTAGCGTGGTAAGAGGCTTCAACTCAAGCGATGGCGACTAAGGAGGCTGATCGTATGCGCTTGAATCGCAGGGCCCTTCTCAAAGCGTCCCTTGCCGGCGGTCTCGCCGTGGGCCTGACCGGCTGTTCTCTGCTTCCCAGAAAAGCCTCGGGCCAACCTGACAGCTATGTCGGCGCTGTTGGCTTACCCGACGGCAGTTTTGGAGTCAGCGCCTTCGACCGCAGCGGCAGCATCCTCTGGCAGACGCCGATCAAAACTCGCTGCCACAGTGGATGCAACCGGCCTGGCATGGGTGAAACCGTCTTCTTCGAGCGTCGCCCCGGATGGTCATTTTACGTGTTCGATACAACCTCCGGAATCGAAAAACACCGCGTAGACGCAAAAGCCGGCGAACACTTTGTCGGCCACGGTGTGTTCTCGACCGATGGCCGCTGGCTCTACGTCACCGCTAACCGTTACCAACAGAGCGATGGCATTATTGCGGTCTATGACGCCGAGTTGGATTACCAACGAACCGATACCTTTGATCTGAATGGCATCGGCCCCCATGAGCTGACCCTGCACCCGGACGGCGAAACCCTGGTAATCGGGCTTGGCGGCATCCTGACCCACCCGGATTACGACCGCATGAAACTAAATCTGGAGACCATGGATCCCGCCCTGCTACTGATGGATCGGCATGCCGGCAACATCGTTGGCCGTTTCAAGCCGCCCCATCATCAGCAAAGCGCCCGACATGTAAGCGTCAGCAACAGTGGACGCGTGTATGTGGCCCACCAGTACCAGGGGCCTCTTTATGAAACGCCGCCCCTGTTGGCGCGCCTTGAGAAGGGAACACTGCGCGAATACCGGTTTGACGAAGACACCCAGAAAGCCTTGGCCAACTATATTGCCAGCGTGGTTGCCCACCCGGAAAACGACCTCGTCGCTGCTGCCTCGCCTGTTGGTGGCACGGCCATTATCTTCAGGGGCAGTACCGGTGAACTGGTCAACCGCGTCTCCATCGCCGACTGCGCCGGCATCCAGGCCCTTGCCGGAGGCGACTTTCTGGTTTCCTCTGGGCGAGGCAAACTGGTTCAGCTGGGCGCGGCCACACCCGCCAGGGAACTTGCAGATCTCCCCGTTCAATGGGACCACCATCTGGTCTAATTGTCCCCAAATGGATCCATTGTAGCTTCGGCGGGTCGCAACTAAGCCGGTATTGCTCGTTATCGAGAACCTGGAACGGTTGCATCGAAGGCGAGAGACAAAAATGATTGTGCACCACTTTGGATAGCACTTTATAAGCTGATCGCTTCACAGGTGAGACGCAGAGGCAAAAGCTCGCCACTTGTAGAGGGTATCTGGCGAGATCTTCATGCAGTGCGAATGTCCACTTTTGTTTAACCGGGAGCGACTGGGCTATTCGGAAGTTAGGTGGGCTAACCGTAAGACGACAAAAAGGCCGACGTAAGTCGCATGATACGAACGTGCCGGTAAATCTGTGTGAGCCAACACAAAACAGAAGATAGCGGAAATTTTATGCTTCAAAATTTGGAAAGGTTATGGGTAAAACCACAAGTTCACACTCATATAATCACTGTCTCTGGCCAGCGGCCCAGCCTCTATGTCGTTTCACCCGTAACGCTTCCGATCGGGTAAAGATATTCTTCCAATGTCACCTCATTGCACGTCTGCTCAGCCCACCCAAATGCCTGCCTTGAACCCAAAGACTACTCATATCAGTGCGTTGCGAGTCGGCAAAGGCGCAAAGGCCCGAACAACATTAATGCCGTCCACCCTGGCCGGATCGCTGCGGGATCATGTCGATAAAACTCGAAAAGCCTGGCTGCAGAAGGACGAGGAGTTCGTTCAGCGCGCTAGCCTTCCTTTCGCTTTTGCCCGCAAATATCCCCGGGCAGTTATTCGCTGGAACGACAGTGAGTGTTTTTATCGCGCAGCCTCAGCCCAGGCCGACCTCTCCATACCATCCGATCCCGCCCTTACACTACTTGAGCTGGTCAGCCAGGTACCTCGACAGGGTTGAATAGCTGTAATCAACCACGGCATAGACTTCGGACTGGGAGATACGGGTCGCGTCATACCCGCACGGCGCCGTTCCGCTGTATCGCGACAATGTCGCGTTTGAAACCAGGTTGGGCTGGCCCTCGGCAATGTCATTGGGCGACGCGCCATAGACAAACTCCCACTCCAGACCTTGACCGTCCTGATCGATGGCCGGATCAAGCAACGGTCGTCGCAGCAGTTGCTGGTTCCCGTCACGGACATCCCAATCAAGCATGAGGCCGTCAAACCCGATTGGCTGAGGCGCGTAACCGCTGAAGGTAAAGGATTGCTGGCCAGCGATGATTCGACTTTTTAGCAAGTCTTCATCAGGAGTCGCTTCAAGACAGGCGACGATGGAATCGGTCAGCGCCACTGCCTCAATCTGTCCCTCCGTGTCGCTCAACGTGTACCCAAAAAATGTGTCGGTAGAATGGGTGTAGTTTGGCACCAGCGTGTGCTCGCCATCGGTAATGGACGCCACCCGCCCATCGACCATTTGCCACGAATAGATCCGTTCAGGCTCACCGCCCAATTCCGAAGCATCTGCGAGACCGCTTTGACAGCTAGTCCGGGTTTCAAACTCGGCCCGGCGAGCCCGCCAGTCGAAACTCAACCGCTCATCCACACCGGCCTCGTCATAGAACGACAAACTCACAGGCGATAAGGAAACCGCTGGCAATGCCTGGGTATCGGTTGCACTGATCCGGCCGTCCGCGTTGGCCAGCCGGGCGATTTCCTGCAACGACGGCACGACGCAGCCGTCGACCTCAATTTCCAGCAGTTGCCCGGCCGGGTTGTATTCAAAATTCAATGCCGCCGACAGCGTCAACCGGCTTGAGCTGGTCGGCAGGCCGTCTTCCGAAAACGCTTTAATGCTCTGCTTTCTCAAGACCTTGGGGTCTTCCAGGTCCAAAGGCACATCCGGCAATATCAGCGAAGCCACGTCCACATTGCCATAGCCGACTCCGGCTGCGGCGTCATCAACGACCGCGATGACAGCAGCGGCATTGCTGACATAGGACAACCGCATAATATTAATCGCCTCGCGGGACAGCACACGCTCGGTACCGTCACGGATTGCCTCGCTGGCAAAATCCGGGAACTGGGTCATCATGAAGCGCACCAAAGCGCGTGCATAGGCGTGGGCGCGCGCATCCCCCGCCAAGACATAGTCCCCATGCACGTTGATATTATTCAGTATCTGCGAAAACATCGCGCCCGCTCCGAACAGAAAAGCGCTCTGATTCAAGCCAATATCGGACAACGTCGTTAACGGCGTTACATATCGGACACCCGGGGGCGCCGACATGGCATAGGCATGGCTCAACAAGACATTGCCGGAGCGGGTCTCTTCTTCAGTCAGCCCTGGAATGGCGACGGCAACCAATGGGTAATCGGTCGGGTTCAGGTCGGCGGATTCCAGTGGATCACGAAGGAACTCAGAAGTATCGAGACTGAACCGGCCACCCACACCGGTCAGGGCGGTAGGTTCGCCGTTGAGCAACGTCACAGTGGTGCCGGACGCCAGCTCAACGTCCAAAGGACCCGGTGTGTATTGCAGGTCACCGTCCACATCCAGCCAGACTCGGGCGCTGACCAGATAACCATCAATGACCGTGCCCTCGTAGCGACCGGGAAGGTTATTGCTGACACTGCCAACATCTCGGCCATCGACTGCGTACTCAGTCGATTCACCACCGCAACCGGTCAGCGTTGTGATCAGGGCTGTAAACACTAAAACGAAAAGGCGAGTCATCGTAGCAACCGTTATCCTTATGAGTGGTTGTGACGACACTGTAGGGGATGAGCGCTTGTGGAACCTTGATAGGCTTGGCAATTTGTAAATTTAAGTAACCGGCCAGCACGTTTATTTGTGCTGGCCTCCGCTACCGTGGATTGATCTCAGAACGAACGCGCGACAATTTCTTTCATGATTTCATTGGTGCCCGCGTAGATCCGCTGAACACGTGAGTCAGCCCACGCCCGGGCGATGGGGTATTCCCACATGTAGCCATAGCCGCCGTGCAACTGGACACATTCATCCATCACTTTGCACTGCAGGTCGGTGGTCAATTGTTTCAGCATGGCGGCAGTGGGAATGTCGAGCTGCTTGTCCAGATGCAACTCCAGGCAGCGATCGGTAAACACCCGCGCGGCGGTAATTTCGGCTTTCATTTCCGCCATCTTGAACCGGGTATTCTGGAAAGCAATGACCGGCTTGCCAAACGCCTTGCGGTCTTTCACGTAAGTCAGTGTCCACTCCCACGCGGCTTCCGCTGCGGCGACGGCAGTCAAAGCCACCTGGAGGCGCTCGGCCGGCAGTTCCTGCATCAATTGGAAGAACCCCTGACCTTCCCGGCCACCGATCAGGTGCGTCTCCGGGATTTTAACGTCCTGAAAGAACAATTCCGAGGTGTCCTGAGCCTTCATCCCCACCTTGTTGAGGTTCTGGCCTTTTTCGAAGCCTTCCCACGCGCTTTCCACCAGAAACAGGCTGGTGCCTTTGGCGCCATTGCTGGGATCGGTTTTGGCCACCACAATCACCAGGTCGGCCATTTGGCCATTGGTAATGAAGGTTTTGGAGCCATTGAGGACGTAGTGGTCGCCCTGTTTCACCGCGTTGGATTTGACGCCTTGCAAATCAGAGCCGGCGCCCGGCTCTGTCATGGCGATGGCGCCAATCATTTCACCGGTGGCGAGTTTGGGCAGGTAGTGTTGCTTCTGCTCCTCGGAGCCATAATTGAGAATGTACGGGGCGACAATATCCGAGTGCAGCGTCCAGCCAATGCCCGATAAACCTGCTCTCGAGACTTCTTCCATGATGACGGCGCTGTACCTGAAATCCGCGCCAACGCCACCATACTCCTCGGGCATGGTCGGGCACAGAAACCCGAGTTCGCCTGCTTTTTGCCAGATTTCCCGGCTCACCTGTCCGTCTTTCTCCCACTGGGCGTGGTGTGGCGCCGCCTCCTGTTCCAGAAACTTCCGCACCGAATCCCGGAAACCTTCCAGATCGGCGTCAAACAGTGTGCGTGGAATCATGATGAACCTCTGTAATGACTGATTGTCGATGTCGTTTACAGAGTCTCGTTGGCTAGCGGTTTCTGCTCAATGGTGAAAAACATCAATCACAGTGACCAAAACCGCCGACATGCCATCAACGGGTTTTGCGGGCGACTCTCGCCTCACCCCAACGCGGCATCAGGTCCTGCGGCAAGCCCAGGTGATCCAGTAACCGCGCCACAATAAAATCGATCAGGTCTTCCACCCGTTCGGGGCGATGATAGAACCCGGGACTGGCTGGGATGATGGTGGCGCCCATTCGCGTCAGCCGCAGCATGTTGTCCAAATGGATTTCCGAGTATGGCGCCTCACGCGGGACGACGATGAGCGGCCGCCGCTCCTTCAGGGCCACGTCTCCGGCCCGCTCGATGAGGTTGTTACTGGCGCCACTGGCCAGTGCCGAGAGTGTCCCGGTGCTGCAGGGGCAAATGACCAGGGGCGCTTTCGCACCAGAGCCCGACGCCGGCGGAGCAAACCAGTCTTCGCGACCAAACACCAGAATCTGCCCGGGTTTTGCCTGATAGCGCTCGGTCAATGTGGCTTGCATGGCGGCCGGGGCCCCGGGCAGCTTCACATCGGTTTCGGTGGCGATCACCACCTGAGCGGCACGGCTGACCATGACGTGAACCCGGCAATCGGCGGCCACCAGACATTCCAGCAGTCGCAATCCGTACTGGGCGCCAGAGGCTCCGGTAATGGCCAAATTGATGGTCCGTTCGAACGGCTCTGACACTGCGTCGTGATCAGCCAATAGTAAGCTCCAGTTCGGCAATCAGTTTTTGATGGATACCGCCAAAACCACCGTTGCTCATGATCACAATGTGACAGGGCTGGGTCAATTCTTCCAGGGTCCGGGTTACCAGACGGTCAACAGAGGACTCCAACAGATTACGCTCGCGATCAGAATCGGATTGCCGCGCCAGCAATTGCGGCAGCCAGTCCAGCTTGTTCAGATTGGCCCAGATCACCAGGTCCGCCTGGCCAGCGCTGGGAAGCAAAGCGTCCTGATGAACCCCCTGCTGCATGGTGTTGGAGCGAGGCTCGATCAGAGCGATGATGGTTTCATTGCCCACCTTGTTGCGTAGCCCATCCAGGGTGGTGGCAATCGCGGTCGGGTGATGGGCGAAATCGTCATACACCTTCACCCCGGCAATATCGGCAAGCAGCTCCATCCTGCGTTTCACGCCCGAAAATCGGCATAACGCCGCCACCGCATGATCCGGCGTCACGCCAACATGACGGGCGGCGGCGATGGCCGCCAAGGCATTACGCACACTGTGCAGCCCGGTCTGGCCCCATTTAACCGTTGCCACCGGTTGCTCGTGGTGGATCACCACAAATTGGCTGCCGTCATCGCTCAACAGCTCCGCCCGCCAATCAGTCGCCTCCGATTCGCTGGCGATGGCCGTCGATTGCACCGGGCTCCAGCAACCCAGCTCGAGAGCGCGGTCCAAGTGCGGGTCTTTGGCCGGACGGATGATCAAGCCATTGGACGGCACGGTCCGAACCAAATGGTGGAACTGGCGCTCAATGGCTTCGACATTCTCAAAAATGTCGGCGTGATCGAATTCCAGGTTGTTGAGAATCAACGTGTTCGGTCGGTAGTGAACGAATTTCGAGCGTTTATCGAAGAACGCGCTGTCGTATTCGTCCGCCTCGATCACGAAGAAGTCGCTGGACCCCAGCCGTGCCGACACCGGAAAATCACTGGGCACGCCCCCCACCAGATAGCCGGGATCAAATCCGGCCTGGTCCAGAATCCAAAGCAACATGGATGTTGTGGTGGTTTTGCCATGGGTTCCCGCCACCGCCAACACCCAGCGTTTGCGGAGAATTTCGCGGGTTAACCACTCGGGGCCAGACATGTAATCAATCTTTCGGTTCAGCACCGCTTCCACTTCCGGGTTGCCCCGGGACATGGCGTTGCCGATCAGCACCAGGTCTGGCACCGGGTCAAGGTGCGCCGAGTCAAAGCCTTCCATCAGGGCGATGCCTTGAGACTCCAGCTGTGTGCTCATGGGTGGATACACGCCCTGGTCGGAGCCGGTGACCTGATGCCCGAGTTGGCGGGCGAGGACGGCCAAACTGCCCATGAAGGTGCCACAAATTCCCAGTATATGAATACGCATTCTTACTCTGTCCCGCTGTCTGTTGGTGCCAAGCGTCGGTTAAACAAGGAATCCCGTCAAGCCTATTTTTGGCTGCACCCGGGCCATGAAAAAGTCCAACAATTGACGTATCATGCCGGGCACGAGTTCAACCTGCAGGAGACGTCGACCAAAGATGGCCATCAAGAATGCGTTCTATGCCCAATCCGGCGGTGTGACCGCCGTTATCAATGCCAGTGCCGCCGGCGTGATCCAAACCGCACGCAAGCACCCGGACAAGATCGGCAAAGTCTACGCCGGTCGCAATGGCATCATCGGCGCTCTGCGAGAAGAATTGATAGATACCAGCAAGGAGTCCAATGAAACCATTGAGGCCCTGATGCACACCCCCGGCGGTGCTTTCGGGTCCTGTCGTCACAAACTCAAGAATTTCACTGAGAATAAGCGCGAATATGAACGCCTGATTGAAGTCTTCCAGGCGCACGACATTGGGTACTTTTTCTATAACGGTGGGGGGGACTCTCAGGACACCGCCTACAAAGTGTCGCAGTTGGCCGATCGCATGGGCTACCCCATTACCTGCATCGGGGTGCCCAAAACGGTCGACAATGATTTGCCATTCACCGACTGCTGCCCGGGCTTCGGGTCGGTCGCCAAATACGTGGCCACGTCGGTGCTTGAAGCCAGCCTGGACATTCGCTCGATGTGCGAGTCGTCAACCAAGGTGTTCATCATGGAGGTCATGGGACGTCATGCCGGCTGGATTGCGGCATCCGGCGGTCTGGCAGGGCAAAAGGAAGGCGATGCGCCACACATCATCCTGTTCCCGGAAATTCCGTTTGATCGCGACGCCTTCCTCAAACGAGTGGAACATTGCGTCACAGAGTATGGCTATTGCGTGGTGGTGGCGTCCGAGGGCGCACAATATGAAGACGGTCGCTTCCTCGCCGATGCAGGCAATAAAGATGCCTTTGGTCACACCCAGCTCGGCGGCGTTGCACCGGCGCTGGCCAACATGGTCAAGCAGGCGCTGGGTTACAAGTACCATTGGGCGGTCGCGGATTATCTGCAGCGCTCCGCCCGCCACATTGCCTCCGCCACCGATGTTGAGCAAGCCTACGCGGTCGGCAAAGCCGCCGTTGAGATGGCAATCGCAGGCAAACAGGCGGTCATGCCGATTATTGTGCGCGAACAGTCACGCCCCTACCGCTGGCACATTGGCGAGGCGCCGCTCAGTGAAGTGGCCAATCAGGAAAAGAAAATGCCGATTCACTTCATCAGCGATGACGGCTTTGGCATCACCCAGGATTGCCGGGATTACCTTGAGCCTCTCATTGCCGGCGAAAGTTTCCCACCGTTCGATAACGGGCTGCCAAGGGTAGCGCACCTGGAAGCGGTGTTGGCGGAGAAAAAACTGAAAACTCCGTTTCAGATCTGACCCGATCGCCGGACCAACCGGTGGTGCCGTTGTGTTAAGGCTCCGAAAACAAAAAAGGCGCTTCGAAAGAAGCGCCTTTTTTGCTGCATACCCTGTGCTTACCGCCTGTTTACCGTACGGAAGCTGGTGCATGCTGGTCGATGTAAGTCGAGAACTGATCAAATCCACCGATATGCTCTTGCCCGACAAATATCTGCGGTACCGTTGCCACCGGTTTGCCAATGGTTTTCTCCAGATCCGCCTTGCTGATGCCTTCTTCGACAATATCAATGTACCGGAACGGAATGTCTTTGATCTCGCACAGTTCCTTGGCTCGCGTACAAAAGCCACAGCTTGACCGACCGAAAATAGTGACGCGTTCCATAATGCTAGCCTCCGGGCCAATAACAATTCACGTGTATCACCGCCGTGACACCGCTTGAAATGAGTACCCGGCCGATGATGACAGAGCAGCACTTCGATTAAAACTTAATGGTTTGAATGGCTCCGATAGCCAAAGCTGATTGAAATGGGCGGCTTCGTTCAGGTTTTCAGGCGGCCCAGTTCCTGATCCAGCGTTTCAACCTGATTGTCAAGCGCCTGGCCGCTGTTGCGCACCCGTTCGGCCAGTCCTCGCAGATCGCTGGCGGCATCGCCGATGTTGGTAAGATTGCGGTTGATTTCCTCACTGACCGAACTTTGCTCTTCCGCCGCCGTGGCCACCTGAGTGACGTGCTCGACGATGACCGCGATGCGTTCAACGACGTCCGCCAGGGACAGATCCGCCTCCTTTGTACCCTCAACCGCAGTCGTGGCCCGGTCGACCCCATCCCGGATCACGGTGACGGTTTGACTCACTTCCTGCTGCAGGCCGTCGATCATCTGGCTGATTTCATCGGTGGACTCACGAGTCTTGGAGGCCAGCGTCCTGACTTCATCCGCAACGACGGCAAAGCCACGACCCTGATCCCCCGCCCTGGCCGCTTCAATCGCCGCGTTTAGGGCCAGCAAATTGGTCTGCTCGGCAATGCCGCGAATCACCTCAATAATGCGGTTGATGTCGTCACTGCGGCTGGCCACGTGGCCAATGGCCGCACTGGCGTTCTCCATGTCGCCGGCTAAGGCACTGACGCCGGTCACCGCCGTCGACAGTGTGTGTTGCGTTGCCCGAACACCGTCGCTGGCCTCCCGGGCATTGGCTGCTGCATCGCCCGCAAACGTTGCCACCTCACTGGCGGCCGCAGACATTTCGTTCATGGCGGTGACGACGCTGTCGATTTCCTGATTCTGACGCTCGGTGTTGGTCTCCGTTTCTTGCGCGATTATGCGAACGTCACTGGCCTGCTCCCGGACCCGGACATTCACTGACTTCAAATCATTGATCATGTCCCGGAGTCGAGACAGGAAGTCGTTAAAACCACCCGCCAGCGCAATGAGCTCGGCATGAGTATCAATCGATAATTCGTGGGTCAGGTCGCCCTCGGAACTGGCCAGACTTTGCATCCGGTCACGAATCAGGTCCAGCGGCCGGGTCACTGAGCGCACCAACACGATCAAACCAACAACGGCAATGATGGACACCACCATACCGACTAAAAGCTGACGCTCGGCCGTTGCTGCCACTTCATCTGACAGCAGTGCCGTGACTGCTTTCAAGTCCGCCAGGGCAACCGTCCGGGGCAACTCGATCAATAGCGACCATTCGGCGCCGGGGAGGTCAATTTCAATGGGGTAGGACACCGCCAACGTCTCACCCGTGTCGAAGGTCCGTGTCCCCCGGTGCAGTTCAGCAAACACATCCGCATACTCTGGGACCGCCTCTGACAGCGGTCGGCCCAAGGCTTCGGTGTAATGGCTGGAACCGGCGATCAGACCGTCCTGACTCAACAGTGTGATTCGGGATTGGCCGTCATACAGCTCATCGCTCACTGATTTGATGATTTTCTGGAAGGTGGACAGGTTGATGTCCACACCCACCACCCCCGCAAAGCTCTGATCATCCAGGATGGGCATGACCAGACTGGTCATCAGCTCGCGGTAGCCTTCCTCAATCTCATACTCGTAGGGCTCCATAATACACGGCGTTTTCGAGTCCATGGAGCACAGATACCACTCGGCCTCCCGGATACCAAATTCGTTCCGGGTATCCAGATATTTTTGCGCGGGGTCTTCTGTCCGATTGAACACCACTTCACCGCTGGGCGCCCGGTAATAATAGATTTCCAACGTCCCTTCGTCACTGCTGTGATCCTCAACACCCCCGGTGAAATAACGGTCCTGGCCGTCGTAGGCGTCAGGTTCAAACTGGGCGTATAACGAACTCAATGCCTGCTGCTCGGCCAGCACCGAGCCAATGGTTTCCTGCAAGTCCCGCCGACTGATACGTCCGGAACTACCGGACTGGATATTACGGAGAATGACGCCCCTGATAATTTCCGGGATTTTATACGCTGAATTGAACACACCACTGACCAGCTCACCGTATTGACCTGCCGTTGCATCCAGACGCTCAATCACAATAGTCTGTACCATCTCACGAGTTTCACCGGTCAAACGCCCTTCCATGTCGCTCAATGAAAGCTGGGCGGTGATTATCATGCTCAGACCCATCAGCGATAACAGTGCGACGACCAAGGCATAAAGTTTTACTTTAAGAGAGAGTTTTTTCATACGATGCACAGCCTGCTGGGTTGAGGAGCTCGAATTGATGGCAGTTTTCACACACCCTTACCCCCAGAAATGGCTTCCCGGGAGTTGTCATTGGCGTACTTAAGCCTTTTTCTGGCGGCCTTTGCGGCGGCAACCCTGTTGCCGGCCTATTCGGAGGTCTTGCTGGGAGGTCTCTTCACCCAGGGTTATGCCGTTGAATGGCTGTGGTTTTGGGCCACCCTCGGCAACACCCTGGGCTCGGTTGTTAATGGTGTTATCGGCCGACAAGTAGAACGCTTTAAGGAAAAACGGTGGTTTCCTGTCACGGACAAGCAACTGGCCTATGCTCAAAAACACTTTAACCGGTATGGCCAGTGGTCGCTGTTGATGGGCTGGCTGCCCGTCGGGGGCGATGCATTAACGCTGATCGGTGGCATTATGCGAGTGCCATGGCTCAACTTTGTCGTGCTTGTGGCCATTGGTAAAGGCGCCCGTTATGCCGTCGTGTTGTGGCTCGTGGCCGAGGCTTCAACAGCCACAATCTGAGTGGCACCAGATCATTCCGGCGCGGTAACCGGGGCTTTCTCGTACAGATAGTCCAGCAGCAGGTCTTCCCCATTGAACTCGGCATTCAATACGGCAATAAACGTGTAAACACCGATCAGCTTCCGGTTCAAAAACACGAACTCTTTCGGTGGAATGCGAAAGTACCGACTGATAGCGGACCGCGCGGCCTGGTGCGCAACCCGGGACGGTAGATCGCTCTGTTTCCAGCGGTACTGCCCATGGGCATTGACGGCGTTTGACGGCCACTGACCCGAGCTTTTAGCCAACGGTTCCAGCACCGACATACACACCTCACCAAAGCGCCTGAGAACTTCCTCCGGCCACTCACGGCTCATAAAGTTCAGTTCGATACCGCCTTCAATCACGGCTTCCAGCTCCCCTTCGTAGGACGCCCGAATCATCCGGATGACCGGCTCCAGGAAGCTCTCCGGGTACTTTTGCACGGCACCGAAATCCAGCAGTACGATCTGGTCGTGACCGTCCTCATCATCGCTCTCTTCCGCAATGCGAATCCGGTAATTGCCAAAGTTGGGGTCCGTCTGGATTTCGCCCCAGACAAACAACTCTCGGAAAAACAGCTCCAAGGCAGCGCGACCCAGCTCACTGCGCCGTTCTAAAGGCAAGTCATGGACCACCAACGAGCTCACCGAGTGGCCAGGCTCATACGTGGACGCAATGACATGCTCTGTGGAGTATTCTTCCAATACCCGCGGTACCACAAAGCGCGGATCGTCTTTGAGCATTTGCCGGAAGCGCTCGGTGGTGCGTGCTTCAAGGTGGTAATCCACTTCCCGGTGCATCATCACCCGAACCTCCTCCAGCCAGTCGCTGAATTCCGGACCGAACGACACCAGCCTGGCCACCCGAAGCAAGTGCGCAACGGCGTTCAGGTCGCTGTCGACGGCATCGGCCACACCGGGATACTGCACTTTCAGCACCAGTTCCAGGCCATCACTCCGACGCTGGGCCCGGTGCACCTGGCCCAGCGACGCCGCCCCGATGGGCTCAGGGTCAATACTCAACTCGGCGTAACGCCTGTCGCCAAGTTCCTCCATCAGCACCCGCTCAATCGCGGGCCATGCCAGCGAAGTGGTCTGATCCTCCAGCGTGTGCAACGCCTCAGTCACCTCATCGGGCAGGAAGTGCTCACCATAGAGTGCCATCACCTGACCAATCTTGACCACGCTGCCCTTGAGCTTACCCAGTTCATCCACCAGAAATTCAGCCTGGCTGGACAACATGGCGCGATGACGGGCCTCACGCTTGTCCTTGCTGCTGAACCAGTTGGTGGCCATGTGTGATGCCATGCGCGTACCGGCAAACAGACCCGCGCGCGTCAACGACAGACGGCGTTCGAAACTGCCAGTCTTGATTCGGGATACGGAATTTCCTGGTCGCTTGGAAGCCATTAACACCTATCCAGGTTCAGAAGACGGGGCCATCGCACACTTGGACCAACACCCCCATAAAATTGCAACCGCATCGGGTCTTCACCGGTGCCGCCAACGTACGTTCCATGGTCCAGTCTGTCGATGCCTCTGCCTCGACAGCATAACCTGACCTGATTATACGGGTACAGAGCGCTGCGTGGGTCACTGCGACGCCGCAATCTGGCGGGCGTTCGAGCCAATGACCTGATCCACCCAACACGCTTTCTTGCCTGCGGGACGGATCGTTCACATGGCGAAATGCGATGATGCCTTTAAACCGACCCTTCAGATGAGCGACGCAAGGCTGATGGCTATTTCGTGTTTCCAGGGCGGCACAATGGGGTGGCGAGGAATGCCTGACTATGTTGTCCGGGCGGACTCGGCAGAAGTCCATCTGATTGGCAATCGCGTAGACAAGACCATGCGGCCCAAGCGGTCGAATAGGAAGGTCACATTTTGTCAGCAACGATCAATAGTGGCACTGAAGCCGCTCAGGGTGTTGACCTCTTCGATCGCTTATTACAACGGGCGGATGAGACGCTCTATCCGGCCAAGGTAGGGGCGCATTGCCGTCTACGCGATGACCAACACCGGCTTCAGACAACCGACTATCGCACGGGCGACAGCTCTGCCTGGTGCAGCAGTTCCCGGTTTTCGGAGGCGTAGCCGAGGCGGCCGGCAAGCTCTGTGGCCAATGGCTGAATCAAATCGGCAACCGTGACGCCGGGTGTAAAATCGGTGACCTGACACATCGCCAGGCCGGCATAACCACAGGGGTTAATGCGGCTGAACGGCGTCATATCCATCGCAACATTGAGCGCCAATCCGTGAAAGGCGCAGCCACGACGCACTCTCAGACCCAACGATGCGATCTTGGCGTCATCAACGTAGACCCCCGGGGCATCCGGCCGTGGGGCCGCGGTAATGCCGTACTGCGCCAACACGCTGACCAGTGATTGCTCAATCAAATCAACCAGGGCTCGAATACCCGTTTTGGCACGACTCAGGTCAACCATCAAGTACACCACTAACTGACCTGGGCCGTGATAGGTCACCTGGCCGCCGCGATCAACCTGGACGACCGGGATCGTGCCCGGAGCCAGAATGTGTTCCGGCTTCCCGGCCTGGCCCTGGGTGTAAACCGGCGGGTGCTCCAGGAACCACAGTTCGTCGGGCGTGTCGCCGTTACGGGTAGCCGTTAGCTCCTTCATCGCCTGCCAGGTTTCCTCGTAAGGCTGCTGCGCCTCCAGCACCCGCATCAACAGCTTTGGCATCGTGATTAAAGCACCATGTGAACACGGCCGCTGGCTTTGAGCTCTTCAAACAGCGCTTTGAGTTGCGGCTCACCGGTCGCGACGATGGTGATCTGAACCGACGAAAAACGGCCCTTGCTGCTGTCATTGACGGAAATATTGGCGTCCGTGAGGCCAGGCGAATAGCGCTCAACGACTTCAACCACAAACTCAGTGAAGTCGGGCGCCGCATTCCCGATGACTTTAATGACGTAGTCACAGGGAAATTCAATTTTTGGCGGTGTTGACTCGTTCATCATACTCTCCCACAGAGTCGTCAATCAGGATCAGAACAGCTGGATGAAAAATAACTTAATCGCGTCCCACAGGCGCTTAAAGAAACCACCTTCTGGCACGCCCTTTAGTGCCAGCACAGGCTCGTCCACTATAGTCTCGCCGTCCAGCGTCACTTTCACGCGACCCAATTCCTGACCAATGTTGATGGGTGCCTTGATCACGTTGTCGACATCCACCACGGATTCCAGTGATGACTTGGAGCCACGCGGGATGGTGACAAACACATCGCCTTTAACACCGATATCCACCTGATCGAACTGTCCACCCCAGACCCGGCCTTCCAAAAGCTTCTGGCCTGCACTGAACAACCGCTCACTACTATAATACCGAAAACCGTAGTTCAGCATTTTCTGAACTTCCTGCGCCCGGGCATTAGGGCTGTCGGTGCCCATGACCACCGAAATAAACCGAGTGTCGTCGCGCTTGGCTGAGGCCACCAGGCAATAACCTGCTTCTTCGGTATGGCCCGTTTTCAGCCCATCCACCGTCGGATCTCGCCACAGCAGCGAGTTGCGGTTAGGCTGCCGAATGTCATTGTAAGTGAAATGCTTTTCGGCGTAGATCGGGTAGTTTTCTGGGTAATCCGTGATAATGGCGCGGGCCAGCAGCGCCAGGTCGTGAGCCGTAGAAAACTGTTCGGGCGAGGGCAGACCGGTGGCATTGACGAAGTGAGTTTCGTTCATGCCCAGTATCTGCGCTTGCTGATTCATGATGTCGGCGAAGGCGCCCTCACTGCCGGCAACAAATTCGGCCAACGCAACGGTGGCATCATTACCCGACTGAATAACCACGCCCCTTAAAAGGTCTTCCACCTTGACCTGGCTGCCTTCTTTGATGAACGTTCGCGATCCCCCTGTGCGCCACGCATTCACGCTGACTGGCACCATATCCGTCATGGAAATCCGCCCCTCGTCCAGCTCTCGCTCGACGATGTAGGCCGTCATCATCTTGGTCAGGCTGGCCGGGGGCAAACGCTCATGGCTGTTGCCTTCGATCAGAATCTTGCCACTGAGTGGGTCCATCAATATATAAGAGCTGGCGCCGATAGAGGGCGGTGATGGAATCAGTGCCGATTGCGCGCTGGCAAGCGTAGCCATGCACGAGAAAAGTACGATCGTGAGAAGGGATTTGAACATAGAAGTAGTTGCCATGGGTTTATTCATATTCAATGAGTGATATTCAACACCTAACCATCATACCGGGATGATGCATCCAATGAAGTACCTTAGCGGGTATCCGTCAGAACAATCGCCTGACCAAACCCTCTGCTTGCCAGTGCCTGCTGTTCCCGTCGCGCTTCCTCGGCCGACACAAACGGCCCGACCTGGACACGATGAAATGCGCCATCGGCGGTATCTATCCGGCGAACCCGGACGGACCGCTCGGTCTGCTGTTTCGCCTGCCGTGATAAGCCGTCAGCCGGGCTGCGCTGACTGAACGAGCCGAGTTGCACAAACAACGCCTGTCCCGATGCCATGCTTTGGTCCGACACCGCAATCGGCGCTTCGGCATTGGGGTATGGCGCGCCCGCGATCATCATGCTGCCATCCGGCCGGACGGTGATGGCGGCAACCTCAACTCGGGCTGTGCCGCTTGATTGATACCCCAGTTTCTTGGCCGCCGCGTAAGACAAATCGATCAGCCGATCACCATGAAATGGACCGCGATCGTTGACCCGCACCACTACGGAGCGTCCATTATCCAGATTCGTCACGCGGGCGAAACCCGGCAGCGGGAACGATTTGTGGGCCGCGGACATGGTGTACATGTCAAAGGTTTCACCGTTTGAGGTTTTGTGGCCGTGAAATTTCTCCCCGTACCAACTGGCGATGCCCCGCTCAACGTAGCCGTCCGCTGACGGCATGACCCAGTATTTCTTGCCCCACACCGTGTAGGGTGACTTATTGCCCGCCTTGCGGGGCGCTTCGTACCGTGGCCGGGCATCCTCCAGACCACTGATATCAAAGTCATTGGATGGCGCCCGATCCTGACTGATGGAATACCGGGACGGCGTATCCGGGGCGGACGCGCAACCGGCGAGAACGACCATCACCCCAATTGCTGTCCAGAGACCCAGTCTGCTCCTGGCGCTGAACGGAGGCGCGCTGTCGGCCCGGGATTGACTAAACATCATCGCCTCCGAGCGCACGCGAGAGCTGGAATACCGCCATGCCGTACAAATGGCTGTGGTTATACCGGGTAATCACATAAAAATTATGGTAGGTCAGCCACAGTTCGGCGCCGTTGGCGCCCATTAGTCTGAGAGCCCGGGCCCGGGCGCTGTCGTCAACCGCGGCGGTCACTGGCACGCCAGCTTGCCGATAGTCCGCCACCGTTTTTGTCGGCTTCAACCCACGCGTCAACAGTGGCGAGCCTTGCGGCAATCGCTGCGAATCCGCCACGGGTTCGGCCACTGCGTCGCCCCGGCGCCAGTCGTGTGCGCTGAAATAATGAGCAACGCTGCCAATGGCATCGACCGGATTGGTCAAAATATCGGCGACAGAATCGCCATCAAAATCGATCGCATAGTGTCGATAACTGCTCGATATGAACTGCCCGAATCCCATAGCACCGGCGTACGACCCCTTCACCGTCAGGGGATCAAAGCCCTGCTCCCGGGTCATGAGCAAAAACTCGCCTAACTCCCGGCGGAAAAAAGCGCTTCTGGGCGGGTAATCAAAGGCCAGAGTGGCCAGCGCGTCCAGTACCCGGTATTTACCGGTGAAGCGTCCATAACGGGTTTCCACGCCGATAATCGCGGCGATGATGTACCTTGACACGCCGTATTCCGCCTCAGCCCGATCGAATGCCTCGCGATACTGCGCCAAAAATGCCCGGCCGCCATCCACTTGTTCCGATCGAATGAACAGCCGACGGTAATCATGCCACTCCATGGTTTTTTCAGCGGGTTTGCTGATCGCGTTAATAATGACTTGCTTGCGCTCGGCCTGATTCAGCCACGTCTCAAGAACCTCAGCGCTGAAACCGTGCTGAGTCGCCATTTCACGAATGAAAGCCTGGCCATCTTCTCGGGCCGCATAACCGGCTTCAGTCTCATTACTGGCCTGAGCTCCGCCTTGCAAAATGACTAAAACAGCCGCCCCAAGCCATACTCGGCACCGGCTCGCAACCTGTGTCTTCATGAATACCCTTGTTTTACCAACAACCCGGTTCGCCGGTGCCGCACAACACCCAAAATACCAATCAACACGGACAATACCGTTGCCCATAACGACCGCCAACCCCCGCCTTTATAAGCCCGGAGACTAGCACGGGGGCTTAAGATTTCACCATGAGTTCATGGTGATTCTAACCAAAAGGTAACGCCATCAGGCGGTGATCATTCTTCGATGTGTGTGTATTGACATCAGCACACCAAAGGCCGCCATCAACGTTACGATGGATGTGCCCCCATAGCTGATCAATGGCAAAGGCACACCAACCACCGGCAATAAACCGCTCACCATGCCCACATTGACGAACACATACACAAAAAATGTCATGGTGAGCGCCCCGGCCAGCAAACGACTGAATGAATCCTGCGCATTGGCGGCGATATACAAACACCGCGTCAGTATCAAAAGGTACACCGACATCAGCGCCAGCATGCCAACAAACCCGAACTCTTCCGCCAGCACCGCGACAATGAAATCGGTATGGCTCTCCGGCAGAAATTCCAGGTGAGACTGTGTCCCCTGCATCCAGCCCTTGCCGCTCCAGCCGCCAGAGCCAATGGCGGTTTTCGATTGCATAATGTTCCAGCCGGCGCCCAGGGGATCACTTTCCGGATCCAGCAGCGTCAACACCCGCTGCTTCTGGTAATCCCGCATGCCAAAAAACCACATCAGGGGCGCGGCGATGGACACCAGGGCGAAAAAAGCACTAATGACCCGCCAACGGATGCCCGCAAAAAACACCACGAACAAGCCCGCGGAACCAACCAACAGCGAGGTGCCCAGATCCGGTTGTTTAATAATCAGACCCATGGGCAACAGCACCAGAATCAGCGCCACCCCGACTTTTGACAACCTTGGCGGCAGCATGTGGCGGGAGAGGTACCAGGCGACCATCATCGGCACCACAATCTTCATCAACTCAGAGGGCTGAAAGCGGGGCAACCCCGGCAATGCCAGCCAACGCTGGGCACCCTTGGCGCCTATGCCCACCAGCAAGACCGCCAATAGCGCAATCAAGCCAACGCCATACAGCCAAGGCGTCCATCGTCGGTAAACCGATGGGTCCAGCTGGGCAAAGACAAACATCACAAAAAAGGCCAGACCGATCCGAATGCCTTGCGCCTTAACCAACTCAATCCGTCCGTCGCCACCGCTAAACAGGACAAAAAGCCCGAATGCCACCAGACCCACCAGCAGCACCAGGAGAATAGGGTCGATATGCAGTGCTGACCAGAAGCTACGGGGTCCTGACAACGATTGGTGAGACAGTGGCCGTGAAAAGTCACGCAATGCCATTAGCGGTCCTCCTCATTGGTTTGCCCGACCACCATGGCTTCGCCTTCGTTTGGAAATTCCATTAACCAGGCATCGAATAACGCACGCGCCACTGGTGCGGCAGTGCCACTGCCGCTGCCGCCGTTTTCGACAATAACGGCGACCGCAATCTTGGGGTCTTCAATCGGCGCAAACCCTATAAACAACGCGTGATCGCGCAGCCGCTCACGAATTTCATCGGCGTCGTACTCTTCATCCTGAGCCAGACTGAACACCTGCGCGGTACCGGTTTTTCCGGCCATCTCATAGGGCGCCCCAAACGCCGCTCGGCGGGCAGTGCCTTTGGCACTGTGCATCACCGCTTTCATGGCATTCACGCCAAAATTCCAGTCATCCTGATTCTTCAGGATGATGTCGTCTTTGCTGGGTGGCGGCAGCCGGCCCTCGAGCGAGTGATCGCCCAATACATCGTTGAGCAACCGCGGCTGCTGCCATTGCCCACGGTTTGCCATCACCGTGGTTGCCGTTGCAAGCTGCAACGGCGTGGCCAGATTGAAGCCCTGGCCAATGCCCATATTGACGGAGTCCCCCGGGTACCAGGGCGCATTGCGTGCCGCACGCTTCCAGTCACTGGATGGCAGCAGTCCGGGTAAGGCACCGCTAATGTCCAGCGATGTTTCTTCGCCAAAACCGAATTGGGCCAAGTAATGGTGCATGGTGTCCACCCCCATTCGGACTGCCGCATCGTAAAAATAAATGTCACACGATTCCGCCACGGCAGCGGTCAGATCGACCCAGCCGTGGCCACCACGCTTCCAGTCCCGATAACGACGGCCACTGGGTTTCAGCTGAAAATAACCGGGGTCCCAGATCAACCGATCCCGCGTGGTCACACCGCTGTCCAGAGCCGCAATCGCCAGCATGGGCTTTATGGTGGATCCGGGCGGGTATTGCCCCCGTAACGCACGGTTAAACAACGGCTTATCCAGTGATCTATTGAGCTCCTGATAGGCCTGAACCCCAATGCCAGTCACAAACAAATTGGCATCAAATCCGGGCACACTCGCCAGCGCCAGCACGCCGCCGGTTTTCGGTTCGATCGCTACGATGGCCCCACGACGTTCCGCCAGCAGTTCAAAGGCCAGCTTTTGCAGACGAATGTCCAGGTGCAAACGAATATCCTCACCCGGTACCGGGCTTTCTCGCTCAAGCACCCGCAATGTCCGGCCCCGGGCATTGGTCTCCACATGTTGGTAGCCCACCTTGCCATGCAGAAGCTCTTCGTAGAAACGCTCAATACCCGACTTGCCTATGTAGTTGGTGCCGGCGTAGTTGACCGGATCAATGCGTTGAAGTTCATCACGATTGATCCGCCCCACGTAGCCAAGGGCATGAGAGGTTATTTCACCAAAAGGGTAATAGCGCACCAGCTCAGCATTGACTTCCACTCCGGGGAGTTCGTGTCGGTGCACCGCCATGCTGGCGATTTCGATCTCAGTGAGATCGTACCTTAAGGGAATTTCCTGGAAGGGTCGGCGTGGTTCCTGGAGGCGGCGCTGAAATCGCACGAGGTCCTCCTCCGATATCGCCAGGATGCGCTGTAAATCCGCCAATGTCTGATCAATGTCGCCGACGCGCTCAGGCACAATGGTGACACTGAACACCGGCCGGTTTTCCGCCAGCAACACATCGTTCCGGTCGTAAACCAATCCTCGCGGAGGTGCCACAGACTGAACCTGAACGCGATTTTTATCCGAAAGTGTTGTGTAGGTATCGTGTTGGATAATCTGCAGATGGTACATGCGGGCGATCAGTACACCCATCATTACCCACAATAAAAGAAGGGCAACCAGCGTCCGACGCTGGAAGATACGCCGTTCAGCGGCAGTGTCTTTGAACTCGCCCCACGGCATGTCGTGTTCCTAAGCGCGGTGGTATGGGTGATTCCGGGTAATGGACCAGGCCCGATAAAGCTGCTCTGCCAGCAGGATCCGCACCAGTGGGTGCGGAAGCGTCAGAGGTGACAACGACCATAACTGGTCGGCCTGGGCACGACACTCGGGTGCCAGACCGTCGGGGCCACCCACCATGAAACTGACATCGCGACCGTCCTGTTGCCAGTTTTCCAACTTCGCCGCCAGTTGCTCCGTTGACCAGGGCCGCCCGCCCACTTCAAGTGCAACCAACCGGTCACCCTTACCCGCAGCAGATAGAATGGCCTCGCCTTCGCGCTGCATTAACCGGGTAATGTCCGGATTCTTGCCTCGATGAGACAACGCAATTTCCGATAACTCCAACGGCAGCTCCGGTGGCATACGCCGGGCGTATTCGTTGTAGCCCCGGCTGACCCAGTCCGGCATTTTCTGACCGACGCAGATCAACCGTAACTTCATTGTTACTCGCTACCTGCGGCGCCTACATCCGGCGCATCCCGCCACAACCGCTCCAGATCGTAAAACTCTCGGGTCGCGGGCATCATCACGTGAACCACAATGTCGCCCAGGTCCACTAGAATCCAGTCACTGACATTGGCGCCTTCGATGTTGGCGGCGCGCACGCCATTCTCTTTGGCTTCGGTGACGACCGAGTCCGCAAGCGACCGGCAGTGACGATTGGAGGTGCCAGAGGCCAGGATCATGTAATCCGTTACGCTGGTTCTTTCACGGACATCAATAATACTGACGTCCTTCGCTTTCACGTCTTCCAGTGCGTGAACCACAACATCTTTTAATTGCTCTGCCTGCATAATCACCCTGTAACGAGGCCCGTAACAAATGTTACCACCCGACAAATAAGATTCAGGGGCGATTGTAACACTAAAACATTCACGCAGGGCAGGCCGAAATAAGCCCGACATCGAGAACCCGGGCAGCGTCAAGACCCAAGGTAAAGCCCCAGCGCCTGAATCTCCGCCCAGACCCTGTCAGGCAATAAATACCGGGGTGACCGACCGGCCTGTATGGCCTCGCGAATACCCGTTGCCGAAATCGCCAACAATGGCAAGTCCACCGTCAGGGTCAACCCTCCGGGTCGTGCATGGAGTTGTTCTGGCGAATCAGCCTGCCGGGCGAGAAGTAGTTCAGCCGGCAGGCCATCCGACGTCAGCTCGGCACCCGGGCGGTTGACCACTATGATGTGGGCTAGTTCAGGGATCACCTGCCAATCGTGCCAACGGTCGAATGCGGCAAACGCGTCGGTACCCACCACCATGGCGATAGGCTCGTCTGCGCCCAGCTCAGCCCGCAGCTGTCGCAGAGTATCCACCGTGTAGGACACGCCGTCGCGACCGAGCTCGCGGTCGTCCACCGTCAGACCCGGCTCGCCCTCAATGGCCAACCGCAGCAGTGCCAGTCGGTTATGACTGTCGGCGCCCGGCTGAGCCCTGTGGGGTGGGACATGACAAGGCACCAACACAACTTGCTCAATGTTCAGGCGCTCTTTCAGTTCAATCGCCAATCGCAGATGGCCATGGTGTACCGGATCAAACGTGCCGCCGTAGATCAGATGCATGACGTGTCAGGTCCGAACATGACCATCGCCAAAGACAACGTATTTCTGGGACGTCAACCCCTCCAGCCCAACCGGACCTCGAGCGTGGATTTTATCGGTCGAGATGCCAATCTCGGCACCAAGACCATACTCAAAACCATCTGCAAAACGGGTCGACGCGTTGACCATGACGGACGCAGAGTCAACCTCCGTAATGAACCGACGGGCGCGCGTATAGTTTTCCGTGATGATGGCATCGGTATGCTGGGAACTGTATGTATTGATATGGGCAATGGCGGCGTCGAGCCCGTCCACTACTCGAACGGCCAGAATCGGCGCCAAGTATTCCGTGCTCCAGTCTTCGTCTGATGCGACCGTGACGTCGGGCAGCACCGCTCTCGTGCGATCGCAGCCTCGCAGTTCGACCTCCATGCGACCAAACGCCTGCGCCAGCAAAGGCAAAATATCGTCCGCGATCTCGCTGTCGACCAGCAGGGTTTCCATCGTGTTACAGGTGCCGTATCGCTGCGTCTTGGCATTAACGGCCACGTTGATTGCCTTCTCCGGGTCTGCGTGGCTGTCGATATACACATGGCAAATACCATCCAGGTGTTTGATCACCGGCACCCGAGCCTCACGGCTGATCCGCTCAATCAACCCCTTGCCGCCCCTGGGCACGATCACATCAACGTACTCAGGCATGGTGATGAGCGCCCCCACGGCGGCCCGGTCAGTGGTTTTGACGACCTGCACCGCTGTTTCCGGCAAGCCTGCCTCTGCCAGGCCCTTGGCCAGACACGCGGCAATGGCCTGATTGGAATGAATCGACTCGGAGCCGCCTCGAAGGATCGTGGCATTGCCGGATTTCAGGCACAAACTGGCCGCCTCGACAGTGACGTTGGGCCGGGATTCGTAAATGATGCCAATGACCCCGAGTGGCACTCGCATTTTACCCACTTGAATGCCCGAGGGGCGGTAGGCCAGGTTGGTGATCTCGCCAATCGGGTCTCCCAGAGCTGCCACCTGACGCAACCCCTCAATCATGCTGTCAATCCGTGCAGGCGTCAGTTCAAGGCGATCCAGCATGGCGGCATCCAACCCGCTTGCACGGCCTTTCTCAAGGTCTTTGGCATTGGCCAATGCCAGCTCATGGCGGGCCTCGTCCAGTGCGGCCGCAGTCGCAAGCAACGCCCGATTACGGACGGCTGTCGTAGAACGCGCTACCAGCGTCGACGCCTGTCGTGCATGCTGGCCAACTTCAGTCATGTAACTCGCAATATCCATCCCAACACCTTTACTGAAACCATCGACATCAAAAATAAAGCGCCCACTTTACCTTTCCGCATTCAAGTACGCACCTCAAGTGTTTATTATACCGCTGCGGACAGCTCTCTCGTCACAGGCTACCTGATTTTCGGGTACCCTGTGTCAATACGGAATTTTATAAGGACGAACAGCATGGCCCAGATGGCCGACAAATTCTTGCTCAGCCGTTTCGCCAGGCTTGGTTGCCTGCTATTGCTGGGCCTGGCTGCCTATGCAGCGGTTATTTCCAGCTGGCTTTCTGTTTCAGCGGCGCTCACCGGCGCGGCATTGATCTGGACAACGCCGGCCAATAACCCCGATCACGCCCGACCGGTCTGGGTTAATATCAGTCGGGTGATGGCGGTGGCCCTGACCGGCTTTCTGATCACCAGCCTCTGGACCGGACCGGTGAGCCTGACGCACTGGCTCTATGTCGTTCCCCTGGTGGCTTTCGCACTCTTTCCGATAGCCTGGGCTGCGATGCTGATTGTCGCCTGCATGGTGGCGGTCATGGTCACCGCCTTAATGCCTGAGGCCGGACCCGGCCGCCATCAACTGGTCAGTTCGTTGCTACTCACCATTGCATTGACAGGGCTTTTGGTCTTCCTGCGAGAGTATAAAACCCGACAACTGGCCCCACTGCGCAGAACCGATGAACTGACCCAGGCTGCCAGCCGAGACTATTTGTCCGCGGACCTGCACAAAGAGATTCAGCGCAGCGAACGCGAAGGCACTGACATGGCCATCATTATGGTCGGTCTCGATACCCACCTGAGCGATTCCGACCCCGACGCCGATATTAAGGCAATTCTTCCACGTATCGGACGTTTCCTGCATTCTCAGCTCAGGGACTTTGACAGTTATTACCGGGTCGCCGACCTCCAGTTTCTTATTATTCTACCGGGTAACACCACCGCCGAATCGGCTGCCAAAGCAGAACAGATACGCAAGGGCCTTAAAGCCCTGCTGGTCTCACACGAATTGGACTTGACCGTGAGCGCCGGCATCGCTGGGCTGAATATCGGCGATGATGCCGACAGTCTGCAACAATCCGCTGCCAACGCCCTGCGACGAGCCCAGCAACAAGGGGGCAATCGGGTCCAGTCCTACAGTGCCTGGTCTGATCGCTCGGGGACTAAAACGGGGGAGCCACGCCTTGACTGAGACCCGACTCCGCACCTTTACCCACTTGGCCGGCTACGGCCTGGCGACGCTGTTTATTATTACCCTGGCTTCGCAAAATCTGCGCTACGGGTTTTATGAGCTCTTCTACCTTGCCGTTGGGCTCGCGCTTTTGACCACCATTGGGGGCGTTTACACCCTGATTTCAAGGCGCCAGCAATTACGGGCGCCGGGCCACGTGATTATCTTGGCGCTGGTGAATGCCGCTGTGGTGGCTGCCCTGTTTTCACTGGACCGTCCAGACATCAGTTACTGGTGCCTTCCGGCGCTATTGCTGAACATGCTGATTCTGCCCCTGCGCCAGGGTCTGGTGCTGTCGCTTTGCCTGTCGGCATCGCTGACCGTGTACTTGCTGTCCACGCTGCCGCTCGCCGAAGCCTTGCTCACCGTCATGGCGGCATTACTTATACTGAGCGCGGCATCTCTGTACATCTGGCATTACAACCACATGGCGCAGTCGGCGGAAGACCTCGCCATTACCGATCCGGTGACTGGCGCCCACAATGCACGTTTTCTCGATGAAACCCTGCAAAAAGAAATCAGTCGTGCCAATGTGACAGGGCATTCCCTGTCAGTGATCCTGCTCGGCATCGATTACGTCAGTGAAGCCGAGGACCTTCATGGTGAAGCCGGTATGCAGAACCTGTTCAAACAGGTCACTGAGCAGCTGTTTGACGTCATCCGCGCCGGCGACACGCTGTATGCCCTTGGCAACGGCGAGTTTTTCCTGATTCTGCCGTTTACACCGGAAGAAGGCGTGCGCGTGATTGCGGAACGGGTGCGCCGGACGTTGGGCGAACATCGCTGGCCCATTGTCAGCCGAATGACTGTCAGCCTGGGTTGTACGACCCGAGGTGCCAGTGACACCCGAAGCGACACCCTCCGGGGGCGCACACTGCACGCACTCAATGAAGCTCGCAAGCGCGGCCACGACACCATCTGGTACAGTCGTGGTGACGGCCGCTAACCATGATCTCGGACTGGTTGGAGACACTCACGGCCTGGCTTGCCGGCCACCCCGGCTGGCTTGCCGCCGCACTGCTGCTCACGGCCCTCACCGAATCGCTGGCAATTGCCGGCCTGATTGTACCGGGGGTGGCCATTCTGTTTGCGATGGCTGCACTGGCGGGCAAAACCGGCATGCCCGTGGTGGAGGCTTTGGTTTGGGCCGGCGCCGGCGCAGTATTGGGTGATGGCATCAGTTTCTGGCTGGGCCGGCACTTCAAGGGCCGACTGCACACCCTCTGGCCCCTCAGCCGCTACCAGGGTTTGCTGACCCGGGGCGAGCAGTTTTTTCGTCATCACGGTGGCAAAAGTGTCGTGATTGGCCGTTTCCTGGGTCCGGTCCGCCCAGTGGTTCCGCTGATCGCGGGTGCCTTTAACATGCCTTGGCGGCGTTTCCTGTTGTTCAATATTGTCTCCGCCATCGGCTGGGCGCCGGTCTATATCCTGCCGGGCTTTCTGGTCGGCAGTGCCCTCGCCTACCAGATATCCCTGCCACCCCACCTCTACGCTATACTGGGCTTCACAACCGCCGTGCTGGCCGCACTCTATTGGCTGATCTTCCGGCTCCAATGGGGCTTGGATAGCGGCAGTCGTACCTACGAAACTGTAAAGTCCTGGATGGCACAGTACGACAGTACCCATTGGTTCTGGCGTACTTTTTCCAGCACCCGCCCGGCCAGCGGTGGCGAATTTCCGCTCGGCTCGCTGAGCCTGGGCGTGGCCGCCGGGGTCCTGTTTCTGACCCTGGCGTCCGTCAGCCTGTCCACCCATTTGCATGAAGGCCTGGACCAGCAAGCCAAAGTCTTTTTTGTCGAGTTGCGCCACCCCCTGTTCGACCCCTTTGCCCTTGCAATGACGTCACTTGGCGACATCTGGCCACTGGTTGCGGGTGCGGCTCTTGCTATTGCTACATTCTTGTTCCGAGGCTATTACGCCGCAGCGCTCCATATTGCATTGGGACTGGCACTGACGGCGCTGATGGTGACCGGTCTTAAGGAAGGGTTTGCCATAGCCCGGCCAGATCTGGTTGCCATCAAACCGGCTTCCTGGTCCTTCCCCAGTGGCCACGCCACCGGCATAACCGTTTTTATGGCGCTGACCGCCAGTTTCGTTGCACGCGAGTTCCACAATCGCCTGCGGTGGCGGTTCTACCTGCTGTTCAGCCTGCCCGTATTGCTGGTGGCCATCAGCCGGATGTATCTGGGGGTGCACTGGCTCAGCGATGTCGTGGGTGGCATTCTGCTGGGACTGTCGATCAGCGGCTTTATTCGTGCCAGCTACAGTCGCTATGACCAGACCCCAATCCATCTGGACCTGGTTAGCCTACTGGCCATGCTGCTCTGGCTGGCATTGATGGTTGGCTACATTGTACTGCATTGGCCAGAGGCCGTAAGGATGTATGCGGCGCCGGTCACCTGAGGTTTAAGCATGCCCTTGTTCCAACTCCCTTATTCGAGGGCCTCCAGTAATGCGTGCAAGCGTTCAAGCCGTTCAAGGGGGTCTTGCAGTTCGACCAGCCGCTGTTTTTCCTGCTTATCCAACGGCAACAACTCTGTCAGGCGCCAGCCCACATCCCGGGCGTCCGAAAAGGACACGTTCATGTCGAGGTCATTGACCACTGGGTGCTTGAGCAACGCCTTAAGTACCACCGGCAATTCCGAAAATGCTTCTGGTATGGCCAACTCGGCTTCTTCCACCAGATACTCAGCATCGCCCATATTGAGGCCATCCGGCGCCCGCCAGGTTTTAACCACGGCCACCTTGGACTGCCCTTCCACGGTGATGCCCAGCATGCCATTTTCGAGCTGCTGAAAATCGATGATGCGAACGTAGGTGCCAATATCATAGAACGCCGCCGTGCTGTTGGTTTCCAGCCCATCCCGCAGAAGCACGACGACGAACCCACGGTCTTCCTTGAGGCAACGCGTCAGCATATCGATGTAACGCGGTTCGAACAGCTGCAGCGGGATACGCCCACGCGGTAAAACGATCGAGTTTAAAGGGAAAATCGGTACATGCATAAGAGGTTCAGCCACCTGGGATTTGACTCCGGAATCAGTGAATGGATAACAACCGATGAACTTCATCGACGCGCGCTCGGGCTTCCGTCAATAGCTTTAAACTTCTGGAGGCATTGAGCTCAAGGCCACCCAGACGCCGGTATGCAGGCACATCTTCGAAACGCGGCAGGTCAGCATTCTGACTGCCGCCGATCATCGCG
Organism: Marinobacter caseinilyticus; assembly: GCF_011074955.1. Classification (GTDB taxonomy): domain Bacteria; phylum Pseudomonadota; class Gammaproteobacteria; order Pseudomonadales; family Oleiphilaceae; genus Marinobacter; species Marinobacter caseinilyticus. The sequence goes on along the minus strand of NZ_WUQJ01000030.1, from coordinate 86,839 downwards.
TGAAGTTGCGCCACAATGACGATATCCACCAGTTGCGGCAGGTCCTGATTGCTTTCATGCATCCAGTCTTCGGCATGACGCGCAGCGCCCACAAACGTTGCCGGAAATCCCCACGTCTCCAGAATTGCGGCACCCACATCCGGGCGCAGCTCCGTAACGGCATGGTCGAGCAAGGCCGGATTCTGATGAAGATTGGCATGGTGCTCGGCATGAACGAGAACCGGAATAGCGCCAATATCATGAAGCAGTCCGGCGAGCAGCGCCTCCTCGGGATTTACTCGGGTGGCATTGTCCGCCAGCACCCAACACAGGGACGCGACATCCCGGGAATGCCGCCACAACTCATCCATCGATTTTTGCAACGCTGGCTGCTTGGATTTAAACACCTCGCGCATTGAAAAGACTGTTACCAACTGCCTCGTGGTGCGGGTACCCAACCTGACGACTGCCTCGCGGACATTACGAACATCATTAAAGCCTCGGTACAACGGGCTATTGCAGGCCCTGACCAACTTTGCCGCAATGGAGGGGTCGGCCGTCACCGCACTGGCTATCTCCTCGGCGGTGGTATCTTCCCGGTCCGCCGCCCGCCGCACCTTCCAGGCCACATCCGGCACACTGGGCAGCGACACCTGATTGGAGCGTAATTCCGCATAAAACTCCATCAATAGCCGATGCTCTTCCGAGTCATCGGGACGGTCGTCCACCATACCGTCGAGATCCGCCTCCAGCACCGGTGCGGACCGAAGCATCTGGTTGAGAATGTCCTGCTCAATCACTAAAAATTCGCAGGCTTCGACAGCAATAACGTCATACATACGGGGCTGCAAACGCGCAATCGCGTTGAGCGCCTTATCACTGTCGGCCACAATTCGGTTCGTCCGGCCGTCACCGGATTTCAGCTCCACGGCGCCGCCGACCAGATAATAGTCCAATCCATCTCTCACGCCGCGCTCAAGCACACGTTGGCCGGGGGAATGGCGTCGACGCTCGGCACGATTGGCCAGCAAAACGAGCTGATCGTCCGTCAGCCGGTTTAACGGCTGAAATAACTTCAGGCGTTTCAGCGGTAGGCTTTCCCGGCCAGTCATAGGCAATCTCCTCGTACCGAATTTTCGGCATTGTTGTCACACACCCAACCGCGCCGCGGCGACGGGATAGCGTTCATGATGCGCATCTAATTGTAACTGCGGTCCGGTAAAACAACCATGCGCAACAAGGTTTATCTGGTATCCTTTGGCGTTTGTTGGACTGCCCACAAGAGATTAAAAACCATGCCCCAGTATCGTTCGCGGACATCCACCGCCGGTCGAAACATGGCCGGAGCTCGCGCCCTTTGGCGCGCCACCGGCATGAAAGACGATGATTTTGGCAAGCCTATTATTGCCGTCTCCAACTCGTTTACCCAGTTTGTGCCCGGCCATGTCCACCTGAAGGATTTGGGCCAACTGGTCTGCCGCGAAATTGAGGCTGCCGGCGGTGTGGCCAAGGAATTCAACACCATTGCCGTGGACGATGGCATCGCCATGGGGCACGACGGCATGCTGTATTCGTTGCCGTCTCGTGAAATCATCGCTGACTCAGTGGAGTACATGGTCAACGCCCACTGCGCTGATGCGCTGGTCTGCATCTCCAACTGCGACAAAATTACTCCGGGCATGCTGATGGCTGCTTTGCGGCTGAACATCCCCGTTATTTTTGTGTCTGGCGGCCCCATGGAAGCTGGCAAAACCAAGCTGTCAGAGCACAAGCTGGACCTGGTAGACGCCATGGTGATTGCGGCCGACGCCTCGGCCAGCGCTGAGATGGTTGAAGAATACGAGCGCAGTGCCTGCCCCACCTGTGGTTCCTGCTCCGGCATGTTCACGGCGAATTCCATGAACTGCCTGACTGAGGCCATTGGCTTGTCGCTACCAGGCAATGGTTCGATGCTGGCCACGCACGCCGATCGCGAGCAGCTTTTTCTCAAGGCGGGACGCCAGATTGTGGAGAATGCCAAGCGCTATTACGAACAGGATGATGCCAGTGTATTGCCGCTGAGCATTGCGTCCATGACCGCCTTCAAGAATGCCATGGTGCTGGATGTCGCAATGGGCGGCTCAACCAACACCATCCTGCACCTTCTCGCCGCGGCGCAGGAAGCGGGCGTGCCGTTTACCCTGAACGAAATCGATCAACTGTCCAGGCAGGTGCCACAGCTGTGCAAAGTCGCTCCAAATTCGCCCAAGTACCACATGGAGGACGTGCATCGCGCCGGCGGTATTATGGGTATTCTTGGGGAACTGGACCGTGCCGGCCTGATCGACACCAGCCTGCCGACCGTGCACAGCAAGACCATGGCCGAGGCACTGGAAACCTGGGACATCATGCAAAAGCCCACACCAGAGGTGATTGAGTTTTACAAAGCCGGCCCCGCGGGCATACCAACCCAGCAAGCCTTCAGTCAAAGCACGCGCTGGCCGTCACTGGACGGCGACCGCGAGTCCGGCTGCATCCGGGCGGCGCAACATGCCTACTCAGCAGAAGGTGGCCTCGCCGTTCTGTACGGCAACATCGCGCTGAACGGCTGCGTGGTCAAAACCGCTGGCGTTGACGAGAACATTTTTGTGTTCGAGGGCCCTGCCCGTGTGTTTGAAAGCCAGGAGTCAGCGGTCGCTGGCATTCTCGACGATCAGGTCAAAGCGGGCGAGGTGGTCATTATCCGGTATGAAGGCCCCAAGGGTGGCCCCGGCATGCAGGAAATGCTCTACCCAACCAGTTATCTCAAATCCAAAGGTCTGGGCAAGTCTTGTGCCCTGCTGACCGATGGGCGTTTTTCAGGTGGCACGTCCGGATTGTCCATTGGCCATGCATCCCCGGAGGCGGCCGCAGGCGGCGCGATTGGCCTGATTGAAAATGGGGATACTGTGCGCATCGATATTCCGAACCGTACCATTAATGTCGAACTGAGCCAGCACGACCTGGATCGGCGTCGGGAAAACCGCGACAAGATTGGCTGGCACCCTGCCGAATCACGACCGCGCAAAGTCTCAGCGGCGCTAAAGGCATACGCGCTGCTGGCAACCAGCGCCGATAAAGGTGCAGTGAGGGATCCCGAGAAGCTAGGCTGAGGGACAAAAACCCGGGGCGTCTTTCTGGGCAGCCCCGGGTTCTGGATCATCGGCTGACGCCTGGATTACGTCTTAGAAAAACGACCAACCACCGTCGTCATCTTCTTCCACCACATCGTCTTTTGCCGCTGCCTGCTCTTTTTTCGTGGTCGATGCGGCCTTGGCCGGCGCGGCGGCCTTCGATGCCGGGGCCGCTGAAGCCGCCAGCTGAACGCTCACCATTCCCAAAGCCTTCTTGGTGCTATTGTCCAGCTCCCCGGAAGCTTGCAGATCAGAACGATCCTTCTGGAAGGCTTTCAGGGCGGCGCGCGTTTCCGCATCCATGCTGCCATTCACATTCGCAATGGTATACCCGGCACCGTAGAGCGCGTTTTTAAGAGCAACGGTATCGTTGGCTGTGGCCGTAGAGGCTACACTTGAAAGCGCGATGGCCAGAATCGCGGCAGCCGCGAGCTTCGCTTTTCCACAGAATAATTGAGTCATTGGGTTCTCCTGCACTTTTTTATTGTATTTTTGAACATGCTGCTTAGGTTTTGCGCACGCACGCAGAAGACTAGCACACTCTCCTTCCTCGTGGCTGTCAGCCTTCCGAGTGATTCGACGATGGAGGTACTGACTTACCGGCACCCACCCTGTGATGGGACGTGGTGTCGCTGAATTCACGAATAAAAATACCCCAAAATGCCATGAACAGGGCCGCCACCAAAGGCCCCATGACAAACCCGTTGATGCCAAACATGACAATCCCGCCCAGCGTCGAAAGCAAGACAATGTAGTCCGGTAGTTTGGTATCGCGGCCGACAAAGATCGGCCGCAGTATGTTATCCGCCAGACCGATGACAATCACACCAAAAGCCGTCAGTACCAGTGCGGAGACAGTGTTGCCCACCGCCGCCAGATACAATGCGGCTGGCACCCAGACAATCGCTGCGCCGACCGCCGGCAGAAGCGAAACGATCGCCATCACCACACCCCAGAGCACCGCCCCCTTGATGCCCAGCACCCAGAAGATGATGCCCCCCAAAGCACCCTGGATAATGGCGATCAGTAAATTGCCCTTGACGGTGGCCCGCGTCACTTCGGCGAATTTCGCAAACAACAGTCGCTCACGCTCGTCCCCCAATGGCAACGCCCGAATCAGCAGGTCCACCAACTGAGTCCCATCACGCAGCAAAAAGAACGCCAGATACACCATCAATGCCAATCCTAAAAAGAATTGGAACGTATTCTGGCCAAACCCCAGTGCTTGTTTCGCCATAAATTGACTGCCGCCGACAAAGGCATTCACGGCGCGGTCCCGCAGTTGCGCAAAATCAATGTCAAACTGGGCAAAAAAGCCCTCAATGGCAGGAAACGAGCTGCTTACCCGGTCAATGTATTCCCCGGGTCGTATCTCGCCCGCCTGAATCTGTTGATAAAGACTGACGCCTTCGGCCACCAGCGAAGACACCAGCACCATCACTGGGATCACCACAATGACCATACAAATCAGCAGGGTCAGCAGCGCCACACCGTTAGGTCGAGGTCCCAGTTTTAGCGTCAGCCACTGCTGGATCGGGTGAAAAATCAATGCGATGGCGACCGCCCAGAATATCGGGCCGAAAAACGGCTTCATGAGAAATATGAAGGCCAGCGACACTAAAACCAGCATCGCGAGAAAAGAGCGGCGTTCCAGAGCTTCGTACATAGCGGGCATCCATCCGGTCGGTGCTTACATGCAAAAACGGGTTATACCCTACCACGGCAACCGTGGCCACCATGATCACTGTCGAGTTATAGTGTGATGTCGAGTGCTCGATATTGATCAGGGCAAGTGACAGGGGCAAAACAGGTCAATCGATTGGAAATCGTAACGTTCACAGAGGAAACGGCATTGCAGGCCGCTTCGGCTTTGCAGTACATCCTGGCAAAACGAACACACCGAAAAAAAGTGCTCGGCCAGGAGGTTATTGTCCCGGGTCAACTTGGCGAGGCCTTGCGACTGCCGCTGATAATCAAACGTTTGCAAAGCCGGCAGATACGCCAGCGGGAACAGGGCGTTGATGATTTTTCCGCGCTGTGGCTCACCTTGTCGGTGACCACTCAAAAGCGTGTCCGGCAGGTCCTGGACTGGTATGACCCACAAGATCTTGACTGGGACGACAAACGCTCCAACCGGAATCCGCTCCCCGGCAATGATGATCCCTCCCCCGACCACTGAGGTTGCATACGGGACACTGCCTCTAACGACCTTTAATTGTCATGTTTCGCCCCTAATATTAAATTTATGAGGGAAAAAACATGACAACACGGGATCTCTACATTGCCACGCTGGCCCCCGGTCGGGCTGTTCCCACATTGCTGTGCGGCCACTGTAATTCCATTCTGTCGCGCACCCGCATGTTCCGCAACGATAACCAGGACCGTTACGATGTTGGGTGCCAAACTATCGCCCTTTGTTCCGCCGATGATTGTGGGGCCGTTAACAGCTGTGACGCAGCAATAGCAGCCCTTGACAGCCCCGACGAAATGAAAGAGATCGCATCCTGAATCAATAGGGCAACGCACTGTTACGCAAACCAAACACACCGCGTCGCCATCTGCTTTATGCTGTGCGGATATGGCCAAGAATGTCGGCCGCGCACCCAATCAGTCAGGACAGTCGATGGTATGCGTATACTGAGAACCGATGAGACCCGCTTTGGTGGGTTGCCGGATTATCCTTTCGCACCCAATTACCTTGAGGTTCAGCCCGGACTCCGGATGCATTATGTGGACGAAGGTCCACAACAGTGTGATCCGGTGGTTATGCTGCATGGCGAACCATCGTGGTCGTATCTTTATCGACACATGATTCCCCGCGTTGCTGAGGCCGGTCACCGCGTTCTTGCACCCGATTTGATCGGCTTTGGCAAGTCGGACAAACCCGCCAGCGTCGCCGACTACAGTTATGACAGCCACATGGCTTGGTTAACGCACTGGCTGGAGGCGCTGGATCTCAACAATATAACGTTGGTGTGCCAGAACTGGGGGTCATTACTGGGCCTCCGGCTCGTCGCCGAACATCCGCAGCGGTTCCGGCGCATCATTGTCGGCAACGGCATGCTGCCCACCGGTGATGCTCCCGTACCGACCGCATTTACCCTGTGGAAAGCGTTTGCCATGTACAGCCCGTGGTTCCCAATCAGCCGAATTGTGCAGCTGGGAACCGGTCGCACTCTGTCGAAAGCAGAAATGGCAGCCTATGAAGCCCCCTTCCCGGGCGATGCCTACAAAGCCGGGGCGCGGGCCTTCCCAAAACTGGTGCCGCTCTCGCCAAACGACCCGGCCAGCCTGGCCAATAAAGCCGCCTGGCAGATATTGGAAAACTGGAAAAAACCCTTTATTACGTGTTTTAGTAGCGGCGACCCCATCACACGCGGCGGCGACCGCAGCATGCAAAGACGCATTCCCGGTGCGCATGGCCAGCCCCATATCACTCTGAGGGGCGGGCATTTCCTGCAAGAAGATTCCCCTGAAGATTTTGCCCGCATTATCAATGATGCCCTGAAATCAGAGGCGGCGGCCTGACACACGCCATGACGGTGTGAGACGCCCCAACCCCTATCAACTCTGATGTTTGGGCTGGTAACTCCCTGCATCAACCCTGGGCCGATCAGACTCCGCCTTCGCGAGTGGCTGGCATTCCTCCAGGCTCGCAAGGGAGCGACGGGTTAGTCTCTGGTACTCTTCGGTGCCCTTCGCTTTCCACGCTATCTCGTTATCGTTCAGCGTACGCAGCACCTTTGCGGGCGCACCCACGATGAGTGACGCAGGCTCACACCTAAAACCGGCTTTGACCAAGGCACCGGCGCCAACGATGGAACGGGGTGCGATTAAAGCCTCGTCCATGACCACTGCGTTCATGCCAACCATTGCGTCCTCGCCGACAACGCACCCGTGAAGGATCGCGCCGTGCCCCACATGGCCGTTTTTCTCAATCACCGTATCCATACCCGGGAAAGCATGCATGACGCAGTTATCCTGAATATTCGAGCCGTCCTTAAGCACGACCCGGCCAAAATCACCTCGCAGCGAAGCCGCCGGCCCCACATAACACTCCGCACCGATCCAGACGTCCCCGATCAGCACGGCCGTCGGGTGAACATAGGCGGATGGGTGAACGACGGGGACAACGCCTTCTATACTGTAACTGGGCATAACGCTCTCCTAAGCTAACAGGCACCGCAACAGTCTCGGACCTGCGTCACACTAAAAACATGGGACCTTAAAAGTTATTTTTACTCAATTTCTGTATCACATTATCGTGTTTTGAAGGAATTATCATAACAAAAACGTCGTTAACCATACTCAAACTGCGACTAAAACCGAAGGCCCGGTAAAGATTATAAAATATTTTTTATTATTTTCATGAACATATAAAAATTTTCCCATCACACAGAGCAAAAGCGATACATAAAATGAACTCTACAATCATTGACGGGTATCAATACTAAGATATACTCATTTTCATAATTGATAGTGTCGTACCGGTCCAAGACGCCTTTCAAGCTATCTTCCAAATGAACAACAGGACAACAAAGCCATGACTCAGCCGAGCATTCTTCTCGAAATCAATCAGGGTGTGGCGCTGCTAATCCTGAACCGTCCAGACAGCCTGAACAGTTTCAATGTCGAAATGCACGAACGCATGCGCGATGCTATCGGCACTGTGCGCAAGGATGAATCTGTCCGTGTCCTGGTTATTACCGGCTCTGGTCGGGGTTTTTGCGCCGGGCAGGACCTTTCAGACCGCAGCGTTTCCCCGGACCAGGAAACACCAGATCTGGGTGCCTCGCTGGAAAACTATTACAACCCCTTAGTGCGGAGCTTGAGGGATCTGCCGATGCCAGTCCTCTGTGCCGTTAATGGTGTCGCTGCCGGCGCCGGCGCCAACATCGCCCTGGCCTGCGACATCACGCTGGCAGCCCGCTCTGCCAGTTTTGTGCAAGCGTTCTGCAAACTCGGCCTGGTGCCCGATTCTGGCGGCACCTGGTCCCTGCCCCGTGTGGCCGGGATGGCCCGAGCCAAAGGGATGGCCCTGCTCGGGGAGAAGATCAGTGCTGAGCAGGCCGAGAACTGGGGCATGATTTGGCGGTGCGTGGATGATGGTCAGATCATGGAAGAAACCATGAAACTGGCCCGGCATTTCGCCATTCAGCCCACCAAGGGCCTGGCCTTGATCAAGCGCGCCCTCCATGCCAGCAGCAATAATACCTTTGAAGAACAGATCAACCTTGAAAGGGACCTCCAGCGCATGGCGGGGCAAACCGAAGACTACCGCGAAGGCGTTGCCGCTTTCATGAATAAACGCACGCCTGCCTTTAAGGGGAAGTAAGCTATGCAGGCGCTGAGACGGGGTTTTCTTAATGAGTGATATAGACCCGCAAACACTCGCCGAGGAATGCGCAAAGGCCATGTTTGCCCGAGACCGGGCCAGCCAGAACCTGGGCATGAGCATTGAGTCCGTAGGCCCCGGCAAAGCGGTACTCACCATGACCGTCACCGACGACATGATTCAGGGCCACGGCTCCTGCCACGGCGGCTACCTGTTTACCCTGGCCGATTCCGCTTTTGCTTTCGCTTGCAACAGTTATGACCGGGCCACCGTCGCCTCCGGCTGTAGCATCGATTACATGTACGGCGCCAAAAAAGGCGACCGGCTGATCGCCACGGCCGAAGAGCAGGCCCGAGGTGGCCGCACTGGCGTTTACGACATCACACTGACCAATCAGGACGGGCGCAAGGTCGCCCTGTTCCGGGGCCGTTCCTACGAAGTTCGCGGCACGGTACGCGGTTCGGAAGAAAATGCATGAGCGCCGACAGTCTTACCAGAACACCGACCATTACCCTATAAGAACAAAGCAGGACAGGATCATGAGCCTACCCCTCCAGAAAATTGGCAAACTCGACCGAATGGAGACCGCCAGCATTGACGAGCTCCGCCACGAGCAGCTTCAGCGCCTTCGCTGGAGCCTTATTCACGCGTACACCAATGTGCCTTTTTACCGTAAGGCTTTTGACGATATCGATCTCAAACCGATGGACATCAACTCCCTGGAAGACCTCGCCAGGGTACCGTTTACCACCAAGGCAGACTTGCGGGACAACTACCCGTTCGGCATGTTTGCCACGCCGATGTCCGACGTGGTTCGGGTGCATGCTTCCAGCGGAACCACCGGCAAACCAACCGTAGTCGGCTACACCCAGAGTGACATCGACACTTGGGCAGACGTTGTAGCACGCTCTATTCGCGCTGGTGGCGGCCATGCCGGTGACAAGGTGCATGTTGCCTATGGTTATGGCCTCTTCACAGGCGGTCTTGGCGCCCACTACGGTGCCGAGCGTCTCGGCTGTACGGTCATCCCAATGTCTGGCGGCCAGACCGAGAAACAGGTACAGCTGATCAAAGATTTCGAACCCGACATCATCATGGTGACACCGTCCTACATGCTGAACATTGCCGACGAGATGGATCGCCAGGGCCTTGACCCACACAAACTGCCTCTGCGGCTGGGCATTTTCGGGGCAGAGCCCTGGACCAACGCAATGCGCGCCAAAATTGAGCAACGACTGGGCATCCAGGCCCTCGATATCTATGGTCTTTCCGAGGTGATGGGGCCCGGCGTCGGTATGGAATGTATTGAAACCAAAGATGGGCCCACCATCTGGGAAGATCATTTCTATCCGGAAATCATCAACCCGGAAACCGGTGAAGTCCTGCCTGATGGGGAATACGGTGAGCTGGTCTTCACTTCACTGACCAAGGTGGCCCTGCCGATCCTGCGTTATCGCACCCGGGATCTCACCCGCCTACTACCGGGAACCGCCAGACCCATGCGCCGGATTGACAAAATTACCGGACGCAGTGATGACATGTTGATTATCCGCGGCGTGAACATGTTCCCGAGCCAGATCGAGGAACAGGTGCTGAAATGCGAGGCACTGGCCCCGCATTACGAGATTGAGGTTTACAAGGAAGGCAACCTGGACTGCGTGACTGTCCGGGCTGAACTCAAACCAAGCGTTTCCGGCGATGACGTGCGGGCCAAGACAGCCAAGGAACTTGCTCATCACATCAAGTCCTACGTCGGCATCAGCACCCGTGTCGAGGTGGTGGAAACCAACCGCCTTGCCCGCTCGGAAGGCAAGGCCAAGCGTGTATTTGACCGCCGCAACGACTAAATCTTCCAGACTTGTCTGGCGGGGGCCCGCCCACCTTCCTGTTGGCTGGCTCCCCGGTAGCTTCTTGCCCTCTCGACTGCCAGGCCATCTTTGCAGCGAATTACCGATTTAAATTTACTTTTTCGGCACCAGCCTCAATGGAATTTTATTGCGTATCACATTTTTTACCATATAAATCATAAATATAAACGTCACCAAGAAGAATTCAAAACAAAACATGACACACAAAAGCACTTCTTGATATTTATTAAGTATCATATAATATGGAGTCAATGGCCGTTCAGTCGCTCCTGAAGGCATCACTGTTCACAAGCAATTGAACAAAACACTCGATCCGGAGGTATTTTTATGTACGCCCAGCTCGTTGAAACCGGTGCCAAGCGCCTGAAAACCAAAGAAGAAATGTCACCTGAAGAGCTTGAATTTCAGGAAAAGGTCGACGCCGAAATCAAGATCGAACCCAAGAACTGGATGCCTGAAGGCTACCGCAAGACCCTGATTCGCCAAATCTCCCAGCATGCTCACTCAGAAGTGGTTGGCATGCTGCCGGAAGGCAACTGGGTTACCCGGGCACCTAACCTTAAGCGCAAGCTTCAGCTGATGGCCAAGATCCAGGATGAAGCAGGCCATGGCCTATACCTATACAGCTCCATGGAAACCCTCGGTGCAGACCGCGATGAAGAAATCGAGAAGCTGCATCAGGGCAAAGCCAAGTACTCCAGTATCTTCAATTACCCGACTCTGAACTGGGCAGATATGGGTGCCGTTGGCTGGCTGGTGGATGGCGCTGCAATTGTGAACCAGGTTGTACTCCAGCGGACCTCCTATGGTCCCTACTCCCGCGCTATGGTCCGTATCTGTAAGGAAGAGAGCTTCCACCAGCGCCAGGGTTACCAGATTCTGTTGGACATGATGCGCGAAGGCACCGATGAGCAGAAAGCCATGGTCCAGGACGCCATTAACCGGATCTGGTGGCCGGCCCTGATGATGTTCGGCCCGCACGATGATGAGTCACCGAACTCGCAGCAATCCTTGGCCTGGAAGATCAAACGCAAGAGCAACGACGAACTGCGCCAGATGTTCATTGATCAGACCATACCGCAGCTTGAGTTTCTGGGATGCACCGCGCCGGACCCGGATCTGAAATGGAACGAGGAAACCGGTCATTACGATTTCGGCGAAATCAACTGGCAGGAATTCTACGACGTGCTCAAGGGTAACGGTCCCTGCAACCGCGAACGCATCACCACGCGCAAGAAAGCCATTGACGAGGGCGCATGGGTTCGTCAGGCAGCAGTCGCCTATGCCGAGAAACAGAAACAGCGCGCAAATGCCGCTTGATACCGGAGGAATACCGCATGTCTGAATGGCGCCTTTACGAAGTTTTTGTGCGATCCAAGCACGGCCTGAACCACAAACATGTGGGCAGTGTGCACGCCGCTGACGCAGAGATGGCCATGGAAAACGCCCGCGACCTCTACACCCGCCGTAGCGAGGGCGTGAGTATCTGGGTAGTCCCCTCCGACACCATCACGGCCTCCGCATCTGACGAAAAAGAAGTTCTTTTCGATCCGTCGGAAGACAAGATTTACCGGCATGCTTCGTTTTACAAGCTGCCCGATGAAGTCGGACACATGTAAGGAGCGATTCATGACACAAACAGAAGCATTAAGAGAATATCTGCTGCGGTTGGCAGATTCCGACATGATCCTGGGCCAGCGCCTGTGTGAGCTGTGCGGCAAGGCCCCGGCACTTGAGGAAGAAATGGCAGTGATGAACGTTGCCCTCGACCTTATCGGCCAGGCCCGCAACTGGTACGAGTACGCAGCCGAGCTGATTGATGATGGCCGGGATGCCGACAAACTGGCGTTTCTTCGCGATGCCCACGATTACCGCAACCTGCTGCTCACCGAACAGCCCAATGAAGACTATGCGGTCACCATGGGTCGACAGTTTTTCTTCGATGTGTGGCATTACTTCACCCTGACGAGCCTGACCGAATCCAGCGATGAGCGCATTGCTGGCATCGCCTCCAAAGCGGTGAAAGAAGCCACCTATCACCTGCGTCGGTCATCCGAGTGGGTCAAGCGTCTCGGCGATGGCACTGAAGAGAGCCACCAACGCATGCAGGATGCCGTGGATATTCTCTGGCGCTTCACCGGCGAACTGATCACCCCGGACGACACTGATCGTGTTCTGGCCGAGGCCGGCATTGGCCCGGAGCCTGACCAGCTCGCCCAAGACTGGCGCGGTATGGCCAACGAGGTGCTAACCCAGGCAACCCTGACACCCGGTGCAGAAGACGCCTGGATGTATATGGGTGGCAAGCACGGCGAACACACCGAACACCTCGGTTTCATTCTGGCGGAAATGCAGTTCCTGCAGAGGGCCTATCCCGATGCCACAACCTGGTGATTCCGTCAGTCGGTCAGCCGTCGATATCCTGATTGCCAGCGATCGGGTACCGGCAAACGCCCGCCCCGATCTGTTGACAGAGGACGACATCTGGGCACTTCTTGAGGAGGTCAAAGACCCCGAAGTGCCGGCAGTCAGCGTCGTGGAACTCGGCATTGTTCGCGCCTTGCGTTGGGACGGAAATGAATTGTCCGTTGACGTAACCCCGACTTACTCCGGCTGCCCGGCCACTGAGTTGATTGAGGAGTTGATCACCGAAGCCTTGCGCGCCGTGGGCTTTCGGAATCCGAAAATTAACCGGGTGCTGACCCCTGCCTGGACTACCGACTGGATCACAGCCGAAGGTAAAGACAAGCTTCGGGCGTTCGGAATCGCCCCGCCCGAGGGCAGTTCCAGCAAGATGAGCCTGCTCGGCGAACCGGAAATCATTGCCTGTCCTCTCTGCGGCAGCGAGGACACCGAACGGGTCAGTGAATTCGGATCCACCGCCTGCAAAGCCTTATACCGTTGCAAGGAATGCCTCGAGCCCTTCGACTACTTCAAATGCATCTAGAGCCGATACGATCATGAATAAATTCTATCCGCTGACCCTCAAAGAGGTCAGGCCTGAAACTAGAAACGCCGTATCACTGGCGTTTGACCTGCCGGAGGATCTGGCGGACAAGTTCAGCTACAAGCAGGGCCAGCACCTGATTGTCAGAACCCGACTGGATGGCGAGGAAGTCCGTCGCTCTTACTCAATCTGTCGCAGTGTGAAAGACCAGGAACTGCGCATTGCGGTCAAGAAAGTATCCGGTGGCCTCTTCTCAACCTTTGCCAATGAGCAACTGAAACCCGGTGAAACGCTTGAAGTCATGCCACCCCAGGGCCACTTTTCCATCGATCTCGATCCCGAGCGTCAGGGCCATTACCTGGCGGTGGCCGCCGGCAGTGGTATCACCCCGATCCTGTCAATTGTCAAGACCACCTTGGAAACCGAGCCCAAGAGCGAGGTCACGCTGTTCTATGGCAACAAGGCCACCAGCAGCACCATGTTCCGGGATGAACTCCAGGACCTGAAAAACGAATACATGGCCCGCTTAAACCTGGTGTACATTTTTACCCGCGAAGAGCAGGACATTGACCTGTACAACGGGCGGATTGACCACGACAAGTGCGATGCCCTGTTCGACCACTGGATCAATGCCAAGGATCTCACCGCGGCCTTCATCTGCGGCCCCCAGCTGATGACCGAGACCGTGCGCGACTCACTGATTCGTCATGGCATGGACAAAAGCAAGATCCATTTTGAGCTGTTTACGCCCGCCGGTGGCGTGCCCCAAGCCCGCAAGGACCGCGCTCCGTCCAATGTGGACCCGCAGTCGGTGAGCGAAGTCACCGTCATCGCCGATGGCCGCTCCCTGACCTTCCCACTGGTTCGTGATACCAAAAGCATCCTGGAAGCTGGCAACGAGGAAGGCGCTGACCTGCCTTATTCCTGCAAGGCCGGCGTTTGTTCCACTTGCCGGGCGAAGGTCGTGGAAGGCGAAGTGGAAATGGACCAGAACTTTGCCCTGGAAGATTATGAGGTGGCAGCCGGCTACGTACTCTCCTGCCAGTGCTATCCGGTCAGCGACAAGGTGGTTCTGGACTACGACGAGATGTAGCCCCACCGATTCAAAATCAAGATAGCAGCAAGGCGAGTCCCGAGTTAAAGATACTTGCCCTGGCGTTTCAGAAACGATTGGAGTTACCCATGTCAGTCCTCAAAAGTTACATCGCCGGCCAATGGGTCGGTGAAAAGCCTGCCAAAGCCCTGCCCAGTGCCATCAACGGCGACATCGTGGCACACACCCATGACGACACGCTCAATTTCAAAAAGGCCGTGGAATACGGCCGTAAAGTTGGCGGCAAGAATCTGCTGGCAATGGATTTCCAGGAGCGAGCTCTCGCCTTGAAAGCCATGGCCCTCTACCTGCAGGACCACAAGAAAGAACTGTACGCGCTTTCGATGCACACGGGGTCCAGCAAAGGCGACAACGGCATCGATATCGACGGCGGCTTCGGTACTCTGTTTGCCTATGCCAGCATGGGCCGGCGCGAACTGCCGTCCGGCAACGTCGTCCACGAAGGACCGGTAACGCCGCTGGGCAAGAACAACCACTTCGCGGGCACCCATATCCTGGTCCCCCGAGGCGGTGTCGCCGTCCACATTGACGCCTACAACTTCCCGGTGTGGGGCATGCTGGAGAAATTCGCGCCGACCTTCCTGGCGGGCATGCCCTCCATTGTGAAGCCAGCGACCTCGACCTGTTATGTCACCGAGCTGGCCGTTCGCCTGATGCAGGAATCCGGTGCCCTGCCCGAAGGCAGTCTGCAGCTGATCATCGGCAGCACCGGCGATCTGTTCGACCACCTCGAAGAGCAGGACGTGGTGACCTTCACCGGTTCCGCTGCGACTGCTCGCAAACTCAAGAATCATCCAAACATCATCAACCGTTCCATTCCGTTCAATGCTGAGGCCGACTCACTGAACAGTGCCATACTGGCCCCGGACGTGACGCCGGAGCACGAAGAATTCGATATCTTCGTGAAGGAAGTCGGGCGTGAGATGACCGCCAAAGCCGGCCAGAAATGTACTGCAATCCGTCGGGTCCTGGTACCGGAGAACCAAGTGGACGCTGTCTGCGAAAAGCTCAAAGAGCGGTTGTCGAAGATCACTGTCGGTGACCCTTCTATCGAAGGCGTTCGCATGGGTGCCCTGGCCTCCGTTGACCAGCTTGAGGACGTCAAAGCCAACATTCAGGAATTGCTGAAAACCAGTGAACTGATTATCGGTGGTAACGGCGATTTCAAGCCGACTGGTGAAGGCACCGAGAAAGGCGCGTTCATCGAACCGCATGTACTGCTGTGCCGCAACCCGGAAAGTGGCTGTGGTGCCCACGATATTGAAGCTTTTGGGCCGGTGGCAACCGTGATTCCCTACAACACCATCGAGGACGCGATCGCTCTGTGTGCCAAGGGCCGCGGCTCACTTGTCACCACTCTGACCACTCGTGATCCGGCCATCGCCGCCAAGATTGTTCCCGCTCTGGCGGCCTACCATGGGCGCCTGCACCTGCTGAACGCAGAAGCTGCCAAAGAATCAACAGGCCATGGTTCACCCCTGCCCATGCTCAAGCATGGCGGCCCCGGCCGTGCCGGAGGCGGTGAAGAACTCGGCGGTATCCGGGCGGTCCATCACTACCTGCAAAGAACGGCGATTCAGGGTTCCCCGACCATGCTGGCCGCGGTCACCCGCGAGTATGTGCGCGGTGCCGATCTGATCGAAACCGAGGTGCATCCGTTCCGTCACCATTTTGAAGATCTTCAGATCAACGAATCCCTGCTGACTCACCGGCGCACGGTCACCGAGGCCGACATCGTCAACTTCGGCTGCCTGTCCGGCGATCACTTCTATATGCATTTTGATGAAATTGCGGCGCGGGACTCCCAGTTCGGCAAGCGCATTGCCCATGGCTATTTCGTGCTTTCCGCGGCGGCGGGCCTGTTCGTTTATCCGGGCGAAGGTCCGGTGCTGGCGAACTACGGCCTGGACACCCTGCGCTTTATCGAGCCGGTTGCCCCGGGGGACACGATCCGGGCTCGGCTGACCTGCAAGCGCAAGATCGATCAGGGTCGGACATCTCCGGATGGACACCCTCAGGGTGTGGTGGTCTGGGATGTTCAGGTTCAGAACCAGAATGATGAGCTGGTTGCGAGCTACGACATCCTGACACTGGTTGCCAAAAAGCCTGAGTAAAACCGGGTTGTCAGGGCGTGATTCCAGTCCTGGGAACACAACCGCAGCTTCACCTCACCGAAGTCTTATGCCAGACCATCCACCGGGATGGTCTCGGTATTCTTGATCTCCCGCAAAGTAAAGTTTGAATTCACCTGCGCAATGCCCTGCAAGGTGAAGATCTTTTCGTTCAGGAATCGGTCGTAACTGGCCATATCAGGCACGATTACGCGCAACACAAAATCGGCATCCCCCGTCACCGCAAAACACTGAAGCACCTCCGGGTAACTGCTGACCAGATGTTCGATCTCTGTCGTGCTATCGATGTTGTGTCTTTGCAACGACAGGTTAACCAACACGCATAGCCCCTGCCCCATGCGCTCTGGATCCACTCTGGCGCAGTATCCCTTAATCACGCCACTTTCCTCAAGATTCCTTACCCGCCGCCAGCAAGCCGCCGGCGATAACCCCACCTGTTCGGCCAGCAACTGATTACTGATGCGCCCATCCTCCTGAAGCACCGACAGGATTCGCCGATCCAGCTTATCCAGATCAATCTTTTTCATTTAGCATCACCTGTTATTTTTAAAATTTTCTTTCACAACTTTGTATTTTATTGAATATTCTTTCGCATACTCCAGTAGCGTTCACCTAATATGCAAGCACCTTTGGCGAACTTCCCTCTATACTTTTGGTCATAAAACAAACAAAAGGGAAGCCCCATGCCCGCCAATACTCCACAACTCGACAATTACACTCTGGACGACCGTTACCTGCGGGAATCCGGACGGGTTTTCCTGACCGGAACACAGGCTCTGGTTCGCATACCTCTGATGCAGGCCGCCCTGGATCGTAAACAGGGGCTGAACACGGCGGGTATGGTCAGCGGTTACCGGGGCTCTCCCCTGGGTGCATACGATCAGGCGCTCTGGCAGGCCCAAGCCCTGCTCGATGAAAACCGCATCGACTTCGTACCCGCTATTAACGAGGATCTCGCCGCCACCATCATGCTCGGTACCCAGCAGGTGGAAACCGACGATGACCGCCAGGTGGATGGCGTATTCGGCCTCTGGTACGGCAAGGGCCCCGGTGTCGACCGTGCCGGCGATGCTCTCAAGCACGGCACTACCTATGGCTCGTCACCTCATGGCGGCGTTCTGGTCGTTGCCGGCGATGACCATGGCTGTGTGTCTTCCTCTATGCCCCATCAATCCGATGTGGCGTTTATGAGTTTCTTCATCCCCACCATCAACCCGGCCAACATCGCCGAGTATCTGGAATTCGGCCTCTGGGGCTATGCTCTGTCCCGATACAGTGGCTGCTGGGTCGGATTCAAGGCCATCTCCGAGACGGTTGAAAGCGCGGCGTCCGTGGAGCTGCCACCCCAGCCGGAATTCGTAACTCCCGATGACTTCACTCCCCCCGAAAGCGGTCTCCATTACCGGTGGCCAGACCTGCCCGGCCCCCAACTCGAAACCCGGATCGAACACAAGCTCGCCGCCGTGCAGGCGTTTGCCAGGGCCAACCCTATTGACCGTTGCCTGTTCAACCACCCGGAAGCCCGCTTCGGCATTGTGACCACCGGCAAAGGCCACCTGGACCTGCTCGAAGCCCTGGACCTGTTGGGCATTGGTGAAGACAAGGCCCGGAAGATGGGGCTGGATATCTACAAAATCGGCATGGTCTGGCCTCTGGAGCGCCGCGGGATCCTGAACTTCGTTCATGGCAAGGAAGAAGTGTTAGTGATCGAAGAGAAACGGGGCATTATCGAAAGCCAGATCAAGGAAACCATGTCGGAGCCGGACCGCCCTGGTGAAGTTCTCATCACCGGCAAACAGGACGAACTGGGGCGCCCGCTGATTCCCTATGTGGGTGAGCTGAGCCCGAAGCTGGTTGCGGGTTACCTGGCCGCCCGGCTTGGCCGATTCTTCTCCCTGGACTTCAGTGAACGTATTGCCGAGATCAGCGTTATTTCGAATGCTCTGGATCCAGGCGGAGTCAGGCGCCTGCCGTATTTCTGCTCCGGCTGCCCTCACAATACTTCCACCAAGGTGCCTGAAGGTAGCAAGGCTCTGGCTGGCATTGGTTGCCACTTCATGGCCTCCTGGATGGGCCGGAAAACGGAGTCTCTCATCCAGATGGGTGGTGAAGGGGTCAACTGGATTGGCAAGAGCCGTTATATCGGAAACCCCCACGTGTTTCAGAATCTGGGCGAGGGCACCTATTTCCACTCCGGGTCCATGGCCATTCGCCAGTCGGTGGCTGCGGGCACTAACATTACCTACAAGATTCTGTTCAACGATGCCGTAGCCATGACCGGAGGCCAACCGGTGGATGGCAAGATCAGCGTCCCAATGATTGCCCAGCAGGTCACTTCCGAGGGCGTTCGCCGGGTCGCGGTGCTCAGTGACGAACCGGAAAAGTACGACAAGCAGAAGGACCTGTTCCCGAAGGGTGTCTCCTTTCACGACCGCTCCAAGCTGGATACTGTTCAGCGAGAGTTGCGAGATATTCCCGGGTGTACCGTGCTGATCTACGACCAGACCTGTGCCGCTGAAAAGCGCCGGCGACGCAAGCGGAACCAGTTCCCGGATCCAGCCAAGCGAGTGTTTATCAACCACCACGTATGCGAGGGTTGCGGCGATTGCTCGGTGCAATCCAACTGTCTTTCGGTCGTACCTCGCAAAACCGAGTTGGGTCGTAAACGCAAGATCGACCAATTCTCGTGCAACAAGGACTATTCTTGCCTCAACGGTTTCTGCCCAAGTTTTGTGACTATTGAAGGCGGGCAGTTGCGTAAGTCCCGGGGTCTGGACACCGGGTCGGTACTGACCAGCAAATTGGCTGGCCTGCCGACACCCGAACTGCCGGAGCTGGCTGGCTCCTATGACCTTCTCGTGGGTGGTGTGGGCGGTACCGGCGTCGTCACCGTGGGCCAGTTGATCACCATGGCCGCGCATCTGGAATCCCGCGGCACTTCGGTGCTGGATTTCATGGGCTTCGCCCAGAAGGGCGGCACCGTGCTGAGCTATGTGCGCATGGCACCGTCCCCGGACAAATTGCATCAGGTGCGAATCAGCAATGGCCAGGCCGATGCGGTTATCGCCTGTGACCTGGTGGTAGCATCGTCCCAAAAAGCCCTGAGTGTGCTCAGGCCGAATCACACCCGAATTGTGGCCAACGAAGCGGAACTGCCCACCGCCGATTACGTGCTCTACCGCGATGCTGACATGAAGGCCGACAAGCGACTGAGCCTGCTGCGGGATGCCGTTGGCGACGACCATTTTGACCAGCTCGACGCTAATGGCATCGCCGAGAAACTGATGGGCGACACTGTGTTCTCCAACGTGATGATGCTCGGCTTTGCCTGGCAGAAAGGGCTTCTGCCGCTGTCCGAGTCTGCTTTGATGAGGGCCATCGAGCTCAATGGCGTCGCCATCGATCGCAACAAGGAAGCCTTCGGCTGGGGCCGTCTGGCCGCGGTTGATCTGAGCGTGGTAACAGACCTTCTGGACACCGATAATGCGCAGACTGTCGATATCAAAGCCGAGCCAACCCTGGATGGGCTCATAGAGACCCGCTACCGGCATCTGATTAACTATCAGAACCGACAGTGGGCCGACCAGTACCGGACCAGTGTTGCCACAGTGCGGAACGCCGAGGAAACCCTGGGACAGACGAACCTGCTCCTGACCCGGGCCGCAGCGCAGCAACTGTATCGCTTAATGGCCTTCAAGGATGAATACGAAGTGGCCCGGCTGTTCGCGGAAACTGACTTCATGAAAGAAGTGCATGAAAACTTCGAAGGTGACTTCAAGGTCCATTTCCACCTGGCCCCGCCACTGCTGAATGGCAAAACCGATGCGCAGGGGCGGCCGAAAAAACGCCGGTTCGGCCCCCGGATGTTTCGGGCCTTCCGACTGCTGGCAAAATTTCGCAGCCTGCGCGGAACCGTGGCGGATCCGTTCCGTTACTCAGCAGATCGGAAGCTCGACCGCGCTATGCTGAAAGACTATCAGAACCTGGTGGCCCGAATTGGCCGGGAGCTCAACGCCGGCAACTACGAAACCTTCCTACAACTGGCAGAACTACCAGCCGACGTGCGGGGTTTTGGACCCGTGCGGGAGCAGGCGGTCGAAGGCATCCGGGGAAAACAGGCCGAACTGATCAAGGCGCTGGATACTGGCCGTCCTACCCTCATTCGCGCCCAATTGGCCGGTAAGGAGATAAACCATGTTTGAAGCCCTGAGGCCCCTGCTTCCGGACCTCATTCTGGAACATCACATGCCAAGGTACGCCTCACGAACTTTTTCATTGCTGAGTAGTTCCCGGCCAGTCCCTTCAATCACCACCAGCCCGGTTTCAAGGACATAACCGCGATCTGCCAATGCCAGTGCCTGGGAAGCATTCTGCTCTACCAGAAAGATGGTAATACCCTCTTCCTTCAGCTCCTTTACGATGTTGAAGATCTCTTCAATAATCAACGGCGCAAGGCCCATGCTGGGTTCATCCAGTAGCAGCAGTCTGGGCTTGGCCATCAGCGCCCGTCCAATGGCAAGCATCTGTTGCTGGCCTCCGGAAAGCTCACCGGCTAGGTTATGGCGTTTCTGTCGAAGTATGGGGAACTTGGTGTACATGCGCTCCAGATCATCCATAACTTCGGGCGTCTTGCCCCGGGTATACGCACCCAGCAGGAGGTTGTCGTGGACACTGAGATCTTTGAAAACCTGCCGACCCTCAGGCACCTGCACAATGCCTTCGGCCACTCGCTGATCGGTACTGACTTTCGCCAGATCTCTGCCTCTGAAGGTTATGGAGCCCCGTTCGGTCGGCTGTAGCCCGGAAATGGTCATCAACAATGTTGATTTGCCGGCACCGTTGGCGCCTACCAGAGATACGATCTCGCCACTGTTGATCTGGATATCCACCTCGTGCAGAACCTCAATCTGGCCGTAGGAGGTAACAAGCCCCTTAATGGACAGCAGCTCCTGCCTTGCGTGAGGCGCCGTTACTCGCTCCGCGTGCTTGAGACCGAGCCCTCCGAACTGTTCCGGGGTGTAGCTGACAATCCGGTGGCGTAATTCCCGGAACTCTTCCCGGACCCGTTCGCCAAACAACGGATCATTCTCTACATCCCGGAATTCAACAATGTGCTGCCAGTCTTCCTCGGTCAGCAATTTCCGGGCTCGGGGAATGACCACACCCTCTTCCTTGCGAATGTGCTTGCGCAAGGCTTCGGTAAAACGGGCCAGGGCATGGCTGAACTCCTCGCGCCCTTCCGGCCAGCACTCCACGCAGTTTGCCAGCAGCTTGCGCAATTCCTGCAGTTTTTCATGCCCGATCAGGTAGCCCTTGGCCAGTTTCTCCAGCAGGGGTGCCGTCTCGGGGGATTTCTCACTGAGCCGCTTGTAAAGTTCGATGTCCGTAGGCGTGCTATGGACCCGCTGCGAGAAGTGCTGAATGTAGTCAAAAATGCTATTGAACACCCGCTCGTCCGGACGCTGTTCGTTGACATTCATATCGCTGAGAATCTGGTCCAGCAGATCCAGTATCCGCCAAAGCGCCTGATGCTCCCGGACGATAATGTGAACGGCCTGCTCGCTGTGTGGCTGGGCAGGCGCCATTTCAGTGTGTTGCTCGCTCATGTGAAATGTTTCCTTGCTCAGCCACCCAGATAGGCGGCAATAACATCAGGGTTCTGACGGATTTCCTCTGGTGTACCCTCGGCCAGAACGCGACCATAGTTAAGCACCAGCAACCGGTCGGATATTCCCATAACCAGTTTCATATCGTGCTCAACCAGCATCACGGTTATGCCCTGCTCCGCAATTTTCCGGATCAATTCTTCCAGTGCCGCGGTTTCTGTGGCGTTCAGGCCGGCCGCTGGCTCGTCCAGAAGAATGACCTTGGGTTCGGCTGCCAGGGCCCGGGCAATTTCAAGCCGCTTGAGCCCCCCATAGGACATCGCCGGGGCTTCCGCTGCCAGGTAGTCTCCACACCCGACGTACTCCATCAACTCAGCCGCGCGATTCCGGGCGACAGTCTCGTTGCGCCGCAAGGACGGCAGCCGGAACAGCGTGGTGAACAGACTGCTCTTGAGCTGAAGGTGCCGGCCAAGCATCACGTTCTCGATGGCGGTCATGTTCATGCAGATCTGCATCTGCTGAAAGGTCCGGCACATGCCCCGTTCTGCGAGCTGGTTCGGCGCCAGCCTGACAGTACTCTCGCCGTTGAGCAGAATCTCACCCTTCGACGGGGTATAGAGGCCTGTGATCAGATTGAACAACGTGGTCTTGCCGGCACCATTCGGGCCGATGACTGAATAGACCTGCCCGGCGTTTACCGCGAAGCTGACCCCTTCAACCGCATGAACGCCACCAAAAGCTTTATCCAGCTCTTTCACTTCAATCAGCGCTGTCATGCCGTACCTCCCGCTTTCCTTCGCCTTCTTTTGTATACCACTGCGGTCAGGGTCGGGAGCAGCCCTTTGGGCATGAAAATCATGGTGAGCATCAGGATGAGGCCGAACATCACTGTTTCCAGTTCCTGAAAATCCGCCAGAACCTGCGGCAGAAGTTTCAGTACGACGGCACCCAGAATCACGCCAAAAGTGGATCCCATGCCCCCAAGGACAACCATAGTGATAAAGAGAATGGAGAATTCGAAGCTTGCCACCGCCGGGGTAATAAATCCCTGAAAGTGAGCGTAGAGGCTGCCCATCACGCTTGCATAGATGGCGGAAATCACGAACACGAGGCTTTTGTACTTTGCTGTATTCACTCCCACCACGCTGGCAGCCACTTCCGAGCCGTGCACGGAACGTAAAGCCCGGCCGATGGGTGATTCAATAAGGTTCAGGGCAAACCACACCGCCACTAGAAGAACCACACTGGCAAACATATACCAGGCTTGAACTCCCGAAATATCAAGCCCGAACAGCGAATACCGGCCAAAAGAACTGAGCTCCCACCCGAATATTTCAAAAGCCGGGACCGACATGCCGTCGGGACCGCCGGTAATGGCCCGCTCATTGTTCAGGATGATGGCAATAATGAATCCTACCGCGAGGGTTGCCATGGACAGGTAATGGCCCTTCAGGCGCAGGATCGGACGGCCCACTATCCAGGCAACAATGCCGACTGCAATTGCGCCGGCCATGAGCGCGGGGACAGAAGACCAGCCGTAAGTCCCGGTCGCAATGCCCGTAAAGTAGGCGCCAAGACCGAAGAACCCGGCATGACCGAGACTGATCTGGCCGGCAAAGCCGACCAGAAGGTTCAGGCCGACAACGGTAGCGGCAATAATCGCTACCTGGGTGGCCAGCTCATAGTGGAATGGATTACCAAAAAAAACAGGTAAAACCATCAAGATAAGCGCCAGGATAATCAGTCCCCGGAGGCGCGACTGCATAACACCGTTCAACATCACACGCGCTCCACTATCTTGGCGCCAAACAATCCCCGCGGCATAAAGAAGAGCACCAGCAGTATCATGGAAAACGCCACCGCGTCCTTGTAATCGGATGAGATATAGCCTGCCGACATAGCTTCAACAATTCCGAGCAACAGGCCACCGACGACAGCACCAACCCCACTGCCCAGGCCACCAATGGCGGCGGCCACGAAGCCCTTGAGTCCTAGAATGATACCGATGTCGTAAGACGTGAAGGTGATAGGTGCCACCACAATCCCAGCCACGGAACCCAGCAGAGCCGACAACATAAAGGCCAGCATTAGCACCATCTGAGTACGTATACCAACCAGGCGTGCGGCCTCCTTGTTCATGGATGTTGCCAGAATGGCTTTGCCAATCAGGGTCTTGGTAAAGAACAACACCAGAGCAACGACCAGCACCGCACCGACACCCAAAACCCAGAGACTTTGGCTGTTCAGCACGGCACCAAACACCTCGATCGGCTCATTGGTACTGAAATTCGGCATCACGTGGTATTCCTTGCCCCAGACCAACTGGGCAATTCCGCGAATAAAGATGGACGCACCAATGGTAATAATAATCAGGGTAACTACGTCGGCCTGTTTGGCCGGTGCGATGGCGAAGCGCTGAAGGGCAATCCCCAGCACGCCCGCCAGAATGATCGCCAACACGATCGCCAGCACCATGGGGACACCCATGGCCGCCATAGACACCGTCGCCATACCTCCAATCATCAGAAATTCGCCTTGGGCGAAGTTGATGACATGGCTGGAGTTGTAAATCAGGGTGAAGCCCAGGGCTATCAGGGCGTAGGTTGCGCCGATAGTGATCCCAGTGAATAGATACTGTAAGAATTCTGAGAGCATAGCGGTGGTTCCAGCCGAACATCGGCTAGCGACCTACCCACCGGGGCAGCCGCCAGCCGTGAGACAGGTGAAAGGGATATCAGTTAATCAGCTTCCACTCGCCATTCTGCACTTCCAGAATGCGGAAGGAATCTGCGCTGAGGCCATTGTGGTCGTTCGGAGACATGTTGAACTCCCCAGTGACCCCAACATAGCCCTTGATATTTTCCAGAGCCTCCCGAACAGCTTCGGGTTCGGTAGAACCGGCCGTTTCAATCGCCCGTACCGCCAGCATAAGACCGTCGTAGGCATAGGCACCAAAGGTTGAAACCTTGGAACCCCAGCGCGCCTCGTACTCAGATTTATAGTTCTGAACCACGGCTTTCTGTGGATCGCTATCAGGCAGCGAGTCCGGAACCAGCAGCGGTGACGCTGGCAGACGAAGGCCTTCCGCAGAAGAACCGGCCAGCTCAAGGAAGCTGTCAGACGCTACCCCATGAGACTGATAGAATGGAAGCCCCATGCCCAATTGAGCGTAGTTGCGGGTCACAATAGCCGGGCCCTGACCAAAACCGAAATTCAGAACCGCTTCAATGCCCTTTGTGTTACGGATATTGGTCAGTTGGGCGGTCATGTCTGTATCAGATCCGCTGTAGGTCACATCGGCGAGTACTTCAATGCCAAGCAGCCCTGCCACTTCCAGAGTTTGGGTCCGGCCGGAACTACCAAACCCGCCCGTTCCCGAAATCAGACCGATTTTGGTGATGCCGCGATCTTTCATGTCGGACAGAATGCGCTCAGCGGCCATACGGTCAGACTGCGGCGTTTTGAACACCCATTTCTTCACCGGTGTGGTAATTACCACCGCACCCGCCAGCGATATAAAGGGAACCTGCGCCTGCTCGATCAAAGGCGCCGCTGCCATGGTGGCACCGGTGGTGCTGCCGCCAACAATGATATCAACCTGGTCCGAGCGAATCAGACGGCTGGCGAAGTTACGGGCAGAAGAGGCATTGCCGACGTCGTCATAATGGATCAGCTCCAACTGACGCCCCAGAACACCGCCCTCTTCATTGATTTTTTCGATGTACATCTCAAGCGTTTTAAGTTCGGGGTCGCCAAGGAAGGATGCCGGGCCAGTAACCGACAGGAACGACCCGATCTTGATTGGCTCAGCCGCCTGAACACTCATCATCATGAGAGCGGCAGCAGCAACTGCTGCGCATTTTCCTGCGCGACGCATCATTGTCTTAAGCATTGTTTTTATTCTCCCGAATTGTGCGGGGCCTGAGTTACCCCCATCATGTCTCAGAAGCAAAACAACGTTTGAAAGCTTTTCAGGACCTTCGCGCCATATGATTCAGACTTTCGCCCGTTGTCTGGTTGTTTTTTATTACTTCATCCGTGATTTCATCAAACTTGATTATTCGCCCTCAGTATAATTCGATACCGATGAAGAATACAAAACGAAGTTATTGTATCATAACTTCCATGTCAACCGATTTAGGGGCACCCACCCAAAGCTCTTTAAGTAAAGCTGACGCCTGTCAAAGGCGCCAGCACAGTGATCAGAGAGACAAGCCTTTACCTGACACGCAAGAACCGCATAATACGGACAACGTGTTTCACTGAACCTATTTGCGAACCCTAGGCCATGACTGCAAAAAGCCAACTAGAACTACTCGTCCACAACTTTCAGAAGAAGCGGCCCCTCCGGGCTGGCTCTCTCATCATTACCATCTATGGCGACGCTATCGTTCCACGTGGCGGCAATGTCTGGCTTGGCAGCTTGATGAAACTGGTAGAACCCATGGGCATTAGCCAACGGCTGGTGCGTACTTCGGTGTATCGCCTGGCGCAGGAGTCCTGGCTGCAAACGGAAAAGGTGGGGCGCCGCAGTTATTACAGCCTCACTGGTCCCGGACTGCGCCGCTTTGAGCAGGCGTTCCAACATGTTTACAATCTCGATACAGAAGAGTGGAGCGGCAGCTGGTGTTTGGTGTACCTGAATCAGTTGTCTCCGGAGCTTCGCCAGAAAGTCCGGGAGGAATTGAAGTGGCTCAGCTTTGGCAGCATGGCCCCGGGCCTGATGGAGCATCCACGATATACCCGCAGCGAACTGATCCCCATGCTGCAGGAATGGGGCGCCCTGGAAGACACCATCGTGATGCAGACCCTGCCCATGGAGCAGAAAAGCCCACGGGCACTCCGCCTGCAGGTTCGCGAGAGCTGGAATCTGGATGAGCTCGGGGGCCGCTACCGGCGCTTCCTGAGTCAGTTCCGCCCGCTGTGGCGCGAGTTGCAGTCGGAAGATACACTCAACCCGGAGCAGTGCTTGATTCTTCGAATCCTGCTCATTCACGAGTACCGCAAGATTCTGCTGCGGGATCCGCTACTGCCCGATGAATTGTTACCAGGAGACTGGGAAGGCCGTAGCGCCAAGCAGCTTTGCCGCAATCTTTACCGTAAAATCTATGCGCGGGCCGAGCAGTGGCTGGACGACATCCTGGAGAATGCTTCCGGCCCTCTGCCAGGTCCAGGAGAGAAGTTCTACAAACGTTTCGGAGGACTGCGGGGGTCGAGCGCTGTCAGCGATGCCGTAAGCGAAATAGAATAAACGCGCCCGAACACCCGCTTCCCAATCGCTATCCTGAGCCCAGCGCGGGTGCTCCCTGGGCTCGCTGCTCGGCTTTGCGCGCCAGATGCAACACCACGACACCGAGCGCCATCACAACCAGCGTTAGCCAGAGGCCGTTGGTGTAATTGCCTTCCACGTCGGCCAGATAACCCACCACGGCGGGCGCCAGCATCTGGGCGGTACCATAGCTGAACGTCAGCCGGCTCATGGGCCGGGACGGGTTTTCAGGAAACACCCGCCCGACCATGGCCAACATCATACTGACAATACCGATGAAGCTGGCGCCATAAATCACGGCGCTGAGCATCACACTGGCCATACTAGTGTTGAGGATCAGCATCAGGATACTCACGGCATTAAGGGTATAAGCCAGATACAGTGCCAGCCACTGCCCCCAACGGCGCGAGAACACATCCCAGAGCCAGCAGGCCGGCGTAGCCGCGAGACCGGCAATGAGCCAGATGAGCCAGCCGTGGCCGCTGAGCGCCGGCATAGACTCGGCGATGGCGACCAAAAACGTGGCCGTCACAACATAACCCACGCCAGCACAAAAATAGGCCAGCTGCAGAATGCGAATGAAGCGGCTCCGCTCCTCTGGCGCATCTTTGCCCCCGGTTCGCGGCAAAGTGCAGGCGCGGTAATCCGGCATCCAGCGCCAGGCTGGTACCAGCAGCACCAATGCCACAAGCCCATAAACCACCCATTGCTGATCCCAGGTGAAAGCGTCCTTGATCAGCTGTGCCACCACTGCCGTCAGGACAATCCCGAGCCCGATGCCGGAAAAGAACACTCCAAGTTCAGCTTTTTGATTATTCTTAATCAGCCAGCTCATCAGCAGCCCGGCGCCTAGGAGCATGCCCGCTGAAGTGCTCAGCCCGGAAACAAAGCGCAAGACAAACCACAACCACACGTCCGTGGTGTAACCCATAAGCACCGTCGAAACCACTGCGACCACAAGCCCGAGTTGGTAAAGCTTTACCTTGAGATCAAGACTGCTGATCCGGGTGATCAGCAGTGCACCGGTGAGGTAACCGGCGTAATTCACCGTCGCCAGCATGCCCACCACGGATTTGCTCAGCCCCAGTGCCTCAACCATCTCGGGGATCATGGGTGTGTAAGAGAACCGGGCCACACCCACCATCACCACCACCGAGATTACGCTGGCGACCAGCACTTTTATTGTATCCATTGCTTTCACGGAGTTTCCTCAATTCGTCATCGTTTTATACCTGGCCCCAATAAAGCTTTATAAGTGCCCGCCTCGCAAACGCCATTGGCCCGTGCAAACTATACACCTTCGGTCAGCGGTCAGGTGCAGTGTCGGTGATCTCACCTTCCGAGCGGATAGGTGGCTCATCCCGGGTCAGAGCAAGTGCGTACACACTAACCGCAAATATTGCCTATCAAATATCGGCCAAATCAACTACCATACCCGTCACTAACGCATTGCCTTGCGATGCTCCTCCTCCCCAGAATTCCGAGTACATTAATGTCTGAATTGTCTTTTGCCGATCTCGGCCTTGATCCGGCCGTACTTGAAGCCGTGGTCGCGGTAGGTTACGAAAAGCCGTCCCCCATCCAGGCGCAGTCGATTCCGCTGCTACTGAACGGTGATAATCTACTGGGCACCGCGCAGACTGGCACGGGTAAAACCGCCGCCTTTGCACTACCGCTGCTCAGCCGCATTGATCACAAAGCCAAAGAAGCACAAATTCTGGTGCTGACACCGACGCGGGAGCTTGCCATCCAGGTGGCCGAAGCCTTTAGCACCTACGCCAGCAAGATTCGTGGTTTTCAGGTACTGCCTATTTACGGCGGCCAGGACTTTTACCCACAATTGAAAGCGCTCAAGCGCGGCGCCCAGGTAATTGTTGGCACACCAGGGCGAACGCTTGACCACTTGCGTCGCGGTACCCTGAAGCTGGACACCCTGAAGTCGCTGGTGTTGGACGAAGCTGATGAGATGCTTCGCATGGGTTTCATTGACGATGTGGAAGCCATTCTTGCTGCCACACCCGCAAATTGCCAGCGCGCGCTATTCTCTGCGACGATGCCGGGCCCCATTCGCAAGGTGGCGCAGACCTACCTGAGCAATGCCGTCGAAGTAAAAATCGAGAATCAGACCAAAACCGTCGCTCGTACCACCCAGTATGTGCTGCCGATCTATGCCGAGCGCAAATTGGATGCCCTCACCCGCATTCTTGAAGTCGAACCTTTTGATGCAACCATTATTTTTGTGCGCACGAAAGCCGAAACGACCTTGCTGGCCGAGAAACTGTCAGCCCGGGGGCACTCCGTTGCGCCCCTGAATGGCGATCTGAATCAGCGTCAACGGGAACAGACCGTTGAAGATCTGAAGCGTGGCAAGAAAGACATCGTTGTGGCCACTGACGTAGCGGCCAGAGGCCTCGATGTGCCCCGCATCACGCACGTCATCAACTACGACGTGCCGTACGACACCGAAGCCTACATCCACCGTATTGGCCGAACCGGCCGTGCCGGACGCGAAGGCAAAGCCATTCTGTTGGTGACACCGCGGGAGCGTAGCTGGCTGAGAACCCTTGAACGGGCGACCAACTCCCCTATGGAGTCCTATCAATTGCCTTCGCCGGTCGACCTGCAGAAAATGCGGGAAGAGCAGTTTGAAGCTCAGCTGATGACCTTTGCCGAGGACGGCAAGCAGCCAAAAGCAGTGGAATTACTGAACGGCATTGCCGAACGCAATAACGTTGATATTGCAGTTCTGGCTGGCGCCCTGGCCTGTTGGATGGAAACCGCCCAACCAGGCGCGCTGCCACTTGAACAGCCGGCGGCCTTGCCAATTCCGTCCCCGGAACGTCGCGGCCGCGATAACAACGATGGTCGTCGCCCCAACCGTCCGGGTGGCCACAAGCCCGGCTTCAAGAAAGGTCCGGGCAAGGGCGGCCCCAGGCCTGGCGGTCGTGGCAAGCCACCTGCAGGCGGCAAGCGCCCACCACGTCAGACTGACGCCAAGCGCTGATAGATCACAAAACTGTAGTCGTATGGATTGTTATCGGACGCGGAGAAATTTTCCCGTCCGATTTCTTCCCACTCATCCCAGTTGATTTCCGGGAAGTAAGCATCGCCTTCCACCTCCGCGTGCACCTGAGTCAGGTACATACGGTCGATTTGCGACAGTGCTTCGGCGTATATCTGCCCGCCACCAATCACCATCACTTCGTCGCCACCTTCTATCTCGGCCTGCGCTTCCGCTCGAACGAATGCCTGTTGCAGCGTGAGCTCACGGACTGCACCTGCGGGTGCCTGCCAATCCGGGTCTCTGGTAACGACAATGTTGAGCCGCCCCGGCAACGGCCGACCGATGGAATCCCAGGTTTTTCGCCCCATGATAATGGGCTTGCCCATGGTTGCCTGCTTGAAGTAACGCAGATCACCGGGTAAATACCAGGGCAATGCGTTGTTCCGGCCGATGACCCGGTTACGGGCCATGGCCACAATCAGTGCCTTTCGCATTCGACCTCTCTCTTTCGTTAGGACTGGGGTAGCCGGTGCACTGCCTTCAAATGGCGATCGGTGCCTTAATCGCCAGATACGGCTCATACCCCTCAAATACAAAGTCTTCCAGGGTGTAGTCGAATATCGACTCCGGTTTGCGTTGAATCGCCAATTTAGGCAAGGCCCGCGGGCTGCGGTTTAATTGCTCAAACACGATGTCATCGGTCAGGTGGTTTTGATAGAGATGGCAGTCCCCGAACGTGTGGACAAACTCACCGACCTCAAGATCGCACTGCTGGGCAATCATATGGGTCAGGAGACTGTAAGAGGCAATGTTGAACGGCACACCAAGAAACAGATCGGCACTGCGCTGATATAGCTGACAGGACAGCCGACCCTTGGCAACGTAGAACTGAAACAGGCAGTGGCAGGGCGCCAGAGCCATCTTGCCATTTTCGACGTTGGCCTGTGGACTCATTGATTCATCGGGCAGTTCGGCCGGGTTCCAGGCGGACACGATCAGTCGTCGTGACATCGGTTTGGTGCGGATCTGGCGGATCACTTCACTTATCTGGTCGACCACGTCTCCATTCGGGCACTGCCAACTGCGCCACTGCTTACCATAGATCGGACCGAGGTCGCCGTCCTCCAGAGCCCACTCATTCCAGATCTTGACCTTACGCTCCTGCAACCAGCGGTTGTCGGTTGAGCCGTTGAGAAACCAGAGCAGTTCATAAATAATGCTGCGAACATGCACTTTCTTGGTAGTCACCAGAGGGAAGCCGTCGGCGAGATTAAACCGAATTTGTCGCCCGAACACAGATCGGGTACCTACACCCGTGCGATCACCCCGGTCGGTGCCGTTATCGACCACGTCCCGCATCAAATCAAGATAGGCTTTCATTTTTCGCTCCCCTGTAAGCGACCATCATCATAACTATCCCGGCCAGAATCATCGGGAAAGACAATACCTGGCCCATGGTGAGCCAATTGAAGGCCAGATACCCCAATTGCGGGTCCGGCTGCCGCACGAATTCAACGGCAAACCGGAAAATGCCGTACAGCAACAGGAAACAACCACTGACCGCCATTCTCGGCCGCGGCTTGGACGAAAACCACCACAACAGGATGAAGAACAGCACACCTTCAAGCGCAAATTGATACAACTGAGAAGGGTGCCGAGCCAGTGCATCCGGCGCCTGGGGAAACACCATTCCCCAAGGCACATCCGTGGGCTTGCCCCACAGTTCGCCGTTTATGAAATTGCCAATTCGACCCGCCCCGAGACCAACCGGTACCAACGGCGCCACAAAATCGGCAATCTGGAAAAAAGTCCGGCCAACCTTGCGACCAAACCACCAGATTGCCAACATCACACCGATAAGCCCACCGTGGAAGGACATTCCGCCTTCCCACACCCGCAAGAGCCATAAGGGGTCGGCCAGAAACTGCTCAAAATTGTAAAAAATCACATACCCGAAACGGCCGCCCAAAATTACGCCAAGCGCAATATAGAACAAAAGATCGCCCATTTGTATTTCGGTGATTGGCGACCAGGGCTTGCGTGTTCGAAGTCGTCCCAACCACCAACCCACCAGGAAACCCACCAGATAGGTGAGGCCGTACCAGTGGATTTTTAGCGGTCCTAGCGACAGCGCAACGGGGTCAAACTGGGGGTGACGAAGCATCAATACACTCTCTGTTCAGGTCAGGAAACGAATGCCGATAATAACCAATAGCACCGCAAAGATCCGTTTCAGCAGGCGAGCATCCAGACGATGGGCAAGCGCCGCGCCAAAACGTGCAAAAATTACACTGGTAATTGCCACGCCAACAAGGGCGGGCACATAAACAAACCCCAGACTGTACTCCGGCAAGGTCGTTGCCTGCCACCCAGTTGCCACATTGGTCAACGAACCGGCCAATGCAATCGGCAACCCGCAGGCCGCTGACGTACCCACGGCGTGCTGCATGCGCACGTTGCACCAACTGAGGAACGGCACGGTCAGAGTGCCACCGCCAATACCAAAAATCGCCGAAACCCAGCCAACGCTGGCACCCGCGGCGCCCAGCCCCATGCTGCCAGGGACGGCGCGACCGGGCGGCGGATTCACATCCAGCAGCATTTTTATCGCCACCAGCAGCACAAACACACCAATGATCAGTTCCAACGCGGCGCCGCTGAGCAATGACGCCGTCCATGCCCCCAGCGCAGCGCCAAGCACAATGCCCATCATCATGGGCCTGAAAATATCCCAGCGCACTGCATGCCGTGCGTGATGAGACAGAATGGAGCTGATCGAGGTGAAAATAATGGTGGCCAGCGAGGTTCCCACCGCCAGGTGGGCGGCAATTTCCGGACTCACACCCTGCATATCAAAACTGAAGATCAACACCGGCACAATCACCAGGCCACCGCCGATACCGAGCATCCCGGCCAACACACCAGCAACGGCGCCCAGGGAAAGGTAGACGGCAAGCAACAACAGCAGAGACATGACCGATCCTGGCAACCAAATTTGAGCCGCTATGATACACAAGCGCACGGCAGATTATTACCGGCAACGACCGATACGCTCTTGCCCTCAAGCCCTTAAAAACGCCAGAATCGCCCCACCAACCTTCGATAGGCGCCATGGTATGTGTCTGATTCTATTTGCCGTTGCCCGGCACCCCCAGTTTCCATTAGTGGTGGCCGCCAACCGCGATGAATTCTTTGCCCGCCCGACCACGGCCATGCACTGGTGGCGCGAACCCGACGTACTGGCCGGTCAAGACCAATTGTCGGGGGGCACCTGGCTTGCGGTGTCCCGAGAGGGTGCCGTCGCGGCGGTAACCAACGTCCGGGGCGGCGGCGAGATAACATCGGGACCGTCCCGCGGTGCCTTGCCCCTGCTGGCGCTCACCGAATCACAGCCAGAGCTGAACCGGCAGCTACGAGAGAATGCCGGTCGCTATGCGGGTTTTAACCTGGTTGCACTGTCGCCGGAGGCAGGCTGGTATTTCAGCAATCGCGATGCCCATCCGGGCCGAAACCTTCATCGGGGGCTGTACGGCCTGAGCAACCATTTGCTGCAAAGCCCCTGGCCAAAACTACTGAAACTCAGAGATTCGGTAGGTCGGACACTGGCGCAGACGCGCCGGCACCAGACTGAGACGCTTCACGCCACTTTGGTCGCGCAATTGCAGGATGACACGCCGGCACCGGACCACTGTTTGCCCGACACCGGCGTCGGCCTGGCGATGGAACGGTTTCTGTCGTCGCCATTCATTCGTGGGCGCGACTATGGCACCCGCGCCACCACGATTGTGACGGTCGATACTCAAGGCCAGATTGTGGTGACGGAGCAAAACTGGCTGCCGGAGGGGCAACCGGGGCAACACCAACAATTCAGCTGGAGGCGCCCATCAAGCCGGTGAGCATCGCTCTCATCGGTCCCGGGGCAAGGCCTCGATGCTCATCCGCAAGCCGCTATCGGGGTAATGCGTTGGCCCGGCTCCTAAGCTTCGCTCGGGCCACCCTGGCCGGAAACGCCCCGTAGTTCCCGGATACGGCGGGATTGCACAGTCAGAATATGTCGTACCAAACGCTCACGATCATGCTCCGGCAAGCGTTCAAAATCCGTTCGCAAACGATAGCCATCGCCGGTGGTATCGGAATCGATGACCCGGACAATGGCGCTAAAGTGTTCTCCTTCAGGATAAAACACCACATCCACCAGCAACCGCTCGCCGGTTTTAACCCACTCGTCCACGTCAAACGCCAGACCGCTGGCACTCAGGTTGATCGCGGTCTGCTTCAGTGCCGATTCGTCGGGGTAGCCTTTCATCGTGAGTGCGCTCATCCCCAGCGTCAGTTTTTCGTTCAGCAGCTGAGCGATGTGATGAATACGCGGAGACTGCTCGGCAAGCACTGACAATTCATGCTCCAACTCCTGATTTAACGCCATGATACGGTTGTGCAGGGATAGCCGAGCGAGCTCCGAGGACACCGACTGATCATCGTGCAACCGGGTAAAACGCAGCGCGACACGGTCCTCCACCCGGTAAAACTGCCGCCGCTCCTTACCCTGCCACATGGTCGTACCTCCCCTGATGATTCATACCCGGGAACGCATTTGCACCCGTGCCCGGATACAGAATAGCTGAATCCACGCCGGACGGTCTGTTTACCCGACCTGCTCTGGTATACTCCGGCAAAACCCGTGCAACCACCGGAGGCCCGTCACCATGGCCGATCAACCAAGCTCAACTTCCACCGCAGACTTTGAGAAATCGCTCAACGAGCTCGAAGCACTGGTACGCGATCTCGAACAGGGCGAATTGTCCCTGGAACAGTCCCTGACCGCATTTGAGCGTGGCGTCAGACTCACACGGGAATGCCAGCAGGCGCTTAAATCCGCGGAGCAACGCGTTGAGCAGCTAACAGAACGCAGCGATGGCACCCTGGAAGCTCGCCCCTTCAATCCGGACGAGCCGGCCTGATGTCTGACGCAACGATGGTGGATTCAACCTTCATCACCCATTGTCGAGCCCAGACCGATGCCGAACTGACCCGGCGTCTGTCTTTTCATGACATACAACCGTCCTTGCTGGGTGAGTCCATGCGTTACAGTGTTCTCGGCGGTGGTAAGCGTATCCGCCCTGCACTGTGCATGGGTGCGGCGCTTGCCGTTGGTCAGATAGAGCAGGCGGCGCTGATACCCGCCTGCGCCATTGAGCTGATCCACGCCTATTCACTGGTTCACGACGACTTGCCGGCAATGGACGATGACGATCTGCGCCGGGGACGACCAACCACACACATCGCCTTCAATGAAGCCACCGCCATACTTGCCGGTGATGCCCTGCAGGCGCTCGCTTTCGAATGGCTGGCCGACGCAGAGGACCTTCCCCAGCGCATGCGCCTCACGATGATTCGTGAATTGGCAATTGCCAGTGGCCATCAGGGCATGGTCGGCGGACAAGCCATCGATTTGGCAGCAGTGGGTCAGACACTGACGTTGGAGCATTTGGAAACCATGCACCGCCGTAAAACCGGTGCGTTGATAGAGGCCAGTGTTCGACTCGGGGCGCTGACCGCGGTCCCGCTCGACAGCGATCTTCTGGCATCGCTAACGGACTACGCGCGCGCGTTGGGACTGGCCTTCCAGGTTCAGGATGACCTCCTGGACATCGAGGGGGAGACAGACGTCATTGGCAAGCCTCAAGGCTCCGACGTGGCGCGTGCCAAGCCCACCTACCCCGCACTGCTCGGGGTCGATGGCACCCGAACCCATCTCAACCAGCTGCTTGACGCAGCCCTTAGCAGCCTGACACGGTTTGGTTCGGAGGCGGATGCATTGCGGGCCATGGCCGGCTTTGTGGTGGCCCGTACTTATTAACACACCCACTGACACACCGCCTATGCTTCATTCATTGGCATTCGGTGTGAAAGTGGGCACCGTGATCCCGTATAATACGAGTTTGTGACAATACAGCAGAACCACCTGGAAAAGACCCAAGCGGATGCAGGATACATACCTCTTTAAGGAAATCCCGTCTCAACGGCCCAACACGCCGTTGCTCGACCGGGTAGAAACACCGGATCAGCTGCGTCTGCTATCGGAGCAGCAGCTACCTCAGCTGGCGCGCGAGTTGCGCGCATTTTTATTGTGGTCAGTTGGCCAAACCGGAGGCCATTTTGGTGCTGGACTGGGCGTACTCGAGCTCACCGTGGCCCTGCATTATGTCTTTAATACCCCGGAAGACCGATTGGTATGGGACGTCGGCCACCAAGCCTATCCGCACAAAATACTGACCGGCCGTCGTGACCGAATGGGCTCGATCCGTAAAAAAACTGGCCTGGCAGGTTTTCCCAAACGCGCAGAAAGCCCTTACGACACGTTTGGCGTCGGGCATTCCAGCACCTCCATCAGCGCCGCACTGGGCATGGCTATTTCAGCCCAAATGCAGCGGATCGCCCGCAAAAGCATTGCCGTCATAGGCGACGGTGCAATGACAGCGGGCATGGCATTTGAGGCGCTCAATCACGCCGGTCATATTCGGGCCGATTTACTGGTCATCCTCAATGACAACGACATGTCGATTTCGCACAACGTCGGCGGTCTGTCCAATTATTTTGCCAAACTCCTGGCCAGCCGGACTTACAATCAGGTTCGCGATGGCAGCAAGCGCGTGCTGCAGGCAACCCCCAATCTGATGGCACTGGCCCGAAAAACCGAAGAGCACTTCAAGGGCATGATCTCGCCAGGCACCCTGTTCGAGGAGCTCGGCTTTAACTACATTGGCCCCATCGACGGTCATGACCTGCCGTTGCTGGTGGAAACCCTGGAAAACATCCGCGAACTGGATGGCCCTCAGTTTTTGCACGTCGTCACCAAAAAAGGCAAAGGGTTCGCCCAGGCGGAAGCCGATCCGATTGGCTACCACGCCATTAACAAGATTGAGCCGGTGCCGGCCAACAAACCGGCACCCGTGGTCAGCACTCCCAAACAACCCAAGTACGCCAATGTGTTTGGCCAGTGGCTGTGCGATAGCGCTGAACAGGACACCCGGGTGGTCGGGATTACGCCCGCCATGTGCGAAGGTTCTGATTTGGTGGCGTTCGCCGCACGTTTCCCAGATCGCTACTACGACGTTGCAATTGCCGAGCAGCACGCGGTTACGCTGGCGGCCGGGCTGGCTTGCGATGGCAGCAAACCGGTCGTGGCGATCTACTCGACATTTTTGCAGCGGGCCTATGACCAACTCATCCACGACGTGGCAATACAGAATCTCGATGTATTGTTTGCCATTGATCGCGCCGGACTGGTGGGCGAAGACGGCCCAACCCATGCGGGTGCTTTTGATCTCAGTTACTTACGCTGCATCCCAAATTTATTGGTGATGGCGCCCTCCGATGAGAATGAAACTCGCCAGCTACTCCAGACCGGACTGTCCTTCGAGGGTCCGGCGGCGGTTCGTTACCCGCGCGGCACCGGACCGGGCGCCACCATTGAACAGCAACTCACACCTCTGGCCATAGGCAAAGGCCGCCGAATTCGTGAAGGTTCCAGCATTGCCATTCTGAACTTCGGCACCCTTCTGACACCGGCACTGGAAGTCGCCAACAGATTGGACGCCACGGTGGCTGACATGCGATTTGTGAAACCGCTTGATGAAGCACTCATCCGCGAGCTGGCGGCACAACACAATCTGCTGGTGACGCTGGAAGAGAACGCGATTGCAGGTGGGGCCGGGAGCGCTGTGGCGGAGTACTTGAATGCCGAGGGCATTACACAGCCAATATTAAACCTGGGCTTGCCGGACCGCTTCGTCGATCACGGCAAACACAGCGAGCTTCTGGCTGAATGCGGGCTCGACGCCAATGGCATTCAGACATCGATTGAACAGCGGCTGGAGCGGATGAAGCGCCACCTGACGCTCAAAGCGGTGCCCTAGCCTCAGGTCTGGCTGAGTCGTTGACCTACAGAGCACTGAGGGCACTGTCCGGCATTAAACGGTGGGATCGTCGTCCTGGTGGGTGTCCATCCAGTGCCCGAGCTTGCTTTGCTTGGTATCAAGATAATGTTCATTGTGCGGGTTTCTGCCAACGTGTAAGGGCACCCGCTCGGCGATGTCGATACCCAACGCCGTCAACGCATCCACTTTGCGCGGATTGTTGGTCATTAACCGCAGGCGCTTGATACCCAGATGCGCGAGCATGTCGCGACACATGCTGTAATCCCGCAAATCGGCGGCAAAGCCCAGACGTTCATTGGCTTCAACGGTATCCGCGCCTTGATCCTGCAAGTGATAGGCACGAATTTTATTGAGCAGGCCAATACCCCGACCCTCCTGCCGAAGGTACATCAGCAAGCCTCGCCCTTCCCGGGCAATGCTGCGCAGCGCCTCTTCCAACTGATAACCGCAATCACACCGCATGCTGTATAGCACATCACCGGTAAGGCACTCCGAATGCGTCCGCGCCAACATAGGCTCATCGCTGTCCAATTCGCCCAGCGTCAGCGCAATGTGTTCCTTACCGGTGTCCGGCTCTTCAAAGCCGTGCATATCAAAGACACCGAAAGGCGTCGGTAGTCGGCAGGTCTCGACATAACGAACGACCACAGCATTACCTCGTATCAAATCAATAGGCGGCGAATTTTAGCAGAAGCGACGGCTCGGGCGTAGCGCGATCAACGTTTTCGCAGCCCTGCACTGCCCAATGTCATACTCAGCGGCCGGACCTTCCGGTTTGAGTCGGCATTGACGGCGTTTATGCCAGCATCAACTCGATAAACCGGTTAGGCATTGGTGGTCGGGTGCCGGAGTCAGCCCCCGGTAACACTCATGAATCTCAGAATTTGAGGTTCATCGTCAAGATTAAAATGGTGCTTCTCAGGTTTGATCGCCATTGAGTCTCGTAACGCTTGCTGAACTCGGGCATCCACCGATGCCGACTCTTGCGAACCTTGTCTTAGTACCGCACGCAAATCGACTGAGTGCTCATTACCAAGACACAACAACAACTGCCCCTCGGTGGTGACGCGCACCCGATTACAGTCACCGCAAAAGTTGTGGCTGTGAGGGGAGATAAAGCCTATTCGGCTGTCGTAGCCGGGCACTCGATAATAACGCGATGGCCCACCAGTGGCATCGGCGGCCGACTCCAGGACGTACTGGCTGCGAATGACCGTCCTGATTTCGTCGCTGGAGAAAAACGCTTCGCCACGATCATGTTCGGTGATTACCCCAAGTGGCATTTCCTCGATAAAGCTGAGGTCCAGGTCTTGCGCCAGAGCATACTCAACCAGCGGCAGAATCTCATCATCGTTCCGGCCTCGCATCACCACGGCATTGAGCTTGGTGTGCTCGAACCCGGCGTTTTGCGCCGCGTTGATGCCGGCCAGCACTTTGCCTAGCCGGCCGGTGCGGGTGAGCTCATGAAAACGGCCTTCGTCAAGGCTGTCCAGGCTGACGTTCAAACGATCAAGCCCAGCTTTTTTCAGCGGTTCCGCCAAGTCCTGCAACCGACCACCATTGGTGGTCATACACAGCTCCCGCAGTCCTGGCAGAGTGCGAATTTTCTGAACCAGACCGACTACTCCCGGCCTCACCAGAGGCTCACCACCGGTGAGTCGGACTTTAGTAACACCGCACGCCACCAGGTTGCGGACCAGCACTTCCAACTCTTCCAGTGAAAGCACTTCCGACTTGGGCAAAAAGGTCATCTCTTCCGACATGCAATAGACACAACGAAAGTCACAGCGATCCGTGACCGAAACGCGGACATATGTAACCTGACGACCGAAATTATCAATCAACGGCTCTGGTGTATCCATCTACGCCACCTGCCAATGGCCGCTACGGCCACCCTTTTTTTCGATCACCCTGACCGAATCTATTACCATGCCGCGATCGACCGCCTTACACATATCGTAGAGTGTCAGGGCGGCGATGCTGGCCGCTGTCAGTGCCTCCATTTCCACCCCGGTTTGACCCGTCAGTCGGCAGAATGTCTGTATATGCATGGCCGACGACTCTGCGTCGGAGGTGATTTCAACCTTGACCGACGTCAGATTCAGCGCATGACAAAGCGGAATCAGGTCATGGGTCTTCTTGGCAGCCATAATGCCGGCAACGCGGGCCACAGCAATAACATCGCCCTTCGGGTGCTCCCCCGCCATGATCATGGTCAAGGTTTCAGGCATCATACGCACCCAGGCTTCCGCCCGGGCTTCACGCTCAGTGGCCGCCTTGCTGGTCACATCCACCATTCGAGCGGAGCCCTTGTCATCCAGATGCGTCAGTTTGCTCACTCAACCTCCCGTTTATTGTCTTTCGTCCAGCATAGCAGAAACCCAACTCACCACCAGTTGCTAATGCCAGCGATGCCTTGGGCTCCATGGACCAGCGCTTGCTCCAAGTCATCGTCGATCATACCACCGAGCGCGAATACCGGCAGAGGCGCCGCGTCAACCAGAGTCTGAAACTCAGGCCAGGTTAATGCCGGGCGCCCAGGGTGGGACGCCGTCGGCTTCACCGCACCCAGCGTAATGAAATCCGCACTCAGATCGGCCGCATGAGCCACTTCCGCTGCGTTATGACACGACACCGAAAACCAGCACTTCGATGACACCGGCCGACACTGCAGCGTTTCTGCCAAGCGCCAGGGAAGGTGGATGCCGGCGGCTGACACATGGGCCAACATCGCCGGATCACCATGCAGTATCAGCGCCACGCCGGCTTCCCGACACATGACCAACGCGTCGCGTGCAAACGACTCATAGGCTGAGGTACTCAGCCAGGGTGCGCGCAGCAACACCAGGTCGGGGCAATGCAAATCCAACTGCCGCTGCAATCGCGCCAAGCCCTCAGAAGTCGAACCAAAAGGACCGGTTATGGCGTAACGACGGGGCAATCGGAGCGCCCGGATTATGGGCCGATTGGCTGCGGGAAACTCATCATCTTGCAGGGCGTCTATTGCCTGCCACATTATGTCCTGACCTTCGCGCCCCTGCGGTTGCCCCGACGCCTCATCAGTACCCCAGACGTCCAAAAAAACACGTTTGTCGCCATAATCGTGACGGACACCAATCACCGGCCACAACGAAGCAGCCGGAACGGTCAAGCCGGTCTCCTCGGCGATTTCACGAACCAATGCGCACTGGACGGATTCACCGGGCTCTACCTTGCCTCCGGGAAATTCCAGCAAGCCGCCCTGGTGGGTGTGATCCGGCCGACGGGCAATCAGGACCTGGCCCTGACGCCGAATGACAGCAACCGCGACATGCACTTCTGTCATGTCGTCAGGTCCGATATTCCGCATTAATGGTCACGTAGTCGTGAGAGAAGTCACAGGTCCATACTCGCTCGCGCACGTTGCCGCGCTTGAGGTCAATATGAATTGTGATCTCGGGCCGACTCATAACGGCTTGGCCACGGGACTCGCTGTAATCTTCCGCTCGCCCGCCATGTCGGACCAGGCACACATCACCGAGATAAATTTCAAGGGCGCCCAAATCCAGTTCCGGTACGCCCGCGCGGCCTACCGCCGCCAAAATACGCCCCCAATTGGGATCGGATGCGAACAGCGCTGTCTTAACCAACGGCGAATGGGCCACGGTGTACGCGACATCCAGCGCTTCCTGTTGATTGCCCGCACCCGCCACATCAATGGTGACAAACTTGGTGGCGCCCTCGCCGTCACGAACGATGGCGTGAGCCAGGGTCATGAAGACGTCTTGCAAGGCGGCACGAAACACTGACAACCAAGGACTGTCGACGCCAATTTCCGGGCCCGTTTGGCCGGTTGCCATCAGCATGCAGGCGTCGTTGGTCGAGGTGTCACCGTCAATGGTAATCCGGTTGAACGATGCATCGCCGAGCTCAGTAGTCAGGGACTGCATCAAGGCCGGTTCGAGTCGTGCGTCGGTGGCAATAAACCCGAGCATGGTGGCCATGTTGGGGCGAATCATGCCCGCACCTTTACTGATACCGGAGATCGTGACGGTGTGTTCGCCCAGTTGTACTTGGCGAGTCGCACCTTTGGGCAAGGTGTCTGTGGTCATAATGCCCTCGGCGGCGTCGGCCCAGCGTGACTCACTGAGGTTTGCCAGCGCGCCCGGCAGTGCCTGCACAATTTTATCCACTGGCAAGGGCTCGCCAATAACTCCCGTGGAAAACGGCAATACCTCGGAGCCAGTCACCCCCGCTACCGATGCCAGCGCCTGACAGCAGGCTTTGGCATCAAGCAAGCCCTGGCGTCCGGTGCCGGCATTGGCGTTACCGGTGTTGATCAGAAGGTAACGGGGCTGGTTCTCACTCAAATGACGCCGGGTCACAGTCACTGGCGCCGCGCAAAACTGATTGCGGGTGAATATTCCGGCCACCTGACTGCCCTGCACCAGCTCGAAGACCACAATGTCTTTGCGCCCGCGTTTTTTGACACCCGCACTGCTGACGCCCAGTTTGACCCCGGGCACAGGAAAAAAGTCAGGTAATGGCCCCAGTCCTACCGCCATGATGAGTCTCCTTCAGAGTGTAATTTCACCGACCGGGTCGGAAGAAAAAACCCGCAGCCTGACGTATCAGGGTGCGGGCTGTTGAGTCCGTATTTAACTGAATCAGAACTCAGTTCACCTTGCCACAACACTGTTTGTATTTTTTCCCGGATCCACACGGACAGGGCTCGTTACGACCGACCTTACGGTCCTGTCGCACGAACGTTTCCGGACCCGCAGCGCCCTCACGATCGCCGCTATTGTCGCCCGTTTGCGGTTTGTCGCTCGCGGCACTGGTTTCGTCGTGTCGCATTTTGGCAGCTGCCAACTGCCGGTCAAGCTCTGCCTTCCGACGCTGCTCTACTTCGGCCATTTCTTCCTGGGTCTGAACCTTCACATGACAAAGCACCCGAGTGAAGTCGCGCTTCATGGTGTCCAGCATGGATTCAAACAGGTTGAAGGCTTCGCGCTTGTATTCCTGTTTCGGATTCTTTTGGGCGTAACCACGCAAATGAATGCCACGACGCAAATGGTCCATATTCGACAGGTGCTCTTTCCAGAGCGTGTCCATGACCTGCAAAAACACCTGTTTCTCGAAGTTGCGCATGGGTTCTGGGCCGACAACTTGCTCTTTCACCTCATAGGCCGACACAACCTCGTCCAGAATACGCTGGCGAAGATTCTCCTCAAACAGCTTTTCGTCTTCGTCCAACCATGTCTGGATGGGCAAATCGATGGCCAGTTCCGACTGCAGTTGGGCTTCCAGTCCTGGCACATCCCACTGTTCAGG
Organism: Marinobacter caseinilyticus; assembly: GCF_011074955.1. Classification (GTDB taxonomy): domain Bacteria; phylum Pseudomonadota; class Gammaproteobacteria; order Pseudomonadales; family Oleiphilaceae; genus Marinobacter; species Marinobacter caseinilyticus. Next base: position 43,180 of record NZ_WUQJ01000030.1, on the reverse strand, counting down.
CATGCTTTGCGGGGGAATAAATTCGCTGATCAGCTCGTCGACCACGTCTTCCCGAATGGATTTGACCATATCGGAGATGTCTTCGGACGACATGACTTCGTTCCGCTGCTCATAAATAACGGTTCGCTGATCGTTGGCGACATCGTCGTATTCAAGCAGTGTCTTACGCATATCAAAGTTTCGACCTTCGACCTTGCGCTGGGATTTCTCAATGGCATTGGTCACCATGCGGTGCTCGATGGCCTCGCCTTTTTTCATCCCCATGGCTTGCATGATGTTCTTCACCCGATCCGGAGCGAAAATACGCATCAAGTTATCTTCCAGCGACAAGAAGAAGCGCGACGAACCCGGGTCGCCCTGACGGCCAGCACGGCCACGGAGCTGGTTATCAATACGACGGGACTCATGACGCTCGGTGCCGACGATATGCAGGCCGCCGGCATCCAGCACCTGATTGTGGCGCTCCGTCCAGGCCGCCTTGAGCTTGGCGACATCCTGCTCTGAGGGGTTTTCGAGGCTGGCCGCTTCGTGCTCCCAATTGCCGCCAAGTACGATATCCGTACCCCGACCGGCCATGTTGGTCGCAATAGTTACCGCACCCGGCTGACCGGCCTGGGCGATGATATAGGCTTCACTTTCGTGCTGTTTGGCGTTCAGTATTTTGTGATCGATCTTGGCCTTCTTCAGCAACATCGACAGCAATTCCGATGCCTCAATCGATGCAGTACCCACCAGTATGGGCCGTCGTTCTGCCGTGACGTCTTTAATCTCATCAATGATGGCGTGGAATTTCTCTTCCTGTGTCAGATAGATCAGGTCATTGTAATCAGTACGCTGGATCGGTTTGTTGGGCGGAATCACCACCACATCCAGACCATAAATCTGGCGGAATTCGAACGCTTCGGTATCGGCGGTGCCTGTCATCCCAGCCAGCTTGTTGTATAGCCGGAAATAATTCTGGAACGTGGTTGAGGCCAGTGTCTGGCTTTCGGCCTGAATGTTAACCTTTTCTTTCGCTTCTATAGCCTGGTGAAGCCCTTCACTCCAGCGGCGACCCGGCATGGTCCGGCCGGTATGCTCATCAACAATGACGACCTGGTCACTCTGGACAATGTAATCCACGTCTTTCTGGAACAGATGGTGTGCCCGTAGCGCCGAGTGCACGTGGTGCAGGAGACTGAGATTGGTCGCTGAATAGAGGCTTTCACCTTCCTTCAGCAACCCTCGCTGGGCCAGCAGCTCCTCGACTTTTTCGTGGCCGGCTTCGGTCAGGTCAACCTGGCGCGTCTTCTCATCAATCGTGAAGTCCCCGGTCGGCTCGCCCTCTTCAAGCGTTTCACCTTTCTCAAGGTTGGGAACCAGCTCATTGATTTCACGATACATTCTGGAGCTGTCTTCTGCAGCACCAGAGATGATCAGAGGCGTACGCGCCTCATCGATCAATATCGAGTCCACTTCATCGACAATCGCGTAATTCAGGCCACGCTGCACTTTTTCAGCGGTGCTGAAGGCCATATTGTCGCGAAGATAATCAAATCCAAATTCGTTATTGGTGCCGTAGGTGATGTCGGCGCCATAGGCGGCCCGTTTTTCTTCCGTTGACTGTCCCGCAACAATGACCCCAACCTGCATGCCGAGGAATCGGTACAATTTACCCATCCACTCTGCGTCCCGGCGGGCCAGGTAATCATTCACCGTGACAACGTGCACACCGGCACCCGACAAAGCGTTCAGATAAACCGACGCGGTCGCAACCAGGGTTTTGCCTTCACCGGTTTTCATCTCCGCGATGTGACCCTCATGCAGAGTGATGCCACCAATGAGCTGAACATCGAAATGCCGCATTCCCATAGCGCGACGGCCAGCTTCGCGGACAGTGGCAAACGCCTCCGGCAGCAGCTTATCGAGGGTTTCACCCTCATCCAGACGCCGCCTGAACTCGGCGGTTTTCCCTTGCAATTCAGAGTCCGACAGTGCGCTAAACGCTTCTTCAAGCTCATTAATTTGCGTGACGACTTTACGCATGCGCTTAATCTCGCGCGCGTTTTTACTGCCGAACATCTTGGTTGCAAGCTTCGTGAACATAGACCACTGCTTCTTTGGTTGTAAGGAGAGCGTCTCGCTATTCAGAACGAACGCACAGTCTCGGGCAGGTTAGGTAACAGTAACTTACTGACTCGCACTAAAACACCGATCACCTGCTCCAGTGAAGACGGCATTCTAACCTTATTTAACGAAAGGACAAAAGGCAGAGGCGCACAGGTCGATGATTCTGCTACGCCTGATTCGGTCAGCCGGTTGATTACCGGCTGGCGCGTTGAATGTATTCTTCTGGATTTTGGCTCTTGCCGTTGCGCAATACTTCAAAGTGCACATGCGGTCCGGTTGATCGCCCCGTGCTGCCCATCAAGGCCAGCACCTCACCCTTTTCAACTACGTCACCGGTTTTGACCTTTATCAACTTGCAGTGTCCGTAACGGGTGACCAAGCCATCGCCGTGATCGACTTCAACCAGGTTACCATAACCATGCCGATCACTTGCATAGGTTACAACCCCGGCCGCAACAGCAATAATGTCACTGCCATCTTTACCCGCCAGGTCCACGCCATCGTGCCAGGTTCGACGCCCATTGAAGGGATCCGACCGATAGCCATAACGTGATGACAGCCAGCCCCACGTGATCGGCCGACCGGCCACAAAGCGATCGTCTTCAATCTTTTTGCGGGACATAAGGCTGTCGAGCAGTCGCAATTGTTGTTCCCGATCTGCCAGCCGGGTGTCCAACTGCTCAATCATTTTACTGAGTTCGGGTGTCGAATAAGGTTCACTATCCATGGCGCCCTCAGGGCCGCCCACCGCCGCGGGCTGGTCAAAATTGAACTCTTCGCTGCCGACCAGGCCGGATTCGACAAATCTTTGTCCCAGCGCATCCAGGCGTAACAGTCGACCTTGGATTTCACCCAGCCTCAACGTCAGTGCATCAACCTGCTGGAGGGTTTTCTCGTTGACGCGGTCGAGTTCACTGCGCTGATCCTGGATTCGAGCCTGCCACTCGCTGACAACCGGAGACGACACGACGGCCTGCTGGGTAGCTGGCTTGGCATCGGCAAAGGAATAGCCCAGCCACGCTGCACTGCCCGCAAATGCCGATACAATCATCACAAGACCGATCGTTACGGGCGTGTTGATTGGAAGGACACGAGATTTACCGTGCCGTTTTCCCATTAAAATGATATTCATAGGGCATTCTATATTCACACAAAAGCCGCCACGTCGTCCTGTAACCGTGCGTCTCTTGCAAGCTAACTGGTCTGCCAAGCATCCTTTGCCTGATTGCGGGGGTTCTCCCCCGACAACTCAATCATGGGCAGCATAAACGGAGTGCACACTTGGATAAGGCGGCGACAACGATGACTCTGCGCCCGTGGACAGCACTCCCACACAATGTTAAAAGAGTGTAATACAGGCACTAATCATAAACCGTGCCGAAGTGTAACTAATAGTAACCGTATTCGTCGAGCCATTCGATAAACTATGAACAAAATGTCAACAATAGCGCTGAACTCTGATAACCAGCGCCAGTCCCCCAACTTGCGGAACCTGCTGGCCAAGGCGGAACTGCATCTTACGGTCGAGCAGCAAGTGATTGCGGCCCTTCCAGAGGCCCTCAGATCCGGAGTTCGTTTTGTCAGCAGCTATGACGGCGACATTACCCTGAGCGCAGAGTCCTCCATGATCGCCAGCCGTCTGCGCCTGCAGCAGCATGAGATTATGGGAAAGTTGCGGGAAAATGATCAATTTCGATTCGTCTGGCGCTTTCGGGTCAAGGTGGTCCCACCTCGTTTTGTTGATCAAAAACGACCAGAAAAACAACCTCTCAGTCATGAAAATGCCCAGCTTCTAAAAGAAGAAGCCGGGCACACGAAGGATACTGCTTTGCGCGAGGTTCTCGAAAAACTCGCAAGTCACGTTCGGACTTAAGGCTTCCCGCCTCAGGTCTGAGCCGCCAGCACAGGCTTAAGGTAGGAGATGGGCGCTGTGGATTCATCGTCGAATGTAACCACTTCCCACGCATCCTCTTCAGCACGAAGCTTACGGAGTAGCTTGTTATTCAAATCATGACCGGATTTCACCCCGCGAAATTCACCAATCAGGCTATTGCCCAACAGATAAAGATCTCCGATGGCGTCCAACACCTTGTGTTTGACGAATTCATCTTCGTAACGCAATCCGTCTTCGTTAAGGATTTTGTAGTCGTCCACGACGATGGCGTTATCGACACTGCCACCCAGGGCCAGATTCATCGCCCGAAGCTTCTCAATGTCACGCATGAAACCGAACGTACGGGCGCGACTGACTTCTTTCACAAACGAAGTGCTTGAGAAGTCCACCGTTGCGGTTTGAGCGCGACCCTTGAACACCGGATGGTCAAAATCGATGCCGAAACTGACTTTGAAGCCCTCGAACGGCAGGAAAGTGGCCTTCTTGTCACCTTCCTCCAGCGAGACTTCACGCTTGATGCGAATAAACTTTTTCGCAGCGTTTTGCTCAGCAATGCCAGCCGACTGCAGCAGGAACACAAAGGGTCCCGCACTGCCGTCCATGATGGGCACTTCGGCTGCGCTCAACTCTACGAAACAGTTATCAATGCCAAGCCCCGCCATAGCGGACAAGAGGTGCTCCACGGTCGCCACACGCACCGAGTCTTTCACCAGTGTCGTCGACAGCATGGTTTCGCCGACATTCTCGGCGCATGCTTTAATCTCGACAGCTGGGTCCAGGTCCGTACGTCTGAACACAATTCCCGAATCGATCGGGGCCGGTTTGAGCGTCAGGTATACTTTCTCACCCGAGTGCAAACCGACACCGGTCGCACGGATGGTGTTTTTAAGCGTCCGTTGTCTGATCATCGGTCAATAAATCCGTCACAAAAGTAAGATATCATTTGGGCACAAAACTGCCGGGATGATATCAAAAGACGATCCTGAATACCATTTAACCAATTCTATTATTCCGAATCAATATTCAGTTCGCCGCCCGTTCTCCAGTCGCCTGAGGCCCGACACGCTGCCGCAGACTCGCGCTCAGTTGAGCAGAGTTAAGCTTATCAATCGGCCTGACGGCGAAGGAATGCGGGAATATCGAGATAGTCGACACCCTGCTCCTCGGCTTCTTTACGCTGATCAAGCGCGGCATTACCTTGTGCCACCGCCCGCCGACGCAACACTGCAGGTCGATCCAGTTGCTTGTAGTCTGTTTTCCCGTCCAGGGAGCGGGTGTTATCAACCACCTTGGTTGGCTTTTCCTGGCCTCCGCCAAGCCCGGTTGCCACCACTGTGACCTTGAGTTCGTCGGTCATTTCAGGATCAATGACCGTGCCCACTACAACCGTGGCAGTGTCCGATGCAAACTCCCGAATAATGTCACCAACTTCGGAAAACTCACCAAGGTTCAAATCCATACCCGCGGTGATGTTGACCAGAATACCCTTGGCACCTTGCAAGTTGATATCGTCCAACAACGGGCTGCGAACAGCGGCCTCGGCGGCTTCGCGAGCACGATTTTCGCCGGTTGCGCGGGCAGTCCCCATCATCGCATTGCCCATTTCGGACATCACTGTTTTTACGTCGGCAAAGTCGACGTTGATCATGCCGTTACGGGTAATCAGATCGGCAATGCCTTGCACTGCGCCCAACAACACGTTGTTGGCTTCTGCGAAGGCGTCAAGCAGGCTGGTCTTCTTGCCCATGACAGCCAGTAATTTTTCATTGGGAATGGTGATCAGGGAATCAACGGAGTCCTCCAGGTCTTTTAACCCGGATTCGGCCACACTCATTCGCTTGCCACCCTCAAACTGGAACGGCTTGGTGACCACCGCTACCGTCAGGATACCCATTTCACGAGCAACTTCGGCTACCACCGGTGCTGCACCGGTTCCGGTTCCACCGCCCATACCGGCGGTTATAAAGACCATATCAGCGCCTTTAAGAGCTTCAGCGATACGATCCCGGTCTTCCATGGCGGATTGCCGGCCCACTTCCGGGTTGGCGCCGGCGCCAAGGCCTTTGGTGATATTGCCGCCAAGTTGAATCACTTGCTTGGCGCCCATGTCGGTCAGTGCCTGCGCATCGGTGTTGGCGCAGATAAAATCCACACCTTCGATGTCGCTATTCAGCATGTGACGAACGGCATTGCCGCCACCACCACCAACACCAATTACCTTGATCACAGCATTTTGCTGGACATTATCGACGAGTTCGAACATTCCCCTACTCCTTCGTGCTTGTTGTCAGCCTTTATTGGCAGGCTGATTATTTTTCGAGATACCTTCGTTTTAAGCCGTTTCCGACTGTTCACTGCCCTGGGCTACCCTCAAAAATGACCGGTAAACCAGGCTTTCATGCGCTCAAGTAGCGAAGGCGCACCGTCACCCCTGAGCACCGGCCCTCGACCAATATCCATTTGGCGAAAGCCATAGATCAGCAACCCCACGCCCGTGGCGTATATCGGATTGTTGACCACCTCCGTCATGCCGGAAACCGCTTGCGGTGACGCAAGCCGAACCGGCATGTGGAAGATTTCCTCAGCCAGCTCCACCACACCTTCCATGGTGGAAGAGCCACCCGTAATCACGATGCCTGCCGGGATCATGTCCTCAAAACCCGAGCGACGAAGCTCCGACTGCACCAGCGTAAACAATTCCTCATAACGGGGTTCGACCACCTCTGCCAGCGCCTGACGGGACAAATCCCGAGGCGCTCGATCGCCCACACTGGGCACCTTGATGGTCTCGTCCGCGCCGGCAAGCTGAGTGAGCGCACAGGCGTATTTGATCTTGATTTCCTCGGCGTTCTGGGTCGGCGTGCGCAGCGCCATCGCAATGTCGTTGGTCACCTGATCGCCGGCGATCGGAATGACCGCGGTATGCCGAATGGCCCCGCCGGTGAAGACTGCGATGTCGGTGGTGCCACCACCGATGTCAACCACACACACTCCCAGTTCTTTTTCATCTTCTGTCAATACGGCGTAACTCGACGCCAATTGCTCCAGAATGATGTCATCCACTTCCAACCCGCATCGACGGACACATTTCTCGATGTTCTGAGCCGCATTCACCGCGCAAGTCACCAGATGGACTTTGGCTTCCAGGCGAACCCCGGACATGCCCATCGGCTCCTTGATGCCCTCCTGGTTATCAATCACGAATTCCTGCGGCAGGATGTGCAGCACTTTCTGATCCGCAGGAATTGCCACGGCTTGCGCCGCATCAATGACACGGTCAATGTCCGCTTGCGTCACCTCGCGGTCCCGAATTGCAACAATGCCATGGGAATTCAGACTCTTGATGTGGCTGCCGGCAATACCGGCATACACCGAATGAATCCGGCAACCAGCCATCAGTTCGGCCTCCTCCACCGCACGCTGAATGGCTTGCACCGTGGTCTCGATATTGACCACCACACCCCGCTTCAGTCCGCGGGAAGGATGCGAGCCAATACCCACCACTTCGATCGTGCCGTCCATTTTGCGTTTGCCGACGATGGCAACCACCTTGGAGGTGCCAATGTCGAGACCGACAATCATGTTTTCCGTTTCACCCGATGACATGTAATTCACCAAACTGTAGGTCCATAAAAATGGGTCTAAGTATTTTTCCCAGATGCCTTATCCAGCGGCTTCCACTGGACCGCCACACCGTTGGTGTAGCGGGCATCAATGCGTTTAACCTCGTCTGCGCGAGCCGCCAATTGGCTCTCGTAAACTGTCATAAATCGTTCAAACCGCTGCTCCACCTGATCCCGACCAAGTACAACGTCGATGCCATTGGCGAGACGCAGCGTCCAGGCACCCCGTTTTTCAAGCGCCAACCCGGCAAAGCCCAGTCCTTGCGCGGTTAAGGTGTCTACCATCATGCGTGCCGTGGCGATCACATCCGGCAACCGATCATCCGGGCCCGACAGCCGGGGCAACGGTCCCGCCACCTCTCGGTTTGGCGGTGTAAACAGGACTCCCGATCGGCTGATCAGCTGATCGTCGTTCCAGTACGCCAAGGGTTTTTTCTCCCGGATCTCGATCATCAGTCCGTCTGGCCAAACGCGCCTGATCGCCGCGGTTTCAACCCACGGCCGTTGTTCGAGTGCGGCCTTGACCTCGGCCAGATCGGTGGCAAAAAAACTGCGACCTATCCACTGGCCCGCCCTGGATTCGAGGGCGGCCTGATTCTCACCGACTAACGTTCCGACCACTTTGACGGTCGTGATCTGCCGATCAAGCGCCGTCAACACTTCGCCTGCTCCCCACGGTACGAGTCCTGCGACAACCAACACCAACGCCCCCAAGCCCGTTTGTTGCCATGGAATGGCCGCTAGCAGGGCTTTCAGCGGCCCCAAGATATTGCGCTGTGGCCCATCGGATGTTGCACCGCGACGCCGTGGTGGGTCGGGCGGTATTGATCGACTGCGAACGTGCATGAGGTCAAGCATGGTCATCCTCCAGGGTGTCCCGCAGAATCCGCACAACCAGTTCTTCAAAACTGATACCGGCGGCTTTCGCTGCCATGGGAACCAGGCTGTGATCGGTCATCCCGGGCACAGTATTGACTTCCAGCAACCAGAACCCACCTTGTGAATCCTGCATGATGTCGACCCGACCCCAGCTTTTGCAGCCCACCACTCGGAAGGCTTCGACCGCCAAGGCTTGCAGTTCGAGTTCCTGATCTGCCGGCAGGCCACAGGGAATCTGGTAACGGGTGTCATTACTCAAATATTTGGCGTCGTAATCGTAGAACTCATGGTCGGTGCTCAAACCGATCGCAGGCAGCGCTTGGTCTTGCAGCACACTGACCGTAAACTCAGGCCCTTCAATCCAGTCCTCAACCAACACCAGTGGGTCGTGCTCGCTCGCGATCCGGTAAGCTTCTGCCAACTCGTCAACCGTGCTGACCTTGCGAATACCAATACTCGACCCCTCCCGGGACGGTTTGACGCTGAGCGGCGGCGTCAGCGCGGCCAAAATATCAGCCGCTTGCCCATCATCCGACATCAGTCGAAAAGCCGGCGTCGGCAGGCCACAGCCCTCGAACACGTACTTGGTTCGAAGCTTGTCCATCGCCAGAGCCGACGCCAACACTTCGCTCCCGGTGAACGGAATACCTGCCTGAGACAGAATGGCCTGCACCGTGCCATCCTCACCACCACGGCCGTGCAGGGCGATAAAAACCCGATCAAACTGGGGGTCGTCAAGGACCCGCAACAGACTTCCGGTCACATCCATACCGAAGGCATCGACGCCCGCGGACTGCAGCGCATTGAGCACGGCATGGCCACTTTTCAGCGATACCTCACGCTCGGCGGAGTCACCCCCCATAAAAACGGCGACTCGACCAAAGGCTCGCCTTAGTCCTGCGTCGATTTGATAGCCCTGCAGCGTCACATCAGTCATTTGCAATCACCCCTGCTGCTGCCAGGCGAGCGGCAACGCCGCCAATATCGCCTGCACCCTGAGTAATCAGCAGGTCACCGTCCTGCAACGTGGTTGCCAGCAGTTGCTCTATTTCGCGATTTTCTTCGACAAAAATGGGTTCCACTTGGCCACGCTGGCGAATGCTGCGGCACAGGGCACGACCATCGGCACCCGGGATCGCCGACTCGCCGGCGGAATAGACTTCCATCAGCAGCAGGCCATCCACTTCGGAGAGAACCCGCACGAAATCTTCGTAAAGGTCGCGGGTCCGGCTGAACCGGTGGGGCTGGTACAGCATCACAATGCGCCGCCCAGGCCAGGCTTCCCGGGCAGCCCGAATAACCGCCTCGACTTCGGTGGGGTGGTGACCGTAATCGTCCACCAGGGTGATGTTGCCTTTTTGGGTGGCGTAGTCGCCATACACCTGAAAACGACGCCCAACCCCAGCAAAGCCTGCCAATCCGGCACATATCGCCGAGTCGTCCACACCTTCATCCGTGGCAACCGCGATAGCAGCCAGGGCGTTGAGGACGTTATGACGCCCCGGCATCTTGAGCTCCACCGTCAAATCCGGGCGCCCACCGGGACGGCGGACCACAAAGTGGGTGCGCAGACAATCCGAAACAATGGCCTCCGCACGGTAGTCGGCGTCTGGATTGTCAATACCGTAGGTAATGATCGCCCGTGAAATCCGTGGGATAATTTCGTTGACATAGTCGTCGTCCACACACATGACGGCAACGCCATAGAACGGCAGGTTGTGCAGGAAATCCACAAACGTCTGTTTGAGCTTCCCCACGTCACCACCGTAAGTGTCCATGTGGTCGGCTTCGATATTGGTGACCACAGAAATCACGGGAGTCAGGTGCAAGAACGAGGCATCGCTTTCGTCAGCCTCGGCCACCAGGTAGCGTGATCCTCCCAATTGCGCATTGGTGCCGGCACTATTGAGCTTGCCACCAATGACAAACGTCGGGTCCAATCCGGCCTCACCCAACACCGACGCGATCAGACTGGTGGTAGTGGTTTTACCGTGGGTCCCCGCCACGGCAATACCGTGACGGTAGCGCATGATTTCTGCCAGCATTTCCGCGCGAGGCACAATGGGCACCCGGCGGCTTCTGGCCGACACGACTTCCGGGTTGTCCGACGACACTGCGGATGACACCACCACGACGTCCGCCAACTCCGTGTTTTCCTCGCGATGACCGATCTGAACGGTTATGGCCATGCCACGAAGACGGTCGGTTACCGTGCTCTCACGAATATCCGAACCCGACACTTCATAGCCTTGGTTCTTCAGCACTTCGGCGATGCCACTCATCCCGGCGCCACCAATTCCAACAAAATGGATGTGGCGTATACGGCGCATTTCGGGCACCTGAAAGACTAGGGGGGGATTTGTTTGTTCAGGCATGAGCAGCCTCCAGACAGTAATTCACTACTCGCTCCGTCGCGTCAGGGCGCGCCAGCGACCGGGCCGACGTCGCCATAGCCAGGACCCGGTCGCGATCAGCCACCAGGTCGGTTAGGGTTTCCGCCAGCACAGCCGCGGTTAATTTGTCTTGTGGGATCAACATGGCCGCCTTTGTTTGGACCATGTGTTCGGCATTTCGAGTCTGGTGATCGTCGACCGCATGAGGAAACGGCACCAGTATGGCCCCCAGTCCAGCCGCGCACAGCTCGGCAATGGTCAGGGCGCCGGCTCGGCAAAGGACAATATCCGCCCAGCCATAGGCTTCCGCCATGTCATTGATGAAGGGCTTGACTTGAGCTTCGATTCCAGCAGCGTCGTAAGCGGCGCAAGTTGCATCCAGATTTTTTTCACCACATTGATGAATCACCATCGGCCGAGTTTCAGGGCTCATTTCAGCCAAGGCAGCCGGCACGCATTGGTTGATTGCCTGCGCGCCCAGGCTTCCGCCCACAACCAGTAATTTGAGAGCGCCCTGCCGGCCAGCCATACGCTCATTTGGTGCAGCCAGGGCGGCCAAATCTTCCCGTACCGGATTGCCCGTGCAACGGGTCACCACCGGTGCCCCAAAACTGTTGGGGAACGCTTCCATAACGGTTTCTGCGAAGCGCGCCAAGACACGGTTGGTCATGCCGGCGACCGCATTTTGTTCATGTACCAGCAAAGGTGTACGGGTCAACCATGCAGCGACTCCACCTGGCCCCGTCACGAAGCCGCCCATACCAATCACGCAGTCGGGCTTGACCGAGCGCACGACACGCAGCGCCTGCAACAGGCCTTTGAGCAGCTTGTATGGCGCCGCCAACAAGGCCAGTTTACCTTTACCCCGCAGTCCCGAAACCGCAATCAGCGACAACGGAATGTCTGTATCGCTGATCAGCCTCGCCTCCATGCCACCGGCCGAACCCAGCCAATGCACCGAATGGCCGAGAGATTGCAGCATCCGGGCAGTTGCGAGCGCGGGGAATACATGCCCCCCGGTTCCGCCGGCCATGATCAGGAAGCGCTTGCTACTCATAGACTGCACCTCCCTTGGGCTTTCTCGGGGACGCGGATTGCTGGGCGCCGGTGTCAGACGAGCGAGCCATTGCCGTGCGCTCCATCTCCACCCGAGCCAGTATGCCAATGCAAATACAGGTCATTAACAAACTGCTGCCGCCGTAACTCATCAGTGGCAGTGTCAGGCCTTTGGTCGGCAGCAAACCGGTTGCGACTGCCATATTAATGGTGGCCTGCAAGCCAATTAGCAGGGTAATGCCATAGCCAAAACAGGCCGCAAATGGCATCTCTGCTTTTTCAGCACGACGCGCGATGGTAAATCCTGCGACCACCAGAATGGTGAACAGCAACAGAGTCCCCAGAGACCCCACCAAACCGAACTCTTCGGCTGTAATGGCAAAAATAAAATCGGTGTGCGCCTCCGGCAGATAAAACAATTTTTGCACGGAGTTACCAAGGCCGACGCCGGCCCAATCACCCCGACCGAACGCTATCAGGGACTGGGTCAGCTGATAGCCGCTGTCGAACTGGTCTTTCCAGGGGTCCAGATAACTCACCACCCGCTTAAGGCGGTAAGGCTGAGTAAGGATGAGCACCGTACCAATGAATACGCAGGAGGCTATCAAGGGCAGAAACCGGCTCAGCCGGACCCCGCTGAGGAAAATCATGCCCATTGCGGCTGTCATCAATACCACGGTGGCACCAAAATCCGGCTCGATGACAAGCAGTATCGAAGCGACCGTCAACACGACCACCGGTTTCAGAAAGCCGGCCCAGGTATTGACCAGCTCTTCCCGCCGGCGCACCACGTAACCGGCAAGGTAGGCAATCAAACACACTTTCGCGATTTCAGACACCTGAACATTGAACAGGCCAAACGGGATCCAGCGGGTAGAGCCATTGACCGTCCGCCCGATTGGCGTAAGCACCAACAACAACACAAATAGGCCCACACCCAGCAGCAACCACCCGCTGCGTTCCCACCAAGCGAGCGGAACATTAGCCGCGATCAGTGCCAGGGCGCATCCAAGGCAAACGAAAATCAGCTGGCGGATCACAAAGTGGTAGCTGTTTCCCATAACCTCACCCGCCATATCCATTGAGGCTGATGAGATCATCACAATACCCATGACCAATAAAGCAATGGCACTCATTAACAGCCAAGGCAGTGGATTTACGCCTTCACGGATGGACAGGTTGGTCAACGTCAGGTCAGGCCGGATCATAGTAGCTCCACCTGTTGCCTGAATTGCTCGCCGCGATCTTCGTAACTACGGAACATATCGAAACTGGCGCAAGCCGGCGATAATAGTACGCGGTCCCCCGGCACCGACATTTCCGACGCCAACGCAACGGCTTCGGCCAGACTGCTGACAGATTCCGTGACCACATCGGCGCCCAGTGTCCCGGCCAAGAGCGGAGCGTCCCGCCCGATCAGAATAACCAACCGGCAATGGTGAGCGACCGGCTCTCGCAAAGGAGAGAAATCAGCGCCCTTGCCATCACCACCGGCAATTAACACAACTTTTCCATTGTGGGGTGCCAGGCTTCTGATGGCCGCAACCGTTGCCCCCACATTGGTACCCTTGGAATCATTGATGTAGTCGACACCGGCCACCGTGCGCACAAATTCGCACCGGTGTGGCAGACCTCGAAACGCCCGTGCGGTATCGAGCATGACCGCCATAGGCAAGCCTGCGGCCTGACCCAGTGCCAGAGCGGCCATAATATTGCTGAGATTGTGTCCCCCCAGTAACGACAGCTCCGTGTCCCGGATTAGGTTGTCGAAACCATAAGTCACCCAAGTGCCACCATCATCGTCGCGGGTACTGAAGGTATCGGGGTTGATCCGGTGGCGACCGAAACAGATGAAACGGAGGTTATCGCGGGCCATCGGTGTGCTTAGCGGGTCGTCCAGATTAACGATGGCATTTTGAGCACCATTGAATATTCTCTGCTTGGCCTGGAAATAAGCCAATTTTGAGGGGTAGCGATCCATATGGTCATCACTGACATTGAGCACGGTGGCGGCCAGCGCACCCAACGCCTGGGTAGTTTCGAGCTGAAAGCTCGACAACTCCAGAATATAAAGTTCGGCGTCCTGGTCCAGCAAATCCAATGCCGGTGTCCCAATGTTGCCGCCAATGGCCACCCGCTTGCCCGCCGCTCGTGCCATCTCGCCCAGTAACGTTGTGACGGTGGTCTTGCCGTTTGAGCCGGTAATGGCAATGATCGGTGCCGTAGCGGCGTCGCTGAACAGATCGATGTCACCCCGCACTCGGGCGCCACGCTCAACCGCCGCCTGAATGGCCGGTTCCTTGATGCTCAGCCCCGGACTGACAACCAGCTCATTAAAACCGGCAAACAGGTCGGCATCAAAGGCCCCCAAATGCACCGGAACCTCTGGCCATTGCGCGCTTAATGTCTGCAACCCCGGCGGCGATAGGCGATTGTCAGCCACGGCAACATCTCGTCCCTGCGCCAGCAGGTAACGCACGCAGGAGAGCCCGGTTTTACCGAGTCCTACCACCAATGTGCGACGATCTGAAACTATGACACTCATGTCTTGCCCGCTTCGCCTATCGAATTTTCAGTGTGGCCAGTCCAACCAACACCAGAACAACCGTGACTACCCAAAAACGCACAATAACCCGCGGCTCTGGCCAGCCTTTCAATTCAAAATGATGGTGTAGCGGCGCCATACGAAATATGCGCCGACCAGTCAACCGGAACGATGCCACCTGCAAGATCACCGAGACCGTCTCCATCACAAACACACCGCCCATAACGAACAGCACGATCTCCTGGCGCACGATCACCGCGACAACCCCCAGCGCCGCGCCCAGAGCCAGAGCGCCCACATCTCCCATGAAGACTTGTGCCGGGTAGGTGTTGAACCAGAGGAAGCCCAGCCCAGCGCCCACCAGTGCGCCGCAAAACACGATCAATTCGCCGGTTCCCGGCAAATGGGGAATCAGCAGATAGTTGGCAAACTGCGCGTGCCCCGAGAGGTACGCAAAAATACCCAGCGCGGCGGCGACCATGACCGTTGGCATGATGGCCAGCCCATCCAGACCGTCGGTCAGGTTGACGGCATTGCTACTGCCCACAACCACGAAGTAGGTCAGCAAAACGAAAAGCACTGGCCCTAGTGTCAACGAGACTTCCTTGAACACTGGCACGAAGAGAGACGTTTCCTGCGGCAGTGTCGCGCTGTAATACAACCAGAAAGCGGCGATCGCCCCGATAATCGACTGCCAGAAATACTTCCAGCGACCCGGCAGACCACGCGGATTACGCTCCACCACTTTGCGATAGTCGTCGACCCAACCGATCACGCCAAAAAACATGGTGACCAACAGACTGACCCACACATACCGGTTACTCAGGTCCGCCCACAATAATGTGCTGACCGTGATGGCGACCAGGATCAGTGCTCCGCCCATTGTGGGGGTGCCGGCCTTGCTCAGGTGGGTCTGCGGGCCATCGTCCCGAACCGATTGCCCGATTTGGTATTGACTCAATTTGCGGATCATTACCGGGCCAATCAGCAGGGAGATCATCAATGCGGTCAGAATGCCGCAGATGCCACGAAGCGTCAGATACTGAAACACTGCCAGTGACGTGAAGTATTCTGAAAGTATCTCTGTCAGCCAGAGCAGCATTAGCGTGTCACCTTGTGTTGAATTCCCTCTACCACGACATTCATGGCGGAACTACGAGATCCTTTCACCAGCACCGTAACCGGTGCGGCGAGCTGCTGTTTCAAAAACTCAATCGCTTCGCCATGGTCATGACAAGCACGGCCGCCTTCACCAAATCCGGCAAGGTAGCCTTTCGCGCCGTCACCCACCGCAAGCAGTTGCACAATGCCCAATGCCTTTGCGAACGCACCGACTTCCCGGTGCAATCTGTCAGCGTCGGGACCCAGTTCCGCCATGGCACCCAGAACCACAATCCGGTTGCCCGGCCGCGAAGCAAGCACAGAAAGCGCTGCTCTCATTGACGCCGGGTTGGCATTGTAGCTGTCATCGATCACAACCACGTCCGGACTCAGGACTATCGGCTGAAGGCGCCCTGGCACCGGCTGAATAGCCGCCAAGCCGGCCTGAATGGCCTGATTATCGACACCCAGTTCACGCGCAGCCGCAATGGCAAGCAAGGCATTAAGCCTGTTGTGATCACCCAGCAGTGAAAGGCTCACATTGCAACTCCATCGATCCGGACCCTGCACACGCATCCGCTGTTCGGCATCGACGATTGACCAATCATCACAACGGTAGTCCACCGACTGGCCGGATTGACCGTCGGTGTGGCCGGTCACCGTCACAACCTTTCGGTTGCCAGCGCGCTGGCGCCATTGATCAAAGGCGGCGTCATCGTGATTGAGAATTACCGATCCCAGTGCCGGTACCCCATCGATGATTTCGCCTTTCGCTTGCACCACATTCCCATAGCTGCCAAAGCCCTCAAGATGCGCTTCGGCTGCGTTGGTAATAATCGCCACATCCGGACGCACGATGGCGACAGTGTGAGCAATTTCCCCCAAGCCACTGGCACCCAGTTCAATCACTGCAAAACGATGCGTTGGCGTCAGTCGAAACAACGTCAGGGGTACGCCAATGTGATTGTTCAGGTTGCCTTGGGTCGCCAGCGTGCTATCCACCTGTTGAAGGATGGATGCCACCATTTCTTTGACCGTTGTCTTGCCGCTGCTGCCGGTGATGGCCACAACCCGCGCTCGACTCTCACGACGATTGCCCTGCGCCAAATCCGCCAAGGCGGCGGTCGTGTCTGCCACCTGCAATTGCGGCAAGGTACAGGTCGTGTTGCACTCGTCAACCACAGCGGCTACAGCGCCAGCTTGCTCCGCCATCTCAATAAAACGGTGGCCGTCAAAATTCTCGCCGCGCAGGGCCACAAACAGGTCGCCAGACTGCAGCGACCGGGTATCCGTAGACACACCACTGAAATACCCGTCTTTGACCCCACCGCTTGCGCCCATCCAGCCGGCGGCTTCAAGCAATGAAAACTGGCGCATCATGCAACACCTCCGGTCAGTGACAGCGCTGAGCGTACATGCTCGGAATCACTGAAAGGCACCCGCTGGCCAGCTGTTTCCTGCCAGGTCTCGTGGCCCTTACCGGCAATCAGTACGACGTCACCGGACCGGGCTTGCTCAATCGCAGTGCGAATAGCGAGCGCGCGATCATGAATAAGCTGAGCGTGATCAGGCGCCTCAAAACCGCTGAAAATCTCCCGCGCAATCGCATCCGGGTGTTCTGACCGAGGGTTATCGTCTGTCACAATGACTCGGTCGGCGCCCTTTTCGGCTTCCCTGGCCATTTCCGGGCGCTTGCCCGCGTCACGATCACCACCGCAACCGAATACACAGATCAGGTCGCCATCGGCATGGGGCCTCAACGCGGCCAACGCGTTGCTGAGCGCATCCGGGGTGTGGGCATAATCAACGATCACTCTGACCCCGCCGAGTCCGGCGTAGGATTCCAGTCGCCCGGGGGGCGGCGCAAGACGACCAGCCGCAGCTACCACTCGGTCCAGCGGAACACCGAGACTCAGAACTGCCGCCATGGCGGCCATGACGTTGCTGACATTGAAGCTGCCCAACAGCGAGGTGGTTATGTTAAAGGGCCCCCAGAGCCCATCAAGGGACGCCGAAAAACCATCGGCATCGGGCTGGTAGTCTGTTAACCAAAGTTCGGTTTGGGGTTCGTGCAAGCTATAGCGGACACGGTCACATTGCCCCTCCAACTGCTCATAAAGCTGACGGCCAAACGGGTCATCAAAGTTAATAACTGAGAAATGCAGCCCCTCGCGCAAAAACAACTTGGCCTTGGCGTTGCCGTAGGCGGCCATCGACCCGTGATAGTCAAGGTGATCACGGGTCAGATTGGTGAACACAGCCCCGGTGATACTCACACCATCGACCCGACCTTGTTCAAGCGCATGCGAGGAAACTTCCATTGCGGCTGCGCGACCACCCTGCGAAAGGATATAGGACAGGTTCGCATTTACGTGCACGACATCCGGCGTCGTATGGTTCGTCGATTGCAGTCGCCCTGGCATGCCGCAACCCAGCGTACCGATCATTCCACACGGGGTTCCGGTGTCGCTCAGAAGCTGCGATAAGAAATGTGCGACGGACGTCTTTCCATTTGTACCCGTAACGCCCAGAACTCTCAGGCGCTGGGAGGGATGCTCATAGAACCGGTCGGCGATCGTGCCCAGTTTCGACTTAAGGTCTTTGACCGGAACCACAAGCGCACCGTGGCGCTCCGAGCACTCACCTTCCTGATCTGACTCAAGCAAGATAACCGTGGCTCCGGCGTTAATCGCCGGCTCCAAGTAGTGGTCTGCCGGCGTCAGAGCGCCCGACAAGGCGATGAAGGCATCGCCGGGGCGCACTTCCCGGCTGTCCGTCTTCAAGCCATGAATGGTGACATCGAATACGGAAGGCAACGGCGCAATACCCTGCAGCAATGTACTTAGCGATGTGATGCACATAGGTTTACCCCCGCTCACCAGTTTTCGGCGCGTGCCTCCGCAACGGCGCCTCACCAATTTCCAGCTCAGGCTTCACATTGAGCAACCGCAAGGCATCGCCCATAACGCGGGCAAAGACCGGAGCGGCTACCTCACCTCCATAATACTCCCCACCTTGCGGGGCATCGACGGCCACGACGGTCACAATACGTGGATGGTCGATCGGCGCCATACCGGCAAAAATGGCTTTGTACTGGCTCTTCTCATAACCGTTTTCACCGACCAGATGCACCGTGCCGGTTTTTCCGCCTGCGGAATAAAAACTCAACTGAGCACGCTTCCCAGTTCCATCCTCAACAGCGGAACGCAACATTTTGCGCACCTCGGCGGTGACCCGTTCAGACAACACTCGCTCGCCCCGCGGGGCTTCGTCCTGGCGCAGCAAACTCAGCGGGTAACGAATGCCGCCATTGGCCAACACCATATAGGCTTGGGCCAACTGAAGCGCATTGACACTGAGACCGTAGCCATACGACAGCGTGGCCTCCTCAACCGGACGCCAGCGAGGCGGACTTGGCAACACACCCACTGCTTCGCCGGGAAAACCAATGCCCGTTGCCTGCCCCAACCCCATCCGATAGTACAGATCTCGGATTGCATCGCCACCCAACTCTGTGGCGATGCGGCTGATGCCGACGTTGCTGGATTTTACGATAATGCCGGCAAGATCCAGGACTCGGTGGTTGCTGGTATCGCGGATCGTAAAGCGGCCAAATCGACGATAGCCAGGCGATGTATCAACGGTGGATGACGGTGTGTACTTACCACTTTCGAGCGCCGCTGCCACGGTAACGGGCTTCATGGTTGAGCCTGGTTCAAAGAGGTCCGTGATCGCCTTGTTGCGCATCCCGTCAGGGCTCATCTGCTGGCGGTCATTTGGGTTGTAGGAATCCTGGTTTACCATGGCCAGTACTTCACCGGTGGCCACATCGAGCATCACCAGCGTGCCACCGTGAGCGTTATGTGCCTGCACGACGGCCTTCAATTCACGATAAGCCAAATACTGCAATCGAAGATCAATGCTCAAAGCAATCTGCTGGCCGGGCTTGGCATCCCGAATCAGTGACAAATCCTTGATCACCCGCCCGCGATTATCCTTCAGTACTCGCTTGCTACCTACTTCGCCGCTGAGCCACTCGTTGTAGGAGAGCTCCAGCCCTTCCTGACCGCGCTCATCAATATTGGTAAATCCCACCACATGCGATGTCACTTCGCCCGCTGGGTAGTATCGGCGGTACTCGCGCCGGGTATAGAGTCCCGGCACTTCAACAGCAACAACCTCGCGGGCCAATGTGGGTTGAACTTTGCGTTTGATGTAAATAAATTCACGCTGTTCGTGCTGGCGCAGACGCGCCCTGAGCCGGGCTTCATTCACGCCAAGCAAGCGCGCAACACTGCTCAGCCGGGGATCCCCAGCGTCCATTTCGCCTGGATTCGCCCAAATGGTCATCATCGGGGTGCTGACCGCCAGTGATTCGCCGTGACGGTCAGTGATCATGCCGCGGTGGGCATCGATGGTCTCAACTCGAATGGTTCGCACATCACCCTGATTGCTGAGGAAGGCCTGATCCACGACATGGAGGTCAACGAGACGCCACGCCAATGCCCCGACCACCACCAGAAAGACACCCAGCACCGTACCGTACCGCCAGGCTTTGAAGCTGGCTGCTAGGCGCTGAATTCTGGTCTGTGCTTGTCCTTCCTGGGGCAAAGCCATCACCTGCTATTGTTGGACCTGTTCATGGGCCAGTATGTAGGGCATTGCTACTGGCACGAGCACTATCGATTCTTTTCCCGGAACGGTCATAACCAGCTTCTCTGCAGCGCTTCGCTCAATGCGTCCGTGGGCGCTCAACGCGCTCTGCTCGAGCAACAACTGACTCCACTCACGTTGATAGCCATCCCTTTCGGCGTGCAGTTCCGACAGCGCATTAAACAGCTGACGATTCTCATGCGCACTGATGACCACACCGATAGCGGAGACAATCAACACCAACACCAGCGCAAAGGACACCAGCATGTTTTTCTGGCACAGCGTCTGAAAGATCTGCTTTGACAGACCAATGGTGCTTGAAACACTTTCTCGTACGGCTTGCTTGTTAAAGGTCGCGGTCTTGGCCGGACGCTCGATGGTAACGGCACTCATGCTTCATCTCCCTTATATCGC
Organism: Marinobacter caseinilyticus; assembly: GCF_011074955.1. Lineage (GTDB taxonomy): Bacteria > Pseudomonadota > Gammaproteobacteria > Pseudomonadales > Oleiphilaceae > Marinobacter > Marinobacter caseinilyticus. The sequence continues at coordinate 22,513 of NZ_WUQJ01000030.1, read as the reverse complement.
GGCTCGCCGTTCGGCCCACCACGTCGTTCCAGCACGCGCATCACTGCGCTTCGCGCCCGGACGTTATCGCTGATCTCGCCGACTTCCGCCTTCAAGGCTTTAGTCACCAGCCGAAACTCCGATTCCGTATCCACGGCTTTCACGGGCAAGCCGCGGGGAAGCTGTGGCCCGCGAGCCAAATCCCGCATAAAGCGCTTTACAATACGGTCTTCCAGCGAGTGAAAACTGATCACGACCAGGCGCCCACCGGGCGCCAACTGATCAACGGCGGCCTGCAGCCCTGTTTCCAGATCTTCCAGTTCGCGATTGATAAAAATCCGGATGGCCTGAAAGGTCCGGGTCGCCGGATGTTTGTGTTTGTCTTTGCGGGGTACGGCACTGCTCACCAGCTCCGCGAGCTGACGAGTCGTCTCCAGAGGTTCTTCAATACGCTTGGCCACCACCGCACGGGCGATACGGCGAGAAAAACGCTCTTCACCGTAACGGTAAATAACGTTGGCAATGTCTTGCTCATCGGCGCTGTTGAGCCATTGAGCCGCACTGGGCGCTTGCAGCGGATTCATTCGCATATCCAGTGGGCCGTCTCTCATGAAACTGAATCCACGGCTGGCGTCATCCAATTGCGGGGAGGACACCCCCAAATCAAGCAGCACGCCGTCAACCTCAGGCCACCCGAAGTCATTCGTCAGCGCCGCCAGGTCTGCGAACGAGCCGTGACGAATCTGAAAACGCTCATCGTCTTGCGCCAGCACTTCGCCATACCCAACCGCCTCCGGGTCTTTATCGATCCCCAGCAAGCGACCTTCACTATCCAGTTGCTGCAAAATGAGCCTGCTGTGCCCACCACGGCCAAACGTGCCATCAACATAGCGGCCACCCGGGCGACCGATTAAATGCTGGACAGCCAAATCCAATAACACGGATTGGTGCAAAGACTGATTTCCGGTGGCTGGCGCATTCCGACGCTTCATAGCGACAGCGCTTCCATCTCAGGCGGCATGTCATCATCCGCCGAAGCTTCATCAAGCCAGGCAAACCAACGCTCTTCGTTCCAGAGCTCAAGCTTTTTGCCTTGACCAATCACCATCAGTTTTTTCTCAAAACGGGCATAGTCCCTCAGCGTGGGGGGCACCAACACTCGACCAACCGAGTCCAGCTCCAGAGGCGTCGCGTAGCCGAGCATCAATCGTTGCAGGCGCCGGGCCCTGCGATTCATATTGGGTAGCGCTTCTATTTCGGGACGCAGTGCCTCCCATTGGGGCTCCGGGTAGATCAACAGACAGCGTTCTTCTTCGGTATCCGGCGCGTTGGCAGTCAATACAATGCGACCGCTACAGGCTTGCGCGAGTTCCTCACGCACCCGTGCGGGGATCGCCAAACGACCCTTCGCATCCATATTGATGGCATGACTGCCGAGAAACTTGCTCATTTGCGATAACTCTGCCGTTGTCGGTACCGGTTCTAACGGATTTTTCGGTCAGCCCGGAATGGATATTTCCCATTCCCTGCCACTTCACCCCTTGAGATGACACCAAAAACCACTTAAAACCACTTTTTCCCACTCCTGCACACTATAGAAACACGCCGAACACAATGCAAGCACCGCCATAAGCGCCGCACAGGGAAAAGTTTCTTTAATGACAAGGAGTTACAGGCGAAGAGTTAACAAAACGCTGACATTACGAAAAAGAAAAATAAATAAATCAATCACCTGCAGCAAATACTGGAGACGACAAGTGAAGTTTAAGATTATTTGGATATAAAAGGCTGGACGTGAGAACAATCCGGTTCACACTTTCGCCAGGAATGCGTGAACCGGAGAGCAAAGAGAAAAGGTGAGTTCGCCGATAAGCCGGGTTTTGTCTTGGACAGCCATTCATCTAGGGCCTGCGTCACCACAGGCCTCAAGCAACCTACCCGAGTCCAGCGCGGGCCACGCCATAGGACTCCTATTTGGTCTTGCTCCAGGTGGGGTTTTCCATCGCCGTGAACTGTTACCAGTCACGCGGTGCGCTCTTACCGCACCATTTCAACCTTACCGGCGCCCGAAGGCACTTAGGCGGTATACTTTCTGTTGCACTTTCCATCGGCTCACGCCGCCCAGGCGTTACCTGGCACCTTGCCCTGCGGAGCCCGGACTTTCCTCCCCCAGCGAACTGGCGGCGACTGTCTGGCGAACTCAGCCGAGACGATACCGACCGCACCCAGGCGGCGCAAGCAAAACCGTCACGCCCCCTTAATTTCCAGTGCACGCTGGTACAGGTCATTTTTCGACACGCCGGTCAACTCAGCACCAATACGCGCAGCCTTTTTCACTGGCAGCTCGGCAATGAGCAAGCGTAGCAACTTATCCACCTCGAACCCGCCACCATCATCATCCCTTTTGTCAGCGCCATGCACCATCACCACGAACTCGCCTTTGACCGCGTAGGGGTCGGCTTTCAGGGACGCCGCTACCACCGCTGCAGGTCCGGCGTAGAACGTTTCAAACGCTTTCGTCATCTCCCGAGCAAACACCACCTCACGGTCTGGCCCAAACGCTTGTGCAATTTCTTCCGCAGTTTCGAGAATTCGGTGAGGTGATTCATAAAATACCAGCGTCGCCACTTCCTCGGCCAGCGCGGCCAACGCCGCCTGGCGGGCGCCGCGTTTCGTTGGTAAAAATCCCTCGAAGCGAAAACGATCCGTCGGCAACCCCGCCGCACTGAGCGCCGCCACCAAGGCACACGCTCCCGGTATTGGCGTAACAACCAAGCCGTGCTGGCGAGCTTCCCGCACCAATACAAAGCCGGGATCGGATATCAGCGGTGTACCCGCGTCGGATATCAGCGCAATACTTGACCCTTTGCGCAGCAGGTCCAGAACGCCTTCCGTTCGATCCCGCTCATTGTGATCGTGAAGGGCCAGCATTGTTTTCTGGAGACCCAGGTGCTGAAGCAACCGACGACTGTGGCGCGTGTCCTCCGCTGCCACTAGGTCCACCTTCTTCAGCACCTCGACCGCACGCAAGGAAAGATCGTCAAGATTGCCTATGGGGGTGGCAACAATATATAACACACCCGCCATTTGACGGGGCTGACTCGAATCAGAAGCCACTCAATACCCTCTTTTATTACTCAGGATGACATCAACGTCATGAGAATTGCGCCACGAGCTGGTAAACTGCCCGTTTTAAGCATGATGCCGCCGATTAAACGGCGTCACAAGCGTAACGCCCGGGAGCTGTGTGAACCAGACATGATAACCAATCATCTGAACGCCCGTTACATTGTTGCCATTTTGGCACTTTTGTTCACCCTTGGGGGCTGCGCCCCGATCAATTTGCAGTCTGGTGAACCGCAAACCGCGGATGTCGCCCTCGCCCTTGCGGACGAGGCTGAAAGTGAAGAAGCGGCCCAACGTTATCTATTGCAAACAGCCGACCGCTTTCAAGCCGCGGGGGCTCACAAGGAAGCTCGCACAATTCTGCAGAACCGGCGATTTGACACCACCGTCGAAAGCCTGAAAAACCAGTACCTGCTGCTGGCCATGTCTGGCGTGGCCGCCCTGGAAGATCGGCTGTGGGCACAGCAGTTATCTGAAACTTTAAGTAGCAGTCAGTTTCAGCAGTATCGGGCAGATCTGGTCGAGCAGGCGCTTGAACTCCAGCTGGCAACGTTCGACCTGGCTCAACAGCCCATGAAAGTGGCCCAGACGTTGATCGTTCTCAAGGCCCAACCCCTAAACACCGACACCAAAGATCTGAATGATCGTATCTGGCAAGCACTCAAACGGACCTCCAGCCAGGTGCTAAATGACGAAAGCCAACGCGCCATTGGGTACGACACCCAAGGCTGGCTGGAGCTTGCCATTATACTGCGCTCGCCGGGGATGCGACTGGAAGCTCAAAGTAAGGCGATTCGGGACTGGCAGTACAATTGGGCAGGGCACCCCGCAGCCCGTGAATTGCCAAGTGAATTGTCGTTGATCACCCTGCTAGCCCAGGAGCGGCCCGAGAAGATCACCTTGGCGGTTCCATTGACCGGCCCCTTAGCCAGTGCAGGTGCGGCCGTACGGGACGGATTCATGGCGGCATTCTATACAGACACAACCGCCAAAGATTTCAATATTGAGATCTCGGTGACCGACACCCACGGCAAACCCTTCGACACGCTCTACGAAGAACTATTGAAGACAAGCCCGGATCTGATCGTAGGGCCTCTGAACAAAGAGGCGCTGGCGGCTATCGCAGGACGCAATGCCATGCCAATTCCACTGCTGGCCCTGAACTACGACGACAGCGGCAACGAGCCCCCTGCCCGCCTTTACCAGTTTGGCCTGTCCGCCGAAGATGAGGCCCGCCAGATTGCCGAGCGACTTCACGCTGAGGGACTCAAACAGGTGCTTGCCCTCATTCCGGGGGGAGACTGGGGAGATCGTTTTGAACAGGCCCTGCTTGCCGGACTGGATGAAAATGAAGGCACAGCCCTGCAGATTCAACGGTTTTTCCGAACCGATAACCTGCGCGCGGTCAGCGCCGACTTGCTTGGCGTTAACGTCAGCCGCCAACGAGCGATCGAAGTAGAGCAAACGATTGGCCAGAACGTCGAGTTCGAACCCCGCCGGCGCCAGGACGTCGACGCCATTATCATGGTTGCGCAGCCAACTGTCGCTCGCCAATTCAAACCTCTGTTTGCGTTCTATTTTGCCGGCGACCTTCCGGTGTACTCGCCGTCACTGATCTATGAAGGACGCCCCGATCCCGCTCGCGACCGCGACCTGGATCAGGTGGTGTTTACCGACATCCCTTGGGTTCTCGACGAACAAAACCCATTGCGCTCATCCGTCCGATCGGCCTTCCCTAATATGGGCGGCCAACTTGGACGGCTGTTTGCCATGGGGGCCGACGCTTTTCAACTCAGCGCTCGACTGCCGCTTCTCGAACAGGTTCAAGGCAGTACGCTGGACGGACATACCGGCGTGCTGACCATGTCGGAGCAAGGCAAGATCCATCGTAAACAGCGTTGGGCCCGCTTTGAGCAAGGCGCGCCAAAACCGCTGCCGGAATTGGTTGAGGAAGAAAGCGGCGACAATTTAGAACAAATGACCAACCCAACACCCCAAAATGCTGCCGGTACGCCGAATCGAGAATAACAGGAAACCACAGGATGACTGCCAAGGAAGGCAAGAAAACATCCGGTCAACAGGCCGAAGAAGCCGCCGCCCGGTATCTGGAACGCCGGGGCGTACGCATTACCGATCGCAATGTCTTCAGCCGCGGAGGTGAACTCGACCTGATCGGCATGGATGATGGCGTTCTGGTGTTTTTTGAGGTGCGTTACCGCGGCAATGGCAGCTACAGTACTAGCGCTGAATCGATCAGTTATCGCAAACAACAGCGCCTGCTGAAAGCGGCTGCCCTATACTTGCAACGACACGGTTTGTGGAATGCTCCCACACGAATTGACGTGATTGCAATGGCCCCGGGATTTGTAAAACAATACCGAATACAATGGATAAAAAATGCGATCCAGGCTAACTCATGACTGACACCGACGACTTGATTAACGGGTGGTTCGCCAATCACATGGAGCAAACCGCACAGGCAGCGAGCCATGCAGGGCCGGACATTGCCAGGGCGGCCGACACGATTGTCGAATCATTATTACTGGACGGCAAAGTCATCGCCTGCGCCAACGGTAACGCAAACATCCTGGCCCAGTATTTTTGTACGGCACTGCTCAATCGCTATGACCAGGATCGCCCCGCGCTGCCCGCAATCAACCTGGGCGCCGACGCAACAACCTATTCAGCCATATGTCGGGACAATCGCTTCAACGATACGTTTTCTAGACAGGTTCGAGCGATAGGAAAAGCAAACGACTTGCTGCTGGTAATTGTCGACGATGGGCATAAAGCGAACCTGATTCAAGCAATCCAAGCCGCCCACGATCGTGAAATGAGAGTTGTGGTACTGAGCGCAAAAGAGAAAACCGATATCACGTCATTGCTGCAACCGGAAGACCATGAAGTCGCACTCAACAATCTTGAACCAAATCAAGCGACACCGCTTATGCTGGTGATTATCAACGCGGTCTGCGCACTCATAGACAGGAAGTTGTTCGGAGGCTGACAAGCATCAGAAATAGGGCCAGCCAGATTGACTGGCCCGTATCAGGCCACGAAGTGCCTATTTCACCACCTTCAGGCTTGGCTTTCCAGAGGGCCGCTGAGCCGACTGACTCGACGAGCGGTCAGCTTCAGGGCTACCACCCTCGGGGTCAGGCGACCCTGGCTCACTGCCAAAAACCATCCCTTCCCCGTTCTCACGGGCGTAAATCGCCATTACCGCTTGCAGCGGAATGAACACCTGCATTGGCACGCCACCGAAACGGGCACTGAACTCCAATGCACCATTCCCGATGACCAGCGCTTTAACCGCGCCAGGGCTGATATTCAGCACAATTTGCCCGTTCGCCACGTGCTCTGTTGGCACTTGCACACCCTGAACACCTGCATCTACAACAATGTAAGGCGTGCAATTATTGTCGAGAATCCATTCGTTAAATGCCCGCACCAGGTATGGTCGACTGGACGTCATTTTCACGGTCTTTTCAGACACTCAATCCCCCAAGCCCAACACCATGTCGAGCGAATCAGTTACGGATGTCTTCTTCAAGATCGGACAAGCTAGCCTTGAAGCCTTCGCGGCTAAAAATCCGATCCATGTATTTCTGTATCGGTTTACCCTGCTTATCGCTCAAATCGACTCCAAGCGCCGGCAAACGCCAAAGAATGGGGGCGATACAGCAGTCCACAATAGTGAACTCCTCCGACAGGAAAAATGGCATTTCGCCAAATAGTGGTGCTGCCGCCAACAGACCTTCGCGCAACTCCTTACGCGCCGCCTCAGACGCCTTGTGATTCGGCTGGGCCAGAATCTGATCAACCAGCCCGCACCAGTCTTTCTGAATCCGATGGATCATGAGCCTGCTATTGGCACGCGCTACAGGGTATACCGGCAACAACGGCGGGTGCGGAAAACGCTCGTCCAAGTACTCCATCATGATATTGGGCTCATATAGCACAAGATCACGATCCACCAACGTTGGCAGGGCGTTGTACGGATTAAGGTCGGCAAGCTCCCCAGGAGGGCTGTCAGGGTCAACATCTACCACGTCGACAGTAACACCCTTTTCAGCAAGCACGATTCGGACACGATGGCTGTAATGGCTGGCCGGGTCCGAGAAAAACGTCATTGATGACCGCTTGGTCACAACGCCCATAAAACTACCCCACGATTGGACACATCAAAATGAAACCGCATAACGCAAAAAACCAGCGAGCCATCAATGGCCCGCTGGACACAATGCGATCTGTATTATACCCGAATCCTCAGTGCACGTCTTTCCAGTACTCACGGTTCAGCAGGAACGCGAACACGAAGAAGATTGCAATAAAGATCAATACGAAAACACCCAGGCGCTCACGTTCAACTTTGACCGGATCACCCATGTAGGACAAGAAGTTGGTCAGATCGTACATTGCACGGTCAAATTCTACCGGCGTCATAGATCCCTCACTCTCCCACTCAGGACAAGTGCCATCGTTCTTAACATTGCCACTGAGCGGATCTATGCTGGCCGTATGACCGATTTCAGGCTTAACGGCGCACAAGCCCTGGAGATCAATCATTACATGCGGCATACCCACATTTTCAAAGACGGCATTATTCACACCAAATGGTCGAGACTCGTCTTTATAAAAGGCTCTCAGGTAGGAAAAGATCCAATCCTCGCCCCGTAACCGCGACTCCAGTGTTAAGTCCGGCGGCGGACTACCAAACCAGTTGGCCGATTGGTCCTTGTCCATCGCAATGGTCATCAATTCACCAATTTTGGCGCTGGTGAATAGCAGGTTCTCTTCGTAGAGCTCAACCGGTATTTCCAGATCGTCCGCTACGCGCTTGTACCGAGCGTACTCCATGGAATGACACCCCATGCAGTAGTTCGTGAACAGAGCGACACCGCGCTGCAGTGATGCCTTGTTGGTATGATCAGGTGTCATGTTATCAAGTGCGACACCGCCACCTGCAGCTGACGCAAAAACCGGAAGAACAGTTATCAACAATCCCAGAATTAGCTTCTTGATCATCCTGTCACCCTCTCTGGTACTGGCTTAGTCTGCTCCATTCGCGTGTAAAACGGCATCAGAATGAAATACAGGAAGTAGAGCGTTGTCAGTATCTGAGCCAACGTTGTGCGCCCCTCAGTCGCCGGCACAATCCCCAGATAACCCAGAATTATGAAACTGACTACGAGGCAGGCCAGTGCAATTTTGCTCAGGCGGCCCTTGTAGCGAATCGAGCGCACCGGACTCTTGTCCAGCCATGGCAACACAAACAGAATGGCTATTGCGCCGCCCATGACCACAACACCCCAGAACTTGGCTGGCAACCCAAACAAGTCGACCGTAACGGCTCGAAGCATCGCGTAGAATGGCGTGAAATACCAAACTGGCGCAATGTGCTCTGGCGTTTTCAACGAATTGGCCGGCTCAAAATTGGGTTTTTCCAGGAACAGCCCGCCCATTTCTGGGAAGAAGAAAACCACCACACAGAAGACAAAGAGAAATACACCAACACCTATGAGGTCGTGAACGGTGTAGTAAGGATGAAACGGAATACCGTCTTTTGGAATGCCGTGCTCATCTTTATTCTTTTTGATGTCAATGCCATCCGGGTTGTTTGAACCCACCTCGTGCAACGCCAGGATGTGAAGGACTACCAGACCCAAAAGCACAATCGGCAACGCAACCACATGCAGAGCGAAAAAGCGGTTAAGAGTAATGCCGGATATCAGGTAATCGCCCCGAATCCACAGTGACAAGTCTTCACCAATAACTGGAATCGCACCAAACAGGTTCACGATGACCTGCGCACCCCAATAGGACATCTGTCCCCACGGCAGCAGGTAGCCCATGAAGGCTTCCGCCATCAGCATGAGATAAATCAGCATCCCGAAGATCCAGATCAACTCGCGTGGCTTCTGATAGGAGCCGTACATCAGGCCCCGGAACATGTGCAGATACACCACGACAAAGAACGCAGAAGCGCCGGTCGAGTGCATATAGCGCAACAACCAGCCCCACTGGACATCGCGCATAATGTATTCAACGGATGCGAACGCCGACTCAGCACTCGGGTTGTAACTCATGGTTAGCCAAATCCCGGTCACCAATTGGTTGACCAGCACCAACAATGCCAATGAGCCGAAAAAGTACCACATATTGAAATTCTTGGGCGCATAGTACTGGCCCAAGTGCTTGTTGTACGCCTCAACGATCGGTAGTCGCTGATCTATCCAGGAAATTAATTTTTGCATTACGCAGCCTCCGGATCCAGACCAACGACAATGACATTGTCGTCTTCGTACTTATAGGGAGGAACCTCCAGGTTAAGAGGTGCCGGCTGACTTTGGTACACGCGACCCGCCATGTCGTATCGTGAACCGTGGCAGGGGCAGTAGAATCCGCCCAGCCAGTCTTCGCCCAAATCAGCGGGAGAGACCTCAGGCCGATAAGAGGGAACGCAGCCCAGGTGTGTACAAATACCCACAAGTACCGCGTAGTCTTTTTTCAAAGACCGGTAAATGCCTTCGATGTAAGCTGGCTGCGGCGCCTCTTTTGACTGAGGATCTTTGACACTGTCATTCAGCTTTTCGATGTTTTCAAGCATCTCCTCGGTGCGGCGAACAATCCACACAGGTTTGCCTCGCCACTCGACGGTAATCTGCTGACCCGGTTCTATCTTGCTGACATTGACTGTAACCGGCGCACCCGCTGCTTCCGCTTTGGCACTGGGATTCCAGGATGCCACAAAAGGAACTGCCGCAGCACCGGCGCCGACTGCACCCACCGCCGATGTTGCGCCGATCAGAAACCGGCGTCGGCTCTGGCTCACGTCGCCATTATTCATTATGGTTCTCTCCCATCTGGCGAGGCGCAACAAGCCACATTGGCCGCCACGCATCGAAAAGGACTTCATAACCCAAAAAGATAAACGGCCCAAATGGTAATGAAATTACCGTTGCCTTACAAGTCAGAAAGGCGCCATAAGCGTCTTAGAGATCTCACTGTACTCGCCGTCACATGCACTATCAGGGCACAAAAAAACCCGGCATTGTGCCGGGTTTCGGATCTGACTCAACCGTAAATTAACGCTTGGAGTACTGAGGACGCTTACGCGCCTTGCGCAGACCCACTTTCTTACGCTCTACTTCACGCGCGTCACGAGTCACATAACCCGCCTTACGCATCGCTGGACGCAGAGTTTCGTCGTAATCCATCAGGGCACGAGTCAAACCGTGGCGAATTGCGCCGGCCTGACCACTGATGCCACCACCTTCAACGGTGATTTTGATGTCGAAACGATCGGCAGACTCAGCAACAACCAATGGCTGACGCACAATCATGCGCAACGTCTCGCGACCAAAGAAATCTTCAATGGTACGACCATTGATAGAAATGTTGCCGCTTCCAGGCTTGATAAAAACTCGAGCCGTGGATGTCTTGCGGCGACCGGTACCGTAATTTTGTGCTACAGACATATCCGCCTTCCGTTAAATGTCGAGTTCTTTGGGCTGCTGGGCTGCATGAGGATGCTCTGCACCGGCATAGATTTTCAGCTTTTTAAACATGGCGCGGCCGAGTGGGCCTTTGGGCATCATGCCTTTAACCGAATGCTCGATGACCTGCTCAGGCGCCTTGTCGACCAGCTTCTCGAAGCTAATGGACTTGATTCCACCAGGAAAGCCGGTATGACTGTAATACATCTTGTCAGATGATTTTTTGCCTGTAACCCTTACCTGACCGGCATTGATAACAACAATATAATCGCCAGTGTCGACATGAGGGGTGAACTCAGGCTTATGCTTGCCCCGCAGACGACGGGCGATCTCGGTTGACAGACGACCCAGCGTCTTGCCGGCTGCGTCTACAACGTACCAGTCACGTTTTACTGTTTCTGGTTTCGCACTCAGAGTCTTCATTGATTCCGCCTTGAACGCTATATAAGAAACGTTAAAAGCCTCCACCGACAGGCGCATTACGCTCAGTGGGGACTTTTGACCTGTTTAGTTAGTCGGCAATGACATCAATCGGGGCTGGGTTGATGACAACGCCTTGAAAAGCCAGGGCGCGAAGTATATCCGAACTAAATAATAATGCCAACCCCGTGAGAAGGAGTTTTATCGCCCTTTCACCACCGATAAAGCGAACACGCATTATCCCATAATGACGCTTTCAGTTCATCCACTGACTCGGGTCGTAAACCGGACAGTGCTTGCAAAATAGTGCCCAGGAACTCAGGCGAATTACCACCCTTCATCACTCCTGCGGGCGCCATGTCCGGCGCATCCGTTTCGAGCACCAGTGCCGCTAGCGGTAGGGCTGCAATGGTCTCACGAGTCTTACGTGCCCGTTCATGCGTAATTACCCCACCGACTCCGATAAAACAGCCGAGATCAATCAGCTTTTTTGCCTGCTGCAGACTGCCAGAATAGCCGTGAATCAACACCGGGTGAGAAAACTGCTTTCGCCTTAAGACACTGGCAACCTCATCATGGGCTCTAACGGAGTGGACAACCAGTGGCATAACTGCGTCACGGGCAATGTCAACCTGGGCCTCGAACCAGGGCATCTGACGCTCCAGTTGTCCGTGGAGCCGATCAAGACCGCACTCCCCCAATGCAACGCAGCGGCTGGGGCGTGACATCAGCGTCGCTTTAAGGGCATCCAGGTCAGCGCTGCCATGCTCGTCAACAAACCAGGGGTGGATACCCAAACAGTAATAACCGCCTGCCAGTGCCTGGGCGGTCTCCGAGACCCGAAACCAGTCGGGACGCCTGACCCCTGGAATCACGATCCTGGTCACACCCAGCGCTGCTGCTCGCCGCCGAATAGCTTCGCGCTGGCCATCAAACACCGGAAAGTCAAAATGACAGTGTGCGTCGACAAGCTCCATCACAGTATTCGGCTCAGTGCTCCCGGGTTTTATGGAACTGAATGTCAGGATGACGTTCCTGCGCCAGCTGCAGATTCACCATAGTCGGCGCGATATAGGCCAACTGATCGCTGCCATCCAGAGCAACAAACTCGTTCGCTTTGCGCTGGAACTCATCAAGCTTGCGAGCATCCGCGCTCGTAACCCAGCGGGCGGTGGCAACGTTGATCGGTTCATACACGGCCTCGACCTTGTACTCGCTTTTTAGACGGCTGACCACCACGTCGAACTGCAAAACACCGACCGCACCGACAATCAGATCGTTGTTCTTCAGAGGGCGAAAAACCTGCACTGCGCCCTCCTCCGAAAGCTGAACCAAGCCCTTTTGCAACTGCTTGGCCTTTAACGGATCTTTCAGGCGGATGCGGCGGAACAACTCCGGCGCAAAGTTGGGAATGCCGGTAAATTTCATGTCTTCGCCAGAGGTGAACGTATCCCCCAGCTGAATGGTGCCATGATTGTGCAGGCCAATTATGTCACCGGCATAGGCTTCCTCGGCGTGCTCGCGATCTCCGGCCATGAAGGTTAACGCATCGGAGAACCGAACCTCTTTGCCTATGCGAACGTGACGGGACTTCATGCCTTGCGAGTAGCGCCCTGATACTATGCGCATAAACGCGACCCGGTCCCGGTGCTGCGGGTCCATATTGGCCTGGATTTTGAACACAAATCCGGAAAAGGCCTCGTCGGTTGGCTGCACCACACGCTGATCGGTCTCCCGGGGCTGCGGCGGTGGCGCCCATTCGATCAAGCCATCCAACATGTGGTCAACGCCAAAATTACCCAGTGCCGTGCCAAAAAAGACAGGGGTCAGTCGGCCCGCTAAAAACTCCGCCTGATCAAATTCGTGAGAGGCCCCTTTTACCAGCTCAATTTCTTCCCTTAACTCATCGGCGTAGGGGCCCAACACAGAGTCCAGCTCGGCGTTATCCAACCCTTTGAAAACTCGTGCCTCCTGAATTGTGTGGCCTTGGCCCGAGCGATAGAGAATGATTTCGTCCCGCAGTAGATGATAGACACCTTTAAAATTCTTACCCATGCCAATTGGCCATGTGATCGGGGCACAGGCGATTTTCAAAACGTCCTCGACCTCATCCATCAATTCCACCGGATCTCGCGTTTCCCGATCCAGCTTGTTCATGAAGGTCAGGATCGGCGTATCTCGCAGCCGGGTGACTTCCATCAGTTTGATGGTTCGTTCTTCAACACCTTTGGCACTGTCGATGACCATCAAACAGGAATCGACCGCCGTTAGCGTCCGATAGGTATCCTCAGAAAAATCCTCGTGACCTGGCGTATCCAAAAGATTTACCAGACAACCACCGTAAGGGAACTGCATAACCGAAGTGGTGACGGAAATACCCCGCTCCTTCTCCATCTCCATCCAATCGGATTTGGCGTGCTGGCCGGATTTTTTACCTTTGACTGTACCCGCCTTCTGAATAGCCTGCCCGAACAACAAGACTTTCTCGGTAATCGTTGTTTTACCGGCATCGGGGTGTGAAATAATGGCGAAAGTCCGGCGCTGGCCGACTTCCTGGGCTAAGGTGGACATAATTGCAAGTGGCCTGAACTGAGAAATTAAGAAGGCGCCCATTATAGAATTTGCGGGCCCGATACGCGAATCAAGACGTTAACGAAAGCGCCATGACGCAGGCATTTTCACGGCCGCCCACATTGGGATAGTAGCCCGGCCGCTCACCAATCACCTGAAAGCCCTCGTCGCCATAAAGCGCAATAGCTCGATGGTTACTTTCACGCACTTCGAGAATAACCTGATGCATGGCGTCATGGGCCGCAGCCGCAATCAAGTGGCGAAGCAACTGGCGCCCAGCCCCGGAACGCTGGTGTGGCGGTGCAACGCAAATATTCAGCAAATGCGCCTCATCAAACATGTAAGCGACTACAGCGTAGCCGGCCAGTGTTTTCACATGATCAAGCGCCCAGAGACGGTAGTTTTCTCGGAAACAGTCAATGAAAACTGCCTTCGTCCAGGGATAGGAATAGCCCAGATGCTCGATCTCCATTACTTGCCCCAGATCTGACCGGGCGAGGGGACGAATCGATCGTGCCGAGTTCATACTGGCTTGATAGGAAACGCTCAACGACGAGACACCAGAAGCGGTTTAATATTCTCCCACAACTGGCGTTTACGGGCCGGGGCGGTGGCGAGGCTGGCCAGGCCAAAGGGCAAATCCACACTTAGGCTGCCCAAGGACTGAGACAGCCAGGTCAAGCGGGCTTCGGCAGGCTCATCGGGCATCAGCCCCAAGGCAATAACCTGTTTGCCTGCGAATGAACGCGATTGCTCCTGAAGAAGCCCGTGGAAGCCTCTGTTGTCATTGCCTGGCACGTTGACGTTGTTAAATACGGGCCATTGAATGATCCCGGTCGACTGAATGCGATCACCCATCGCTTTGACTATGTTCGCCGCCAAGGCGCTTTGAAGTTGGTCGCTAGTGTCACTTGAGAGCGTGCTTATCAGCACGAAGGACTCGCCAAACCAAATCCCCCAGTGCGCGGACAGCGAAGCGGACACAACCGGTAACGCCGGCGTGAGTTGCTCACTCTTTGCGGGGTCAAGGATTGGCCCCATCTCCGCCTGAGTTTTAGCAACGGATGGCGCCACCGGTCTGGCAGCCGAGTCGGTGCTGCGACCAGAGTCTTCGGGATTAGCGCCCGAAACCGGCGCAGGAGTGGCGATCAGACCCTTAACCCGCTCGAGCTGCTGAGGAACAATTTTTCTCTCTGTTGCGGGTTCAACCACAGGCTCAGCCGGCGTCTCATGCGCGATGGCGTCGGTACTGCCAAAATCGAACTCGGGGCTTGGCGCCGCGCCAGGCTGTGGCTGTCTGGCATACCAGAGCTGCACCCCGGCGAGGCCAAGATAAAACTGTCGATGCTCTTCGGTGCCAAACTGCATAATCACAACCTGTGCTTAACTACCATTCGATCGATGCCGCCCTGGTGTCGGCCAGCGTTATACGTCCGCGCCCTGAGGGTGTTGTCGAACGCCACTGACTGTAATCAGATTCAGCGCCTGAATATACGCTTTGGCCGACGCTATGATGATATCCGTATCGGCTCCGAGACCATTGACGATTCTGCCGCCGCGTTCCAGACGCACGGTGACTTCGCCCTGAGCGTCGGTGCCACTGGTGATGTTATTCACGGAGTAAAGCTGCAGATTGCAGCCGGAATCAACCAATGACTCGATGGCTTTGAAGGTGGCATCGACGGGCCCGCTGCCTTCGGCATCAACCGTGAGCTCCTTGCCATCCATCATTAACGTTACAGCCGCCCTCGGGATAACTCCTGTCTCAGAACACACCTGCATACAGACCAGAGAGAATCGACCGTCTTTCTCCGTTTTCCGGGTATCGCTGGCAATGGCCTGAAGATCTTCGTCAAAAATCTCATGTTTGAGATCCGCCAGGGCCTTGAATCGGGCGAACGCTTCGTTGAGCTCGGTTTCAGTTTCAAACTGGATTCCCAGCTCCAACAAACGTGTCCGGAATGCATTGCGACCAGAATGCTTGCCCAGGACCAAACTGTTTGTATGCCACCCCACATCCTGGGCGCGCATAATCTCGTAGGTTTCCCTGTGCTTCAGCACGCCATCCTGGTGAATCCCGGACTCATGGGCAAAAGCGTTTGCGCCAACGATTGCCTTGTTTGGTTGAACCGGAAAGCCTGTCACCGTTGATACCAGCCGCGACGCCGGCACGATGTGCTGGGTATCAATACGGGTATCAATCTGGAACAGGTCCTGACGGGTTCGCACCGCCATGACCACTTCCTCCAATGAGGCATTCCCGGCCCGCTCACCCAGGCCGTTAATCGTACATTCGACTTGCCGCGCACCCTGCACCACAGCGGCCAGAGAATTGGCGACGGCGAGGCCCAAGTCGTTGTGGCAATGTACCGAGAATATGGCCTTATCGGCGTTCGGAATACGGTTCAACAACTGCTTGATGGTTTCGCCGAATTGCTCGGGGATGGCATATCCCACCGTGTCGGGGATATTGATCGTAGTCGCGCCTGCGTCAATGGCCGCCTCTATGATCCGGCACAGAAAGTCCAACTCCGAGCGCCCAGCATCCTCACAGGAAAATTCAACATCATCAACGTGATTGCGAGCCCTTTTGACCGCTCTCACGGCTTGCTCCACCACCTCGTCCGGCCCCAATTGAAGCTTATGCTTCATGTGTATGGGCGAGGTCGCTATGAAGGTATGAATCCGGCCTCGCTGGGCAGGTTGAATCGCTTCGGCCGCACGATCAATGTCTTTATCCAGGGCCCGAGACAGACTGCATATGGTCGACTCTTTAATGGTTTCAGCGATGTTCTTAATCGCCTCAAAATCCCCTTGGCTGGCAATTGCGAAACCTGCTTCGATGACGTCAACCCGAAGCTTTTCCAACACCTTTGCAATGCGTAGCTTTTCCGCTTTGGTCATCGTTGCCCCAGGGCTCTGCTCGCCATCTCTCAGGGTGGTATCAAATATGACAAGATGATCGGTTGCGGACATGAGGCTCTCCATCAGGCAGTTTCGGGAATTATTGTGAGGCCAAGTATAACATTGAATGAGATATTGAAATGCCAGCCTGCACCGCGGATCAGTCAGGCTGCCGTCACTGCCGGCCTTTTGGCGGGCCATAAAAAAACCCCAGCAGGGTAAGCTGCTGGGGTTTTGGGTATTAAGAGTCTGACGATGACCTACTCTCACATGGGCAATGCCACACTACCATCGGCGCTGATCTGTTTCACTGCTGAGTTCGGTATGGGATCAGGTGGTTCCAAATCGCTATAGTCGTCAGACAAAACGTTTGATCACTGGTTGGGACAAGATTGAATTCTTGATAACGACCGTTGCGGTATCCGCAATTGTCTTGGGTGTTATATAGTCAAGCCGCACGAGCAATTAGTATCGGTTAGCTCAACGCCTCGCAGCGCTTACACACCCGACCTATCAACGTCCTGGTCTTGAACGGCTCTTCAGGGACCTCAAGGGTCCAGGGAGATCTCATCTTGGAAGGGGCTTCCCGCTTAGATGCTTTCAGCGGTTATCCTATCCGAACATAGCTACCGGGCAATGCCACTGGCGTGACAACCCGAACACCAGAGGTTCGTCCACTCCGGTCCTCTCGTACTAGGAGCAGCTTTCCTCAAATCTCCAACGTCCACGGCAGATAGGGACCGAACTGTCTCACGACGTTCTAAACCCAGCTCGCGTACCACTTTAAATGGCGAACAGCCATACCCTTGGGACCGGCTTCAGCCCCAGGATGTGATGAGCCGACATCGAGGTGCCAAACACCGCCGTCGATGTGAACTCTTGGGCGGTATCAGCCTGTTATCCCCGGAGTACCTTTTATCCGTTGAGCGATGGCCCTTCCATACAGAACCACCGGATCACTATGACCTACTTTCGTACCTGCTCGACGTGTCTGTCTCGCAGTCAAGCGGGCTTGTGCCATTACACTAACCGCACGATGTCCGACCGTGCTTAGCCCACCTTTGTGCTCCTCCGTTACGCTTTAGGAGGAGACCGCCCCAGTCAAACTACCCACCACACAGTGTCCTTATCCCCGATAAGGGGACGAAGTTAGAACCTCAAACATGTCAGGCTGGTATTTCAAGGTTGGCTCCACGATGACTGGCGTCACCGCTTCAAAGCCTCCCAGCTATCCTACACAAACATGCTCAAAGTTCACTGTGAAGCTATAGTAAAGGTTCACGGGGTCTTTCCGTCTAGCCGCGGATACACCGCATCTTCACGGCGATTTCAATTTCACTGAGTCTCGGGTAGAGACAGCGCCCCCATCGTTACGCCATTCGTGCAGGTCGGAACTTACCCGACAAGGAATTTCGCTACCTTAGGACCGTTATAGTTACGGCCGCCGTTTACCGGGGCTTCGATCAAGAGCTTCGCGCAAGCGCTAACCCCATCAATTAACCTTCCGGCACCGGGCAGGCGTCACACCGTATACGTCCACTTTCGTGTTTGCACAGTGCTGTGTTTTTAATAAACAGTCGCAGGGGCCTGGTATCTTCGACCGGCGTCCGCTCCACCCGCAGGGGTTTCACGTAATACCGGCGTGCCTTCTCCCGAAGTTACGGCACCATTTTGCCTAGTTCCTTTACCCGAGTTCTCTCAAGCGCCTTGGTATTCTCTACCTGACCACCTGTGTCGGTTTGGGGTACGGTCTCTCGTGACCTGAAGCTTAGAAGATTTTCCTGGAAGCATGGCATCAATAACTTCCCGCTCTAAAAGAGCAGTCGTCATCGTGTCTCGACATTAAGGACCCGGATTTGCCTAAGTCCTCTGCCTACACACTTAAACCGGGACAACCGTCGCCCGGCTTACCTAGCCTTCTCCGTCTCTCCATCGCAGTCACGCGAGGTACGGGAATATTAACCCGTTTCCCATCGACTACACCTTTCGGTCTCGCCTTAGGGGCCGACTCACCCTGCGCCGATTAGCGTTGCGCAGGAAACCTTGGTCTTCCGGCGTGGGAGTTTTTCACTCCCATTGTCGTTACTCATGTCAGCATTCGCACTTCTGATACCTCCAGCATGCTTCTCAACACACCTTCGCAGGCTTACAGAACGCTCCCCTACCCCGTACACTTACGTGCACAGCCGCAGCTTCGGTATCCAGTTTGAGCCCCGTTACATCTTCCGCGCAGGCCGACTCGACTAGTGAGCTATTACGCTTTCTTTAAAGGATGGCTGCTTCTAAGCCAACCTCCTAGCTGTCTGAGCCTTCCCACATCGTTTCCCACTTAACTGGAATTTGGGGACCTTAGCTGGCGGTCTGGGTTGTTTCCCTCTTCACGACGGACGTTAGCACCCGCCGTGTGTCTCCCGGATAGTACTCACTGGTATTCGGAGTTTGCATCGGGTTGGTAAGTCGGGATGACCCCCTAGCCGAAACAGTGCTCTACCCCCAGTGGTATTCGTCCGAGGCGCTACCTAAATAGCTTTCGGGGAGAACCAGCTATCTCCGAGCTTGATTAGCCTTTCACTCCGATCCACAAGTCATCCCCTGGCTTTTCAACGACAGTGGGTTCGGTCCTCCAGTGCATGTTACTGCACCTTCAACCTGCTCATGGATAGATCGCTCGGTTTCGGGTCTATGTCCAGCGACTAAATCGCCCTATTCAGACTCGGTTTCCCTACGGCTCCCCTATACGGTTAACCTCGCCACTGAACATAAGTCGCTGACCCATTATACAAAAGGTACGCCGTCACAGAACAAGTCTGCTCCGACTGCTTGTACGCATACGGTTTCAGGATCTATTTCACTCCCCTCACAGGGGTTCTTTTCGCCTTTCCCTCACGGTACTGGTTCACTATCGGTCAGTCAGGAGTATTTAGCCTTGGAGGATGGTCCCCCCATGTTCAGACAGGATATCACGTGTCCCGTCCTACTCGATTTCACTAGACTCAGGTTTCGGATACGGGGCTATCACCCACTATGGCGGCACTTTCCAGAGCCTTCTCCTACCAGTTGTCCAGCTTAAGGGCTAGTCCCCGTTCGCTCGCCGCTACTTAGGGAATCTCGGTTGATTTCTTTTCCTCGGGGTACTTAGATGTTTCAGTTCCCCCGGTTCGCCCCTTACACCTATGTATTCAGTGCAAGGTACCCGACCGAAGTCGGGTGGGTTTCCCCATTCAGAGATGCCCGGATCATAGCTTGTTTGCCAGCTCCCCGAGCCTTATCGCAGGCTTCAACGTCTTTCATCGCCTCTGACTGCCAAGGCATCCACCGTATGCGCTTAGTTGCTTGACTATATAACCCCAAGACAACTGTTCTCTCATCCACCTACCCGAAGGCGCAGCAAATTCAAGATCAGTCGCAGGTGTTATACACAACACTTCAACGACAACACCGGATAACGCTTGATCGTTATCAATTGAGATGAATCCATTTCGGAGATAATGAAATGAATCCTCTCGGATGTTTCAATCTTGTCCACATTGTTAAAGAGCATGTCTGACCAGTGATCAGAAAGAAGGCCTTCAGCGGTAACAATTCACTCTGTCACACTACTGAAAATCTTGTTTCTGTACACTGACACTTCCCAGGGGGAACGTGTTCAGGTATTCGCTTGGGTGTTTCAGGCGTTTTGGTGGAGCTAAGCGGGATCGAACCGCTGACCTCCTGCGTGCAAGGCAGGCGCTCTCCCAGCTGAGCTATAGCCCCGTCTGCTTGCACAGTGCCTGTTACTCGTCGTTGCAGCGTTCGTTCGCTTCCGTCATGATCCCTCGAGGATCACGCCTTCTCTCACTCTCACTGCGCCTAGATTAACAAACCCTGTTCGGCGCATCCGCGTTCGTCTGTCAACCAGAATCGAACCCGGAAATCGTTCAGATCAAGACATCGGATGGTGCCGCATAGCCTGCTATGCAAGTCATTCGATAACGCCGAGCTGGACGATTTTGGTGGGTCTGGGTGGACTTGAACCACCGACCTCACCCTTATCAGGGGTGCGCTCTAACCACCTGAGCTACAGACCCGGTTTTGCTTGCGCAAGACAAGCCAAGTCGGGCCTGAAAGACCCTTTGCTCTCTTTTCCGCTGATCAAGTAATTCGTGTGGGCTCTGACCGAAATATTCGGCTTCGTTTAAGGAGGTGATCCAGCCGCAGGTTCCCCTACGGCTACCTTGTTACGACTTCACCCCAGTCATGAACCACACCGTGGTGATCGTCCTCCCGAAGGTTAGACTAACCACTTCTGGTGCAATCCACTCCCATGGTGTGACGGGCGGTGTGTACAAGGCCCGGGAACGTATTCACCGTGACATTCTGATTCACGATTACTAGCGATTCCGACTTCACGCAGTCGAGTTGCAGACTGCGATCCGGACTACGATGCGTTTTGTGAGATTGGCTCCCCCTCGCGGGTTTGCAGCCCTCTGTGCGCACCATTGTAGCACGTGTGTAGCCCTGGCCGTAAGGGCCATGATGACCTGACGTCATCCCCACCTTCCTCCGGTTTGTCACCGGCAGTCTCCCTAGAGTTCCCACCATTACGTGCTGGCAACTAAGGATAGGGGTTGCGCTCGTTACGGGACTTAACCCAACATCTCACGACACGAGCTGACGACGGCCATGCAGCACCTGTGTCTGAGTTCCCGAAGGCACCAATCCATCTCTGGAAAGTTCTCAGCATGTCAAGGCCAGGTAAGGTTCTTCGCGTTGCGTCGAATTAAACCACATGCTCCACCGCTTGTGCGGGCCCCCGTCAATTCATTTGAGTTTTAACCTTGCGGCCGTACTCCCCAGGCGGTCTACTTAGTGCGTTAGCTGCGCCACTAAAGATTCAAGATCTCCAACGGCTAGTAGACATCGTTTACAGCGTGGACTACCAGGGTATCTAATCCTGTTTGCTCCCCACGCTTTCGCACCTCAGTGTCAGTGTTGGTCCAGGTAGCCGCCTTCGCCACTGGTGTTCCTTCCTATATCTACGCATTTCACCGCTACACAGGAAATTCCACTACCCTCTACCACACTCTAGCCTGACAGTTCGAAATGCCGTTCCCAGGTTAAGCCCGGGGCTTTCACATCTCGCTTATCAAACCACCTACGCGCGCTTTACGCCCAGTAATTCCGATTAACGCTTGCACCCTCCGTATTACCGCGGCTGCTGGCACGGAGTTAGCCGGTGCTTCTTCTGTGAGTAACGTCAGGGCTAGCCCGTATTAAAGACTAACTTTTCCTCCTCACTGAAAGTGCTTTACAACCCGAAAGCCTTCTTCACACACGCGGCATGGCTGGATCAGGGTTGCCCCCATTGTCCAATATTCCCCACTGCTGCCTCCCGTAGGAGTTCGGGCCGTGTCTCAGTCCCGATGTGGCTGATCATCCTCTCAGACCAGCTACGGATCGTCGCCTTGGTAGGCCTTTACCCCACCAACTAGCTAATCCGACATAGGCACATCCAATAGCGCAAGGTCCGAAGATCCCCTGCTTTCCCCCGAAGGGCGTACGCGGTATTAATCCGGGTTTCCCCGGGCTATCCCCCACTACTGGGCAGTTTCCTATGCATTACTCACCCGTCCGCCGCTCGACGCCTGGGAGCAAGCTCCCATCGTTTCCGCTCGACTTGCATGTGTTAAGCCTGCCGCCAGCGTTCAATCTGAGCCATGATCAAACTCTTCAGTTTAAATCATACTGCAATCCGAAGATCGCGATTCTTGCTCAAGACAAAACTCAATGTTCGACGAGTCGCTGTCTTGATATTTCTTGCCGAAATACCTCAGCCAGCGCCCACACGAATTACTTGATCAACTTTTTAAAGAGCGGGGCGTTTGCCCAATCGAGGTGCGCATTCTACAGCGTTTCCCGACCTTGTCAACCGCTAATTTGAATCTCTTAAACATCAATCAATTCAAGCGGTTAAACATCCCCTGAGGCCGGCCCGCTGGCCCTGTCCCTCAAGCGAGATGCGCATTCTACAGACC
>NZ_WUQJ01000003.1 GCF_011074955.1 Marinobacter caseinilyticus | reverse complement strand
GGGTTCTACCCCGTTTCCACGGACGGTTTTAAAACGGCTGACAACTTCAGATCCTGAGCGGCAACTCTACGTCGCATCCTGGGATTATGGAACCGCTCAATGTAGTCGAATACATCAGCTCGCGCTTCGTTCTGAGTTCGGTAGCGCCGGTGGTGAATTCGCTCCCGCTTGAGCATCCCGAAGAATCCCTCGCAGGCGGCATTATCGCCACAATGACCAACTGCACTCATGCTACTCACCAAGCGATTACTGCCGAGATATCGTTGATAGTCTCCGCTGGTGAATTGGCTGCCTCGATCTGAATGCAGGATCACAGGGATATTCCCCTGTCGCTGCCAAACGGCCATCTCAACCGCTCTGATCACCATATACCGATCCTGCCGGTGATGCATGGACCAACCAACGACCAGCTTGCTGAACAGGTCGAGGACCACGCAGAGAAAGAGTTTTCCTTCCTGCGTGGTTATTTCTGTTATATCCGTCACCCACTTGGTGTCCGGCTCCAGAGCGGAGAAATTCCGCTCCAGATGATTCCGGATACCCGGTGGCCGATAAGATTGACGTCCCAAGCGTCCGCGCTTCTTCCGTGGCCAACCCTGAATGCCGTGTTTGGCCATCAATCGCGCAACACGGTTCAGACTGGTTGAAGCACCCTCGGCAACCAGGTCCTCGTGCATGCGGGGTGAGCCAATCATGCCACCGCTATCGTCATGAATCTCTCTGATGCGCGACAGCAAGTGCTGATTCGCCTTTGCCCTGGCGGACTCAGGGCGAGATACCCAAGCGTAATAACCGCTGGCCGACACCTTCAGGCATCGGCACATAAGACGTATGGGGAAATGATTGCGACAACGTTGAATCGCCTGATACCTCAGGACGACTCCTTTGCGAAGAACACTGCCGCTTCGCGCAAAAAATCACGCTCCTTCTTCACTCGGGCTAACTCTCGCTTGAGACGGGCAACCTCCTCATCTCTGGGGGAACCAGAGCCCTTGAAGGCCTTGTCCGTCTCCTCATCCGCTTCTCTGCGCCAACGAGATAGCAGGTTGGGATTAATTCCAACCTCCAGAGCTATCTGGCGACAACTCACACCGGGTTGCCGGGTTAAAGCAATGGCTTCGCGTTTGAACTCTGGGCTATATTTTCTGCGTCTGGACATGAACACTCCTTTGGCACAGTGTGCCTCTTTTCAGGAATGTCCGCAGTAACGGGGTAGAACCCAATCTCGGGAAGTTAACACTCAAACCCGTTCTAAACCCATTTTGCCGCGATCAAGTAAAGATCAGAAGGCTGGTACCTCACAACTTTATCGCAACGCACATGGTGAATATCTGTTTTACTGCCAACGTTGCAACCACCAGGTTCTTCGCAATTCAAAACAGTGCTTTTGTGATAGGTGCTCCGGAGTAATGTATCGGATACACGCTTATCAGGCGAACTTAAGGTCGATATAATTTTCCTAGTTGTCCCTCAGCGTTAGCTGGCGGGACCTATAATTTGATAGGGGGTTAATATCCTAAGTTTTCAAACAGGTCGGATTTACAACAGACGAAAGGACATACATGCTAAATTCAAGGGCCAACAACAGGGCGGTATTTCTACCCCAAAATCGTTTCCAATAGTATTCGTTTTCACTGGATCGGCGGGGACACAGCACGGCTATCAGG
Source organism: Marinobacter caseinilyticus (assembly GCF_011074955.1). GTDB lineage: Bacteria > Pseudomonadota > Gammaproteobacteria > Pseudomonadales > Oleiphilaceae > Marinobacter > Marinobacter caseinilyticus. Next base: position 3,403 of record NZ_WUQJ01000003.1, on the reverse strand, counting down.
ACGGTTGGTCAGATGATGGTATCTTCAATTATTTCGGTGAGGGCCAGAAAGGTTCAATGGTGTTTTCGGGGGGTAACAAGGCGATCCGTGATCATACAGAGAACGGAAAAGAACTTCTTTTATTCGAAAAGGTATCGCGTGATGGCTCTGTTCGGTACCTGGGAAGTTTTATATGCATCGGTTTCGATTACCGAGAGGCACCAGATACTAAGGAGCAACAGAGGCAGGCAATCGTATTTCAGCTATTGCCGATCGCCGATTTTAAGCAAGACGTTGATGATTCAGAATTTTCAGAACAATTAAGCTTTGAATTTCTGCGTAAACGGGCTTACCAAGCGACTGAGTCGAATTCGCCCGTTCGTTCTTCTGATGTAAAATCTCGCGCTTTTAAGCGGAGCTATGCAGTTAAATCTTATGCGCTTCGGCGGGCCGACGGGGCCTGTGAATATTGTGAAAAACCCGCGCCCTTCCTCAGTGGTTCAGGAGTACCTTATCTAGAGGTGCACCACATACTAAGGCTAACTGATGGAGGCCCGGACAGTCCAGATCGAGTAGCTGCGATTTGTCCGAATTGTCATAGAGCTGCTCACCACTCTGGGGAGAGAGAACGAATCAATGATGATTTATTGGAACGGGTAAATAAAAAGGAATTGGAGCTAAGCAAAGCTATTGGATAAATTAATATCCTAGATGCAGTTTTATTTTAGGACTACAATGGGTTTCTCACTTATAAAGTATATCAAATAAAAGAGCCAAGCTAATTCCTAAAGATAGCGTTAATAGAAACTGCGTTGCCTAAACAATTCAGATAAGGTTGGAGATTTGCCTAGTAAATAAACTGATGCAACTCGCCAACGCTACGGCAATTTTGATCAAAATTTTCTATATCTAGATTTTTAATAGGCACTACCAGCTGGGCATTCTGAAGAGCCTTCCGGAGTAGTCTTCATCATGAAGTGTGAGTACGATTTCACTCCTTTCAAAAATAGGAGGTCCCTCTGGTCTTCGTGCGGGAAGGTCCGAGTCAATGGCTGTAACAATTATCTGAATACCTAATTCAGAGTATTCACGAATAACTTCTAAAAGGTTCTCTTTTTTCCTGTTATCTAATGACTCGAATAAGCCATCGTGATAAAGCCACGTTGGAAACCCCCCGCCTAAATGAACTCGAAGGACTGCAAGGTCGAACGCAACACATAGTAGTTTTTTGTAAGTATGGCCAAGGTCTGCACTCGTTGAGTTGCCATCATCGTCAAGAATTTCAGCCAAAAATTCCACATGCCCCTGTTGGTTCACTGAGACGCTTAACAGCGCTTTCCTTGATAATACTTTTTCAACGATATCACTAAAATACCCTCGAACTTTCGAAAAAACACTATTCAGATCACTATTAACTCTGTCGACATTAGACTCAATCTTTTCCTGGGCTTCATCTAACGTACCTTTAATACTTCGCAAGTCGCTCCTTATATCTTGAAGTCTTTTCAGACTTATCCGCTGTCGCTCCAAGGTTTCAATGTCTGCTTTAATTTTAACGAGATCCTTAGAAATAGACTTATACTTTTCAAATACGTCAACCTCTTTGAGAAAGCTAAGGTGTTTCATGCGTTCGGCGGAAAGTTTAGTTATCTCATCTTTAATAATTATCAGTTCGCTATTGATTTCTTCAAGATCTTCTTTGAGATAAGATTTTCGTTCTTCTGTAATCGCTTTATTGAATTCAATGAGCTGGTCGAAGTCCTTTTTTATCTGATCCTTGAAAAGGATGCCTGCCTCGTGGAATAAGATTTCAGCCTCATCTGTATCGAATAGTATGGAGTTTTCTTTGATAGAATCTTCGATTTTTATTTTCGATTGGTTTAAATAGTATCTTCTAGTGCTTAAGTCTGCCAACTCTCGGTCATAATCCGAAATTATGACTTCGGCAAGTTTTGCGTCTTCCTCTCGGAAATCAAACTCAGAAAGTAAAGACTCCTTCTTTTCAGACTCCCGCTGCTTTAGCTGTAGTAAACCTTCAATTTTACCGGAATCCAAATTCAGTCCGCCAATCTCACTTCTTACTGTTTCTAGAGATTTCTCGAACTCTTCGATTCTCTTCTCTATTTTATATTGCTCGGTGATGACGTTAGATTCGAATCCTAGGACTTTTGCGAGAAAGGGCTTCCAGGTCTCATGTTTACCTTTAAACTTCTGAAGTTGAAAGACATCAGTGTAATCATTCTGGGTCCGTAAAAGGTAGCCTGTGATCTGCCTGTAACTCCAAGGCGTCAAATCAAGAAGGTTTAAAGCGCTGTCAAGAATGTTCCTTGCCTTCTCGAATGTGACACAAGAGTGGTCCCAAAGATTTTCTTCAAGGCTTACGAAATCTTGATGTCTTTCGGTGTGATACTTAAAAGATACCTTGCTCGCCTTAGATACAGATCTACGTACGGTAAGATACTGGTCTTGACCAAGTTCCAGCTCTAAAAAGAAAATGAAGTCTTCAAATTGTGAAAAATGCTTAAAAAGAAATTGTTTTTTATTACGCTGCGCAAGTAGCAAAAAATCTAGCAGTCTAGCTAACGTAGTTTTACCTAAATTGTGAGTGTCTTTGTCACGGTTTTCTGGTTTTCTTATTTCAGCGATCACGGCATTTAAGCCAGCACTTAAAGTGATAGGACCGAAAACGTCGCGTCGATTGCTGTATACTTTACTTAGCTTCATAGTGCTCTACATATTCAAAGGAATCAGTCTTTTGGTGGTATATTACCCTGCCAATAATGAAGAGAAAGCTGAGGGCCGGGATATAAAGATTCTCTCCACCTGTAATCTGTTTCTTCGTCCTTTTTAGTAGCTCTGAGTAATCAACGATCCGCTCATTTTTGAGTATTTTTAGTATTAATAACGACGCGCTTATAACCGTGCTGTCTGGGTTTGAGAACTTGGTTGGTCTTAACATTCTTCATTCTCACCAATGTCACAATTCCAGTACATATAAAACAACATTGCTCTGGTTAGGGCTTTATGCTTCCGTAAATCAGGATCCCGTCCTACCAGTGATTGAAAAATATGATTTAAAACCTCATCGAAGTTTTGATGATTTTTTCTTTTGGCGATAATGTTGCACTGAAATTCATCAATGGTCGACTCGTACATCTTGACAAATTTGTCATTCTGGGGAAAGGCAAGAAATCTTTCAATCTGAGGGGTTTCTTTTAGAAATCGCCTGCGCCAATATTTGGCCCCTTCAATAGTGAAGTTGTTAATTTTATTCTTAGTCTCATATTCCACTCGGGGCGTAGGTGGTTTGTCATCTATTTTTTTAAAGTTTTCTTTCTGGCCATCTAGTGCCTGGATCACTTCTGCTAAATCGTCAGGAGAAACCAATAGCGGTGCGTCTATCGGGTCAAGGTTAACCTGGTCC
>NZ_WUQJ01000029.1 GCF_011074955.1 Marinobacter caseinilyticus | reverse complement strand
AGCAGTTGGCTTTTAACCAATTGGTCGATGGTTCGAATCCATCACGACCCACCATTATTAGCGATATTGGTGTGTAACACGAATGTCGGGCCGCGAGGCCAACCCGTTTTGGGTCGTTAGCTCAGTTGGTAGAGCAGTTGGCTTTTAACCAATTGGTCGATGGTTCGAATCCATCACGACCCACCAAATTGACGCCGGTTAGTATCAGCCAGACTGACACCCGGAGTCTCAAAAAAGAGCCTGAGGGCTCTTTTTTTTTGCCCATTATAGCCGCACATACAAACACGCACATACAAACAAGAATGGAAGCGTCAAACACAAGGGTGTTACAGGCCCATGTCACTTCATTGTTCAATGGTATACTGGCGTCGACCATGGCACGTCATAGGTAAGGTGAGGCGTAATGACACGATCTAAAGACCGAATTCTGGTTCAGGAACATCTGGCGCACGAGGCGGAGCCTAAGCCGGTGGGTGAGGCCCAGCGAAAAGAGCTTGAGGCTCGAATCAAGCAGGCACTCAAGGACCGTGATGCAGTGCTGGTCGCGCATTATTATACGGACCCTGACATTCAACGTCTGGCCGAGGAAACCGGTGGGTGTGTTGCAGATTCTCTGGAGATGGCTCGCTTTGGTAATCAGCATCCGGCTTCAACGGTTGTGGTGGCCGGCGTCAAGTTTATGGGCGAAACCGCAAAGATTCTGAACCCGGAAAAACGCGTGTTTATGCCCACCCTTGAGGCGACGTGTTCATTGGACATTGGCTGCCCTGCCGATGAGTTTTCGGCCTTTTGCGACCAACATCCAGACCGCACTGTCGTGGTCTACGCCAATACATCCGCGGCCGTTAAAGCGCGAGCGGACTGGGTGGTAACGTCCAGTTGTGCGCAGGCAATTGTCGAGGATCTGGATGCCCGCGGGGAAAAAATCCTCTGGGCGCCGGACAAGCACTTGGGCCACTATGTTCAGAAAACGACGGGTGCTGACATGCTGCTTTGGGACGGCTCCTGCATCGTGCATGAAGAATTCAAATCGCGCGGGCTTGAAGATCTCAAAGCTGTTTACCCTGACGCCGCAATTCTGGTGCACCCGGAGTCACCTGACGCGGTTGTTGAAATGGCCGACGTGGTGGGCTCGACATCACAGTTGATTCATGCCGTGCAGACTTTGCCGAATGAGCGCTTTATTGTGGCGACCGACAATGGCATTTTCTACAAAATGCAGCAGTTGGCTCCGGCCAAGACGTTGATTGAGGCGCCAACCGCAGGTAATGGCGCTACATGCAGAAGTTGCGCCCATTGTCCCTGGATGGCGATGAACGGCCTGGAAAACCTGTTGCAGGTGCTGGAGCATGGCGGACAGGAAATTCTGGTTGCGCCGGAGCTGCGAGAGCAGGCGCTGAAACCATTGCGCCGAATGCTTGATTTTACCGCAGCCAATGCCCCAAAAGCGGTGGTCACCCAGTAAGAATTGAGCGGGTGATCGAGTTCAGGCCTATTGTTGGCGCTGTCGTATCAGCGCTTGGGATACCTGAGATAGCCGCTCATTGATGATCTGCCGCATGGGGGCGTCGGGCGAGATCTTTTCCTGGGCCTCCCTGAGCTGACGTTGAGCAGCCTCCAGATCCCCCATCAGCAATTCATATTCCGCCCGCGCCCGATGCACGCCCACTATATTTCTCGCCAGGCCTTCAGCTTCCGCGAGTTTGAGCCAGATATCCTCACGCTGAGGAAAGTCCCGCGTCAGTCCTCGCAAATAGTCCGCAGCTTGTTGAGGGTTTCCGGCGTCGCGCTCTACATCCGCCAGCATGGCGGTGATGGGGAAATTTCCAGGGTTTCGGTTGAGTGCTTTTTTGAGAAGTTCACGAGCTTCATCAGACCGCTTCAGGTCGTGCAGCGCTTCGGCGAGAGTGACTTGATAGGTGATGCGCCCCGGTTGACGGGACAACAGATCCTGAAGCAGGCTCGACGCATCTCCCGGCCGGTTGGCGGCCAGGTAAGCAACGGCAAGTCCATAGTGCGCCGCATCTGCCTGCGGGTTTGAGCTGGAGCGGATGTAGTCTTCAAATACCTTCACCGCATCTTCCGGTGTGCGGGTGTAATGAACCTGCAATCGGGCTCTCACCAAGTGGTATTCCAATTTATCAGCAACATCCGTCATGCTGTACTGCTCAGCACGACTCCGGCTGTCCGACACCCGGCTCTGGGTCAGCGGGTGGGTGGAAAGGTATTCTGGTACCTGGTTACCCTGCAATCGGTTTTGACGCATCATGATTTCAAACATCTCAGGCATGCCGCGGGGGTTCATGCCAGCGTCTGCCATGATGTCGAGGCCTACGCGATCGGCTTCTTGTTCATTGGCGCGACTGTATTGCAGCATATTCTGGATGGCCATCGCCTGGGTACCTGCGATCGCGGCAATGCCAACGTCGGATTTAGTAACCGCAGACAAGATAATGCCGGCCACCATTCCGGCGATGGTCAGTGGGGCGCTGGTCTCTTGCTGCTCAAGCCGACGTGCAAAATGCCGTTGGCTCAAATGCGCCAATTCATGCGCGATCACCGATGAGAATTGCTGCTCGGTCTGGGCGTTGAGAAACAGGCCGCCATTGATGCCAATTATATTGCCGGGCACGGCAAAGGCGTTAATTGCCGGGCTATCGATGACCACCAGAGACAGCTGTTTATCTTTGATGGGAACGGAAGGGATCAGGCGGTAAACAATGGCGCTAAGGTAATCGTAGACGAGAGGGTCTCGCACCTGGTCTGCAGACTGGCGGAGCGAGCGCATGACCTGCTGGCCAATATCAGCTTCTTGCTGATCTGAGATCAGGCCACCGCCCACGCCTCCTAGCGTGGGTAGCAGGTCTTCATTGGCGAATGCCACGGAAGGTGCAGGCAGTGCCAACACTGCTGATATCAAGAGGCTGGCAGCTTTGTGGCCAGTTACGCCATGGAAAGCTAATGCACGAACGAATTTCATAGGTTGCCTGATATACTTGATGACAATCAGTGCAATGCCGGACACTCACCGGCATAATGCACCGCTCATTTTATAAAACCAACATTCCATCGTAGACGCGACGCAGTATCACCAAATTATGGCCGATTTCACTCTGGATGCATCCGGACTCATTTGCCCGATGCCGCTGTTAAAGACCAAGCTTCAGCTCAATGCCATGAAAATTGGTGAGGAGCTTGAAGTCATCGCGACAGATGAAGGGTCGGCGCGTGATATTCCGGCCTTTCTAAAGCTATCATCTCATGTGCTTGTAAGCACGTCGGAATCTGGTGGCCATTACCGTTTCGTTATACGACGTGGAGAGTAGAGGTTTGTTCCTGAAGGCCCGGAGACGCAGATGGTAAGAATTATACGCGGTCTTGCGCATAAATATTTTTCAGACGATGAAGCCGTTATCCTGTTTCTTCTGCTGGTTTTTGGCACCTTGGTCGTTGTCATGTTTGGCCATATGCTGGCGCCGGTTATTGCGGCCGTGATCATTGCCTTTATTTTACAGGGCCTGGTGACAAAACTGACCACTCACGGCGTACCCGAAATTGTATCCATTATTGGCGTTTTTTTGGTATTCCTGGGAACTCTTATTGGTTTTCTGTTCGGTTTGCTGCCCATCATCTGGACTCAGGTCACCTCGCTGGCAGGTGAAACTCCCCGAATCTTTCGGGAAATGCAGACGTATTTTGAGCTGCTACCCCAGCAGTATCCAAACCTGATTTCCATCGAGCAGGTGAACAATATCTATCAACAGGTGGCGGGTGAAGCCGCGAGAATGACGCAGGTGTTGGTATCGTTCTCGATTTCAAGCATTCCTGATTTGGTGGCCTTGCTGATTTACATGGTGTTGCTACCGATACTGGTTTTCTTCTTCTTAAAAGACCGGAACCTGTTATTGGGTGCTGTGGGGCGGATGTTGCCGCACCAGAGACCGATGATGCACAGGATTTGGAACGAGGTGAATATCCAGTGCGCCAACTATGTGCGGGGTAAGGCGGTAGAGATCCTTATCGTGGGCGGCGCCACTTATGTCTGCTTCAAATTGATGGGTATGCCGTATGCTGCCTTGCTGTCGTTGCTGGTGGGGATCAGCGTTGTCATACCCTATATCGGCGCGGCGGTGGTGACGGTGCCTGTGGCCATTATCGCTTTGTTTGCCTTTGGATGGGGGAGTCACTTTATCTGGGTCATGGTGATTTACGGTATTATTCAAGGCCTGGATGGTAATGTTCTGGTGCCCGTCCTGTTCTCGGAGGTCAACAACCTGCATCCGGTGGTGATTATTATTGCGGTGTTGTTCTTTGGTGGTATCTGGGGGCTGTGGGGGGTGTTTTTCGCCATACCGCTGGCGACCATGCTCAAGGCTGTGTTTTCGGCGTGGCCCGTTAAGAATTCCTCGGTCGCTCCGGAGTTGGATCAGCCATAACGGACCGGCCTACAACGGCAAGAGGCAGGCGGATTGTTGCTACCCGCCTGCCTCTTGTTTATGTAAGATTTTTGACGGCTTCGAGCACCTCATCCACATGGCCATTCACTTTAACGCTCCGCCATTCCTTTCGCAGTACGCCCTGTTTGTCGATCAGAAACGTACTGCGGTCGATGCCCATGTATTCTTTGCCATAAAGTTTTTTCAGCTTAATGACGTCAAAAAGCTGGCACAGGGCCTCGTCTTTGTCGGAGATCAGGTCAAACGGAAAATCGTGTTTCGCACGAAAATTCTCGTGGGCTTTCAGACCGTCTCTGGATACGCCAAAGATTAACGTGTCTTCGGCGCTGAAGGCATCGATACGATCACGAAAATCTTGGCCTTCGGTGGTGCATCCAGGCGTGTTATCTTTCGGGTAGAAGTAGATAACGACGTTGTATTGCCCCTTGAATTCAGAGAGTTGTATTGTTTTGTCTCGAGTTGCAACTGCGGTAAAATCCGGCACTGGCCGATTAAGCTCAACGGTTGGCATGGGTATACTCCAGTAGAGTGTTTGAAGATTCGGAGGTAAGCATTTTTTTGATGGGTTCTGAATGCTTGGAAATCAATGCCCTGGGGCTAAAAAACATGGTGGATGCCGAGTCTTACAAAACCCTCATGATAGCTCGATGTTCAGCGGGTCACGCTTAAAACAGCTTCCACGATGGGCGGCTTCTTTTCACGCGAACCGGTTCGACGCGGTTATTCTGTGCTGAGGGTTTCGATTTGTTGGGCGCCTCCCTTGTGTCGGTTCTCTGCCAACATTACCATTACGCTTTTATTCCGACGGAGTTTTTATGATTACTGGTAGCCTTGTCGCACTGGTAACGCCGATGTTCCCGAATGGCGATATTCATTGGGAGCACCTGGACAACCTGGTGGACTTTCATCTAGAGAATGGAACCCATGGCATTGTAGCCGTCGGTACGACCGGCGAATCCGCAACGCTGGATCCTGATGAGCATTGTCGGGTTGTCGGTCACATCATAAAACGGGTCAATGGTCGCATCCCTGTGATTGCCGGCACTGGTGGTAATTCCACCCGTGAGGCGATCGAGTTGACCACAGAAGCTCATAAACTCGGGGCTGATGCCTGCTTGCTTGTTGTACCGTATTACAACAAACCGACCCAGGAAGGACTTTATCGCCATTTCCGCACGATTGCTGAGGCCGTACCCGTCAATCAGATACTCTATAACGTGCCCGGCCGCACTGCGTGCGACATGCTGAATGATACGGTTGAACGGTTGGCGGACATTCCGAATATCATCGGTATCAAAGATGCCACCGGTAATATCCCGCGAGGAGCAGATCTGATTCGTGCAGTCGAGGGCCGGCTCGTGGTTTATTCAGGTGACGACGCCACCGCCGCTGATCTGATGCTGGCGGGGGGCAAAGGCAACGTGTCAGTAACCGCAAACGTGGCGCCGCGGGGTATGTCTGCGCTTTGTGAGGCAGCGATCGCTGGCAATAAGGACGAGGTTGCCCGAATCAATGAGTCGTTGATGCCACTGCATCGCAAGCTCTTTCTCGAAGCAAATCCGATTCCGGTCAAATGGGCCTTGCAACGCATGGGGCTGATCGGTGAGGGCATTCGCCTGCCACTGACACCATTGGACGAAAAATTCCGCGGTGAAGTTGAAGATGCTCTTATCGCGTCAGGTGCCCTCTGAACGCTACCGATTCCTTACGTTTGGCTCTTTGGAGTAACTCAATGGTTGTGCAGTTGAAAAAGGCCCTGTCAGGCCCGGTATGTGGCTTATGTTTCGCCATGGGTGTTACAGGGTGCAGTTTGATGGACGACCGCTCTGAAGAGTATGTAAACGAACCGGCGGGAACACCGCTGGTACTGGGTGACGGCCAGGTCATGGAGCGTAATACAGACGCTTTGCCGATTCGGTCCATTGGTGCCAGTAATGGTGGCAAGCTCAACCCTTCCGATATACCCCGGCCCCCGGATATGACGTCGGAAATACTTGAAGAGAACTACATCATCGAAGAAGTGGGCAATCAGTCTTGGGTGTTGGTTAACGACGTGCCGGGCAGGGTCTGGCCATCGGTGGCTGCCTTCTTCAATGACCGCGGCTTGGGCGTGGCCGAAGACAGCACTCAATTGGGAGTCATACAAAGTGATGTGGCGAATTTCAGTGAGCGTGCCCGCACGCTCCTGAAGCTGTCCGACATCGATAGTGATGAACCGATGGTGTTTGTACAGGCAAGGGTGACGCCGGGAGTTCGTCGCAAAACCACTGAAATTCAAGTGCGAAAGCGCTTGGCGAGCGAAAGTCCTGAACAATTGGTGCAATGGCAATCAGAGCCTCAGGACCCGGCTATTGAAAAATCACTGCTGGCGGATTTGGCCGGCTTTTTAAAGAGCCGGGAGGACAGTAAATCCTACTCACGAGCAGCGCTGGCGATGGCGTCGGCCCCCAAAGTGACCATGGTGACCGATGCTGGAGAACCGGCCATGGAGATCAATGTGAGTTTCGACCGCGCCTGGGCTGAGGTTCGCCGTGCGCTGGAAGAAGCCAAGATACCGGTGGTTGATCTGGATCGCAGTATCGGACAGTTTTACGTGGACTACCGCACAGACGAAGAGCGGGATCTGGGCTGGTTCAGTTGGTTTTCTGACGAGCCGAAACCGGTATACACCTTTTATGTCCGACTCGAAACACAGCAAGAGCGGATTTTGGTGACCACGGGCAAAGCGGATGGTTACGACGGCAGCGATCGCTCAAAGCGACTCCTTTCCGAGCTGTTTGAATATCTTTATTAACACTGGGGCTGCAGGCCGTTTAGCCTGCGACAACTGGAGAGCATGAATGGAAAAGCGCGATGAGCTGTACGCAGGCAAGGCGAAATCGGTCTACAGGACCGATGACCCTGAGCGTTTTATACTGTTGTTCCGAGATGACACGTCGGCCTTTGATGGTGAAAAAAAGGAGCAACTGAATCGTAAAGGCATGGTGAACAACCGATTTAATGCGTTCATCATGGAAAAGCTGGACGCGGCAGGAGTGCCAACCCATTTTGAGGGGTTGTTGTCGCCGGTGGAATCGCTGGTCAAAAAACTCGATATGATCCCGGTCGAGTGCGTGGTAAGAAACGTATCCGCCGGCAGTTTGTGCCGTCGGCTCGGAGTTGAGGAAGGGCAAACATTGACGCCCTCAACTTATGAACTGTTTCTGAAAAACGACGCGTTACACGACCCTATGGTGAATGAATCGCTTGCGGTAACGTTCGGTTGGGCGACTAAGGATGAACTGTCGCAGATGAAAGCACTGACGTACAAGGTTAACGATGTGCTGAAATCGCTCTTTGAAGACGCCGGAATGTTGCTGGTGGATTACAAGCTTGAATTTGGACGTGCCGGTGGCGCGATTGTGTTGGGCGACGAATTCAGTCCCGATGGTTGTCGGATCTGGGACAAGGCGACCCGAAAGAAGATGGACAAGGACCGTTTCAGGCAGGGACTCGGTGACGTAATCGAGACCTATGAGGAAGTTGGTCGTCGTTTGGGCATTCAGTTTGACTGAGTCTGGTCGGCGGTTATTCGATAATTATCAGAAGGTTGTTGTATGCGTAAACTGATTCTTGTGGCTGGTACTTCGCTGTTAATCGCTGCGCCGTTCGCCAGTGCCGATGTCGTAGGCCTGGGTGCCAGCGTTAGCTACTGGGACTCTGAACTTTCCGGACAAGCTGTCAATAAAGGCTCGGCGGTGGACGTGGAAGATGAATTGAATCTGGACAGTGATTCAAATGCGAACCTGAGCGCCTACCTTGAGCACCCGGTACCGGTGTTGCCCAACGTCAGATTGAATTACACCTCTATCAAGCAAACCGGTCGTGGTGAAGTCAGTTCGAGTGGGTTCGATCTCATCGGTTCCGGTGCACAGGTTGACTCTAAGTTGGAGCTTGATCAGATCGACGTCACGCTTTACTACGAGCTGCTTGATAACTGGGTGAACCTCGATGCCGGTTTGACCGTTCGTAGTCTTGACGGAGAGTTGCTGGTAGAAGAACGTTTCCCTGGCAACAATGCCAGTCGCACCGAGATCAAGGCAGTGCTTCCCATGGGGTACCTGGCTGCTCGTTTTGACTTACCTTTGACCGGTGTTTCCATCGGCGCGGAAGGCAATGGCATCAGTTACAGCGGTGACTCGATATTCGACTACAATGCCTACGCCCAGTATGAGGTGTCAGTTGTGCAATTACGGGCGGGTTATCGTCAGATGAGCGTCGATTACGAAGACGGTGACGATAAACTCGATATCGACATCGATGGGCCGTTCGCCAGTCTTGGTGTCACGTTCTGAGGAACGTCGATCGATAAAAAAAAAGCGTCCCTCCGGGCGCTTTTTTTATGTCCAGTTTTCGTTAGCTAAACAGGTTCTCATTAAATAAATTCATTCTGCCCGTCAATTCAGGGTGCGATAGTGTGCAGCTGTTCGGTAAACTAGGCGCCGACATCAAGACGATTTTTGACTGACTCCAGGGAGATAGCTTTGAAGATTCTGGTAACGGGTACCGCCGGATTTATTGGTTCACACCTTGCTCACCGTTTGTTGGATAGAGGCGATGAGGTGATTGGAGTCGACAATGTAAATGATTATTACGACGTCAATCTGAAAGAAGCCCGTCTTGCACGTCTGACTGGTCAGGCGGGATTCACCGAAATACGGAAGGATGTCTCCGATCGGGAAACCATGGAAGCGGTGTTTCGAGAGCACAAGCCCGAGCGCGTTGTTCATTTAGCGGCTCAGGCCGGAGTGCGGTACTCCATCGAGAATCCAAATGCCTACGTTGATGCGAACCTGGTGGGCTTCATGAACATTCTTGAGGGTTGCCGCCATAATGGTGTAAAGCACCTGGTTTATGCGTCCAGCAGCTCCGTCTATGGCGCGAATGAAGCCATGCCATTCTCCGTTCATGACAATGTTGATCATCCCCTGAGCCTTTACGCGGCCTCCAAGAAAGCCAATGAATTGATGGCCCACACCTACAGCCACCTTTACAACATGCCAACCACAGGGCTGCGGTTTTTTACCGTTTATGGTCCCTGGGGTCGTCCAGACATGGCGTTGTTTATTTTCACCAAAAAAATTCTGGCAGGAGAACCTATTGATGTCTTCAACCATGGCCATCACAAGCGCGATTTCACCTATGTAGATGACATCGTAGAAGGGGTTATCCGAACACTGGACAGCGTCGCGACACCCAATGCTGAGTGGTCTGGGCAGCAGCCTGATCCGGGCACAAGTAAAGCGCCATACAGAATCTACAATATAGGCAGTAACAGCCCAGTTGAATTGTCACGATTCATTGAGATTATTGAAGAGCGGGTGGGGCGAAAAGCTGAAAAAAATCTCCTGCCACTGCAACCCGGCGATGTACCGGCCACCTACGCCAACGTGGATGCACTGATAGACGATGTGGGCTATAAGCCGGCAACACCGGTAGAGCAGGGCATCGCCAATTTTGTGGACTGGTACCGGGATTTCTACAAGGTGTGACCGTCGGGTGATCTGACAATTTCCACAAACAAAAAAACTCCCGAAAGGGAGTTTTTTAATTGGTAGGACCAGGCAGATTTGAACTGCCGACCTCTGCCATGTCAAGGCAGCGCTCTAACCAACTGAGCTATGGTCCTACACCGCAACGGGGAGGAAATATACTGATCCTGACCTCGCCGGTCAACCTCTTTGTTGGCTTAGCGGTTAAATTTTCGATCGCGGGGCATGGGCTAACCAGCTTTTGAGCACCTTCCTTAAGACTGACCAACGGTTAATCAGCAGAGCTGTAAAGATCAAGCTGCAACCGCCAAGCTGAACCGAACCCATGCTTTCATCAAACCAACCCGCAGCGAACAACGCAACCCAGACGGGTTCGAGCACCATGATAACCACGCCATGGCTCTGGTTCGAGAGACTTTGGGCGTAGGTTTGAACGATAAACCGGCCGGCTGTTCCAATCACCGCACTGGCAATAATCCACCAAGCTAACTCAACTGAGAAAGCTTGGAAGGTGGAAACCCATGGCTCCAGGAGAGCAGACATTACTGTTGTTACCAATCCAACCGTCAGTAATGCAATTGCCGTCAGCGGCAACACCGGCACGCGCTCCAATTGACGGGTTGTGCCGGCCCTGTCGGTTATCAGACGAGGGTTTGCGGCCCGTGTGTTGAGCGTAAAGTACAACGCAAAGATAAACGCCGCGCCGACAAAAAACAGTTGCCCAGCCTCCGGGCGGAAGCCATTTTTGAGCGACAACATGGCAAGACCTGCTATCGCAACCGGGATCGCCAACCAGGTACTGGCAGGTTGCGCCTCTTTAAAGAGCGTGCGAGCAATGATGGGCACGATGACCACTCCCAGGCTGGTCAGAAAGGCGCCTTCACCTACGTGGGTGCCCAGGAACAACCCCATTACCCAGAAACACATGGCGGTGCCAAACACGAGCCCGACGCGAACGCATCGAAACAGTTGGTCGGTTGAAATGCGGGTCAGATGCCGGTGTGCGACTACCGCCAGCAAGAGACCGGCAATCAGGAATCGAACCGCCATGAATAATAACGGTGGCATCAGCTGGACGGCCTCTTTGGAGAACATCCAGCTGACGGCGGCTAACAGGGTGGTGGCCACCAGTAGAAGGTCCGACTTTCGGGCATCGGTTATGGGCATCATGGGTGGCACTCCGAACCGGCATGTAGTCAGTGTGTAGCCCACAACCTTAACATGGTTAGGATGCGAATTAGCTTGGCAAAAAGTAAGAGATCGCTGCAAGAATGGGATTCGGGTGTGGGTCTGAAGAGCGGCGTTGACGGTGCCAAAAAAGGAATAGGCGAGCCCATCCATGGGCTCGAACCATTCAGTTATTCAACGTGTTGAATACCAGAGATGACATGTCGGTATTGGCCGACCCTGGCACCTCTATGTACTGGTCGCCATTCCCCCACCACTGCCACCAGGCGCGCTGATTGTAGGTGCGGCTGGCAAAGTCGACCCGCAAGCCATTCAAAGTAGTGTTATTCACAACCGGTACTGAAATATTGCCGGTTTCGCTCCCCAAGACACCGCTATGACTTGCGCCCTCGTTCATCAGGATGGGAAAGTGATTCCAGTACAGGCTACCGGGGCCGTTCTGGCTGGACACTTTGCCGCCGAGACTGAGGCCGGAAGTACACGAGTCAATGCCGTTGGCAGACGTCGCACCACATGATGAGTGGGTTGGGACCACTCCGTCATCCGTGCCGGCAATAAAGGGTTTGGTAATGCCACCGTAACTGGACCCGCCAGCAACAAAACGCAGTCGTGGAATGCTGTTGGGCGCCACCGCCAGGTTGCGAGCGGAGTTGGTTTGTAAGTCATTCACCACACCCATTTTGGTGGGTTGTGGGTCAATGCCGGTGAAGGCCTTCACAGCCGCCTTCACTGGTGCAAGGTACCAACTGTCGTTATAGGCGACATTCACTGCGAGATCCGCTAACTCCGTTCCGCCACCTGCTCCGGAAAAATCAAGCGCAGTCAGAATCTTCAATGGTGGTAGTCCGTCTGCTTGCAGCCAGCGTGCTTGGTTTTCCAGAATGTACCGGGTCACCAGGTCGCCGGTTGAGTGTGAGACAACAACGCAAAAATTGTTGCACAAACCTTGCTGGCTGATTGTCTTTATCTGTTGATAGGCTTGTTGCGCAATACGGCCCTCGACGCGACCATCACTGCCCCAATCGATGCGGGCATCGGATCGGGCCAGTCAGAACGTACGCCAATAGTCGGCGCCGTTGTTTTTGACAGCCTGAAGGTTCTGCGGTGGAGATGACAGGTCTTCTTGCTGGAAACCGTGCACAAGCACCACGTTGTGGCCGGCTAACTGGGCATTGGCTGATGTTGATAGAAGGGATGTCGCCAGTAGTGCTGCCATTCCTACCGATTTGGTTATTGTTCTCATATTAACTCCATTTAGGCACTTTCGTTGTTGTTATCGTCATTTTCCTCGCGGTGTCTCCCTTTGATTGTCGACTCTGCGTTCCTGCAGAGATTAGAATTTCCCCGCCATGTTTTTTAAGAGCGTGACGCGTTGCTGGGAAAGCGGGTCCCTTGCGGGCTCGTCGATCAGTGAATCGAGGTCGGGTGGCGAAAATTCGAAACCGTCATCGGGGCCAAATGCAAAGTCAGTGCGGTCTCCGGGGCGCATAGGCAGCCGGCGAATTTGCAGGTTTTTGAGTTGCATTGGCCCGTTAATCTCGTGGGAAGCCAACACAGAACCGTGAGCCTTCAATGGGATATCATGGTGCCCGCTGGTCAGTTGATGTTCGGCAGTCAGGTGTGCAATCGGTTGGTTATTATTAAAAAGCTGTCCGCTGAGGGCGTAGTAGCCACTCTCTTTGGCAGCAAACTCAAACGGAATGACCAGGTCATTGTCCTGAATGCGGACTGATCCGATGCCCTCAAACCTTCCCAGATCAGGCTCGATGGTCAACGTGGACACGTGACGAAGCGGTTTGCCGTCTACCGTCGCCGCTACGATAAGACGGTATTCCCCTGGCGTGATATCGCTATCAATGACGCCTTCCATAAAGCCGCCTTCAGCGGCTGACAACTCGGTAGTGGCAACTCGTTCGCTGTGTGCTGTGGCTTCCAGTCGCGCCGACATTCGGTGGCCTACGACCATAGGGCCGCTGAGGCTTGCAACTATCAGCAGCGTCTCCCCTCTGGTAAACCGGTATTTTTCAAGGGATACCGTAAACTCGCCGCCATTGGACAGGGGTAATACGATGGGGTTGTAGTGATTGCCTGCGTAGGCATCGGCTTGGTCTTTGGTGAGTGGCACTGAATAACTCGGATAGCGGGAGGTGTGCTGGTATTGCTCCGAAACCTGCACCAGCATAAAGCCAAGAGCGCTGTCCGAGGGCGGCTCAGGTGCTGGGAGTGCAGGCTTGCTGGCGGGTACTAAGTTGTTGGGCGCGGTAAAGTTGGTGGCTGTCACTGAGTTGGATTGAGCCGGCATCGGGCGTATGGCCGCGTTATCAACGGCAACGGCCCAGCCAATTCCGACAGCGGATGCTGCCATCAGTAAAACAACTATCGGACCTCGAAAGCGCATCTGTGACTCCCGACCGGCTGATGATTGAATGCCGGTTCAATTATTTTTGTTATCTGGAAAATACAAACACTCAGCTCAGTGATCAAATAATAACGGCTAATTGACTGATTACCGGGCCGAACCGTGATGCAGTTCACTATTAGCCGCAGTATTCATTCGGGACGGGAGGGCTCATTGGCAGAGACCAAAAAGTTCTCGCAGGTTTTGTCTTGAGGAGAGAGTTTCTGGTTTTGCAAGAGAGTTTCAGAACACCCTCATCTCGGGTGTAAGATCAGTACAGCGTGTTCTGGCATATATTAAACGACCAGGGCGATGACGATGGAGGAGAGAGCTGTTTGCAAGATGATCATGAGGTCAGACTGGTAAGAGAAGGGGCGTTAGCGGTTATTGCATTGGGCGGTGGCCTTGATAATTATTGGACACTGCCCGCGCTGACGGCATTCAGTGATCACTTAACTGACTTGAATCGAACGGGCGACTGCCGTTGCCTCATTGTGACGGGTGGCGTCATTGCGGAGGACTCGGCCGCATTCTGTCGTGGCTTGGCTCCCTCTCTGATGGCAGACGGTGATGTTTTGACAGGTGCCAGTCTTAACCGTCTATTCGCAGCATCGTATACGGCCCTGCGCCGCTTTCCGGGTGTCACGATTGCCGCGGTCAATGGTCCGGCCGTTAATGAGGGCGTGGCATTGGCTTTAAATTGTGACTTTCGGCTGGCAACCGTTAATGCGAGTTTTCAATTTACGGCCGGGTCTTCGGGACTGTTGCCGTTTGGTGGCAGTACCCAGCTGCTGCCCAGGTTGGTCGGTGAATCCTGGGCAAAGCGCCTGATGCTTTTTGAGCATGCGATTAGCGCCGCTCAGGCAGAAGCGATTGGACTGGTCGACGAGGTGTGTCAAATTGATCGGGTCGAACAACAGGCCCGCCAATGGTCAGCGTCGGTGTTAAAGCAAAGCCCCAAAGCGATGCGGGCCACCAAGCAGTTAATCGAGCATGCCCGCATGCGGCCGCTCGAAACTGGCTTTGCCGCTGAGCGCGAATGGGCGGCGCAGTTGATTGATGCAGGTGACTACCGGGAGGCGCGTCAGGCTCAGTTGGAGATACGTGAGCCAAACTGGTCGGATTTATAAGCGGTATAGGCCGAAGGGGCACTCTGGGCGCAAGCGATGGCTTGGTCGGTTGTGAATCCAGTCGGGTAGCTGTTGGCAAACTACAGGAAATCCAGCATGCGGTATATGCAGTCTTTTTACCGACGCCTGAGACAGATGAGAGAGGCGCGGGGCCTTTCGCTGACCGATGTGGCCGATCTGTGTGGTGTTGACGAGTCCCAGGTAGAGCGATGGGAGTCTTTCGAGCCCAAACGTCGGGCCTACCCAAGTGTCGAAGAGTTTCTGGATATATGTCTGCGAACCGGCACACCCATTGATGAGTTGCTGGATTTCGACGATCTGGCGGATGCCGGTCAGTTAGAACTGCCGGGTCTGGCATTCAGTAATAACAATGACCTGACCGACGCCTTGGTGCTATTGGGCCGTGAATTCCAGCGTCTGCAGTTGCCTGAAAGCGAGGTCGAACTGCTGCGCCGGTTCAGAAGCAGTACGACTGAAAACCGGCGCAGGGTGTTGCGATTGCTCGGGAATCGTTAATCAGCCCTGTCGCCCGTTCAGAGCTCCCAGGGCGGGGTGGGCAAGCGGTGGTTACTATTTGCCGGCCTTGTAGATGTGTTCATACACATAATTGGTCGCTTCAACGAACCCGTCGATACTGCCGCAATCGAAGCGCCGCCCCTTGAACTTATACGCCAGCACACAGCCGTTTTTGGCCTGCTCAAGTAGAGCATCGGTGATCTGTACTTCACCATTCTTGCCCGCCGGTGTGCGTTCAATAATGTCAAAAATATCCGGTGTCAGGATGTATCGCCCGATGATCGCCAGGTTGCTTGGTGCGTCTTCCGGGCTGGGTTTTTCCACCATGTCGGTGATGCGGTAAAGGCCGTCTTTCATGGACTCGCCCGCAATGACGCCGTACTTATGGGTTTCGTCTTTTGGCACCTCTTCAATGGCGACGATCGAACAGCGGAACTGGTTATACAGTTTCACCATTTGAGTCAGTACGCCGTCTTCTGCGCCATCGGCCATACAAAAGTCGTCTGCCAGCACGACCGCAAAGGGGTTGTCGCCGACCAGGTTGCGGCCGGTGAGAATCGCATGCCCCAATCCTTTCATTTCGTTTTGTCGGGTAAACGCAAAGCTGTTGTTGTCAATGAGATCGCGAATCGACGTTAATAAATTTTCTTTTCCTGACCCGGCAATCTGATGTTCAAGTTCATAACTGATGTCGAAATGATCTTCGATGGCTCGTTTACCGCGGCCAGTGACGAATCCAAATTCGTGAATGCCAGCTGCGGCGGCCTCTTCGACCCCGTATTGGACCAAGGGCTTGTTAACAATCGGAAGTATTTCTTTGGGCATCGCCTTGGTGGCGGGCAGAAAGCGGGTTCCATAACCTGCGACGGGAAATAAGCACTTCTTGATCATCTGGGCATCCTTCTCAGTTCAGCATTATGATAAAAAGCAACAGGCTAGCAGTGTACCGGAGTTCAAAAATAATCGGGGAAAAGATCCTCCGTTTTTTTGGTGCATCCTGTCAGCAATGTTTAAACACGCTTCGGGTCGGATTGTTGACAAAAATGACTATGAGGCGTAGTTTTCCGCCTCTAATACTCACTATTGTTAACAAAATAATGACCCAAGCAGCCATTCAAACCCAGACCAGAGCGGATGATGCCTTTGATTGTCTACAAACAGCCATCATTAAGGGTGATCTCGCGCCGGGAGAAAAAATAGGCGAGGTGGAATTGTGCGCTCGTTTCAATCTCACTCGGGGGCCTTTGCGTGAAGCCCTCGGTCGTTTGGAGTCCCGGGGTTTGCTGGTCAGGCGTCCCCACGCCGGAGTAAAGGTTGTTTCAGTCAGCCCGGAAGAATTGCTCGAGTTATACCGTATTCGAGAGGCCATGGAGGGACTGGCCGCCCGACAGGCAGCCGAGCGCATGGCCGACCGTGAAGTCGCTGAACTTCATGCCACGCTCGACAGCCACGAAGCGATGATTGAAAAGGCGCACGGGCAAGCGTATTACCAAGGTGAGGGGGATTATGATTTTCACTACCGGATTGCGGTAGGCAGTCGCAATTCAAAACTTGCTCAAATGCTCTTGGGTGATCTGTACTACATGGTGAGAATGTACCGCTATCGCCTCAGCACCTCCGCGGGGCGTCCTCATAAGGCTCTGAGCGAGCATCGTCGTATTGCCGAAGCGATCGCCCAGCGCGATGGTGAGTTAGCCGAATTTCTTATGCGAAGACACATCAATGCGGCGCGCAGAAACATTGAGAAAAAAATCGAAGATAATTCTTTAGGTCTTTGATTTAAATATACAAAAAACGTATTCAATAGTAGTCATCTGCTGGATCAATAAAGAGGAACATCGCAATGGTCAGCCATCTCTCGCCAGGCGCCCGTTTTCGGGCCGCTCTAAAAGCAAATCATCCGCTTCAAATTGTAGGCGCGGTCAATGCCTACGCTGCAATGATGGCGGAAAAAGTCGGACACCAGGCTATTTATTTGTCCGGGGGCGGCGTTGCAAATGCCTCCTATGGGTTACCGGATTTAGGCATGACCAGCCTGAATGACGTTATTGAGGATGTAAGGCGGATTACCGCAGCAACCACGGTGCCCTTGTTGGTGGATATCGATACCGGGTGGGGTGGGGCGTTTAACATTACCCGAACCATTCAGGAGATGGAGCGCGCAGGCGCAGCCGCGGTGCACATAGAAGATCAGGTGGCGCAAAAACGTTGCGGCCACCGACCCAACAAGGAAATTGTCTCGAAAGAAGAAATGGTGGATCGCATCAAAGCGTGCGTCGATGCCCGTCAGGACGACGATTTTTTCATTATGGCTCGTACCGATGCGTTCCAGCAGGAGGGGCTAGAGGCCGCCATTGATCGGGCACAAGCTTGTATTGACGCGGGCGCTGACGGAATTTTCGCGGAAGCGGTTACGGAACTGGAACATTATCGCGCGTTCTCCGATGCCCTGGACGCGCCGATATTGGCGAACATCACCGAATTCGGCGCAACGCCGCTGTACAATCGGAAGGAATTGGCAGACGCCGGGGCCGATATGGTGCTTTATCCGCTGAGTGCGTTTCGCGCGATGAACAGGGCGGCACTGGAGGTTTATCAGACCATTCTGGACAAGGGTGACCAAAAAGACGTCGTGGATAAAATGCAGACCCGGATGGAACTTTATGATTTCCTGAATTATCACGAGTTCGAGCAAAAGCTTGATGCCCTGTTCCAGCAGAAAAAGAACTGAAGCCGGGACAGGCCGATTATGGCTGGTAAGTCCGGTTTTAACTGCAATCTTTAGCGTCTGTTCAGACACTGGACGCGGCTAACGACGCCACGGCTAATGTGTCAAGAATACCGTTGGGCTGGATTCCCGCACAGCAGACAGAGGAAAGCTAACGCCGGGCCTGGTTTTAGGGAGTGCGAGCACAGGTCATCGACCATCGCACCCTGCAGGTGCGGCTTTAGCCGAGAAGACTTGAGTGGTCATACATAAAGTCCAAGCCCTTTCCTACAGAAGATCAGGAACATTAGCAGGGCCAGTATCAATCCGATAAAAATAGAAAATACGAAGATCAATGAGGAGAGAATCCAATGGCTGAGAAAAAACCAAATACCGCAGGCCTGCGTGGGCAAGTCGCTGGCGAGACCGCGTTGTGCACTGTGGGTCAAAGCGGCGCGGGGCTGACGTACCGGGGTTATGACATCACGGATCTCGCCGAAAATGCCCAGTTTGAGGAAGTCGCCTACCTGCTGTTGCGCGGCAAGTTGCCCAACCAGCAAGAGTTGGATGCTTACAAGCACAAGTTAAGCAGTCTCAGGACGTTGCCCTACGCCTTGAAAACGGTGCTTGAGCATATTCCTAAAAACGCGCACCCCATGGACGTCATGCGCACCGGATGTTCCATGCTGGGCAACCTGGAGACTGAGACGGATTTCAGTCAACAGGATGACAAAATTGATCGCATGATGGCGGCGTTTCCGGGCATCATCTGCTATTGGTACCGCTTTGTTACCGAAGGCGTGCGGATCGAGACCGACTCTGATTGCGAGTCTATCGGGGGGCATTTCCTCCAGTTGCTGCATGACAAAAAGCCGAGTGAACTGCATGAGCGTGTGATGAACGTGTCACTCATCCTGTACGCAGAGCATGAGTTTAATGCGTCGACGTTTACCGCTCGGGTGTGCGCATCCACGCTGTCGGATATCCACAGTTGTGTGACCGGAGCGATTGGCACTTTGCGTGGTCCACTTCACGGCGGTGCCAATGAAGCGGCCATGGCCTTAATTGAGCGTTTCAAAACCCCTGAAGAAGCCGAATCCGGACTGCTCGGAATGCTCGAACGTAAAGAAAAAATCATGGGCTTCGGTCATGCGATTTATCGCGAATCGGATCCGCGTAACGGCATCATCAAGAAATGGTCCCAAAAACTGGCCGAAGAAGTCGGGGACAAGGTTCTCTACCCGGTGTCTGTCCGGTGCGAAGAAGTGATGTGGCGTGAGAAAAAGCTGTTCTGCAACGCTGATTTCTTCCATGCGTCGGCCTACCATTTTATGGGCATCCCGACGGAACTGTTTACTCCGATCTTTGTTATGTCCCGGGTGTCAGGCTGGACCGCTCACGTGAAAGAACAGCGTGAAAATAACCGCATCATCCGCCCGAGTGCCGATTACACCGGCCCGGAACACAAGCAATGGTTGCCAATCGACAAGCGCTGATCAAACTCTGGTGAGTCGCAGGCGTTGCCCTGCGGCGTTCCTGTTTTGCGCCCGATATCGTCCTGTTGACCCCCAATAGATTGAGCTTTTGCCATGAATACTGATTATCGCAAATCGTTGCCCGGCACTGACCTGGATTATTTTGATACGCGCACTGCCGTGAATGACATCCAGCCTGGAGCGTATGACAGGCTACCGTACACCTCACGGGTGTTGGCCGAAAATCTTGTGCGTCGGTGCGATCCTGCGTTGCTCACAGACGCTCTGAAACAGTTCATTGAACGCAAACGCGACCTGGATTTTCCGTGGTTTCCGGCCCGCGTCGTCTGTCATGACATTCTCGGTCAGACTGCGCTGGTCGATTTGGCGGGTTTGCGGGATGCTATTGCCGCGAAAGGGGGCGATCCTGCGAAGGTAAATCCGGTGGTGCCAACCCAGTTGATTGTGGACCATTCGCTGGCGGTGGAACACGCCGGTTTCGAAACAGATGCCTTTGAGAAAAACCGAAGCATTGAAGACCGTCGCAACGATGATCGTTTTCATTTCATCAACTGGACTAAAACCGCGTTTAAAAACGTGGACGTAATCCCTCCGGGTAATGGCATTATGCACCAGATCAATCTGGAGAAGATGTCGCCGGTGGTTCAGGTTCTGGATCGGGTCGCGTTCGCGGATACCTGTGTGGGTACCGACAGTCATACGCCAATGGTGGACGCGCTAGGCGTCATCTCCATAGGTGTCGGTGGCCTTGAAGCCGAGAGTGTGATGCTTGGTCGAGCCTCTTATATGCGCCTACCGGACATCGTAGGCGTGGAGCTCACTGGCCGCATTCAGCCGGGTATCACCAGCACCGATCTGGTCCTGGCGTTGACGGAGTTCCTGCGTAAAGAGCGCGTGGTGGGTGCTTATCTGGAATTCTACGGCGAAGGCGCCTCCAGGCTGACGGTAGGTGATCGCGCCACCATCTCAAACATGACACCGGAGTATGGCGCCACGGCGGCGATGTTCTACATTGATGAGCAGACTATTGATTACCTGAAGCTCACTGGCCGTGACGACGACCAGGTGCAACTGGTTGAGCAGTTCGCCAAGCACACCGGTCTGTGGGCGGATAGCCTGAAAGACGCGGAATACGAGCGTGTATTGACGTTTGACCTGTCCTCGGTCAGCCGGACACTGGCGGGGCCGTCCAACCCTCATGCTCGTTTGCCCACCTCCGAACTGGCAGCCCGAGGCATCGCCGGCAAGGTGGAGAACGAACCGGGTAAGATGCCGGACGGGGCCGTCATTATCGCCGCCATCACCAGCTGCACCAACACCAGTAACCCCCGTAACATGGTGGCGGCAGGGTTAATCGCCCGGAATGCCAACAAGCTCGGCCTGACCCGAAAGCCTTGGGTAAAATCGTCCCTGGCGCCGGGTTCCAAGACCGTAAAGATGTACCTGGAAGAGGCCAATCTGCTGTCTGAGCTCGAAAGCCTTGGGTTTGGTGTCGTGGCGTTCGCCTGTACCACGTGTAACGGCATGAGCGGTGCGCTGGATCCGGTGATTCAGAAGGAACTGGTCGAGCGCGACTTGTACTCGACGGCAGTGCTGTCGGGTAACCGAAATTTCGATGGCCGTATTCACCCTTACGCCAAGCAGGCGTTCCTGGCTTCGCCGCCGTTGGTGGTGGCCTATGCCATTGCCGGCACCATTCGTTTTGACATTGAAAAGGACGCTCTGGGCACTGACCAGGAGGGCAACCCAATCACGCTGAAAGACATCTGGCCGAGCGATGAGGAGATTGATGCCATCGTAAAGGCGAGCGTGAAGCCACAGCAATACCGCGACGTCTATATTCCGATGTTCGACATTACCCGGGACACCCAGGCACAGATTGAGCCGCTGTATGAATGGCGTCCGCAGAGCACTTACATCCGACGTCCGCCCTATTGGGAAGGTGCGCTGGCAGGGGAGCGTTCATTGAAAGATATGCGTCCACTGGCGGTGCTGGGGGACAACATCACCACGGATCACCTGTCACCCTCGAATGCGATCATGCTGGACAGCGCCGCCGGCGAATATCTCGACAAAATGGGGTTGCCGGAGGAAGACTTTAACTCCTACGCGACCCACCGTGGGGACCATCTCACGGCTCAGCGGGCCACGTTTGCCAATCCAAAGCTGTTGAATGAAATGGTGCTGGACAAGGGTGAGATTAAGCAAGGTTCGTTCGCCCGTATTGAGCCTGAGGGCAAGGTGACGCGCATGTGGGAAGCCATTGAGACCTACATGGAGCGGAAACAGCCCTTAATCATCGTTGCAGGCGCTGACTACGGCCAGGGTTCATCCCGGGACTGGGCTGCGAAGGGCGTCCGGCTGGCCGGAGTAGAGGCCATTGTGGCCGAGGGTTTTGAGCGTATCCACCGTACCAACCTCGTGGGCATGGGCGTGATGCCGCTGGAGTTTGAATCCGGGACCACTCGTAAAACTCTGGGACTTGATGGTACCGAGACCTACGATGTCGTTGGCGACTTTACCCCCGGCGCCACTCTGACGCTGGTCATTCACCGGCAGGACGGAGAACATCTTGAGGTTGCAGTGACCTGTCGCCTGGATACGGCGGAAGAACTGTCCATCTACGAAGCGGGCGGCGTACTGCAGCGCTTTGCCCAAGATTTTCTTGAATCTGAAGCGGTTGCTTGAGGAAGGCTATGGCACACGTACCCCAAATAAGAGTTCCCGCCACCTATATGCGCGGCGGTACCAGCAAGGGTGTCTTTTTCAATCTCAGCGATCTACCCGAGGTGGCGCAACAGGCGGGTGCCGCAAGAGATGCGCTGCTCCTGCGGGTGATTGGCAGTCCTGATCCCTACGGTAAGCAGACAGACGGTATGGGGGGCGCGACTTCCAGTACCAGCAAGACCGTGATCCTGTCCGCAAGCACTCAACCGGACCACGACGTCGATTATTTGTTCGGTCAGGTGTCAATCGACAAGCCGTTTGTCGACTGGAGCGGTAACTGCGGCAATCTGACCGCTGCCGTTGGCGCTTTTGCCATCAACAGTGGCCTGATGGATGCAAGCCTTATCCCCCGGAACGGAATCGCCACGGTGCGCATCTGGCAGGCCAACATCAAAAAGACCATTATTGCCCGGGTCCCAATGACCGATGGCAAAGTACAGGAAACCGGCGACTTTGAACTGGACGGTGTCACTTTCCCCGCAGCGGAGGTGGCGGTTGAATTCATTGATCCGGCCGATGGCGACGGTGCGATGTTTCCCACCGGTAACCTGGTCGACGACCTTGAAGTGCCCGGCATCGGCCAACTGAAAGCCACCATGATCAACGCTGGCATTCCGACCGTCTTTGTCAATGCCGCTGACATTGGGTACACCGGAACGGAGCTGCAGGGGGCAATCAACGAGGATCCTCAGGCGCTGGCGATGTTTGAACGAATTCGGGCTCACGGCGCTGTTCGGATGGGACTGATCGAGCATGTGGATGAGGTGGAGGGCCGACAGCATACGCCCAAGGTTGCGTTTGTGGCGCCGCCTGAGGGCTATGTGTCGTCGAGTGGTAAAGCAATAACCAGCACCGACATTGACCTGCTGGTAAGGGCGCTGTCCATGGGTAAGCTGCACCATGCCATGATGGGGACGGCGGCCGTTGCCATTGGCACCGCAGCCGCGATTCCTGGCACTTTGGTCAATCTCGCGGCCGGCGGCGGGGATCGCCAGTCGGTCTGTTTCGGACACCCTTCGGGCAGTTTGCGAGTGGGCGCCGAAGCCACGCAACATAGCAACGAATGGGTGGTGACCAAAGCCATCATGAGTCGTAGTGCAAGAATATTGATGGAGGGCTGGGTGCGCGTGCCGGGAGACGCGTTCTAGACTACCTTTGTGTAAGAGGCAGTCACTATTGGTGAAGGAGGAGACAAGTCATGTCCGCAACGTTTGATTTGAATGAACGTCCCGACTACGACGATGTTTTGCAGCACATTGCTGACTACGTCCTGACCTATAGGATCGACAGTCCCGAAGCATGGGATACCGCGCGCAATTGCCTGATCGATACCCTTGGTTGCGGTTTGCTGGCTCTTCGGTTTCCGGAGTGCACCAAGCACCTTGGACCCCTGGTTGAGGGAACGGTGGTGCCCCATGGCGCCCGAGTACCTGGTACGTCCTTTCGTCTCGATCCTGTTAAAGCGGCCTGGGATATTGGCTGTATTGTCCGGTGGCTGGACTATAACGACACTTGGCTGGCGGCTGAATGGGGTCACCCCTCTGATAATTTAGGCGGCATTCTGGCGATCGCCGATCATCTTTCCCAGCGGCGTGTGGCAGACGGCAAGTCGCCTTTGACCATGCGCCAGGTGCTGGAATGCATGATCATGGCCCACGAAATTCAGGGCGTGCTGGCGCTGGAGAACTCCTTCAACCGCGTTGGCCTGGACCATGTCGTACTGGTAAAGGTGGCGTCTACGGCGGTGACCGCCAAACTCATGGGTGCCAATCGCGAACAACTGCTGTCGGCGCTATCCCATGCCTGGGTTGATGGCCAATCCCTGCGCACCTATCGCCACGCGCCGAATGCCGGATCACGCAAGTCCTGGGCGGCCGGCGACGCAACATCAAGGGCCGTCCGCCTGGCGGATATCGCCATGCGGGGAGAAATGGGCATACCCGGAGTCCTGACAGCGCCGCAGTGGGGCTTCTACGATGTGTTGTTCAGCAAGACCAACAAAGATCAGGCCTTGAAGCCGGTCGATAAACGCCAGTTTTCTCTACCCCAGGCGTTTGGCAGCTACGTAATGGAAAATGTACTGTTCAAGATTTCCTTTCCCGCCGAGTTTCATGCACAAACAGCGGCAGAAGCGGCCGTGATCCTGCATCCGGTCGTGAAAGACCGCCTTCAGGAGATTGATAGAATTGTCATCACCACCCATGAGTCGGCAATTCGGATCATCTCCAAAGTGGGCAAGCTTGCGAATGCGGCGGATCGAGACCACTGTTTGCAGTACATGACGGCTGTTCCGCTGATATTCGGTAACTTGATCGCTGAGCAGTACGAAGACAGTTTCCATGCTGCGAATCCGATCATCGACGAACTTCGCGATAAAATGGAGGTTGTCGAAGACGAGGGGTACACAAAAGAGTATCTGGAGGCCGACAAACGCTCTATTGCCAACGCCATTCAGGTCTTTTTCCTTGATGGCAGCAGTACCGACAAAGTGGCGGTTGAGTATCCGATTGGCCATCGTCGACGTCGGGTGGACGGTATCCCACTGTTGGAAGACAAATTCAGAAATAACCTGATGACGCGTTTTGCCGGGCAGCGGTGCGATGAAATCTGGTCTGTATGCAAAGACCAAAAACGCCTGGAAGAAACGCCGGTCCAAGACTTTGTTTCACTTTTTGTTATCTGAATCAAAGGATTAATTCGGTACGGTAGTTTGATTGGGTGGATAGGCATTCACTTCTGGATTGTTGCTGGATAACCCATGCCAAAGCGCACGGATATAAAAAGCATACTCATTATCGGCGCAGGTCCCATTGTCATTGGGCAGGCGTGCGAATTCGACTACTCCGGGGCCCAGGCCTGCAAGGCGTTACGGCAAGAGGGTTACCGGGTCATTTTGGTTAATTCCAATCCAGCGACCATCATGACGGACCCGGTGATGGCCGATGCCACCTACATTGAACCAATCAACTGGAAAACCGTCGCCAAGATCATCGAAAAAGAACGCCCGGATGCCTTGTTGCCCACCATGGGTGGGCAAACAGCATTGAATTGTGCACTGGACCTGGAACGAGAGGGTGTCCTGATCCGGTTTGGTGTGGAAATGATCGGCGCCAACGCCAAAACCATTGACAAAGCTGAGGATCGGGAGCGCTTTATACAAGCCATGAAAGCGATTGGCCTGGAGTGCCCACGAGCGACCATTGCGCATTCAATGGACGAAGCCTGGGTCGCCTCGACGGATATTGGGTATCCGTGCATTATCCGTCCCTCATTCACCATGGGCGGATCGGGTGGTGGTATTGCTTACAATCGGGATGAGTTTGAAGAGATCTGTACTCGCGGGCTGGACCTTTCACCCACCAGTGAATTGCTCATCGACGAGTCACTGATCGGATGGAAAGAGTATGAGATGGAAGTGGTTCGTGATTGTGCAGACAACTGCATTATTGTCTGTACCATCGAAAACTTCGATGCCATGGGTGTCCATACGGGTGACTCAATTACCGTCGCCCCGGCGCAAACGCTCACGGACAGGGAGTATCAAATTATGCGCAATGCCGCATTGGCGGTGTTGCGCGAAATTGGCGTTGAAACCGGCGGTTCCAATGTTCAATTTGGGATAGATCCGGAGACCGGGCGCATGGTGGTGATCGAAATGAACCCACGGGTTTCACGGTCTTCCGCACTGGCCTCCAAGGCCACCGGTTTCCCCATTGCCAAGATCGCCGCGAAGTTGGCGGTGGGTTTCACCCTTGATGAGTTGCGCAATGAAATTACCGGAGGCGTTACCCCGGCTTCATTCGAGCCCGCCTTGGACTATGTTGTTACCAAAATACCGCGTTTCACTTTTGAAAAATTTCCCCAGGCCGACGCCCGGCTGACCACTCAAATGAAGTCCGTCGGTGAGGTAATGGCCATTGGCCGAACCTTCCAGGAATCCATTCAAAAGGCGTTGCGCGGATTGGAAGTGGGTTCGGACGGGTTTGATGAGAAACTGGCGCTCACTGCCGAGGATAGCCGGGAAATCCTGACCAGAGAGCTGAGTGTCCCCGGTGCGGAGCGCATTTGGTACATTGGCGATGCCTTTCGAGCGGGCATGAGCGTGGCGGAGGTGCATCGGTACACGAGGGTAGACCCTTGGTATCTGGTCCAGATAGCCGACCTGATCGACGAAGAACTCGCGCTTAAAGCCACAGGCAATGCTGACATTGGCAAGGATTGTCTGTTCAGGCTCAAACGCAAAGGATTCTCGGATGCCCGGCTGTCCAAATTAATGGGCATTTCCGAAACCAGTGTCCGCAGCCTGCGCCATGAACTCGGAATCCGCCCCGTGTATAAGCGCGTCGACACCTGCGCAGCGGAGTTTGCCGCCAGCACGGCCTACCTCTACTCCACCTACGAACAGGCGTGTGAGGCCAACCCGTCGACTCGGGAGAAAATTGTGGTGATTGGGGGGGGGCCTAACCGCATTGGCCAAGGTATAGAGTTTGACTACTGTTGCGTTCATGCCGCACTTGCTATGCGTGAAGATGGTTATGAAACGATCATGATCAACTGCAATCCCGAAACAGTATCCACCGACTACGATACCTCGGACCGCCTCTATTTTGAGCCCATCACGCTGGAAGATGTGCTCGAAATCATCCATGTGGAGCAACCCAAAGGGGTGATTGTTCAATACGGTGGCCAGACGCCCCTGAAGCTGGCCAGAGGCTTGGAGCTGGCAGGCGTGCCAATCATCGGAACCAGTCCGGATGCGATTGACAGGGCCGAAGACCGGGAACGCTTTCAACAGATGATCCGTCGTCTGGGTTTGGTGCAGCCTGAAAACGCCACCGTGCGCAGCTTCGAAGAAGGGGTCTTGGCGGCCAGGCAAATAGGCTACCCTCTGGTGGTACGACCCTCGTACGTGTTGGGTGGCCGCGCGATGGAGATTGTCTACGATGAGGAGGAACTGGTTCGCTACATGCACCACGCTGTGCTGGTTTCGAACGACAGTCCGGTCCTGCTGGACCGCTTTCTGAATGCGGCGATCGAAGTTGATATTGATGCCATTTGCGACGGCACGGACGTCGTGATTGGCGGCATCATGCAACATATTGAGCAGGCAGGAGTGCATTCTGGTGATTCTGCCTGTTCGCTACCGCCATACTCCTTGCCACAACGAGTTCAGGATCAGATGCGTGATGCCGTTCGAAAAATGGCTGTTGAGCTGGACGTTGTTGGACTGATGAATGTCCAGTTGGCCTGGCAGGACGATACGGTCTATGTGATCGAGGTCAATCCGCGAGCATCACGGACCGTGCCGTTTGTATCCAAGGCCATTGGGTGCTCGCTGGCCAAAGTGGCAGCCCGGACAATGGTTGGCTTGTCGCTTGCGGATCAATGCTTCACCAGGGAACGTGTGCCTTCTTATTTTTCAGTCAAGGAATCGGTGTTCCCGTTTAATAAGTTTCCAGCCGTTGATCCGATTCTCGGGCCGGAAATGAAGTCCACGGGTGAGGTGATGGGCATTGCCCGTACGTTTGATGAAGCTTTTGCCAAGGCTGAAATGGCGGCGGGAGAGTACCTGCCGGAATCGGGAACGGTGTTTATCTCGGTACGGGATGAAGACAAGCCAGCCATTGTGGCGGTAGCACGAGGCTTTATCGAAGCCGGATTTCAGGTGCTGTGCACTGCGGGGACGTGTGAGTACCTGACCCAGCGGAACCTTCTGGTAGGGCGGGTAAATAAACTCGAAGAAGGTCGCCCAAATGTGGTGGATGCGATAAAGAATGGTGAAATTCAACTGATCATCAATACGTGTGATGGGCGGGCAACTGTCGCGGCATCATCGCAGTTACGCAAGTCCGCGGTGAGTTCAAAAGTGCCAATTGTTACAACACTCGCCGGCGGGGAGGCTTGTGGACGGGCCATTCGGTTTGGCTCAGACCATCAAATTCTGTGCCTGCAGGAACTCCAAGGTGGGGAAACCCAATAACGCCAAGTAAACAGTCAGTCAGGTGTTTTTGCTTCGGGGATGCGTCAGTGGCTTCACATTGTCGCTACTGCCAATCTGATTGCGGTCGTCTGAACGGTCGGAATGCATCTGGTCAAGCCGGCCATCAATGCGTTCAAGCGCTTCGGCGATGCGCAGCAGGGCGTTCATCATTTCAGGCTTGGATATCGCAGCAGTTGATCGTGCTGAGGGTGTTTTTCGGGGTTGCTGGACCTTTGGTTTTCGAGGCGACGCTGTTTTCGCCGGCAAGGTTTCTCCCAAAAGATCCCTGCGAATACTTTTAAGGTCATAAGGATCAATAAACGGCCGGTCTTCAGAGTAAGCACACATCAACATGCCATCGCAAAGCTTGTTTATAAGCCGTGGGATCCCTTTGCTGACCTTATGAATCTCTTTAACGGTTTCATTGTCAAATAAACGATTCCCGCCGTGGCCTGATACGAGCAAGCGGTAGTCAATGTATTCTGACGTCTCGGCCATTGTGAGCCCTTCGAGGTGGAAGAAAAGCTTCACACGCTGGGACAGCTGGGGGATGGCCGTTACACTGCCCTTGAGTTCTGGCTGACCAAGGAGGATGACCCGCATCGCTGGCCCACCCATGCTGTCCATGCCAGTGAGCATGCGAATGTCTTCAAGATTTTCCTTCGTCAGGTTCTGTGCTTCATCAATGGTCAATACTACCGGTGTGCCGGCTTCCGCCATTTTTTCCAGGTAGTCCGTAATCTGGAACAGCATCGCGACCTTGCTTTGATCCTGTATCTCAAGCCCCGCTTTGCGAAGGATAAGTGCAAACAGGTCTTTGGATTCAAGGTTGGTGTAGGAAATGTTCAATAATTTGAGGTCACCCTCCATGTTGCGAATGGTTTTCTTTAGCAGGGTGGTTTTGCCGGAGCCGATTTCCCCGCTGATGACAACAAATCCCTCGGAGCTCCAAATGGCGGAAGACATATAGACATAAGCCCTGGAGTGTTGCTGGCTCATATAGATGAAATCGTCTTCCGGAGTGATCCGGAAAGGGTGTCTGTGGAGCCCGAAGAAGTCCAGATACATGGATAGTTCCTATCTGTTTCTCTAAGCCAAACGGATCATTTCATTGGCTTGAAGAATGGTTTTGTCCGACTCATAGGCATTATAGCTTTCCGTCACTGTCCCGAATCTGAAATCGGTCAGTAAGCGTTCGAGCCGGCCATAGCACCGGTCAAGGTTGGTGTAATGTCGGAATCGTGAAAACCAGCTGGCGTTGTTGTAACGAGGCTGCTCTGGGTCAATTTCCCACGGGTGCAGATAAAACATCTGTGGTTTAAGGCCACCCTCGGAAGCACGATAGAAAAGATATTTGAATAGCGGATAGGGGAACTGCCGGAAATAGCCACCACCTGCTGCCGGAACGGAAAGGCCCAGAATCTTGGCAGTGGTCAGCGGAAATTCTCTGATTGGGCGGCCGTTACCGGTTTTTATCGTATAGGGGGCTGACGGCGAGTCTGGAATGCCATAACGGTCGTGACGTATCGGAAAAATGCTCGAATCCCAGGTAAAACCGAGCTCCGAGAGTATGTCTAACGCCCAGATAGAGTCTTTTGTGATGGAGTAGCTTGCGGCGCGGTAACCCAGTACGGGCCTTTGAATAAGTTCTTCGAGAATCGATTTGGAACGGGCCGTTTCTTCACGAAACACTTCGGGACTTTGGTTGTAAATCAGCTGGTGGCTGTAGCCGTGGGATGCGATTTCATGGCCATGATCGGCCAGCTTCTGAATTAACCGAGGGTGCCGCTCAGCCACCCACCCGAGTACAAAGAAAGTGGCTTTGACATCGTGCGCGGCGAACAGCTCAAGCAGACGCTCTGTGTTTTGTTCTACCCGAGATGGAAGCAATGGCCACTGGTCCGGACGAATAACCCCTGACAGTGCTGCGACGTGGAAGTAATCCTCAACATCTATGCTCATCGCATGAAGAGGTTCTGACCGATTCGTTTTAGTGGCTTCCTTTGCCGATTTTTCACCTGGATTCAATTCCATTCCCTCCACATTGGGCAATCCGTCTCTTCGAACGGCCTATCATGGAATTTTCACCCAGAGCTGTTACAAATACAAATCAATAAGTCTGTTTTATTGGCACAAAACATAAATCAATGTAAAACTCAGTTACACAACGATACATTATTGTTGAGATTGGGGTTATGAAAGCGCAAACTATTTTGCTAGGAAAGGGCGTCCGTCGCATTCAGGCTATGTGGTGGAAGTTTGGTCAAAAGTAGATCTGTCGCTGATCTTAAAGCAGACGACAAGGAAGTTCAGTGTGTCTTACATTCGATTCAGACAGCATTATCTCCACATCTCCTATCTGGTGCTCGGGCTACTGGAGTTCGGAGTGTTGTTTGTTGTTTTTTCGCTTCTAACGGCCGTCCTGTCCACAATCGGTGTTGCCCATAATCCCGTCGAGCAGGGTATTCCGGGTGGGCTCCTGTTTGCATTTATCCTGAGCTGCGGCACCCTCGCCATGGGCGGCTATCTTTCCATGGTCCATGAAAGCCTTCCATCGCTTTTTTTTCGCACACTGGTCGCGTATTGCCTGGTTGGCGGTATTGGGCTGACTTTACTTTACAGCGTCCTGCCGGCAGTGGACCCAGGTAGCACCAACCTGCTTTGGGCTGTGCTTATAGCGTCGGTAAGCGTGGTAGCGATTCGCCTGGCATTTTTGCGGATTGTTGACTCTGATCAATTGGTGCGTCGCGTTGCCATCTTGGGGGCAGGGGAACATGCGGCCGCGCTTCTGGATGAATATCAGAAAAACCTCCGTGCCCTGGGCATCCGGATAGTGGGCTGTATTCCAGATACGGAACACGCCGTAGTGCCTGAGAACCAGTTATTTCCAATTCCTTATGACCTATACAGTTTCTGCAAGAGCAATCGCATTTCCGAGATTGTCGTCGTGCAGCAGGACAGGCGGCGCGTGGAAAACAGCTATCTTGCGACGCCCGAGTTAATGGAATGCAAACTGCGTGGCATAGCGGTAACCAATGGCATCGATTTTTATGAGCGTGAGCTGAAAAAAGCCAAGCTCGATCTGGTGCATCCCTCATGGATTGTTTTTTCGGACGGGTTTAAGCCGTCTAAGACGAGATCGTTTACCAAGCGGCTGCTCGATCTGGTCATCAGCCTGAGCCTGATGGTGATCATGTTTCCCTTTATCGTTCTTACCGCTCTGGCCATCTTCCTGGAAACAGGCCGCCCTATTCTTTATAGCCAGAACCGGGTCGGAATGATGGGCCGCGAATTTAGAATCTATAAGTTTCGCAGTATGCGACAAGACGCTGAAAAGGACGGTAAGGCTCGCTGGGCATCGGCAAATGATTCGCGGGTAACACGTGTTGGGGCATTCATCAGAAATACGCGTCTCGATGAACTGCCTCAGCTTTACAACGTGATCAAGGGCGAGATGAGTATCGTAGGCCCCAGGCCTGAACGCCCCGAGTTTGTGTCGGAGCTTAAGGAAAAGGTGCCATTCTACGACACTCGCCATTATGTAAAGCCTGGCTTAATGGGTTGGGCACAGCTTAAATATCCTTATGGCGCGTCTGTTGATGACGCCAGAGGGAAGCTCGAATTCGATCTTTACTATTCAAAAAATCATAGCTTGCTGATGGATCTGCTCATCATGATCCAGACGGTAGAGGTGATTCTTTTGGGCAAAGGGGTCCGGTAGCCACCACTATCGACGATAATTCATGGGGTTGGAGAGGTTCTATGTCTATGTTTAATACCATTCGGGTGAGTTTGGCACTGGCGCTTTCTTTTGTATTGGTGGCGTGTTCGAGCTTGGGCGGCTCGGGCCAGGCACCAATGGTGGGTATAGATAAGTCAGAGCCTTATGAAATTGGCGTAGGGGATATGGTTTCCGTGCACGTTTGGCGAAATCCGGATCTCAGTCAGGCCATTGTCGTTCGCCCTGATGGTTATATATCCATCCCGTTGATTGGCGACATCAAAGCAGAAGGTAAAGAGCCGGAAGTACTTGCAGATGAAATTAAAGTCGGATTGGCGCAACTGATTCGAAATCCCGATGTGACGGTCATGGTGACAGACCCCGTCAGCAAAGAATTTCGCAACCGAGTGCGCGTCACCGGGCAGGTGATGGCGCCGCAGTCGATTGCATTTCGCCCCGGCATGACGGTGCTGGATCTGGTGTTGCAAGCCGGGGGGCTTACGGATTTTGCGGCCGACAGTCGTGCGGTTCTTCACCGTGAAACCACCACCGGTTATCAATCTTTCAGAATCGATCTTGATGCTATTCTTGATGAAGGGAACATGCAGTCGAATTACATGTTGCAACCCGGCGATATCATCAGCATCCCTCGTAAACAGCTCTTTAGAGGCGAGCTCTAATGGATCTACAGTTCATTCTTGAGACCCTGCGAGCGGTCAGATTAGAGCTGTATCGCTATAGGGTATCCGCTTCAATAACCTTCATGCTGGTCACGGCGGGGGTATTGGTATTTGGGTACGTCACGCCCAAAACCTATACCTCCGAGGCGCTTTTATACGCGGATCAGTCCAACATCCTGGAGCCATTGCTTCGCGGGCAAGCAGAAGTAACCCAGCCTGAGCGTATCAATGAAGCGAGGGAGTTGTTGCAAAGCCGTTCGTTTCTCGAACAGGTCGGGCTTGAGAGTGGTCTTGTGAATGGTGGCGAGGCCGAGTCGACACGGAACGTCATCGTCGCTGGCTTAAGGCAGAATTTAAACCTCAAGGTGTCAAACCGGAACTTTCTGCAGCTGAGTTACAGCAGTGGCGACCCGGATCAGTCGTTTAAGGTGCTGAGCGCGGCATTGAGCCGCTTCATTGAGCGAACGGTCCGGAAAAAACGATCAGAAAGCCAGGGTGCGTATGAGTTCATCGACTCTCAGGTAAAGGCTTATCAACGACAGCTGGAAGAAGCTGAACAACGCTTAAAGCAGTTTAAGTCGGGCAATCAGGACGGTACAGAGGGCAGTGTGCAGGCACGTATTGAGGGCCTGAGGTCGGCCATCGAAAATCTTAAACTGGAAATTCAACAAACAGAGTCAGAAGTCCGGCTTACCCAGCGTCAGCTGGCAGTAGAGGAACCGGTCAGACGAGTGACATTGAATCCAGGGCAGTCATCGGCTGAACGCCGGCTCGCCGCACTGCGCCAGGAGCTTGATTCACTGCGTTTGCGATATCACGACAGGCACCCGGATGTTATAGGCATTAAAGGGCAGATCGCAGACCTTGAGGATCAGGTGAGTGGTGAGGGGCAGGTGGCCAGAGAAGGCGAAGTCACCGAAGTCATGGAAAATCCGATTTATGAGAGCTTAAAACTTCAATTGGGTGACAGCCGTACTCAACTGGAAGTGAAACGAAATCGTCTTGTCTCACTTGAGCGTTTGCTGGAAGAAGCATTTGAACGTGCTGAACGGGTTGCAGCGAATCAAGCCGAATTGTCTGAGTTAACCCGAGACTACACGGTGACGCGCGGTGTCTATGAAGACATGTTGCAGCGTCGGGAAAAAGCCAGGCTATCCATGACGCTGGACGTTCAGGGAGAGGGTGTCAGCTATCGCATTCAGGAGCCTGCCTCTTATCCGACACGTTGGGATGGGCTTCAGCTCTATCAAGTCGGTTTGGCCGGACCGTTTCTAGGCAGCGCAACGGTGCTCGGTTTGCTGACCATGCTGGTGTTGTTTGACCAGCGAATACGATCCGCCCGGGCGCTACAGCAGATGTTGCCCGAGACAATTTTGGTTCTAACATCGATTCCCCGTTATAGCAGCACCTGGAAAGACCGATTGTTGCGTCGCGACGTTATCTCCCTGTTGCTGCTCCTGGCATTTTTCATGGTTGGGTATTTGGGTATTTTAGTCTTCAGTATCATGGGTATTGAGCTGGAGCAAATCGTGGCGAAGCTCACGGAACTCTTTGGAAGTCGGGATTAGCGGATGGACGAAAGTAAACTCTACAATGCGCTGCTCAAGAGCCAGGAAGAACGACGCCAACAGGCGTTGAAGGAAGGCGAGGCCAGTCCGGACAATAATTTTCGCACGGAGCGGCCTTACGCAGGCTCCACGAGCGCCCGGTCAGAGTGGGCGGGAATTATCAGCGGTCACGCTGAATTGCCTCCGACACTTTATGACGCATCGGTTTCACTGGCACAAATAGAGAATCCACGTCCGTGGTCTCGTGAACAGTTGCGCGAGCGCAAGATTCTCTACCCGGGAATGCCCAACAAGGCAATCATGGATGCTTATCGTGAAATCCGGATCAAACTCCGCGACCAGGCCAGTGATAAACGTTTCACGGTCATGCTATCCAGTCTTGGCGGTAACATGGCGTCGACGTTAACCGCCTACAACCTTGCTGCCTCGTTTGCTTTGGATGCACAAACGTCTGCATTGCTTATCGACTGCGATCCCTACGACAAAGAACTGCCAAATCTGGTTTCCACGCCAATGGATTATGGTGTAACCGACTTTGTGTCAGACCCGAGCCTGAGCGTTAAACAAATTCTTTATCCCAGCGGTGTTGATCGCCTGAGCATTATACCAGCAGGTACCCAAGCATCGTCCGCAGTTGAGTTGTTCTCTGCTACTCGAATGAAAGACCTTATGACCGAGTTGCGTGGGCGCTACCCTGATCGTTGCATTGTTATCAATGCGCCGCCGTTCAGAGACAGCACCGAGGCACGGATTCTGGTTCGCTACGCTGATCAGGTTGTGTTTGGGGTTCCTTTCGGACAGGTGAATGGTGAAGAAATCATGGATTGTGTGGACGCTCTGGGCTTGGATAAATTTTCTGGTTTGATCTTTCAGGAATAAAACCAATGACTATGGACAGGTTGGTCACGTTGTTTAACCGGAAATTTCTGTGCACAGCGCTCGTATGCACGGTCTGCCCACTTCAGGCGCAGTCATTGAGCGACAGGGTCACGGGTTATTACGCGGAGACATCTGTTTTTTCTGAGGCAACACACACTCGAACGGATACCGCTAACGGCAAAGAGTCAGAAGACGAAGTCAGCATTGGGGTGGCAGGCGCGTTGGGAGCGGAACTTCAAAGTGGCTCCAATTTTTTGTCGGCGTTCTACAGTGGAACAGTTGAAACGAGTCAGGACGAAAATAATGAAAGTGATGATTCCAGTTCCTTCAACGGGGTATCCAATTATTTTTATCGTAACCCGGCCAGCAGGCTCGACTTCAATGCCGGCCACACGGTTCGTTCGGTAAGGAACAACACCGGATTTGTGATAGATCCAACCAAATATGACACCCAGAATGCGGTGAGTGCCGGCGCCGGTTTGCAGTTTTATCCGGGTGACGTTTCAACGCTACGCTTGTCGTCACAGGCGGCACGAACCTTTGAAGGAGGGGACCGGGAGGACAGCGAGTCATTGACCACCGCGGCTGAACTGACTCGCCGCCTCAGCAACCAGTCGTCAGGCAGTTTGATAGGTCGGAGAACCTGGTCAGATGAGCAAAACGACGAAATCACATTGGATACCGTGCAGTTGGGTTACCTACGGGAGCTTGAATCAGGTTTGTTCGCGGTGGCGGCCGGTGGAAGCCGTGCAGAAGCCGATTATGCAGACGGTAGTTCAAATGAAAGTGATGCCGCGACGGGCTACCTGGCGCGGACCTGGGCATCAGTAGAAACATTCACGGAATTCCGTTACGACCGTGAGTTGACCAGCACCGCACTGGATCTGGCCGTTGATTTTCCTGAGGTAGATGACTTCGCACAAGAGTCTGTTCGGATTAATGAGCTGAGTATCGAAGATACCCTTGAGTTGCGGCACATAACCACCCAGATCTGCGACGTTTGCGATGCGGGGGCACTGATCTCCGGCACCATCCGTGAATCCCAACGAACCCTTCAGACCACTCATGAATACCGAGGCATTCTCGATTTTGGGATTCGGTTAACGTCGCTGCTGAGGCTGGGGTTTGGTTACAGCTGGACCGCAGAGGCTAGCGAAGAGGCGGATGTGCTATTGGATCAGGTGCATCGTTTTGACATCAGCGTAAGGCGCTTACTGGACGAGCGAACCTTTGTAACGGTTCAGGGCCGATACTCGCTGACCGAGAGTCGACGAGATATACCCGAT
Organism: Marinobacter caseinilyticus; assembly: GCF_011074955.1. Classification (GTDB taxonomy): domain Bacteria; phylum Pseudomonadota; class Gammaproteobacteria; order Pseudomonadales; family Oleiphilaceae; genus Marinobacter; species Marinobacter caseinilyticus. Next base: position 20,988 of record NZ_WUQJ01000029.1, on the reverse strand, counting down.
GAAGATCAGTTCGCCGTTCGCTTGTCGCTGACCCGTGGCTTTGGCATCACGAATCGATGAGCGAGTCGTCTGTTACCCCGTGTCCACTGCAGGGATGAAGTATGTTTGAAAGTCCCAGGGAAATCCGGTTGCCCGCTGACACTGCTCCGCAGTTGATGGTGGTCATCGATACGGAAGAAGAATTCGACTGGAATGCGGAGCCGGACCCGGACGCCAATGCAGTCACCGCCATGGACTACATTGGCAGGGTTCAGTCGATTTTCAACGACTATGGCATCCGCCCGTGCTATGTCGTCGATTATTCAATAGCGGCCCAGGCTTCTTGCGTTACACCACTGAAGCAATTTCTGGACGCGGGGCAATGTGAGATCGGAGCTCACCTTCACCCATGGGTGAACCCGCCGGTTGACGAGCCCATGTCACGCTCGAATATGTATCCGGGCAACCTTGATAGAGCACTCGAATTTGAAAAACTCAAAACACTGCGAGATACCATAACAGAAGCCTTTGGCCAGGCTCCAAACACATACAAGGCTGGACGTTACGGTTTTGGCCAGAACACCGCAGGAATACTGAGCGAATTGGGGTTCGACATTGACTTGTCCGTATGCCCTCCACTGGATGCGAGGGCTGACGGGGGGCCAGATTACCGTCGCTTCGACGCCCATCCATTCTGGTTCAACGAAAGCCATAAGCCTTTGCTGGAACTGCCTGTGACGGGTGGGTTTGTGGGCTGGGCGCCTCGTACGCTGGCGTTGCCCCTGTTTGAGCTGGCGATGTTGTTTCGTCGGTTCAAGGCACCAGGTGTGCTGTCACGATTACGTGCTGTTGATCGGCTAATGCTGTCACCCGAAGGCTTTACTCCGTTTGAACATATTAAACTGACGAAATTTTTGTATCAGCAAGGCGTTCGCACCTTTACCTGGAGTTTTCACAGCCCAAGTGTGGTGCCAGGGCATACAAGTTACGTTCAAAGTGAAAAAGAATTGCAAGAGTTCCTTGACTCTTTCAGGCACTACTTTGATTTCTTTTTCAATACCTTGGGTGGACAGGCATCGACCCCGACCCAGCTAAAAACGCTTATGGAGAAGTGCTCATGAAAGTGCTTGGTATATCCCCGATGGATAAGGATTCCACGGTGTCTGTGGTGGAGGATGGCAATGTGTTGTTTGCTGCCGGAGAGGAACGATTTTCCCGGGCCAAGCAGCAAGATGGATTTCCAAAATTGGCGTTGGAGACGGCGCTTGGCTACACCGGCTTTGCTTTGAACGACTTTGATCAGATCTGCTATCCCTTCCTGACCTGGGAAAACGAAGCCAAGCTCTTTAATAAAAATCTAGTCGATGAAAAACAATTTATTCGCGAATTCGAATCGTCCGATTTGAGCCGACAAGTCAAGGATGCTTTGGCACGAGTACCTGACAGGAATACCCCGATTCATGGTCTGGAACACCCCAATGCCATCATGGAAAAAGGCTTTTTACACAGCTCTTACTACTCCATGGCGGGTGCCCAAAGACTGGCGTCCAATAACGCGGCTTTAAAAGGCTCCAGACATTGGGCAGAAGACGCGACGCTGTCTTTCCAGAAATGGGAAAAAGAGTTGAAAGATGGTCTGGATAATTTGGGTTGGCAGAAACCTGTCAAACGCATGGAGCACCACTTGACTCACGCCGCCAACAGCTATTTGTGCAGTGGCTATGACCGGGCGCTGTGTATCACTCTTGACGGCTATGGGTCGGGTCTCGCCGGCTCAATCAGTGAAGCTCGAGACGGCAAAATCCAGCGCCTCCATGGCATTTCGTTTCCGAGTTCGCTGGGCACCCTGTATGAACATGTCACATCGAGTCTGGGTTTCAAACCGAGTCGTCATGAGGGCAAGATCGTTGGTCTGGCGTCTTATGGTGACCCTTCTGTCCTGGGTGAGATCCTGCTGAGTCGCATACAGCAGACACCAGGCGACTTTAAAGTCTACGAAGCAAACAATGTCTTTTTCTCACGTTACCTCGCCTCCAAATTTCCGAAAATTGATGTCGCCGCAGCCTACCAATACGTTTTGGAAGTGGTCGCGTGTAATTGCGTTCGTTATTGGGTAGAGAAAACCGGCATAGACACCCTGGTGCTCTCTGGTGGGGTCACGGCAAATGTAAAACTTAACCAACGTATTTTTGAGATTGAAGGTGTTAATCACATCTTTGTCTACCCAAACATGGGTGATGGCGGCTGTGGCACAGGTGCTGCTCTCTACCAGAGCTGGCCAGGCGGGGTTAAGCCGTCAATCACGAATGCTTACCTGGGGCCGGAATACAGCGAAGCGGAGATTGAAAGGGCCCTAACCACAGAGGGTCTGGAATTTTCGAAGCCGAGCAATCTGGCGGCTGAAGTGGCGGGGCTTATTCACAGTGGGCAAGTGGTTGCTCGATTTGATGGCCGAATGGAGTATGGCCCCAGAGCACTGGGTAATCGCTCGATTCTTTACCATGCCCGTGAGCCTGAAGTGAATCAGTGGCTGAATAAACGACTGGGGCGAACGGAATTTATGCCTTTCGCGCCGGTGACACTCTACGAAGCCAGAGAAAAATGCTACCACAACATTAAGGGTGCTGAGCACACGGCGGAATTCATGACCATCACATTTGACTGCACAGAGTTTATGCGTGACAGCTGTCCTGCGGCAGTTCATGTCGATGGCACTGCCCGGCCCCAGTTGGTGAGGCGGGAGGTGAATTCCGGGTATTACGATATTCTTAAGGAATACGAAAAGCTCAGCGGCATTCCAAGCCTGATCAATACCAGTTTTAACATGCACGAAGAACCGATCGTCGCCACACCGGAGGATGCGATCAGAGCCTTCGTGCAAGGCGCGTTGGATTACCTGGCCATCGGGCCTTTCCTGGTAAAACAGACGAGCACCGTTACCTGAATATGGCAACGGACGGAGTAGGGTGCGGATGACTGCCGCAAAGCTGGTCGCAACGCAGCAGGCGATCTCCAACATCGTGACGCTGAGAGACGAGTGGGAAGACCTTGAAAGCCGGTCATCCACCTCCGTTTTTCTGTCCTGGCAATGGCTTGGCCAGTGGCTTGCAGTTTATAAACCAGAGGCCCATGTCATCAGGGTGACTGAGGGCCATCGTTTGGTAGGGCTTGGGCTTGTTGTCGCCACGGATGAATGCAGGCATGGGGTGCTTCGTTCCCGTTGTCTGAGGCTTCATCAAACGGGCACCAAGGCGTTAGATCAGATATGGATCGAATACAATGGCTTTCTTGCGGAAGCTGGCCGCGAACAGGAAGTTGCCAGTGTCTGTCTGGCGTATCTGGGGGATGAACGCCAGGATTGGGATGAGTTCATCGTTGGGGCCATTGACTCGAAGGAAGGCGATTTTTATGCACGTTCAATGGGGTTGTACAAACACATCCGGTGGGAGGCGCCTTGTTACGGTGTCGACCTTGAGCAATTGCGTCGCTCCGGAAAACACTACCTGGATACGCTGTCGCGTAACACCCGTTACCAGATCAATCGTTCACACCGGATGTATGCGCAACGAAACGCGGTTGAACTGTATCGCCCAGATACGGTGGAAGAAGCACTTGAAATGTTTGAGAGCATTGGGCCCCGACACCTTGAACGCTGGGGCGGGGGAACTGACCAAAGCGGTTATGCCAACCCGGAATTTGTTCGCTTTCATCGGTCATTGATTCGGTCTGAGTGGGTAAAAGGTGGCATCGATCTGGTTTCAGTGAAAGCGGGGAATGAGACAATTGCCTGCTTTTACAACCTGCTGCACAAACAGGTTGTGTACTTCTATTTGGGTGGCATGTTGACGGAGTCGGATAACAAGTTAAAGCCCGGCCTGGTGGGGCACAGTTTGTGTATTGAGGATTATCGTCACCACGGATTCAAATACTACGATTTCATGGGTGGGGAAGAACAGTACAAGGTGAGCCTGGGCACGTTTCATAGGCAATTGGTCCAGGTCTCGCTGCAAAGACCTAGACTCAAACTGAAACTGGAACAGATGATCCGGGAAACCAGGCAGCAATGGCTGAAAGATGCAGGGACAGAGAATGGTCGCTAATCGGTTACAAGGCAGGGTAACAGAGGCGGAGGGAGAGTATACCGCTTCACTCACAGTGCAAATGGTAGCGCCAGACCAAGCGGTAGCCAAGGGTTGGGATGAATTTGTCAGCCAGCACCCCCAGGGCACCCCTTATCATCGGTTGGCATGGCTTGAATCGGTGGAGCAAGCCTATGGACATACCTGCAAGTTGCTGATGGTTTTTACCAAGGGCCTTGTGCTGGCGGGGGTATTTCCGCTGTGTCTGGTTAAGACGCCCTGGAGAAAAGTGGAGATCACATCGTTACCATTTTGCGATCTCGGCGGACCGCTGGCACTTGATCCGCCAACCCAGGAGGCTTTGCTCAAAGCGGCCTGTGAGCGAATGGAGGAATGGGGTGTCAGCAACTGCGAGATGAGGATGATGGGGGAACCACTGGACGACTCTTACACGAACGAGGACCACTGCTTTGCACCGAAAGTCAGTATGCTTTGTGAGTTGCCAGGCAGCAGCGAATTGCTGATAAAGAGTTACAAACCCAAACTTCGTAGCCAGATACGTAAGGCTCAGAAGAATGGTCTGACAGCGGAAGTGTCGGTTTCATCATCATTGGTTGATGCCTTTTACGAAGTGTTTGCCAAGAATATGAAGCGTCTCGGATCACCGGTGCACAGTTTGGCCTGGTTCCGTGCGTTAAAAGCCCGCTATGGCGATTGCATGCTTATTGGTCTGGTCTGGAATAAGCAGCAGATAGTTGGGGCCGGAGTTGTGCTGTTGAATGGCCGCAGGGCGGCGATTCCGTGGGCATCCACGTTGTTGGAATACAACCACCTGGCACCCAACATGCTGCTCTACTGGTCGTTGCTTGCGCATGTGACGGACAACGAGTGCAGATGGTTCGATTTTGGTCGCTCCACGTTTGGTGAGGGTACCTATCGGTTTAAAAAGCAGTGGGGTGCACGACCTTACCGATTAAACTGGGTTCAGCTTCAGCGAGATGGCAAGGTTGGGGCAATAAGCAGTGTAGCCGAGCCGTCGGTTGTATCGCGCAAGCTGCGTCACTGGATCGAAACTGGCTGGCAATGTCTGCCGCTGTTTATTGCCAACTGGCTTGGGCCACGGATTCGGAAGTACATAACATTATGATGGCTGCCGTTTTGATAGTGACCCTGCTCTGTTTGCTGGTACCTGTTTATGTGTACGCGGGCTATCCGTTGTTACTTTGGTTAACGAGCAGAATGCGTCGACCGATCAATCACAAGCGTGAGGAAATTACTCCGAGCGTTACGTTGATTATTTCGTGCTACAACGAGGCGGTTGTCATTGCTGAAAAGCTGGAGAATGCACTCAACCTTGATTACCCCAAGGACAAACTGCGTATTTTGTTGGTATCCGATGGGTCCGACGATGGCACAGACGATATTGTCAGGGGTTTTTTGAGTGAGCAGGTCGATTTGATCCGACAGGAAGGCCGGCTGGGAAAAACAATGGGGCTGAATCTGGCGATGGAAAAAGTCGCGAGTGAGATTGTTGTTTTTAGCGATGCCAATGCCCTTTACGATACGGATGCCATTCGTAAACTGGTGCGGAATTTTGCCGATCGAAGGGTCGGGTATGTCGTTGGTGCAGCGCTCTATACCGATGCTCACGAAGGTGCCAGCGCAAAAAGTGAAAACCTGTACTGGCGATATGAACTGGCCATCAAAACCATGGAGTCACGTCTGCATTCTGTGGTCGGCGGTGACGGAGCTATCTACGGTATCCGATCAGAACTCTGGGAGCCGTTGCAGCAAAAAGATATCAACGATTTTGTTAACCCACTTCAGATAATCAGCAAAGGCTACCGAGGAATCTTTGAGCCTGAAGCGCGGTGCTATGAGGAAACTGCTGGGGACTTCGGGCGTGAGATTGCCCGCAAAGAACGCATTGTAAATCGCAGTATACGTGGTTTGATGCGCGTAAAGACGGCCATGAATCCTGCAAAGGTAGGAATATTTGCATGGGAGGTTATCTCCCATAAGTTGTTGCGGTGGCTAATTCCTGCGTTTCTGGTGGTTGGGATTTCAGGCAGTGCCGTACTGGCGCTAGCGCATGTCCGAGTATTCCAGGCACTGACACTGGGCGGTTTGTTGATCCTGAGCCTTGCGCTGGTCGGACACTGTAAAGGCGATAAAAATCAGTTGGCAGTGTGGGTATCGGTTCCCTATTACTTTGTCATGGTCAACCTCTATGCGTTGCGCGGTATTGTTCGGGCGCTTAAAGGTGAAACTCAAGTTGTCTGGAGCAGTGCCCGCACTGAACGGGAGCGACGTTAATGTCCAAGTTCGCGCTTTTGTTCCTGATGGTATTTTTTGGGGGCATTACCGCCACGCTTTTCTACAGTGGTTCGTCTGCTTTTATCCTTTATCAGCTCGTCTATTTTTTTAATCCAGATCAACGATGGTGGTCAGCTTTTATACCCGGCATAAGCTACTCGCTTATTTCCGCCTTGCTGATGCTCGTGGTCTTCGGACTGGGTTACCGAAAATACACTGAAACTAGCCCCTGGAAAACCCAGCCGGTATTCAAATGGTTAATTGCGTTGGTCGCTGTTTATTTTCTGGCATATACCTGGGCGCTCAACCCAAGAGCTCATGACCAGTTCACCATTTACTACGTGAAGCTGATCGTCATTGTCATGGTGGCCTATAAACTGCTGCACTCGGAAAAGACACTGGATGCAGCGATCTGGGCCTACATCGCCGGTGCGACCTATATTGGCTATCTCGCCACGATTACAGGCCGTAACGTCGGTAGCCGCGTTGAGGGAATCGGTATGGCTGATTCACCGGATGCCAATGGTGTTGCTGCAGCGTTGGTGCCGGCTGGAGCGTTACTCATGTATTACGCGTGGATGGGTCGCTGGAAGACAAAACTGATATGCGTGGCCTGTGGGGCGTTGATTGCGAACGGGCTGGTATTGATAAACAGCCGCGGCGCATTCCTGGGGGTGGTGGCCGGCTCTGGCCTGTACCTACTTTTCATGATGTTTTCGAAGTATCGAAAGAAAGGCCAGCGTGCAATGGCCATTATGATTGCCGTTGCCGGTTTAAGTGGCGCTCTTTATGTTACGGACGACTTGTTTTGGGAGCGCATGCAAACGCTACAAAATCCAGAATCAAAGGAAAGTGGCTCTGGCCGGATAGTATTCTGGCTGACAACGTTCGACATGCTCGAGGACCATCCCATGGGGATGGGTATACAGGGATACAACCAACTGGCGTCGCTCTATATGGATGATGAGACCCGCGGCGGTGTCGAGAATCGCAGTGTCCACTCCTTATGGTTTCAAGGCCTGTCAGAGGTCGGTCCGCTTGGTTTTGGCATTTTTATTGCGGCCCTGTTTTCGCTACGTCGGGTTTCTCAAAAGGCCAAGCGGTGGGTTGTTCAAGAAGGCCACAATAGCCAGTACTTCAAATTGCTGGCGTTAGAGTGCGGTCTTGTCAGTTATTTGGTGGCCGGAACCTTTATCAATCAGTTTCGAGCTGAGATTCTTTATTGGATGATCTTGTTGATGGCGTCGGGCGTGAATGTGTATTACCTCCAAAAACAGGAATCCATTGCAAAATCGATCGTTCCTAACCGCAACGGTATTAAATCGCCAGTCAGGAAGGCAAAGCCAATATGAAGCCGATACGCGTTTTACAGTTCATCACTCCTGCAGGGTTCTATGGGGCAGAGCGCTGGGTCATCGCATTAGCCAATAACGCTCAACATGACCGTATGATATGTGAGCTGGCGGTGACGAAGGAGAGTGAAACCCAGGATCTTTCGGTCGCTGAGCAATACCCAGTGGATGCCGGCAAAGTTCATTACCTGCCCATGCGAGGTCGGTTTGACCTGCGTGTGGTGTCGCAATTGGTAGAGATCATCCGTGAGCGGGAAATCGATGTCATTCATAGCCACGGTTATAAGTCGGACATTCTCGGCTGGCTGGCGGCTCGGCGAGCGGGAATTCCCTGTGTCAGCACACCTCACGGGTTTTCTGGTGCAGTTGGTTTCAAATTGGGTATGTTCATCCGCGCTGGCACCTATATGCTGCGCCACTTTGACGCGGTGGCGCCGCTGTCAGAGGAACTTGTCGAAGACATGAGGCGATTTAATGTTCCCACTAAAAAGACCCGTTTTATCAGGAATGGTGTGGATCTCTTCGATATTGATAAAGAGCTTGCATCTTTGCCTAAAGCGAGTATCAGCGATGACGGTGGCAACACACGGACAATAGGCTTTATTGGTCAGCTAATTCCTCGCAAGGGCTTGGTTGATTTGCTGAAGGCTTTTGATTTGCTGCACCGGGACGATCCCGGATTGCGACTTGAATTATTGGGTGAAGGACGTCAGCGTAAAGAACTTGAGCATATTGCAAACGATCTCCAGAGTGGCCAGGCGATTCGGTTTTTAGGATTTTGTAATGACCGAATTGAGCGTCTGGCTGGGTTCGACCTTTTTGTAATGACGTCATCGCTGGAAGGTATTCCGCGCTGTTTGATGGAGGCCATGGCGGTCGGTGTGCCCGTAGTTGCCTACGATATTCCCGGCGTGGACCAATTGATTGATAATGGCAATACCGGAATGCTGGCACCACATGGCGATATTCAGACGCTGGTATCACAATGTCAGAAGGTTCTCGACAATACTGCTCTTTCTAATCAGTTGACGGCGGCCGGACGTCAAAAAATTGAGGCTCAGTATTCGGCATCGCGAATGGCGATTGAATACGAACAGCTATTCCATCGAATCCTGAATCGTGACCTCGCGGCCGGTTCAGAAAGCCAAAGGATTGGTTAATCATGTGTGGATTGGCGGGTTTTCTTAGAACCCTGGCAACGCCTGGCAGGGATGTTCACAGACAGTGGCTGGAAAGCATGGGGCAAGCCATTGTTCACCGTGGTCCCGATGCCAGCGGGCACTTCATAGACGACCATATCGGGCTCGCCCACCGACGACTCAGTATTCTTGATCTGAGTGACTCAGGCACCCAGCCAATGAAATCGGCAACAGGTCGATTCTTTATAGTTTTCAACGGTGAGATCTATAATTACCGAATACTGAAGCAGGCACTGGAAGAAGACGGTTACGCCTTTAAGACGGGCACGGATACCGAGGTTCTGCTCGCTCTGTTTGAGCAGAAAGGGTTCCGTTGCCTGGATGACCTCAATGGCATGTTCGCAATAGCCATCTGGGATACTGAAACCAAACAGGTGTTTCTGGCGCGAGATCGATTGGGTAAAAAACCCCTTTATTACTACGACGGAGGTGGGTGTTTTGCATTCGCCTCGGAAATCAAATCGCTCCTTGAGCTCCCGTTCATTCCACGCAAGCTACGCCCCGACGCGATCAAGGATTTTTTTGCCTATCAATATGTTCCCGACCCCAAAACCATATTCGAGAATGTCCACAAGTTGCCGCCGGGCTATTGGCTGACAACCAATGGTACGCAGAGTGAACTCAAACAATATTGGGATGTGTCGTTCTCAAAGGTGAACGGTCACACCTTGCCGGAAATCAGGGATGGCTTATACGATCTGATTGACGACGCCGTGTCATTGCGGATGGTCAGTGACGTCCCGTTGGGCGCATTCTTAAGTGGCGGGGTAGATTCCAGTGCGATAGTGGGTTTGATGGCAAATCAATCCAAACGGCCTGTCACAACCTGCTCCATTGGTTTTGATTCCAGGCGATTCGACGAAGTGCAGTACGCGAGTCAGGTGGCCAAACAGTTTCAGACGGATCACCATGAATTTACCGTCAGGGAAAACGTTGCCAGCCACCTGACCGACATTGCGCGATTTTTTGACGAGCCCTTTGCCGATCCATCGTTTGTGCCAACGTATTTTGTGTCCCAGTTAGCCCGGCGGCAAGTGACGGTGGCGCTGGCTGGTGATGGTGGTGACGAAAATTTCGCCGGGTACAGTAAATATCGCACTGATTACATTGAAAATCGTCTCAGGAATCTGATACCAAAAGCTTTGCGGATCGGAGTATTACCCTGGGCTGCGCAATTGGCTGGAACGATAAATTTGCCTGTCGCCCGAAAGGCTCAGTCATTGCTCGGAACCCTGGCACTAGAGCCAGACGAAGCTTTTTTTATAACCAACAGTTTCTTCCGGCGTTCAGTGTGGGACGAATTGGTTACCGGTGAGTTCAGCCGCGACACTGCGGATTATGACCCGGCCGATATCACCAGGCAGCATTATCGCAAAGCCGACACTGACGACCATCTTTCCAAAATCCTCTATACCGATATCAAAACCTATCTGCCGGGTGACATTCTGGTCAAAGTCGACCGAATGAGCATGGCCCACTCGCTTGAGACACGAGCTCCGCTGCTTGACTACCGGGTTGTTGAATATGCCGCGGGTATACCATCGGCTTTGAAAATGAACGGCAAGGAGAAAAAGTTTATCCTTAAAGATACCTTTTCAAGGCTATTACCCGATGACATTCTGTATCGGAAAAAAATGGGGTTTTCAGTGCCTCTGGCAGAGTGGTTGCGCACGGAAATCCGGCCTGCAGTTGAGACCGCGTTTCACAACGAGAATGCAGGGTTGGCTCAGATCTTCAATATCAATGCCGTGCGCAAACTCTGGCAGCGTCATTTAGCCGGAGACAATCAATACACCCAGGAGATCTGGAGTATGTTGGCTTTTGAGCTTTGGTGGCAGGCCTATAGTGGTGAACCACAAAGGGCAAGGCAATGAGCACCCATACTGAAAAAATTGAACACCAATACCGGTGGTTGTCAATATCGATGGCGGTGAGCCTGATATTGGGTGTTTGTCTTTTTGTGGTGAATTTATATGGCCTTAGTCAGCCAATACGCAAACCTGGCCTTGGTGTGACTGACCTGGAGCAGTTGCGATTTGTCCCAAAGGAAGTCTGGAGTTATTCCGAAAGTATGCATGCGATTGATGCTTTGGCGAAGATCGATTCGAAAAAGGAGCTTGCGGAATCGGCAACCCAAGTGATCAATCGCAGTTTGGTGCATATCGATTGGGAGCGGGTTAATGCATCGGACTATCGACAGCTGGTTCCGTTTTGGGAAAATTACTTTCTGTGGGCGGTTGGTCAGTTTTCGGGGCTTTCTCAGTTCCAGCGGTATCACTTTGCAGACTATCGCCGCAGTATCCGTCGAGGTGTTGGTATATGCGGTGATGCATCCATCGCGCTTTCGTCGGTGATGGACCGGTACAATGTACCGAATCGGATTGTTTCCTTCGACGGTCATGTCATTGTCGAATATGAGCGAGACAATGGTGCACGGTTTTTGGTTGACCCTGATTTCGGTGTCTCGCTGGGCACGTCTCTGCAGAACCTCAAGGCCAATACGGGCCAAGTCAAAGCGCGCTACCTGGCGTCTGGTTATACCGAACGTGAGGTTGACTATCTGTTTGAGGCCTACAACTCCAGCTTTACGCTGTTTGAGGATACCTATCACTTCATGACACTGCGATATCTGTTTGAGTACGTCAGCTACGTAATGAAATGGCTGTTACCGCTGGTGCTGGTGCTTGTGCCAGTTATTTGGGCACTTAGGTCAGGTCGACGCAAGAATTTCTGAAACAAGGAATTGGAGCACCATGGATCAGGCACAAAAACAGATCAAAATATTACACATCACCTTCAATATGGGAATTGGCGGTACCGAGCAGGTCATTCGGCAATTGGTACATCAGATACCCGAAACCGAAGCATTAAGCTGTGTAGTCTGTATTGACGGATCCGTTGGCGCGCTTGGGCAACTGATGCAAAAAGACGGTATTGAAGTGTCAGCCCTTAAGCGGTCCCCGGGGTTCGATCGGAAACTGGTCCGCTCCATTCGCGAAATGATCCGGGACGGTGGTTTTGATATTGTGCATTGTCATCAATATTCACCCTTCATCTATGGACGTTTGGCGGCATTTGGGACCAATGCCAAAACTGTATTTACGGAACATGGCCGGTTTCACCCAGATCGTTATCGCATAAAAGCGTCGGTGATCAATTGGGTTCTGGCCATGGCGACACCGTCAATCGTTGCCATTTCAAAGGCAACGAGAACGGCTCTAGCACGCTATGAGTTCATGCCGGCCTGGCGAATTCAGGTGATTTACAACGGTATTGGGTCACTGGTGAGTGATCCGGAGACGGAAGCAAAAACGCGAAAACATCTGGGTATCCCTGTCAACGCCTACCTTGTGGGCACTGTTTCCCGGCTCGATAGTGTCAAAAATCAGAAGATGATGCTTCGGGCATTCGCGCGATTTCTCAAGTATTGCCCCAACTCGTACCTGTTAATGGTCGGCGATGGCCCCGAACGCGAAGAGCTAGAGCGCCAAGCTCAGTCTACTGGCTGTTCTGAGAGAGTGCTGTTCACTGGTTTCATCGACCAACCATCCGGTTACCTTGCCATAATGGATACGTTTCTGTTGTCGTCTTATACCGAGGGCACCTCAATGACGTTGCTTGAAGCCATGAGTCTCGGAATTCCAGCGGTTGCCACCACCGTCGGCGGTAACCCGGAAATCGTCATTCATGGTGAAACCGGCTTACTCGTACAAAGCGATGACGATGCTGAATTTGCCGAGGCGATGGCCCGAATTTACAAGGATGCTGAGTTGCGGGAGACGTTGGCCCGCAACAGTCGTGTCCGATTCAGCGAGCGTTTTAGCGCGACGGTTATGGCTGGGCACTATTTGAAAATTTACAGACAAATCCTGGGCGGTTGGGACTGACTATGTCAAAGGTACGCCAGGCCATCCTGTTTTCTTCGGCGACTCGTTACAGCGCCGTGCTGATTGGGCTACTGTCCACAATGATCGTAGCCCGATTGTTGACGCCAGATGAGATCGGTACGTTTGCGATTGCCAGTGCCATCGTGATGGTCATGAGTGAGTTTCGGCTATTGGGAGCGGGAATGTATCTGGTCCGTGAGAAGGAACTTTCTCACGAAAAAATTCGGTCAGCAACAGGACTGACGGTCCTCATCTCGTGGGGGATGGGGCTGGGCATCTGGGCTGTTGCACCAGCGGTCTCCGAGCTCTACGGACTTGAACCTATTGTTGTGATCTTCAGAATTTTGTCGATCAGCTTCTTTCTCGCCCCGCTTATTAGCATACCCACCGCGCTACTCACGCGGGAGTTTTTATTTCGCGATCTGTTTGTTGTTCGAATTTTTACTGCATTGACCAATTTAGTGTCGACCATCAGCCTGATCTTGCTGGGGTATAGTTTTTATTCGCTGGCGTGGGGCTATACATTAGCCGTGATAGTAGAATTCTTTCTCATCTACTTCTTCCGACCCAAAGGGATGCCCTGGGCACCCTCATTCAGAAATCTTCGTCCAATCGCACGGTTTGGTATTTACAATTCACTGGCCGGTTTTTTCCGCCGCGGTGTTGTTACAGCACCGGACATGATTATCGGCAAAATGGGCACCACCGCTCAGGTTGGCATGTTTTCCCGGGGCCTCGGTTTTATCGAGTTTGTGTCACAAACCCTGATGATGGGCGTGAAGCCGGTTGTCCTGCCTTATCTCGCCGATGTCCAGCGTTCAGGCAAGGATGTCAATGATGCGTACATTGGCGCCAGTGTGCTGCTCGGGGGCTTGATCTGGCCGATTCTGGCCGTTGCCAGTGTTGTCAGCCTGCCGGCTATTCGCCTGTTTTTCGGCGACCAATGGGATGACGCCGCGCCCTATGCCACGCTAATCGCATTTTGGGCCATGTTCCGTTCAGTGCATTGGTTTTCAAGTGATCTACTCGTTGCTAGAGGCGAGGAAAAGCTGATGGTGTTGAAAGAGGGCACGATGTTTGCGCTTTATTTTGCGGGCATCATTCTGGCTTTTCCTTATGGATTGCTTCAGGTTGCTCGCACATTCACGATTGTCGGCTTTATAGATTTGGCGGCGACAACCTGGTTACTGACCCACTATTTAGGATTGCAGCCTTTATTGATGTTGAGAGCCTGGTTCAGCAATGGCGTTATTACATTTTTGTGTTGGGGTTCTGCCTGGTTGATTTACGTCTATGGGCCCAGTGCCTTGACAGGCGTCTCAAACGGTTTTTGGGCGGTTGTTGTTATCCTGCCAATTATTTGGTTGGCCACCATTTTTGCGGTACGCCACCCGCTAAGATCGGAGGTCGACCACTTTGTAAAATGGTGTGGCAAACGATTCTCGGGAGTCGGGAGTTAGATCGGGGATCTCTTTCGGTTGGATTTTTATTGCCAAACGGTACATCGATGAGATGGCAATACGGCGTAGCGGAGACGATACTTTAAAGGCTTCAATCAATGCTTACCTATCGTTCCGGAGTCTACTATGACAAAAGGAAAGTTAGCCTTCTTTTTTATGTCTGGTATTTTGCTGTCTGGTTGCCAATCCTGGTCTGTCCGTGATATCGATACACTCCCACCGCCTGCTGCATTGCCTGACGAAAGCGAGCAAGGCATTGTTGATGTTCGTTACTTTGATGATATTGAAGGCACCAATGTCAGTGACATGACAGGGCTTGCGCGGTATCCAGACAACCCTGATGTGGTCGAGCAACTAACCCGGCTTGAAAGGGCTGGCAATCGCGGCGATAACTACGGAAGCCTTGTCAGAGGGTACCTTCAAGCACCTGCTGATGGCAGTTATCGCTTTTTTGTTTCGGGCGATGATGAAACCCGGTTTCTATTGAGTACGGATCAATCCGCCGGGAATGCAAAAGTAATTGCGTCAGTGCCGTCCTACAGCGGCAGCGGTGAATACGGAAAGTTCAGTTCTCAGACGTCTGGCCTTATAAATTTGCAGGCAGGAAAGCGCTATTTCTTTGAAATTATCAACAAAGAAGGCATTGGTGGAGACCACTTCAGTGTTGCCTGGGAAGGTCCAGGTTTTGGCCAATCGGTTGTTGACGGGCAATACCTATATTCAGTGGCGAAATCGAGCGAGATTTACCCTGAGGATGAACTGGCGGTTGAGGGATATGTTCGGGGTTACAGAGTAGGTTTCTTTGACGGGGCGCAGGATCTCAAGTTCAGCTCAGTATATCCGCCACTGGATGAGGACCGGGATGGGCTGTACGACAACTGGGAAGTACAGGCAGGACTTGACCCTGCCGATGAAAATGATGCGCGGTCGGATACAGACAGTGATTTACTGACGGCAACCGATGAATATTTTCTGGGTACGGATACAACCCAGGCCGACACGGATGCCGATGGAATCCCTGATGGCGTCGAGTTTGCCTTTAAACTGGATCCTCTGGATGCTTCCGATGCGTCCCTGGACCAAGACGGCGATGGCTTCAGTAATCTGGAGGAATACCAGGCCAGTTCAGATCTTACGGATCCAAATGATCAACCCGAAGTCGCACCCGAGCCAGAACCTGAACTGTTGGCTGAGAGGGTGCCCGGGCTTATTGCACAGTATTTTAGTGGGCGGAACTTTGAGCGGTACGTCAGTTCTCGCCAGGAAACCGACGTCACATCGGACTGGGGCGGCAGTTCGCCCGTGAATGGCGTTCCCGACGACAGCTTCAGTGTTCGCTGGTTTGCTAAATTACTACCTCCACATAATAGCGGCGAGCGCGATTTTGAGTTCCGGGTCCTACGAGACGATGGTGTTCGGATCTACCTGGATGGCACTCTGGTGCTTGATGCTTGGGCCGGTCCGACCTCCCGGACCTATTCTGAAACAGTAAGGTTGGCTGCAGATACGGAATACAACCTGACCGTGGAGTATAACGAAGGTTATGGTGCTGCACGCGTATCATTGACCCTCGTCGATCGAACTTCGGGGTCAACGGTCAGCCCTGAATCGGTTTATTTCACCGTTCCAATAGATACAACAATCTCGGCGGACACTGACGACGACGGGATTCCCGATGTATGGGAAATGCGGAATGGTACAAATGCGTGGGAGTCTGATGCGTCAACGGTTTATAACCAACAGGGTGTCACCAGCTTGGATGCGTACCAGTCGGACTTGAATCCCTGGACTCTGGAGCCGGTGACGACGGCTGACACGGGAAGTATCAGTGATGGTGGCACAACTGAGCCGGCGCCAGAACCCGAACCAACACCGACCGTTAACTCGGCGACAATTACATGGACGGCACCCGGTAAGCGCACGGATGGCAGCTCAATCTCTCTGAGTGAAATTACCGCTTATGTAATTCGTTATGGTCAAAGCGCTGACCCAAGTAAACTGAGTCAGGCAGTGACCGTGCCAGGAGATGTCACTTCCTACACCTTTGAGGGGCTTGGCTCAGGCACCTGGTATTTTTACATTATTACCAGGGACACTGCTGACCAAGAAAGTGCGCCGTCGGTGGTGGTCAATACGGTCGTGGAGTAATTAAAGATTAGATCGAGTAGCGTACGAGTTTGTCCGCAAGAATGCCCGAGATACTCCGGATGTTGAACTCATCACGACTCTCGTAACCGCTAAATGTTCGATTGGCTTTGGCGTCCGCTTCACCGACAAGGATGTCGGTGAGAGCGGCAACCTCATCAAACCCTACAAGAATGCCTAGTTGCTTATCGGTCACTAGCTGACCAAGGGCACCGTCTCGGGACGTGATGTTAATAATTGGACGGTTAATGCCCAGGTAATCGTAAAGTTTTGACGGTATTTGACTTTGAGTCGCGGGTTGAACGTTGACAACGGCGTCAGCGGCGGCGAGCGCGGAGAGGCACTCCTGATAGGGGCGGGGAGCGTCTATTATGAGTGACCTGTCGTGAATTAAATCGGCATAGCGTTCATGGATATCGTAGTTTAACTGCACATCGCCAATTTGCCGGAAAACGACACGTTTTCCAGAACCGGACAGCCGTTGATTGGCGGCTTTAATGGCTTCAAGAAGAACTTCCGGATCCCTTACACCGTACAAAAATCCCGCGTGGCACAGCAGTAGGGTGTTTTCATCGTTCAACCTCGGTTCTGGTTTCAGATTGTCGAAATCGGCAGGGTCAAAGCCATTCGGCATAATAAAAAACTTGTCGCTTTTCAGTTGGGGGTAGCGCGTTAAAAATTCCTCCATCAGAGGAGGGGTGTTCAGCGACACTGCGCTGGCGTGTTGCACTACCTTTCGCTCAAGACTGGCGCCCCAGCGATCCAACAGGGCGCCTTTGGATTGATGAAACGGGTTGTTCATCCAGGGGTCCCTGAAATCCGCGATGAACGGTTTGCCCGTCAGTTTGCTAATAAGGTAGCCGGTAATCAATCCCGACCATGGCGACCCCGTTGCAAAAATGATATCCATGTTGTGCTTGCGCACAATCCTGCGACCGGCTAAGACGGCCGGAATAATCCATGGCCCAGCCTGATCCGGGAAGTAGCAGAGGTTATAGATGAAATCCTTTAACCGTTGAAAACCGGATTTTACCGACCCATGTTCCGATTGAGTATGTTTGAAGACGGGTTTACTTGTGCCCGAGTTTTTGGCGCCATTGCTACCTTGCTGAAAAAAATTGCGAAGCTTTTGACGGACAAAGAGCAGGAGCTTGAATATATCCCAGCTCGCAACCCGGTGGACATGTTCGCCATTGATCGGTATCGATAGGTGATTAAGGGCATTGTCGCGTTCGGGTATCGAGTGAGCTGAGGTCATTACATGACACTCGCCATTTGAAAGATTCCTCACAAACTTAACGGTACGCATGCTTCCAGGCACGCCCGTGCTTTCGGTTGGAGGGTAAAAATAGGCAATGAACAGCACCTTTTTACCCTGCAGATCTACCTTGGTGTTCGTCATTGTCTGTCCTTTGGCAATCTCATATTCAGCCGGTCAGGCCAACGGTGTCGATGAGGTACTGAAATGCGGCTATGCGCTCGCGAAACTCCTCAAACGGGCGGTGTTTGACCAGAACGCATATCACATCGGCTTTTTCGATCGCTTCCTCGACGGACACTTTCTGAATATTATCGGCGACGAGCGAATCGGGTAATTTTCGGACATTAGGCTCAACGACTAATACCTGACACCCAAGTTCGGCAATCGATTGGGTAATCTTAAGAGCAGGGCTTTCCCGAAGGTCATCAATATTTGGTTTGAAAGCAACACCCAGACAAGCAACGCGTAAATCACGTCTGGTTTTCGAGGGGTCGCCGGCATGCAAGTTATCGACAGCTTGCCTGACTTTGCCCACCACCCACTCGGGTTTGAAGTCGTTCACTTCGCGGGCTAACCGAATCAGTCTGGATTGATCTGGAGCACTGTCTACGATGAACCAGGGATCAACGGCAATGCAATGCCCGCCAACGCCAGGGCCCGGCGATAGTATGTTGACCCGGGGATGGCGGTTTGCCAGGCCGATCATTTCCCATACGTTGATTTCAAGGTGGTCACAGATCAATGACAATTCATTGGCGAAGGCAATGTTGACATCGCGGAAGCTGTTTTCAGTGAGCTTCGCCATTTCCGCGGTTCGAGCCGTGGTGACGATGCAGTCGCCCTGGACAACGAGTTTGTAAAGCGTCAGTGCGGCCTCGGCACATCGAGGCGTCATGCCTCCGACGACTCGATCGTTTTCAACTAATTCTCGGATGACGTGCCCGGGGAGAACCCGTTCCGGGCAATGCGCAACACGAATATCTGAATTTTCGCCATGGTTGTGGGGAAAGGTCAGGTCCGGCCGTTCCTCTGCCAGCCAAGAGCATACGCGCTCTGACGTTCCTACGGGTGACGTAGATTCCAATACCACAAGATTGCCGGCGTGCAATACCTTCGCGATGGAGCGCGTGGCAGTTTCAACATACGACAGGTCCGGAATTTTATTTCCCTTAAAGGGCGTGGGCACTGCAATCAAAAAAGCGTCCGCGGCTTCCGGTCGGGTGGCGGCTTTAAGATAACCCTCAGTCACGGCCGCTCTCACGACAATATCAAGCGAGGGTTCAACAATGTGGATATTGCCCTGGTTTATCGTGTTTACGGCCGACTGATTCACATCGACGCCCAGCACTGACATTCGACGCGAAGCGAAAATTGCAGCCGTTGGCAGTCCGACGTATCCCAGGCCCATGACGACAATTGATGGTGCATCCATAGCTTGTATCCTTAATCCTACTTGGTTCAGGCATTTCCATTAAGGTCCGAAGCTGCCAGAGACTCCAGAATTCGCTCACAAGCCTTGCCATCGCCATAGGGATTATGGGCAAGGCTCATCCGTTGATAGGCCGACTCATCATTCAGTAATTCATTGACCGAGCTCGTAATTGCCGCAACATCGGTTCCAACGAGGCGAACCGTGCCTGCATTGACGGCTTCCGGTCTCTCGGTGGTATCCCTCATCACCAGAACAGGCTTTCCAAGGGAGGGTGCCTCTTCCTGGATGCCGCCGGAATCCGTCAATATCAAATGTGATCGCTTCATTAAATAGACGAACGGCAGATAATCCTGGGGTTCGATCAAATGAATATTCTTCAGGCCGTTCAGCCGTCGCCGAACGGGTTCCTGAACATTGGGGTTTAGGTGGACGGGGTAGAGTATTTCGCAATCAGGATGAGTGCAGGCAATACGCGATAGCGATTCACAAATACGCTCAAATCCACCACCAAAACTTTCCCTGCGGTGGCCGGTCACCAAGATAAGGCGCTTTTCAGAATCAAGGAAAGCGAATTGCCGGGCCAGATCGGCGTTAAGACTGGCATCACGGTCAATTCGGTTCGCTATTGTCAACAAGGCATCGATCACCGTATTCCCAGTTACAGTAATCTTGTTATCCGGTATACCCTCAGATAACAGGTTGTCCCGGGACGAACGGGTCGGCGAAAAATGCAGGGCGGCCAGTGCGCCGGTAAGCTTCCTGTTCCCTTCTTCCGGCCACGGAGAATATAGGTTGCCAGTTCTTAATCCCGCCTCCACATGGCCGACAGGAACCTGTTGGTAGTATGAGGCGAGGCTTGTGGCGAATGTTGTGGATGTATCGCCATGAACCAGCACAATACCCGGACGGAAATCACGGATGACCTCCTCAACACCGGTGAGAATGCGGCCGGTAAGCTCAGATAGAGTTTGACCCGCTTTCATGACGTTCAGGTCGTATTCCGGTTTGAGACCAAACAAGCCAAGTACCTGGTCAAGCATTTCCCGGTGTTGTGCCGTGACGCAAACTCTGGCCTCAAATCGTGGATCACTTGCAAGCCTCAGTGCCAGGGGGGCCATTTTGATGGCTTCTGGGCGTGTTCCGAAGATGGTAAGCACTCTCATATGACTGCCTTCCGTGGAGAGCCAGTTCCAGTAATGTCTGTTACAAAACTTTACCAGAAAGGGGCTAATAACTGTACAAGATATAGAAGGTTTTTTGGGGAAAATTAGGTCTATCGCACGCTGTGTCGGTGTTCTTATTAGATGCTAGACTGAAACGATAGGTTACAAAAACACTGTTGTTTTTACAGAAGTTTGCTTGAAAAGCGTGATGCTGTCACACCTGTAATGCCCGTGATGTCTTATTCTCAAGTATCTGAACTTCATCAAGTGAAGGGTGGTTGTTATGAAATTTCTCAAGGGTCACATTGGTAAATACCTAATGGCCATATCGATTGTTTTAGCGTCGACAGGGAGTCAGGCGGAGGTTCTGTTTCAGGATAACTTTGATAATCAGCCAGATTGGACGCCAGTCCTGAATGGCAGCAGTGATGGCACCCAACGTGCTGCGACTCACGACATACCTGATGGTTGGTATTCAATTCGTCATGATCCAACCTGGGCTCCTTCAACCGGCCATCCAGACAGGCATGAAACAATTGAGATCCTTGGTTCGAATGCCGATAAAGCACGTGGGGGAAAAGGCAAGTCAATGGTCAGTTATCGGGATTCACATGACCCCGGATGGAAGCGGTGGAATTCCGAATCAATGATGTTGAAGTATTTACCGCAAGGATACGATCAGTTGTATGTTGAATTTTGGATTCGATTTGATAAC
>NZ_WUQJ01000028.1 GCF_011074955.1 Marinobacter caseinilyticus | reverse complement strand
GGGGCGATGACCAACGGGTACCATTGGTTTGGGAATATTGTCTGAATACTCCCGCAAACGCATGCCAAGACCGCCACAAAACAAAACTACTTTCATATAATTGACTCCCTACCTGGCGTGTTACGAAAAGAAAGTTTCGATCATTTCTGTTCGTAACAGGTCAATCTGCCGCCCGGAGGGTAATTCGATGTCGTCATAGGTCAGGGCGGTGTCTTTTGGTACCTTCCGTTTGACCTTGCAGTTCTGTGCGACGCCCATGGGCAGCAAATTGTCTTTCAGGCTGGTTTCAAAATTATCAATTAACGCATAGTTGGTGAAGCCACCGATGCCATCCAGAGTGTCGCCTTCGGACAGATCTTTCTTGGCTATGGCAACCGCCTCGCAAAAGGGCTTTCCTTTAGGGGCAACGGCGGCATCGTGGCAAAGCACGCCACGGGATACGGTGATCGGTATTTCCAGTTGGGGAAGGTGGAATGGGGTATAGAAAACATAGAAGGGCCCATCACCCATTTTCAGATACCGTAGATAGTCCATTTTCATAGGGTGCTCGGTATGACCGACAATGAACGCACCAGTATAAGGTGAGGCACCCAACAGAAAATCAACTATGCCTTTGCCCGCCTGAAACGCATCTTTCGGAAAATGCTGCAAGCAGGTCCTGACATCGTCACAGGCAGGCCCGTGCATACCCCGTTTTGCAACCCCGAAGCCAAGCGCATTGCCAGTCACTGTCAGCTCCATCGACAGCTTGGTGCCATCAACAAACGAGGTCATCATATGGGGTTTTTGATTATTTGCCTCAGCAAATGCCTTTTGTGTTTCCGGCGTACGGTGAACGTCATAAAAACCTTTCAAGTTGCCCGCGCCGACGACTTCAAGCCCCATCGTTCTGACGTGTCTTGCCAGGTTGGATGCAACCCCCGGTTCGTCGCCGTCGGAATTTGAATAAATAACCCCTTGTTTATCGGCAACGTGCTTCAAAAGCGGGCCGACGGTTGCGTCCATTTCACAGTTCAATGCAAACGTGTGTTTTCCTGCTTTTATAGACGCCAGGGAGGCCCAGGCACCGTATTCGACTTCCCCCGTTGTTTCGATAACGGCGTCAATACTATCAGCGCCCAGCGCCACCGCCGCATCGTCTGTCACACAGTGACGACGTAGCTTGATTGCGTCTTCGAGTTCTGCCGAGCTTTTAATGGTGCGAATGTCGTTGATACCGGCCTGACGAAATATCTTTTCCGCTGAACTCAGTGTCCGGTTAACAATGACGGCAAGGTGAATGCCTGGGAAGGAGCTGACAATTTGTGAAACGATGTGCATGGCGCTGTACCCCGCACCAATGACCGCAACCTGAATAGGACGATCTTCAGCAATGCGTTTTGCAATTTCTGTGTCCACAATAATCATAATAATTCCCTCTATTAGATTTTGTTATTTGAAATCAGGCCAGCAGGTGTCGTTTTCGGAAATAACACTAACGTCAAGAGGCCACCGAATGCCGAAGTTGGGATCGTTGTATCGAACACCGGTCGCCGATTCAGGGTGATAAAATTGGCTTGTGTGATAGTAAATTTCGGTATCATCAACGAGCGTCTGATAACCCGTGGCACAGCCTTCCGGCACGTAAATCATGGAACCATTATGGGCGTTCAACTCCACTCCGTACCAGCTTTTAAATGTACCGGATTCCGGTCGCAAATCGACGATTACATCAAATATTGCGCCTCTGGGGCAGCGGAGAACTTTTACTTCTCCGTGGGGAGCGGATTGCAGGTGGAGTCCTCTCAGTGTGCCGGCTTTGGCGCTGACCCCAATATTGGATTGCCGGATGTCAGCCACTAACCCCATGTCGTTAAATTCCTTTTCACACCACAAGCGTCCAAAAAAACCGCGTTCATCACCAATTCGATTAACATCAATGACGAAAGCGCCTTGAATCGGGGTTTCGCTGAATTTCATAGGTCTCTACCGGTGTTATATTTGCCAAACAAGGTTGTTATCCAGCTTGCCACTTTCAATCAGATCGAGGATGTGAGCGATGCGTTTGTATCGAACTCCCTCATAGTCGTCCTTGCTGAGGCCGTATTTCAGATAAAAATCGAAACATTCCTGAACACCCTTTTCGGCCGTCCATCGAGTTTTGAATTCGGGAAAAACGCGGTGAATTTTATCAAAATTCACTCTGTAGGAGCGTGGGTCGGGGCCTGCATCTTCAGCGTACTCAACGTCGCAATCCGGCACGGTTTTCTTTACGAATTGGGCAAGATCCCGCATTTGATAGTTTTCATTATTACTTCCGACATTAACGGCCAGGTTGTGAATAACGCTTTGCTCCGCCCGAAGTGCGCAGACAACGGCCTGGGTGATGTCTTCAATGTGCACCAATGGACGCCAGGGGGTGCCATCACTTTTTAGCAATATTTTGCCTGTCGTGTGAGCCCAGGCAACGAGGTTATTGATCACCAGATCGAATCGGATACGGGGAGAGACACCATAAGCCGTGGCGTTACGGAGGAATACGGGGCTGAAATCATCCGTCGCCAGTTGAGATACATCGCGCTCTACGTAAACCTTGGATTTGGCGTAGGGCGTGACAGGATTGAATTCCGCTGTTTCGTCCAACACGTCCTGGCCAGCCTTGCCATACATGCTGCAGGACGAGGCAAACAAAAATCGCTTTACCCCGACCTCCCGAGCCATCTCAGCGATGCGCACGGACGCTTTGTAATTAATGTCGTAAGTCAGATCGGGATTGATATTGCCCAGTGGATCATTGGATAACGCGGCGAGATGAACGATGGCATCAAAACCTTCAAGATCCGCGCGCTCAACGTTGCGCACGTCTTTGTTGATGGTGGGGATTTCGAGCGGATCGTCGCCATACGTACAAAACCGGTAGAGATCAGTATCCAGGCCGGTAACGTCGAATCCTTCTTCCAATAACATTGGAACCATGACTGTTCCAATAAATCCTTTATGGCCTGTTACTAGTACTTTCATGTTATCTCCATCAGAGGGGTAAGCTCAGGATCGGTGCAGCAGGCCGTAGCGGATCACATCGGCCAATTCTTTTTTCATTGGTTTCTTGTACCAATAAGCGCGTTTTAGAAGGTGGTAGCAGAGCGTCGCTTTTTCGCGTGGTGGGATAGGTGACCTTGCGACCGCTTTGTAAAATTCGTAAATACTTCGCCAGGTTTGCATGACCATCCGACGTTTGGCCGGGTCCCAGAAATTCCGTTGTCGTTCCGCATCGCTTCTTTCCCAGCTACTTGCTTGAGGGTGCATGCGACGATTAAATAAATGAACAGGTACCTCTTTGAACTTACCGTACAAGGACAGCTCGCCAATCAGATTAATATCGGATGCGATGTAGTTCCCCAATAACGCTGTCTTTGCCAGAGGTTCGCGACGAATAAGGCCATACATAACATTTTGTAAGCCAATATTTTGGGTACAAGTGATAAAGCGCTGAGCGGCACTGGCCGATAACAGTTCAAGGTTGTCGTTATAGTCTTCGATTAAATGCCCATCAGCATCAATAACTTTCGTCTTACCATAAGCGAGCACAGTATCTGGGTCCGCCTGCAAGGCTGCCAGGCAGTTTTCGACCAGAGTGGGCTCTATCGGATCATCGGCATTTTGCCAGCGAAAGTATTCGGATCGAGCAGGTGCAAAACAGCAGGTATAGTTTTTGGACGCCCCCAGGTTGATGGGGTTTCGGGAATAATGGATGCGTTTGTCCTGCCGGGCGTAATCACGACAGATTTCTTCGGTAGCATCGCTGGAGGCATTGTCTGCAATATAGACAATGAAGTCTCCGAATGTCTGCTGTAGAACCGAGACAAGTGTTTCTTCCAAGTAACGTTCACCATTATAGACAGGCATTCCAATGGCGACTGGCGGAGTCTCTTGATACTGCTGATTCATAGCGCTTTCCTTCGCCGAACCCAGTGTCACAGTTCAAGGTTAATGTTAGTACATAATGGAATGCAATAGTAGAGATTGGAGGCTATTTTCCTCAGATTTACAACGTTCGAGAGACAATACTCGCAAGCTCTTGATCGCACTAAGCAGAAACGTGGCATTCTATTTAAAGTCATTTTTGAAGGAGTGTTTTTAGATTAAAAGACAGTAAAAAAAAATCTATTATAATAAATCAAACCAGTAAGTTTTAACTCCCCGTGCAAACAACGGTGATTTGCATTAGAAAGCAGATGTCACCACACCAATTTGGGTATTATCTAACTTACAGCCAGGGACATGGGCAGGAGAGGAACATGTTGCACATTATTGGGGCGTCCTTTGAGTCACATGGAGGTAGTTGTAGTGTTAAACGGGCCTATTCAGCACGTATTCGGAGCGGTCTCTTAGCTTTAGTCACGTTTGTCATTGCCGGTTGCAGCGAAACGCAAGGGCAGGCGAGTGCTTCCGAAGACGCTCTTTACAGGTTCGAATTCGTTGATTTGGCAGGTCCCAACGCGCCCTGGGGCAAGGCGGTAGGCGATATTAATGGGGATGGACTGCTGGATATTGTGGTGGGCGGTCATCGGGCTCGCCACCTATCGATTATGGAACGGCTTGGGAGCAAGCTCGGGCTGTTTGAATTTGATTACAGTGGTGGAGAGCTTGTCTGGTACCAGAACCCTGAGTGGTCACGCCATGTTTTAACGGAAAGGTTACGCATCAGGACGGATATCGAGATTGCCGATATCGACGGTGACCACCAAAACGATATCGTTTTGGTTTCCGATACCGGCTTGTTCTGGCTTCGGAATGATGACTGGAGTCAGCATCGAATCAGTACTGATAAGTTTCATGATGTGGAGATCAGTGACCTCGATCATGATGGTGACTTGGATATTATTGCCAGGAACCAAAGTTTGTTTGGCTACAAGAATGGCGATCAGGTTCATGTTTTTAGACAGGATCCCAATGATTCCTGGGTTCAAATTACGATGTCGGTGCCCCACGGAGAAGGATTGAAGCACGCGGACATGGATGGCGACGGCTTTGACGACATAATTGTGAATCAAGTCTGGCTGCGCAACCCGCAAACGCTTGATCAGCAGGCCGAATGGCAAAACGTTGTCTACACCGGCGGAGTGACGGATGCGAATGCAAACTATGTTTGGCAGGACGTTTTTATAGATACGGGTGATTTCAATGGGGATAACCGTGAAGATATTGTGCTAGCGCCATCAGAGGCTGCCGGCCAGTATTATCAGATTGCCTGGCTGGAGGCGCCTGAAAAAGCGGGCGATGAGTGGGTGAAGCACATAGTCGATGCCAATGTGGAGGCGGTACATCACTTTATTGCGGCAAGGGACGTGGATCGAGACGGTGACCTGGATATTCTGACGGCTGAAATGAATCAGGGGGAGGGGGACAATCCGGTCAAGCTGTATTTGAATGAGGGTGCCCAATGGACGAAACAGATTATATCTCACGAAGCATCCCACAGTATGCGGGCGGTGGACATCGACAATGATTTTGATATCGATCTCATGGGCACGAATTGGCAGATTGCCAATTATGACAAAGCTTACCCAGTCAAGTTGTGGCGGAACACTTCGGCAGAGGGTATAGCCTGGAAGCGGCATGTCATTGACGGCGAACGTCCGGGCCAGGCGACCTTTGTCTTTGCTGAGGATATTGATTCAGATGGGCTGCGCGACATCGTGACCGGTGGGTACTGGTACAGCAACCCGGGCAACTGGACAGCCGATTGGCCTCGGTTAAAAATTGGCCCCCGTGCCAATAATGTTGCTTTCGCCGGCGACTTTGATGCCGACGGTGACGTTGATTTACTTGCTTCCGGATGGCGTGGCTATAACCAACAGCCGACCTTGTCTGAGAAAATATTGAATCGGCTGGGCTTAAAAGAGGTTGATTACAGCAACAACGGTGAGCGATTTGTGTGGGCAGAGAACACCGGTACAGGCCAATTTCTGATTCATCAAAATATTGAGCCCGCCGCTGGCGATTTTCTCCAGGGCACAGCGAAGTATAAAAACGTTGATCAACAACTATCGGAAATTCTGCTGTCCTGGCATAAAGCGGGCATGGGTATTCAGAGCCTGACGGTCCCGTCCGATCCTGTTTCGGATCTTTGGCACTGGCAACAGGTCAGCACAATTTCAAAGGATGAGGCGATTACAGCCGCCGATCTGGACGATGACGGTCGACCAGACATTGTATTGGGGACGACTTGGCTGCGGCAAAAAACCGATGGGCATTGGGAGGAGCATGTGTTGGACAGTACATTCGAAAGCCCGGATCGCAACCGGGTGGCCGATTTGAACGGCGATGGTGTGCTTGACGTGTTGGTTGGGTTTCAGGCGGTCAGCCAAGAGGGTGAGCTTGTTTGGTACGAACGCTCGGAAGACGACCGCACTCATTGGGAAAAACACGTTATTGCCAGGGTGATTGGTCCGATGAGTCTTGATGCGGCGGATATTGATGGCGATGGCGATCTGGACGTGGTGGTGGGTGAGCACAATCTGAAAAATCCAGAAAACGCCAGGATGATCTGGTTTGAAAACCTCGAAGGTGACGGTGTTACGTGGCGGGGGCACCTGGTTTACCAGGGTGACGAACACCACGATGGGGCTCTGTCTGTTGATCTTGACCGTGATGGTGATATCGACATTCTCTCCATCGGCTGGAGTCATGGCAAAGTGGTGGTGTATGAGAATCTGGGGTTGCAAAAAATGGAGTAGCGCATGGAGGTGACTTGCAGGCAACGATTTGTCATCAGGCCCTCATAACGGTGTGGTGGCAGACAGTTCACAGGCTCCCTAAATGACCCATTGCTAATTACCACTAATCGTTACTATTTATAACGACTTATAACGACTTATGACAGTTTAATACTAGGCCTGATCTTGCGACAGGTCGTTGTTCCCTTTCAGTGACGCTGTCAGTGATTTTAGTTGCTTCCATTCTTCACTGCGTGCCAGCAAAGCGCTACTAAAGCCCCAGGTCAAAACAACAGCAAAGAGTACAAACAGACAGCCTCTGATTAAAAACTCCAGCAAATTCGGCAGTGTCGAAAACGTCAATTGCGTTAATAGCCAAGCTGCCCCGAGGCTGGCTGCAAATGAGGGGGTACAGAGCCAAAGCAGTCTTAATAGGTTGAAGGGCGCCAGTCGGTTCAGGATCACAATCAGGCCAAAAGTCGTTACCACGGCAAGCCAGCCGCGGTACCACGCCATGTTTGAGAGACTATCGGTTGCAAGCGTCAAAAGAGCAATGATGATCAGTGCAGTAGAGATGACATCAAATGTGAACAATGCCTTCACTCTTCCCAGCGCGATCATGGCGTCACTGACCAATGCAAACAAACAAAAGGTGAGAAAGAATAGGCCGAAAGGCCGGAGTAGCGGCGCGTATTCCGACCATTGAGGGCCGAGAAGTACCGCGGTGATGAGCTCGGGGTAGAGCATCAGGAAGGTGGTGAGGGGCATCAAGATCGTCGCCATTAAAGCAAGGCTGAGTCTTATCCGGTAAGCCAGCACGGGTTTGTCATATTTGCTTTGCGCTATTGCCGCTAATAGGGGCTCGCTCATGGGTATGATGGCGGAAAGGGCCGGTAGCAGGCTGACCTCACGAACCAGGTTGTAACCACCAAGCTGCACGGTACCAAAAAATCTTGAAACCATCAGGTTGTCTATCTGCGATCGAGTGAAGCCAACTATGCCCCGCAGCACCAACCATTGAGAAAAGCTCCATTGATCGCTGATGCGTGTCAGGGACCAACGGGGCCGGAATGAATGCACCCGATAAGATCCAATGGCGAGAACAATGGATGAGACGAGGGTGCCGGTAATAATGGCCCAGTGACTGGGCTGGATGAGCGCAATGATGATCACCGTGACAAAGGACAAAACCTTTTGCCAAAGGGCGAGCCTGAACCCCGGTCGGTAGTTGATCTCCCTTGCCAGCAACATCATTCCTGGCGTCTTGAGCGCCCGGATCGGCAACGTGAGAGCGGCGACGCTAAGCGCCAAGGTCAATTCTGGTGTTTGAAAGTAACCGGCTATGGACGGTGCGCTAACCATGATCAAAATAGCCATTGTGGTTTTGATGAGCACATCCATGCTCCAGGCAGTGTTTAGATCGTGGTCGTCGACATCGTCCTTTTGCACGATGTATTGCTGATTGCCCGTTTCCACCAAAAGCTCAAAAAACTGCAGCGCAATCATGACCAGAGCGACAATGCCGAAATGCTCAGGCGTCAACAGTCTCGCCAGAATCAACGTGCTTGCGATGCCAAGGCCACGCTGCACCAGTTGCAGCGCTAACAGCAAAGCAGAGCTTTTGATCACTTTTTGGCTGGCGGACATTTGGGGCTTAAGGCTCCGGTGCGTCGGAAAGGGGTGATGTATTGAGGATGTAGTCTAGCTGAGATCAGAAGAGAGAAATGAATTGATGCGGAATTCAGTTCTTGCGTTGGTTTCTATAAAAAAACAATCGCTAGTAAAAAGCCAGTCGAGGCTGGCTTTCTACCTCAACGTATTCGACTGTCAGCTCTTGCGTCGCCGTTGGAACGCCAAGCCCAAGATTCCAAGGCCGAGCAATGCCAGCGTTCCTGGGGCCGGTACTTCTTCCGTAACCACCGTTAAAACAGATTTCCCAAGGTAAAAGTCTCCTAGGATCGATTTGACTGTGACGTCTAGCATGCCATCAGCATTAATTGCCGCCAGCGCAGTGACCTCAAGAGCGCCGTAAAAACTGCTGAGGCTGATGCCGCCAGAGTCAAAATCAAACTCCTCTATGACGAACAAAATGACCTCGGGAAGAAAATCGTACCATGGGTCATAATCGTCATAGATCGAGACTTTTAAATCGCCGCTGATGGCAGTCCCTGGGGTAAACCCTTCGTCGATCAGGTTATGGGTGTATGAGTACTGCGAGCCCCAGTTAACTTTCTCATACTGATACACGGTATCCACAATCACGCCAGCGGTTGCACTAGAGAACGTCAGCATTAATCCGACCAACACCAAACCAATTCTTTTCATTTTAACGTTTCCTTACGTTTTAGGTGGTGCGATATTGCCACTGCTAGGGCTAAGCAAAAGGGGGGCCACTCGTACAATTTTCTTTAATAACAAATGAATCGCAGAATTTTATGGGTGCTGTTTCAGTGAGATTGTAAGAATTACCGACATTGTCTCTGTGGCTACAGTATCTTTGGCTGAAGTGTCAGATGCTCACTGGTTTCTGTGATTTTTTGAATGGCACTGTCGCAGGATTGCGCGTTGCAATTCGATTGCAATGTCACAACGGCAAACCGGGTCTGGCCAAGAAAAGTGGCAGGGATTTGAAGCAGTTTAGCGAAGGTGTAGTTGCTGGTTCGGTAGGTCCCGATTTGAAACCATTGAGCGTAAGCTGTCCGTTGCAATCCATTGACTCGGCGGTAGACCTTTACCAGATTTCCCTGTTTTTTCTGATCCTCGTACCACTGCTCTGGGTCAATCGGGTTGTGAAGGTATGGTACGAGTTTTTCGTCGGCGGATTGCCGTTGGGTTTGGGCGATCGATATCCAGACACTGTCGACCTGAAAATTCCACACCTGGTGGTCGAATTGCTGAGGAAAACTCAAAGCAATGGGTAGACTGCTGCCCACGTCGGAGCGAGCATCCGGGTTCGATAAAGTCCAGATGGGGTCATTTTGTTGAGTTGATTGCAGCAACGTGATTGTCAACGTTCCAGCCATAAATGCTGCGATGACAAATACAAAACGGTTCCTGGTGACTATCGGTGGCGTGGCAGGGGTGTTGTGGTGACGAGTATGAGCTGGAATAACCATCGTAATGGGAATGACAAATGCTGCAAACAGAAGCCAGCCAAACAGCTCATGATTGGCGACCAGATCGCTCTTCATGTCGGAATAATAGGCGATCAGGACGAGAGCGGTAATACGAACCCAATTGATCAATAACGCGAGCAGGACGGCGCCGCAAATCATGATCAACCAGCCTTTGGCTTTGTAGTCGTTCAATATGGAAATTGTTGACGCCAATAGGATAGAGATTGCCAGATAACCGATACCGGAGCAGCCGTTGGCAATGATCAGTCGCCCGAAAGGCAGAGTGATATTGCTTCCTTCGATCAATGCCGTGACACCAAAGCCTGCAACCCACGTACTAACAACGGCACTGGATATCTTGACGAGTGCTGGAATCAGGTCTGCCCAGATTGGAAGCGACAGACTCAGGAGCAGAACATATGGTAAGAATACTACTGTCGGTTTATACCCGAGTAACGTTGCTGTTACTGCCAGCAGCACCACCGGGAGCATCAGGTAGGCAAGGGTGTCGATGCGAATAAGTTCGAGAATGGCCCAAACCAGAACAACGGTCAGCAACCCAAGCCCCTCAATAGCAGTTTGCCGCTGGTCGGATTGTCGGTTGTCTGAGTCTGTTCGGGTCGGTGGGTGGATGGTGAACAAGCCAAGGTAAAGCAGGAACGTAGGCAAACCATGGGCGAGCGATTGCTCCCACTTTGTCCACTCTTGAATGAGCCGAAACCAGGTCGGGAAACACAGGACCATGCTGATAGCGGTTATCAGCAGATAGTATTTGGCATCAGCAATCTGTTGCAGAGTTTTCCGTAACATCTGGTCCATTTCTTTTGTCTGACAGAAAGGCCTCAAGGATACTGTTTGGTGAGGATTCCGTCACTACTAAACCCTGGGTCAGTCGTCAGTGCCACTGTTAACTGGCAGCCAGATTCGTGCGTGTCTGTTGTCGCGGCGAAAAAAAAGCCAGCGGCTTGAACCACTGGCTTTTCACTTACTGTCACATTTGGATCAGGCCGTCATGCTTTTTTTCGACGCGCAGCACCCAGTCCGATCAAACCCAGGCCCAGCAAGGCTAATGTGCCCGGTTCAGGAACCGCTACAATATCCTCTACGTAAATCAGAAGGTCATTGAAGTCGCTATCCGAACCATCTTCGAAGCCCAGGATATAGTCGTCACGCTCCCAAAGAGTGCAGTCCGCAAGAGAGTCAGCGGCGCATCCGTAATTGATTTCACTGCCGAGATTCAGGTACTGACCCTTGCCCTGAATTGCAACAAAACGCTCTGTTCCGCCGTTCAGCTCGGAATCTGAATAGACCAGTGGCGCACCGCCACGTCCCAGGTAGAAGCCAAATTCGTTGCTGCTGAATGTGCCTGCCTTTGTGTTATTGACATACACGCTATAGCTGCCGCCAGAAATATCGAAACTGACCTGGGCGCGAGTGGCGTTATCAACAACCGGACCGACGTAACTGCCCGATGTGGTGTAGCTGCCTTCATCCGCACCGGAAAACAGCTGGATGTAGTCTGATCCGTTATAGATGCCGAAAGACTGGCTGGATAGCCCGCCCGTAATCTCGATCAAAAAGGTGGCCGAGCTGTTGCTGCTGTCAGGTGAGGATCGGAAGTATGGGTTGGTTGTTGCCTGGTTTGTTGCGGTATCGCCCAACACATCGACCGAACTGCCTGCTACGAGCAGGGTACCATTGATGATTTCATTCAGGTTCGCTTCGGACCCATCGTTTATCATGGCGGCATGGGACGACGCAGCACTCAGAGCCACTAATGCAAAAGTCGTTCTGACAAATTTCATAAATCATTCACTCCGTGATTTATCGGGGACTTCATGTGCGGCTCGGCTGTCTTCGGGAGACCCGTAGCTTTCCGTCCTTGTCTCGCAACAAGTTTGGCATCTAACGAGCAAAATTAACTCAGTCATCCCTTAAGCTAAATTCGTGCCAAAACAAAATAAGACTATATATCAATAGGATGGGATGGGTTTATTGTTGGCTATGTAAAGCAAGCTGACACTGCCTGTTAATAAATAGGAACACTCTTGTCAGGTCGGCAGCAGACGTTGGCCGGTAAATCCGGCAATGGAAATAAAAGATTGCGTGGAGATCTGGGGCAGATCATTCGTTTGAATACTGTAAAAACTGAAGCGTTTTCCTGGGAAATGGCACCGCTCAGGAGTTTACAAAGACGGAGGTCTGGCCATATAGAGGCCATTGAAGCAACCAGGAACGGTTGCTCCGATGAGTGAGAAGAGTTGAATTGAATATTCAGCCGTGCACGCAGGTGGCTGGCTAGTAGGCTTGTTTTACGGACTGAAGGTGCTTTTTGATGTCGTTATTATCCGGCGCTTGAGCGTGAGCTTTTTCCATAATTGCAATGGCTTGTTTGTTTTGCCCTTGCAGGTGAAGAATCCAGCCGTAGGTATCCAAAACGGCCGGGTTGTCAGGCGCCAGGCGGCTTGCTCGCTCTGCAAACTCTAGTGCCCGAATACCATCGCTTTCGCGCAATAGCCAAGCCAGATTATTGAGCGCTGGAATATTCTCGGGCTGCTTTTCCAGAACCGATTTGTAACGTGAGGCAGCGGCTTGCTCACGACCTTCTGAGAGCAAACCTTCAGCGTCGGCCAAGCCCGCCACTATGCTTTCTGGCTCAACCGTGAGCCAGGCTTCTGTTAATGACGTGACGGCTGAAGGATCTTCTTTCTTGGCCAGTTGAACCAGCAGTGGCATGAGGGCAGGATTTTTTGAGGCCTGCCACTGTGCGTTTAGCTGTTGGTAAGCCTCCAGTGTGCCAGCCTGGGCTGTCAGCAACCTAACTCTCATCTCCACGGTGGCCTTGGAAACACCGAAGGAGCTCTCCAGACCGTTTAGTAGCTCTGCCGCGTCGGCGTACTTTCCCTCAAGTGTGGTGATTCGGACTTGTGCCAGCGCAATGATGAGGTTGTTTGGCTGCATGGTCTGCGCTTCTGCCACCTTCGAATGCGCAATGGGCCAGTTTTCGTCCGTGGCCGCCTTTTGTGCTTCGGCCATCAGCAGTTGCGCCATTGCCCGTTCGGCTATCGGCGGTGCGTCAACATCATTGATGTCTGTAAGTTTGTTACGAGCCTGAGCAAAATTCCCTTGTTGTATGTCGAGCAATGAGGTCAATACGGTGGTGGTGGTTTGAAGAGCGGGGGTGCTTTTGCCTATGCTTTCCAGCCATGCGTCCACTTCGGCCGCAGAATGGTTGAGGGCATAGATCTGACTTGCCTGCTGGATCGGAAACGGATTGGCTGGGTTGATTTCAGCTGCAGTCAGTAGCGTATTGATGGCTTTTTCGGTCTGATTCTTTTTCAGATAAAGTTGTGCCAGGACAATGAGCGGCTCCTGGAAGTCCGGTGAGTCGCCGACCAGGGTCTCGAGTTCCGTAACGGCCGTTTCCGTCTTGCCAAGTCCGAAGTCAGCGATACTCACCAGCAATCTTGCTTCGGGCTCGTCCGGATAGCCAAAAACCAGAGAGTCCCTCAACTCCGACACTTCTTTGGTCAGGCCCATTTGGAGCAACAAGGACAAATAAGTGCCCGTTGCTGTCCATTCCGCGGGTTCGGCTGTGAAGGCCATGCGCAGTTGGCCGAGTGCCTGTTCCTTTTTGTCAGTGTTTGCATAATGCTTTGCGAGCGCGAGGCGAAGCCTGATTTTGTTTGGAGTGATTCCGAGTACTTTGCTAAGACTCGTGACGCCCTCGGACTCATGCCCTGGCAAGCTCAGAGCCAATATGCCATGCATTGAAAGCAGGTCAGTATCATTTGGCCTTGCTTCAATTGCCCGGTTAAGTGTGTCCAGGGCTTCATTGCGCTCACCGGCATCGATGCGGGCCATGGTTGCGGCCCGGATGAACTCTGTGGGAGAGGTCTCGGGATCCAGGTTGTCGGTGAGCAAGGTCATGCCTTCAGCGTGTTGGCCTTGCTCAAGACTCACGACACCGAGAATTAACGCAACGCGCTCGTTGTCCGGGTTGAGTTTGAGGATGTTTTTCAGAATCGTCTGGGCCTCTTCAAACTTGCCCTCCTTGATCAGGCCGATTGCCGTCTGCGCCTGATCCTCTGCTTCTGAGTTCGTATTTTCCGCCAATATACGGTTGTATATTTGTGCGTCCGTCATTTTGCCTTGCTGGGTAAGCGTCCGGGCGAGAAGGATCAGTGTGTCCCTGCGTAAAGGGAGGAAAATGTCGGAGTCGGGCAGCAGGCTCAGGGTGTCCGTCAAAGCCTCCACGGCTTGTTCGAGATTGTCGGACTGATAGTGTGCCAGGCCTTTTAAGTACGAAATTCGGGCGCTATCGCCATGTTGGGTGGTCCAGCCATCAGCAATGTCGACGGCTTCGGCGAGTTGTTGCATCGTTAACCGCGTCCGGATTTCACCTGCTTTCGCTTCAACATTATCCGGGTGTTCGTCGCTTAACGTTGTGAACATGGCAAGGGCCGCAGTGGTCTCGCCCGACTGCCTTCTCGCTTCCGCTTTGATCAGGTTTGCCTGGGTGCGTCGCTCGGGAGAGTCAAGTGACACGTTGTCGAGGGTCTCAACGGCGGATAAGTGCTTCCCTTGTTCAACATAGGCTTTCGCCAATGTGAGACTTACCGCCTCAGGCTGCGATTCGAGCCAGGGGCTCAGTAGTTTAGAGGCTTCTTTGGCGGCGCCCACGTCAAGGTAAAGATTCGCCAGCCTGACAATGTAGTCGACATTGGCAGGTTCTTTCTGAATGGCATTTTTTACTTCAATCAGGGCAGAACGGTACTGCCCCTGCTCGGCGTAGGTCTCGCTTCTGTTAATGTGGGAAAGAGCCTCAGAATTGCCAGACTCATCACCGCAACCCGTCAGTAATGTTACGGTAGGCGCAGCAATAACAAGCATTAACAGAAACAGTTTTGGTAGTGCTCTCATGAGGTTCACCTAAAGCGGCTTTCTAAGTCGTCCATTGATTTTAGAGGCAGAGATCATTTGCCCGCTTTTAGGCGCCTGATGCTTCATGCGAGGTATCAATCTTATATTTGTCCGTCAAATTGTACATTGTGGGTCGAGTCACACCGAGTAGTCTCGACGCTTGTGCGATGTTGTAGTTGCTCGTTTGAAGGGCTTGCATTATCGCTGTACGTTCGGCGTTCTCCCGAATCTGCCTCAGGTTCAAATGGCTTTCTGAGCAATCGGCGTGGGTTGCGAGTTCGAGGTCCGTTGCGGCGATACGTTTGCCATCCGCCATGATGATGGCGCGCTTGACCTTATTGATCATCTCGCGAACATTGCCGGGCCACGAATAGCTGTTGATCGACCGGATGGCGTCTTCGGCAAATTGCATGTTGGGTCGATCCATTTGTTTCCCAAGGGTCTTTAACAATGATTGGGCAATAACGATCGCATCCCCGTCACGATCCCGTAGCGACGGAACGGTCAGCGTGATTTCGCTGATTCGATAGTAGAGATCTTCCCTGAAGGTGCCTTCACGAACTTGCTGTTGAACATCCTGGTGGGTCGCACAAACGACTCGGACGTCGACGGAAACCGGCTGAGACGATCCCACTCTGTCGACGGTACGTTCCTGCAGGAAGCGAAGCAGTTTCGCCTGCAAGGCCATGGGCATATCACCGATTTCGTCAAGAAACAGCGTGCCGCCATTCGCCGATTCGATCTTGCCTTTTTTGTTTTGAGTGGCGCCTGTAAACGCGCCTTTTTCATAGCCGAACAGTTCACTTTCCAGAAGATTTTCAGGAATGGCGGCACAGTTGATTGCCGCAAAGCTTTTGTCGGCGCGATTACTGAGGTCATGGAGCGCTCGTGCCAACAATTCTTTGCCGGTACCGGTCTCGCCGGTGATGAGTGTTGTGACATCGGTGGGCGCTACCTTCTCCAGGGTACGGCACACCGTCAGCATCTGCGGACTGGCGGCGATAATGCCCTTGATGGAGGTACCATTACGGAAGCGCGTAAGCTCTTGGTTTTCTCTTTCCAGTTCCGCCAGCCTGAGCGCACGGTTGACAACAAACGTGAGGATATCGGCATCGAGGGGTTTCTGATAAAAATCGCTTGCCCCCATTCCGATGGCCTTGACAGCGTTTTCCTTATCTTCACGCCCGGTGACGACGATCACTTTGGTTTGAGGGGATAAGCGCAGGATATCGTCCAGCAGGGC
The DNA here is from genome assembly GCF_011074955.1 of Marinobacter caseinilyticus. Classification (GTDB taxonomy): domain Bacteria; phylum Pseudomonadota; class Gammaproteobacteria; order Pseudomonadales; family Oleiphilaceae; genus Marinobacter; species Marinobacter caseinilyticus. The sequence continues at coordinate 152,202 of NZ_WUQJ01000028.1, read as the reverse complement.
AAAGCCCTGACTGGCGCCGCCAGCATCCGGTGGCAATCCCAGATCCAGAGTGACGACGTCCGGTTCCAGACGGCGTAGGGCCGTCAGGGCCGACTCTCGGTCACTGGCAACACTGATATCCAACTCATCATTGAAACACCAGCGCATTTGGCTCTGGAGTCCTGGGTCGTCTTCAACAATCAAGATGCGTTTACTCACAACAGCGACAAATCCTTTTCGGTTATCGTGATAAGCACTGACTCATTCGGTTTTGTGCATTTTTAGAGTGATATAGCAGATCAAACCCCAAGGTGAAGTTTTCACTGAATTTTGACGCATTGCAATCACAATAATGTCCAATGCTCCGAAACGCCAATTATTCGGCGCCACCAGCCTCCTGGGCTCCGGGTAAGTCGATCAAGCCCTCCATTCCAGTCGCGGTATTGCTGGTGGTTTTGGCAATGGGGAAGCGAACCGAAAAGCACGAACCGACACCCGGTTCACTGGTGACATCGATATTGCCCCCAATCTGTCGGACATACTCACGGGCCTGATAGGCGCCGATGCCCATGCCCGCCAAGCCTTTGGTGCTTTCGAAGGGCTTGAATAATTGCAGCTTTATGAACTCTTCTGACATGCCGGTACCACTATCCTGAATGAACAGAACAACTTGACCGCTGGATTTTTTCAGAGTCAGCGTCACTTCGCCTCCGGGTGGCGTCGCATCCTGAGCGTTTTGTATTAAGTGGCCGAGAACACTGCGCAGGAGCTCCGGGTCGGCGCGGACCATGACTTGCTCCTTTGGTCCTTCGACTTGTGGGGCTGGCTTGTTGCGTGCGTATTGGGCAGCCAGGTCCGATACCAGACTGAAGAGGTCAATGGGGAGGGCCTGGCTGGAGTTTTCAGTGGGTTTTCGAATATGGTCGACGAGGTTGGCCATTTTTCGCACGGCATGATCCGTGGTGTGGATCATGTCGTCAATGAACGCTGGGTTACCGCGATGTTTTGGGGCATTTTTGACCATAAGGGAGAGTTGCGCAATCAACGTCTTAAGGTCATGAACCATGAACGCGGAGGCTTTGCTCACTGCCTCGAATTGCATGGCCCGGGAGAGGCGATTCTGAGCATCCGCCTGCGCCAGAAGGTTAGAGGTCTGACGGGCAACCACGCGCACAAGATCAAAATTCTCCCAGTTCAGTTCCACCTTGGCGTAAGGGGTACCGATCAGCACAATGCCGTAGAGTTCTTCGCCGAGATACATTGGTATGACAAGCCAGCCATCGGTAAATTTGAGGATGGCGTCCGGGATTTCGAGGAGGTTGTAGCGTACGGGATCAATCCGGTATTCGTTAAGGTCTATGATCCATTCGCGATCCCGAAAAAACCTCACCAGCTCGGATTTATTATCGATGGTGGTGTACTTGGGTGGGGCCAGGTTAACGGCAGTATTGAGAACGTAGTTGCCTTCCTCGTCCCGTATCCAGAGCACTCCGGAATTGCTTTCAACCAGACCAGTCAATATACGCACGATGCGCTCCGGAAGTGGCGGGTCTTCAGACAGGTGGGCAAACAGCTGGGTCATTTTCAGCCATTCTTCACGATAGTCGTATTTGTAATCGAAAAAATTCTGGCTGATAAATACCATCAACCGCGCTCTGAAACGGTTTGAGGTCAGCAGCGTTGCAAAGAAGGTCAGAAAGGCGGTGAAAAACAACACCTGCAGTGCTTCGCCCCAGCCTCCGCCGAGAACCCGGACATAATAACCACCAGCCGCTACGGTCAGAAGGTAGCCGCCCGCGAAAACGAGCGTGCCAACGTGGAAGATAACGTTTCGGGACAGCTGGAAATCAACGGGCTGTTTGCGGGTATTGATCATATTCACGGCAAAGAGAGGCACAATGAGGGTGTTAACCCCACCGCGGGCATTCCAGTATGCATTGGAAATATGGCCAAAGAGCAGTGCATCCGAATACATGAAAAAGTCGAACGCAAAAATAGTGGCAATGCCAATGCAAATGTATTTGACACTGGAGCGACCAAACGAAACGGAATTACGCCAGATCTGCTCAACCAGGCAAATGCCGAGCAGCGACAGTGCGATTTGACCAATGATCTTGGTTTTACCGTTGAGAATTTCCCAACCCAGAAAATATTCGAGGGCGCCAACAGTCAGTAAGGCCAACACCAGTCCCAGTGCCATCGTGCCAAGCACAGTGCGTATCCGGCCCGTTAATTCAATAGTTCTTGAGCCGTCGCGTATGAGGGCAAAAAGTACCGCAATCCAGGCCGCATCGCGGAGTAACTCGAGCAGGTAGCGGATGAAAAATGGAGGTTGACTCCAGATGCTTTGTGCCGCCAGGGAGGCCGCCCAAAGCACCGATACGATGGCAGCCAGCAACAGGGTGCGGTCTGTATCGCGACGGAGGTATTTGGACGCAACAAGAATGGCGAGCAACAGAAATGCCAGAGTCGCAGCAGCATGGCTGACCAGACTAAAATCTGTGACCATAATCCATCACGTCCTGTGACACTCAGCAGCCGGACCGTCCGGCTACAACTTATTATATGGGCTTCTTGTTTTCCCGATAAAACCGGAATATTTCTTTTAACGGTCGCTTTGGCTGAAAATTGAATGCCCTTGAAAATGACCGTCCGTCAATAACCACAGGATACTTGAAAAAATCTATCAGATAAGATGGGAAACTTCTCAGATTCAGCGTCCGCAAAATCAACCTGGGCAACACAGGTGGTATTGAGGGCACCGGTATGCGCTTGCAGTCACAGAGTTTCAGGGCGTGCTGGTAGGCTACCCAATCCTCTGGGGCCACATTGTAAATTCCTTTGTGGTCTTGCTGATAAGCCAGGACGATGGCGTCAGCCATGTCGTCAATGTGAATAAACTGCATCATGGGCGAAAAACCGGCCAATACCGGCGCACGCTCACTTGCCAACAACGTGCTGATCGAGTTTCGAACGCCCGGGCCAACGATGTTGCAGGGTCGAAGCACTGTAATGTTCAGGTCGGGATAGCGCCAAAGGTAAATGTTGGCGAGATTTTCAAGTTCAACAGAATCGATCAGATCGGCGGTAAGCCCGGCGCCTTTTAATGGAGCCTCTTCATCAATCAGCGCCGGGTTATACGCAACGGCGCCGTAGACGTGATAGGTGGACAAGACCACGACTCGTTTGATGCCGTATTTGTGGCTCAGGTCCAGCAATTTTTGGCTGCCCAGCACGTTGGCGTTATAGCGCCGCATGCGGGTCAACTGGCTCGACATGATGCGCCCAAGGTGGATGACGCCATCAAAGTCATAGCGTCGAAACAGATCTTCGAACACACGTTTATTGAAATCGATGCAGTAACTTGGGATATCGTCACCCAGGTACACTTGCTCCCTGAAATCCACTGCCACAAGGTCGCAGTGGTCTCGCAGGCGATTAATCACTTGCTGGGCGAGGGCGCCGGCGGCGCCGGTAATAAGAATATGGGGTCTGCGAGGCTCGTTCATCAGAACAGTCGTTTCCTTTCACTGAGGCCTTTATCGATCAGTTCACTGATCGCCGCTTTCACTTGCTCGACTCGCTCGGTTACCTGTTCCTCAGGAATTTCGGCATCGTCAAAAATTAGGGGGTCACCGAAATTCAGGTGGACCTTGGCCGGAAATACGAAGGGCAGGGCAATCGGGGCGTAGGGCACGCCCAGTAATTTGGCCAGGGGTTTGATGTTGGCAATCGCCGGGATGCTTTCCTCACACCCGACCACGCCGACCGGCACAATAGTCGCCTTATACTTCATCGCCAAATGCATGAAGCCATTACCAAAGCGCTTGAGCTGATAGCGGTCGCGATAGAGTTTGCCTGACCCCCGGACACCCTCGGGGAACACAATTACCGCTTCATTGTTGGCCAGCATCTTGGCGCAGTTAGTGGGGTCGCCCAAGACAGCGCCCATTTCGTTGAGCAGGTTGCCAAGATAAGGCACGGTTGGAAAAAACCGTTCGATCATGGCACGGGGCATTCTCGGATTGTGCTTGCGGGAGGCGAGCGCGTAACCAATCAACACGCCATCCAGCGGAAGTTGGCCACTGTGATTGGCGATGATCAGCACGGGGCCATGGTCGGGGACCTTCTCAACGCCATCGGCGGACACCCGGAAGTACTTTTCGTAAAGTTGCCGGGTAAAAGCAAAGCCGACTTTCATAGCTTCGTTGTTGTAGCCCCAGGGGTCATAGCCAAGGCTGCCTATCGGTTTGCGGATTCGGTTGATTTGATCATCCAGTGCAGCCGGTACAAGTTTTGTTCTCAGGAATGACCTAATGCTCATGGATTGTCCTTTTCGATCCAATGTTTGTCCGAGTTACCTGTTGAGCCCCGGGGTTGAGCCAATCCAGGGAATTATACTTAAATGCTGGCAGGGATCAGTGCTCCACGCCAGTTTTTATCAGCGGTTCTCTAACAGCACCCATCTGATGATCATTCCTTTCCGAGCCGCAGGGCGAGTGTGTGACTTTGGCCTTGATTTAAGACTTGATAGTCGTTGGCCGCATTGGCCGTCTCAACACACAGCATGTTCTGCCAGCCCAATGTGGGGAAGTCGGAAAGCCGTATCGACTTCTCAGGACCAGGGTTCCAGACCACGGTGGAGTCGCTGCCAGAGGAAGATACAAGCTGAGTTCCCGCTGGAGTGACGATTCGTAGCGGCCCATCTGACTCGTAAATTCGGTCGGTTTCGCCGGAAAAGGTGACCGGGCCATTTTGAGTGTGAGCCTGCCACTGATCGAGAGTGTCGATGTAGTGGGCGCCCTCCAGACCGAGAATTTTGGTGTTGGCAATATCCGGCGTTGGCAAATAAGTGTGGAGGGCTTGGCTGAATGCCAGGGCTTGGCTGTCCGCATTGGTCGTTGTCAACGCAAGCTGGCATTCGGTGGCCGAGAACCGAAACGTTATCAAGGCCCGGCACCGACCCTGCCAAAGACCCTGAAAATCCCGATTGGCATCCAGAGAAAGGCTGATCTCAACAGTTTGAGCGGATTCCCGGACATCCTCCAGCTTCCACACCGCCGTGCGGGCAAAGCCATGAGCCTTCATCGCGACAATTCGCCTACGCACTTCCGGGGCATTTTTAGCCGGCTCACCGAACCAGGGCCAGCAAACTGGAATCCCGCCTCGAATGGCTCGACCGGTTTCGTAACGTGCGGATTCGCTCACCCAAAGCCAATTTGAATGGCCACTGGGCGCGAAATGAGTCAAGTGTGCGCCTTGCAAAAACAGCCGGGCGCTGAACAGAGGGTGGTTGACCTGCAGAGCTTCTAACTGTCCTATCGTCGTCCAGCGGGTAAACGACCATTGACCGGGTGCAATTGGCAAAAGTGACCTCGTAGTGCGGTTGGGTATGGAGTTAGGGGTATGTCCGTATCTTTAACTCACAACATGGCCGCGCGTCCAGCACGCAATACGGATAGACTGGGTTTCATTGTTCTCGAGGTGGGCCATGGACATATCCGAATTAAACCTGACAGTTGCTTCTGCCTCAGGCGAAACGTTACCCATTACCTTTGCTTGGACCGAGGATTGGCTTGACGAGCTGGCGTTTGGCCTGACCGAGCAAGGCTGGGTATCGCATGATGTTCATGAATATTTGCCGATAGGAATGCTGGGCGCCTTGGGTCTTGAAGTGCAGGGACTGCATCGGCGACAAGCAATGACGTTGGCGGGTATCGGGCGTGGTCTTGATCATGTCACTGACCCCTCTGTCCGCCGAGACCGGATAGCCTGGCTTGATGGGGTGTCACCGCCGCAAAAAGCCTTGTTTGAGTTTTTGACCCGGATACAGGTTGCACTTAATAAGCGACTGTTTCTCGGATTGCGACGGTTTGAAGCGCATTACGCTACGTATCAGCCCGGAGATTTTTATCGCAGACACGTGGATAGTTTTGTCGGGCGTGCCTCCCGGGTAGTCAGCCTGGTGCTGTACCTGAATGACGGCTGGCAAGCAGAGCAGGGTGGTGCACTCCAGATCCATAATAAAGACAGTGACGATGAGGTCTGCGGTACTGTGCTTCCGGAAGCCGGGCGCATGGTGGTGTTCTTGAGTGAGGAAGTGCCTCACGAAGTACTGAAAGCACAACGCACCCGGCACAGCATCGCTTGTTGGTTTCGACAGGACGAAGTACCGATTCCGCTGTAATTAAACGACAACTATCAACACTCGGTGCTTTTGGGATTGATGCGGTGCCCGCTGCCTGATACTATGCGCGCCGCATCCCGACATGTGGGTGCGGAACGTTATGGTGGCTCCGCTGGTGCCTCCGCAACATGAAATCGTGAACCCGGTCAGGCCCGGAAGGGAGCAGCCGAAGCGGTGGAATTGTGTGCCGGAGTGTTGCTGGTGGGGCCACCCCCAGTCTTCCTTGATTGTCAGTTCTCCCCGATACCAGTTACATCCGAATTCCCTCTGATTTGTATACTCGCCCGGCCAGGTCCTGCATCCGCACCTTGCTCTGTTTGGCTTCTTCTGAGTTCGTGTCCATGCTAAGGTTGAGCCCATTTACAGCCGCAGTTGACCGACAAAATGAGCTATCAGGTACTCGCCCGAAAATGGCGCCCCCAGACATTTCAGGACATGGTTGGGCAGGAACATGTTCTGCAAGCCCTTGTGCATGCCCTTGAGCATAAGAGATTGCATCATGCGTACCTCTTTACCGGTACCCGAGGTGTTGGTAAAACCACCATCGGAAGACTGTTGGCTCGATGTCTGAACTGCGAAACCGGCATCACTTCTAAGCCGTGCGGGGTGTGCTCCAGCTGCGTCGAATTGCAGGAGGGGCGGTTTGTTGACCTGATTGAAATCGATGCCGCCTCCCGAACCGGTGTTGACGATATGCGGGAACTGACGGACAACGTCCAATACGCCCCGACCCGCGGACGCTTCAAGGTTTATCTGATTGATGAGGTCCATATGTTGACCAATCAATCGTTCAATGCTTTTTTGAAAACCCTTGAAGAACCGCCGGAACATGTGAAGTTCCTATTGGCGACTACGGACCCCCAAAAATTACCCGTCACGGTGCTTTCAAGGTGTCTGCAATTTAACCTGAAGCGCATGACGCCGGAACATATCGCGGGTCATTTGCGACATGTTCTTACTGAAGAAACCATCCCGTTTGAAGATCCAGCGCTGTGGCTGTTGGCCCGTGCCGCGGATGGCAGTATGCGGGATGCATTGAGTCTCACCGATCAGGCCATCGCTTTCGGTAATCAAAAGCTCTCCGCCAGCGATGTCAGTAGCATGCTGGGCACCATCGACCAGCGCGATATTGAGCAGTTGGTGACCGCACTTTCCAACAACGATGGCCCGGCCTTGCTCTCGGAGATTCGCCGAATTTCCGATTTCGCCCCGGATTACAGTGCTATTTTGGCCGATCTGTTGTCGCTGTTTCATCGGGTCACCATGGAGCAGGTGGTGCCGGGAAGCGCCGACAACGCCCTGGGCGATGTGGAACAGGTCCAGACTTTGGCGAAGCAGTTGAGCGCTGAAGATGCGCAATTGTTCTATCAGGCGGCTCTGATGGGGCGTAAAGATCTTGCGGTTACACCAGATGCCCGTATGGGGTTTGAAATGACACTGTTGCGAATGCTGGCGTTTCGGCCCGGAACTGACCGCAGGGAACCGCCAACGTCGTCGTCATCTCAGCCAGTGAATGCGGCTCCAAAAGAGGAACCCGACCCTTCGGCGCAATCTGCGCCAGCCGAGGTGGCAGAGTCTCACCCGGTGACTCAAACTCACACGCCAGAACCGTCTGCCGAGGCGGAGCAGCGACTCAGTGCCACGGAGACCGCTAAAGCGCCTGTGGCGCCGCCAGAAGCCGTTCAGAAGCCGCCCCTGCCTTGGGAAAATCAAGAGGGCGACACGGGTCAACAGGCCGAACTGGATGCCTACGCAGACAGTCTGGCTTCGCAGTCCGATGAGCTGGACGCCGGCGAGGGCTATGATCAGCCGGCGAGTCCATCGGTTCAATTGGCACCAGAGCCAGAGCCAGAGCCAGAGCCGGGACCAGAGCCAGTCGCAGCCTCAGGTTCGGCGCAGCCGTCGACGTCCGTCACTCACACCGTTCCGGAAGCAGACGCTGACGAAGCATTGACGGTCGAGACCAACGCCGGCGCGGGCGATGCCAGTGACTTCAACTGGCCACGAGATTTTCGCAGCCTTGAAATTGCCGGAATGCCCGGGAATTTAGCCAGTCATGCGGCTTTCCAGCGCGACGGTGATCTGATTACGCTGACCATTGATGAGGGGCATGCCCGATTGCTCACGGACCGGCATCAGACGCGAATCCTGGAGGCGCTGACGACTCGGTTTGGCGCGTCGGTGAAATTGAACGTCGTTGAAGGCGACGCGGGTGACCGGACGCCTGCGATCTGGGAGGAGCGTGCCAGGGTGGCGCGACAGCAGGCGGCAGAATACGCAATTCATAACGACCCGGCGGTTAAGTCCATTGTTGAACGATTTGAAGGCCGTGTAGTCGAAGACAGTATAAAGCCGGTTTGACTAAATGTTGGCTGCGATTAATAGAAAGGGTTGCGGTAGTGGGCCGCAGTGGCGGTTTTTTTAGCCCAACCGATATTTTGAACCATTGAATACCTTAAACCATCGACAACCAACATGAGGGAGAATAGCCATGAATGGTATGGGCGATTTAATGAAGAAGGCCCAGAAGATGCAAGAAGATATGCAAAAGGCGCAGGAGGAAATTGCGCGGGCCGAGGTAACAGGGGAGTCGGGTGCCGGTCTGGTCAAAGTGACCATGACGGGGCGCCATGACGTTCGTAAGGTAGACATTGATCCATCTCTGATGGGCGAAGACAAGGATATTCTGGAAGACCTTTTGGCTGCGGCAGTGAACGATGCTGTGCGCCGGGTCGAGGAAAATCAGAAAGAGAAAATGTCCGGTCTGACTTCGGGCATGGGGCTTCCTCCCGGGTTTAAAATGCCGTTTTAAAACAGTGTGATTGACTCAGCAATGATGTCCATTGTCACCCGGGTGTTTGGCGTAACAGGGGCGCTTGGCCCACTTGATTGAGGGAGTTGAATGGCGTTTAGTCCGTTAGTTGATGAGCTGGTTGAAGCGTTGAGATGTCTGCCTGGAGTGGGTCAAAAAACCGCACAGCGGATGGCCTTCCATCTCCTTGAACGGGGACGGTCCGGGGGCGAGCAACTGTCCGATGCCCTGGCTAAAGCCATGGTGGGCGTCAGACGCTGTGAGACCTGCCAGAACTTTTCTGATACGCCGACGTGTCGTCTCTGTGACAATCCGGAGCGCAACACTGGCACCGTTTGTGTGGTGGAAAGCCCATCGGATTTGTTGGCGATCGAGCAGGCTGGCGACTACCAGGGCAGTTATTTCGTTCTGATGGGGCATCTTTCACCCATTGACGGCGTGGGTCCTGCCGATATCGGCATCGACCTGCTATTGAAAAGAGTCCGGCAAGAGGGCGTCAGTGAGCTCATACTGGCGACCAACCCGACGGTCGAGGGCGAAGCCACCGCGCATTACATTGCTGACCGTCTCGACGGTACCGACGTCCTGATTACCCGCCTCGCTCACGGCATTCCCGTCGGTGGTGAACTAGGCTATGTCGATGGCTTTACGTTGACCCATGCGTTTCGTGGGCGAAAGCCGCTGGCCGACTAAACCAACCTGAGTATTATTTATGGTTTCTATTCCTGATCCGGCGCCAACCCACTGGGTTCGCACGCCTGCTGCATTAGACGAGTGGCTCCGGGCCGGCCATGACCAACCTCTGGCCCTCGATACAGAATTTGAGCGTATTTCGACGTTTTTTCCCATTCCGGGTCTGGTGCAGCTCGGGCTCGGCGATAGGTTTTGTCTGGTAGACCCCTCAGTGGCGGAACAGTCGGCTGAATTCAAATTGGCGTTGTCCGATCCGGACAAGCCCAAACTGCTTTATGCCATGAGCGAAGATCTGGAACTGTTCAGGCACTGGCTTGGCATTCACCTTGAGGGCGTGCTGGACCTCCAGATCGGAGCCGCTTTGGCCGGTGCCGGGTTCTCTGTGGGGTATGCCCGTCTGGTTGAAACACTGTTCGGACACGCCTTGGACAAGTCCGCCACGCGTTCCGATTGGTTGGCCCGTCCCCTGACACCGGAACAGGAACGTTATGCGCTGGATGATGTTCGTTTCCTGAAGCCACTGTACCACTGGATTATCGACAAACTGGCACTGCGCCAGCTGCAGTCGGCTCTCGCGGAAGAATCCTCGCGATTTGCGGAGGAACTAAACCGGCAATCCGATCCAGATCAGCACTACCAAAAATTACGGGGTGGCTGGCAGTTGAATGCCAGACAGCAGCGGCTGTTGCAAATCCTGACAGGCTGGCGAGAGGAGGAATGTCGTCGTCGTGACCGCCCACGCAATCGTGTGCTTGCAGACAGCGCCCTGATCGCGATTGCGGAGGGTACGCCGTCAAATACGGGCACGTTGGCGTCATTACGAGATGTGCCGCCGGTTGTTGTCAGGCGTTATGGGGATACCTTGATCGACCTGGTGCGGCAAGCCCCGAGTGACGTGCCTAACGATTTTACCGCGATTACCACACCGCTCACCCGGGACGAGCAGGGTACCTATAAGAAAATCAAACGAGTGCTGGCGGTTATTGCTGAACAACACGATGTCCCGATCGAGATCCTGGCTCCCAGACGTCGGCTGGAATCGCTGGTTAAAAGTCGCAGTGACATCAAGATGTTCAACCAAAGCTTACTTTTTGAGGGCTGGCGCGCGCCATTGACGGCGCCTGTCACCGATAACATAAAGGCAATACTTGCATCATGATTGAAAGACAGTTTGTTTCCGTTTATCGGAGCAGCAAAAGCAACGATACCTATGTGTACATCAAGCGAGGTAAGGCTTGGACCGAGCTCCCTGACACGCTCAAGCTGGCATTTGGTCAGCCAGTTCACACGATGGATCTTTTGCTGGACAGAGAGAGAAAGCTGTCACGTTCCACTGGTGAACAGGTACTGACGGCCATTGAGGATCAGGGATTTTTCCTGCAAATGCCCGAAAAACTCGAAAGTTATCTTGTGGAGTTCAAACAAAAGGTCAGGAAGCGCGAGCAATGATCGCAGCGATACCGTTCTGGCAACGCAAACGGCTGGACGAAATGACGCCCGCGGAATGGGAGTCGTTGTGCGATGGTTGCGGCAAATGTTGTCTGGCCAAGCTTGAGGATGAGGATACCGGTGATGTCTACTACACCGACCTGGTCTGTCGCTACATGGATCAAAATGCTTGTCAGTGCAGCGTTTACGAGACGCGGTTGGAGAAAGTGCCTCAATGTACAGTACTGACGGCCGACACCGTTGACGATTACCATTGGTTACCGCGCACCTGCGCCTATCGAACACTGGCCGAAGGACGGCCATTGGCCGATTGGCATCCATTGCGCTCAGGTGACCCCGACTCGGTGCATGAAGCGGGGATTTCAGTGCGTCATCGAGTGATATCGGAGGACAAGGTACCGGAGGAAGACTGGGAAGAGCATATTATTCACTGGGTACTTTAAGACAGTACATCGCGGATTGGCATGAAAGCACCGACTTTGCAGGCATTCAGCAGAGACGTTGGCCGTGAAGACGGTCACCTGGGAATGCTGTTTGTATCGGTCGCCGTCGCTTCCGTTTCGGAGCAGGCCCACGGCTTGGCAGATTGTCCTCAGGCCCTTCGAAGCTGAAGCGTCGGCTACGAAAGAGCCGTCGGCGGCAAAGGTTGAGGCTCCACTAAACATAGTCGGGCTTACCGGTAAAATGCGAACGATCTGTCAGAGGGTCTCACGAGGTCCTTTTTAGCCGATAAGTCCGGTAGATAGGTCCGGTAGATAGGTCACGTTCATAGCACGATCATAGATGCATAGCACGCTCATAGACAGGTGCGCCGCCTTGTAGGCAGTAAAATACGTTTTAATTAACCATACGGGATACAGATTATGGGTGCAGACGCCGAGCTAGCGTACGCTATTAGTTGGTCGCTCTATGCGGTCGCATTTGTCATTTTTTTCTACATGATCTCGAAGCTGTTTCGTTTCTTGCCAGTGTATGGTTTGAGAACGTTATTACAGGCCGCATTGGTGGTTATCTTTCTGACGCCTGTGGAGTCTTCAGAGGCCATTAACTGGTGGATTCCGGCTTGGTTGCACGCGGGTTATGAAGGCATCCTAGGCCAGGCCGATGAGGCTGCCCGCGCCTTCTTTAACCTTGGGCTTGCGGCCTTGGTAATGCTGTTGGTCTGGATTCTGGACCTGGTTCGTTATCGGATCAGCCGAAAGTAACGAAATCCTCTGAATAAGTGATCTGTAAACGACAATATACGGAAATCAGGTGGGGTTCGATGAGAGGTCTGGTTCAGGGTGTTGCTGTCACTTTTCTGTGTCTGTTAAGTGGGCATGGTTATGCCCAAACGTCGAAGGACATCCCTCCGCTTCCCGAAGATGCCGATATCCGGGTTATTGTCGATATTTCAGGCAGTATGAAAACCAACGACCCTGCCAATCTGCGCCAGCCAGCGGTAAGGCTTATAGCGCGTTTATTACCCGATGGCACGCGCTCAGGGGTCTGGACCTTTGGCGAATATGTCAACATGCTGGTGCCATTTGGCGAAGTGGACGCGTCCTGGCGTGAACTAGCCCTGACCCGCTCGAGTCAGATCAACTCGGTTGCATTGAGAACCAATTTGGGAAAAGCACTGGAAGTCGCAAGTGATGATTATTTCACCCGCGGTGACTTGTCCAATACTCAGTTTATTTTACTCACGGATGGGAAAGTCGATGTTTCCCCCAGCGACAGAACCAACGAAATCGAACGCCGGCGGGTGTTGGGCGATACGTTACGACGGTTGCGCGACAAGGGCGCTAAGGTCCATACGGTTGCCCTGTCCCGGGAAGCCGACCTGGATCTGCTCATGACTCTCGCCATTGAAACCAACGGCAGCCAGTCAATTGCAGAGTCCGCCGATGAGCTTAGCCGGGTTTTTATTTCAGCATTAAACGCCGCAGTTCCCCAAGAGCAGGTGCCCATCGAAAGCAATGGGTTTGAAGTAGACGGCGGGGTTGAAGAGTTTACTGCGCTGATCTTCACCGGTGATGTGGCCACTGCGAAAACACCCTCCGGAGTGCTGGCTCTTAAAACCCCCGGCGGTTCGCAAATGACGGCCACTCACAAGCCCGAAAATTTACGTTGGGTCGTTGAACCAGGCTATAACCTGATTACCGTCGAGAAGCCACAACCCGGGCGTTGGCAGATCGAGGGAACTCTGGGCGAGGGAAGTCGGGTTACTGTGGTGAGCGATCTAAGACTGGTGGTGGAGAAATTGCCTGCACGCTTCTACCAGGGTCAGGCCGTCAGTGTGAACGCGGCTTTTTATGAAGACACGTTACTGGTCAGCGATCCGGATTTTCTGAGTGTGCTGAATGTTAACCTTATGCTGACGGCCGACGATGGTCGCATGGGAAGCAAACAACTGTCGGCGGAGCAGCCACCTGCAGACGGGGTATATCGGGACGTGATTCAGCGCTTGAGTGTGCCGGGCGACTACCGCCTCGAACTGATAGCCGATGGCACCACGTTCTCCCGGAAATTTAGCCGCACAATCACGTTGCGCCCACCCGTGCAGGTCGTCGTCGATGCCGAAGGCTCACCAAGTGACACGCGTTACAGCGTTACCGTGAGGCCGGAGCACCCTGATTTGGATGTCGAACACTCCGAAGTGATCATGGCGGTCGCTTTTAATAACGGTGAGACGGTCGCGACGCGGCTTCCATTCTCCGTCCGTGATGGTGAATGGGCTGCCGTGATCACACCGGATCAGGGCAATGGGACTTACCGCGTTGGGGTAGCGTTTCAAGGCCGGACGACCGGCGGTGAAGCATTGGCCTACGCACCGGAATCGTTCAGCGCGAAATTCCCGAGAGAGCCCGGTGCCCAAAACACTAAAGTTCCACTGGCCTCAGCGCCTGAACCGGAAGTGTCGCCTCAATCGCAATCCCTGCCGGCAACAGAGCCAGAACCAGAAATGTCATCAGTGGATCTGGATGATACCGATGAATCCGCAGCGGGTATTCCGGAAGTCGGCCCCATCGATATAAGCCAGGTAGAAACCCCTCAGGCGTCAGCGCCACCAGCGTCAAATCCGGACACCCGGCCATTGGAAATGACCTGGTTGTGGCCTGTAGTCGCGGGTGGTACGACTCTTTTCGTTCTGGTTGGCGGTGGACTGTTCTGGTGGTGTCGCCGAAACGCCTCGCAACTGACGGAAGACCTGGACACCGTGCCTCCGCACATAAAAGACGTTGAAGAGCCGAGTGAATTGGGAGCGGAGCCATCGCCGCTTGAACCAGAACTCGTTGCCGTTGCCGATGCTGACGAGACAGCGCCCCTGCTGAACGACGGCGAAGCGGCTGGTTTGTCCAAGGAGCCTGAGGGCGCCAAGGGTGAGGAACCCGATAGTGGGGAGAATGTCAGTGAGGATGAAGATTTCGGCATGGAGGATTTCGATTTGTCAGACCTTGAGGCCTTGCCGGAAACAGAAGAAAACGAATCGGGAGGAGATGCCCATGATGAGGCCCTCGGCAAAGGCAAAGAGTAGCCTGCTAAGGTTTTCCCGGTTTCCATAACGCTTTATACTCGCCTCGTTGACCATGAGACACATTGAATAGGATTGAACAGCATGAAGTTTACCGGTACTGAAAATTATGTAGCGACAGACGATCTCCAAATGGCTGTGAATGCCGCTATCTCTCTACAGCGGCCATTGCTTATTAAAGGTGAGCCGGGCACCGGGAAAACTCTGCTGGCTGAAGAGATGGCCTCTTCGTTGGGTATGCGATTAATTCCGTGGCACATCAAGTCGACCACCAAAGCGCAGCAGGGACTCTACGAATACGACGCGGTTTCTCGCCTGCGTGACTCCCAACTGGGTGACGAAAAAGTCAAAGACATCAGCAATTACATCGTTCAGGGCAAGCTTTGGGAAGCGTTTGATTCCGAGGAACAGGTGGTGTTGCTGATTGATGAGATTGATAAGGCGGACATAGAGTTTCCGAACGATCTGTTGCTAGAGCTGGATCGCATGGAATTTTATGTTTATGAGACCAAGACGTTGGTTAAGGCCAAGCATAGGCCCATCATTGTTATTACCAGTAATAATGAAAAAGAATTGCCGGACGCCTTCCTGCGCCGCTGCTTTTTCCATTACATCAGTTTTCCGGATCACGACACCATGCAGAGCATTGTGGACGTCCACTTTCCGAATCTGCAGCAGGAAGTGGTGCGAGACGCACTGGAAGTGTTTTTTGATGTTCGTAAAGTCCCAGGCCTGAAAAAGAAGCCCTCAACATCCGAGCTGATTGACTGGCTCAAGCTGCTGATGGCGGATGAGTTGTCAGCCAAACTCCTGCAGGATCGTGATTTGAGCTCCGCCTTGCCACCGTTGTATGGAGCATTGGTGAAGAATGAACAAGACGTGCATCTGTTGCAAAAGCTCGCGTTTATGGCACGCCGCCGTAGCTAATTCACCCTGAACACAGGGGGCAGCAGCCTATGTTGATTGATTTTTTTATGGAAGTGCGCCGGGCCAAGGTGCCGGCCAGCCTGCGTGAGTTTCTCGACCTGCTCGAGGCGCTGAAAAACCGCATTGCGTTCGCCAACATGGAGGAGTTTTATTACCTCGCCAGGCTTTGCCTGGTAAAGGACGAACGCCATTACGACAAATTTGACCGGGCGTTTGATGCTTATTTCAAGGGTATTGAGAACCTTGATGAGCTCATGCAGGCACTGATTCCGGAAGACTGGTTGCGTGCCGAGTTCGAGAAGCAGTTGTCGGATGAAGAGAAGGCAAAGATAGAATCGCTGGGCGGTTTGGAAGAGCTGATTGAAGCCTTCAAGAAGCGCATGGAAGAGCAAAAAGAACGGCATGAAGGTGGTAACAAGTGGGTCGGCACAGGTGGGACATCGCCTTTTGGCGCTAACGGCTATAATCCGGAGGGATTTCGTATTGGTCAGAAGAACGGCCGCCATGGTCGTGCGGTCAAGGTCTGGGAAAAACGAGATTTTAAGGACCTGGATGACAGCATTACATTGGGCATTCGCAACATCAAAGTGGCGATGCGTCGCTTGCGGAAGTTTGCCCGCCAGGGCGCGGCAGACCAACTTGATCTGGATGACACCATCAGTTCGACCGCTCGCAATGCCGGCTACCTCGACTTAAAGATGGTGCCTGAGCGACACAATGCAGTGAAGGTACTGATCTTTTTTGACGTGGGTGGCTCCATGGACCCTCACGTCAAGGTGTGCGAGGAGCTGTTCTCGGCTGCAAGGGTCGAGTTCAAGCATATGGAGTATTTCTACTTTCACAATTTCATCTATGAAAGCGTCTGGAAAGACAATATCCGGCGGATGAACGAAACGACCAATACCTGGGACATTCTTCACAAATACAGCTCGGACTATAAGGTGATTTTTGTTGGCGACGCTACCATGGCGCCCTATGAAATCGCGCAGCCGGGCGGTTCAATCGAGCATTGGAATGAAGAGGCGGGCGCGACCTGGTTTCAACGGTTATCCGACCATTTTCGTAAGGTAGTCTGGCTCAATCCTTTGCCGGAGCAGTATTGGAATAATGGCGGATCACTGGGTATGACCCAGCAACTGGTCAACAACCACATGTATCCTCTCACCATTGAAGGTCTTGAATCTGCAATGAAACAGCTCAGTAAGTAAAGCCGAGAGGTATTACCGAGAGGGTAAAAAGTTCATCGCGGATGGGTGTGACAGCACGGACGCTGCCAATGGTTACCGAAAATCGCTGCTAGCCAGTGTCCCCGGCGCTTCATCTTAGGTGCAGGCCCCTGGACTGCCAGATTAACTCCAGGGGCCCTTCGAAGCTGAAGCGTCGGCTACGAAGGTCCGTCCGCCGGCAGAGGTTGGCGCTCCCGCAGAACGTTACCGACTTTCCGGGTAATGGATGAGGGAACAAAAAAAGCCGATGCAGTTGAGGTGCATCGGCAAAGCTCGGCATATCAAACGGAAACTCGTTGGGAAAACCCGCGAGTTAACGCCCTCTGGCCTAAGCAAGCACCAAGCCATATTAGCTATCTAGCTGATAGCTATAGGTATAATATTTTTCTTGAGCATTTTTAACGGCCTGTCGATTAAACACCCCCGCATCAATGTAAAACTTTCCGACAGATCACTTTTTCATTTGGTGATCTGGATACCGTTCTTGATTGAAACCCAATGTTACTCTTCCTGCACATTTGTTACTAAAGTTTGCGGGAGTTTTGCCTGCCATGTCCGATTTATCCCACCTGTTCCGTTTTTGGCTGGTCAAAAGTGCACTCATCCTATTGCTCTCGTCTTGTTCAGGGAGTTTGTGGGCGGAATCACTGGACCAGGAAATTGATACCCTGAAAGCGGATGTAGCGGCGCTGAACCAAACGCTTTTTGAGTTGGAGGAGGAAGTACTTCATCCCACGGATACCCAGGTAGCGGTTTACCTTTCGATGGCAGATCCCGAGGCATTGGTGCTCGAATCCGTAGAACTGGCCATCAATGGGCTGCCGGCAATTTTCTATCTGTACACAGACCCGGAACGGCAGGCGCTGGAGCAGGGCGGTGTTCAGCGACTGTATGTTGGCAATTTGCCGTTCGGGGAGCATCAACTTAACGCCACGCTGAATGGTCAAGCCGCCAACGATCACTATGTTCGTCGAGAAGCCGAGTTTACGATTCGCAAATCCCAAGGCAAAAAACAGGTTCAGTTGGTGCTTACAGCGCCAGCGCCAGAGTTCCAGCCGGAACTCTCGCTAAAGGAATGGCAGTAGTCTGTGATGGTGTGTTGCAACGTTTCGGCGTCGAAAATTCTAGTCTGCCTGTGGGCAATGCTTGCCACAGCTCCTGCGGCTCTGGGCGCTGCGCAGCCCGGTGACGAAAACCGTGTAGGGTTGGCGCAATTTTCTCTTGCGGCCGGAGCGCCCGCAAGGGCTCTCTTCTGGCTTGGCGACTCGACATCGGATAGAGCAAATCTTCTTAGGGCGAGGGCCGAATGGCAGGTGGGGCTCAGAGAAAACGCGTACAAAAGCCTCGACGCTGTTGCTACAGAGGGCAGCCATTATCGGGCAGAAGCTTATCTGGAGCTCGCGAAAATTTCCATTTGGAACGGCGAAAAGCGTGCGACGACTGATGAGGCAGTTTCCAAAGCCGTTAATGTGTCGAACGGAATGCTTCGGCAACAGGCCTTATTTTCCCTGGCTGAGCTTCGTCGGACAGCAGAGCAATTCGAGGCGGCCGGTCGTATTCTGGCAAAGATGGATCCAGGGTATTGGGCTGCCCTGGGCTACCTCAATCTTGCATCAGAATACAGTCGAATAGATCGCGATCCGGCCCGTGCGCTGGTGGCGTTGCGAGTTGCCGAAGCGATGATCGGTGCGGATGACGATCACGCGCGGGCGTCGGACCTAACGGCTCTGATCCGCCTGAAAGCAGGCGTTCTTTCCTATCAGCGTAGCGAATACGACAAGGCCATAGGGTTTCTCAAGACAATCAACCTCGACAGCTACCAGGCCCCACAAGCGTTGTATTTCCACGGTCTAGCGCTGGCCGGTCAGCAAAATTACCGGGCTGCGATGCAGTCGTGGCACCGGGCGAAAAAATACCCGCTGGCTTACCCCGGCGTTGTCGACGCCTGGCTTGGAATGGGGAGGGGGTACGATGAGTCTGGCTACCTGGGACAGGCAGGGGAAGCCTACCAGGCGGCCAATTCTGCGTTCGAGAGTGAGCGGGTTAGCCTCCGGTTACTGATTCGGAAAGTCGAGGCCAGCGGTGCCTACGACGCGCTGGTAAGAGCGGCCCGTCATGAAGATGTTGAATGGTTCCTGGCCGATAGCCGAACCTTGACACAACCACGAGTTGCCTACCTTTTACACTACATGGAGGGCGCTGACGCACAAGTCGCGGTCAACCGTGTAGCGGAGCTCGTGTCGCTCGATAGTGCCCTGGCTCACAAGGAGCAGGACCTGGCCGTTTACATCGCGATGTTAAGGCAGCGACAGGCCAAAATGACAGCCGGTGTCGGGACCTCGGGGCGAGCGTCAGTGGAAGCCGGTATAGCGCCACTGGCTCAACGTCTAAAAGTGCTGAAAGCGTCGGCTGCGGCGAATAGCGGTCAGACGGAGCAACTCACCCGGATTTATCAAAGCTTGCTGGACACGAAGCGGCGCGTGGGAGTTTTTGACCGGCTGGCCGCCAAGGCTCCGAAGCAGTTCGCCCAATTGCTGCGTAGGGCGGTGGCTGCGCAATCAGCGGTTAAAGACCAGCGCCAAGTCCTTTCAGAGCTGCAGGGCCGGGCTGAAACCATCTTGACCGAGGAGGTGATTGCGTTCCTGAAGCAGCAACATGAGCGTATCACTTTCGCTCTTGACCGTACCGAGCAGCAGATTGCCCATTTATACGAACATTTGGCGCTGACCGGGCTGAAGCGGGGTGAGCAAAAATGAAGGCAGACACGTTCCTCCGCTGGGTCCTGATCGGCACTCTGAGTACCCTAAGCGCAGACCTGTCGGCGCAGGAATCGTTCTCCGTCGATTTGGCGGACGATGGCAAGACGATTGGCGATATGCGCCCAGTATTCCTGCCCTACAGAGCCCAGGCGATGCCCGCCATCTCGCCACGGGAAGTGGCGCGTCGTTATCAGCGCCTATTTGACGAGTCTGGTGAGCCAAAAGTTCGAATTGACGCGCTGAATCGGTTGGCAAACTTGCACACGATTGCGGGGAGTGAACTCGATCTCAACGCTGAGCAGGAGCAGCGCTTATACCATGGTGCCATCGAAAGCTATGAAATGGTGGTCAGTAGTGGCTCGTTTCAGGGCCGGCTGGACGAACTGCTATATCAATACGCCAAAGCGTACGCGTTTGTGGGCCAGGGTACCGAATCGATTGAGCGTCTCAAGCAACTCGTCGGCCTCTATCCGAGATCGGAATTAGCGCCCGAGGCACGATTTCGAATCGCTGAATCGGCATTTGCCAATGGCCAGCACAGCGAAGCGGAAATGGGCTACCGCCAAGTACTCACTGGCGCGGCAGGTCAGGATCTGAAAAGCAAAGCGCGCTACATGCTGGGCTGGAGCCAATACAAGCAAGGGGCATTTGATTCGGCGGGAGAGAGTTTCATCATTACGCTGGACGATTACGCGGATCAGTCCGGTGGGTTTGCCATGGTCCCACCCGGATCGGTTGACGTTGTAGAGGACACCTTCCGCATTGTCGCCATTATGTCAGCTGAAACGGATGGAGCCGACGCTTTGAAGGCATTGCTGGAGCGGATTGGGCCACGGCCATACGACTATTTGCTTTATGATCGCCTGGCTGACCACTACGCAGCGCGGGGCCAATATGCCGACAGCGTGGCAGTGGCCAAGACGTTTTTGGATATGGCCCCCAATGACACAACTGCACCTGCGTTTCGAGCCCAAATAGTCGATGTCTGGGGCTTGGCCGGTTTGCCCGATAAGGCACGCAGGGCACGGGCGGAATATGTGGCTGCCTATGAAGCAGCCGCATCATTCCGAGCACTGGGGGCGGTGTACCAACAACGCTGGCTTGACTACGCGCAAGCGCTGGCCGACTACCATTATTACAGCGCGTCTAACAACGCCGCGTCTCAGTCCAAAGCATCATTTGCCCAGGCTGCAGGCTATTACGAGATGCTGGCGACCAGGCAGGCCGAGTATGGACCGACGCTGAGGCTAGCAGGCGATGCCTGGCTTCAGTCGGGTCGGGCGGATGCCGCCTTGATCGCCTTTGAAAAGGCCGGCTTCTCGGCTCCTGCTTTCGAACATTCAGCGGATGCTGCCTGGGCTGCGGTCAGTCTGCGTTTCAAGTTACTCAACCGGTCGGATGATACTGACCAATTGACCGCGTTGGCAGCCGTTGCCGATCGGTTTGCCTCAACCTATCCTGCCGACCCCAGAATACCTGCCATGCAAGTGGATATTGCGCACCGTATGTCCACGTCGGGTGGGTTGTCTGAAGCTGTTCGATTCGCCACCGCCGCGTTGGATCATCCGTCGCTGATCGCATCGGACGCATTCAGCGCATGGCTCGTATTGGGTGATATTCGTCAGAGAGAGAGTGCCTATCGCTCAGCGGAACAGGCATGGCGCAAAGCGCTTACCATTGGGTCAGACAGCGCGCTTGGCGTGTCGAACGCGGATGAGCTAGCAGGTATTCGAGCGCAACTGGCCACCAGCATATACCGGCAGGGAGAAAGCGCAGAACGCCGTGGCGTCATTGATCAGGCCGTTGCCCATTTCCAGCGTGTAGAGCTCGTGTCGCCGGCATCGGAGGTCGCGATAAAAGGTCGATACGACGCAGCAACCTTACTGCTGAAAGCCGGTCTTTGGCAGCGTGCGATCACCGAACTGCAAAGGTTCCGTGCCGATTATGGTGATCACTCATTGGCGGATGATATCCGTGAAAAACTGGTGCTGGCCTATGAATCGTCCGAGCAACCGTTGCGGGCTGCACACGAACTCACCGCGGTCGCACACCCGTCTTGGCCGGATCGGCTAAGGGCAGCAGAGTTGTATCACCAGGCGGGTGCTCTCGACGACAGAAATGTCCTGTATGTCGATTACTTGAGCGAGCGCGTCACAGTGACAAGTGCTGCAGAACATCTGGGCCAGCAACGTATGCGAAAGCGCTTGATAACAAGCGGGCACCAGGATGAGAACCTTCGTGAACAGATGATCGACCATGAGTTGGCCAGCGAGTGGCATTCGGAGGCGTCCTTGCAGTGGGCATCTGACGCTGCCCTGGATTTGGGTGAGCAATTGGTGACGGCGTTCCAAGCGATTGAACTGACATTGCCACTGTCTGCGTCGCTGGCCTCAAAACGGCAAACCCTGGACGCCGCTCGCGCACGGTACCGTCAGGCAGAGCAACTTGGTGGACGTGAGGTTCGCTCGGAATCGCTGTTTCAACGGGCTGAACTGTATCGGATTTTGGCTAGAGACATTGCGGCGTCAAGCCGACCGCACGGGCTAAATGAGCTTGAACTTGCCCAATACGCTCTGTTGCTCGATGAGCAGGCATACCCGTTCGAGGAAAAGTCAATTGAGCTTCATGCCGAAAATCACCAACAGATAGCTGACGGCGTTTACAACCGCTGGGTTGAGAAAAGTCTGGGTGTGTTGGGCCAGTTGTTTCCTGGCCGGTACGCACGAGACAGCCGCTGGATTGCATGGCAACAGGAGTCAAAGGATGACGCATGAAGACATGTCCGCTCGGATGAGCCATCGATTCCCTATGAAGAAATCGAAAGCCTGGGTGAGGATATTGGTCGGGTTGCTGGCTGGGTTACTTAATGGCTGCGCGCACTCGCCAATGGAAACATCGACGGCTAAAAAAGCAACCCCAGTGAACAATCATCGGGTTTATCAGGTGGCACCGTTTTCTGCGGACCACCAACAGGTGTTTGATGGGGCACTGGAAGCAAGCCAGCAATCAGCGTGGCCTGTTGCTGAACAAATGCTCAAAACGTTGGCTGTCGCGCGCCCGGATGTTGCGGCGGTAAAGGCCAAAATAGCCTGGGTGATTCAGCGTCAGGGAAGGCAGGACGAAGCGCGTCGGTGGTATCGAGAGGCATTAATATTAGATCCTTCAGACACCATGACAACGAACAATTTAGCGTTGATCCTCAAGGAATCGGGTGAGTTTCAGGCAGCCCGTGATTTGCTATTACAGGGTTTGGAGCACCATCGGGAGGTGCCCGAGTTGCATTACAATCTCGCCGTGCTATCCGAACTCTACCTGCTCGATCTGGCCGCCGCACTGAAGCACTACCAGGCGTATCAGGATGCCGTGCAGTCAGAGGATGGGCGGGTCAAAGGTTGGATTGCGGACCTAGAACGGAGGCTTAGGTAGCATGGGCCAACCACTGGGATTGTTCGCAGCCATTGTGTGCCTGATTTCCTGGCCGATGAGTGCGGCAACCGCCGAACGGGGGTTGTCTCCGGCGCCCGGGCCCGAGTCGGGCATCGCCCTAACGGTCGAAGGCATCGCCCGAGTTTCGGAGGATCGAGATCCCCGAGTGCTATACATCTTGCCATGGCAGCCACCGACGTTGCCCAAGCGGCCAAGAGTTGAGCTCGATTCCGATGCGCCGGCATTGATGGCGCCGGTCAATCCCGAAGTATTCGAACGCCATCGTTATTTTCGGCACACGCTGGACCCCAACTTGGGTTCAGCCCCGTCTTCCTATTAAATTACTGGAGTCTGTTCATGTCCGATACTGTTGTTCGTTTTTTCCAGGAAGGTGGTCCTTTCATGTACCCCATTGCCTTGGTGTTGATCATCGGTCTGGCGATCACGCTGGAGCGTTTTGTCTACCTGGGGGCGGTTCGCCGTAAGAATCGCCGTGCCTTTGAGCAAGGCATCCTGCCGTTGCTTCAAAAGCGCGACTACCAGCGGGCCATGCAAGCCACTAACGGGTCCAACAGTGCCATAGCGGCCATGATGGGGGCCGGGATCAGTCGGTTACTGAACAACAATCGCCGGGACGACATCGAGTATGCTATGGAAGAAGGCCTGATGGAGGTGCTGCCAAGACTGGAGAAACGGACTCAGTACCTTGCCACGCTGGCAAACATCTCTACCTTGCTGGGTCTTCTGGGTACCATCATAGGGCTGATTGCGGCCTTTACGGCGGTTGCCAGCGCCGACCCGTCACAAAAAGCCTCGTTGTTGTCTCAGAGCATTTCAGTCGCGATGAACACCACCGCCTTTGGATTGATGTCCGCAATCCCATTGCTAATGTTTCACGCCCTGTTACAGACCCGTACCAATGAGATCGTTGACAGTTTCGAAATGGCCGGTGTGAAGTTACTCAACATTATTTCAGACCAGAATGCCCAGCCAGTCGCCTGATACGGATCACTCTGAATGAGACGCAAACATCGCAAAATGCAGAGTAACCCTGAGCTGGACATTACGGCTTTCATGAACTTGATGATCGTATTGGTGCCGGTCTTGTTGCTGGGCATGGTGTTTAGTCAGGTACGTATGATCGATCTGAATTTTCCAGGCATGTCCGCAGGCGACCCTCCCAATGTCGATTCATTTCAACTTGCAGTCACCCTTGTCCCGGCCGGGCTGACGGTGACGGATGGAGAGCGTGGACTGATCCGGCAGTTGCCATTGAAGGATGGGAATCACAACCTCTCTGGTTTGCGTGACGTATTGATGACCATCAAGCAGCGGATGCCTGACAAAACCGATCTGGTGCTTGAAGTGGGCGGTGATGTTGATTATCAAACGCTGG
Source organism: Marinobacter caseinilyticus (assembly GCF_011074955.1). GTDB lineage: Bacteria > Pseudomonadota > Gammaproteobacteria > Pseudomonadales > Oleiphilaceae > Marinobacter > Marinobacter caseinilyticus. The sequence goes on along the minus strand of NZ_WUQJ01000028.1, from coordinate 127,834 downwards.
TTGAGGTTATGGACACGGCCCGTTCGTACCGCACAGTTGTCGCTGCCAGCGTTATAGAAGCCGAGCTTTTCCCTGACGTGTCCCTGGCTAATGCGCCAGAAGAGGGGAAGGTACATGTCCAAGAACTCGGGAAGGTGCTATGAAAACCTCCCGTCGCGCCAGCAGGATGCAGCGTCATTACAGGCGAATGCACCGAGCGGGTGGTCTGAACCTGGTTTCACTGATGGACATTTTTACTATTCTGGTCTTCTTTTTGATGGTGAATTCGTCCGATGTGAAGGTTATGCAAAACACCGCGGATGTGCCACTGCCTGCCTCAACATCTAACAGGGCCGCCCCGGATACATTGATCGTGCAGGTCACAGCAACCCGGATTCTTGTTCAGGGCCGCGAAGTTGCGCGTCTGGATCAAATCCCGGCAGAGACCGTTGCCATAAAAGGTCTCTCGGAGGAGTTGGCCTACCTCAAACAGCGAAGGTATTCAATTCCGGATACTGGTCTGCAAGTGACGGTCATGGCTGGGCGCGACACTCACTATCGATTGTTACGGAAAATCATGCAGACCTGTGTTGATCAGGACTACCGCCAGGTCCATTTGGCCGTCGAACAGAGCCGGGAGGTTGGCCGTGGCTGATTGCAGCGATCGAAGTGGTGGATTGCCGTGGTCATCAGAGCCCGGTGAGCGGCTGCGGCTTGGACTGTCGCTGGGGTTGATGCTGGTGCTGTTTGTGCCGCTTGCCGTGGTTGTGACTCAAGCTCAGTTGCCTGAGCCTGACCGGGCTGCAAAGGAGCCGATACTGCCACAACTGGCGCGCTTCGTGAAGCGCAAGCCGCCACCAGAGGCGGTTAAACCGCAGGAACTGGTGCCAGTAGTGGAGGAAGCAATTCCGCCGACGCCTGATGTTGCCAAGCTGCAACCGAAACAAGAGTCGGTTTCCAGGCCGGTTCAAAAGCCAGTGCAGGAACCTGTTCTGGAGCCCAGGCAGACTGTTGAACAGGCCCGAGATGTCGCGGCGCGTTCAGGTTTGCTGGCCATGCAGGATCAACTGGCGGCGATGCGTGAGCCGGAGTCACCAACGGCACCGTCGGCCATGGCCGTCAATGTGCGTGATCAGGGCCGCCAACATTCCCCGGCGCCAGATCTCGCAAAGACATTGGCCGGCAGTGGCGGGGTGCAGGAACACAAGGGCCCTGTTCGGGAGGTTGCAGTGGCTGAACATGCGGTCAAGCAGGTTGCCGCGCCGGCAGACAAGAGCCCTGCGGCCCCGTCCGCCAAAGACAGCGTCAGCAGTCGATCCGAGCGGGCAATGAGCAACATCCGGCGAGTAATGGATAATCAGAAATCGGTTTTGTACGCTATCTATAATCGCGAGTTAAGGCAGGACCCGACGCTGGAGGGCACGGTACTTTTGGAATTGGTTATCGAGCCGGATGGGCGTGTTTCAGATTGCAAAGTGATCAGTTCTGAACTGAACAATCCGGCGCTTGAAGCGCGATTGGCTAATCGTATTCGATTATTCAATTTCGGAAAGGCTGACGTCGATAGTCGAACGCTGACCTTCCCACTCGATTTTTTACCTTCATAACCTTGGGAGGCCAGTGTGCCTGGTTGTTTCCCACGTCAGTCTTTGAGTGTGATTTTGGGTAGCAGGGGCCGGGGCAGCGACAATTTCTGTTTTGGTGCGATCACCTTGGCCTCGCCCACCACCACCAGTTCGCCATTCTGGTTTTTTACCTCGCAACCCACCTTAACCCGGTTTCTGGGCTCTTTCCCAACAATGGTCAGGAAGACAGTCAGGGTGTCGTCAAGCCTGACGGGTTTTGTGAATTTCAGGCTTTGCTCAAGATAAATGGTTCCCGGCCCCGGCATGACAGTGGCCAAAGCGGCAGAAATCAACGAGCCACTCCACATGCCGTGCGCGATACGGCCTTTGAAAAGGGAGTCGGCTGCAAGTTCCGGGTCAAGGTGAACCGGATTTACATCGCCCGATACAATGGCGAACAAAACCAGTTCATCTTCGGTTAATGTGCGGGTAAACGTTGCGGTATCGCCCTCGGTTAGCTCTTCGTAAGTGATGTTTTCGAGAAAATCCAGAGAGTCGTTCATTCAGGCCAATACTCCAGGCGTGGGCGCCTACATCATAGGATTGTCCTAAACTTATAGCCCGGGCAGGGGGATGTCTTCAAGCCATTGCGTCAGAAGTTGGTAGATGTGCTCTTTATTGAGTTCATTGAAGGGTTCGTGGCGAACACCCGGTAAGACATGAAGAGAAACATCGGAATGGCCGCTGTCACGATAAGCGCTTGCCAGTCGGCGAGCGCCTTTGCCAAAGTCACCCACCGGATCTTCATCACCGCTCACAATCAGCACTGGTAAGTTCTGCGGTATGGCCGATAGGGCGCTGGGGCGCTGCAGTTGCGAGAGCCCGATGCCGAGATCTCGCCATAGCTGCGTCGTGCAGTCAAAGCCACATAAGGGGTCGTTAATGTACGCTGCCACTGCCGAAGGATCACGGCTGATCCAGTCAAATTCGGTATGACGGTTTTTAACCGATTGGGCAAACGCGCCAAAGGTCAATTTGTGAATCAGTCGACTCGTCGCATGCGGGCCCTTGAGTAACCGTTGACTGCCGACCATCAGCCGCAAGGCTGCAAGTTTTATGGCCGGGTCCCGTCCGGAGCCTGACAGCACAAGACCGGCAAAGACGAGTGACTGTTCCGGGGCAAGTAGTGCGCCTTGCGCAATAAACGACCCCATGCTGTGACCGACTAAAAAATGGTTGAGGCGGGGGTATTGGCCGCGAAGAGTGTGCTGAACAGTGAGTACATCACGAGTGACTTTCTGCCAGCCGCCGTCGTCGGCGTAGTGGCCCAGTTCATGGGGCTTTGTATCGGGCCCGTGTCCACGATGGTTGTGTGCGAAGACCGCGTAACCCAACGCTGTCAAGGTGACTGCCAGGTCCTGGTAACGAGCAGCATGTTCGGCCATGCCGTGACAGATATGGATGCACGCTTTTGGGAATTCAGTGGGTAGCCACGCAAGGAGGGGAATCTGGTGGCCATCATCCGCGGCAATATAGGAAACGGTTGGCCCGGTGGCCAGTTGTAATGCTTGATGAGCTGCAGGCACGGGGGTCGCTTCTCGTTATTGTCGATTTAAGATTCAGATCATAAACCGGTCACTTTCCAGTGCAAGGCATCCTCCCTTGCGAAGACCTCCGAACAGTGGAAATGTGACGCCGCTCACGTGTTTTCTCCATATTCCGAAAAACATCCAGATCGGAAAAGTCCGTTCATAACAGCGCCTGGCGCTACCTCATTGCAGACAAAACTGCTATTCTCACGAATCTTTTTCGGGCTGATACCTTTGTCTGGTTGTTTTTTTAACCAGTTTTCTTGTAAGCCGGCTGGCTCGGTTCGCAAGAAACAGGTGTTTGCCGCTAACAACAGAAGCCAGGCGCGACAACCTAGGAAGGTGTTCGGGATCTGGCCAAAACCTGTCGAAGACTACAAGCACAAGCGACAAACAGGAGATGGTGTGATGGATTTAGCGCAGTTCTATAAGGATAAGTATCCTCCCGGCGTTCCCAGTCAAATTGAACTCAACAAATATAAAAGCATGGTTGATGTATTTGAGCAGGCCGTCAAAAAGTACGCAGATCGGCCTGCCTTCAGTGCAGTGGGCGTAACGCTGACGTATCGGGATATTGATGTCCAGAGTCGCAATTTTGCCGCCTGGTTACAGAATAAAACCAACCTGAAACCCGGCGACCGCATTGCTGTGCAAATGCCCAACCTCACCCAATACCCGGTTGTTGTATTCGGTGCTATGCGGGCAGGGTTGATTGTGGTCAATACCAATCCGCTGTACACCACCCGTGAAATGGAGCACCAGTTTAATGACTCCGGTGCCAAGGCCCTGGTGGTACTGGCCAATATGGCGCACAACGCTGAAAAAGTCCTGCCGCAAACAGGCATTGAACACGTTATCGTGACGGAGATTGCGGATATGCACTCTCCGCTAAAGCGAACGTTGATGAATGCGGTTGTCAAGCACGTGAAGAAAATGGTGCCGAGTTACAATCTACCGCAGGCTCACAAATTACCGGCCGTGTTGAGTGCCGGCAGCAAAGAAAAATACTCACCGGTCGAGTGCAAGCAAGACGATGTGGCCGTGCTGCAATACACCGGCGGCACTACAGGCGTTGCGAAAGGTGCGATGCTGACCCATGGCAATCTGGTCGCCAACCTGCTGCAAACGGGTCCGATGCTGGGCGACGTTATTAGTGAAGGTCGTGAAATCATCATTGCGCCATTACCGCTCTACCATATTTATTCCTTCACGCTGAATTGCGGAATTATGCTGGCGGCAGGTGCGCACAACGTACTGATACCGAATCCACGTGATATCCCCGGATTCGTCAAAGAGCTCAAGAATCACAAGTTCACCGGCTTTCTCGGGCTCAATACTTTATTTGTGGCGCTCTGCAACAACGAAGAATTCAAAACACTGGACTTCAGTGCCCTGAAGCTGACCTCGTCTGGTGGTATGGCGCTCACCAGTGATACGGCCAAGCTATGGCAGCGCGTTACCGGCTGCGAAATCAGCGAAGGTTATGGGATGACAGAAACGTCGCCTGTAGTGAGCATCAATCCGCCTTCGGCCATACAACTGGGCACGATCGGTTTACCGGTCTGCAATACGCAGATCAAGACCATCGATGATGACGGTAATGAAACACCATTGGGTGAACCCGGGGAATTGTGCGTCAAGGGCCCGCAGGTCATGCGAGGCTACTGGCAGCGTCCGGAAGAAACCCAGAAATCCTTTACCGAGGACGGCTATCTCAAGACCGGGGATGTTGCCTTGATTCAGGAAGACGGGTACGTTCGCATTGTGGACCGTAAGAAGGATATGATCATCGTGTCCGGGTTTAACGTCTTCCCCAATGAAATTGAAGATGTCGTGTCCAGCCATCCCAAGGTAATCGAATGCGCCGCGGTAGGCGTAGCCGATGAAAAAAGTGGGGAGGCGGTGAAAGTGTTTCTGGTGTCTACTTCGCCGGACCTCACCGAGGGAGAGCTTAAAGAGTTCTGTCGCGAACGTTTGACGGCCTATAAGGTGCCGAAAAAGTTCGAGTTCCGGGAAGAGTTGCCAAAAACCAACGTTGGTAAAATCTTGCGCCGCGAGCTGCGCGATGAAGACGCGAAAAAGACGTAATCGAGTCCCGATGTCAGCTTAAGCCGGCGTAGTTGTTGGCTTGAGTTGCAGGAATCGAAACAAACCCTGCCCAGGCAGGGTTTTTTCGTTGTAACAGAAGAGTAGGTTATAAGCGAGCCCAATGACTCAAAACCGATCTGAACAATTTCAAACCGACGCCAGTGCGGACGCGGAGCTGCAAGCTGTCATGGCTCAACTGGAAGGTTGCAACCAGCTTGAAGCCGCCCGCATACGACGGTTGGTTGGTCGTAATCGTAGCCGTTTGTCTCCCAAGGAAATGGCGAAGATCGCTCAGTGGCTTGATCGAGGACTTACCCGCGTTCAATTACGTCAGGCAGGCCATCGGCCGGCGACGTTTCCTGCCGAATTACCGGTTTCCGATCGGGTGGAGGATATTCGCGAAGCGCTCGAACAGCACCAAGTGGTCATTGTGGCTGGTGAGACGGGATCGGGTAAAACAACCCAAATACCGAAACTATGCCTGAACGCCGGGCGCGGTATCCGTGGCCTGATAGGCCACACTCAGCCTCGACGAATCGCGGCCCGCAGTGTTGCGGCGCGGATATCCGAAGAGCTCGGTGAACAGCCAGGCGACACCGTCGGTTTTCAGATCCGGTTCACCGATACCACCTCGGAACAATCCCGGGTCAAAATAATGACCGATGGTATTTTACTGTCGGAAATCCAGCACGATCGTTTTCTCGACCGATACGATACGCTGATCATTGACGAAGCCCATGAGCGCAGCTTGAATATTGATTTCCTGCTGGGATACCTGCGCCAGTTACTTCCGAAACGCCCGGATCTGAAAATCATCATCACGTCCGCCACCATTGAGGTCGACCGATTTAGCCGCTTTTTCAATGACGCCCCAGTGATTGAGGTTTCGGGCCGTACCTACCCTGTCGATGTGTGTTATCGGCCGTTGACGGGTGATGAGGAAGACAAAGACCAAGGCTGGTCTGACGGTGTTCTCGCGGCTCTGGAGGAAATTGAAGCGCAAGAACAATCCGCCAGACAGCCACCTGGCGATGTGCTGGTATTCCTTCCCGGTGAACGCGAGATCCGAAGTTTGAGCCGGAACCTGAGACACGCCGAGTTGCATCACACCGAAGTGGTGCCACTGTATTCCCGGTTGAGTAATAAAGAGCAAAACCGTGTATTCCAGTCTCACAGCGGTCGTCGTATTGTGCTGTCCACCAACGTCGCCGAGACCTCGTTGACCGTGCCCGGTATTCGGTATGTGATCGATACCGGGGTTGCCCGTATCAGTCGCTACAGTGTGCGCTCAAAAATTCAGCGCCTCCCCATTGAACCGATTTCCCAGGCCAGCGCCAATCAGCGCGCGGGTCGGTGTGGGCGTGTGGCCCCTGGCATCTGCTTTCGTTTGTATGACGAACTGGATTTCCTAAACCGACCCGAATTTACCGACCCGGAAATTCTCCGGACCAATCTGGCCTCAGTCATCCTGCAGATGGCGAGCTCCGGGCTTGGAGAAATCCGCCGATTCCCGTTTTTGGAAGCGCCAGACAACCGCCTGATCAATGACGGTTATAAACTGCTTGAAGAGTTGAGCGCCGTCGATGATAGGCGCGGGCTGACAACCCTTGGCCGGACCATGGCGCGGTTACCGCTTGATCCGCGCCTGGCGAGGATGTTGGTCACTGCGGCGGAGCAGGGCAGTTTGGCGGAGATGCTCATTATTATCGCCGGGCTGAGCGTTCAGGATCCCCGCGAGCGGCCACAGGAAAAACAGCAGGCCGCCGACCAGGCTCACTCTCTCTTCAATGACAAAGACTCTGACTTTGTGACACTGCTGAATATCTGGACATTCTATGAGGAGCAACGCCAGGCCCTTTCCCACAATCAGCTCAAACGAGTGTGCCAGAAGCATTTTCTGTCCCCCATGCGAATGCGGGAATGGCGGGATATCCATCGTCAGCTGACACTCATCTGTCGCGAACAGAAGCTGTCGTTCAACCCCGAGATCGCCGGTTACGAGCCTATTCACAAAGCGATCCTTGCGGGGTTGTTAGGGCAGGTGGCCACCAAGCTGGAGAAGCGCGAATACCTTGCCACACGTAACCGCAAGGTGTTGATATTTCCTGGCTCAAAAGTGGCGAAAACCAGCCCTAAGTGGATTGTGGCCGCCGAAGTGGTGGAAACCAGCCGCGTATTTGCGCGAATGGTGGCAAAAATTGAGCCTGAATGGGTGGAACCGTTAGCGGGCCATGTCGTAAAACGTCACTATTTTGAACCCCACTGGGAGCAGAAACGTGCCCAGGTAATGGGCTATGAGAAAGTCACGCTGTATGGCCTGGATATTATTCCAAAGCGACGAATTCCCTATGGCAAGATTGACCCTGCTGAATGCCGGTTGCTATTTATCCGGCGGGCACTGGTTGAAGGGGACTACGAGACCAAAGCGCCGTTTATCGCACACAACCAGTCGATGTTGGACTCGGTTGAAGACCTGGAGCGGAAGACCCGTCGGCGAGATTTGCTGGTCGATGAGCAGTCGCTGGTCGATTTCTATGATGCTCGCCTGCCGTCTGACATCGTCAGTGGCCGTCACTTTGAAAAGTGGTGGAGCACACTTGCACCAGAGGCGCTTAACGCCCTGGAATTGACGGAAGCGGACATTCTTCAGCGCCCGGTTGATCAAGACGCCGATACGCTGTTCCCGGACCACCTCGAATGGGAGGGCGTGAACTATCCGCTCAACTATGAATTTGAACCGACAGGTGATCAAGACGGCGTGACGATGCGGGTGCCGCTGATGGCCCTCAAGCAGTTGCCCGCTCAGCGTCTCGAGTGGTTGGTGCCAGGTTTGGTGCGGGAAAAGTGCATTGCCCTGGTGAAAAGTTTGCCCAAAAACCTGCGTCGTAATTTTGTTCCGGTCCCGGATTATGTCGATGCCGCACTCGATAACATTACACCCTCAAATGAACCCATAACACAGAAATTGGCGGACCAGTTACGTCGGATGACCGGCGTTCGGATTGAGCCGGAGGCCTGGCGGTTGGACAGCTTGCCCAGCCACTTACGGATGAATCTCTGTGTGGTTGATGATCAGGACAATGTGCTGGAGCAAAGTCGGGATGTACTGGCTTTGCAAGGCCGTCTGGATGCTCGCGCAGAGGCGGCGTTAAAGGAAGCAAAATCCGACATGGGCTCCGATACTGAGCGCGTTGCTGCCCGAGACTGGCAGTTCGGGCGCTTGCCCAGTTCAGTGCAAACTGAGAAAGCCGGGATGCAAGTGACGGTGTTTCCGGCATTGGAAGATCTGGGCGGCACCGTGCGCCAGACACGGTTTCTCGATGCGCTCACGGCCGAGGTTGCAACGCGCAAGGCCGTCGGCCGCCTGGTGCTTAACCGGCTGGGCAATACCCTGGATAACATGGCCAATCGTTTGCCACATTTTAAAGCGTCCGGTTTGATGTTTGCGCCTGTTGGAAAAGCCAGCGCGCTGTTGGATGATCTGATGCTGGCAACTGCCATGGCGCATTTTACCAACGCTACTTTGCCACGAACGGAACATGAATTTGATGCCGTATTTGAGGCGGGTCGCGGTGACTTTATACCGGCGCTTGAACGAGCGGATGATCAATTGAGCCGTGCCTTGACTGGTTACCATAAAGTCATGAAACAGTTGAAGGGGAAAATTAATCTCGCGCTGGCAAACAGCATGGCGGATCTGAAGTTTCAACTGGAGAATCTGGTGTACCCTGATTTTATCGTTGATACACCCTTTGACTGGTTCATGCATTTCCCCCGGTACTTTGAAGCTGCCGACGCCCGTCTGCAGAAAATGCCTCGCGAAATGGGGCGTGAGCGAGAATTCATTCACACCATCGAGCCGCTGTGGAGCCGGTACGCCAAAAAACGGGAGGTGCAGCAACGTCAGGGTGTCCGTGATGAAGAACTCATCACCTACCGGTGGATGCTGGAAGAATTCCGCGTATCCTTTTTTGCCCAGCAACTTGGTACAGCCGTCCCAGTCTCCGTTAAGCGACTTGAAAAACAATGGGAAAAGGTTCGCACTTAGTGCCGCAATCGTCGGCTGTTGGTAGACCTTCGTTGCGTCGGGCAGACGCCTTGTTCTGTGTTAGTATCAAGGCACTATCAAAACAGTTTCCAACATAATGTCGTGGGGTAATGCGTGATAAAAGCTGTCATTAGCGGAACCGGGTTGTACACTCCGCCAGCCACAATCGATAACGAGGAATTGGTTGAGGCCTTCAATGCGTACGTAGCGTTATATAACGAACGTCACGCCGACGAAATAGCCCGTGGCGAATGTGTCGCGCTTGAACCATCGGCATCCGCCTTTATAGAAAAGGCTTCTGGCATTAAGCGCCGCCATGTCATTGACCGCGAGGGGATTCTCGACCCGGAGCGGATGTGTCCCAGCATACCTGATCGCGGCAACGATCAACCGTCAGTGCAGTGCGATATGGCCGTCGTCGCTTGTAATGAAGCCCTGGCGCAGGCAGGCAGAACAGTCGCCGATGTTGATGCGGTCATTGTGGCTTGCTCCAACCTTCAGCGTGCCTATCCTGCGGTGTCCATTGAAGTGCAGGCTGCATTAGGCATCCAGGGTTTTGCCTACGACATGAACGTCGCGTGCAGCTCTGCCACTTTCGGGCTGCAAGCCGCAGTGAACGCAGTTGAAAACGGGACCGCCAAGGCGGTACTGGTGGTAAGTCCTGAAATATGTTCCGGTCACCTCAATTTTACGGATCGGGACAGCCACTTTATCTTTGGCGACGCCTGCACGGCCATCCTGGTTGAACGCGACTCGGATGTGGAGGCCAACCAAGGCTTTGATATCCTGGGCACCCGTCTGGTAACGCAATACTCCAACAATATCCGTAATAATTTTGGCTTTCTGAATCGCGGCGATGAGTCTGGCATCGGTAAACCCGACAAGCTGTTCATCCAGCAAGGTCGGAAGGTATTCAAAGAGGTGTCCCCGTTGGTTGCGGAAACGATTCAAGGTCACCTTTCGAGCCTCTCTTTGACGCCGGAGTCCCTACGGCGCATGTGGCTTCATCAGGCCAATCTGAACATGAACCAACTTATTGCGCGTCGAGTGCTCGGTCGTGATGCGACGGCGGAAGAGGCGCCGGTAATTCTTGACGAATATGCCAACACCAGTTCTGCCGGGTCGATTATTGCTTTTCACAAGCACAAGGACGATCTGGCTACGGGTGATCTGGGTGTGATCTGCTCGTTCGGAGCAGGGTACTCGATTGGCAGCGTTGTCGTTCGCCGGCGCTAGAGACAGGCTCGTTTGACCGCTCCTGCGTTCGACAGGAGCGGTTTTTGTGTTTCAACCCACCGCATAATTTGTGGCCTAAGCGCCTCCTCTAAACACTACTCTGCCGCCAATGACCTGAGCACATCGGGCAGCGTTGTTGATTTGTGTGTCTTCCGGTCGAACCAGACAATCTTGGCATAGCCCTCCGCGTACAAATCCCCGGATTCCGAATCTGTAATGGTGTGCCAGGTCTCCAGACTGGTATTTCCTGCCTTTCCAGCGTATGTTCTCACCTCAACAGTGGCAGGGTGGCTGAGCTCCTTCAGGAATGTCGCACTGGTCTTGATGACAATGGGCCCAGTCGGTGCGCCCTCCGCCCCTAGTTTGAGTGAGGACAGCCATGTAATGCGGGCCTCTTCAAAAAAACGAAAATACACCGTATTGTTAGCGTGCCCGAAGGCATCCATGTCGCCCCAGCGGAGCGGCATTTGTAGTGTGTGAACAAGGTTTCCTAACTCAGACATGACAACTCCTTCGGGTAGTTCAGGCAAAATAAAAATATAAGGGCCTGAAGAACACGGCTATTGTCGACGAATGAACCGTGAAGTCAAAAACTCAGGCCTGAACATGACCTTACCAAATGCCAAAGCGACCGGCGTAGGTGTCGCACTGTTTTTCATTCTTTTTATGCCCGGTTTCACCGTGGCTCAAGCGCCCGTTGCACAGCCAGATACTGGTGGCATCCCCGCGATCACTGCGGCGGACCCTTATGAGAACTGGAACCGGAAGGTGTTCGGTTTTAACGAAACCATCGACAACTGGTTCTTACGGCCCGTCGCCAAAGCCTATCGTTTCATCCTACCCTCGTTTGCCGATCGCGCAGTAACCAACTTTTTCCGTAACTTGGGTGAGTTGGGGAATTTTGCCAACAGCATTTTTCAGTTAAAAGGCGAGTCAGCCGTTGTGGCAGCCGGACGTTTTACCTACAACACCGTGTTTGGGCTCGGCGGTTTGTTTGATGTTGCGACCGCGTTCGACTTACCTGAGCGATCAGAAGACCTCGGCCAGACGCTTGGTTACTGGGGAATGACCAGTGGCCCCTACTTGATGATGCCGTTTCTGGGCCCATCTACGCCGCGAGATTTTACGGGCTTCGTCGTTGAGCAGGCGACCATTCCGGGCCTGGGACTGGTAGCGGACGAACCCGTTATCTATTACCTGTTTGGCCTCAAAATCGTTGATAAACGAGCAGATCTGATCCCTGCAGAGAGCTTTATCTCCGGCGATAGCTATACTTTTGTAAGAAATGCCTACCTGCAGCGCCGCGAATTTTTGGTCAATGATGGCCGTACGGAAACCGATCCGTTTGCCAATGACGACAATGATGAACTGATGTTGGATGATTTTTAAGATCACCACGGGTTTTGTTGAATGCGCCGTCTGCACGGGCGAATGTTAAGGGCCTCAGCCGTGCGAGCGTGTGAGATTGCTGGAAGGAGCTGATTGGAGCATCAATCATGGTAAACAGCCGGATACGCAAATTTCGGAAAATGCTGGCCGAAGCCCGGAATTATGAAGTCTGGAAGGCGGCGGCATTGGAGCTCGACTACCTGGAGGGTAATGTTGAGTGGAAAGAGGATTTTGCTTCCGATCTGTATCACTATGAACTGATCTACGACCGTCTTAGCCACCTGCGCCAATATCACCAGCAGAAAGATTATGAACGGTTAAAACGAGCACTGCGTGAAGGGCTGCACCACGATCTTGGTAATATGGGGAATCTGGCGCTCTATACCCATTCCCGGGTTGGCACCAAACACCTGATTGAAGAATACATAACCGAAGTTTGCGAATCTCTGGATTTTCTCGCGGACCAGCCCGTTCCGGGGTTTTCTGACGAAGAAAAAATTGTCTTTTTCCGTGACACCCTGACCAGCTACGGGCGACCTGCGCTGCTTCTCAGTGGTGGGGCTACTTTGGGCATGTTCCACTTGGGGGTTACGAAGGCGCTTTGGGAGAGGGGTCTGTTGCCCCAAGTGATCGCAGGCTCCAGTGCGGGCGCCATTGTTGCCGGTATGCTGGGCGTGCACACGGACGAAGAAATCCCCGGCATGCTAAACCCGGACACGCATTACCTGACAGCCTGGAAACCCAAAGGCCTGTTCAGTGCGCTGCGGGGTGAAGGGCTGATGGACCAGGCGCAGCTCAAGGCCTGTTTACGCGCGAATATTGGTGAGTACACGTTTGAAGAAGCCTACGAGCGCACAGGCCGGTCCATTAATATCAGCGTCTCTCCGGTGCAAACCCATCAGAAGGCTCGATTGCTCTGTGGCTACACCTCGCCGTATCAACTGGTCTGGAGTGGTGCACTGGCAAGCGCTGCCGTTCCGGGTATCTTCCCTCCGGTCACCCTGATGAAAAAAGACATGAACGGCAATGTGCTGCCCTATATGACCCGGGTGCAATTTGTCGATGGCTCAGTGGTCAGTGATTTGCCGATCGAGCGCCTGATGCACCTTTACGATGTGAATTTCACGATTGTAAGCCAAGCCAACCCCCATGTAGTGCCGTTTCTAAACCGCCGTGGGGAGGACGAAAAGGTGGGCCTCGCGGGACTTCCGTTTCACCTGCTCAAGTCGGAAGTGCAGTTTCATGGCCGTGGGCTGTTTGATTACCTCAGAAAACGGGTGCGCCCCGAACTCCTGAGGCAGGCTGCCGGCCAGATGTACAGCATCATGGCCCAGAGGTATTCCGGAGATGTTACGATTGCCCCCCACTATGAGCTGGGCCACTACCGCCGCATGCTGTCCAATCCCGATCCGGAGTTCGTACGGCAACTGATATTGGAAGGCGAACGCGCCACATGGCCGAAAATCTCAATGATCCGTGCCCATGGTAAGATCTCAAAAACTCTGGAGCGCTGTGTTGCCCGGTTGCGTGCCCGGAGGCGCCAGAATCATGGCGATCTCAGGCTGGTTTCGTCCAGTGAATGAAGGCTGAGTGTGCAGGCCTCCATTCTTGATCGGATAGTGACAGTGGCAAGACCGCAACGGTATGATTGGTAACCTCTGTGCGCACCAAACTGGACATTCATGTACTACGATTTTTTTGGTTTTCGGGAGCCTCCGTTCTCCATTGCACCTGACCCCCGCTACCTTTACCTGAGCGAGCGCCACAAAGAGGCGCTTGCACACCTTATGTACGGTGTTGACGGACAAGGCGGCTTTATCATTATCACCGGCGAGGTCGGGACGGGTAAAACCACTATCAGCCGCTGCTTTATTGAAAACGTGCCGAGCCACGTTGATATTGCGCTGATTCTAAACCCCAAATTGTCCGCGCGTGAGTTGCTATCAAGCATTTGCGACGAGCTGGGTATTCAACATCCGGCCGGCGCCAGCATCAAACGGATGATTGACCTGATCAACACGAACCTGCTGGATGCGCACGCGGCGGGTCGACACAAGGTCTTGATGATCGATGAGGCACAGAACCTGTCGGCCGAGGTGCTCGAACAACTGCGATTGCTGACCAATCTCGAAACCGCCGAGAAGAAACTGTTGCAGATTGTATTACTTGGGCAGCCGGAACTGCAGGACATCTTGGCCCAGAACCAGCTTCGCCAACTCTCTCAGCGCGTAACTGCGCGCTATCATCTCCATGCGCTGGAACGCAGTGAACTACCTGCGTATTTGCGTTATCGCCTGAGTGTTGCCGGTCAGCGCTCCGATCTATTCACCGCGGGGGCCGTCAAAGCCCTCTACCGCCGAAGTGGTGGTGTGCCGCGTTTGATTAACCTGATCAGTGACAGGGCGCTGTTAGGAGCCTATTCGCAAGGCGAGCAGAGTGTGGATGCACACCATGTGAAGTCGGCGGCCAAAGAGGTTCTCGGACCTGGTATGAATCCGAGGGGCTTGCGAGAGACCAAAACACGATTAGGGGTCATGACGTTGTTGGCGACTGTGACGGCCTGCCTGGTGGTGCTGGCTGCCTTGTTCGGAAACGATGTCATCAGCACTGGCGATGAATTCTTTTTTAAGGCTGGCACTGGCCCCGTTGAGCAAAGCGTGGCTGCAGAGGCCGTTAACAGTGAAGAGGCACCGGAGGAAACACCGGACATTTCGACGGACGCTACGCCTGAACCCGAAACATCAGAGCTTGCAAACGGCATCGAGGAAAACGACCTGTCCTTTGACCTGGCGACCGACAGTGTTCCGCTTGCCGATGCGTTTCAGTCGCTGTTCGGGGTTTGGGGCATTAACTACCAGCCGAGGTTGAACCCAATTGCTTGTGAGTTTGCCGAAACCGAGAGTTTGAGCTGTCTGTATAAAACGGGCAACTGGCGTAGCATGATGCTGCTCAATCATCCTGTCATTCTCAGTTTGGTGGGTGGTGACGGCGAAAAAACCTATGTAACGCTGATTACGCTGGCTGGAGATGTTGCGACCATTGCGTCCAGGAACGGTCCGAGAGAAGTGGCCATAGAGCAGTTAGAGCAACACTGGTTGGGTGAATATACCCTGCTTTGGCGGATGCCGCCGTACATGACGCAAGCATCGGAAATTGAAGGTGTCATGGGGAAACAGCTGTGGCTCAGTTCGCAGCTCATGCAGGTTATCCGACCTTTGAGTTCCGGTTGGCAAGAGCAGGAACGCGTTGAAGCCATGACTCTGGATGATCAGGTCCGTTGGTATCAGCAACACAAGGGTCTTAAGCCTGACGGTATTGCCGGTGCGATGACGTTGATTCAGATCAGTAATGACCTCAACCCGGGGCGCCCCAGGCTTATCCCTAACGGAGGCGAAGGCTAGTATGTCCTATATTCTGGATGCACTTCGTAAATCCGAAAGCGAACGTCAGCAAGGTCGCATTCCGGACCTTGGTCAGCAAGTTCAAATGATTCATCAGCCCAAGAAAAAAAGCACTCCAGTGTCGGTTTGGCTGGGTTGTGGATTGATCCTGAATGCCATCATCCTTGCAGCTGTGTTCTGGCCCAGCATTGGGTTTATGTCTCAGGGTGCATCCCTGGCATCGGGGCAGGCATCTGAAGCCTCGCAAATCACCGAGGACACTGACTTCGACGGCGCCGAAGTCGTGGCCGTGCCCGTGCCCGCTGTCGAGTCAGAGAGACCTCCAGAGAAGACCACGATGGAACAGCCGGTAGACGCGCTTGGACAGGGTGTGGAGCCGCCAGATACGACCCAGGATCGTCCCACAATGATCGTGCCATCGTGGAGCACGTCCGATGGCAACAGAAAGGCGGCGACACCTCCGACTGTCCCGTACAATTCCAATGAGCGAGTGCCTCACCTGGTTGAGTTGCCCATGTCCTTTCAGCACCGAGTACCGACGCTTATCTTCAATAGTCACGTGTATGCTTCAGATCCATCGGCCCGGCGAGTCATGATTAATGACCAATACCTCCGTGCCGGGGACAGTTTCTCCGGCATTCGGGTTGACCGGATTACCGCCGATGGCGTGGAGCTAAGCCTTGATGGCCGCCGTTTCCGGGTCGGTGTCGTCCGGGACTGGATAAGCCCCCGCTGATGCCATTAGCGGAGCCAGTAAAACAGTCGATTCAGCAAGCGTACCGGGATGTCCTTGGTGGCAAGGGTATTCGAGCGCGATATGGCCAAAGGCTGATGATCGCGGAAATCGCCCGCTATATTGGTGGTATCACGGCCAACGATGGTCTGCGTACTTCGGCTCCCGCGGCCTGTGTGGTCGAGGCCGGTACCGGTACTGGTAAAACATTGGCCTATTTGATATCCGCCATTCCCGTGGCACAGGCACTGGGGAAAAAACTCGTCATTTCCACGGCTACTGTGGCGCTGCAGGACCAGATCGTTCACAAGGACTTGCCGGACCTGAAACGGCACAGCAATCTGGACTATACCTGGACCCTGGCTAAAGGACGTGGCCGGTATCTCTGCCTGTCCCGACTTGAAAGCCGCCTGCACGAAGAGGGCGTGGGCGACAGTGACAACATTCCGTTGTTCGTGCTTGACGAGCCGCGGGATGAGGCTCCCGGTACCCGGGAATTCTTTGAGGACATGCTGGCGCGCTACGGAGCCCGTGAATGGGATGGTGATCGAGATCACTGGCCCAGCCAGATTCCGGATGACACCTGGCGACAGGTCACCACTGACCACCGACAGTGCACCAACCGGCATTGCAGTTATTTCGACAGCTGTGCGTTTTTTGAGGCTCGCAAAGGCCTGGACGATGCCGATGTCATCGTTGCCAACCACGACCTGGTGTTGGCGGATTTGGCGTTAGGCGGCGGAGCCATTCTGCCGGAGCCGGAGAATGCCCTGTTTATTTTTGACGAAGCCCACCATTTGCCCGACAAGGCCCTGAATCACTTCGCCGCGTCAGTTCCGCTGAACGGCACCCGTCAATGGTTGAAGCAATTATCACAGGCGTTGGCGAAAATGCCGCCTTATCTGACACCGGGCACCCTGGCCGCCAAGACGATCGACAAAATAAGCAGCGCCGGGCGTGATTTGGATAACGTCATCGTTCAGGTGTATGACGAATCCGAGCGCAATACGGAGTGGGAGTTCAGCGATGAGCGCCGCACCGCTCAGTGGCGCTATCCAGAAGGGCAGTTACCGGAGGCGTTATCAGAGCTGGCTGCAGCGGCTCAGATCGCCACCGCGGCCTTATCACGCCAACTTGGCGTGCTGGTCGACGAATTGCAGAAAGCGTTTGATGAGAAGCGAGAAAATGATGTGGATCGCCCGACGGCGGAAGCCTGGTACCCTGTGTTGGGCGCCTTTCACAGTCGGTCCGAGGACCAGCTCCGGCTCTGGGTTGCCTGGACACAGAAACAACAGAATGCCGAGGAAGAGAGCGGAAAGAGCCAATACAAAGGGCCGCCACCGGCCCGGTGGGCCATACGACAGCGATGGGAGCATGCGGAGGACATTACCCTCTACAGCAGCCCGGTGTTGGCTGACAGTTTGCTGTATACGCGCCTTTGGTCCCGTGTCTACGGTGCCATTCTGACCAGTGCTACTTTGACGGCGCTGGGTCGATTTGATCGGCTGCAGGCCAGGGCAGGCTTGCCCAAGGAGAGCCGTTTCCTGGTGGTGCCAAGTTCGTTCCGATATGGCGAGATGGCCACGGTCGAGGTGCCTATGATGAAGGCGCTACCGACCGAAGTAGACGCATTCACCGATGCTCTGGTCGAGCAGCTTCCGAAGCTGTGGGCCGGGGAGAAGGCCACACTGGTTTTGTTCACATCGCGTAAACAGATGAACGCGGTACGGGACCGATTGAGTCCCGAATACCCTGATCTGATTACTACCCAGGACGATATGGCAAAAGGCGAAGTGTTGCGCCGCCATTGTGAACGGATAGATTCGGGGCGCCCCAGCGTCCTGTTCGGCGTCGCCAGCTTTGCCGAGGGCATTGATTTGCCCGGGACCTATCTGAGCCATGTGGTCATAACCCGATTGCCCTTTTCAGTACCCGATGATCCGATTGAAGCCAGTCTCGCCGAGTGGGTAACGCGGCGTGGTGGCAATCCGTTCATGGAAATAACGGTCCCTGACGCCTCCATTAAGCTTGTCCAGGCGGTGGGTAGGCTGCTCAGAACGGAATCCGATACCGGCCGAGTGACCATTCTTGATCGTCGCATCGTTAATCGTCGTTATGGGCAATTGCTTTTGGATGCGCTACCACCGTTTCGGCGACTGATCGAACACTGATTGGGATGGGTCTTCCGCGGTATCGGTGAACGGCGATCGAGGTAGCACGCACCGAAAGTCGGTAAAACCCATGGTGGGCAGAAAAGGTCATCGCACTTTACCGGGAATCACGGCCGCGTCCAGCCGGAGCGCCTGTCTCTGCAGGAATTGTTTTTGTAGCCGGTGCTTCAACTTCGGAGGGCCCGCCAGGGTCCTGAGCGTTCATCTGGCAGGCCGCGGGCCTGCTCCAAAGCTGAAGCGTCGGCTACATAGGCACGCAGCCGTCTTCGGTGACAGCTGGCAGAGACCGTGGGTTGATGCCCTTTCGCGTTAAACAAAAAAAAGTGCCAGCCCAAATGGGTGGCACTTTAGGAAGACAGGGCCCTGGTTTTCCTGGAGCCCTTGCGCGACAGAGCGCAGAAGCGGAGATTTGAAGGCCTGAAGTTTCAAATTCCTGATGAGGTTTCCCTCACCGTTGAAGTAATCATAGAGGAGTAGGGGGCGTATCCGGATCGTCCAAAGGGCGTAGTGGACGATATAAATGGGCCTATAGTGTGATCTGGTTCACATAAACCGTACGTTTTACAGCAGCCCCAACTGTCGAGCTCTTGCCAGCGCTTCGGTTCGGCTGCCGACATCCAGTTTGCCATACAGGTTGCGGATGTGTGCTTTGACCGTGGTTGCCGCCACCTTCATGTGAAGTGCGATATCCTTATTGGCCAGACCTTCGTGAATCAGCGACAAAACCTCCTGTTCTCGTGCGCTAAGCGGTTCAATTAACGCATTGTGGGATGAGGTGTCCTGATTGTTCGGCTGAGGCGCCTGCTGTGAGAGCATGGACTTCAGTTGGTTGAACCAGGCTTCAGGAATGTCACTGCCGGGCAGGCGCATGATCATGCTTTTTACACCAGCGCTTTCTTCGGCAAACATTCTCATGAAACCCGCACTGGCAGCACGTCTAAGCCCTTGGGCAAGCATGGCATCGGCATCGGCGACATAGCCTTCGGCATTCAGCGCTTCTGCATAGGTCACAAGCACTTCAATCAAATGGCGGTCGTGCTGACTGTGCTCAGTACTCAGCCGCAGCGGTGCAAGCAGGCCAATCGCTTTTTTAGGCTCACCGACGGCGATCAGTACGCGAGCGGCACTGATGTCACTCTGTTCTCGATTCAACGGGTTTTTAGGTTGAGCCAACTCTCGAACCGCAAGCCATTCCATTGCCCGTTCGGTCGTCCCCAGGGCGAGAAAGCAGCGGGCTTTGAGCGCTGCACAGCTGGGCGGTTCGAACACAATGTGTTTTCGCCGGCGCTCGGCTACCAGCTCCGCATCTTCCAGGGCCGCCAGGGCATCCTGGTAGTGACCCTGGCTAAAGGCCAGGTGCGCTCGCACGTATTGAATGATGACGTGTTGTCCAGGCTCGGTGCCGTTTTCAACATGACTGAGCAATGGCGCCAGATAGGATGCGGCAAGCTCGGGTTCATTACGTTCCCGGTATATCTCCACCAGCGCGCTGTTTTGCCAGCAGGATATTAGCCTGGGTTGTTTGGGGTCGTTGTAATAACGGTCAACCCAATCGCGCACAGACGTGCAAGTGGTCAATGCCAGCTCAATGTCGCCACGGTTAAACTGAATCCACGCCAGTAAGCCACCACTGGATAGTACGGTAGAGGGTTTGCGTTCGAGCTCCCCGTAATCAACGGCCGATTTAAGGGCTTCTTCCGCCGATGCGAGTTCGCCTTTCCCAAAGTAGTCGAGGCCAACACCGTAATAAGTAACCGATTTCAATGGTATTTTCGTGTGGTCGATATCACGAAGCACTTGTTGAGTGAGGTCGCTGGCACTTTGATCGTCACTTCTGGATCGGGCCAGGTAGGATCGCATCAGGGACAGTTCGCTCTGTAATCCCAGCGCGCCTTCCGCATCCGGATGTGAGTCAGCGACTCGATGGTCAAGCATATCCTCCAGTGGGTTGAGCAGTGGCTCAATCCGGTCAACTCTGTTCGCAAAAAACAGCGCCCATATGTGCAGCATCATCAGTCTTGGGCTGTCCTGAACCACGTCTGCCGGCAGTACCTGCAGCCAGTCCAGAACCGGCAAATGAAACCCGCCGTGGATCAGGTTGTTACCATGCTGCTCAAGCACTTTGGCAAGCCAGGGCCAGTCTTTGCGCTGGACGATTTGGCTGATGCCTTCCTGAATGTGGTCGTGTTCCAACAGCCATTGAATAGCAAGTGACTGCCGGTCTGCCAGTTTTTTGGATTCGGTTTGCCGGACGCGCTGAAGCAGCGCTTCACGAAACAGGTCGTGATACCGAAACCATTCTCCTTGGGTGTCCAAAGGAATAAGAAACAGGTTCTGACGAGTCAGCAGTTCCAGCAATTCCTGGCTGTCTTCGCGATCCCTCACGTGGTTACACAAGGAGGCACAGAGGCGTGGGCAGCCAGCGGTATCGAGTAGAAAACGATGGACATCCTGAGTCTGCTGTTCGAGTACTTCGGAGAGCACGTATTCGCTGATCTGACGGCTGTCGACATGGATAGGGGGGCTGTTTTGGCCAGTGGCAGCTGCGAGCTCTTTTCCAGACAATGCCGCCAGTTGCATGGCGGCCACCCATCCTTCTGTCCGCTGCCATACCTGTCGGGCGTCCTCGGCAGACAGGGTAAGTGACATATAATCTTCAAAAAACCTTCGGCATTCATCTTCCGAGAACGCCAGCATTTGCGGGTGAATCTCATCGACCCACTGTCTTACTCGCCAACGGGCGATCGGCAAGTCCGGCTCAATACGTGATGCCAACACAAGTGTTATTGAAGGTGGTAAGTAGTCGACAAAAAAGCTGAGCTGACGGTGTATGCGGGTATCACCGATCAGGTGATAATCGTCAAGCACCAGTATCCGATGATTTTCAGGGGCCGCTGCCAACGCATTGAGTAGTGCTGTTATGGCGCCTTCCAGCTCCGGGATCGAGCAACTACTGAGCAATTGCCGGCAATCATCCAGTGCCTCAAGGCCGCTATGGGCAAAGGCACCCGTTACATACTGCCAAAAACGCCGAGGGTCGTCATCGTTCTCATCGAGGGATAACCAGGAGACAGGTTGGTCGGATTGACCGCACCACTGGTTCACCAACGTCGTCTTGCCAAACCCCGCAGGTGCAACAACCAGGTTGAGCCTCTTGTTGGCTCTGGGCGCAAGCCATTGCTGGAGCCGGTCTCTCTGGACTGCCCGTGCATCTGGCGCTGGTGGCAAAAACTTCGTCGTAAGAAGCATCTTATCCGTGGCTATTTTTTGTGGCTAGTCCGTGGCAATTACGTGACCATTACAAAGTATCGGGAGTAAAAACACGCGCTCACAGTCCTTTAGCGACAGGTTTGAACCGTCTGAGTACGGGATTGTGTGCTTTGTCACTGTGAAGTCAAGCGCCGCACTGACATTAAACAGCGGCAACACACTATAACGTCAGTTTTGGTCTACACTGCATCATTAAGCACTATCTATTCTTTAAAAGTATGCTTGATGATATTTTTATACGAATACTGAACCAATATGTCAGTCCTAGACTTGGGAGCGAGAGGGTCGATGAAATTACAGCAACTGCGCTATATCTGGGAAGTTGCGCATCATGATCTCAATGTCTCAGCCACAGCCCAAAGCCTGTTTACCTCGCAACCCGGTATTTCCAAGCAAATACGCTTATTGGAAGACGAACTGGGAATAGAAGTGTTTGCTCGCAGTGGCAAGCATCTCACCCGGATTACCCCGGGTGGGGAGACCATCATTCGTGAAGCGGGAGAGATCCTCAGGCGGGTGGAGGGGATCAAGAAAATTGCTCAAGAATTCAGCAACCAGCGTAAAGGCGATCTCAGCATTGCCACGACCCATACGCAAGCCCGATACGCATTGCCACCGGTTATCCAGGGGTTCATCGAATCCTATCCTGATGTTTCTTTGCACATGCATCAGGGCACACCCATGCAAATCTCAGAAATGGCAGCCAACGGTGCGGTGGATTTTGCCATTGCAACCGAAGCCATGGAGTTGTTCAGCGATCTGATTATGATGCCTTGCTATCGCTGGAACCGCACCGTTATCGTCCCTAAAAACCATCCGCTGGCGTCGGTCGGTGAACTCACGTTACCGATACTTGCCGAATACCCGATTGTTACTTATGTATTCGGGTTTACAGGGCGGTCAAAGCTCGATGAGGCTTTTCAGTCGGTGGGTTTGACGCCCAAAGTTGTGTTCACAGCAGCGGATGCGGACGTCATCAAAACGTATGTCCGGTTGGGGCTAGGGGTGGGCATTATTGCCAGTATGGCCTTTGATCCACAGGCTGATTCCGATCTGGTGGCACTGGACGCCCGCAAACTGTTTCGCCCCAGTGTCACCCGGATAGGCTTTCGAAAGGGTACGTTCCTTCGTGGTTACATGTATGACTTCATTCAAAAATTTGCCCCACACCTAACCAAAGAACGGGTGGATA
Source organism: Marinobacter caseinilyticus (assembly GCF_011074955.1). Taxonomy (GTDB): domain Bacteria; phylum Pseudomonadota; class Gammaproteobacteria; order Pseudomonadales; family Oleiphilaceae; genus Marinobacter; species Marinobacter caseinilyticus. Next base: position 105,173 of record NZ_WUQJ01000028.1, on the reverse strand, counting down.
ATGCGGTCACCCACCAGGGCAGTCGGGCAGAAATCGAGGCCTTGTTTAACGACATTGAACTGCCGACGTATTAAGCGGCGATGTCCCAGCACACCACCGCTGACTCGCTCAGTCGTGGGCAATGACATTACCGGCGTGCAGGCCACATTCTTTTTTGGTGGCCTCTTCCCACCACCAGCGCCCTTCACGTTCGTGCTGTCCCGGTAGGATTGGACGTGTGCAGGGCTGGCAACCAATGCTGACAAAACCCTTCTCATGCAGGCTGTTAAAGGGTGCCTCCGTCATACGGATATAATCCCAGACTTCTTTCGATGACCAGTTCGCCAGGGGGTTAAATTTGACCAGAGTCCTGGTGTCAGTTGAAAACGCCTGGTCGCGCTGAACGACCGGCACGTCGTTTCGCGTGTCGGGGCTCTGGTCATGACGCTGGCCGGTGATCCAGGCATCCACGGTTGCCAGCTTGCGCCGTAACGGGTTTACCTTGCGGATACCGCAACACTCCGAATGCCCATCCTCATAAAAACTGAACAGGCCTTTCTTGGTCACCAAGGCTTCCACTTCGCCCGCATCCGGGAACAGGACTTCAATTTTGATACCGTAGTGCCGGGAAACTTTGTCGATGAACTCGTAGGTTTCGGGGTGGAGTCTGCCCGTGTCCAGCGTGAATACCTGGAGGTTGTCGGTCATTTTGTGGGCCAGTTCAATCAATGCAACATCCTCTGCACCGCTAAAAGAAATGGCTATGTTGTCATATCGCGCCAGTGCCGCTTTAATGATGGCGCGGGGCGACTGGTCGGCAAGGTCGCGGTTCAGTTGGTCGATATCGGTCATAAGTGCCCTTGAATCCGAGAAATTTTGTAACAAATCTACCACCGTCTGTGGTCAGGCTGAAGGAATCTGGGCATCTATCGTTATACCCATACGAATCAGCGATGCAATTGTTGGCCGTTTTTCTTATCATAGCCGCACCCGAACCGCCGTCACTCAACGACGATTCACCGACAACCTAACCATCAGGAGACGATTGTGGAACTTGCCTGCCTTGACCTTGAAGGGGTATTGATCCCGGAGATCTGGATCGCATTCGCAGAAAAAACCGGTATTGAGGAACTCAAGGCCACGACGCGGGATATTCCTGATTACGATGTTTTGATGAAACAGCGCCTGAGACTGCTGGATGAACACGGCTATGGTTTACCTGCCATTCAGGAAGTGATCGGAGAACTGGATCCACTGGAAGGCGCCGGGGAATTTCTGGACTGGTTGCGAGAACGGTTCCAGGTGGTGATTCTGTCCGACACCTTTTATGAGTTTGCCATGCCGTTGATGGCAAAGCTCGGCTTCCCCGCATTGCTGTGTCATAAACTTGAAGTCAATGCAGACGGCCGGATTACGAATTACCTCCTGCGTCAGCGGGACCCGAAGCGCCAGTCTGTAAGGGCGTTTCAGTTGCTTAACTACCGTGTTATTGCAGCAGGTGACTCCTACAACGACACGACCATGCTCAAGCAGGCGGAAGCGGGCATCCTTTTCCACGCCCCCAAAAACGTCATTGACGAATTCCCGCAATTTCCAGCGGTTCACACGTTCGATGAGCTTAAGCAGCAGTTCCTGGCAGCAAGCCAGATTCACAACGGATAAGAAGCGTCACAGGTTTTCGAGAAAGTCCATGAGGGGGCGCACCTTGGTGAGCGTCTCTTCGTATTCTTCAGCGGGAGTCGAATCTGCGACGATCCCACCGCCACCCCAACACCAGATATCCTGATCTTTGCAAAGCAGTGTCCTGATAGCGATGCTGCTGTCCAGATTGCCATTCAATCCCCAATAGAACACCGAGCCGCAGTAGGGCCCTCGCCAGTGAGGCTCAAGCTCTCGAATGATCTCCATAGCCCGTATTTTGGGCGCACCGGTAATGGATCCGCCTGGAAACGCATCCAGGAAAGCCTTGAATGGCGACACATTGTCTTTCAGTTCACTCCGGATCCGGCTCACCAAGTGATGCACATTTTCATAGGATTCAAGACCAAACAACTGCTCTACGCGGACACTGCCTGGTTTGCTGTTGATGCTGAGGTCATTACGAAGCAGATCGACAATCATGAGGTTCTCGGCCCGGTCCTTCGACGAGGCTTTTAACTCTTCCGCCAAGGCGGCGTCGTGCAGGGCTGTGGTCCCTCGAGGTCGCGTTCCTTTAATGGGACTGGTTTGGATGCAACCGTCGTGAATCGCAAGAAATCGCTCTGGCGACATGGATATAACCGCCTGCCGGCCGGTTCGGATGAAGGCGCTGTAGGGCGTCGGGTGTGCTGTCCTGAGGGACGTGAATGCGAACCAAGGCTCACCGGTAAACCGACCATGGAATTGCTGCGATATATTCGCCTGGTAGCAGTCTCCGGCCTGGATGTAATCTTTTACAATCAATAACCGGCTAAGAAATTCGGCACGGCTTTGTGTCGGTTGAAAAGGGGTGGTGACTGACCAGTCCGTGATTTCACTTAAGGGTGCTTTGTCCAGCCATTCCTGAATTTGATTGCGGGTGGCATCAGGACACTCGGGATGGATAAACAATGTGTATGTATCGGAATCACGATCGTGACAGGCTGCCCACAAATATAAGCCGGCCTGAAACAGAGGGCAGGCCATCTCCGGGCACCGTTGTAACAGTCGCGTTTCCTTGAGATAGCCGTACTCATAACTGATGTAGCCGATCCAGCCACCATTGAACGGCAGTTGTTCCGATGTGGTGTCGCTACAGTAATGGCTGGCGCGGGTCTGCAGTACGTTTGTCAATTGGTCCGACAACGCCCCACCAAGAGCCATGGCATACGCATCCTCGCGCGAAAGGTCGTAGTGGCTTACCGCGCAGGCTGAGAACAGTTCATGATGGCCGCGGTTGTCACCGGACCCTTCGCTGCCAAGGCAGGCAAAATCAATCGCCAGACTGGCATGGGATCGCAACCGGACAAAGTCCGGTGCGCTCAACATAACGGTGCACTCGTCGTTCAAGCCAACCTCTCTGATCAATCGAAACACTCTAATAAATCAAAATACTCTAATAATTCAGAATAATGCCAAGCAGTGCACATAAATACGATTGCAGGCTTTGTCAGCTCACTGATTAAATACCGACCGCATATCTTACGTTCTGCGGTCAGCCACTATCTTACCGAAAGTGCAGGCTGAGGGCGTGCCAATTTTACCAACAATAACAGCGAGATTTGCCATGGCTCGAATAACAGGTTTCTTGAAGTTGGGCATTGTGATGTGTCTGTTAGGCGTGATTCCAGTGGCCAGCGCCCAGAGTGAGGTGACGAGCGCAGAAGAGGTTCAGGTGCCGGAGGGCAATGTATTGTCTGACGGTAAGCTGTCTCCGGAAGAGCTGGAGACCTACGCATTGATCGCCCGCAAGCAATTGATAGAGCTGACTGAAACTGCGGCAGAGGAAGTGGGTGATGAGTTATCGGCCAGCGGTGTGGTGGTGCCCGCGGCGTGGATGCTGTTGAACGATGGGACGATCAAGCGCGTACGCCTGGGATCTGACGGTGAGAAAGCCGCATCCACCATTCAGATTTTGATGTATCGGGCGGCGATGAAATCCCTCGCACGGCACGGAAAGATATCGGGGACAGCCATCGTGTACGCAGGATCAGCCGAAGGGGGCTCGGAGACCAAATTGCTGGTGATTGAGCATGAGCATCGTCTGGGGGTTTCAGGATTGAAGTTGATTCCCTTCCGGTTCAGTGAAGGCGCCGTTACCTACGGTGCCCCCCAAAGCCAGCCCAAGCCGTTTGAGCTGTTTTACGACCAGAGAAGCGATCAACTGGAAACCGCCAAACAGTAAGTTCTGCAGACCGAAAATGAGAACTCGTTAGTGTTTGTTGGATGTTTGTAAAGCTGGGTAACGAAGTGTGACTGCAATCACGGAAGCGGACTGTAAAACAATCTTAAATGGCCAGGTGGGAGCACAAACCCACGAAAAACATAACAATCGAACTCAGATAACAACAACATGAGTTTATAAGGAGATTTTATGAAAGGCCTGAAGAAACTAGCTTTAGCAACTGCGGTTGCAGCCGTACCCTTCGCCGCGCAAGCGGACCTTCGTGCCATGGACGATTCTGCCATGGGTAATGTCACTGGCCAGGCCGGTGTCACTATCGAGCTCGAAACACGTGTCAGCATTGGCGAATTCCGCTACACCGACACCGGTGCCGGTCCTAAGGACGGCGGTTCATTCGCGGTCAGCGGCATTGAATTGGGCGGTGCGGGTCTTCTGACTGGCGCGGCACCAATTTTTGATACCGACGGCGACGGCGCTCCTGATCTTGCAGCCACACAATTGCTGGACGATCTGGCTATCGATATCGACTTGAACGCCGAAGGCGATGCGTTGATCTCGGTTCACACCATCAGTGGCCTGCCAATCGACTGGGCATTCACAGCTGACGCCATGACATTGGAAGGCACCGACAGCACAACCCTGATCTCTGGCATGTCAGCCTGGGGTTTCCTGGCTCAACTGGACATCACGGTTGATACCGCCGACAAAGGCACTGGCGACGGTTCCTTGAACATCGCTGCCGCGTTCACCGTTCAGGATATGGACTTCGATGTGCCGTTCCTGGCCGTTGGCATCCGCGACATGTCTATTACCGGTGCTGGCACCAACTTTGACTACAACGGCGACGGCGTAGTTGACGCAGCTGACGTTGACCTTGATGGCAGCGGCACTGTAGGCGACACCACGGCTGAGCGTATCAATGTTGGCTTTGCAAGCGTTAACATGGACATCTACAAAGGTGCTGGCCTGGGTGCTTCCACTGCAACGGATGTCTTGCGCATCGACGTAAACGACATCGTTATGGATGTTAACGTAGGTGACGTGCTGGTTGGTGGTTCTACCATCGGTTCCATCTCTATGGACAACCTGCACATCTCCAACACCAAGCTGGCGGTATACGGTCACTAATCCGACCCGATATACGCAAGCAGAAACGCCCCGCCTAACGGGGCGTTTTTTTTGGTGTACGAGGTGACGTGTCCTGCGTCAGGGCTTGCTGATTCAGGAAGGGTATGGCGACAAGGTGTTATCAGTGGGCGGATAGTACCTCGGCGCCTGTGAGACAAAAAGCCAAACGGACGCAGGTTGGCCATACTGGTTCGCGGGCATATGGGGTCAGTACAACCGAGGGTTCACTGAGGTAAAGTCGCCACCCGTCGTGGCTGGGACAACTCAGCCATAGAGACCGCTGCCAGGGTTGCCCTCTGGCGTTGATAGATGACTCTGTGATTTCACCAAAATGGGGCGGGATGCAGAGGGCGAGGGTTGGCAGAGCAAGCTACTGATTTGGAACCGCGATCGACAAGTCAAAACCCCCGCCCGGTCGGGGGGTCAGTTGAATGGGACCTTCGTTAATCGCTTGCGGGATTTCAATACGGTCAATGCCTGGTGGGTTGCCGATGGAAAAGTTTACATTTTGACCATCATACCCGATGCTCAACTGATCATTTAAAAATGTCTGGTTAAAGGGCTCATCCGGAATCTCAAGCTGCTGACCAAAGACGATAGGCGCCAGTTGGGGGGTGAAATCTGCCGGCGGCTGTATCTGGGCCAACTCGTCCATTGGCAGGAGTATGGCGCGGCGTAAAAATTCCTCTTGGGCCTGTTCCAGTGCATCTTCCTTGTTCTCTTCCTGGTGACGGCGTAGCGCATCCTCGTAAGCCAGTTCTTCAGATTCCGAAACCACCGGTTCACCGGGGGAAATGGTCAGTGATCTCAACACTTTCTGGCGTTCAGTGGCGGATTTTCTCTTGTCCCTGGGAACCAGGATAATGGCGGAATCCTTCACATAGGTATCAACCATTTCATCGGATGTCAGCGATTGCACGCCAGCAAAAGCGGGTAGGGCAATGGCACCGGCCAATGATGTGGACAGTGCAATTGAAAGTGTGTGTTGGCGAAACATGTGCAGCCCCTGACAGCGTTGAAAGCAGTAATGGAAAACCTCTGTTAGAGTATTTGCCCGTGGTCTGCCATTTTCAAGGCTTTTCCGGTGGAATTGTGATCAGTTCGGGTAAAGACGAAGTATCTTTCACCAGACAGCATTGTTCAGAGGGCAACCAATGGTAAGGGCTTTCCAAAACCACTGGCGTCGGTGGGTCAATCGGCGTATCCCGCAATCGGACTCGCAGCGGCTTGTGCAGCGAAATATTTTTATATTACCGACCGGCGCCGGCGTGGTTTTTGCGTTTTTACTGTTCATTATGCTGCTGACAGGTATTAACTACCAAAACAGCCTGATCTACCTGCTGACCTTTTTGTTGGGTGCACTATTTGTCGCTGCAATGCACCAGACCCACAATAATCTTGTCGGTCTTGAACTTACATTAATTCGCGCCGGAGAAGGTTTCGCGGGGGAAAATATACCGTTCACGGTCAGGGCGAACAGCGCGAATCGCGACGCCGCCGCCATCGCCTTTTCCAATGGTTCCGCCAGCCTGGAATATCGGGACGTGTCGGCCGGCGAGTCAGTGGACGTTGTGGTTCACGTCAATTCGACTTCCAGAGGCTACCTGGGGCTTGAGCGACTGCGAATTGGTACCCGGTTTCCCTTTGGCCTTCTTGAAGCCTGGTCCTGGATGCGCCCCGCGGCTCATGGGGTGGTTTACCCCCGCCCCATCATGCCGCCGGCTATCGGGTTCCCGGGTGATCAAGGGGATGAGTCGTCCGCCAGCCTGGTGGATGAAGGGCATGATCATGCCGACGTTCGACCCTGGCGGATGGGGGATCTCACTCAGCGAGTGCTGTGGAAGCGTTTCGCCAGAACGGGCGAAATGGTCATTGCAGACTGGCAGGGAGAGCAGGGTAGTACGCAATGGATCGATTACGCCATGTTTCCGGGTGTCGATCAGGAGTTGCGACTGAGTTATCTGGCGGCATTGGTATTGGAAAGGGTCCGGCTGGGCCAGGTTTATGGTCTCAGGCTGCCCGGGGTAGTGATTGATCCGGATGAGGGCGCGTATCATCAAGCCCGCTGTTTGAGAGCGCTGGCGGTATTTGGTAAGGATGCCCCCGACAGTGGCAAACCGCCCCAAACTAACGATCGGGAAACAGCATGACACAGGCAGTTGTAAATATTCCCGGGCGGGCCCTGATCTGGCTTATCGCCAGTTTCGGCGTATTAATCCTGCCACAACTGGCACGTTTGCCCATTTGGCTGATCGCGGCGTGTATCGTTTTAGCCGGGTGGCGCTGGCTCGCGCAAACTGGGCGAGTACGGCTGCCTGGCCGGATACTGCGCACGATGGTAATGCTGGCTGTCGTCGCGGTCTATGTGGCAACAGTGAAGGGTAACTTTTCAGTCGATACGGCCGCTTCGTTTTTTGTTCTGGCCGTAGGACTGAAATGGCTTGAAACTCGCGCGTCCAGAGACTTCTACGTCCTGTTTTTTATTCTCATTTATCTTGCCGCGGTGAATTTTTTATTTGAGCAAGGCATTGTATGGACGTTGTTGAACTTGCTGGGTGTCGTATGCCTTCTGGTGGGTCTGCAAGTGTTGAATGCCCCGGGCTTGTCCGGTGCCATTATGGCCGGGTGGAAACGGTTGGCGGTCATGTTGCTAAAAACGCTACCTGTGGTGGTGGTGCTTTTTCTCTTTTTCCCCCGAATGGCTCCGCTCTGGAGTGTCCCCCTGGTGTCCGACCGTGGAGTGACGGGCATCAGTGATACCATGACGCCCGGCTCGATTTCCAACCTTGCACAAAGCAGTAAGCGAGCGTTTCGCGTCACCTTTGGTGGCCAGGTGCCCGCGCAGCGAGATCGCTATTGGCGCGGTTTGGTGTTGGATCAATTTGACGGCGAAACTTGGGCTCAGCAGACCGTTCCCGGCTATCAGCGCCCTGGGCGCATCGCGCTGGATGGTGGTATCGGCGATCTGGCGGCCAATGAATACGATGTGTTGTTGGATGCGAGCAATCAGCGGTGGGCTTTTGCCCTGGACAATTCGGAAGCCGTCTCAAACAACGTTTTTGCAACGCCGGAGAATCTGTTCGTTTTTCAACGCCCTGCCGACACCACGGTTCGATACCGATTGGCGAAGGTGCCCGAACGTCGGGATTCGGTACCGGTGCCATTATCCGCTGAGCAACGCCGGCAGTATCTGCAACTGCCGGCAGACGGCAACCCACGAGCCCGGGCTCTGGCAGGTCAATTGGCCAAGAATAGCGCCAGCGCCCGAGAGTTCCTTGTAGCCGTTCTTTATCGTTTTCGAAAGGATGAGTATTTTTACACGTTAAAACCGCCTCAAATGCCAGAGAACGGTATTGATTCGTTGTTATTCGACATCAAGCGCGGCTTCTGCGCCCACTACGCTGGTGCCACCACTTTTCTGTTGCGAGCGGCCGGGATTCCGGCTCGCGTCGTGGTGGGGTATCAGGGCGGTGAAAATGGGGTGGGGGGTGAATACCTGATTGTTCGTCAGTACGATGCCCACGCTTGGGTTGAGGCCTGGCTGCCGGAATTGGGTTGGGTGCGCGTGGACCCGACGGCTGCGATTTCTCCTGCGCGAATCGAATCGGGGCTGCGTGAAGCCATGGCGGACGAGGGTTCGTTTTTAGAGAACGACTGGATCTCGCCCCAGCGTTATGGGGACGTGGCTCTGGTACAGTGGGCGTCGCTTCAGATGGACCGTATCAATTACAATTGGCAACGGTGGGTGGTCGGTTATCAGGGTCAGTCCCAAATGGATTTGATGTCCCGACTGCCCGGCGGGTTGGGGATGAGAGAGTTGGGTTACCTCAGCGCCGGACTGGTGGGTTTTGCGTTGCTGGTGGCGGGTCTGATAACCGTCTGGCGTCAACACACAGGGGGAAGTGGGGACCCCCGTTTACGTCTGGTCTATCGTTGGCACCGCCTGCTTGAGTACAGTGGAATGGTGGTTCAGCCGGGCGAAACACCGGACCAACTGGCTCATCGGGCAGGCCAGCAATACCCCGAGGCTCGAAAACCGCTGGAGGCCTTTGCTCGGGCGGTTAACAATCACTATTATGGCGACACAGGCTCGGCCCGGCGCGTCCCATCGCACGATATTGCGCGGATGAAGCGTTTATTGAGCCTGCTGCGTAAACACTTACGCCGTTCCGGTGGTCGCCAGTCCCAAAAGAGGTAGCGGTTTGCAAACGACAGGGCAATCGATGAGTTGGCTGGGTGAAGCCAGGTCCTATGTGCGGGCCCGAGTGGACGCAGGACAGTTACCACACGCGCTTTTGCTAGGCGGTGAGGAAGGGGTCGGAAAACGAAACCTCGCCGCTGAAATCGCACGGTTTCTGGTGTGTGACCACTTGGGTGCGAGTGCGCTTGACGTCTGTGGAACCTGCAAGCACTGTGAGTTGATTCGGGCGGATTCTCATCCGGATGTTCGGTATTTCGCTCCGGTAAAATCTCGAATGATCAAAATTGATCAAGTGCGGGCGCTATCGTCGTTTGCGGTTGCGTCACCGCAGGTGGCACGTCGAAAGGTCATCATTGTTGATCGGGCAGACCAACTCAACATCAACGCGGGCAATGCGTTGCTGAAAACCCTCGAAGAACCTTCGGGGGATGTGGTGTTATTGTTATTACAGGAAACCGGTCGCCCGGTTCTGCCAACGATACGATCCCGGTGCCAAAACCTTGCCATTCCCACGCCCGGGCCGGATGTCGGCCTGCGTTGGTTAAGCGGAGAGATTGCCGACCTTGAAAAGCGCGAGGAGCTTGATGAACGCCGCCAACGCCAGGCGCTGGAACTTGCAGGTCACGCACCCAGGCTTGCCCTGGAATACATTGTGGGTGATTTTCTGAGCTTGAGAGCCGATGCGTTGGCCGCATTCCGACGGTTTATGAAATCGGAGATACCGGTAGCGGAGGCTGCCAAGCCCTTTAAAACGTTAGGGCTGGACGCCACGCTGTGGTTGATGGAAGTTTGGGTCGCCGATCTTGCGCGCATTGGTGCTGGCGGCCAGGCAAGAGACTCTGAGGCGTCGGACATGCTCAACTTTCTGGCGTCATCGAATCCTGCACATCGTGCTCACTGGCTACGCGATGCGATTCATGAGTCACGGTCGGCAACGATATATAATGCCAGTCCAGAGCTGGAGGCCGAACGTTTGCTAATTCACTGGAGAAGTTTAATGCCTGAGCGTCGCCGCAAATCCGGTTGATCAGTCCAGGTGCAGGTGTAAAATTCATAAGCCTGCTATGATGATAAAAATAGCTTGATATTTGAACGCGTTGTGTTTGTTGCACAATGCTGGAACAACGACAACAGCTCGACGGAAGGATGTGATTATGGGGCCTGGTTTCGGCGCACGCAGTGGCATTCTGACCCTGACGATTAAAGATAAGGCGGTACTGTACGCGGCGTATATGCCCTACATTCGCCAGGGGGGTCTGTTCATACCGACCCAGAAACAATATCAGCTGGGTGATGAAGTGTTTCTGTTGCTCAATTTGATGGACGAGCCGGAGAAAATCCCGGTCGCCGGCAAGGTTGTCTGGATCACACCCAAAGGTGCGCAAGGTAACCGTGCGGCGGGTATCGGCGTCCAGTTCAACGGTGAAGATGAAACCGCCAAAAACAAGATCGAATCCTACCTTGCCGGGGCGTTGAGTTCTGACCGACCTACCCACACCATGTAAAACACTGGCTTACCTAATGAACAACGCTGTGGTTTCTGAAGCTGAACGGACATCGGTATTGGACGGTCAGGAAATGAGGTGGCCATTGCGTCACCTGACATTGGCCGGTGTGAATTGGCCGGCCAAAGAAGACGTGCCAACGTCGCAGCCACCGGCAGTGCTGCTTCACGGCTGGCTCGATAATTGTTTGTCTTTCGCTCGGTTAGCGCCCCGTTTGCAGCAGTCGGCAAACGTGTATGCCGTTGATATGGCCGGGCACGGTTTGTCTGAGCACCGGCCGCCTGGTCAAGGGTACCTGCTGGCGGATTACGTTTCGGACTTGGCTGAGCTGATTGACTCTGCCTTTGAAACACCGGTGGACCTTGTCGGCCACTCGCTGGGTGGCATCGTTACTATGATGTATGCCGCAGCCTTTCCGGAAAAAGTGCGTAAATTGGTGGTGATTGATAGTTTTGGGCCAATCGCAAAACCACCCAAGGACGCCGTCAGCCAGCTACGTCGGGGCATTCTCAAGCGACTTTCGGGCTCCAGTCAAGGTGCCCGCTACCCAACCGTTGAAAACGCCGCCAGCATCAGGGCTGGTGGGCTTAGCCCCTTGTCGGATACCGCCGCAATGACGCTGGTGCCGAGAAACCTCCGGCAAAATCCAAGCGGTTTCGAGTGGCGGACCGATCCGCGCTTGCGGCATCCCTCACTAATGATGTTCTCTGAGGAGCAGGTGCTGGCCTTTTTGGACGCCGTGACCACTGACACGCTGCTGATTCGCGCGACTCAGGGTTTATTGAGTGACCTCAAGCGCTGGCAGCCTCGGCTGGATCGTGTTGACTCGCTCAAAACCGTGTCGATAGATGGGTCTCACCACTGTCATTTGGAGGGCGATATTGCACCAGTTGCAGACGCAATCAGGGAGTTTTTAACGGATGATAAATAAGGTTCGCGCTATACGTCGGTGCATGGTGGGGGTTTGTTGCCTCGTGGTTGTGGCCGCGGCTTCGGTTCCGGTGCAAGCAGTCCCCATTGCGCCGTTTCCGTTGGCGTCGGTCGAAGTCGAGCGCGTTATTATTTCGCCCAGCCATCTCATATTGCTCAGCGCCGTGAGAGAAGTGAACGATGAGATCCGGTCCGATTCCGTCATTCGGCTTGCGGTGCGCGGTTCTGGCCAACGTTTGCAAGTCAGTCCAGACTCAGGACGGGATGAGGCCCGGGCGTATTATCGGAATGAATTGGCGGAACGAAAGGCAGTTGTTCTGTTCGAATGCCAAGGGCGAGGCTGCGGGCGCAGCAATGTGTGGGCAAACCAGATATTCAGCGATGCGACACTGTACGGCCGTGATGCGAATCAGGACTACCTCGCGGCGGCTTACCGGGATCAGGAAGGCAATGTTCAGGTTGTGTTGGTCTACACCGTCACCCGGGGTAATCATCGAGAATATGTTTGGGTGGAACAACTCACCGCTGAAGAAGGCGCCGCTATACCTGGCTTTGCCTCCGCCTCAGCCCGGATCCAGGGTCCGATCATCGTGCCCTGGGCAGGCGGGGTAACTTATCAGTTTAGCTGGAACGCCAACGATCGACGTCTCCTGCAAGAGCGGTCTCAGGGCGAGGGGGCAAAAGTGGTATTGAACAGTTACGCCGAGCTTAAGGATAACGAGACGCTTGAGAGTGCGATGGATCGTGCCGAAAAAGCAGCTGAAGCGATGACGGTTCTGTTGACCAAAATCGGTATTCAACAGCAACAAATTGTTCCGATCATCATCGGGCCTGCGGTAGAGTTTGGAGATCCGGCAAGACAAGGCGACCGGGTGGAGCTGGTCGTGGTGAGTCAGCCTTAGACGCCATATGGAAATAGCGAGAGATACTAAGTAAATGAGCAAAAAGTCAGATCAGACCGAACAGAATTCCGATAACGGTGAAACGCCAGGTGATGCTCAGAGAAAATCTGAGAGTGACCGCCAGATTGGAATTAAGGGCGGCAACCAAACACTAACAACCCACTCCAGTTCGACATCTCCCGAAACCGCCGCCAGCAAGGTCCAAGAGGGCACCAGTGGCAACGGGGTCAGACAACAAAAACGGAAAACCGTTGCGCTTACACTTGGAAGCGGCGGCGCCAGGGGTTACGCCCATATCGGTGCCATTGAAGCCGTGGTCGAGCGTGGATACGACATTATTGCCATATCCGGGTGTTCCATGGGGGCGTTAATCGGTGGTGTCTATGCCGCTGGAAAACTGCAGGACTACAAAGATTGGGTCACCGGGCTTGGGCAGTTTGATGTACTGAAACTGCTCGATATATCGCTGTCGTCGGCCGGGGCCATACGAGGCCACAAAATATTTTCGGTCGTCCGCGACATGATCGGCGATATCCGCATTGAAGATCTGCCCATTTCATTCACGGCGGTGGCTACCGATCTGTTAGCCCACAAGGAAATTTGGTTCCAGGAAGGCCCGTTGCATCGCGCTATTCGCGCTTCGGTAGCGATTCCCAGCATCATCACACCGGTGGTGTTAAACGGCCGTGTGCTCGTGGACGGTGCCTTGCTTAACCCGCTACCGATTGTTCCCACTATTTCCTCCCATGCGGATTTAATTTTTGCGGTCAATTTGAGTGGCGAAGACGATTGGCAGCAGCGGCTGCCTGACGCATCGTTTGAAGAAGTCGGTGACAGCGATCCGGAGGAGTGGGTCGACAAGGTTCGGGGTAAAGCGTCCCGTTGGTTCGACTGGGATTTGCTGAAATCGTTTGGTGGTAAACATGAACCGGACGAAGACGCAGAGACACAGCCAGGGCTTGAGCCCAGTGCTTTGGAGGCTCAGAAAAAGGAGAATGAGAAGCGAGCTTCGGAACGCAAACAGGATGACGATCCGGATACCATCTCTTGGGACAAGCTTGGCATTGGTAAGTTTGACATCATGAACCTGACCATTGAAACCATGCAAAGCGCATTGGTCCAATACAAGCTTGCCGGGTACCCGCCGGATCTGTTGGTGAACGTGCCTAAAAATGCGTGTCGCACTTATGATTATCATAAGGCTCCTGAGCTCATCCAGATTGGACGGGAGCGCATGATTGCGGCACTGGACAGGTTTGAGACAAAAGTAAACAGCTCCGGGCCCTTGTCACTTTAGTCTTGTCATTCTGGCGTAGCCATTCTGGTGTTGTCATTTTTGCTCCCCTGGGGTAAGCGTTAGGCTGGGCTGTAGCACACGGCCCAATCAGCGTATAATGCCGTCGGCGTTTTGACCAAAGGGTCAGAGGTTGGTGTAAACCCACAGATATAGGATTCGGCTTCTTGTGACACTCCCGATAGACGATCTGAAGAGCGTTCGTGATTTCTTGCGCTACACCTGTTCTCGATTCGCTGCCTCAGAGCTTTTTTACGGTCATGGTACCGACAATGTCTGGGATGAAGCCGTCCAGCTGGTCATGCGTAGCCTGAATTTACCACTTGAGAACAATACCTTATTTCTCGATGCCAGGCTGACAAAAGCAGAGAAACAGCTCATTCTCGATCGGTTAGAGCGCCGAATCAGTGATCGAATCCCCCTGGCCTATATCCTTGGTGAAGCGTGGTTTATGGGAATACCCTTTCAAGTGGACGAGCGTGTGCTGGTGCCACGCTCCCCGCTGGGTGAACTGCTTCAGGCCGGCGTTCAACCCTGGTTGGGCAGCCAGCCAGTGGCAAGAATTCTGGACCTTTGCACCGGCAGCGGCTGCATCGGTATTGCTGCCGCGACAGTGTTCGGGGAGGCCGAGGTGGACCTGTCCGATCTATCTGTGGACGCCTTGGACGTGGCCGCTGCCAATGTGGCGATGCACGATCTTGGTGACCGGGTTCATATCGTGCATTCCGACGTCTTTGAGAGTATTGAAGGCCGATACGATCTGATCTTGAGCAATCCTCCGTATGTTGACGCTGAAGATATGGCGTCGATGCCCGATGAATTTCGACACGAGCCCGAACTGGGCCTGGCGGCAGGCAGTGATGGCCTGGCTATTGCGCATCGTATTCTTGCCACAGCCAGTGATCACTTAAACCCAGGCGGTTTGCTGATCGTCGAGGTTGGCAATAGCTGGATTGCCTTGCAGGAAGCCTACCCCGAGCTGGCATTCACCTGGCTGGCGTTCGAGCAGGGTGGCGACGGTGTATTCTTGCTAACCGCCGAAGACTTGAGCGCGTGGCGCTCGGCAGGCGCCTAGCATCATTATTAATTAACCAATATAAGATCATGAATTATGTCGGGAAATAGTTTTGGAAAGCTGTTCACAGTAACGACATTTGGTGAGAGCCACGGCGCCGCACTCGGTTGCATCATTGATGGGTGCCCACCAGGTCTTGAGTTGACAGAAGCGGACCTTCAGGGCGATCTGGACCGGCGTAAGCCCGGCACGTCCCGACACACGACTCAGCGCCGCGAAGCAGATGAAGTACGCATTCTTTCCGGTGTGTTCGAGGGCAAAACCACGGGGACGCCCATCGGGTTAGTGATTGAAAATACCGATCAGCGCTCAAAGGACTATTCCAAAATTTCCGAACAGTTCCGGCCAGCCCACGCCGATTATACCTACGCCCACAAGTACGGTTTTCGGGACCACCGCGGAGGTGGACGTTCATCGGCCCGGGAGACCGCGATGCGAGTCGCCGCAGGGGCGGTGGCGAGGAAATATCTGGAGCAGCGCCTGGGTATTCGTATTCGAGGTTATTTGTCGCAGTTGGGACCCATCAAGATTGACAAGCTGGATTGGTCGCAGGTTCACCAGAATCCGTTTTTCTGTCCAGATGCCGACAAAGTCCAAGAGCTGGAGCAGTACATGGATGCTCTTCGCAAAGAGGGCAATTCAGTAGGCGCTCGGATCAACATTGTAGCGGATGGGGTTCCACCAGGCCTGGGAGAGCCCGTATTTGACCGTCTGGATGCGGATTTGGCCCATGGGCTTATGAGTATTAATGCGGTAAAAGGCGTTGAAATTGGCGCGGGGTTTGACTGCGTTGCTCAAAAAGGTACTGAGCACCGGGACGAGCTGACACCGGAGGGGTTTCTTTCGAACCATGCCGGTGGTGTTCTTGGCGGTATATCTTCAGGTCAGTCTATTCTTGCCAGCATTGCGCTTAAGCCTACGTCCAGTTTAAGGCTGCCGGGGCGGAGCATTAATGTTCACGGAGAGCCCGTTGAAGTCATTACAACGGGGCGTCACGACCCATGTGTCGGTATACGTGCTACGCCCATAGCCGAAGCCATGATGGCCATTGTTTTGATGGATCATTATTTGCGGCATCGTGGCCAAAACGCCGACGTAAAGGTAGCAACGCCAAACATTGAAGCCGGGAAATAACACGGCGACGATTCCTCAGCCAACCCGGGTGATTACGATTTACTGGCGACTGTCCAATCTTTACTTCTGGTTCTTCGCGCTGTTGGGCGCGATGATGCCCTATTGGTCGCTCTACCTGGACGGCCAGGGCTTCAGTTACCTCCAGATCGCCACCCTGATGGCCACCATCCAACTTACCAAAGTGGTGGCGCCAAATGTCTGGGGCTGGTTGGGAGATCGGTCTGGCCGACGGGTTCGGTTGGTTAGGCTGGGGTCCTTGTGCGGTGCATTCTGTTTTCTTGGTGTCTTTCTTGAACCGGGTTTTTACGGCCTGCTTCTGGTCATGCTCGCGTTTACTTTTTTCTGGAACGCCATTCTGCCCTTGTACGAAGTCATCACTCTGCAGGGCTTGGGTTCTGATCGGGAGCGCTACGGCCGGGTAAGGTTGTGGGGTTCCGTCGGTTTTATTGTTGCCGTTGCCATGATCGGGTGGCTGTTGGAAAGTCTTCCTCTGAGCAGTCTGCCATGGCTCCTGTTGCCGATGTTTGCCGGCATCGTCGTCGCTGCCTTTTTAGTTCCGCAGGAGGCAGCGGGAAAGCCCGAGAAAGGGCCGAGAGGGCAACTCATTGCCATTCTAAAAGAGCCTGCGGTATTGGCGTTTTTCAGCATGAATTTGTTGTTGCAGGTGTCACACGGCGCCTACTACACGTTTTTCAGTATCCACCTCGAACAGCTGGGGTATGGAAAATTGGCGATCGGGTTGCTGTGGTCGCTGGCTGTGCTTGCCGAAATTGCGTTGTTTCTGGTCATGCACCGGGTATTCCGGTTATGCACGGTGCGTCAGATTGTACTGGGTGCGTTGGCGTTAACCCTGGTACGCTGGGTTATGATTGCTGAAGTGTCGGATGTCCTGTTTTTGCTGGTGTTGGCTCAGTGCCTGCATGCAGCATCGTACGGTGCGCTGCATGCGGTATCGGTGCAATACGTACAGGGGTATTTTGGCCGCAATCACCACGGCCAGGGACAGGCGCTCTACAGCGGACTGACCTTTGGCGCAGGCGGCGCACTGGGTGCGTGGATGTCAGGCTTCATTGTCGACGATTTTGGCACCTCACCCGCGTTTCTGGGCAGCGCCGCTGCCATGGCTATCGCGCTGGTGATTGCGTGGCGGTGGCTGAAACCCCCGCCGCAACCGTCCCCTTAGTTTCAGCGCAGTTCCTGCGCTATGCCGAGGAGTACTTGTGCAGGCCCTGTCAGTAGCCGACCTCTGAGGCCAACGGCGCCCAGCATTCTGGACACTGTTTCCGGCACGGCCAATACGGAGAGCGAATGGTCAATCATCGTGCGGGGTAAGACGCTCCAGCCCAGGCCAACGCTGGTCATCATTTTGATGGTTTCAAGGTAGTTGGTTGGCATTTGAGGCCGCAAAGCCAGGTTCGCCTCCAGGAACAGACCACTGATGGCCCTGTAGGTCGCGGTGCCGGTATCCGGTAGCAGAGCATTGTAATGCGCCAGGTCGTAAAGGGTGGGCGCCGCAACGTCCGCCAGGGGATGTTCATTAGCTACCACAAATGCCATGGGGTCAGCCCAGCGCACATGGACCTCAAACCGCCTGTCCATGGTGTCATTCAACGTCACGAAAGCCAGTTCCGCGCTGCGTTTGCGCATATGATCAAAGGCGCTTTCTGAATCCATGAACTGCAGGCCCAGATCCACTTCGGGGTAATCCCGGTTCAATCTTCGCAGCCAGGCCGGCAAGTGATGAAGCCCAATGTGGTGGCTGGCAATCAAGGACAGGTGACCGCGTACTTCGCCGGTCTTGGTGGACACTGACAGCCTGGCGTTGTGCAGCTCGTCAAGAATGCGCCGCGCGTGGGGCAGTAGACGGGTACCGGCATCGGTCAGCCCTAGTTTTCGTTGTGACCGGTCTATGACTGGAGCCCCCAGCTGTTGCTCCAGTGTTGCAACGCGCTTGCTGATCGCAGACTGGGTCAGATGCAGCACTTCCGCGGCTTCAGAGAACGAGCCTTCGTCCACGACCGCAACAAAGGCTGTCAGAGCCTGAGTGTCCATTGAGTTCCCCCTGAATTGTCGTGATAGTCTAATCTGGAATAGACTTTATAATAAACATGAATTGAAGTTATGTCTGCCTCAGGTATACCATTAAATGCTTCAGTAAACACACGCACATCTGTTGCCTTTGGAGGCTTCCATGGCGGGCAAAACCTTATACGACAAATTGTGGGATGATCATCTGGTCAAGCAGCGGGATGATGGCTCTGCGCTTATTTACATTGACCGTCACCTGCTGCACGAAGTGACGTCACCTCAGGCGTTTGAAGGTTTGCGACTGGCCGGTCGGAAGCCTTGGCGTATTGATGCCAACCTGGCAGTTCCGGACCACAACGTACCTACGACAGACCGGGCTCGAGGTGTTGAAGGAATTGTCGATCCGGTGTCGCGCATTCAGGTGGAAACGCTGGATAAAAATTGCGACGAATTCGGAATTCTGGAATTTAAAATCAAGGACCAGCGCCAAGGTATTGTCCATGTGATTGGGCCTGAGCAGGGCGCCACATTGCCCGGAATGACAATCGTATGCGGTGACTCCCACACGTCCACCCACGGGGCGTTCGGGACCTTGGCTCATGGCATTGGTACGTCGGAAGTTGAGCATGTGCTGGCCACCCAGTGTCTGGTCCAGCAAAAAATGAAAAATATGCTGGTGCAGGTGAACGGCACGCTGGCGCCGGGCATCACCGGTAAGGACGTGGTGTTGGCAATTATCGGCACTATTGGCACTGCGGGCGGCACTGGCTTTGCAATAGAGTTCGGAGGCGAGGCCATTCGAGCCCTCTCTATGGAAGCGAGAATGACGATCTGTAACATGGCGATTGAGGCCGGTGCCCGGGTGGGTATGGTTGCGGTGGATGACTCAACCATCGATTACGTTCGTAACCGCCCATTCTCGCCAACGGGTGAAGCCTGGGATCGTGCCGTTGAACACTGGCGCACCCTTCACAGCGACGTTGACGCTGAATTTGATAAAGTGGTCGAGCTGAATGCTGACGACATCAAACCCCAGGTTACCTGGGGAACATCGCCTGAAATGGTGACCGGTGTCGACGGCCAGGTGCCAGACCCGGCACAGGAGCCAGACCCCATTAAGCGAGAAGGGATTGTTCGGGCATTAATGTATATGGGCCTGAAACCCAATATGGCGATTACGGACATTCAATTAGACCGTGTATTCATCGGGTCCTGCACCAACTCCCGGATTGAAGACTTGCGAGAGGCCGCAGCGGTGGTCAAAGGCCGGAAAGTATCACCCTCACTGAAACAGGCAATGGTGGTGCCGGGCTCAGGGTTGGTTAAAGTGCAAGCGGAGAAGGAAGGTCTCGATAAAATTTTCATCGAGGCTGGCTTGGAGTGGCGAGACCCTGGTTGCTCGATGTGCCTGGCGATGAATGCCGATAAATTGGGCCAGGGCGAGCATTGCGCCTCGACCTCGAACCGTAATTTTGAAGGGCGTCAGGGATTTGGTGGTCGAACCCACCTGGTCAGTCCCGCCATGGCAGCGGCGGCAGCGATCGCCGGCCATTTCACCGATGTCCGTGAACTAATCCACTGAGGAGATCTCCATGCGCGTATTTAAGCAACACCAAGGCATTGTCGCACCGATGGACCGCTCCAACGTGGACACGGACATGATTATTCCCAAGCAGTTTCTCAAGTCGATCAAGAGGACAGGGTTTGGTCCCAATCTGTTTGATGAGTTGCGCTACCTGGATGAGGGCAAGCCAGATCAGGACAGTTCTAAACGGCCGCTCAATCCGGATTTTATTCTGAATCAGAAGCGCTATCAGAACGCCAGTATTCTCCTGGCGCGACGGAACTTCGGTTGTGGATCGAGCCGCGAGCATGCGCCCTGGGCATTGGAGGACTTCGGGTTCAGAGTGATCATTGCCCCCAGCTTCGCCGATATATTTTATAATAACTGCTTTAAGAATGGCTTGTTACCTATTGTTTTGGAAGAAAATAGCGTTGATAAGTTGTTCGCGGAGAATGCTGCGAAGGATGGTTATCAACTGACCGTTGATCTGGAGGCCAAGACCGTTGTCACTCCGTCAGGCGAGTCGTTTGGCTTCACTGTTGATGATTTTCGCCGTCATTGTTTACTGAATGGCCTGGATGATATTGGGGTCACACTGGAAGACGCCGAGCTGATTAAATCCTACGAAAACAGTCGCCGTGTCACGGCGCCCTGGTTATTTCATTAAGAAAAGGGAAACACAAGCAATGAGTCAGTCTGTATTACTGCTGCCCGGAGATGGTATTGGCCCCGAGATTGTTGCCGAGGCTGAAAAAGTATTGCGTAAGGTCAATGAGTCGTTTGATCTCGGTCTGGCGTTTGATTCTGCCTTGGTGGGAGGGGCGGCGATTGATGCGACCGGAGGGCCGTTACCCGAAGAGACAATGAACAAGGCCAAAAGAGCGGATGCTATTCTGCTTGGCGCCGTAGGTGGTCCAAAATGGGACGGGCTTGAAATGGCCCTTAGACCGGAAAAGGGCTTGTTGGGTTTGCGTTCCGGGCTGGAGCTTTTCGGTAACCTTCGGCCAGCAATTCTTTACCCACAACTGGCGTCGGCATCGTCACTGAAGCCTGAGGTGGTGTCGGGTCTGGATATCTTGATCGTACGTGAACTGACCGGGGGCATCTATTTTGGGCATCCTCGTGGTGAGCGCGTGCTCGAGAATGGCGAGAGGCAGGGCTACAACACCTACGTCTACAGTGAAACTGAAATTCGGCGGATCGGTCGGGTTGCTTTCGAGGCTGCTCAGCAACGGAATGGCAAGCTGTGTTCGGTCGACAAAGCAAACGTGCTCGAGGTCACCGTATTGTGGCGGGAAATCATGAACGAGCTCGCCAAGGAATACCCGGATGTAGAGCTTAGCCATATGTATGTCGACAATGCGGCAATGCAGCTGGTTCGGGCACCGAAACAATTCGATGTGATTGTGACCGGCAACATGTTTGGTGATATTCTTTCCGACGAAGCTGCCATGCTCACCGGCTCCATTGGCATGCTGCCTTCCGCTGCGTTGAATTCGAAGAAGCAGGGGATGTACGAGCCCTGCCACGGTTCGGCGCCGGATATTGCCGGACAGGGGATTGCCAATCCTTTAGCAACGATTCTTTCAGTTGCGATGATGTTAAGATACAGCCTGAATGCTGAATCTGCAGCTTTGGCAATAGAGGCGGCGGTAAGTAAGGTGCTGGATCAGGGGTTGCGTACGGCCGATATTATGTCCGAGGGCGCCCGGAAGGTGAGTACCCGGGACATGGGGCAAGCGGTATTAGCCGCACTCTAGTGGACCGGGCTTAAAAAATTCGAGGCCCGACAATGGCACGATGCCGCTGTTGCGGGATTATTCACCCAATCCTGGGCCGGCGAAACAGGCTTAGGATTGGCATAAAATGAGGTTCAAGGGTCGCTCATGATGCGAGTTGGACTAGTAGGCTGGCGAGGCATGGTTGGTTCCGTGCTGATGCAGCGCATGCAAGAAGAAAACGATTTCGCGGACATTAACCCTGTGTTCTTTTCGACCTCGCAGGCAGGTCAGGCGGCACCGGATGTTGGCAAAGCAGACGTTCCGACGCTGAAGGATGCGTTTGATCTCGGTGCGCTTGGTGAAATGGACGTGATCGTGACCTGCCAGGGTGGTGATTACACCGGCGACGTATTCCCCAAGCTGCGCGAAGCGGGCTGGGAAGGTTATTGGATTGATGCGGCATCGACCCTGCGAATGGCAGATCATTCGGTCATCGTGCTCGACCCGGTGAATCGCCACGTTATTGACACGGCACTGGATCGGGGTGTTAAAGACTATATCGGCGGTAACTGTACCGTCAGTCTCATGATGCTGGCGTTGGGCGGTTTGCTGGAAAAAGACCTGATCGAATGGGTTGCTCCGATGACGTATCAGGCCGCTTCCGGGTCTGGTGCCCAGAATATGCGTGAGCTCCTCATGCAAATGGGCGAGTTGCGTGACGGCGTTGCAGACTTGCTGGATCAGCCCTCGTCAGCAATCCTGGAAATTGATCGTAAAGTGACAAAGACCATGCGGTCTGACGGTTTTCCGACTGAGCACTTTGAGGTGCCTCTGGCAGGCAGCCTGATACCATTTATTGATAAACAGCTTGATAACGGTCAGAGCAAAGAAGAGTGGAAGGCTCAGAGTGAAACCAACAAGATTCTTGGTCGCAGTGATAAGCCCATACCAATCGATGGAATTTGTGTACGCATTGGTGCAATGAGAAGTCATAGTCAGGCGCTAACGATCAAGCTCAAAAAAGATCTACCGGTGTCCGAGATTGAGTCGATTCTGGCTGGCGCCAACGACTGGGTCAAAGTGGTGCCCAATGAGCGTGACGCCTCGATACGTGACCTGACGCCTGCGAAGGTAACCGGTACGCTCAACGTACCTATTGGTCGTATCCGCAAGCTCGCCATGGGGCCTGAGTACATATCGGCGTTTACTGTGGGCGACCAGCTCTTGTGGGGCGCTGCCGAACCCTTGCGACGTATGTTGCGAATTTTACAGGAACGAGGTTAGGCATGCGTTAAATGCCAACTGAGTCCGGTTTTGGATAACCGGTTTGGGGCGGAGGCTGAAAACAGTCTTCGCCCCTGTTACTTTCAGGGTTTGCTGTTCTCGTTGTGAGAAATCGTGAGCTAGACTCTGATTCAGGTCGCAAAACGTAGATCACAGCGAGCGTGGTCAGCAAGTTCCGACCACTTCGTGAAAAAACGGTGCAACGATTGTGTCTGATTGATTGATAAAACTGGCTTTATCAACAATACTTGCGCGAAAGAATGTTCGGCAAGACCTATAATAATGAGATACACCCTGACGGAAGTCATCCAACCTCGTCCGATTCTGTTTGAAAAAAGCAGTAACGAATAACGGAGACTGGTAAGGAAAAAGCATGAAGGTACGCAAGCTTGCGGTTGCCCTGGCATTGGCGGGAGGGCTCGGCTCTGGTGTCGCTCAGGCGTTGGGATTGGGAGAAGTTGAACTTCAATCCTATCTGAATGAGCCGCTGGATGCAGACATCCGTCTGTTGAAAACACAGGGCGTTAGCCCAGACGAAATTTTCGTCGAACTCGCTTCCAGGCAGAGTTATGAAAGGCTCGGGATTACCCGGGATTTTTTCCTTACCAATTTGAATTTTGAGGTTGTGACAGCTCCGAATGGCGGCCTGATGGTCAATGTCAGTTCTCGAGAGCCTGTACGCGAGCCTTACCTGAACTTCTTGCTTGAAATAACCTGGCCGAGCGGTCGTCTCATGCGTGAGTACGCGGTTTTGGTGGATCCGCCGGTTTACGCGGAAGACTCAGGTCTGACGGAGCAGGTGCAGGCGCCAACAACGTCACCGCAACGCTCGGAGTCTACCCGACAAATAACCGCCCCTACACAGCAACCGCAGCAGCGTGCACAATCGACGACTGCTCGGACGACATCGGGCAACACTTTTGGACCGACGGGGCCGTCGGATACCCTGTGGGGTATCGCAGCGGCGGTTCGTCCTGGTGACGACATCAGTCAGCAGCAAGTGATGCTAGCGCTGCAGGATTTAAACCCTGATGCCTTTATTGATTCCAATATCAACAAATTGAAGCAGGGTGAAGTTCTTCGAATTCCAAATTCGGAGCAGATGCGTGTCAGGACGCGCTCGGAAGCCATTCAGCAAGTAACCGTACAAAACGAAGCGCTGACACGACCGAAACGTTCGGTCGATGCGACAGCGTCCCCTCAGACAGCAATGGCGGGTGCAGCGCCGTCAGAGGGAGCGGCAGGCGATGAACTGCGTCTGGTCGTCCCTGAAAGCGATACGAGGGCTGCGGGCGCCGGTGGTTCTGCCGGCGGCGATGGCCGAGTGGGTGGTGTGGATGCGGGTGATGCCGCTGCCATGGAACAGCTTGACCAGACCCGTCGCGCCAACGAAGAACTGACTACCCGAGTTGATGATCTTCAAGATCAGGTTCAGACACTTCAGCGATTAATTGAGCTGAAGAACTCTCAGCTTGCGGACCTTCAAACGCAAGCTCAGGTGGACGATGCTGAGCCGCCCATGCCGGAATCTGGGCAGTCGACCGTGGCCGCCGAACCTGAAACCTCTGACGAATCAGAAGCAGTGACCGGTGATGTTGCCGCTGATTCGACTGAGTCCGCCGGGTCGGAGTCCAGCCCCGCTACAGCGACAGCCGAAGACGCCAGCAGCGATGGTATGGCATCAGCTGACGGCGAAGGGACACCGGTCGCAGACTCGGCAGAGACTGAAGAAACAATGGATGCCGCGGCATCGGAAGCGGAACCAGACGAGTCAATGACGGCGCCCGTGTCAGATCAGCAACAAGCAGCGTCGCAGTCCGGTAGCACGGCACCCGAACCCGAAAAAGCAATACAGGGAAAAGGTTTTCCGGGCAATGTCATAGATGCAATAAGCAACAACATCCTGTACCAGATTGCGCTGGGTGGCGGGCTGGTTCTGTTGTTGCTTCTTTTGTTGATGCTCGCTCGTCGAAATGCCAACCGCGAAAAAGCTTTTTATGAGCAACTGAACAATGAATCAGCCGATGACTCTGATGGCTTTGACCTGACCCTTGATGATCGGGATTCGGATGCCGAAGCAGGTGCCTCTGATACGGACCCGATGGCGGATGCAGTCGCTTATATTGCTTATGGTCGGCTCGACCAGGCGGCTCAAACATTAGAATCAGCCATTTCTCGCGAACCGAGCCGAACCGATTTGAGGCTCAAATTACTGGGTGTCTACGCGGATAGTCAGGATCGCAGCGCGTTCGAAAAACAGTACAGTGAGCTTGAGGCACTGGACGATGAGGACGCGTTAGCTGAGGCATCTTCATTGCGGATGCGGCTGGAAGAAGCCGAGTCAATGCCCAGCATCGATGACCTTGAATCCCAGCTGCGCTCTGATTCTTTTAATGCGAGCGGCGAATATGAGCAGCCGGAGGATGAGGCGTCAGCGTCGGTTGAGACAGCGACTGAAACCAGTGCTTCAGGCGACGACTTTGATAATGAGTTCGAAGACTTCACTCTGGATGATGAAGATTTGGTGTCGTCCACCGATGAAGCCCCGTTTGCGGTAAAAGAAGATGAACCAGAGGCGTCAGAGTCTGATAAGCCCATAGAGTTTGATCTCTCGGGTCTTGAGCTGGAAAACGATGACGAAATTAAAACCTCAACGGTTGAGGGTTCTGCCAGCGACGATGATGACGATATAAGCCTGGATTTTGAAGTCTCTGAGGCCGATCTTGAAGAAGAGAGTGATGCCGGCTTGGAGCTGGGGCTCGAAACATCGGATGAGGACGATGACTTTGTAAGCCTGCTTGACTCCGAAACGCTGGAAAGCGAACCGTCTGGTGAGGGCGATACGGACTCACTGGACCTGGAGTCAGAATTTGAGTCATTGGGTCTGGATGACAATGACAGTTTGACGGAGGATGAGCTTGACGATGAACTGCCTTCAGTCGACGATGAAGTTACCACGACCAAAGAAGGTGCTTTAGACGAGTCATTCCTTGACGAATTGGATGCCGAGCTGGAAAAAGTAGCCGGTGAAGAAGAAGGGGATAACGAAGCACTGGACTCGGACGAGACGCTGGATGACCTGGAGCTGGATGTCTCGGATGAGGACCTCGCGCTGATGGAGGAGGTTGCAGATTCAGAAGTTAAAGGTGACTTGCCCTCTCTGAACGATGAGCTTGAGACAGAGGGTGCATCCGATGACCTGGACAAACTGATGGCTGAAGACTCCGATCTGAACGAAGGCAACTCTGATTTGTCGGAGGCTCCTGTTGTGGAGCCAGAAAAGGATGTCAGTAAGGCAGATGGTGCCGGGTCAGTAGCATCAAAATCGGCGAAGAAGGATATCGATGAATCGGAGTTGGGCGACGACGAAGACTTTGATTTCCTCGCTGGAACCGATGAAGCTGCCACCAAACTGGATCTGGCGCGAGCCTATATTGAAATGGGTGACAACGACGGTGCCAAAGATATCCTCGAAGAGGTTTCAATTGAAGGTGACAACGATCAAAAAGTTGAAGCCCAGGATCTTCTTAAAACGCTTTAGGAATTCGTTATAATACCCCGTAAAGTGCAAAACGCCGGTGGCCATAAGGTCTCCGGCGTTTTGCTTTGCAATCCTGCACAGTCATTCAGTCGGTATAATTCTTGTTCCAGTCTCCGCTAAATCTGACGACAGACGACGCCATTGGCTGCGGTCGCGTCGCGCTTGTGTTTGAGTACGATGGTTCCGGCTTTCATGGCTGGCAATATCAGAAGTCAGGAGTGCCAACCGTTGAGGGTGCATTGGTCAAGGCGATCTCAAAGGTGGCCGACCACCCGGTGGAACTTGTGTGCGCAGGACGTACAGACGCAGGTGTCCATGCCAGCTATCAGGTTGTGCATTTTGATACGCCATCCACAAGAAATCTCCGGGCCTGGGTAATGGGCATTAATACCGGTTTGCCTCCGTCAATCTCGGTGCATTGGGCGGGATCCGTCAGCGACGATTTCCATGCGCGTTTTTCAGCAACTTATCGCCGTTATCGATATGTACTTTTTAACCACCCTGTTCGGCCAGGCATTTTACGAAGCCAGGTATCGTGGAATTTTCGTCCCATGAATGCTGCGATCATGAATCAAGCAGCGCAGGCGCTTCTTGGGGAGCACGACTTTTCAGCTTTCCGGGCCGCAGGCTGTCAGTCGAAAACTCCCAATCGGCGTCTGGATGCTATCGAAGTGAAGCGGTTTGGGGATTACCTGGTCCTTGATGTTCGGGCAAATGCTTTTCTGCATCATATGGTGAGGAATATAGCGGGTGCGTTGATGGCGGTTGGGTGTGGAAAGCGACCGGAGCACTGGGTTCGTGAGATACTTGCAGGCAAGGATCGAACACTGGCCGGTGTGACCGCTCCACCTCAGGGTCTTTACTTGGTTGATGTAGGCTATCCCAAAGGGTTTGATATCCCTTTAAGTTGCCCTGGGCCTGGCTTTGTTCGCCCCTGGCTCAGTTAAAAGTGAGCGAGTTCGAATGAGTATACGTACAAAAATCTGTGGTATTACGCGGGAAAGCGATGCCATTGCCGCGGTAGAGGCCGGAGTGGATGCTATTGGCTTCGTATTTTACGAGCCAAGCCCTCGCGCGGTATCCACTGAGGTTGCGGCCCAGATTGCGCGCAAAGTGCCCGCCTTCGTCAATATTGTTGGTTTGTTTGTTAACCCGACGAAAACGTTCGTTGACCAAGTGCTTGCTGACGTGCCATTGGACACTCTTCAGTTCCATGGTGACGAACCCGCTGAGTTCTGTCACCAGTTTGGCCGGCGCTGGATCAAGGCCATTCGGGTGCAGCAGCAATCTCAGATTGACGATGCGTTCAAAACCTATCAACGAGCGTCGGGTTTGCTTCTGGACGCCTATGATCCGGACCGTTTCGGCGGTACGGGCCATCGCTTTGATTGGCACCTGATTCCGGCGATTCGCCCTGTGCCGCTGATTTTGGCGGGCGGTCTGGATTCTGATAATGTGGCCCGCGCCATAGAGCAGGTTAGACCTTGGGCCGTCGATGTGAGTGGTGGAGTCGAGCGCGAGAAGGGGATTAAAGACCCGGCTCGCATGAAAAATTTTTTAAGAGAGGTACATCGTGTCGATAAAACTGACTGAAGAGATGCTGGCGATGCTTCCGGATACGCGCGGCCATTTTGGCGATTATGGCGGGCGATTTGTATCGGAAACCTTGATGGACTCGCTCATGACGCTGGAGCGAGAGTACCTGCGTCTTAAAAAGGATCCGGACTTTCAGGCTCAGTTCGACTTCGATCTGGCGCATTATGTGGGACGTCCAAGCCCCCTTTACTTTGCCGAGCGCCTTACCAAGGCCGCCGGTGGCGCTCAAATCTGGTTAAAACGAGAAGATTTGAATCATACTGGTGCCCACAAAATAAACAACACGATAGGCCAGGCGTTGTTGGCAAGCTTCCTCGGTAAAACGCGAATCATTGCGGAGACCGGTGCTGGCCAGCATGGTGTGGCCACTGCAACAGTTTGCGCGCGACTCGGGCTGGAGTGCCACGTGTTCATGGGTGCAGAGGATGTTCAGCGTCAATCGTTGAACGTTTTTCGCATGAAACTGCTGGGAGCCGAGGTTCACGCGGTTGAAAGTGGAACTCGAACTCTGAAAGACGCCATGAATGAAGCCATGCGCGATTGGGTTACTAACGTAGACGATACCTTCTACATCATTGGAACCGTAGCCGGCCCACACCCCTATCCATTACTGGTAAGGGATTTTCAGTCAGTGATTGGCCGTGAAACGCGGGCGCAATGTCTCAGCCAGGCAGGAAAATTACCAGATGCACTGGTTGCCTGTGTCGGTGGCGGCTCCAATGCGATAGGGATGTTCTATCCATTCTATACCGACGAGTCGGTTGAGTTTTATGGCGTCGAGGCCGGTGGGCTGGGTCTGGAAACAGGTAAACATGCGGCTCCGCTGTCAGCCGGCCGTCCTGGCGTGTTGCATGGCAACCGTACCTACCTGATGGAAGACGAAAACGGCCAGATTGCCGGTACACACTCGGTCAGCGCGGGCCTGGATTACCCCGGAGTTGGGCCAGAACACAGTTGGTTGAAAGACATTGGTCGGGCGCATTATGTGTCGGTGACGGATGATGAGGCGATGGATGGCTTCCGCAAACTGACCAGGATTGAAGGTATAATGCCAGCACTGGAAACGGCTCATGCTGTGGCCTACGCCATGAAATTGGCGTCTGAGATGAGTGAAGATAAAGTAATTGTGATCAATGTGTCGGGGCGTGGTGACAAAGACATTCATACCGTTGCGCAGCTGGATGGCATTGAGCTTTAACGGACTTCCTTCCCAGGGTCGAATCGTCGGTCCTGAAGCAAAATAATGACAGGAGCAGGCATGAGTCGTATTGAGGGTGTGTTGAAGGCCTTGAAAGGGCAGGGACGTAAGGCATTGATTCCCTATATTACTGCAGGCGACCCTGCTCCGGATCAGACCGTCGACCTGATGCACACATTGGTGGCAGCGGGCGCTGACATCATCGAACTGGGTGTTCCGTTTTCGGACCCTATGGCTGATGGCCCGGTGATTCAGCTCGCTTGTGAGCGAGCCCTCGTCCACGGCACTTCGCTGCGTCAGGTGTTGGCGATGGTGAAAACATTTCGCGAGACCAATGACACCACGCCTGTGGTATTGATGGGGTATCTAAACCCAATGGAGGCCATGGGCTTTGAGGTATTTGCCGATGCGTCTGTGGATGCCGGAGTTGACGGTATTCTAACGGTCGATTTGCCACCGGAAGAGGCTGACAACGTGGCTCCGCTGTTTTCCGCCAGACACCTTGATGTGATCTTTTTGCTGGCTCCGACGACTACAGATGATCGTATCCGGGCAATCAGCGAGCATTCCTCTGGTTATGTGTACTATGTTTCTATTAAGGGCGTTACCGGTTCGGCCAAGATCAATGTGGATGAAGTCGCCGCCAAAGTGCAGCACATTCATAATCTTACCGCACTGCCGGTAGGTGTCGGGTTTGGCATCCGGGACGCAGAAACTGCAGCGGCCGTGGGAAAGGTATCCGATGGTGTAATTGTGGGGAGCGTCCTGGTCGATACAATAGCCCGAAATCAGAACAATCCGGCGCAACTCAATCAAGCGCTTACGGATCTGTTGCACCCTATGCGTGAAGCGCTGGATGGACTGGCCTCCTGACTCACAGCGCGACGCAGTGATTGACAAGCATCAACGGACAGGATGACATCATGAGCAATTGGCTGGATAAGATCATGCCGAGCATGATCCGCTCGGAATCGAAGCAGCGCACCAGTGTTCCGGAAGGTCTATGGAAAAAATGTCCCAAGTGTGGGGCTTTCTTGTACAAGCCGGAATTGGATAAAAATCTTGACGTTTGTCCAAAGTGCAACCATCACATGCGTCTGTCTGCGCGTCGTCGTCTTGATATTTTTCTGGACGAAGACGGCCGAGAAGAAATTGCCGCCGACCTGGAACCGTGGGATCGACTGAAATTTAAAGACACACGCCGCTATAAAGAGCGCCTGGTTCAGAATCAAAAAAACACCGGTGAAAAAGACGCGCTGGTTGTAATGCGGGGGTCCACGCTTGGCGTCCAGTTGGTGGCGTGTTCCTTTGAATTTAACTTCCTTGGCGGGTCGATGGGCCAGGTAGTTGGCGAAAAATTTGTCCGCGCTGCCAATATTGCCCTGAAGGAGCGCATTCCACTGGTCTGTTTTTCGGCCAGTGGTGGAGCACGCATGCAAGAGGCAATACTGTCGCTGATGCAGATGGCAAAAACGGCAGCCGTGCTGGAGCGGATGAAACAAGAGGGTATTCCTTACATCTCAGTGCTGACTGACCCTGTGTTTGGGGGTGTTTCTGCCAGTCTCGCCATGTTGGGTGACCTGAACATTGCAGAGCCCAATGCCCTGATCGGCTTCGCAGGCCCACGCGTGATCGAGCAAACGGTTCGCGAGAAGTTACCCGAGGGCTTTCAGCGCAGTGAATTTCTGTTGGAACATGGTGCTATTGATATCATTCTCCACCGGCACAAAATGCGTGAGCGAATCGCAGCCGTATTGGCCAAGCTGACTGGCTTAGAGAAACCGGCTAAAGAAGCGCCCATTGAGTTTGATATCAGCGAAAAACCGGAAGTTGATGCGCCAGAAGCCTGATAGTGGGGTTGAGGAAACTCAAGCTCCGGCTTCCCCGGCGACGCTAAACCAGTGGCTGAGTTACCTTGAGTCGATCCACCCCCAGGAAATAGACCTGGGGCTGGATCGTGTGTTGCTAGTACTCCGCAAACTATTCCCGCGCAAGCCTGCGTCCCGTGTCATAACCGTTGCCGGCACCAATGGCAAAGGCAGTACCGTTGCCTGTCTGGAGGCTCTGCTGCGAGTTGCTGGCAGAACAACGGGCGCCTATACGTCCCCCCACCTTGAGCGTTACAACGAACGCATTCGAATCAATGGCGTCGACGTCGACGACGGATCCATCGTGGCTGCCTTTGAACAAATAGAAAAGGCGCGGGGTAGTGTTTCCCTGACCTACTTTGAGTTCAGCACATTAGCGGCATTCCTGATCATGGAAGCGCACGGAGTTGATGACTGGATACTGGAAGTTGGACTTGGTGGCCGGTTGGATGCGGTGAATGTGCTGGACGCAGATCTGGCAATCATCACGTCAGTGGATATTGATCATACAGCGTGGTTGGGCGATAACCGGGAGAAAATCGGCTTTGAAAAGGCCGGTATTCTTCGATTTTCGAAGCCTGCCATCTATGCTGATATAGACCCACCAAACTCGGTTTTACAGCAAGCGCAGGCTCAAAAAGTACCACTGATACGCTGCGGTATCGATTATCATGTTGAGCCTCACGGCGAGCGCCTGAAATTAACGCTGGCAGACGATTTGGACCCTTTAATGATCTCAGCGGGGCCGCTTCCTGAAACCAGCGTAGCGGCGGCCGTGCAGGCTTTACGTTACTTGCAGCCGGATGTACCTAATCAAGCGATTGCAAATTGTCTTGACACGGTGACCGTGCCTGGCCGTTTCGAACGGATTCATCGGCTACCCGATGTATACGTCGATGTCGGACACAACCCTCACGCTGCGCGCTGGTTAGCGAAGAGGCTGGCAAAGCTGAAAACAACCGGTCGCCGGATTTTCGCAGTGTATGGTTGCCTGGCAGATAAGGACGCCTTGGGCGTCGTTTCCGCATTGGTGGCGCAAGTAGACCACTGGGTTTTGGGTGGGCTTAGTGTGCCCCGCGGGCTGAACGTTAAGGACTTGGCGGTGATTCTGGAGCCCAGGTTAGCGGCCTCCGATGTATTGCAGGCCGACACTATTTCAGCGGCGACCGATCTCGCAATGGCACGTGCCTGCGACGCCGACATCGTGGTGGTGTTTGGCTCCTTCCATACGGTCGCGCAGGCCCGAGCGCACCTGCTCGCGGTCTAGTTTCCAGCCTAAGTCCGACGTCTCACTGTCAGTGCGTGTCCACCGCACCTGTGGCCAACGGTTGAAGTGCAGGTCAGGAAAGACAGTACACGTCGGCATTAAACATCAGTCATGGTTAGTGTCGCCTTTTGAGTTATAGTCGGCCGACAGTTAGTATCCATGTTGAAGGAATACAAGCGGCTTTTCTTCGCAGTGAATGCCTGGTAACGGATCGAATTTATGAACTCAAAGGGGTATGTGTAAAGTGGATGGGCTCAAGCAGCGGGTGATCGGTGCATTGGTTTTAGTGTGTCTGGCGGTTATTTTCGTCCCGATGCTATTCGACGAGCCCCATACTGACCGCTCATCCCGCGTTATCGACATTCCTGAGGAGCCGCCATTCCCGGAGGTTCAGGCACCGCCCGTTCCCGAGCAAGACGCACCTTCCTACCACCTCGAAGAGTCCACTAACGGTTCCGTTACGCCGATGACCGACAACCAGCTTGTCGAATCGAATTCGCAGACGCCTGCCGCAACGTCAGAATCTGGTACTGCCGCACCGGCCGAGACCGAGCCGCCCGTAAGCGGTGAACAAGCCGCCGTTGCACCTATGACTGAGCCGGAACCAGAGCAGCAACAGGAAACCACGGCAAGTGATGGCAGTGAGTCGGCGGAATACACTCGCTCCCTGGAGGGCGCTTGGGTTGTGCAATTGGGCAGTTTTGGCGACGTCGACAACGCCCGACGCCTCAGAGAAAACGTCCGCAAAAAAGGGTACGACTCTCATATCCAGCGTGTTGAGAAAGGCGATACAGTCTTTACCCGTGTTTTCTCCGGCCCCTTTGCCAGTAAAAGCGACGCTGAAGTGGCTAAAAAACGCCTGGATGCCGAGTTTAATCTCAATGGACTGGTGACATCCAGCGAGCGTTAGTGTCTCGTCTGGTTCATTCGTTAGCCGATTGAGCCACCAGGGCCTTTAGAGTAAGGCGCGGTGGCGACGGCATGGTGGTTCCGGATGGAAACGGAACAAGGCGTCAATCAAGGCCTGCAGCGTTGTGCAGTTGATTAACGAATGAACCAGATGAGACACAGACCAAGCCGGATTCCACTTTAGCTGTTTGGTGTCGTGCCGTTTCCTGATAGAATTCGCGCTCTCGATTTGCCACTGAGTTGCCCATGAATGCGCTGATCTGGATTGACTGGGTCATCATCGCCCTGATAGCGGTATCCACACTAATCAGTCTGAAGCGCGGCTTCGTAAAAGAAGCATTGTCGCTGGTGACCTGGGTTGGTGCCTTCATACTGGCGCGAACTTTCCATCCCCAAATGCAGTCTTTGCTTGAAAGCACCGTCGAAACACCATTGGTTCGATTGATCGCAGCCTTTGCGATCCTGTTTTTCGGTACACTGATCATCGGCGCGATTATTAATAATATGATCAGTCATCTGATTCGTGCCACGGGTTTGACGGCAACCGACCGGGTGTTGGGGATGGGATTTGGTATGTTGCGGGGCCTTGTTGTGGTCATCGTGGGCATTGCCTTTACGCGCTACACGCCACTGGCTGAAGATACCTGGTGGCGTACCTCTATTATGATCGATCGCCTGGCGGTGGTCGAAGATTGGTCCCGACGTACGTTGGGCGATGAGTTTGGACGGTTTCTGGGTCCTGTCAGTACCGGTGAGTCCGGAGTGCCATTGCCAGCGAACACGTCTCGCTAACATTCTGTTTTAAATGCTCTGGAGAACGCAGCACCCATGTGTGGAATAGTCGGTATCGTCAGTACTTCCAACGTGAATCAGACGCTATATGATGCGTTGACGGTTTTACAGCACCGGGGCCAGGATGCAGCGGGTATTGTAACGTTCCAGGATGAGCGATTTTTTTTACGTAAGGACAATGGCTTGGTGCGTGATGTCTTTCGCACCCGCCACATGCGCCGCCTCGTGGGCAATGTGGGTATTGGCCACGTGCGTTACCCCACGGCCGGAAGCTCAAGTTCCGCCGAAGCGCAGCCTTTCTACGTCAACAGCCCGTATGGCATTACGCTTGCGCACAACGGTAATCTGACCAACGCCGATGACCTCAGCCAGGATTTGTTCCGTACCGATCTCCGTCATATCAATACCAATTCGGATTCCGAAGTTCTGTTGAATGTATTTGCTCATGAGCTGCAGAAACTCGGCAAACTTAACCCAACCAAAGACGACATTTTTGCGGCTGTGCGATCGGTTCACCAACGTTGTCGCGGCGCGTACGCTGTCATTGCGATGGTTACCGGCTACGGCATTGTGGGCTTCCGTGACCCAAAGGGAATTCGCCCGGTCTGCTACGGCGTCAAGAAAACCGAGGCGGGTGAGGCCTACATGATTGCCTCTGAAAGTGTAGCGCTGAGCGCCGCGGGCTTTACCTTGGTCAGGGACATCGCGCCGGGTGAAGCGGTTTACATAGAAACGGACGGCACTTTGTACACCGAGCAGTGTGCAGAAGACCCCCACCTCATTCCCTGCATTTTCGAGCACGTTTATTTTGCTCGTCCTGACTCCATTATCGACAAGGTGTCTGTCTACAAGGCGCGGCTTAGAATGGGGGAGACTCTGGCTGACAAGGTCATGAGGGAACGTCCGGACCACGATATAGACGTGGTGATGCCCATCCCGGACACCAGCCGAACATCGGCCATGCAAATGGCCCACAGGCTGGGCGTCAAGTTTCGGGAAGGGTTCATAAAAAACCGGTACATTGGCCGCACGTTCATAATGCCCGGTCAGAAACTGCGGAAGAAATCCGTACGGCAAAAACTCAACCCTATTGACCTGGAATTCCGCGGCAAGAACGTCATGCTCGTAGACGATTCGATTGTTCGTGGTACCACGTGCAAGGAAATCGTTCAGATGGCTCGGGACGCGGGTGCGCGCAAGGTCTATTTTGCCTCTGCAGCGCCACCGGTTCGGTATCCCAATGTATATGGCATTGATATGCCGGCCGCAAGCGAGCTGATTGCGCATGATCGAACCATTGAGGAAATCCAGACCCTGATCGGTGCTGATTGGTTGCTCTACCAGGATTTAAGCGATCTGATCGATTGTGTTAACGACGTCAACCCGGAGATAGAACGCTGGGAGTGCTCGGTATTTGACGGTGATTACGTCACCGGTGACATCGATCAGGCCTATTTGCAGCGGCTGGAAGCCCAGCGCAATGACGACAATCAATCCAGGAACAACGACAGTCAGATGATCGATAATGGCATTATCGACCTATACAACGACGAAGATTGAGGCAGATAACATGACGTACCGTCGTGAAGAGCACACCATGATTCCGGAATCCGACCTCGAAGGCGTCTCGGTGGACACTCTTGCGGTCCGGGCAGGGCAGATCAGAACGGGGCAGTTGGAGCACAGTGACGCGATTTTTCCGACGTCCAGTTTTGTCTATGGCAGCGCAGCGCAGGCCGCGGCTCGATTCGGCGGTGATGAGCCGGGTAATATCTATTCACGGTTTACCAACCCGACGGTGCAAGCGTTTGAAGCTCGTATAGCCGCTATGGAAGGCGGTGAGCGCGCGGTCGCCACAGCCTCTGGCATGGCCGCCATTCTCAGTACGTGTATGGCACTGCTGCAAAGCGGCGATCACGTGGTGTGCTCTCGAGGTGTGTTTGGCACCACCAATGTCCTGTTTCAAAAATACATGGCTCGTTTCGGTGTAGAAACCTCTTTTGTTGCGCTTACCGACCTGGATGAGTGGCAGCAGGCCATTCGGCCTGAAACCAAAATGCTGTTTATCGAGACCCCGTCGAATCCACTCTGTGAAGTCGCAGATATGGCTGCGCTGGCCAAGCTGGCGCACGCTGCGGATGCTTTGTTTGTGGTTGATAACTGCTTCTGTACGCCGGTATTGCAGCGTCCCTTCGAGTTTGGCGCCGACATTGTGATTCACTCCGCTACGAAATACCTCGACGGCCAAGGCCGTTGCATTGGTGGTGTGGTTGTCGGTCCCAACCGTCTGATGGATGAGGTCTATGGATTTCTGCGTTCGGCTGGCCCAACCCTGAGCCCCTTTAACGCCTGGGTATTCCTCAAGGGTTTGGAAACCTTACCAATTCGTATGCGCGCTCATTGTGAGAATGCGTTAGAGTTGGCGACGTGGCTCCAGCAACAAGTGGGTGTCGAGCGTGTCTATTACGCCGGCCTGAAATCGCACCCCCAGCACGAATTGGCCGCAAGCCAGCAAACCGGTTTCGGTGGGGTTTTGTCATTTACGGTAACGGGGGGGCAAGACAAGGCCTGGGCCTTCATCGATGCCACGAGGATGATTTCGATCACTGCGAATCTGGGTGATGTGAAAACCACCATTACCCATCCAGGCACCACCACCCATGGCCGACTATCGCCTGACGATAAAGCCCATGCCGGAATAACCGACAATCTGATACGCATATCGGTCGGCATAGAGTCGATCGATGACCTGAAAGTTGACCTGAAAAGGGGTCTGGCGGCGCTGTCCGCCTGACCCGTCGGGCCGGTGCAGGTACAACGGGAAACCAACGGAATCACTGATCATTCATGGCCGAACCCAAAAAAGCGAAACAAGCGTCTGAACTGACTGACAAGCAACAGCGCTTCCGTCGCCTGATCACCCAGGGTACGCGTGAGGGAGCGGTCATTGCGATGGTTGCTCTGTGTATCTACCTGACCATGGCGCTGGTCACCTTCAGTACAATGGACCCAGGATGGGCGAGTTTTGGCCACGAAACCCAGGTGGCCAACTATGCAGGCCGAACCGGAGCATGGCTGGCGAGCCTGCTCATGGTCTTCTTTGGTCATGTTGCGTTTTTGTTCCCCGTCATGATTGCCGGCTATGCTCTGATGTTGGTGCGCTTAAGGCATGAGCCGCTGGACCTTCACTGGCCGTTGTTCATGGTACGGTTTTGCGGGTTTCTGTTGATCTTACTGTCGGCCACCAGTCTGTTATCACTTTATTCCCTGTTCGGCCTTAGGGCGTCATCCGGAGGCGTGCTGGGCGCTGAGGTATCCGACGCCATGGTGCGGCTGTTTAACCTGCCAGCGACCACGCTGCTGCTGGTTGCCATCTTTTTGTTTGCGCTGACCGTCGCACTCGGTTTGTCCTGGTTCCAGTTGATGGACCGTGTCGGCGCCTTTACCTTACGGATACTGAAATCCTTTCGGTCGCTGGTAACGAGTAAACCGCAAGTAGGCGAAAAGCCCGAACCGGCGGGTTTGAAGGAGGACTTGTCCGCACGACTGCCACCCACTAGAAGTGCCAGGAAAACCACACAACCAGAACCGCCAGTGCTCAACGATCGCGTAAAGGCGTCTGGCCGGTCGTGGTGGAAACGTCTGTTGGGCATTGGCAAACCCAAGAAGCCCCGGTCCGCCTTGAGTGAGCGCCGGGAGCCCGGGCTGGACGGGCTCGCCAGCCAATCCGAAGAGCCCGCACGCATTGAAAGTTTCACATCCGCTGACTCTGGCGGAATCGAGTGGTCCAAGTCGGCACCGGAGTCGTTGCCGGCCAAACAAACGACCAACGGCAATGCGCCGGCCGCCAGTAAGAGCGGTATTGCGAAATCGGTAAAAATCGCCCCATTCAAGCGTGACGAAGTCGATTCCAAACCAAAGGTCGAGACCCAGCCGTCACTGTTTGACGACATGGAAAGCGAAATTCCGCCAATTTCCCTGTTGGACCCGCCCGAGCAACATCAGGAAAAAGGCTATTCCCAAGAGTCGCTTGAGCATATGTCTCGCCTGGTGGAAGAAAAACTGGCGGACTTCGGGGTGACGGTGGAAGTGGTTGAAGTGAATCCAGGCCCGGTTATTACGCGCTTTGAGATAAAACCGGCCGCGGGCGTCAAAGTCAGCCGGATTTCCAACCTCGCCAAGGACCTGGCACGCTCGCTTGCGGTGTTGAGCGTGCGTGTGGTGGAAGTGATTCCCGGAAAATCAGTGGTTGGTATCGAAATACCGAATGAAGAACGGGAAATGGTTCGGCTGAGCGAAGTACTCGAAGCCAAGGTATTTCAGGACTCTTCGTCGCCGCTGACATTGGCGTTGGGCAACGACATTGGCGGCAATCCGATGGTTGCCAATTTGTCCAAAATGCCTCACTTGCTGGTAGCGGGCACCACCGGTTCAGGCAAATCCGTGGGCGTTAACGCCATGCTGCTGAGCATGCTGCTTAAGGCGACGCCGGAGGAAGTTCGCTTCATCATGGTCGACCCTAAAATGCTCGAACTGAGCATATACGATGGCATTCCACACCTGTTGGCGCCCGTGGTCACCGATATGAAAGAAGCCGCCAACGCCTTGCGCTGGTGTGTGGCGGAGATGGAGCGGCGCTATAAGTTAATGGCCAACCTTGGGGTTCGTAACCTGGCGGGATACAACCGCAAGATCAAGGATGCGATCGATGCGGGTGAGCCATTGCTGGACCCGTTCTGGAAACCAGATGAATATCTTGATGACGATGAGCAGCAGCGTCCCGCGCTGGACACCCTGCCTTTCATCGTGGTGGTGATCGACGAATTTGCCGATATGATGATGATCGTTGGCAAAAAGGTGGAAGAGCTGATTGCCCGTATTGCGCAAAAGGCGCGGGCGGCGGGTATTCATTTGATTTTGGCGACTCAGCGACCATCGGTGGATGTTATTACCGGTCTGATTAAAGCGAATATCCCAACCCGAATCTCATTTCAGGTGTCGTCAAAAATTGATTCACGAACGGTGCTTGATCAAGGCGGTGCCGAGCAGCTTCTGGGGCATGGGGATATGCTGTATCTGCCTCCCGGCTCGGGCCTGCCCGTGCGCGTGCACGGTGCTTTTGTGGATGATGACGAAGTACACCGGGTGGTGAGTGCCTGGAAAGCACGTGGAAAACCGGTGTTTGTTGAGGATATCCTCAATGGCGCGGAGGGCGAATATCTCCCCGGTGTGCCGAGTCTGTCCGAAGGCGGCGACAACGAGTCGGATTCCCTGTTTGATGAGGCGGTCGCTTTTGTCACCGAGGGCCGGCGCGTCTCGATTTCCTCCGTTCAACGAAAATTCAAGATTGGCTATAACCGAGCCGCTAACCTGGTGGAAGCCATGGAGGCTTCGGGTGTTGTCAGTTCCGCAGGTAACAATGGCGCCCGAGAAGTGCTGGCGCCACCACCACCCCGAGATTAGGAGTACAAACGATGGTTCGTAACCGCATTTGGATGTTTTTATTATCGTGGGTCCTGGGCGTCTCTGCGGTTGTGGCGGCTGAAGGGGCGTCAACCGACGGTGATGCCGCCGAGCAGTTGGCCAATGAACTGCGGGAATACCGGACTTTTCAGGCCAGTTTTATTCAAATCGTTGTGGATGCCAGTGGTAATGACGTGCAGGAAACCCGCGGTACCTTGAAGGCAAAACGTCCCGGTTTGTTCTATTGGGAAACCCGTCAGCCCATGGCCCAGTTTATCGCATCCAACAATGAGCAGGTTGAGGTGTACGATCCGGACCTGGAGCAGGTAACGATTCACGCACTGGATCAGCAAGCCGCCAACACGCCGGCAATGTTGTTGAGTGGGGACGTCAGCAACCTGTCCAAGAATTACGATGTGTCATCGCAAAAACTGGACACGAACGCCACCGCGTTCACCCTGGTGCCAAAGAATCCGGACTCTTTATTTGTGTCACTGAGAATGAAATTTTATAACGGTAAACTGGAGGAAATGCGACTGGAGGATTCCCTGGGCCAGCGCAGCATCTTGAGTTTCACCGATATCGAGCTGAACAGCCCTCTCAGTGACAACGCGTTTGTGCTGAGTTACCCGGAAGGTGTGGATGTAATTAAAGGCGGAAGCTGATGCAGGAAGGGTTGTTCGAAGACTCGAAGGGCTTTCGGCCCCTGGCCGCCAGAATGCGGCCAGCCACCCTGGACGAGTATGTTGGTCAGCAGCATCTGGTCGGCCCCGGTAAACCTCTGAGGCGGGCAGTTGAGCACAGCCAACTGCATTCGATGATTCTCTGGGGCCCGCCAGGCGTTGGCAAAACCACTTTTGCCCGCCTGCTGGCTAACATCGGTGAACTCAGCTTTGAAACCGTGTCGGCGGTCCTGAGCGGGGTAAAGGACATCCGTGCCGTGGTCGATCGGGCAAAGTATCGCAAGCAGTCCGAAGGACGCGACACCTTGTTGTTCGTTGACGAAGTACACCGCTTCAACAAAAGTCAGCAAGACGCTTTTTTGCCCCATATTGAAGACGGCACCTTTGTCTTTGTCGGTGCGACCACCGAAAACCCCTCATTTGAACTCAATAGTGCCCTGTTGTCCCGAACCCGGGTCTATGTGCTGAAAAACCTCGACGATGAGGATCTCCTGCGGCTGCTCCGGCGGGCTCTGACAGCGCCTGAAGGGTTAGCTGGAGAGTTCGCCGTAGCCGATTCTGTGCTGGCATTGATCGCCAGCGCGGCGGGTGGTGACGCTCGGCGGGCGTTGAACATTCTGGAGGTGGGCACCGACCTTGCTGAAGCGGACGAGCAGGGCGTAGTCAGAATCACGGAACAGCACCTGGAGCAAGTGCTGCAAACCAGCCTGCGTCGATTTGACAAGGGTGGTGATGTTTTTTACGACCAGATTTCCGCACTCCACAAATCCGTTCGTGGTTCCGATCCCGATGGTGCTCTTTACTGGATGTGTCGCATGCTGGATGGTGGTTGTGACCCGCTTTACGTGGCTCGTCGATTGGTGCGAATCGCCAGCGAAGACATTGGAAATGCTGACCCGCGGGCACTCAGGTTATGCCTCGATGCTTGGGAGTCTCTTGAGCGCCTGGGTTCTCCTGAGGGCGAACTGGCTCTGGCGCAAGCCGTGACATACATCGCCCTGGCGCCCAAGAGCAATGCGGTTTATAACGCTTACAACTTGTGTGTGGCGGATATACGCGGCGAGCCTGACTATGAGGTACCGGTACACCTGAGGAATGCACCGACCAAGCTGATGAAAAGCCTCGGCCATGGCGACGACTATCGCTACGCCCATAATGAACCGGATGCTTTTGCAGCGGGTGAAGTCTATCTCCCCAAAGCGATAAAAGACCGGCGATACTATGCGCCGGTCAAACGGGGCATGGAAATCAAACTGGCGGAAAAGCGGGCGTGGCTGGACAATAAAAACAGCGACAGTCCAATCAAGCGCTACCCAGAAGAGGAGTAGCATTGGATTGTTGTGGTGCGGTGGGGGTGTTCGTTGGGATCCGTAATTTGACTTAACGGCGTGTGCTGACCCTTCGCGGTGGCCTAACAGATTTCGACAGGTATAATGCCCTCAAGCTTGACCCGAAGCCGGGTACGGATTTAGCCACGGCCTTCATCAAATAGTTTCACTCATCAGAGTCACAGGATACCCATGCTCGATCCCAAACGTGTTCGGAATCAGACGGAAGACATCGCTCGTCGATTGGCCATCAAACACTTTACCTTTGATCAGGCCACCTTTGAAAAACTGGAAGAGCAACGTCGATCACTTCAGGTCCGAACAGAAACGCTCCAGAGCGCGCAGAACAAACGCTCCAAGTCGATTGGTAAGGCCAAAGCCGCCGGTGAAGACATTCAGCCACTATTGGACGAAGTCGACAATTTGAAGAGCCAGCGTTCGGAGGCGGAAGACCAACTGCGTGAGCTGCAGGAAGAGCTCAATGGATTTCTGGCGGGTATCCCTAATGTGCCGGATGAATCGGTGCCGGCGGGCGACAGCGAAGAAGACAATGTTGAGATTCGGAAGTGGGGTGTCATCCCGTCTTTTGATTTTGAACCGAAAGACCACGTCAGCCTGGGCGAGCAACTTGGCGGACTGGATTTTGAAACCGCCACGCGTCTGGCTCACTCCCGTTTCGCGGTAATGCGCGGCCCGGTTGCACGACTGCATCGGGCGCTGGCGCAATTCATGCTCGACCTTCACACCAGCGAGCATGGTTACACCGAGGCTTACGTACCCTATCTGGTAAACGCGGAAACGCTGTACGGTACCGGGCAGCTGCCAAAATTTGAGGCAGATCTGTTCAAAACCGAAGGAGAGAAGCCGCTTTATCTGATTCCGACGGCGGAAGTGCCAGCGACGAATCTGGTCAGTGACAGCATCCTGGATGCCAGCGAGCTTCCTCTGAAATTGGTGTGTCACACCCCGTGTTTTCGGAGTGAGGCCGGTTCCTATGGCCGAGACACCCGCGGTATGATTCGACAACATCAATTCGACAAGGTTGAACTGA
The DNA here is from genome assembly GCF_011074955.1 of Marinobacter caseinilyticus. Lineage (GTDB taxonomy): Bacteria > Pseudomonadota > Gammaproteobacteria > Pseudomonadales > Oleiphilaceae > Marinobacter > Marinobacter caseinilyticus. The sequence goes on along the minus strand of NZ_WUQJ01000028.1, from coordinate 62,870 downwards.
TTCATATTGTCCGGCCTGAAGACTCTGAAGCGACGCTTGAGGCTCTGACCGGGCATGCGGAAAAAGTCCTTCAATTGCTTGCGTTGCCTTATCGGGTGGTGCAGCTCTGTGGCGGCGACCTCGGGTTTTCAGCCGCTTGCACCTACGATCTGGAAGTCTGGTTGCCGGGTCAGGAGAAGTATCGAGAGATTTCTTCCTGCAGTAACACCCGGGATTTTCAGTCACGCCGTATGAGTGCGCGCTGGCGTAACCCGGAGACCGGTAAGCCGGAGCCGGTGCATACGCTGAACGGTTCCGGTCTCGCGGTTGGCCGGGCATTGATAGCCGTTCTTGAGAACTATCAGCAGGTGGATGGCAGCATCTCGGTGCCCGACGCACTAAAACCCTACATGGGAGGCATCGAAAGGATTCAATGAGCGATCAACGTCAGAACGATTCATCCCCGGTACAGCAGCGTACGGGTATACCGACGCTGCCGGCCCGGTATCGGGCAAATCCGGTTACTCAAAGCAGTAACAGCTCAGCAGGAGAAGTCTTTTTGGTCGGTGCCGGCCCAGGCGATCCCGAGCTTTTGACTTTGAAGGCTTACAGGGTACTTACGTCGGCGGAGGTCGTACTCTTTGATCGGCTGGTGTCCAAGGAAATCCTGGCTTTGATTCCACCGGAAGTGGAAATGATCCACGTTGGTAAGCAGCGTGCCAACCATACCCTGCCACAGGACCAGATCAACCAACGATTGGTGGAGCTGGCACAGGCGGGTCGTCGCGTGGTGCGCCTCAAGGGTGGAGATCCATTTATATTCGGCCGGGGTGGTGAAGAGATAGAGACCCTGGCGGCGGCGGGTGTCCGGTTCCAGGTGGTGCCGGGCATTACCGCCGCCTCCGGTTGTGCGGCCTATGCTGGAATCCCGTTAACACATCGGGACTACGCCCAGTCTGTCCGATTCGTGACCGGGCATTTGAAAAATGATACCTGTGACTTACCCTGGAATGATTTTGTCCAGAACAACCAGACGCTGGTGTTTTACATGGGGTTGGTTGGGCTGCCAATCATCACGCGTGAATTGATGGCTCATGGTATGTCTGAGACTATGCCTGTGGCCCTGGTGTCGAAGGGTACGACGCCGGAACAGCAGGTCATTGTGGGCGAGCTCAACACCATCGTGAAGAAGGTCGAGGCCAGTCAGGTGCCGGCACCCACACTGGTGATTATCGGCAATGTGGTGCAATTGCGGTCCCGGCTGGACTGGATGGGGCAAACCAGCGAAGTCTAGGATCTGGTGCAGTGATGGATGTCAGGCCCAGTATTGGGAGCCCAAAACAAGGGAACCGCACCATGGCGCGGTTCCCTTGTTCGTTTAGGTGGTCAGCCTGAAACCTTACTTTACCCGGTTGGGCAGTACGTCCTTGAGACGGGTGCGCATATCGCGCAATGCTTTTTCAGTGGTTGGCCAGTCAATGCACGCATCGGTAACCGAAACACCGTATTTTAGATCGTCCAGGTTATCCGGAATGGACTGGTTACCCCAGTGAAGGTGACTTTCAACCATCAGCCCTTGAATAGACTGGTTACCCTCCAGGATCTGGTGCGTAATGTCCTGCAATACCAAAGGCTGGATGCCAGGATCTTTACTGGAATTGGCATGACTGCAATCAACCATTATCGATTGACGCAGCCCGGCTTTGGCCAGCGCCTGTTCACACAGTGCCACATTAACGGAGTCGTAATTGGGCTTGCCACCGCCACCTCGAAGCACCACGTGGCCATAGGCATTGCCTTTGGTACGGACAATGGAGACTTGCCCCTTTTGATCAATTCCAAGGAAACTGTGGGGGTGGGAGACAGACTTCATGGCATTGACGGCGACATCAAGACTGCCATCGGTGCCATTCTTGAAACCGATGGCCATGGACAGACCGCTGCTCATTTCACGGTGGGTTTGGGACTCGGTAGTTCGTGCACCAATGGCAGACCAGGCAATGGTATCCTGAAGGTACTGTGGAGAAATCGGGTCCAGTGCTTCAGTTGCCGTGGGCAGCCCAAGTTCGGCAATATCAAGCAACAGACGTCGACCGATATGCAGGCCTTGCTCAATATCGAAAGAATCGTTTAGGTGAGGGTCGTTGATCAGACCCTTCCAGCCGACTGTCGTGCGGGGTTTCTCGAAATAGACACGCATGACGATACACAAGGTGTCGCTGACTTCATCGGCCAATGCCTTCAACTTGTCGGCATATTCCCGCGCTGCCTTGATGTCGTGAATGGAGCAAGGCCCAACCACGACAAACAGCCGATGGTCTTTACCGTCCATGATGTCATAAATGGCCTGTCGGCCACGACTAACGGTCGCCGCCGCGGCGTCTGACAACGGCATTTCCTGTTTCAGTGCCTCAGGTGTAATCAGTGCTTCCTGACTGGCCACATTAATGTTCTCAAGTTTATTGCCGGACATGCTTTTATAATCCCCGATTGCTATCACCCCGACAGGCTTCCGAGCGGCGTCGCTCAGGTCTTGGCGGGTCGTTCCAATGCTAAATTTAGTGTTCGATATACTGCGTTATTTAGTGCGCTATTGCAACGAAGCCACAAACTGAAACGCAGTGCTGCTGGACGTCCGGGCTATGCCGTGCTGGAATGCAAATGATTGTTAAATAGCGGAATCCAAACCAATTCTTTGCCTGCCTTTTCTGGAACTTTGACTGAATGGCACCGACACAACCGGAACACCCTAACCGTCAAACCGCGCTAGCGCCTGTGGATGAGCGTATTGTGGAGATTCTTGCGGGTATTCGAGTGTCTGATCTTCCGTATCCGGTTGGCCGGATTGCGGCGGAGCAAGTCACCGACTGGCGCCCGTTGCTGCAGTCGTGCTGGAAAGAACAAAGAGACGAATCGGTTATCCATGTGGTGCGGTCGGTTTCTCAAACCTGGACGGTAAGGCAAGTGAATGCGGCTTATATTGCTGACCGCATCATGGACGTCTTTCTTCGGACCTCTGGCCTTCATCCGGTGTTGGTGCAGCGAATTGCCCGATTGCGGTTTTTCCTGGCGTGGCGAATGGCGTCAGAGACTTCCACCGTGATAGACCCCAGCCTGCTGTCATGGCTGGATAGTCTGATGGACTGGCGAGGCTGGAGTGATTCCGGAGGCCGGTCGTCGCGATCCTTACTCGAACAACTCGACGAACTCGTGACTCGGGTGACTGAGTGCTTTGAGCAAGACAGCGTTGAACCCTTCAACCAGTTTGCAGCGCAATGGCAACAGGAGGCTGATCAACGACACCAGCGCTCTGACCGGCTGCATGTCCGGCTGTTGGAGACTGAACGCGGAGCCGCCCGCCAACGCCGCGCCGAACAGACTGCCCGGGCATCGGTGGGTCGCGCATTGAGCGGCCGCGAATTGCCAAAAGAAATCACCGAGTTTGTTCTGGACTATTGGTTGCCACTGTTGCGTGAAATTGTCTGGGATTCAGGTCTTGAAGGCGATAACTGGCGCCATGCGGTGCGTCTGCTGGAGTGGTTGGTCTGGATCGGAGATCCGAGTCTGTCCGATAAAGATCGGGATCGGCTGTATCAGGTCGGTGAACAGCTTGGTGACCGGATAACCGATGTCTGGGGTCGGGTGAAGAGTAACAAACTGCCAGCACAAGCACTCGAAGGGGTTGAATCAGTGATGATGACTCGCCTCAGAGGTGACGATGTTGAGCGGTTTGCGGCGATTTCGCCAGATCGGCCATTCACTTTCGACGGCCGCTGGTTGAGCCCATCCAGGGCCGACGTCGCGGAGGTGAACAATGCGGTTGGAAACTGGTACGTAGAGGGTGAGGGAAGTCACGAACAGCGGCGGTTTTTCCTGGCACTGCTGGACGAATCGCAGGAAGTACTTTGGACCAACGGTTTCGGTGTGAAATTGGCGTTGACCTCGTGGAAAGAATTTCAGCAGCAGACCGAAGAGCGGCTTCGTCCCCTTCCGCCACTTAACAAATTTGGCGGTGTGTTGTCAGATACGGTGTCGGCATTGGCAAAAGTACTTGAAGCTCAACGCCGTCAGCGGGAAAAAGCCGCGATGGCTGCAAAGGAGAAAGCGGATGCTCTGCGAAAACAGATTGTTGAAGCTGACCTAAAGCGGCAACAAGAAGACGACCTCAAGGCCGCCGAGCTTGCCCGACAGCAGGGCGAGGCCGAAGCTGTCCGGTTAGCGGATGAAGCGGCCATTGCCAGACAAAAAGAGCAGGCAAGAGTCAATGCGGCAACTCAGCAGGTGGATGGCATCAAACCGGGCGGGTGGATTGTGCTTGATGCCGAATCCAATACGGACGAAGGCGGAGCCTCTGCATCGGTTCGGCTTAAATTGGCGGTGCGCATCAATGCCTCACGAAAACTGATCTTCGTCGACCGACTCGGGCTCAACCGTCGGGAATATTCGTTTGATCAGCTTGTTCATCAAGTGGCAGGCGGTGAGGTCAGGGTACTGAGCAGTGCTGCTGAATTTGACGATACGTTATCCCGGGTGGTTGGTCGTATCCGCGTCGGACGGACGCAACGTTAGTATGGAGCAACCATCCCCCAGCGTCCCCGACTGTTGGACGTGGGTATGCCAATGTAAGGTGAACGGATATGAACGACGATGACTACAGTTTTGGACAAGATGCGGACACTCTGATGTCCCCGGATGAACAGCGCTCTGAATTCCGACTGGCGGGGCGTGCTACGGTGGTGTTGCAACTTGAAGCTCAAAGTCCAGAGTCTGAGCGCGAAGGCAAGACACTGACGTGTTACACACACGATATCTCGACGTCAGGGGTGAGGGTGCAAACTCGGGAAGCTATCTCTCTGGGCGCACTGCTTTCGATGCTCATCAAGTTTGATGACGCCGGGGAGGGTTACAGTTTGATTGGCGAAGTGGTTTGGACGAAGGCGGGTGAGGCTGGCGACTGGGTGGTAGGCCTCAAAATTCTGGAATCCGATGAAACTTCTTTTATCGATTGGCTGGACGCCATCGGTAAGGCAATGTCGGAAGACTAGGTTGTGCTGACCGGGCAGCATTCGAGAATTGCCGCCCGGATACAAGTCGACCGTTACTCTTCCAGATTGCCCATGGCCGTAATATTAAAGCCACCGTCAACGTACATGATCTCACCGGTGACGCCACTGGCCATATCAGAGCACAGGAAGGCGGCACTATTACCCACTTCTTCAATGGTTACATTGCGGCGAATGGGTGCTCGCTTGGCATTCTCATTCAGCATCCTACGAAAACTTTTGATGCCGGAGGCGGCCAGAGTTCTGATTGGGCCGGCAGAAATACCGTTCACCCGAATGCCATCTTCGCCCAGGCTGGCCGCCATATATCGCACATTGGCTTCCAGGGACGCTTTCGCAAGCCCCATCACGTTGTAATTCTGGAGTACTTTTTCGGCACCCAGGTAAGTCAGGGTAAGCATTGAGCCATTTTCGCGCAGCAGTTTGCGGCCACCTTTGGCGAGAGCCACAAAGCTGTAGGAACTGATGTCGTGGGCAATTCGGAAACCCTCTCGTGTCGTTACATCGACATAGTTTCCGTTGAGTTCATGTGCGGGCGCAAAACCCACGGAGTGGACAATAATGTCGATGCCATCCCAGTGCTTGCCCAGTTCAGTAAACATTGTCTCAATCTCGTCGTCACTGGCGACATCGCAGGGAAAGGTCAGGGAGCTTCCCCAGCCTTCGGCAAAGCCCTCAACGCGAGATTTCAATTTTTCGTTCTGATAAGTGAATGCCAGTTCGGCACCCTGCTGGTAAAAAGCTTCCGCGATACCAGCTGCGATGGACAGCTTGCTGGCAACACCAACGATCAGCGCACGTTTACCGCTGAGTAATCCCATGGGTATTCTCCCTTGTTGAAGGTTCCTGAGCTGCATTATCCCCGAACACTCAGGGTGTGGGTAACACTCAATTGGTCGTAGTTACATCTCGTCTGCGCAGCAGCGGTCATATCAGAGTCTATGGTCACGCGCTCTGATAGAAAAATGCGGCACTCAGCAGCTCTTGTGTGTACTCAGTGGCCGGCCGCTCAAATAATTCGTTCGCCGGTCCGTACTCGACGATCTCGCCCTTTTTCAATACCAGCAATTGATGGCTGAGCGCACGGACCACCGCCAAATCATGACTGATGAAAATGTAGCTTAAACCATAGCGTGTTTGCAGATCACCCAATAACTGGATGACCTGCTTTTGAACCGTCCGGTCAAGTGCGGAGGTGGGTTCATCCAGAATGATCAATTCAGGTTGGAGGACCAGGGCTCGGGCGATCGCAATACGCTGGCGCTGACCGCCGGAAAATTCATGGGGGTAGCGATGTCTGACCGCCGGGTCCAACCCTACATCCTTCAGGGCATTGATGACTTTCTGCTCGTGGGTGTCAGGGTTTCCCGGCTCATGCACCAGGAGTCCTTCGCCGACAATCTCGGCAATCGACATTCTTGGGCTAAGGCTGCCAAATGGATCCTGAAAGACAATTTGAACCATCCGTCGGAAGGGGCGAAATTGTTTTTGATTCAGGTTGTCGAGGGCGTGACCTTTAAACAGGATGCCCCCATCACTGTTCGTCAGTTTCAGCAAGGCATGACCAATGGTGGTTTTACCGCTACCGCTTTCGCCTACAATGCCCAGCGTCTGACCATGGCGTAGGGAGAAGCTGACGTTCTTAACCGCATGAAAGGATTCCAGGGTTTTACCGAACAAGGATTTGCGGGTCGCAAATCGGACATTGAGCTCTCTGACGGACAACAACTCAGCGGTCTGTTCGCGTGCCGGCGTTGGCGTCGCCGGCGGCTCGGCATCCAATAGCTTTTGGGTATACGGGTGTTGAGGCGACTGAAACAGCGTGTTCGTGTCGGCCGTCTCCACCAATTGCCCGTTCTCCATCACAATCACCCGGTCGGCGTATCGCCTGACAATCGATAAATCGTGGGTGATGAGCAAGATGGCCATGCCCATGGATTGCTGGAGATCTCGCAGCAGCTCCAGCACCTGTTTCTGGACGGTGACGTCCAGCGCCGTAGTGGGCTCGTCGGCGATCAGCAGATCGGGTTCGTTGGCCAAGGCCATGGCGATCATTACTCGCTGCTTCTGGCCGCCAGAGAGCTGGTGAGGGTAGCTGTCCAATCGTTGTTCTGCGTCGTCAATCCCAACCAACTCAAGCAACTCGATACATCGAACCTTCGCTTGTTGGGCGCGGAGCCCCTTGTGAAGCGCGAGAGTTTCCGAGATTTGCTTTTCAACCGTGTGCAAAGGATTGAGCGAGGTCATCGGTTCCTGAAAGATCATGCTGATTTGCTGTCCGCGAATCTGGCGCAAACGTTTAATGGGGGCCGTCAGCAGATTCTCGCCCTGATACAGCACCTGACCTGTGGGAAAACGCGCGTGACGTTCGTCGAGCAGGCGTAGGATCGACAGTGCTGTCACCGATTTACCGGAACCGCTTTCACCGACCAGGGCAAGGGTTTCACCGTGACCCAGTGAAAACGACAAATCGTTGACGACCGGGGCTCCGGAATCGAAGGCGATGGAGAGTTCCGAGATACTCAGTAGTTCGTTCATATCAGCTCTTCTTCGGATCAAACGCGTCACGCACAGCTTCGCCTACAAAAACCAGTAACGTCAGCATGATGGCCAGGGTAATAAACGCCGACATGCCCAGCCAGGGGGCGTGCAGGTTGTCTTTGCCCTGGGCAATAAGCTCGCCGAGTGAGGGCGATCCCGGGGGCAGACCAAAACCCAAAAAATCCAATGAGGTCAGTCCGGTAATGGCACCGGTCAGGATAAAGGGAACAAACGTCAGTGTGGCAACCATGGCGTTTGGCAAAATGTGTTTGAACATGATGAGTCGGTTGCTTAACCCGAGCGCCCTGGCGGCCTTCACATACTCAAAATTACGGGCCCGAAGGAATTCCGCTCTGACAACATCGACCAACCCCATCCAGCTGAACAGCAGCATGATGCCCAGGAGCCACCAGAAGTTGGGTTTTACAATACTGGAAAGAATGATCAGCAGGTATAACGCGGGCAGTCCCGACCAGATCTCGATGAACCGCTGGCCGAGAAGGTCTGTTTTGCCCCCGTAATAGCCCTGAATTGCCCCGGCGACAACCCCAACCAGGCAACTGAAGAAGGTCAGTGTCAGACCGAACACCACGGATATGCGAAAGCCGTAGACCAGGCGTGCAACCACATCCCGGCCCTGGCCATCGGTCCCGAGCCAATTGTCGGTAGAGGGTGGGGCAGGTGACGGTGTCTCAAGATCGTAATTGATTGTGTTGTAATAGAACCGGATCGGTGGCCATAAAATCCAGCCATTGTCTTCAATCTCGTCCCGTACGAAGGCATCGCGGTAGTCTGCCTCGGTTGGCAGGAACCCCCCAAAGGTCTCCTCGGGAATCTCCTGAACCAGCGGAAAGTAAAGCTCTCCCTGATAGGAAACCACCAGCGGCTTTTCGTTAGCCCAGAGTTCACCCAGCAGCGACAGCCCGAATAAGGCGAGAAATATCCAAAGCGACCAGTAGCCACGACGGTTGTTGCGGAAATTGGCGAGTCTGCGTCGCTGGATCGGCGTTAACTTCATGACGCTCATGTCAGTGCTCCCGGCTTTCAAAATCGATGCGGGGGTCCACCAACACGTAAGTGATGTCGCTGATCAGTTTTAACACCAATCCCATCAGGGTAAAAATGTATAACGTGCCGAATATCACCGGATAGTCACGGGTCAGAGCGGCTTCAAACCCAAGCAGCCCCAGTCCGTCGAGCGAAAAAATCACTTCAATCAACAACGATCCGGTGAAGAACAGTGAAACCAATACGCCGGGTAAGCTGGCGATGACAATCAGCATGGCGTTGCGAAACACGTGACGGTAAAGCACCTCGCGCTCCTCCAGGCCTTTTGCCCGGGCCGTTACCACATACTGTTTGCCGATCTCGTCCAGAAACGAGTTCTTGGTCAGCAGCGTCAGGGTTGCAAAGCCCCCGATCACGTTTGCCGACACAGGCAACACCAAGTGCCAGAAGTAGTCGGTGACCTGATCATACCAGGCCATGTCGTCAAAATTGGGTGACGTGAGACCGCGTAAAGGGAAGACATCAAAATAGCTGCCACCGGCAAACAGCACGATCAGGAGAATGGCAAAAAGGAAGCCCGGGATGGCGTAGCCCACCACAATGACTGAGCTGCTCCAAACATCAAACCGAGAACCGTCAGAAATGGCTTTGCGAATGCCCAGAGGTATCGAGACCAGATAGATGATCAGGGTCGACCACAAGCCCAGTGAAATCGAAACCGGCATTTTATCAATAATCAACTCGATGACACTTCTGTCGCGATAAAACGAGTCGCCAAAGTCGAACGTTGCGTAGTCACCGAGCATTTTGAAAAAACGCTCATAAGGCGGTTTGTCGAAGCCGTACATCACTTCCAGCTCTTTAAGCATGTCGTCGGGAATACCCCGACTGCCACGGCTATCCCCCGATGAGGAAACCTCGCTGCCACCCCCACCAGAGGCCCGGCTCAAGGCGCCGCCGCCGTGGCCCTCCATTTCTGCAATCAACTGCTCGATAGGGCCGCCGGGGGCGGCCTGCACGATCACGAAGTTGAGTAACATGATGCCGATCAGGGTCGGAATGATCAGCATTAAGCGTCGTAATATGTAGCCGCCCATGGGTCAAGCTTGCTCCGGAAAGAAACTACTCATGCGTTGATGCCAACTCCGATCAACTTTCGGCCCACCAATTGATGAGATCGACACCGTTCTTGGGCGTCTTCTTGGGGCGATGAAGCTTTTTCCAATAAGCGATTCGGTCGACATCCAGATGCCATTGAGGGACCACGTAGTAGCTGTGCAGCAGCATACGATCAAGGGCTCTCACCCGTTGCACCAATGAGGCTCGGTCCGGGGCCTGAATGATGAGGTCAATGAGGTCATCCACGACCGGATCACGGACGCCCATGTAGTTACGCGAACCCTTCGCAGAGGCGGTGTCCGAGTGCCAATATTCGCGCTGCTCGTTGCCTGGAGAGTCTGATTGGGGCAATACCTGCGTAATTACGTCGAAGTCAAAGCTGCGTACCCGCTGAATGTACTGGTTGGTATCCACCAGGCGAACATCGACATCAATACCCAGTTTTTCGAGGTTGCCCTTGAACGGCAATACCACGCGTTCAAACGCCTTCTGATGCAACAGCATTTCAAACGCCAGGGTTTGACCGGTTTCAGTATGGGTCATTTTGCCATCTTTGATGGCGTAACCGGCATCCCTGAGCAGTCCGATAGCTATCCTTAGATTGTCCCGCAAACTGCTGTCGCCGGTCGTCGAAGGTGGGCTGTAGGGTTCGGTGAAGACCGCCTCGGGCAGCTGGTCTCGATAACGCTCGAGAATGGCCAGTTCTTCGCCGCTGGGCAGGCCGCTGGAAGCCAGGTCGCTGTTTTCAAAGTAGCTGTCCGTCCGGCGATATTGGTTATAAAACAGATTGCGGTTGGCCCAATCGAAATCAAAGGCGTAGCTAATCGCCTTGCGGACCTGAGGGTCGCTGAATTTGTCTCTCCGGGTGTTGAATACGAACGCTTGCATGCCCACCGGACGCTCGTGCTTCAAGGCTTCGACTTTAATCATGCCGGAGGAAAATTTGTCGCCCTGGTAAGCGGTGGCCCAGTTTTTTGCGGACGACTCGAGCCGGAAATCGTAATTACCCGCTTTGAACGCTTCGAGCGCCACCGTATCGTCCGAGTAGTAGTCATAGCGAACGGCGTCAAAATTGAACAACCCTTTGCGAACACCCAGATCCGCTGCCCAGTAGTCTTGCACGCGCTTAAACGTCACCGAACGGCCGGCATCGACACCACCAATGGTGTAAGGCCCGCTGCCGACAGGTATGTCCAGCCCGCTCTCGTCAAACGCCCGGTCTTGCCAGTAATGCTTGGGCAGCACGGGCATTTGGCCGAGGATAAGCGGTAACTCCCGGTTTTGAGTGGCACCGAAGTCAAACCGTATGCGGTGCTTATTTTCTACCGTAACGTTGGATACTTCTGCGTAGTAATTCCGATAAAGGGGATGGCCCTCGGTGGTCAGCAGCTTAAAAGAGTAGGCCACATCTTCGGCGGTGATGGGTTCGCCATCCTGAAACCGTGCCTCGGGACGCAGATTGTAAATCACATAACTGCGATCTTCCGGGGTTTCCAGGGTCTCAGCGATCAAACCGTAAGCGCTGAACGGCTCATCATTCGATGGTACTAACAGCGTGTCGTAGACATAGGTGTTGATACCCGCTGCGGCTACTCCGCGGATGACAAACGGGTTGAAGGAGTCAAAGCCATTGGCTACCACCGCCATGCGCAGGGTGCCGCCTTTTGGCGCGTCCGGGTTCACGTAATCGAAATGACTGAAGCCTGCCTTGTAGTCCGGCTCACCGTGCATGGCGATGCCGTGCTTTGGCTCAGGGGCTTGAGTTTCTGCCAAAACGCCACCGCTGAAGCAAAGGGTGACACTGAGGCAGGTTGCAGTAAGGGTCGAGGGAATCCAGGTAAATGCCATGGGGCTCGCTTTTCTCTGTTGTAATGCCCCCGACCGCGGTCCGGTCAGGGGCTGTTTCGAATATCGACGTAGAGTACCAGACTTTGCCCCGGCTGAAGATAACGCGCCGTGTTGAGATCGTTCCATCCCGCGATGTCGCTCACATTTACGGAAAAGCGATTGGCGATGGCAGCCAATGAATCACCCTTGCGAACTCGGTAGCCAACCTTGCGGACCATGCCTTTATCCCGGCCATTGTTGGTCACAGTCGTGACCCCTGGGTCGGTCGACCAGATCACAAGTTTTTTACCGGGAAACAATGGGTCGCCCGGAGCCATACCATTCCATGACGCAAGTTGACGCACGCTGACGCCATTGTCGCGGGCAATGTCCCAAAATGTGTCGCCTGACTGAACCTTATGCTCAATTCGGGTGCCCTTGCCCTTGGATTGTTTCTTGGCGAGACGCTGCGACTGGCTCAAAACATAATTGGCAGTGCCTTCCCGTGCGGTCGGGATCAGCAGGCGCTGCCCAATCCGAATCAGGCTTCCCCTCATGTTGTTGACTTGTTGAATCACCGCTGGCGTGGTGCCGAATTTGTTGGCGATGCGGATAAGACTGTCGCCCGAGACAACCTTATAATTCTGCCACGCAACCCGCTTTTGGGGGTCAATGGCTGCGAGCCCGGTTTTGAATTGTGCGGCATTTGCGACCGGAACCAGAAGCCGATGGGGACCATCCGGCGACGTTGCCCAACGATTGTAAGACGGGTTGAGCAAGTAAATTTCATCAATATCGACACCGGCCAGTTCGGCGGCTTGCGCCAGATCAATCTGAGATGAGGTCTCGACAATCGCGAAGTAGGGCTTGTCTTCCAGAGTTGGCAATTCAAGGCCATAGGCTTTTGGGTCATCGAAAATCTTTGCCAAGGCAATAAGCTTGGGAACGTAAGCTTCTGTTTCTCTTGGCAAATCCAGTGACCAAAAATCGGTAGAACGATTAAGCCTGGTATTTTTTCGAATCGCCTTTGAGACGGTGCCGCCCCCGCTGTTATAGGAAGCGAGGGCAAGGGTAAAGTCGCCATCGAAGCGAGCCGCCAGGCGCTCAAGATAGCGCAGGGCAGCGTCAGTGGAGGCGACGACATCCCGACGCTGGTCATGCCACCAGCTCTGTTTAAGCCCGAAGTATTTGCCCGTTGAGGGAATGAACTGCCACATGCCTGCCGCCCGGCCATGGGAATAGGCAAAAGGGTCAAAGGCGCTTTCCACAATTGGCAGCAACGCCAGTTCGCCGGGCAGTCCCCGTGCTTCGACTTCATTGATAATGTGGTGAAGGTAGCGGCCGCCGCGGTTGAGCACCCGGTCAATGTAGCTGGGGTGACTGACGTACCAATTCAGTTGCTGTTGAACACGCTTGTCGGTGACGGAGTGGTCGAGGGCAAAAAGTCCCCGTAGTCGCTGCAACAGGTCTTGCTGTTCAGCGATTGCCGCTTCCTTGGTTATCGAGTCGGATTTTGAATCCAGCGTTTCACGGGCTTTTTTGGCTTCTTCCTTCAATTCAGGCTGAATCGCTTCATCCAGCTGAGTTTGATGTTCACCGTTGCTTTCAAGTCCTGCGGTCTTGGCTTCGACAGCGCGCTGCAGTTCGTCATCCCCTGCCGGGACAATGACTTTTTCGGATGCCAGTATGGCTTCTTCGGTCAGGTTGGCGTCTGCATTGGAGCTGGCCACGTCCCCCTTGGAGGTGCCATATCCAAGGGCCGCGCAGCCGCTGATCAGGCTGGCAAGGGAAAGGGCGGTGATACTTCGTACCGTCATGTTTGGGTTCCGACTGTCGAGCTGGCACAAGGCCAGCCCTGAAGAGGCTTTAGGGAATGCTTGGGCTCGGTCATTGAGCTGAAACATTCGCCTGCGATTTTATGAGATCGAATTTCAGGGGGTCAAGAACCTTGACGTTACGTCGATGACAGGTTGTGTTACCCCTCTTTTAAAAATGATCCTTCCCGTGACGGACGGCTGCAAAAATCGCGTTGTCACTATCGGACGGCAAATCGTGTTCGTTGGCATAGCGTTTGGCCGCCGCCACCAGCGCGGGATCATCCCATCGCAAAAACGGATTTAGTGACTTTTCCAGTGCCAGAGATGAGGGCACCGTTGGCGTATTTGCGTGTCTTAACGACTGGCAGCGCGCTTCAAAGTCGGCCAGGCCCTGATCGTCAGGCAGCCAGGACCGGGCGAATTTCAGGTTGGCTAACGTATACTCGTGGGCACAATAGACCTGAGTGGCATCGGGTAAGGTCCGCAGTGACGCAAGAGATCGCCGCATCTGTTCCGGAGAGCCTTCGAACAACCGACCACAGCCACAAATGAACAAGGTGTCACCACAGAACAGGACAGGGCCACCCTGAACGTCGGTTGCGGAGTAAAATGCGATGTGGTCCAGTGTGTGACCGGGCACCGCCATCACTTTAAACTCCAGATCCTGCCAGGCCACGGTGTCACCAGGGTGCACACTGTCTGTTGTGGCTTTGAACGGAGAGCCGGTGGGACCGACAATGCGAGCAGGGTGATGCCGCTGATGCAGCGTAGCAATACCGCCGGTATGGTCTGGATGGTGGTGAGTAACCAATATGGTATCAAGGCTTAAGTTGTGAGCTGTAAGATAGTCTGTTACCGGGTCGGCTTGGCCAGGATCAACAATCAGCGCTTTCCCGGTTGCGTCATCCGCCAGGCACCAGATGTAGTTATCATTAAACGCTGGAATCGGTGTGATGGTCAGCATAATACTCCGCGTGTGCGTGCTTGAGTGTCCCTGTTATCATAAAGCAATTAATCGCCAGCTCCCACTGCTTGCACGCTTGAGCTGGTTGGGCAAACTCCCGAGATGAACCGTGATGAGCAAACTGGATGAGCAGGGTTACGCCGAACGCCACGAGCGATTCGAAAACTGGTTTCAAACACCGCTCGGGCGCTCACTGCTGTCTGACCAACGCCGCTGCGTTGACGCTCACGTTGAGGGGCTGAGCGGAGCAAGGCAGCTTCATGTCGGCATCAGCCATCGTCTACCGTTGGCTGGCAGCAGCGATTTTGGCCACCGCATCGTGACGACCCCAAGATGGCAACCAGATCTGCCCGAGGGTGTTGCAGTCTGTGATCCCGATGAACTGCCGTTTCCGGCTTCATCAATGGACCTGGTCATTCTGCACCATAGTGCGGATTTTTCCGCGTACCCGCATCAGGTCATTCGCGAGGCCTCCAGGGTCGTTCGTGGGGGTGGTCAGATGCTGGTTCTGGGTTTCAATCCGCTGAGCCTCTGGGGGCTTCGAAAGCTTATCTTTCGGCATCGCTATGGCCCGTGGGGTGGGCGCTTCATGTTTCGGTCGCGAATGGAGGATTGGCTGAGTTTGCTGGATTTCCAAGTCGAGTCTGCGAGAAGCCATTTTTTTCGGCTACCGATACAAAATTTGCAGTTGAGCGATAAGCGCTCGCTGGTGGAGCGCTTGGGCGTTGATCGGTTTGTTCCGATCGGGGCTTATTACTGTATCCTTGCCACCAAACGCGTCTGCGCCCCAATTGTCAGGCGGCCTGCATGGCGACAGAAAAATGTGATTTCGTTGCCGTCTACCGGATCGCTCGGAATATCCCGTACTTACCGCTCACGCTAGGCGGCGCGGATAACCCAGATTCAGCTTTTCCTGGAGTAACTATGGTTGATAGTGTCGTGTTGTATACGGATGGCGCCTGTAAGGGTAACCCCGGGCCTGGCGGCTGGGGTGTTGTCTTGCGCTTTGGAGAGGCCTTGAAAACCCTTCACGGGGGAGAGAGGGACACCACCAATAACCGCATGGAGCTGATGGCCGCGATTCAGGGCCTGAAAGCGCTCAAGAGAGCCTGTAGCGTCGACCTCTATACGGATTCCCAATACGTGCGTAAGGGCATCACCGAGTGGATGAGCAACTGGAAAAAGAACGGCTGGAAAACGGCGGCAAAAAAGCCGGTAAAGAATGACGATCTTTGGCGGGCCCTGGATCAGGAGGTCGCTCGGCACAAGGTTACCTGGCACTGGGTTAAGGGCCACGCCGGTGTGCCGGATAACGAATTGGCGGATGAACTTGCGAATCGTGGCGTCGAAGAATTAATGGCAACAGCTAAGTAGGCAGGATTGACAATGAGACAGATCGTTTTGGACACGGAAACCACCGGCATTGACCCGAACCAGGGTCACCGCATTATCGAGATCGGCTGTGTCGAAGTGATTGAACGCCAGCTTACTGGTCGTCATTACCACGTCTATGTGAACCCTGAGCGTGAAATTGAAGCGGAAGCCTTGGCAGTCCATGGCATCAGCAACGAATTCCTGGCTGATAAGCCGTTGTTTCGTGATGTAGCTGAGGAGTTTTTCAATTTTATAGAGGGTGGCGAACTGGTCATTCATAATGCAGCGTTTGACGTTGGGTTTATGGACGCCGAATTCGCCCGGCTTAATTCGAAACGAGTCACCGCAGACCATTGTGGCGTGGTGGACACACTCGCCATTGCTCGAGCCAAGCACCCAGGTCAGAAAAACAACCTGGATGCACTGTGCAAACGATACGGAATCGACAACAGCAGTCGGGAGTTACACGGCGCTCTGCTGGACGCTGAGATTCTGGCGGATGTGTATTTGTTGATGACCGGGGGGCAAACCGCACTGTCCCTGGACGCGGGTAATGACGGTGAAGGGGGTATCGCGTCGATTCGGCGGTTGTCCGCAGAACGTAGACCCCTTAGGGTGGTTAAAGCTGAACCGGATGAAGTCAGTGCCCATGAGGTCATGCTGGACGTTATCGAAAAAGCCGGCGGAGAAGTACTTTGGCGCCGACTGGAAACCGACCCGGCTCATTAGTACAAAAATACCGTCACGGCGAATGCGAGATAGCGAATTGTGGTTCAGTTCCCGGTGTACGATTTGTTACATACGCGGTTTCTTGAGCTACTTGAGTTTTGTGTTATAAGTAATGGTTAGTTCACCAATTTTTTACCAAGCGTTGGTCCTCGAATAACGAACGATAATGGACCAAACGAGAATCGCTTTTTGCTACGGCGGCTCCCTTACCGGCCTGAAATCGTCCCAGGTGGTGCCGGAATAATGCGGACAGGGTCGCCAACTGATGTTGGGGCAGAGGAAGCGGTAATCTCCGCATTGATAACGGGAAGTGTCAATTTATGGTGCAATCGTCTTTAGCGACGAAATCGCAGTCGTTTGATTTGGTCAAAACGGAAATTGAACAAACGATCAGACAGGCGGAAAGTAGTCTTGAACGCTTCCAGGAGAACAGGGAAAGCGGGGAGGACCTTCAGAACTGCGTTGATTTTCTGAATCAGCTACGGGGTATTTTTATCCTCGTTGAACTCCGGGGCGGCATATTGCTGTGCCAGGAGGCCGTCGCAATGGCCAATGATGTGCCGGTTGGCGCCAATGACGACAAGAACATTCTGCTCACTACACTCAATGGAGCACTGTTCATCCTCCGGCGATACGTTGAATATTACCACCAGCAACGTGCGGACCATCCTGAACTGCTGTTGCCCATCATCAACGACCTCCGTGAAGCCCGGAAAGAAAAACCTTACCCTGAATCCTGTTTTTTCGATGTCAATGTCAAACATCGTGCAAATTTTTGTGCAAGCCTCACGCTCACGCCCATTGAAAGTGACGAGGCCAGTTATGAGGTTCATGCCCGGCGTATGCGTTTGATGTTTCAGGTTGGTTTGCTGGGTGTATTGCGGGAACGAAACGATACGGTAAACAAAAAACTGATCGGGCGCGCTGCCCGGGGTTTTGCCCGGCTGTGTAATGGCGCCTCCATGGGGCAAATGTGGTGTTTGCTGGCGATTGTCAGCGAAACCATGCTCGATCGGCAGATGACCTTTGGCAAGGCTCGAAAGCGGCTGTTGATGCGTATCGAAAAATACACCCGCGAAATTGTATACGTGGGTAAAGTGGCCACCGCCAAAGACGCACCCGATTCTCTGTTCAAAGACCTGATCTATATTCTTTACCGCAGCGGGTGCTCTAACCCCGAAGTCGTCGATATTCTGAATGCCTACAAACTGTCACCGGCGGAATACTCCGAATCCTTGCTGGAGGCCCATCGAAAGCGACTTTATGGTCCCGGTTCGGATGTGCTCAAGTCCCTCTCCGATGCCCTGCAGGAAGAGCTCAACCAGTTGAAGGATAAGCTCGATATCGTTGAGCGTGGTATTGAGCCTGATCTGGCAGAGCTGTCCACCATTGCAGATTCGCTGGAGCGTCTTGCCAATACGTTGTTGATGCTTGATCTCCAGCAACTGGCGCGACTGGCACGAGGTGAGGCGGATAAATTGCGGTTCTGGGAGTCAGAGAAACGATTGCCGGTCGACGATGAGCTTTATGCGCTGGCCGATGCGGTTCTGAGTATCGAAGAAGCAGCCATGCAGATGGTGACACGGGGCATCACCATAGAGACCGATTCACTTGCACAACCACGAGTAGCCAACCGCGAGCAATCCCTGTACCTGCGTGAGGCGATGATTGTGGTTGCAGATGAGGCTCGCAGTGCGCTGACCTTGGCCAAGCGCGCCATTACCGCCTTTATTGAATCCGATTACGACAAACTTCATCTCGCCAATCTGCCCGCTACGTTGCACAGCATTTGGGGTGGTTTCACGTTGCTGGACGACCCGAGTGCGGCGAACGTGCTGGCGCGCGTCGCAACGTCTATTCAGAACAAACTCCTGGATCAAAAGGAACCACCCTCTAACGCTGTGCTGGAGGCCTTGGCGGACGCACTGACATCGCTTGAGTATTACATCGAGAGTGTCGGCACGAGAGACGATCGCAATATGGATCTGCTTAGATTAGCCGAGTCCTCAATGAGTGACGTCGGCCTTTAACCGCAGGTTTGCCCGACTCTGATGGTGTGGTTGCCCTTCCGGCAGGAAGGTTGCATGTGACCACTGAGTTGGCATTTTTCCCGCAACCTTGCCGGCTGTCGGGCTGGAATAACTGGCAGAAAGCTATCACGGATTGGCCCGAAAGTACTGGCCGTATCGGTAGGCATGGCATGTTGCTGCTTGCAATTGGAGCAGATGGGCTCAACTTCAAAACAGGGCACGGGCCTGCCAGTTCGACCGTGAGGACCTGGCTCGCCCTCCGTACCAAAACCACCGCCGACAGGAACTATGCGACGGCGAAGGTTGCCACCACCACTGAATTTGCTCGTGTTTCCTGGCAAATACGATGAGCCAAAAAAAACCTCCGGGCCATAAGCGCGAAGGTTTTTGTACTGACTGGAGGATCAGCTGAGGGTGAACAGCTCGCCCAGCTTGGTTGCCAGCATCATATCGCCTTCGGCGCGAAGTTGGCCGGCCATAAATGCCTGCATGCCATCAGTTTCGCCAGAAACGATACCATGAAGTGTTTCAGCATTCATGATCAAAGTGACAGATGGGTCTGCGTGATCGCCTTCGCCCAGCTGGCACGCACCGTCGTTGATGACCAGATGGTAGTTGCTATCGTCTTCGATGTTGAACTGGAACACCAGGTCGAGACCAGAGGCCGCGTCAGCGTTGAAGTTCTGTTCTAGTTTTCCAAATACCTGAGCTACGGACATTGTTTTACCCTTTATAGATTTTATCGTGCACTGTGGCTGAGCCTGTCACGACGACCACACACCCCGTGAAATCGCGGATAGCGCCCTTATTCAGCGTCCAGGCTTGCCTGCTAAGCCACTCGACTTTAGGGGTAGGGCCAATCCGTGTCAAGCTTGATCGAACGCTTGTTTTAATTTCTTGCCGGCTGATTTCCGCTTCTCGGCAATTTTCCATGGGCCACCCCTTGTACGATGGCTTCCCTCGGTTACAATCAGTCGACTTTATGGATCTTCATGCTGGAGAAGCGAATTGGAATTTTTAACGGAATATGGGTTGTTTTTGGCCAAAACGGTCACCCTGGTGGTTGCTCTATTGATTGCAATAACGGCCATTATTTCGGCAGCACACAAAGATAAAGGCGGCGATGACAGTGACGGCGAGCTTCGTATCCGTCGCTTGAACGAGACTTACCGCAAGCTTAAGGACGCCATCCAGGCAAGAATGATGGATGAGCACGAGCGCAAGGCTTGGCAGAAACGGAAAAATAAGCAAGAGAAGGCAGAGCTTAAGGCCGAGAAAAAGAAACTCAAAAGCAAAAAGAGCGAGTCCGAAGTCGCCACTGAGACCCCATCTCGGGTGTTTGTCCTGGACTTCGATGGCGATATCAAAGCCAGCGACACCGACTCACTCAGAAAATCCATCACCGCCGTTCTGAGTGTTGCGGATGTTGACAAAGACGAGGTGGTGATTCGGCTTGAAAGTGGTGGCGGTCTGGTTCACAGCTATGGGCTTGCAGCCGCGCAGCTTGACCGGATTCGTACCAAGGGCATTAAGTTGACGGCGTGCGTGGACAAGGTTGCAGCCAGTGGTGGGTACATGATGGCCTGTGTGGCTGATCGCATTGTTGCGTCGCCGTTCGCCATTCTTGGTTCGATTGGTGTTGTTGCTCAATTGCCCAATTTCCACCGCCTGCTGAAGGATAATAAGGTGGACTTTGAGGTACTAACGGCCGGTGAACACAAGCGGACGTTGACGGTATTCGGAGAGAATACTGACAAGGGCCGGCAGAAATTTCTCGAAGACCTTGAGGATACCCATGGCCTGTTCAAAGACTACGTCAGCGAACGCAGGCCGAGCCTGGACATTGCCGCCGTAGCCAATGGGGATATCTGGTTTGGCCGCCGTGCGTTGGACGTAAAACTGATTGATGAGATTCGAACCTCAGACGAATATCTCATTGAGGCGTGTGATAGAGCAGAGGTAGTCTCAGTGGGATTCCGCCGTAAGCGCACCCTGCCAGAAAAACTTGGGTTGGCTGCCAGTGCGGCGTTGGAAAACACAGTGGTGCGACTATTGAGTGCGTTTCGCAACCAAAAAATCCAATGATTCGGGAACAGGGTGGTTATTATGACCAACTCAATCGACTATAACGCTTGGCGAGTCCATGAAAAGGACGGTAATTATGTTGGGGCGCTTGAGCGTTGCAACACGGATGACCTGCCTGACAATGAAGTATTGGTGAAGGTCTCGTATTCGTCACTCAATTACAAAGATGCATTGTCAGCCTCCGGTAACAAAGGGGTGACACGCAATTTTCCTCACACGCCCGGTATAGACGCTGCGGGCGAAGTGGTTGCCTCTGACATTGCTGATTTTGCAGCGGGCCAACCGGTTATTGTGACGGGCTATGACCTGGGCATGAACACGCCCGGTGGGTTCGGGGAGTACATTCGCGTGCCCGCAGCCTGGTGTATTCCGATGCCGCAAAACTGGCAGGCTCGCACTGCCATGATCTACGGCACTGCGGGTCTGACAGCGGGTTTATGTGTGGCCAAGCTACTGAAAATGGGCCTGAAACCGGAGCAGGGCAAGGTCGCTGTTACCGGAGCCAGTGGTGCGGTTGGCAGCATCGCAACGGAGTTGTTAGCAACGCTGGGATTTGATGTGGTCGCGATTAGTGGCAAAGCAGACCAGAGCGAAAGCCTGAAGGCATTGGGTGCCGCAGAGGTTGTTGGGCGTGATGCCCTGGCTGCTGAAAAAAAGCCCATGCTTAAGCCCGCCTATGCGGGTGCTGTCGATACCGTCGGTGGCGAGCCGCTGGCGGAACTGCTGAAGTATATCCAGCCGGGCGGCTCGGTGGCATGCTGCGGTTTAGTGGCAGGGCCCCAGCTACAGACGACAGTGTTACCATTTATTTTGAGAGGGGTGAACCTGTTAGGGATCGATTCGGTAGAGATTCCCTTGGCAGAAAAGCAGGCAGTGTGGGATAAGCTGAGTGGCCCATGGGCATGCAAACAGACTGAGAAGACTGCGCGGGAGATTGGACCGAAGGAACTGGATTCTGCGCTCAAAGCCTTTCTGAAAGGCGAGTCTTCAGGGCGGGTCGTGCTGGTTCACGGTGACTGACGAGGTGGCAGGAGAGCAGGGGATACGAACGTCAAGCGTTCTGCATCCCCTGTCTCAAATTGGATTGCTTTCAGAGAGTATTTATGACACCCGACGACGAAACAATGGCTCATTGGTATCGGTCGCTGCCTGGTAGGCCTGGCTGAAGAAGTTCAGGCAGTGTGCGGCCAGCTGGATGTCTTTGTCTGCACGAAGGGCGTAGCTGTCAAAACCACAACGCTTCATAAATTGAAGCTGGTCCAAAAGCACATCCCCAATCGCTCGCAACTCATTCTTGTAGCCATAACGCTCCCGCAGTAACCGCGCAGAGCTGTACCCTCGACCATCGGTAAATTTAGGGAAGTTCACCGCAATAATCGGCAGGTCATTAACGCTGTCTGCAAGAATGCCAGGTTCGTCATGGCTTTCCAGCCACACACCGACATCATCTCGCCCGGCGAACTGGTTTTTATTCGCATACCAGATATCCGCCGGAATAATCGCGGGCCCTGTCGGCAACTCAATCGTTTCGCCTTCTGCCGGGCGCTCGACCAGCGTCCATTGATCGGCTTTGATCTGGCCATCCTGAGTGATAACTTCAGGCATAAACGCGCTCCTTGAAGGGGGTGATGCCGATGCGACGATACGTATCCAGAAACGCCTCTTCATCGGTCCGGTTTTCGACAAAGACGTTGATGATCTTCTCGATAACGTTCGGCATGTGCTCACTGGCAAAGGAGGGGCCCAGAATTTTGCCAATGGAGGCGTCCCGCTGAGATGAGCCACCCAGGCTGACCTGGTAAAACTCCTCGCCTTTTTTATCAACACCCAACACCCCGATGTGGCCGACATGGTGATGGCCACAGGCATTCATGCAGCCAGAGATGTTCAGGTCGATGTCACCAAGATCATACACATAGTCCAGGTTGTCGAACTTACGTTGAATGGACTCAGCTATGGGGATCGACTTGGCATTGGCCAAGGCGCAATAGTCTCCACCGGGGCAGCAGATGATATCGGTCAGGGTGTTCAGGTTGGCCGTGGCAAAGCCCATGGGTTTAATGGCTTGCCATAACTCGTACAACTCATCCTGTCTTACGTCCGCCAACACCACGTTTTGCTGATGGGTGACGCGCGCTTCGCCAAAGCTGTAACGGTCAGCTACATTGGCAATGTGCTCCAGTTGCAGGTCACTGACGTCCCCAGGGGGTACGCCGGTTTTTTTCATCGTGAGCGTAACGATGGCATATCCCGGTTTCTTGTGGGCATCAGTGTTCCGAGTGACCCACTTATCGAATGCCTTGTGCTCGCTGCGAGCAGCGACCAAAGTCTCAGGATCATTGCTCAGCGCGGCATAGTCGGGTTCGGTAAAATAACTCTGGACACGCGCAATCGCGTCGGGGGTCAGGCGAGTAGGTGAGTCCTTGATGTGGGACCACTCTTCTTCCACTTTCTCGGCGAACCCTTCCGGGGTAAGAGCTTTCACCAGAATCTTGATTCGTGCCTTGTACTTGTTATCACGGCGACCATAGCGGTTGTAAACGCGCAATACCGCTTCAAGATAGGTCAGCAGATCCAATTCGGGTAAAAATTCCCGGATTACCGGACCTACCATAGGGGTACGTCCGAGACCACCGCCGACATGAACCCTGAACCCGAGTTCTCCCGCGTCGTTATGAACGATCTCGATCCCGATGTCATGGACCTGAACAGCGGCCCGGTCGGTCAATTCGGACGCATTAACCGCCACTTTGAATTTACGTGGTAAAAATGCAAATTCCGGGTGATAAGTGGACCACTGGCGAATGATTTCGCAGTAAGGTCTGGGATCGACAAGTTCATCGGACTGGGCGCCTGCAAATTGATCCGTAGTGGTGTTCCGGATGCAATTACCGCTGGTTTGGTTGGCGTGCATCTCCACTTCAGCCAGTTCCGCCAGGATATCCGGGACATCTTCGAGGGCAGGCCAATTCAGTTGAACATTCTGACGAGTGGTGAAATGCGCGTACCCCTTGTCGTAATCCCGGCTGACTTTTGCCAGCCGACGAAGCTGATCCGACCTCAACATGCCGTAAGGAACACAAATGCGAAGCATGGGTGCCAGCCGTTGCACATATAATCCATTCTGCAGTCGCAAAGGCAGAAATTCGTCTTCGGCCAGGTCCCCCGCGAGCGCGCGATCGGTCTGATGACGGAATTGCGCGACGCGCTCAGCGAGTATCTGCCGATCGTGTTCGTCGTATACGTACATAATGCGGGATCCTGATTTATAGGAATCGAATTGAATGATCAGTCTTTGAACCGGGGTCGCGAACGGGTTGGAGCCGCACGTTCGGCGCGATTTTTCGAAGACGATATCAGTTTCGACTTATGCTTAAAATGATTATTTATTAATATACTAATCACGTTTGGTACTTAAAAAACGCTAGAACTTTCCAAAGGGCTCAAATAGGCTATAGTCTGACGTTGAACCCATTTTACAATAAAAAGAGGATGCTCCAATGAGTAAAAGCACACGTACAGACAGTCAGGTCGATGCCATTGCCGCAGTTGCGCTGGTTGCACTGGCCGTTGCTCTTGCGGTGTTCTGGGTATCTGGCCAATAAAATCATATGTGTCAGCGAAAATAGCCCGCTAGACGGGCTTACTGACCGGCAAGTACCCATCTCACGATCATGATCAGCGTGACCACAAACCCTATGGTGAACAAGACGCCAACAATGATATACATCCAGGGACTTTGGCTTTGAAAGTCCTCTTCATGGCGTTTGCTTGACTGAACACCCAGTGCCCCTGCCATCACACTCTGCATCACTTTTAACAGGCCAGGGTGCTTTTTCTTCCCAGTTTTCTGGTCGCTCATCGTTTCAACTCCGAAATCCATTTATTACCGATCTGTCCGGCCCGGTTTACTCCGCCGGATCGTAGGCAAGGCTCGGCGCCAACCAGCGCTCAGCTTCCGCCACAGTCAAGCCCTTACGTTTGGCATAGTCTTCCACTTGGTCTTTGCCAATGCGACCGACTGCAAAGTACTTGGATTGAGGGTGCGCAAAATACCAGCCTGAAACGGCTGAAGCCGGGAACATGGCGAAATGTTCAGTCAGTTCAATGCCGGCATTTTCCGGTGCCTGCAGCAATTCAAACAGTGTTTCTTTCTCTGTGTGGTCCGGGCAGGCCGGGTAACCCGGTGCCGGCCGGATGCCTTTGTAGCGTTCACGGATGAGATCGTCACTGGCCAGGGCTTCATCGGGGTCATAACCCCAAAGCTCTTTGCGTACTCGCTCATGCAGGCGTTCCGCAAAGGCCTCTGCAAGCCGGTCTGCCAACGCTTGCACCATGATGGCGTTGTAGTCGTCATTGGCGTCTTTGAATTCGCGAACCAGCTCTTCCGAGCCGATGCCGGTTGTAACGGCAAAACCACCAATATAGTCACACTGTGCTGCGGATTCATGTTGCACGAAATCGGACAGCGCCATCATTGGCTTGCCTGGCGATTTTTCATCTTGCTGGCGAAGGTGGTGCAGGGTGGTGAGCTCTTCGCTTCGGCTCTCATCGGAATACACCACGATGTCGTCTCCGCGTCGGCTGGCCGGCCAGAAGCCAATGACGCCCCGCGCTGTTAATCGCTTCTCTTCAACAATGCGCTTGAGCAGTTGCTGGGCGTCGTCGAACAGACTTTTAGCTGCTTCGCCGCGCTTTGGATCGTCAAAGATTGCTGGATACTTGCCGGATATGTCCCAGGCAATAAAAAAGGGCGTCCAGTCGATGTAATCAATAAGTTCGTTCAGGTCGTAGTTATCAAAGTTACGCAACCCGAGGAAGGAAGGCTTTACTGGAGTGTGGCTGTCAAAATCAATCTCTGGCGCGCGACGCTGAGCTTCATCAAACGATACAAGCTTGACTCGGTCACCGCGGTTTTTGCGACGCTCACGCACATCTTCGTATTCGGTTCGGGCGGCCTCAACCAGAGTGGGTTTGGCCGTTTTGCTCAAGAGTTGAGATGCCACATTAACGCAACGGGACGCGTCCGACACATACAGGGCAATATCGTTCTTGTAATGCGGTTCAATCTTGACCGCAGTGTGGGCCTTCGAGGTTGTCGCGCCGCCAATCATGAGGGGAATCTGGAAGTCGAGCCGTTGCATCTCACGGGCTACGTGGACCATTTCATCGAGTGACGGCGTGATCAGGCCGCTTAAGCCAATAATGTCGACGTTTTCCTTGCGAGCGGCCTCCAGGATCTTTTCGCACGGCACCATAACGCCCAAATCGATGACTTCATAATTATTGCACTGCAGTACGACACCTACGATATTCTTGCCGATATCGTGCACGTCACCTTTAACAGTGGCCATCAGGATTTTGCCCTTGGCTTGCTGATCTTCCGATTTTTCAGCTTCTATAAAGGGGATCAGGTGGGCCACCGCCTGTTTCATTACCCGAGCACTTTTGACCACCTGGGGCAAAAACATCTTACCGTCACCGAACAGATCGCCGACCACATTCATCCCGTCCATTAACGGGCCTTCAATCACATGGATGGGGCGTTCCGCTCGCAGCCGACAGGCTTCCGTGTCTTCCAGGATGTAATTCGTGATGCCTTTGACCAGCGCATGCTCCAGGCGCTTTTCAACTGGCCACTCCCGCCAGGCCAGATCTTCTTCCTGCGTCTTGCCACCTTTGCCTTTGAAGCGTTCCGCAATTTCAAGTAAACGGTCGGTACCGTCCGCCCGGCGGTTGAGGACTACATCTTCTACAAGCGCCTTGAGCTCCGGTTCAATTTCATCGTAAATGACCAGCTGACCTGGATTAACGATGCCCATGTTCATGCCAGCTTTAATGGCGTGGTAAAGGAACACGGAGTGGATGGCTTCACGCACCACATCATTGCCGCGGAATGAGAACGACACATTGCTCACGCCCCCGGAAATAGAGGCATACGGAAGATTGTCGCGTATCCAGCGAGTGGCGTTAATAAAATCAACGGCGTAATTGTTATGCTCTTCGATGCCGGTGGCGATGGCAAAAATATTGGGGTCAAAGATTATATCGGCGGGATTAAAGCCAATGCCGACCAGTAAGTCGTAAGAGCGTTTACAGATTTGCGTCTTGCGCTCAAATGTATCGGCTTGCCCCTCTTCGTCAAAGGCCATAACCACTACGGCGGCGCCGTAACGCATACACGTTCTGGCTCGGGCCAGGAATTCATCCTCGCCTTCTTTCATGCTGATGGAATTGACTACGGCTTTGCCCTGGATACAGCGCAAGCCTGCCTCAATAACATCCCACTTGGAAGAGTCGACCATGATCGGCACCCGTGAGATATCGGGCTCCGAGGCAACCAGCTTCAAAAACGTGACCATCACGTCTTTGGAGTCCAGCATGCCTTCATCCATGTTGATATCGATGATCTGGGCGCCGTTTTCGACCTGGTCTCTGGCGACGCTCAGTGCTTCTTCGTACTGCTCTTCTTTGATCAGGCGAAGAAAGCGCTTCGAGCCGGTCACATTGGTGCGTTCGCCAACGTTGATAAACAGAGTGTTCTCATCTCCGGTGAATGGCTCAAGGCCAGCCAGGCGAAGCGCCTTAGGCCGTTCGGGGATCTGGCGAGGAGGGTATTTGGCAACCGCTTGGGCAATGGCTTCGATATGATCCGGTCGCGAACCACAACATCCACCGATGATGTTGAGGAAGCCGTCTCGTGCAAAACCTTCGACAATGTCTGCCATTTCTTCTGGCGTCTGATCGTATTCGCCAAACTCGTTGGGCAGGCCGGCGTTCGGGTGCGCACTGACATAGGCCTCAGCCTTGTTTGCCAGTTCTTCGACGTAAGGTCGCAGCGCATCGGCACCCAGCGCACAGTTGAGACCCACAGATAGCGGCTTTGCGTGAGCAATGGAGTTCCAGAATGCTTCCGTGGTCTGGCCAGACAGGGTCCGGCCGGAGGCGTCGGTGATGGTACCGGAGATCATTATCGGCAACGTGATGCCGCTGTCTTCAAAATACTGCTGAGTGGCGTAAATGGCCGCCTTGGCGTTCAGGGTGTCAAAAATCGTTTCGATCAGGATGAGATCGCTGCCACCTTCGACCAGGCCGCCCACGGCTTCGTAATAATTGTCGACCAGAGTCTGAAAGTCGACGTTGCGATAGCCTGGATTGTTTACATCCGGTGAGATAGAGGCTGTGCGCGAGGTCGGGCCAACCGCGCCGGCAACAAAACGAGGTTTGTCAGGGTTTTTGGCGGTAAATTCATCCGCAATTTTCCGCGCCAGTTGCGCGGATGCGACATTCAACTCTTTCGCAATGGATTCAAGCCCGTAATCGGCTTGAGACACCTGCGTCGAGTTGAAGGTGTTGGTCTCTATGATATCGGCGCCAGCGTCCAGGTAATCGGCATGGATGTTTCGCATCAGGGCCGGCTGGGTCAGGTTCAGGAGGTCGTTGTTGCCCTGAACTTCCCGATCGTATTCGGCAAATCGCTCGCCTCGGAATGCAGCTTCGTCCAGCT
Organism: Marinobacter caseinilyticus; assembly: GCF_011074955.1. Classification (GTDB taxonomy): domain Bacteria; phylum Pseudomonadota; class Gammaproteobacteria; order Pseudomonadales; family Oleiphilaceae; genus Marinobacter; species Marinobacter caseinilyticus. Next base: position 34,827 of record NZ_WUQJ01000028.1, on the reverse strand, counting down.
TCAGGTTCTGAATCATCGTGCCCATACCGCCATCCAGTATCAGGATACGGTCTTTCAGGGCTTGATAAAGTTGGGCGAGACGAGATTCGCGATCGGTCATAAAAGCAGCTTCCGGCATTCAAAATAGAGTCATCGGGGCGCGGGATAATAGCAAAAAAGCGTGTGTTCGTCCCGATTCATCATGACTTAGGTTAATCGTAAAATAGAACGTAATTAAAATACCAATACGCAGCAATAAAAGCTGACTAAATTACTAGGTCTTTTAAGTTTTGATCAACTCACTTAAAATGGCATTACATACTCCAACAGGTGGAAGACATGGCCCTGGTTACTGTGACTGATTCAGCGCGAGATTACCTTGCTCAACTTATCGAAAAACAAGATGTTGAAGGCATGGGGGTTCGCATCTTTGTGACCCAGCCTGGCACCAAGCACGCTGAAACCTGTCTCGCTTATTGTCCGGCCAATGAGATTGTTCCGACGGACGAACAGGTCGACCTGGAGCGGTTTACCTTGTACCTCGATCATAATTCCGTGCCCTTCCTTGAAGAGGCGTTTGTCGATTACTCCGAGGACAAAATGGGCGGTCAACTGACCATCAAGGCGCCCAATGCCAAGGTGCCCAAGATTGATGACGACGCTCCGCTGCCCGATCGTATCCGGTACATCCTCGCCTCGGAGATAAATCCGGGACTGGCATCCCACGGTGGCGAAGTATCGCTGGTAGAGGTAGTAGACGAGTCCGTGGCAGTCCTCAGGTTTGGGGGTGGCTGTCAGGGTTGCAGCGCCGTCAGCCTGACGTTGAAGCAGGGTGTTGAGTCCACGCTGAAAGAGCGAGTACCTGAAATTACCGCTGTGCGCGATGTGACCGATCATTCGGTGAAGGAAAACGCGTACTATCAGTAACCACTGAGTGAGCGAAACGCGACTGTCAGTCCGGCTCTTCCCAACGTGCTGCCTGCAGTCGCTCTTAGTTCCAGCGTACATTGAATCGCAGTCCGTCATGACACTCGCCAACCACATCGGGAGCGTTGGCTTCGGTTAGCCGGTTGCCGAGCGGGGGTACCACCTCGCCGGTTTTTCTGAGGCAACGGCGTCCTGGGTTTCGTGGCACCACGGCCAATGCCACATTTCGTCCATTCAAGCATCATCCGTTGTGTGAGGAATCCTCTGTAGCAGGTATGCTGCAGTGAGTTCCCGGTTTATACGTTTTATTTCTCTGTCCTGAGGTTCTGGTCTTGATCGACGTCGCGCTTTGGTCCGTGCCGTTAATGGCGGCAACCGTGGGTTGGGCGACCAACTGGCTTGCTATCCAGATGTCTTTCCATCCCGTCCACTTCGTCGGTTTTGGCGGCTGGCTGGGTTGGCAGGGAGTTATCCCCCGAAAAGCCGAAAAGATGGCTCATATCTGTATCGATCGCACAATGGCCCAATTTGGAGACCTGAATGCGGTTTACCACAAACTCCAGCCAAAACGCATCGTCGAGCAAGTAGTGTCCCAGGTGAACCCGCGCCTGGACGAATACATTGATGAAGTGATGTATGAGATTCAGCCTGTCCTTTGGGACAACTTGCCAACCTTTCTCCGGCGCAGGATCTATGATTGGGCCCGAGATCAGTTGCCCTCCCGGATTGAATCCCTGGTCGAGGATTTTGGCGACGACTTGTCGGACCTGGTGGACCTGAAGGCGCTGCTGAGCCGTGAGCTGGCGACCCACCCAGATCTGATGAACCGAATTTTCAAGGATGCCGGTCAGGTGGAACTGCGGTCGGTGATCAACAAGGGGGCGTGGATTGGCGGGCTACTTGGGGCTGGTGTCGCACCCCTGTGGCTGCAGTATTCTGAGGCGTGGGTGTTGCCGCTGGCCGGGTTTGGTATTGGATTTGTTACCAATTGGCTGGCCATCAACTTGATATTCCGGCCGCTGGCACCTAGACGATTTCTGTTTTGGCGCATACAAGGATTGTTTTTACGACGTCAACCCGAGATCAGCGCAGTCTGGGCACGTCTGGTGGCACAAGAGTTGATCACCGTGGAGAAAGTGGCCAATGCCATGATCAACGGCGAGCACGGGGACCGCACCCGTGCGATTATCCAGAAACATCTGAGACCCTTGCTTGATAACTCCGTGGTGATGAAGTTGACGGCGCAGGTAACCATCGGTGTAACCGGCTACAGCGATCTAAAAAAAGCAATCAATAACAAAGCCATTTCAGCGACTAATCATGTTTTTTGCGATCCGGCTTTCAATAAAGAGCGCGCACCGGTCGTTGCGGGTGTACTCTCTGAACAGATGCAAGCATTGGGGCCAGCCGAATTTCAGGACATTTTACGGCCGGCGTTTAAAGAGGAAGAATTCAAGCTTATGTTGGTGGGTGGGGTACTGGGCGCCCTGGCTGGCGCGGCCCAGCTTGGCCTCTTTACTTACTGGCCCCACTAAGGAGTGATTATGGCATTTTGGCAGACATTGCTCATACAACTGCTGGCCACCGCTCTAGTGGTAGCAATGGTGCTGGGCGGTTTCTTCCGGTGGGTGCTTAAGCCTTACCTTGATATCAAGGTAAAGGAACTTATGGATGCCGCCGAGCAGCTTGAGCCGCGGGTAACACAGGGTGTCAAAGCGGGTGTCCGCGAAAGCTTGCAAGAACTGCCGGAGCAGTCCGTGCGTGAACCGGCCCGCCAGTTCCTGCGATTTGGCTCGGGTCTGGTTGAAAACGGGCTCAGTAGTTTTCTGGGTGGGTCCGCAGACACCGAGCGGAAGACCACCAGCCACCCTTCATCCGACGCTCATCGCTCGACTGACCGGCGCTGAGTCAAACTGTTCCCGGTCGCGGTTGCTCCAGAGTTCCCTGGCAACCGTAAGGGCATGGTCCTGATCGGCCGCCTGGCCGGACTCATACAGTGCGAGCGCTGCCGTTGAAATCACGGCGGCTTCGCCATAACTATCGTCATGATTACCTTGCCAAACGCCCAACATCTGTTCAGGGCTCAGGGTGTCGGGTTTGACGTGGCGACGGTCAAACATCGCAGGCCAGGTTTCTTCCTCAACGACGCCATCCGTACCTTTTTGCCGTGCGCGGAATACCTTCAGTGCGTTATCCGGGTTGCGTTCGATTTCCCCGCCTTCACCACGGATAACCGCAATTCGCGAATAACCCAGCAGCAAGCCAGCTTGTTGGTGCAACCCCGCGTAGGGCGGATGAAATATGCCCTGAAGCACAACGCGCGCATTCAATGGATTAATCAGACGCGATAGCGAATGCACGGGTGATCGCAAGCCAAGAATAGGGCGCAGGTCAATCATTTCGGCCAATCGGGGGGCCACCACCGCCAGCGGCAGGTAACTCAGGTTGTTCTGACACAGCTGGCGCTCGACCTGCTGCCAGTTGGATGCCGGTGTCAGACCAAATGCAGCCATCACTTCCGTTAAATAGAGTCGTTCCGGTGTATGGCCTTCAGCACCATGAATAAACACCCTTAGCCCGTGCTGGGCCAGCAGCAGCATTGAGAACAAGAACCAGGGTGCGTGTCTGCGTTTACCGGCGTAGGACGACCAATCAATATCAGCCTTGAGGTATGCCGGCGCCTGAGCGCCGGCCCGCACCGCATCAACAAACCCGGCCAGCTCTTCCGGGGTTTCCTCCTTCACCCGCAATAGCATAAGGAAAGCGCCGAGCTGAACCGGTTCTACCGCACCCTCAAGTATCATAGTCATGGCATGACGAGCTTCGGCGCGGCTCAACGACCGGGAGCCGCGCTTACCTTTACCCAGTATGCGGACGTAGGGTGCGAACGGGTGCTCGCCGGATTTAGGTTCGGGAAGCTCGGCGGAAGGTTCGTTCATGGTGTCCACGGTCATTCAAAATGCCTCTCGAATAGAAAGTTGAAACTGTAGGGTCAAAGACAGTTGGTAGGGCGCGGTAACCCGGCAATGCGACACGCGGTTTTTGCTGGTGTCCCGGAAAACAACTGCATGAGATAGATGCTGTTGCCTTTCTCCTCCCCCAACTGCTCTTTAACGGCCTTAACAAACAGCCTGTTTGAGGGTGGCGATATTTCATGTTTTTTATAAAATGAGCGCAATAATCTAATGATTTCCCAGTGCTTTTCGGTCAATTCTACATCGCTTTCAGTGGCAATATCTTGTGCGATGGCGGGCGTCCACTCCGAGGCGTTTTCCAGAAACCCTTCGTTATTACGTTGCGGCGCGGTCATGGTGATCACCAGCTCATAATACGATGGGTTGTTTCGGTTAACGCAACCAGCGTTGCACTGTCTATTGTCTTGGCGCCGGAGGCGGCAACCGCATCCTGTAGCGCCCGGGCTTTCACGTCAGACTCCAGCGCATATGACTTGAGCGGCAAGGTCTCGTTGACACAGGCAAGGCCCAGCACCGCATTTTCAGTAAGGACCAGAACGTCATCAGCAGAAACGGCTGCCAGGCACGCCTCAAACCTTGGATGATCCGGAGATTTGTTTAATAGATGTAAGGTGTACACACCAAATATCCCGCCATGGTTAAAGTGAAATCACATGATCGTATTGCCGGTATAACTCTGGTCTGACCTCAACCAACGACGCGGCAGGCAATAATTGATCCAAAGTGAGCCGATAGTCGGAGGCGGCCTGCTGATCGGCTAACAAATCAGACACACCAAATATGGGTGCGGCCGCAAGATTGCGTTCGCCCGACTTCTGCCCGATATCTTCGGGTAGCTGACCATGACGCAACCAGTTAATGCCGGCACCCCGAAACAGCAATGCCACTGGTTTATCAAAAGCCGCGAGAGAGAACGCCATATCCAGTGACTCCCTGCCAGACCAATCACCGTAGGGCGCGCGATCAATAACAATCAACACATTCATTCGGTCACTCCGCTGGCAGAAAATACAGAACGCGCGATGAGGTTGCGACACTTTCTACCCAATCGCCCAGCCCTGCAATTTCAAAGGGGTCGGCCAGGTTACTGGCAGTGCGCTGGTATCGCTTTTTTTCGCTTTCATTCAGGATGCCCCGACGCAGCGCAGAGGCAATACAGACGGTTGCTGGGGTGCGAGTATCACACAGAAAATCACACCAGGTTTCGGTCCAGTTCACTTCATCGCTGGGTGCTGTAACCAGTGACGAGGCCAGGTAAACACCGTCGCCATACAGAAACACCCGGTCGAGCTTGTGTCCCGCCGCGGTAGCGGCTTTGGCAAAAGCCAATGCAGTCTGGGGCGCCTGACTACTATATGGCGCTCCGGATATGACCAGTGTGTAGGAGAGTGGTGATGTCTGGGTCATGGCAACTCAAACCTTGTAAGAAAAATCTTGTGTCATTGTAACCCAGAAACAAAAAACCCCGGTATGCACCGGGGTTTCTGGGTCTCACGCCGGCAATCAGTCGTCGCCGCTGAAAGCGCCAAGCAGATGGAGCAGGCTTACAAACAGGTTATAGATGCTCAGGTATAACCCGGTGGTGGCCAGGATGTAATTGGTTTCGCCACCGTTTATGATCCGGCTGGTGTCATAAAGGATGAAGCCGGACATCAGCAGCACAATTGCCGCACTGATCGCCAGACTGAAGCCACTGACGGCCACGCCGAACATGCCTGCCACCACAGAGCCGATGGCGGCGATCACAACCACCATCAAACCTGCGAACAGCATGCCACCCATGAAGCTGAAGTCCTTACGGGTGGTCAGTACATAGCCTGACAGCGACAGGAATACCAGAGCCGTACCGCCTAGCGCCTGCATCACTACAGCGCCGCCGTTTGGCATCGCGAGGTAATGGGACATTATGGGGCCAAGTGACAAGCCCAGCAGGCCTGTAAAGGCAAAAACCACCGCGATACCGGCGGAACTGTTAGCGGTTCTGGGCAGAACCAGCCAGACCAGTGCCAAGGCACCCAGGCTGCAGCCCAAGCTGGCCCCGCGGCCCAGGCCGACGGACATTGATACGCCCGCCATCACGGCGCTGAACAGCAGCGTGAGCGCGAGTAGCGAGTAGGTGTTGCGCAAAACCCGCGTGGCGTCAGCACTGATGCCCGCACCTTGCGAGGTTTGTGTGGACGAATACGCTGCCTGGCCTTGGCGGACGCTAAAACGTTTGTCTTCCATCATCATCTCCGGTTGTAACAACACTGAGGATATAAATTTATACCCCTATAGTAATGTCGATTATGGAACTTTCAATCATTTATGACCAAAAGTCATTCCGAAAGGTTCATTTAATTCGATAAATTTTCAGACAAAGCCCCCAGGCGTTGACAGCGCAAGTCATTCCGGTATCATGCGAACCGCTGTCGCAATGACGGCAGGACGATGTGGAAAACGGTGGGTTGGCAGAGTGGCTTAATGCAGCGGTCTTGAAAACCGCCGACGGTTAATAGCCGTCCCGGGGTTCGAATCCCTGACCCACCGCCATTTTCCAACGTGAATTGAAGTCGTAGTTAACGTCTCGCCTTGCAAACGCTTGCCTCTTGTTACTCTCGCTGTCTGTTCCACCCCAGGTTTGGTCTATCCTTAACAATGATGGTATTTTTTATACAGCTTACGTAAGAAGCTGGTGGCGTTATGGATTGTCTCTCCGACGTTAGCTCTGCCACTCAGGCAGGGGCGCACCCTGTGAAAACCTTATCGCAACTCTCCTGTCAGTTTCAGCGCCCGGTCTCGCCAATAGCAGTTACCCATGTCCCTTTGATCAGGGAGTTAAGGGTCCCGCAGTAGATATCAGGGGAGTATGCGTCAGTGGTGTTTTGATAAGCGGCTTTGATCGACGTATTCGAAGCGCGTTCGGCACCGCAGTAGAAACAACTGAAATCCGCTCTGTTGCTGTCTTGGTAATAGACTAAACGACCGATCAGCATCCAGGTTTTCAGAAAGTGTGGAGGCCAACCGCGGCGAAGCAGGATGACATGAGTGCAACGCGCCGGTTTGCTGGCAGTGTTATTTAAAGCGGATTGCTGCCCAGCATTGGGGCGGGAGCTCGTGCAACCCCGTTAACGCTGGGCACGCAATAACCACCCAAACCCCATTAACAGAACGTGTTGCTCTTCTTGGCAGTGCCCGCAGTAAAGAGATGTAAAACTCCCACAAATAACATTCAGGAGAGGTGGGTAATGAAAAGGAATTTTATGGCAATTCTTATGATCTCTATTATGGCTGTCCCAGTCATAGCGTCCGCAAGCGATGCGGAGCTCTTGCTTGATGCGTGCAAACTGGCTACGGGAGACATTAATGGGACGAAAGAGAACCTGGTTGAAGCCGCTGTAGATGTAGGATTTTGCTTTGGCTATATAAGAGGCCTCTCAGACTATTCAACCGGGACGGAGTCAATGACCTCTGAGGAAATCAAACCGTTTCAGTCTTGCAGACCCAGGGGCGTTAATAATAAGCAACTGGCACGGATTGTGGTGAATTTTTTAGAGAGAAATCCTCAACACCTTCATCGTGAGATGACCATGCTGGTGTCAGTCGCTTTGCAAGAGGTGTATCCCTGTCGATAGTCGAGCGCATCAGTCTCACTGACCTCGAGAATGCAATCACATGACAGGGATGGCTAACGCTCAACAGGCAAGTCATTGGAGTGGTCACCGAGGGAATGCATAAGGTGAGGATAGTCTCGGTTACCGGAGTCACTCTCAATTTGAGTGTCCTGATCCAGAGCTCAAACCGAAAGCGGCCGTTGGAACGCTCATCAATAGCAAACGCTGGGATGCCCAGTGTCGGGTGATTTACTGAGGATGTTGAGACGGTCAACAGAAACGCACTCGCTTTCTCGGTGACGCTGGACCCTGTTGGCCGTTCCCGCAATCATGATCCGCATGCTCCTTTTACTCTGTACTGTCTATACAGAATCTGCCATCAAAAAGGCCCCGGCGGTTTTTGACGGATTGCCATCATAGCAATGCCGTTCCCAGTCAATCATGAGCAACCTGCATTCGTCGATCCGTTCAGACCCGGCGCGCTGAACATCGCTGGTTACGTGCGCCAGGGCCAGTTCTGAAACCTCATCTGCGTAGGTTGTGAATTCGCGTGCCCATTCTTTGAAGGTACATCGGAAGCCCTGCGCCGTAACCGAATGATTCATCCGTACCAGCAGCGCAATCAGAAAGTTGCTTGAAGGGATTTCTCCGTTGGGGTCAGGAAACACCATTGCCCCAGGTGGGCCTTGCCCGATACTGGTTAATAGGGCAACGGCTGCATCAGTCAATGGTACACAGTGGGGTTTGCCGGATTCCATACGATCCGCAGGAACAGTCCAGACCTTGTGCGCAAAGTCGATTTCTTGCCATGTAATACCGGGCTTACCGTTTCGCTTATCACCAATGACTTCCATGGTGCGGCTGGCGGTTAATATCAGAAACTCCAAAGCACGGGCAGCAGTGTCGGTGCGTTTCTGAAGGTTCTCCATAAACCCAGGTATGTCATTGGCGGGCATGGCGGAGGGGAGGATCGTTATTCCGATGCTTTCAGGCGACGGGTACATTTCATCCAATTGGCGTTGCCACCCGGTGTGGCTCGTACCGGAACGCACACCTTGGGTAGCGCACCACTCGAGTATGTTTTCTATTTCTTCCCTGACACGGTTGGCTGCGTCGGTTTTCGTTTCCCATATTGGGTCCAGCCCCAACTTGATGTGTGGGAGATCAATCTGAGAGACCGGGAGGGCTCCCAAGTGGGGGATTGCATACGTAGTGAGGCTGACTTGCCATTGCTGCGCTTGACGGGGAGACAGGAATTTTTTTGAATTGCTCTTGATATAGCCGCGCATTGCGTCAGCAAAGGTCACTGAGCCCAACCTGTTGGCGGTATGAGCGCGTCTGGCCGCCTTCCGCTCTTCAAGCGGATCCATACCGGCGTCGATTTTTCGGCGTGTTTGCCTGGCCTTGCGACGAGCCTGAGCCAGAGTAACATCGGGAAAAGCACCCAATCCGATGTTTCGGCGTTTCCCGGCCATGGTGGTTCGGAGTATCCAGGATTTTGCGCCGGTAGGGGTGACCTGCAACAGCAGCCCTGAAATACCACCGACGGGATGCAGGGCGTTGTATGGCTTGCCGCCTTTGCTCACAGAATGGGTCAGGCGTCTAACTTCCGTGGCGTTCAGTTCGCGGACCTTCTTTGGCATGTTTTCGTCTCGTGAAAAAGTTGGAACCTCAGGGCAGAATTCTAGATTTGTTTTTTCTACCTTACTTTCTACCTACTTTCCTACGTTACTACCTACCTATCAAAAATGTAATTTTAAAGATTACAGGAAACGGTTTCAGTCGCCAAATAAAAGGGCTCTTACTGTTGAGGCAATAGGCAATAGGCAATAGGCAATCGGTATATGGTGGGTTAAGGAGGTGTTATTCAACATCTGGGCATCATCGGAGATCGAATGGCCACGCGTATTTGGCGCCTGGTTATCACAAGCACCTGACAATGGGGGGTAAAATAAGGGTGGTGATGCAGGAGGAAACCGTTAAAGGCAGGCTGGTAGCGAAACTGTTAGGCAGAGAGCGCCTGTCGGATACCTTTAACAGCCTCCAGTGCCGCTTCATTGTCACCATGCACACAGAGGCTGTCAGCCGGGAGCTCCAGCCATTCACCGTTTATGCTGTTGACGCCGCCCAGTTGAGCAAAATTCAGCGCCTGGGCTATAACCGCCTTTGGGTCGCTAAGAACAGCGCCAGCCACTGACCTGGGTACCAACCGCCCTCGGTCGTCATAGGCTCGGTCCGCGAAGGCTTCCATTAACAATGGCAGTTCCCGGCTGAGAGCCAGGGCCTGGTGGGCTTTGTAATCACGGGTAACGGGCAGCATTAGCGGCAGACCGGGCTGATACTGGACAACGGCGTCCATAACCGCTTCGAGAATTTCCGAATGACGCATCATGTCGTTGTTGAGCGCACCGTGAGGTTTAACGTAGCTCAGTTGTGTTCCGTGAGCCTGACAGATGGCGGCCAAGGCTCCGAGTTGATACCAGATCAATGCGTGGATTTGGGTGGCGGAGTGAGGAATGGACCGACGGCCAAAACCCTGGATATCATGATACGAGGGATGCGCCCCGATCATGACATCATGCTGCAGGGCCAACCCGACGGTTCGCACCATAATGTCCGGATCGGAGGCGTGAAAGCCGCAGGCAATGTTGGCCATATCAATCAACGGCATCACTTTGTCGTCCTGGCCCATCGTCCAGACTCCATGACTTTCGCCAAGATCGCAGTTCAGTTTCATGACTTGACCCACCCCATGAGCTGCAGTTTCTTCTGTTTTCAGTCTATCAATTGCAGCGCGGGAATACAGTCAATGCTTGCTGTCAGGCCTGGGCTCCGATTTGACGGGCTTGCGCCGCGCGCTTACGCAGTACCTCCGGGTCATTGGTTGGCACTGCCCAACCCTGAAGATTCTGTTCGATCAGGGCAACCAGAGCGTCAATATGACCCGGCGTGGCATTCATGGCCGGTATGTAATTAAACGCTTTGCCGCCGGCCGCCATGAAATAACCACGATTTTCCTCATCGATTTCTTCAATGGTTTCGAGGCAATCCGACGAAAACCCTGGGCAGAACACGTCTATTGATGTAACGCCGCTGGCCGGCAAAGATTTCAGCGTTTCATCGGTGTATGGCTTGAGCCATTCTTCTCGACCAAATCGTGACTGGAAGGTGGTTTGGTACTGGTCAGCGCTTAGGCCAAGCCGTTCGGCCAGCAGTCTTGACGTTTTGTGGCATTCGCAGTGATAAGGATCGCCGCGCAAGAGGTATTTTTTGGGCACGCCATGAAAGGACAGAATCAGTTTGTCCTGACGGCCATGTTCGCGCCAATAGTCTTCAATGTGGCGGGCCATCGCTTCAATGTAGGGGGGGAAATCCGGGTAGTGGCTGATAAACCGGAAGTCGGGCAGCCAGCGCCGGGTGGCGAAGTCCTGCGCGATCGCATCAAACGTTGATGCGGATGTGGAGCCGGAATACTGGGGATAGAGTGGCAATACCAATAACCGGCGAACCCCCTGGCTTTGCAGTTCATTCAACACACTGGTCACGGAAGGGTTGCCGTATCGCATGGCAAACGCCACTACGACATTGTTGCCGTATTTGCTTTGCAGCTGTTTACGAATCGCTTCGCACTGATTTGCGGTATGGGTCAGCAGCGGCGAGCCACTGGACTCCCACACCTTGCTGTAGGCGGCTGCTGAGCGGGAGGGGCGAATCCGCAAGATCACGCCATGAAGAATCAGCCACCAGATCAGCCGGGGAACTTCCACCACCCTCGGGTCCGCCAGGAACTCGCCGAGGTAGCGCCGGAGCGCCGACGGGGTCGGCGCGTCTGGCGTTCCGAGGTTGGTGACCAGAATGCCGAGTTTTTCGGGCTGATCGTGACGGAATTTGTCTTCACCTTTGTAGCGCATAAACAGCTGTCGCCTAACTTGAAAAGTGTATGGAAAATGGCTTTGCCACCGTTACCGGCCTTGTATACGAGCGTGAACCTCGGTGGGATTAAACATTTTGTCCGGGTGTCGAAGACGTTTGCATCTGTTGTTTGTCGTCTGGCTGGGGGGGCCTGGACCGGTCCTTCAGTTTGCACCACGCATGGTAGGTGCTCATAAAAACCTCTCCGCTCAGGGCATTGAGAAACCTGCTTTTTTCCAGTTTGTCCATGACCGGGCCCTTGACCTCAGAAAGGTGCAGGCGCACGCCGGAGTCACGAAGACGACCGTTAATTGCCTCCAGGGTTTCGAGCGCGGAGGCGTCAATATAATTGACGGCCGGACACATTAATACGAAATCCCGCAACTGTGGCTGTTCAACTATCAGCGTGTAAACCCGGTCTTCCAAATACCGCGCATTCGCAAAATAGAGGCTTTCATCCACCCGCAGGATCATGACATACGGGCTGGTCTCGGTTTCATAGCGCTGGATGTTCCGGAAGTGTTCAGTGCCGGCGATTCGGCCGACCAGTGCACTGTGGGGCCGGCTGGTGCGCCAAAGGTACAGCATCAGCGACAATGTGACGCCGGTCAGTATGCCGGTCGTGACGCCCAGAAACAGCGTGATGATCAGGGTGGCAACCAACGCAGCCCCATCGTGGCGGGAGTATTCCCATGTCTCCCTGATCGCTCGTAGGTCCACCAGCGTTAGCACCGCAATAATGATGGTGGCCGCCAACACGGCGTTGGGAAGGTAATAGAAAACCGAGGAGAAGAATAACGTGATGACGCCAATGAAAACGCCGGTCATGGCACCGGCCGCGGGCGTTTTTGCATCGGCGTCATAGTTGATGATTGAGCGCGAAAACCCCCCGGCAACGGCAAAGCCTCCGGACAGGGCAGAGGCAATATTGGCGGCGCCCAGCCCTAATAATTCCTGGTCCGGGCGAATGCGCTCATTGCGCCGCGCCGCCAATTTGTGGGCCAGGGAAACCGATTCCACAAACGTAACGATACTGATCAGCAGGGCAGGTAACAGCAACTGCTCGATCAGCGCCAGAGAGCCGCCGGGCACGCCAAAAGCGGGCAATCCCCTTGGCACGTTGCCTACAATAGACACACCGTGTTGATCGAGTGACAGCGTTGCGACAATGGCCGTTGCGATCACAACGGCGATCAAGGGCCCCGCCCTGACGACAATGCCTGTTACCCGACCATCGAAACTGAGGCGAGACAGCCCCGCTGCCAGGTAGTGGCGAACGCCGTATAGAAAAACCAGGGCTGGCAGGCCAATCATCAGAGTCGGACCGTGGGTTTCCGTGATGGTTCGCCATAAACCGAGCCCCAGTGCCATCAGGTTGTCGCCCGAGATCCTGACGCCCAATACATGCTGAAGCTGACTTGTTGCGATTAATAGGCCAGACGCGGTGATGAACCCGGAGATGACTGGATGACTGATGAAATTAGACAGAAAACCAAGCCGCAACAACCCCATGGCGAACAGAATAACGCCGGAAAGCAATGCCAGGGTAATGGAGGCGCTGATGTAGCCGGCCGATCCCGCTTGGGCTACTTCGCCCACAGCGGCTGCACTCATCAGTGAAATGAGGGCAACAGGACCGATCGCAAGAGTATTGCCGGTACCAAACAGAGTGTAAGCAATGGCCGGCAAAATGCTGGCATAAAGCCCGGCTTGTGGCGGCAGTCCAGCCAGCAGCGCGAATGCAAGCGACTGCGGGATTACCATTGCAGTAACAATAATCGCAGCGACGGCGTCGCTTGCAAACAGGCGCCGATTATAGCGGCCTAACCAGCCGATTAGCGGGAAATAGCCACGAAGGCGCCGGGCCATGAACTATTTCGCTTTTGCGGCTTGTTCAGCCAGCCTGGGTCGTAGCGGGGCGAGGTCGTAGCCGGCCTCCCGGGCTCGGTTGATCAGCGGATCGGCGGGAATAAACCGGGCGTTACTCAGGGCCCAGAGTACGGTGCAGCGCAACCCGGACCGACAAAATGCCAGTATCGGCTTGTCGGCGTTCTCGAGCATGGGGACGAAGTCGTCCACATCGCTGTCGAGAATGTTGCCGGACTGCACCGGTAAATACACCCAGCTCAGACCGTGCTCTTTGGCTGCCGCCTCTATATCGGCCATGGCTGGCTGACCCATTTCTTCTCTGTCCGGCCGATTGGCGACCAAGGTTTTGAAGCCAAGACTCGCGGCTGTGCCTACGTCGTCGACCGTGATTTGCGCCGATACTGAAAGGTTGTCGTCGAGCTTCTTAATGTTCATTGTCGTACGTCTCCAGGCGTTCTTGGTTCTAAAATAAATTCAGGGGTATTTTCAGGTAGCGTTGGCCGTTGTCCTCAGGGGGTGGCAAATGGCCGGCACGCATATTGACCTGCACAGAGGGCAAGAGGAGGTTCGGCATTTTCAGTGTGGCGTCGCGCTCAGTCCGCATTCTGACAAACTCTTCTTCGCTTACGCCCTGGTGTATGTGCACATTGAACTGGCGTTGATCTGCGATGGTGGTCTCGTACTGAAAATGCTCACGGTCCGGTGTCCCATAATCATGGCAAAGGAACACTCGGGTGGTGGGCGGCAAGGCCATCAGCTTCTGGATCGAACGGTACAGCGCCCGGGCATCGCCCCCTGGAAAGTCGCAGCGGGCGGTGCCGTAATCCGGCATGAACAGAGTATCACCGACAAACGCCGCATCACCAATAAGGTACGTCAGACAGGCCGGTGTATGGCCGGGCGTATGCATGACGCGACAAATCAAGTGGCCAATATTCAACATACTGCCATCCGTGAACAGCCGGTCAAACTGGCGTCCATCCCGGGCAAACTCCGAGCCTACATTAAACACCTTCCCGAACGTTTCCTGAACGATACGAATATTAGCGCCTATGCCTGTTTTACCGCCAAGCCGGGAATGGAGATACGGTGCTGCCGATAAATGATCCGCATGGACATGGGTTTCCAATATCCATTCAACCGTCAGTGCTTCCTGGCGGATATAGTCGATGAGGGTGTCAGCCAGTTCGGTGCCGGTTTTGCCGGATGCCGCATCATAATTGAGCACCGAATCGATCACGGCGCAAGACTTGGACTCCGGGTCTCTGACCACGTAGCTGTAGGTATTGGTGTCTTTATCAAAAAAAGCAATGACGATGGGGTCTATGGACATTTTTTCCTCCTCAGCCCCGGATTCGGGATCGTTCGATGAACTCAAACAGTGCCATACCCGCGACCATGGCGATAAAAAATATGAAGGCCTTGGATTCGCCCGCGCCCAGCGCCACCAGGCTCGGGCCGGGGCAAAACCCCGCCAGCCCCCAGCCAACGCCGAATAACAGGCTGCCAACGATAAGACGTTTATCAATCGAGCGACTGGCCGGCAGCTTGATGTCGTTGCCCAACAACGATTTAGTGCGTTTTGCCGCCATGGAAAAGGCCACCATGCCGACAGCAATGGCACCGATCATAACCAGTGCCAGTGAGGGGTCCCATGGCCCCGCAATATCCAGGAAACCAAGTACTTTGGCAGGGTTCGCCATGCCAGACAGCAATAAACCGACACCAAAAACCAATCCGACCAGCAACGCTGTAATGGCATTTTTCATGATTAATTCCCTCCCAGCAGATGCCGCACCAGGAAAACTGTCAGAAATCCTGCCAACATAAAACTCACTGTAGCGACCAGAGAGCGTGGCGATAACCGTGATAAGCCACACACACCATGACCACTGGTGCAACCGGAGCCATAGCGAGTACCGATACCGACCAGCAGACCCGCAATGATAATCACCGGCGCCCCGGCTTCGATCTCAATCGCAGGTAGGGTATTGAACGCCAGCCAGACCACAGGCGCACCGATTAAGCCGGCTAGAAACATCAGCCGCCAGACCACGTCCGATTTATGAGGGTTAAAGAGCCCGCCAAGAATGCCACTGATACCTGCAATCCGACCGCTTAGCAGGATAAAGGCAGCGGCTGACAATCCGATCAAAACTCCGCCAATAAGCGAGGCCCAGGGGGTAAACGCAGACCAGTCGATGGAAATCATTGGTTTTCTCCGGAGTTACAGAACATGACATAAAGCTGTTGCAGCATGGTTAATACATTGGGGTCGGAAATCCGGTAAAACACACTCTTGCCGACTTTTCTTGGCGCGATCAAACCATCGCGACGAAGCACCCCCAGGTGTTGTGACAGTGACGGTTGCTGTATGTCCGTTAATTTTTCCAGCTCACTGACGCCGAGTTCACCCTGGCTTAATTGGCACAACAGCAGCAGCCGGCCCTGATGTGACAGCGATTTCAGGAACTGGCTGGCACGTTCGGCGGAGGCCTGCATTTGTAAGTAATCGATCTCGTTAGGGGTCATCGCGTCAACAATTGTTATTTAAGTATAACGTATATTAATAGGGGGCACGGCAAGAGGCAAGAGGCACAGTGGCTAATATGAGCCCGTTGGCCAAGGACTGTGGTATCGGAGTTGCGGGCAAAAAAAGCCCGGCACTGATGGCCGGGCAGAGGCGTGCGAGTAGTATCCATGAAAGACTTCCAGACAAACCGGCGTCAGCAGGGACACCGGTATTTCAAGTATTGACTATATTTTAAACACTTCAAGTTTTTGATCCTTCACTTTCATCACTTTTTTTCATATTGGCGTCGTGTTTATAGCGGTGGGCAAACCTGGTACTGGTCTCCTCCAAGCAACAGCGCGCAAAGCACTGAAATCCAGTGGCTCCTGTAATACAATAAACATTATATACAGGCGTTGGTTCCGAACGCTTGTCCGTCAGTTTAATAGAGGTGCATTTATGTCAGACCAGAACGACAAAAAGCCGGAACAAGATGTTCAATTGGCTGGTAAAATCAAGGATTCCGCTCGCCAGATTTGGCTTGCGGGTCTGGGTGCGTATACCAAGGCCGAGGAAGATGCTGGTCGGTTTTTTGAGCGTCTGGTCCATGAAGGGGAAGAACTCGAAAACAAGACCCGCGGTGTGGTGGGCAAACACGTCAAATCCGTTGAGACACGGGTTGAAGATGTAAGGGATCGGGCGACTGGGACCTGGGACAAGCTCGAGAGCCTTTTCGACGAACGGGTGTCAGGTGCACTCCGCCGTTTAGGCATTCATCGCCGTGAGGAAATTCAGGCACTGGAGGATCGCATTGCCGTTCTGGAGAGCGAACTCAAACGTTTGCAGGGGAGTGCGACTAAAAAAGCGACACCGCCCAAAAGCCGGGCCAAGACGTCTAAAGGCTAGTCCCCGCTAAAGGTAATCCTCGCTCATGGCTTGCACCTGCTGACGCTCCTCGTCCCGCATATACGGCGCCAGCAGCTGCATCATCTGAAACACGCCACGCCCTGGGTCTACTGAGTCCCGATCGTCCAGGTGTGAAAGGCTATCAAAACTAACCCAGTAGCAGAGTGTCAGCGTCAACTGCTCACACAGCGCATCGAGTTCGCGGGCGGACAGAATCATGATGTCCTGGTTTTGAAGGCTGTTGCAAATGATCCGAAAAGCCCGCTCTTTTTTCTTCAATAGCTTTCGAAAACGCCCTTGCAGGGTCTCATACCGCGATAACACGTTGACCAGATCCTGATAAAGAAAGCGATAGCGTGCGACCGCTTCAAATAGCAAGTGCAGAAAGAACGCCTGCTGGTCGAGACTGATTTCAGCGTCTTCAGGTACGTTTAATAAATCGATTAACTCGGCCTCGTAACCTTCAAACAACTCGCCAACGATGTCGCCTTTACTTTTAAAGTGGTAATAAAGATTACCTGGGCTGATATCGAGCTCGTCGGATATCAGCAGCGTCGTTACGTTGGGTTCACCCACCGAGTTGAACAGGGCGAGAGAGGTTGTGAGAATACGGTCGCGGGTTTTAACTTTCATGGACGCATCCTGCGTGGCCGTGACTTCAAAGGTCGAACTCTGTCCAGATAGGGCAATGATCGGACGGGCGCTCCATGGCCCGGATTTCATAGGAAATTCCTGCCGCAGTGGCTTTCGGTAATAGAGCATCGCTGGCCATGATCAGATCAATGCGTAAGCCGCGCCTGGGTTCCCGCTCAAAGCCCCGGCTTCGATAGTCAAACCAGCTGAATGTGCAGGCTTCATCCGGGTGGAGGCTTCGGAACACATCGGTCAGGCCCCGACTTTCTACTTGCGCAAGCCATTCACGTTCTTCCGGAAGGAAGCTGCATTTACCGGTTCTAAGCCAACGTTTGGCGTTGTCTGCACCGATGCCAATATCCTTGTCGGTTGGCGAGATATTCATGTCGCCCATCACAACGATATTTGAGTTCTGCGCCTGAAGCTGGTCAATGTAGGTCATCAGATCGGCATAAAATTTTTGTTTGGCCGGAAACTTCACCGGGTGATCACGGTTCTCGCCCTGGGGAAAATAGCCATTAATAATGGTTAGCCGTTGTCCGTTGACCGTAAAATGACCGGTTATCAGTCGCTTCTGGGCGTCATCGTCATCCCAGGGAAAGCCTTTTTGAGTCGAGTCTGGCGCCAGTTTGGATAGGAGCGCGACACCGTAATGGGTTTTCTGGCCATGAAATTGTACGCGGTATCCCATTTGCTCAATTGCCTCAACGGGAAAATCCGCATCGGGCACTTTTGTCTCTTGCAAACCAATAAAATCAGGCCGGTAAGTTTTAACAACGGCTTCTAATTGATGGAGGCGGGTACGAATGCTATTGACGTTAAAGGAGACAAACATCATGGGTGCGAACTCGGACTGTTTTTGGTAATTAGCAGAAAAGTCTATCACAATTTTGTGCTGACCTATGGCGTTGCCTCACAGCTAGACACTTGCGCAGCGGATGACATGAAACAGGTTGGCTGAAATTTAGGCTGACATTAAGGTTGATCGATATCAGGAACCAGGGCGCACGTTGGCGGCTGGCCGTGGTGGTAACGAATGTGTGCGATGTAGTTGGCATCCTGATTTTTGCGGATATTAGTCAGACCAATGTAATCGGTCAGGTAGCCTTCTGCGTTATACCCCAGCAAAATCGGATCAACCAGCAGACCCATAATCACGCCGCTGGGCCTGATCTCAAGGGCGACGTCGCTGCGGATCCGGGGATCGTCCACGCTGGCCAGCGTAAAGCCGTAGTGCTCGCCTCTTGTTGGCGCCAGGAAACGAAAGTCGATGTCCCTGCCTTTCCGTAGGCCAGACCAATGTTCCCGGACAAGGTTATCGAACCCGGCATCCGCGACGACATTGTCGTCGACGTTCACCCGAAATTGTTTGAGGTCTTTACCATTGCTTAACCACTCGATACTCAACTGAGAGTTATCAAGGTTGGTAATGGTCATGCGTTCGTCAAACATTGGTTGTTCAAATTCCACGCTGGGCATCAAGTCTGAGCGCTGATAGTCCAAGGTCTTATGGGCAAACACCTCTCCGGATCCGGGTGTTCTGTAGTCAATTTGATGTCGGATGGGGTGCCATCCGTCGCGGCCACATTCACCCTCGACCCGGTGGTGCTCCTCATAAAGCAATGTGCTCCTATCGTCCGCGTTGTAGGCCTTACCGACAAACATCCAATTGGAAGCTGCCGTTGCCTGGCTTAGGCCTGTGGCTAGTAGCAGTCCTGCCCACAGTACTTTGTGACCCGCTGTCATGGCGTCAGGCTCCGGAAAAATCGTTGTTGAATGTGAAGCAACAAAGGAAACACCACGAACCATCCCAGCGCCAGGGCCAACAAAGACACCGTCAGGTCAGGCAACGTCACAGCTCCAAGCCGGCTCGCGCTCCAGTAAGCGAACGGACCCGCAATCGGTGCGAGCACATAGGGCAGCCAGACCCGCTGTTTAACCCAGGACAATGAGTGGGCGAGGGTGGTCATAAAGACTGCCCACACACCGACGATCCATACCGGTGTCCAAACCACAGCGGCACCGGACGTGTCCGTCATCACGCCTGTCCGAAACCAAAGTCCGTCCAACAGCGCACCGACGGCCGTGCCCAGTACAATAAATTGAAACTCCTGCCGGGGCCGCTGACTGACTAGCACCAGGTGAACGCCGACAAGGCAGAACGCGGTCGCTGCGGTCAGCATGCCCGGATACAAGACACACACCAGCCAGCCGATCTGAAACAGGACAAAGTTGAGCACATTACGGACGCTGCTGGACTGAATCATAGGCTCAGGATGTTCCTGCGTTTGTTGCCAGGTTTGGCCAGCAACAGTTGCGATACGCCAATGGCACGTTCACTGAAGCCGGCTTCGCAGTATGCGAAGTAAAAGTGCCAAAGGCGCTGGAAGGCCTGATCGTAGCCAATAGACTGAATATGGTCACGGTTCGTCATAAAGCGCGCACACCAGTCGTGCAGGGTGCGGGCGTAATGAAATCCGAGGTCTTCTGCGTGCGTCAGCACCAGGTTGCTCTGGGTCCTCACTGAATCGAGGATGGCACCAAACGACGGAATAAAACTTCCAGGGAAAATAAACCGCTGAATAAAATCAACGTTCTTTAACGCTCGCTGATACCGTTGCTCTGGCATGTTGATCGCTTGAATCAGCGCCAAACCGTCGGGTTTGAGCAGGGTGTTGATCTGTCCCAGGTAACTGTCCAAAAATTGGGGACCAACGGCCTCAATCATCTCGATGGACACCAATTTGTCGAAAGTTCCGGTCAAGTCACGATAGTCATCAAACAGCAAGGTAATGCGATCCGACAGCCCGGCTTCGTCAACCTTTGCCTTGGCCCATTGCCATTGTTCGTTGGAAATGGTGGTTGTCGTGACGTGACAGCCATAGTGTTTTGCCGCGTGTATGGCAAAGCCACCCCAGCCAGTGCCAATCTCGATGACACGGTCACCCGGGTGCAAATCGAGTTTTTTGCAAATCGTATCCAGTTTGTGAACCGCGGCCTGATCGAGGGAGGCCTGATCATCCGGGTAGATCGCAGAAGAATACATCATGGTGGGGTCGAGGAAACTCTCGAACAGATCATTGCCAAGGTCGTAGTGAGCTTCAATATTCTTGCGTGACCCGGCCGGTGTGTTTCGGTTAAGCCAGTGCAGCCCGCGCAAGGTGGGCTTGGTTATCCAGCTGTAGCGATCCTCAAAGGCGTTCATTCGGTCAACATTGCGGGTAAAAAAGCGCAACAACGCCACCAGATCCGGCGAACTCCAGTCGCCGGTGACGAACGCTTCGGCTGCGCCAACACTGCCGCCCGTTAACAGGTCGCGCCAGGTGCTGCTGTCATGCACGTGAAGTTCTGCCGCGGGGAAATCTGAGTTGCCATCACCAAAGATCTGATCATCAAGACCCGACTCCCGGATGGTCAGCACGCCATCCCTGAGCTCGCCAAGTTGTTGACAGACCAGTTTACGGGCCCATCGGTCAGTCATCGACGAGGATGTGCTAACCGTTTTGGCCTCAAGAGATGCGTTCATGTTCTCCATGAGCTTACCTTTGTTGCATTGTTGTTTGGTTGTTGAACCTCGTCCACTCGCTCGCCGTGATCCGAAGACCCGAGTCGATAACTGGGGTCACGATGGTCAAGTTTGTCCGGGTGGGTCTGGAATTCAGCCCCTTTTAGTTTCAGGCGTAGGGCATGCCAGTAAATTCCCACCACCACCTTGAAGGATTCCAGGGGAAACTGGCGCAGGCTTCTATGGAGAGATTTACGAGTCAGGGGCACTCTTTGGACTTCCAGGGTTGCATCGAAAATCTTCTGGTCATTTTTCAGCACGTTCATGTGGATGCGTAATTCGTTGTCCCGGAAAGCAAACAGCCATCGGTAATGCTGATCCATCGGGTTGTATGGTGAGACATGAAACCGTTTCTGAAAGCTGAAAGACTGTGTGTGCCAGCCAGACTTTGTCTCGCGGCCTTCACCGCTCTCCAGACAATACAAGTGGCGCTCGTGCCATGGGGTGTTGGTGATCTGGGCGGCAATAACCCTGGGTACCGCGCCTTCTTGAGGGTTGTCCCCAGGCGCATAGCAAAAATAAAAGCTCACCGGGTTAAACACGTACCCGAGGTATCGTGGGTGGGTAATTAACTCTATGTCGCCATCCGGGCGCCAACCGGTGGCTTGTTCAACCTGATCACAGACTGCGTCCTTCAGGCTGGTGGCCTCAGGTTTGAAGTAGTCACGGCGGCACAGTGACAGCCAGTTGAAGCGTTCCAGCGAAAACCAGCGGCTGAGCTTTGGGACGTCGGTCCATTCTTTAAGGTTCAGCGCCAGCATGCCGGTACGGTAGAGAAATTCGTGAGACACCGGCGTCAGGCGCCGATGCCTGACGGTGCCCTCCAGCCATTGACTGGTCAGCGGAGGGGGCTGCCTGCGTTCCATTGCTACAACTCCACCCCGAAGGCTTCTGTAACGCGAAGGGCACTTTTAACCCCGTCCTCATGGAAGCCGTTAAACCAGTACGCACCGCAGAAATGGCTCCGGTTTTTGCCCCCGATTTCGTCGTAGCGACCCTGAGCTGCAACGGCCTCCAGGCTGAACACCGGGTGAGAGTATTGGTACTGCTCGATGATCTTGGCAGGGTCGATGTCGTGGCTACGGTTAAGTGTCACGCAAAACGTCTCTGAGGCTTTGTGGAAATTCTGCAAGATGTTCATGTTGTAGGTGACCGAAACCGGCTCGGTGCTGTGGGCCGGAATGAAGTAGTTCCAGGCGGCCCAGGCACGTTTTTGATCTGGTAACAGCGAATCGTCGGTGTGCAATGCCACGTCGTTGTTTTGATACGGAATGGCACCCAGAACCTCTTGTTCCGCGTCTGTCGCGTCGTCCAGCATGGTCAGGGCCTGATCGCTGTGGCAGGCAAAGATGACCTGATCAAACGTTTGCTCTTTGTCATTCGCCGTCAGCACGACACGGTCGTCGAAACGCCGCACCCTGGTTACGGGGCTGTTCAAATGCGTGACGGGCGCCAATGTTTCCATCATGCGGTCAACGTAACGGGCGGAGCCGCCGGAAATAACTCGCCAGGTCGGGCGGTCGTCCACCGAAAGCATGCCATGGTTATTGAAGAACTGCAGGAAGAACCGGATAGGAAACTGTTCCAGGACCAGTTCCGGCGCCGACCAGATAGCGGCACCCATAGGCACCACATAATAGTTTCTGAAATACCGGGAGTAACCGTTTCGATTGAGATAATCACCCAGGGTTTCGGAATCGTTGATTGCACCAGACGCCAGATCCTGTTTGGACTCTTGATTGAACCGAAGGATCTCGCGAATCATTTTAAGGAATGGCAGGTTAAGTAGGTTACGACGCTGTGCGAACAAAGTGTTCAAGTTAGTGCCGTTGTATTCGAGCCCGGTAGTGTCGCAATCCACACTGAAGCTCATGTCGCTGACTTCCGAGGCGACACCGAGCCGATCCATCAGTTTGATAAAATTCGGGTACGTCCAGTCATTGAACACTATGAATCCGGTATTGACTGGCAAAATCCGGCCGTCAGACTCAACGGGCCTGGTATTGGTATGACCGCCGGGGTAGTTGCCGGCTTCAAAAATTTCGACGTCGTGCTTCTGGGCTAGCAACCAGGCGGTGGTTAAACCGGATACCCCGGCTCCCACAATGGCAATGCGCTGGCGTTGGTCACTCATTCATGATGTTCCTGCTGCTGATGTTGTTTTCGTGTCATGCTGGCGGCCATGCGGTCGATCAAGCTCTGGGGCAGGGCACCGATAACCTTTAGGGTCCAGGTGAAGCGTTTTGGAAACTGGATTTCGGAGCGGCCCTTGTTCAGCCCGTCCACAATCCGGTTCGCTGCATCGCCTGAGCTGATCAGAAAGGGCATCTCGAAGTCGTTTTGGTCAGTCAAAGGCGTTTTCACGAAGCCGGGCGACACCACCGAGACGGCGATGCCTTCGGCCGCCAGGTCGGCCCTCAACGATTGGGCAAAGTAGGTTAATGCTGCTTTGGAGGCGCCGTACCCTTCTGCCCGACCAAACGGAAACCACCACGCGGACGAACTGACAATGACCAGCCGCGCGGAGAGGCCTTGTTTGCGTGCAGCCCTGAGAGATGGCAGTACCGCCTCGACACAGCGAGCGGTTCCGATCACATTGGTAATGATGTTGTGTTC
This sequence comes from Marinobacter caseinilyticus, assembly GCF_011074955.1. Classification (GTDB taxonomy): domain Bacteria; phylum Pseudomonadota; class Gammaproteobacteria; order Pseudomonadales; family Oleiphilaceae; genus Marinobacter; species Marinobacter caseinilyticus. The sequence goes on along the minus strand of NZ_WUQJ01000028.1, from coordinate 11,340 downwards.
AATGACCTCACTGCGAAACTCGGCAATGTCCAGGTATTCACACGTACCTGCGTTTAAAATTGCCATTTGGACTGGCTGATGGGCGACTAAGGTCCCGCCTATTGTTGCCACATCTTCCTTATTCAACGTGTCCCCGGCAGCGAGTGTGACCCGGTCGGGGGCCAAGGCCGCCAAAGTCTCAAGCGGGGCTTTACGGCGCCCGGTTGCGATCAGGTGATGACCGTCGGCGATGAGCCGTTCCGCAACCGCGTAGCCGATGCCAGAGGTGGCGCCGGTCAGCCAGATGGTCATCGGCGCAGGGCGATGATGACTCATGCTGCGTGCTTCCTTAACCAACGTACCGCTGTCCCCAGCACCGGCAGGTTTTCATACAATAACTGGCCAGCGTCAAAGTAATCACGATGCGCCACAATCAGACCATCGGAAAACACCAGTCGGGAAATACCATCAACCTTGATCAGTTCGCCTTTACGAATCCGTTTGTGGCGTAATTTCATAACCCACGGCAAACAGACGTCCTTGCCTTCACCGATTGCATCACCAAATTCAAACTGGCAGCTAATGACGTTTAAGTAGGCACCTGTAAAGTATTCCCGCAGTCCCGTCAGGTCAGTAACAGTCGTAAACGGGTCAGTAAAGACGATGTCTCCATGATAGACCTCATCCAATGCACCAAGGTGTCCGCTGGACATCTGGTTAAACAGGACGCGAAAACGTTCCATGGTGGTGTTTTCAAGTGCTGGCATACCCTGGATCGAAGGGGGGATCTGTTGTTGTACCATTAGCGTTTCCTCTGAACGTTGTCCAGGTGACGGGTTTCTTCCTGAATATGCTTCGGCAGCGGGTTCAGATCATGGACGACGCCAACTTTCTCCAGCATCCAAAGCAGATAATAAGTCATGTCAATTTCGTACCACCGAAACCCCTGACGTGCCGACTGAGGCCAGCGGTGATGATTATTGTGCCAGCCCTCGCCCAGAGTGATCAGTGCGAGCCAGCCGTTATTGCGGCTATCATCGCTGGTTTCAAACCGGCGCTTGCCCCAGACATGAGCCAATGAGTTAATGGACACGGTAGCGTGGAACAGGGCAACGGTTGAGACGAAGAATCCCCAAACCACCAGCTGGAATCCATTGGTGCCGAGCTGGGGCATCCAGGCTGCCAACCCTTCACCAAGCAGGTAGATCACCAGCACTGTCAGAGCCGGCACGAGTGCGTCGAATCGGTTGATAAACCGCAATTCGGGAAACTTCAGCCAATCGCGAACCCGACGCTCATCCATGGCAAAGCCGGCATCGCAAGTGAACCAGCCGACGTGGGACCACCAAAAACCGTCCTGGTGAGGGGAGTGCAGGTCTTCCGGGTCATCGGAATGCTGGTGATGGTGCCGATGGTGAGCCGCCCACCACAAAGGTCCACGCTGGGCGGCACTGGCGCCCAGAAGAGCAAACATAAACTGCCAGAAGCGGTTTGTTTTGAACGTCTTATGAGCAAAATAGCGATGATAAAAACCGGTAATTGCAAACATTCTGAGGAAAAAAAACGACACTGCAAAAGCGATCGCAAACGGGGTTGTTCCTGCCACGAAAACAAGCAGACAGGCCAGATGCAAGGCTATGAATGGTAGTACCCTGATAACATTGAAGTCTCGTGATTCGGTGTCTAAGTGATCTGATTGTGCGCTTGAATCGAACCACCTTTGGATGTTCGTTAGCCAGTTTTGCACTCGGGTCATACCCTGCTTACCCTTTTTCGAAAATTGGTGAGGCCCAGTATTCAATTGCCTTTTGCCTGTCGGATTTACGTTAACCACCCTATGTCTGGATGCACTCTATAAAATGTTTAATGATCCTGAAGATAAACGCCATATACGCCGGATTGCCGTCATTGGTTCAGGGATAGCTGGCCTTACTGTGGCGCATCGACTCCAGGCGTTGAACCTTGAGGTCACTGTGTTCGAGAAAAGCCGCGGGCCGGGTGGCCGCCTGGCCGCCAAAAGACTGCCCACTCAGGGAGATCACAGCGGGTCGGCCGATATAGGGGCGCAGTATTTTACCATTCGAAACCCCGATTTTCGGCATTTCCTTGATAAACATGCCGGAACAGACACCTATCAGGAGTGGCCTGCAACACTGAGGTATCAGTGCCAGGATGGTTGTTGGGAGGGCTTCAGGCCAGCGACCCGCTATGTAGGCTCACCGAGAATGACCGCGATAACGAGAGCTTTGTCGACGAACCTGAATATCCGGTATGAGACCCGAATCGGGTCAATGGCATGTACCGATAATGGCGAGTGGCAGCTCATGGACACTGAGGGGCAGCACCAGGGTCTGTTCGATGCGATCATCGTCACCGCGCCGCCGGCGCAAGCTCGTGATTTCCTTGAGGCCAGCGGCATGGCCTCACACGCGCTCGAACTCCAACCGCACATTGAAAAGATGCAGGCCTGCTGGACCGTGGTCGTTCACTTTAAAGACTCGTTGGGGCTCGACTACCAGGGCATGCAGCCCTACAGCGACATCCTTCAGTGGGCTGCGAATAACAGTAGCAAGCCAGGTCGGCAGGACAACGGCGAATGGTGGGTTTTGCACGGCAAGCCCGATTGGTCCGATGTCAACCAGAACGCATCTTCCACGGCGGTAACCGACAGTCTTTTGAACGCATTCCAGTTGGCAACGGGGTGTCTGCAGCCTCCTGAAACGACGCTGGCTCACCGTTGGCTGTACGCTAAATCCAGTTCACCCACTGGCCCCGGTCATTTGTGGTTTGCGGAATCGCAGGTGGGCGTCATTGGTGACTGGCTTCACGGCGGTCGGGTGGAAGGCGCGTTTGAGAGCGCGGAAAGCTTCTTGCAGCAATGGCGGGCAAGCGACCATGTCGGCTAGCGGTCTTTAGCTCAAGTTTCTGAGCCGTTCCGGCCGATGGTAGAAATGGGTAATAGTGCCGTCCCCGAATTTGCTGAAAAAGGCACTGACGTCGGTGATTTTCCTAAGCTCCCGCGTCCGGTGAACCGGATCGCGCAGCAGCACCTTGATGCCGTTGAAGTTGTCCTGAATGTTGGAAAAACGGGCCCGCATCGAACAGGTCACCACGTCGCTTGGCTGAAGATTGAGCTCGTGCGCGAGCAGGGCGCAGTGCACATCAATGCCGTCCGGTGACAGGTCTTCGCGAGTGTCGAGATGGTCCAGTTTAATCCGGTCGACAATGCACTTTGAATAGCTTTGGGGCTGCTTTCGGGCCAGGCGTCGAAACGCTTCCCAGAAAAAATTATCAGTCAATTCAGCAAAATAGCGCATATCACTGAGGCAGGTATCAACCCACTCGAAGGTCTCAGGTTCATTGAGTACTTCGTTGATGGCCTCACGCAGTAGCCAGTCGAAGCCCAGGGCCGTTTTGTGGGCATAGACCTTGCGGTACATCTGATGGCGGCTGTAGACGAAATCCTCCAGTGCCCCGAGTCCTTTTTGCGTGATCGCCAGCCCCAACCAGGGCTGCTGCACATTCCAGCCAAACCTCAGGTTACTCAGCAGGTGGTCCAGGTTAAAGCCGCCAATGGTTACCGAAGAGTGGAACCCGTCCCGAAGCATGTAGTCGGCACGGTCTGCATCAATCTCCCCAGAGACCACGGACGACAGCAAGTCCATCACCAACCCGGGGGTGGAGGCCGCGTTTAAGGCGCCGGACTCCGCGTCGGGGCCCGCGATAAATGCCCAAAAGGTTCGTGCGTGGCGACAAAAGGCCTCACTGGGTGTGACATCCGTGGTTTCCATGATGCCCAGAATGTCTTCCGCGTTAAGCCCTGCCTCTTCCAGGTCGATGGCTTTTAACACATCGTACGCAACCCGGACGGAATAATGTTCGTGTTCAAGCTCAGCGGGACGTTGCTTGTAAAACCGGTGGTAATCCACGCCGTGCCACAGGTCATCAAATCGCCCTGGTCGGGCCATAAGGCCATGAATTCTCCGGGCTTGCGTGAATTGATGTGAAAAGCTGGAGTGGCCGCTGTCATGGAGTAGGCAGGCCAACCGGATGGTCTTGGCCAGATAGTCAATGGCGTCAAGCTGACTGAGATTGAGATCTGTGCGATCGCTGAGTTGGCGTTCCCGAAGGTAGGCATCAATCATGGCGCGAAACATCCTGCCACCCACATGCATAACGCCGATGCTATGGAGGAAGCGGGAGTGAGTGGCGCCAGGGAAAACCAGGCTTAGAATGTCATTCTGGCAAATATTTCTGAGGCGTTGAAACAGCGGGTGATCAATGACCTGGATTTCGTGGTGATAGAGTGGGATACCGCCGTGTACGGGGTCCATGATCAGCTTGTCGTAGGCACCTAGCAGGTCGTTGACTGCACTCCGCATGGTAAAACATCTCCGAAAACGTCAGTAAAACATGAATCTTACCTTGTTATATCACACCGTCGTGCCAGAATAGCCTTAAAGCAACGTGAAAACGCCGTTTTTATCGTTTACTGCTGGTAGTTTAGGGTGATCTCCATGGTTTCGCGCACTGAGCGCATACTGATTATCGACCCCGATGAAAAAGCCAGAGCCGATCTCGATCGTCATCTGGAGGCTAAGGGGTTTTATGTGAGTGGATACCCGGACCTGTCGGCAGCCAGGTCGCTGTTCGAGGAATACCCGCCGGACGCCATCTTTATCGATATGGCGCCCGCCGCCATCACCGAACTCAGCGACCGGCTGGAAGCTCACAACACCTACATTCCATTGATCGCCTATTCCGATGTCCGTGACGCCAAAGAGGTAGTGGCAGCGCTACGGGCCGGCGCCTCCGATTTCGTGCTTAAACCCTGCAATGATAAAGCGTCGCTCGACGATGTGTTGGCGAAATTATTCGACCGGGTGAGAGTTAGCCGACTCAATCAGCTGTATCGCCAGGAGCTGGAAGAGGCCAACATGGATTTGCGTGAAGGCATCTCGGAACTCCGGGCCGACCAGCGAGCGGGCCGTAAAGTCCAGCTCAAGATGTTACCGGATCATGATCATCAGATTGGCGGCTTTGAAATTGATCATCTGATCAAGCCATCTCTGTATTTGAGTGGCGACTTCCTTGATTATTTTCGTATCGATGAAGACAAAATTCTGGTCTACATTGCCGATGTTTCCGGGCATGGGGCAAGTTCAGCTTTCGTAACCGTTCTGCTTAAAAACCTCACCAATCGACTCCAACGCAATTTTCGCCGAGGCTCCAGTGACGATATTCTGTATCCGGATCGGTTCCTTGAACGCATCAACTCAGAACTGCTTGATACAGGTCTCGGTAAACACGTAACAGTATTTGTCGGCATTATTTCAGAATCCGCGCATACTCTTCGATATGCAGTGGGCGCTCATTTCCCCATGCCAATTATTTGGTTTGAAGGCCAGGCACCGGTATTTCTAGAAGGCAGTGGCCTGCCAGTTGGCCTGTTTGAAGATCCCCACTGGGAGGTTTATGAAACACCGCTTGATAAACCGTTTCGGCTTATTTTGTTTTCCGACGGTATTTTGGAAGTCATCGACAAGAAAACATTAGACGAAAAGGAGGGTAGGCTACTTGAACTCGTATCGGGAGGTCGTCACACTATCGCCTCTTTGAGTGATGCTCTGAACCTCGATGAGATCACGGAGTTGCCGGATGATATTGCTATCGTGTCGGTAACAGATGTTGTGTCGAAATAGTGGCAATTAAAATGGCAGGCTACAAAATACTGCAGGCTGAAAAACAGGGCATTTATGTTCTGAAGTTTATTGGAGAGATCCGGCTGAACTTATGTTCAACGCTGGACAGTCTGGTTGAGTCAATTACTCAGGATCCGATTTTCAAAACAGTCGTTATCGACCTGACTGAAACGGATATTATTGATAGCACCACCCTTGGCCTGCTTGCCAAAATTGCCATGGCGGCTGAGAAACGAAGTCATTTTCTCCCCACGCTTATTTCCACCAATCCCGACGTGACGAGAATTATTACGTCCATGGGGTTCGACAAAATTTTTATTATTGTCAAAGAGCCTGCTTCCCGTATTGAAGAGCTTGAAGAAATCCCTGTATTGCGAGCTAGTGAGCAGCAAGTACGAGATAAGGTATTGGATGCCCATCGCGTTCTAATGGGGCTGAATAGCCGGAACAGGGAAGAATTCAAGAATCTCGTGCGTGCCCTCGAATGTGAAGAGCCCGGCTAACCTGGGACCGGAAATCGCACTACACTCTTAGTTTATGTCTAGCAGATGCCCGAATGACACCTGAACGGAATAACTATGCCTGAAGAACAAGGAACTCCCCCGAGCAAGGCAAAGAAGGCCAAACAGCATCATGTTGCGGTCCTTGGCGGCGGCAGCTTTGGTACCGCCATGGCAAAAGTTCTGGCCGAGAATGGCCATGCGGTCCATTTCTGGATGCGTGACCCTGAGCAAGTGCGAGAAATTACGGAACACCACTGCAACACGCGTTATATGCCGAACGTTGAGCTGAAAGGCGATATAAGGCCTACCACCGATTTTTCCGAGGCCGTAGCCAAGGCGGAAATCGTTTTTGTCGCCATCCCCAGCAAAGCATTTCGGAACGTGATCCGGCAGCATGTTCAGGACTTTTCCTCGGGCCAGATTGTTGTCAGCCTGACAAAAGGCATTGAGCAGCAAGGCTTCAAGTTAATGAGCGAGATTCTTCAGGAAGAACTTCCAAGGGCTCGGATCGGTGTTCTCAGTGGCCCCAACCTGGCCAGCGAAATAGCCAATCGTGATCTGACCGCGACAGTGATTGCAGCCAAAGACCCTGAAGTTCGCCGAAGAGTTCAGGAATTACTGAGTTGTAAATATTTCCGTGTTTACGCCAACGTGGATATGTACGGTGTTGAACTGGCGGGGGCTTTGAAAAACATTTACGCCATTGTCTCCGGCCTGGCCTCAGCGCTGGAGCTCGGTGAGAACGCCCAGGCGATGCTGATGACCCGCAGCCTGGCCGAAATGAGTCGATTTGCGGTCAGTCTTGGCGCTAATCCGATGACCTTTATGGGGTTAGCCGGGGTCGGCGATCTGGTGGTGACCTGTACATCCTCGAAAAGCCGTAATTTTCGGGTCGGTTATGCTGTTGGAAAAGGCGCCAGGCTGGACGATGCCGTCGCCGAGTTAGGGCAAGTGGCGGAAGGTATTTATACGTTGCTGCTGGTTAAAGAAAAGGCTGAAGATATCGGTATCTATATGCCGTTGGTCAGAGGGCTTTACGATATTCTGTATTGCGACGCATCAATAAAGGCTGTTATCAATGGGTTGATGATGGCGGTGCAAAATTCAGATGTAGAGTTCATTCTGCCCCGAATACTCACTCAATAGCGTTTTACGGAGGCGCTGTGCATTTGTTAATTATGCGGCACGGTGAGGCCGGCTGGCACAGCCTGGACCAGCAACGAGCGCTGACCGATGCCGGCCGCCTGGCGTCGGCGTCTGTTGCTAAAAAAATCGCCGCATCGCCTTGGCGGCCCGATAGCATCTGGTGCAGCCCTTTAATCCGGGCAAAACAAACGGCGGCGATCGTGTCTGAAGTACTGAATTGCCCGGTTGAAGAGCAATCCTTCATTACTCCTGATGATGACCCCGGTGAATGCCTGAACCACCTCTTGGATGTTCACTGCCACAATCTGATGCTGATCTCTCATATGCCCCTTGTCGGGGCGCTATCGACTTTACTGGTCGATGGACACCGGCGCGGTATCCCGTTTATGACGAGTCAGGCTGTCTTGTTGGATATGCCCATCGCCGGGCCCGGTTGCGCAGATCTGCGCGATCAATTTTTGCCGTGAGTGAGTGACCGTCCGGTTTGCCGGGTCAGACTGAAAACAAGGTGATTGGTGGAGTTTTGGTTGTTGGCCGCCCGTTTTTGACGAACAGAGTTGACGAACAGAGTTAACAGGCAGAGGCCCAACCCTGGTTTGAGCTGCAGGATGAACTCGCGGCGGGCAAACACCGTATCTTGAGTACTCGAAACGCCCGTTAATGTTGGGAGATCAATCTTATGAGCAAAGACCCCAGTGCCATTGAAGCCCAGCTTGAAGCGACAAAATCCGGTCAAAAAGGTCCGCCACCGATCGAGCAATGGCACCCCGAACTCTCGGGTGACATTGATATACGGATTGCCCGCAATGGCGGTTGGTATTACAAAGGCGATCTAATGAAGAGGCAGGCGTTGGTGCGTCTGTTTTCAACGATTCTTCGCAGGGAATCAGACGGTGAGTACTACCTGGTAACCCCGGTGGAAAAGTGGCGAATTCAGGTTGAAGATACACCGCTGCTTGCTCATACCCTGACCGTTGAGGGTGAGGGCCAGAACCAGAACCTGAATCTGACCACCAACGTCGATGAACCATTGTTAATTGGCCAAGAACACCCGTTAACCGTCGAGACCTACCCGGATTCAGACGAACCCAGACCCTTGGTCGCTGTGCGTCATGGTCTCCAGGCGCGTCTGGTGACGGCGGCATTCTACGACCTGGCCAGATACGTCGTTGATAGGGAGGCGGGCTCATCTGATGAGCTTGGTGTCTGGAGTGACGGTGTTTTCTTTAAAATGCACTGACAGAGTGCTTTAAAAAGGCGAGGGGGCTTGAATTCCCGGGGCGCGCCCTCATCCTTACGGTAGAAAACGCAGTATGGCATTTGTTAGACTGCTCTTTCTTAGGTTAAAGAGTTGCAAGAGTCCGATTCTCTTATTATTGAGGCCTGGTGGTCGTTAGTCCCTCTGTGCAGTCCGGCTGTTCAGGTTTGCTTTCGATTACCCATTAAATTCATACAGTCATTGAGACACGCAAGGAGATCACATGGCCCAGCCTCGTGTAGTCACCATCCATTACACACTCACCAACGATGAGGGAGAGCAGCTCGACTCCTCCCGTGGTGAAGGTCGCGAGCCGCTGACCTATTTGGAAGGTGCTCAGAACATTATCGGTGGACTTGAAAGTGCACTGAATGAAAAAGCCGCCGGCGACGCGCTGAAAGTCGATATCGAGCCAGCTGATGGTTACGGTGAAGTGAACGAAGAACTGGTCCAGCCAGTTCCTCTTTCAGCCTTTGAAGGCGTAGAAACCATTGAGCCAGGAATGCAGTTCCAGGCGCAGACTCCGGGCGGCCCACAAGTCGTTCGAGTTGTTGAAGTCGGTGAAGAAACCGTCACAATCGACGCCAACCACCCGTTAGCAGGTCAAACCCTGCATTTTGACGTGGAAGTTGTTGAAACTCGCGAAGCGAGCGAAGAAGAAGCAGAGCACGGCCACGTTCACTAAGAACGTATGCTGGCTTTGAAAGGCGGCCTCCACTGGAGGCCGTTTTTTTGGCCATAAAAAAACGGCTCCGAAGAGCCGTTTCCATTTTCGCCCCGATTACATGTTCGGGTAGTTCGGGCCACCACCGCCTTCCGGCGTTACCCAGGTGATGTTCTGGGCGGGGTCTTTGATGTCACAGGTTTTACAGTGAACGCAGTTTTGTGCGTTGATCTGAAAACGCTTACCGCTGCCATCGTCCTTCTCAACCACTTCGTAGACGCCCGCGGGGCAATAGCGTTGCGCGGGTTCGTCGTACTTGGGCAGATTTTCCTCAATCGGAATGTCCGGGTTGGTCAGTTTAAGATGAACCGGCTGATCTTCCTCGTGGTTGGTGTTTGAAATAAACACCGAGGTAAGCCGATCGAAGGTGATTTTGTTATCCGGTTTTGGATACGTAATCTTCTTCGCTTCAGCGGCTGGCTTGAGGGTGGCGTAGTCGGGCACGGTGTCGTGGAAGGTAAACGGCAAGCTCCCGCGCAGAATATTCTGCTCGAAGAATGCGATACCACCGCCGACAATGTTGCCGAACTTGTGCATAGCGGGCCCAAAGTTTCGCTCAGCATACAGCTCTTTATAGAGCCAGCTTTCCTTGAAGCGGTCGGCAAAGCTGGTGATCTCCTCGCCGGACTTGCCTTCCTTCAATGCTTCAAAGACCGCCTCAGCGCCCAGCAGACCCGATTTCATGGCGGTGTGTGAGCCTTTGATCTTGGAGCTGTTCAAGGTGCCCGCATCACAACCCAGAATCAGGCCGCCGGGGAAACTCATCTTCGGTAGCGAGTTATAACCCCCTTTGGAAAGTGCGCGTGCCCCGTATGACACTCGTTTGCCGCCTTCCAGGTGTTTTTTGATTTCCGGATGGGTTTTCAGGCGCTGGAATTCTTCAAACGGGCTCATGTGTGGGTTGCTGTAAGAAAGATCAGCAATCAAGCCCACGTATACCTGACCATTTTCAAGATGATATAGGAACGAGCCACCGGTGGATCCGGTATCCGACAGCGGCCAGCCAGTCGTGTGAACGACCAGTCCGGGCTCGTGTTTGGCCGGATCAATGTCCCACAACTCTTTGATGCCAATCCCATAATGTTGAGGATCTTTGCCTTCATCGAGATTGAAGTCACGGATTAGCTGCTTGCCCAGGTGGCCTCGGCAGCCTTCACTGAACAAGGTGTACTTGGCACGCAATTCCATGCCGGGCATATAACCATCTTTTTCGCTACCGTCACGGGCAACGCCCATGTCGCCGGTAATAATGCCTTTGACCTGGCCGTCTTCGATGATGGTCTCAGCGGCAGCAAAGCCGGGATATACCTCTACACCCAAGGCTTCCGCTTGTTCAGCGAGCCAGCGGCACAGGTTGCCGAGGCTGATGATGTAGTTGCCGTGGTTGTGCATGTTCTTGGGAACGAACGCGCCCGGAACCTTGGTGGCGGACTCCTGACCACGCAAAACAAAAATATCGTCGCGCGTTACGGGTGTGTTCAGGGGCGCACCCTTTTCCTTCCAGTCGGGAAACAGCTCATTCAAGGCAGTTGGTTCAAATACCGTACCGGCCAGTATGTGTGCGCCAATTTCCGACCCTTTTTCAACGACGCAAACAGTTTTTTCTTCGCCGGCTTCCTGAGCCATCTGCATGATACGACAGGCAGCTGAAAGGCCTGCGGGGCCTCCGCCGACGATTAGAACATCAAATTCCATCGATTCGCGTTCCACGTTGGTCTCCTCAAACTTCGCTGTGGATATAAGGATTACGACGCTCAGTGCCTCAGTTTACAGACCCAGGCTGCATTGGCCGGAGAGCAACTTAATTAACGGCGCTGAATAATCCTGTTCTCTCTTTTAATAGGCCAGCCGTGTTCGACTGTCTTCATTTTAAAACCGATATAATACCGGACTTGGAGCTTTGAAACGAATATTAGCCCCTGAATCCTCTGACCTTATGGGTCTTAAGGATAGCTTACTCAAAGATTCAAACAAACGTTTGTTTGAAATTTACTCGCTACTTTGGCATTGTTAGTAGATATCGGGGCA
>NZ_WUQJ01000027.1 GCF_011074955.1 Marinobacter caseinilyticus | reverse complement strand
GGCACTGGAAGATTTAAAACTTGTTGCCAATTACGCCTATCAGTACTCGCAAGACGAAAATACTGGGAAATCAGTCGGTGAAGCGCCCAACCACCAAATATACGGTCGTACAGAGTGGCATGCTTTTCCTGGGTGGTTTTTTAACACTCAGATTAATTGGGTTGGCGAGCAAAAAAGAGTGGCTTCCGATAACAGGGAACCCTTGTCAGACTACACCACTGTTGATGTGACTTTGCGCACGGATGGTCTCTGGCGCGGGCTGGACTTGTCTGTTTCAGTGCGAAATGCGTTCAATGAGGATGTTCGTGATCCTAGTCCATTCGCTGATCCGGTTGCCTCTGTTCCAAATGATTTCCCTCTAGCAGGACGAAATGTCGTTGGTGAGCTCCAATATCGCTTCTGATTCGGTCTTGAAAAAGTGCCAAATTTTTAAACGTTATCACTCCAATCTCGTGTAGATGGTCCATTGTAGACAATACTGCTACACCGAACGGGGAAAAAACTACCCTCTGGGCGCTCTATTGTGTCTTGGTAGCAAGGGATCATGCCTGCAATGAAACAGGGCGTCATAAAGAGCTGGTACTCTTGACAGTTCAGACCCATGTCAGCTGCCAGAGCTGCATCGACGGCCGCAACATTCATTGAGTAACCGTATTTAGAGTTGAGGTGTGCATAAACATCCAGGGCCATTTTAATATAGCGGCCCTTGTCCAACCCAAATTCTTTTGCTTTGTTTAAAGTATAGGGTATGCGCTCATCGGACTTTGCCATTGGGCGACCATACCCATAAAGTATCCGCTTTGCAGATTTTTCTTTATCTACGAATTTAGTGAGTTCTCCTCCTTCATCACACCAGCGCCCTGCCCGGTAGAAAAAATCTAAAGCCCTGACTTCGGGGCGTCGACCATAAATTGAAGCCTCAGAGACACTCAATCCAGCCATTAATGCAAGTGAGGCAGTTGAACGTACAGTTCCTGCAAGTGCTGTCACATGGTTGGGCCAGATCGAAGCATCAGGATAACTGGTGGCAACCCAATAGAAGTTGAGCAGTTTTAACACGTTTTCGCCTGGCTCTCGGCCGAGGATGCTGTATACGTATAAGTGAAGCCACTCGTGGTCACCTAGTTCCTTATGTAAATCCTTTCCATGCATCACCACCCGGTCTGACAGGAAGGCTTTGCCTTTGCTTGTAGCCCAATGACTTTCTGTATTGAGCAAATGTTTGTGACTCATATTAAGTCTTTCTCCAGGTCAGAAGCCGGACCAGGACCGGAGTCGTCAGTGAGTTCAATTGCAGGACCGTAAAAAGGAAATTTTTTCCACCCCAGGTGTTTTTGCTCCAACGAATGAACGGCTGCACCTGGCAGCCTTAACAGAAGATAGAGCAAGCTGCCCTGATCTTTATCTAGTCCGAGATCAACCAAAGCTGCTGCAGCGACACCACTCATTGCCAATGGGTAGCCGACTTTTTCTTCAAAAGCTGGCCGCTTTTGCTTTAGCCACGCTAGAGCACCATTGGAGGGGGCAAGACTGACCAGATAATCTAATGTCTGCAAGACCGGCTTGGGTGTCGACTCGCCATTCGGGTCGAAGCCAGGAGCGTGCTCCATGGGGAGCCAGATATCAGCCCGTTCATCTTCCTCAGGGCTAAAAAGACGAGTGACCCAAAGATCAAAATCTTGATTACATTCTTCCCAAAGTCGCATGCAGATGGATATTTCCTGAGCGCCTCCGTACTGTCCCGCCCCGACTGCCAGTGCCGCCATGAGTGCTGAACTATGATTCGTACCAGCAATACCAGCATTCATAGCAGCCCGGACACTAGCGTCTCGGGGTCCCGGGTTGGCCAGTGCGATGGCTAATGTCTCAAGCAGTATTGCTTCAGTCTTAAGAGGCCTTTCGCCCTTGAGCATGAGCATGAGATATTCAAACCAACTCGCCTTGCGAAGGATCTGGCCGTAGACATCATAACCCGAACAATAGCAAGCGTTGGCCGCAAACGGGTTAGATTCTTCTGGATTTTCCCTCCAGAAATTTGAATGATAGAGATAGTCGGAAGCCATCATCAGCCTTTTCTAATCAGCGTAATGAGTTGCCATTACTGAGGAGCATATCCGCCATTAAGCGACGCCAGTTAACATTTTCATCCTGGCACCCATGGGTGGTACTTCATCGGCGCCAATCACAACATCGAGTAAGCAAGGCCCAGGACGGTCGAGTATATTGCCCAAGTCTAAATCATGCAGTTCTTCCATGGTTTTTACACGGTAAGACTCGATTCCCATAGAGTGGGCCAATTGTGCAAAATTAATCTTGGGGAGTTTGTTTCCGATGGCTTCACCACCACTCAGTGCTTGCCCATGTCGGACAGTTCCTAGAGACGAATCATTAAGAACTACTACAAGCAAATTCAGGTTTTCTTGAAAAGCGGTTGTGATTTCTTGCCCTGCCATAAGATAGCTACCGTCCCCGACAAAGCAAATGACCGGATCCCCGTCCGCAGCGGCAGCAATACCAACAGCGGCACCAATGGCCCAGCCCATAGACGCAAAGCCGATTCCTATATGGAACAAGTTCTTATCTGACCGGGTCCTTTCTGACGTTCGAACATTCCAGTAATGAATTCCCCAAAGCAAACTGTTGCCACTATCAAAAAGGGCGCGAGTAGTTTTCGGACATTGGAGACTCATGTAGGTCATAAGAGCTTGTGGTTTGATCTCTCCACTTTCAACCAAACACTTGGAGCGATCATTAAGGGAAGTCTTTATTG
>NZ_WUQJ01000026.1 GCF_011074955.1 Marinobacter caseinilyticus | reverse complement strand
TATGAGAATCTACTTGAGCAGCTATCAAGCTCCCCCAAAATCTAGCTAATAACTGAAATCGCAGAGCTTATTGGTTCTAGTTTGCTAGATCACTTGCTCATACTAAATTAAAAGGTTATCGGTTCGGACAATTTTGCTGCGAGGCACTAGCACACCTGAATGAAGTAAAGTCCCTAGTAAATCTGATGAAGTGGCAAAACTTGGCGTTTTCGAAAAAAAAATCCGTAAGCTTGTAAATTGTAGGAACGCCCCACGCGAAGGGGTGGATTACAGACCGCACCAAGCCTCGCTTGGATTGGTACCACGCAGCTTTATCGACCTAATTAACAGCGATGGCACCAAAATTGATGGTTTTTGAGCTTGATGGTTACTGCACGGCACAAAGAAGTTAAAAATGCTTCGCTTAGCGGCCAGTAGCTCTATTTGCGGTGACCGACCGGCACTTTCAAAAAAGGAGAAGCGGTCTAAGTATTATAACTTTAGAAGTCAGAATAGACTGACTGAAAGTTTAAAATAATTAGATCTTTCATAATGTTAAAACGCATTAGTTTAGTTTTTTTTGGGGACGGAGTAGCTAAAGCCCTAAATCTTGCAGCTACTCTTTATATTCTGAAGATGTTGAACGTTAGTGACTACGCTAACTTCACAATTCTTTTTGCCTCAGTCATGCTCTCATATCAATCAGTTTGTGGAGTTTTTGAGCGTTTTTATATTTCAGATTACAAAAACTTTAATGATATTTATTTCACTGCTAGTCTTATGTTGGGCACACCCGTGCTCATTATCGGATACTCATATTTAAATTATGCAAATTATGAAATTGTTGTTGAATTTTTTTTAATTGGCTATATTTTCTTTTTCTTATTTCAGAGTTTAAGGATTTTCTATCAGAAAGCAGAGTTTTTCAAAAGCTTCGTAATAACAGATTTTATAAGAAATATTGTTTGGCTTAGTTTTTTGCTCGTTTTTTGGTTGCTAAATTTAAATTTAAGTTTTAATTTGGTGGCCTTGTCATTTGTAGCATCCGCCGCTATATCGGTAATTTTTATTTTTTTATTTGGAATGAAAAATATAAATGTTCCAAAAATATATATTTCACCTTCTTTGATAAAACAGAGTTTATTTTATTTAAAGGACCGAAACGAATTATTCTTATACGCGTTAGCTGCTGGTTTTTTTCCTTATATTCCAGTAGTTGCATCAATGCTGTTATCCTCAGAAAATGTAGTTGCATCATATGGAGCTGCAATGCGGTTTCAAGCTATATTTTCAATGTGCATATACTCTTTGCACGTTGTATTCTTGCCACGGATTGTCGGACTCAATTCAAAAGAAGCTATTGCGCTACTGAAATCATTTTACCGGAAGCTACCATACCTTATTATCGGAATGTTTGTTGTCGCCTTTATTGTTATTAACTTAATTGATATTCTTGATTTGGATAAGTTCCAAGGATTAAAAACCTGTTTCTTATTTTTTGCGGGATGTTCCATTTTGTCAATGTCCTCGACACCGGCTGCAAGCTATCTTTTATCGAATAAAAAGTACAGAGTTTTGTTTTCTGCAATGGGGTTAGGCCTCTTAGTAGTAATTATTTTAGTGCCGTTAATGTTAATGGTTAGCGAGTTTTATGGAATATTAGGCGCATTGTTGATTGCGTATTTAGCTATTTGTGTGTTTTTGTTAATTGGTGCGAGCCAGGTAATTCATGAAAATATTAATAATTAATTACTATTTCGAGCCTGTGATAGGTGCACACGCATATCGGTGGTCACAAATTGCGAAAGAGTGGGCTGGACGTGGTCATGAAGTAGAAGTTATTTCTGGACGTTTTGAAAAAAAGTCTATATATGATAATGATGGCGTTCTAATCAAACGAATTGGTATTGTTAGGACAGAAGGAACTGAAAGTGATTCAGAATATTCTGATCCGTTTAAAGTCAATAGCTTTTTATTTTTGACAAAGTTTAAAGTACGTTACCTTCTAAAGAGGGTATATCGAAAAATATATTGGCCAGATGGACTTTGGCTTTGGCTTCCGTCATTGCTGCTAGAGCTTTTTAAGCGAAAGAGCAAAAAATACGACCTTATCATTAGTTACTCACCCACATTTTCAGCTCATCTAGGTGCGTTATTTTTTAAAAAAATAAGTTGTTATAGGTCTGCTTGGATCGCTGACTACGGTGATCCATTCTCACTTTCCAGCACAATGCCACCTAATAATTTGAAATTTTATGCACACTTAAACAATTGTGTAGAGAGTGCAGTCATTAAATCGTGCCAGATTGTTAGCATGACTAATAAAGATACATTGATCGCTTACAAAAATAAGTTTAAAAAATCTTCTGATAAAATAATATGTATACCTCATTTAGTGGACATTGATAAGTTTTATTCTAAACAAAAATTAAAACCAAAAATAAATAAAAATTTCATTAGATTTATATATGTTGGGGGGTTTCATAAAGATATACGCGATCCCAGCTTCATGTTGAGTTTCTTTTGTTTATTGGAAAAGGCTGGTTTTAATTTTACTCTTGACTTGTATGGACCATTGAACGGATTTGAAATTGAGAGCAAGGGACCAATTCGTCATCATGGTATAATATCAAGATCAAGAGCGATTGAAGTGGTTCAATCGGCTGATTGTCTCGTCAATGTAGAAAATATAAACTGTTTTATGACGCCAAGTAAATTGGTTGAGTACGTTGCGACAGGCAAGCCAATTTTGAATTTTATTCAGGATAATTGTTCAGAGTTACTGTTAGAATATGAAAATAGTGGGTTCGTTTTTAATGCTCGTGATTGTGGTGTTGTTTCAGATTTTATGAGATGGATTGAAGCTGTCGGTTCTCTCAATACTCATGAGTCGGTTTTTAATTATGTTGGGGACAATTCACTAGTTAATATTTCTGAAAAATACTTAGAGTTAATCGATGAGATTTAGTTACGGGCTTGAAGTCAGCACTAGAGTATTAATATTTTCGGCTTTGATCATTGGTTTTCAGGTAGTTTTTAGCTTTGAGTATTCTTTAGGTTTGTTGACAAATAAATTTATCAACATTCCAGACCACGAATTTTATTATACAAATATATCTTCGAGTAATTTAATCGGAGCTTTTTCCTCATTTAATAATTTTGTAATAGTCAAGATCTATGGTTTCTTTTATGCGCATGGATTTAATGTTGAGTTAATTTCTTTTTTTATAAATGCATGCGTATTGATTTTTTCTTACTGGCTGCTTGAGTTTATAATTTATTTTAAAACAGGTCGATTTTTTCAGCCTCAATATTTAATTACTTTGTTTGCAATATTTCAATTTTCAGTGCTTATAAACAAAGACAGTTTTGCTGTTCTTTTTTACATATCTTTGATGTCTTATGCTTTGACAAACAATAGACGTTTTTTGTTAATATCTATTGTTTTGATCCCGATTAGAATTCAGTTTTTATTTATTTTTATTTGCTTTATTATATTCCAATATCTACAAAAAAAAAGTTGGACTTTCATTTTATTGGGGGTTCTGTTTTTTTACTTTTTGGGCGGGATGGCTTCAGTTTTTTTAGAACGATCAGAAGTAATATTAGGACATCAGAATTATAATTCTAGTGGCTTGGCCTATCTTATTTCATGGTTGAACGAGAAATATTTTATTGGGTCGATTTTATTTAATTTCGTAAAGCCGATTCAGTATTTTTGGGATTTAATGATTTCTTTAAGTGTTCCGGGAAGTGTAATATCTTTTCTGGTTTTTTTTGGAAGATTTTCTGCTATTTTACTTATATCTATTAATTTTTACAGAATTTTAAGCATTATCTACATGCCATGGAAATTTAGAAATTACGGAGAGTTGCTTGCTTTAAATGCGCTCGTAGTATCGTTCTTTTTGATTTATATAATATCACCTGTTGTAAATTATAGATATTTATTGGATTTTTTCCCAGTGATTCTAATTGCAGTTATTCTACATAGAAGAAGATACCCATTAAAAATCAGGATTATATGAGAAGTTGGAGAGGGGCCAGTAATTGAAGATAGTGATAAATGCGCTTTCGGCTAGATTGGGCGGTGGTCAGACGTATCTTAAAAATATTCTAAAATATATGCCGGAATTTGATGACTTAGAAGTGCTTTTAATAGCTCCAGAAGGTGTCAATTTTCCATGCAATAAAAATGTTACGAAGTTCTACACTAAATGGCCAGTTGAGAATCCACTTTCCAGAGCAATCTGGGAGAAGTTGGTATTACCGTTTTTATTAATCAAATGGAATGCGGACGTTTTTTTCTGTCCGGGAGGTGTTGTAGCCTCTCATGCGCCAAGTTCTTGCCGGGTAGTTACGATGTTCCGGAATATGATTCCGTTTGATAAGAAGGTCAGAGAGGCCGTGCCGTTTGGGTTTCAGAGATTGCGGAATATTATTTTATATCAAGTCATGTTAAAGAGCATGAGCCAGGCAGATTTGACGATATTCATTTCCGACTATGCGCGGGGAATCATTCAATCCCTTAAGGCGATCCCGAACCCTGTCACAATACCCCATGGTTTGAACGAGAACTTTAGGGTCAATGACAGAGTGTTGGATCGTCCCGCCTCGGTTCCGACAACCGAATACTTGCTCTACGTATCACGGTTTGAGACGTATAAACACCATCGAGAGGTTGTTCGCGCATACGCCGGGTTGCCGGAACAGTTCCGAGATCAATACAAGCTGTTGTTGGTTGGAGAAACGAATATGCCTGAAGCGGATGCGGTCGCGGGAATAGTTGCCGAATTAGGCCTGTCGGAACAGATTGTTTTTAGTGGGGCGATTGAATACGAGCGGCTTCCAGCAGTTTACCAACACGCAAAATTAATACTCTTTGCGTCATCGTGCGAGAACTGCCCAAATATATTACTCGAAGCGCTAGGGTCTGGGCGTCCCGTTCTTTCATCCAATGTTGATCCTATGCCTGAATTTGGAGGTGACGCGGTTGAATATTTTTCGCCGTTTGATCCAGAGAGTATTTCGAATGCCATGCGTAAAGTGCTCTCCGACAGTTCGCTTGAACAACACCTCGTATGTCAGGGAATGAAAAGAAGTGAGCGGTACGACTGGTCAAAAACTGCGACTGAAACCTGGTCTCGGATTCTCAGTCTGAAGTAATTCAGTTTCGAAATTTTTAACGGTTGGAACATCGCATTGAAATTGCTCGTACTTAGCCAGTATTTCTGGCCTGAAAATTTTATTATTAATGATTTGGTCAGAACGCTGGTTGCGCAGGGTCATTCAGTCACTGTTGTCACCGGCAAGCCCAATTATCCGGATGGGGTAATTTACAGTGGCTACAAAGCGGGAGGTGTAGAGAAAGAATACTTTGCCGACACTGCGGAGGTAATTCGCATTCCAATCTGGCCCAGGGGTAAAGGGGGCGGGCTCAATCTCTTGCTCAATTATCTTTCGTTTATCGTTTCGGGTTGGTTTTTGCTGCCTTGGCTTCTCCGTAAGCACGACTTTGATGCAATTCTGGTTTTTGCACCTTCCCCCGTAACGCAGGTAATTCCTGCATTTCCCATCAAGTGGCTAAAGGGTGCCAGGCTCGTTCTATGGGTCCAGGACCTTTGGCCAGAAAGTCTGGAAGCAACAGGTTTCGTTCAAAACCGGGTCATGCTGAGTCTGGTAGGAGCAATGGTGCGGCTTCTTTATGCTGGTTGCGATAGACTATTGGTTCAGTCCGAAGCGTTCATCAAGCCGGCTTCCTTTTATGCGAAAAAAGAAAAAATCCATTATTACCCCAATTCAATTAAAGAATTTACACATGAGAAATCTCAGGAACTCCCTTCGCCGTTGGTAGAGATCCTGGAGAGCAACTTCTGCTTGGTGTTTGCAGGTAATCTCGGTACTGCTCAAGCACTGGATACGATTGTTGATGCGGCTAAAGCGCTTAAGAATGAAACCCATCTAAAATTGGTCCTGGTCGGGAGCGGCAGTCGCTCGGCTTGGTTGACGGAGCAGAAAATAACATTTGGCCTGGATAATCTGGTTCTGCCTGGTCGTTTCCCCCCGGAGGCCATGCCGGAAATCTATCGGCGCGCTTCTGTACTGTTGGTCTCGTTGACGGACAAGAAGGTTTTTTCCCAAACGATTCCAAGTAAAGTGCAGGCGTATTTGGCTGCAGGTAAACCAATTATAGCCTGTATGAATGGAGAAGGAGCCCGGGTGGTGAAGGAGGCCTCAGCTGGTTTGGCAACGCCAGCTGAACAGGTGGGGCCGTTGCTCGATACAATACGCAAAATGCATTCTCTGGATGAAACCGTGCGCGCGGCCATGGGGGCTGCGGGCCGTGAGTACTTCAGGAACAATTTCGAGATGGAGCAACAGGCGAAGCGGCTCGTTTCATTGCTTCTGGAGAACGAACTGGACGAGGGGAGTTGAACATGAGGATACTGGTGTTAGGCGTGACGGGCATGTTGGGGAGTGCCGTGTTTAAAACTCTTGCTCAAGATGCGTCCCACGAGGCGTGGGGAACACTTCGTAGTGGTGCCGGACTGGCTTATTTCACCGAGGCCGATCATGACCGGTTAATCGCTGGAGTCGATGTGCTGGACCATGATTCGCTTGTTCAGGTGTTTAATCGGATAAGACCGGACGCTGTGGTTAACTGTGTCGGCTTAATCAAACAGTTATCAAATGCACAGGACCCGTTGATTGCACTGCCCATCAACTCAATGTTCCCACATCGATTGGCTAGGCTGTGCGATCTGGCAAAGGTGAGGTTGGTACATATAAGCACAGACTGTGTGTTCTCCGGACGTAAAGGTCGCTATTTGGAAAGCGACGTATCCGATGCCGAGGACCTTTATGGCAAGTCGAAATATATTGGGGAGCTGCATAGTTATCCGCATGCAATTACCTTAAGAACTTCGATTATCGGTCAGGAGTTGTCATCAAGAAACGCTTTAATCGATTGGTTCCTGGGTGAAACGGGAAGTATCCGCGGCTTTTCGAAAGCGATTTTTTCTGGCTTGCCGACGGTTGAACTTGCCAGAGTGATCAAAGATTTTGTCTTACCTGACAAATCCCTTGCGGGTTTGTATCACGTCGCGGCGGAACCTATCTCGAAGCTGGATCTACTGAGATTGGTTGCCGATGAATATGAGAAAGAGATAGAGATACGGCCAGATGATTCTGTTGAAATTGACAGATCGTTGAATGGTCATCGTTTCAGTGCTGCGACAGGCTATGTGGCGCCTGGCTGGCCTGAACTTATTCAAACAATGCGGCAGGGTGTTTGAGAAAAAAGTTCATGGGCTTGGGCCTCGCTGCCTTCTCCAACGCATAGGAATTTTGAGATTTTGGAATTAAAATATGTTTGAAAACAAAGTATTAATGATCACTGGAGGAACCGGTTCCTTCGGTCATACGGTGCTGAAGCGGTTTCTAAACACGGATGTCCGTGAGATCCGAATCTTCAGCCGAGATGAAAAAAAACAAGAAGACATGCGGATTGAATTAGCCAATGACAAGGTGAAATTTTACATTGGTGATGTGCGTGACTGCTCCAGTTTGAAACAGGCCATGGTGGGCGTGGATTACATATTTCATGCTGCGGCTTTGAAGCAGGTGCCGTCGTGTGAATTTTATCCCATGGAGGCCGTGCGTACGAATGTAATTGGAACGGAAAACGTGTTGAATGCGGCAATCGATTCCGATGTTCAGAGAGTCGTAGTGCTAAGTACAGACAAAGCGGTGTACCCAATCAACGCCATGGGCATATCCAAAGCCATGGCTGAGAAACTGGTTGTTGCAAAGTCCAGGAGTATTCCAGACGGCGGTCCGGTCGTCTGTTCAACACGCTATGGCAATGTGATGGCTTCGCGAGGGTCGGTCATTCCTCTGTTTATCAGCCAGATCAAAGCTTCTCAACCAGTAACCATTACTGATCCTGAAATGACCCGCTTTCTTATGTCATTGGAGGATTCAGTTGATCTGGTGCTGCACGCATTCGAACATGCTGAGCAGGGTGACATCTTTGTTCAAAAAGCCCCAGCGTCTACGGTAAGAGACCTTGCCCAAGCTCTTAAGGAGCTTTTTTCGGGTGAAAGTTCTGTCCGGGTTATTGGTACCCGGCATGGTGAAAAGCTTTACGAATCCCTGATCTCGAGAGAGGAGATGGCGAAAGCAGAAGATATGGGTCGTTATTATCGGATTCCCGCAGATAACAGGGATCTGAACTATAAAAAGTACTTTGTAGAAGGCGAAGAAAAAATTTCTCAGGTTGACGATTACACCTCGCATAATGCTGAAAGGCTTGATGTTTCGGGTATCAAAGGGCTCCTTCTGAAACTTGAGTATATAAAGGAGCAGCTCGATGCTTAAGGTAATGTCCTTGGTTGGAACTCGACCTGAATTGATCAAAATGAGTCGGGTTATTGCTGAGTTGGATAAGCAGGTTAACCATGTGCTGGTTCACTCCGGGCAAAATTATGATTTTGAGCTGAATCAGGTTTTTTTTGACGAGTTGGAGATTCGTAAACCAGATCATTTTCTTGGTGCCGCCGGCGAAACTGCGGCGAAAACGATTGCAGAAGTCATTTCCAAAGCCGACGAAGTACTGGAGCTCGAGAAGCCCGATGCCATTCTTTTTTACGGTGACACCAACACCTGCCTTGCAGTCATAGCCGCAAAACGCAGAAAGGTGCCAGTATTCCATATGGAAGCGGGCAACCGGTGTTTTGATCAACGTGTGCCGGAGGAGCTCAACAGGAAAGTTCTTGACCATCTCAGTGATATTAATCTTGTGTTGACAGAGCATGCCCGACGTTACTTGATCGCCGAAGGTATTAGACCCGAGACGATCATAAAAACTGGTTCGCACATGCAGGAAGTTCTCGAATATTATCAGCCTAAGATAGATCGTTCAGATGTTATTGGGCGCTTGGGGCTGGAAGCGGGTAAGTTTTTTCTTATAAGTGCCCACCGCGAAGAGAACGTCGATACCCCTCAAAATCTTCGGGATTTGTTGGAGTCCTTGGAGGCTCTTTCCAATGAATATGGATACCCCGTTATCGTTTCAACACACCCCCGAACAAGAAAACGGTTGGAAGAATTGGGAGAAGTGGTCAGCCATCCATTAATTCAATTTGTGAAGCCATTCGGATTACTGGATTACATGAAGCTTCA
>NZ_WUQJ01000025.1 GCF_011074955.1 Marinobacter caseinilyticus | reverse complement strand
ATGGTGCATTCAGACCAGGGCAGTCAGTTCAGCGGCGGTGAGTGGCAAAGCTTTCTGAAGGCCAATCATCTGGTAGGCAGCATGAGCCGGCGTGGTAACTGTCATGACAACGCCGTGGCTGAAAGCTTCTTTCAGCTACTCAAGCGGGAACGAATTAAACGACAGATCTATCCGACACGGGAAGCTGCCAGGCGCGATGTGTTCAACTATATTGAGATGTTTTACAACCCGAGGCGCCGACACGGCACGAGTGATAATCTGTCGCCGGTAGAGTACGAGCGGCGTTACTTTCAGAGCCTGAGCGGTGTCTAGAATACCGGGGGCGATTCATCTATTATCTTTTTCACCAGCTCGGCATGGTGTTTCAACGCCTCTTTTTTGACGCCATCGTCAATATCCTGCTGCACCAGATGCTGCAGAAAACCAATTGCGTTTTGAGGCGTAGACTGATAAAGGCGTTCTAGTTCATGCAGTCGCGTCTCCAGTTTTTGGAGTCTACTTTCCAAGTCGCTAGCGTACTTTTTAACACTCTCGAGCTCCTCTCTTATGGAGTCGTTTTCGACCTGATTTTTTGATTTATAGGGTCTACCGTCTGAGCCACGCAATATCATTACTCACCTCGCTAAATGTTGGGATAGCCTCTTGGTCTGGCTTCCGTGACGCCAGAGCAGCGACATTCTTCTTCCCCTCGTCTCGCCTGCTTCTTGGCTTGGCCAAGCGCCAAACGCCCGGCTCACGCGCCGATTGGTTTGTAGTAAATTGGTACAGATTTATTTGTAAGGCTCTCCATGACCTTTTTGCGCGCCAAAATTAAATCTGTTTCAGTCGTCTAATCATTATCGAGGCTAGACATTGCCTTTTATCTCCATAAGTTAAGACTAAAAGGCAACCTGCGCCCTCAAGTTATGGCTTCAATCGTTAAAAATAGATCTATCCCCGTTTTCCGTTAATCATCGCCTCGTAATGGTCATCGAAATCACTGTACAAGGACGAACACCGTCTGGCTGGGTCGGGTTCTACTAAATTTAATACTTAACAAGGGCTTAGCCCAAAATTTTCTGCCCCACTCTGTAATTGCATGCCTACTCGACTTTATCCAATCAATAACACTGCACAGTTATAAATTTATAGGGGTCACATGCTCATGTTTAGTCCTAGCACATAGACCAGCCTCAATATCCCGACTCAAACGCCTTGGCAGAAATGATTCAAAATTAAATCGATCTGGCGTTTTTAATTGCATCAACGCTTTAACGAAGAACACGCACTTGGCAATCAAACAGAGACACAGGGAAATGAACCGGCGTAAAGAATCGTGCATGGCGGTCGTCCCTGAGTCGCGTGGATGAGGTCACTGGCTGTGTTCCGGGAATCCGCCAGGGTGTTATGCGGCGTATTCCAAGCCGTAGACTGAAGTGTAGCTTGCTAATGCACATACACCAGACGATTTCACAGAGGGTTACAAAACCACGTTGGTGTCATACACCGGACGAGAACCGGGGTGGGTCTGTGGCTGGTCGGTGGGTCATGGGGCTGGGGAGGTGTTGCGCTCGTCCGTGAGCGCCGGAAATCGTGGGGGGGGGGGGGGTCGGAATTGGTCTTTGCGCCGGGGTGAGACAAAGCGCTTCACGCATGTGCCGCTGATCAACGGGTGTCAATCACTGCCATGGTAATGCGCGATATGCACACCGGTTTGCCGTCTTCGTTCTCGATGCGGATTTCCCAAACCTGGGTGGAGCCGCCGATGTGCAGCGGTTTGGCGACGCCGTATACCCAGCCCGAGGCCACGGAGCGGATGTGGTTGGCGTTGATTTCGAGGCCGACCGCCGCTTTGCCTTCGCCGCGCAGGCAATGGTTGGCGGCAACGCTGCCGAGGGTTTCCGCCAGCACAACCGAGGCGCCGCCGTGCAGGATACCGGCGGGTTGTATGGTGCGATGGTCCACGGGCATCCGGGCCTTCACGAAGTCGTCGCCCACTTCCAGAAACTCGATGCCCAGGTGCTGCAGGGCCGTTTGCTGGCTGCGCTCAGTCATGCCTTCCAATGTGGGCCTGTCGGTCCAGATACTCATGCGTTTTCCTCTGTGGTTAACTAAATCGTTAGCTCAATCGTCAGTTCAATAACACGCGCGATCGTTGGTCAAAGGGTTAGCTCAACGGTTCGGTCAGTGGTTATGGGCGTTCGTCAGGGGCAGCGTTGATAAACAGTGCGGTGTTGGTTGCCACACTGCTTATAGCTGCTTATAGCTGCACCTCATACGTGCATCGCGCCGGTCTCGGGCGTTTGCACGGCAGGCTTCACTTTTGCACCGCAGGCTTCACTACAGCTGCAGGGCGCGGACTTCCAGAAACTCTTCCAGGCCCCATTTGCCGAATTCCCGGCCAATGCCGGAATGGCCAAAGCCACCGAAGGGGGCCAGCGGGTTGAACGCGCCCCCATTGACGAACACCTGGCCGGTGCGCAGCTTGCTGGCAACCGCCTTGGCTTTGGCCTGATCGGCGGACCAGACCGCGCCAGACAGGCCGTAGTCGGTGCCATTGGCGATGCGGATGGCGTCCTTCTCATCCTTGTAGGGGATCACGCACAGCACCGGCCCGAAGATTTCTTCCTGGGCAATGTGGCTGTCGGGTTTAACGTTGCCAAACACGGTGGCCTGCACGAAGTACCCCTGTTCGCAGCCCTCCGGGGCGTCCGGGCCACCGGCCACCAGGGTGGCGCCTTCCTGGATGCCCAGTTTGATGTAATCCACCACTTTGTCGCGCTGCTTGGCCGACGCCAGGGGGCCGAGGCGGGTGGTTTCGGTCAGCGGGTTGCCCGGTGTCATTTTGGCGACGGCTTCGGCCGCCAGCTGACAGGCTTCGTCGTGCCGGTCCGCCGGCACCAGCATGCGGGTTAACGCGGTGCAGGTCTGGCCGGAGTTCAGCAGGCAGTTGTTGACGGTGCCTTTGACGGCGGTTTTGAGATCGGCATCCGGCAGGATCACCGAAGCCGACTTGCCGCCCATTTCCAGGGCGAAGCGTTTGAAGTCGTCGGCGGCGGCCTGGATGATCAGGCTGCCGGTCATGGTGGAGCCGGTGAACGACACCATCTGCACGTCCGGGTGTTTGATCAGGGTGTCACCGACTTCCTGCCCCAGGCCGCACACCATGTTGAACACGCCTTTCGGCAGGTCGGTGCCGTCCAGGATGTCCGCCAGGATATAGGCGCTCATGGGCGCAATTTCACTGGGCTTGAGCACGATGGTGCACCCGGCGGCCAAGGCCGGCACCACTTTCAGGATGACCTGATGCAGCGGGTAGTTCCACGGCGTGATACAGCCCACCACACCGACCGGCACCTTCTGGACTTCGGAATTGCCGACCTGCTCGGTGAAGGGGAAGTCCGGCAGCATCTTGAGGTAACTGCCGGTGACGGTGGCCGGCAGGCCGGCCTGGATGCCGGTCGCCAGTTTGATCGGCATGCCGACTTCGCGGGCGACGGTCTCGGCGATCTCGGGGGCGCGGGCTTTCAGGCCCTCGTGCAGCTGTTCCAGCACTTTGATGCGCTTGGCCAGTGGGGTCTCGGACCAGTCTTCGAAGGCATGGCTGGCGGCCTCAATGGCTTCCTCCATGACGAGGCGTTCAGACGACGGGACCTTTGCGATCACGTCGCCCGTGGCGGCTTCGTGCACGTCGATGCTGTCGCCGTGCCATTCAACCCATTGACCATCAATGTAGTTTTTCACCAAATTGTTCATGCTCTGTCTCCTTTGGGTCTTCGTGTCCGGCCCTGGTTTTATCAAAAGGCTGTTTCAAAAGCTTTTTCAACGCTTATTCAAAAACGATCACGCCCCGGGCGTTTTTACCGGCCACCATGTCGTCGAACGCCTGAGGGGCTTCCTCAACGCTGTAGGTGCGGGTGACCAGCTCGTCCAGTTTGAGCTTACCGGCCTTGTAGAGCGCGATAATTCTCGGGAAATCGTGCTGTGGTCGGGCGGAGCCCAGCCAGCTGCCCTTGAGCGTACGTTCATCCGCAGGCAGCGACAGGGTGCCAATGCTGGTTTTGTCTTTCGGGTCGGCGACACCCACCACCACGGCGGTACCGCCCCGGCCCAGGCATTTGTAGGCCTGCGCCACCACGGCGCCGGCACCGACGCACTCAAACGCGTAATCGACCCCGCCGGTGAGCTTTTTCACGGCCCTGGCGACGTCTTCCACCTCATTCGCGTTGATGGTGTGAGTGGCACCGAATTGCCGCGCCATCTCGAGTTTGCCCGCGTGGGTGTCGACCGCGACGATCATCTCGGCGCCGGCGGTCTGGCAGCCCTGGATGGCATTGAGCCCCACCCCGCCAACACCGAACACGGCGGCCCGGGAGCCCGGTTCCAGCTTGGCGGTGTTGAACACCGCACCAACCCCGGTCATGACCGCACAGCCCACCAGGGCAGCATTTTGCAGCGGCACGTCCTGTTCGATTTTGACCGCGTTGTCCACGTGCAGGGTGGCGTATTCCGCCATCACACCGCAGGCCCCGAAGACGTTGAGGTCGTTGCCGTCGGCGTCGGTGGTCCGGACCGTGCCATCGGGCAGGGTGAACATCGCCTTGCGCGCGTTTTCACAGAGCACCGGCCGGCCGCGGACGCATTGGCGGCATTTGCCGCACATGGAAATGAACGAGCTGACCACATGGTCGCCTTCCTGAAATTCGGTGACGCCTTCGCCCACTTCAATCACTACCCCGGCGGCTTCGTGGCCAAGCACCAGCGGCGGCGGGTACTGGATTTTGCCGGTCGCGGCGGACAGGTCGCTGTGGCACACGCCGCAGGCGGCGACCTTGATGGTGATTTCATTGCGTTTGGGGGCGGCGACCTGAATGGTCTCAACCTGGATCGGCTGATCCCAGGCCCGACATACCACGGCTCTGGCTTCGCGGCTCATGTTGTTCTCCGGTTAGGCTGTCTGAATGGTTAAATCCTACCACTCTGGACCGCCCACGTATCGTGGAGCGGTCCCTCGCTCGGATGTCGCTGAATGCTTACGGGCGCTGACGCTTTCGTGACGCTGAAGCTCTGGTAGCGCTGATGCTCCAGTAACGCTGAGGGCTCTAATGACCCACAGGCCGGGCGAACCACGGGATCGGCCCGGGTTCGCCGTGTCGGTCAGACCACTTCAAACAGTCCGGCCGCGCCTTGGCCGCCACCGATGCACATGGTCACCACCACGTACTTCGCGCCCCGGCGCTTGCCCTCGATCAGGGCGTGCCCGGTCAGGCGTGAGCCGGTAACCCCATAGGGATGACCGATGGAAATGGAGCCCCCGTTGACGTTGAGCTTCTCCATCGGGATGCCGAGCTTGTCGCGGCAGTACACCACCTGCGAGGCGAAGGCTTCGTTCAGTTCCCACAGATCGATGTCGTCCATGGTGAGGCCGTTACGGGCCAGCAACCGGGGAATGGCGTACACCGGGCCGATGCCCATTTCGTCGGGCTCGCAACCGGCGACCGCAAAGCCACGGAAGATGCCCATAGGCTCAATGTTGTTCTTCTGGGCGTAACTGCCGTCCATCACCAGGCACACTGAGGCACCGTCCGACAGCTGACTGGCGTTGCCCGCAGTCACAAACTGCTCAGGCCCGCGGACCGGCTCCAGCTTGGCCAGGCCCTCAAGTGTGGTGTTGGGACGATTGCACTCATCGGTGTTGAGCGTGACCGCTTTGGTGCTGACCTCACCGGTTTCCTTGTCTTTCACCATCATGGTGGCGTCAAAGGGTACGATTTCGTCATCAAACTTGCCGGCCTGCTGCGCGGCGGCGGTGCGCTGCTGACTGATCAGGGCATACTCGTCCTGAGCTTCGCGGCTGACACCGTAACGTTTGGCGACGATGTCGGCGGTTTCGATCATCGACAGGTACAGTTCGGGCTTGTTCTTCATCAGCCAGTCGTTGGTGGCGCGGTAGCTGTTGAGCTTGTCGTTCTGCACCAGACTGATGGATTCCACCCCCCCGGCCACCATGGCGGGGACTTTCTCCGACAGCACCCGCTGCGCCGCCAGGCTGATGGCCTGCAGGCCGGAGCTGCAGAACCGGTTGATCGACATGCCGGCGGTGGTGGCGGGCAGGCCGGCGCGGATCGCCGCCAGTCGGGCGATGTTCTTGCCCTGGGCACCTTCGTGGAAGGTGGCGCCGAGAATGACGTCTTCGACGATGGCCGGGTCAATGCCCGCGCGCTGGATGGCGTGCTCAATGACGTGACCGGCCAGGTCCACGCTGTGGGTGTTGTTCAGGGCACCGCGATAGGATTTGCCAAGACCGGTACGAGCGGTCGATACGATAACTGCGTCAGACATAAACACTGTCCTCTTGGTTGACGTCGATGGGGCGCCCGGAATGCTGGCACACTACCCGCACAGCAAACGTACGGCCGCCATCAGGCGCGGCGACCGTCTCCGGGCCGGGGGCGTTACAGCTCGCCGAAAGTCTTGCCGTCCGCTGCCAGACGTTCCAGCAGGGCGGCGGGTTTCCACTGCTTGCCACCCACGGTGTCGTGGAATCGCTTCACGGTGTCGTAAATGGTTTTCACACCGACCTGATCGGCCCAGAACATCGGGCCACCACGGTAGGCCGGGAAGCCATAGCCGTAAATCCAGGTGATGTCGATGTCCAGCGGCCGTGCCGCCACGCCCTCTTCGAGGATCTTGGCGCCTTCGTTGACCATCACGTACATGCAGCGCTCAAGGATTTCCTGATCGGTGATCTCCCGGGGCGTGATGCCCTGCTCCTTGCGGAACTCGGCAATCAGCGCGTCGACGTCCGGATCGGGGATGGGCTTGCGGTTGCCTTCCTCGTACTTGTAGACGCCGGCCTGGGTTTTCTGGCCCAGACGGCCCTGTTCGGCCAGCTTGTCGAGCCAGCTGGCGGGGATGTCTTCGCCGTTTTTGCGACGCTCCTTACGAATGCTGTAGCCGATGTCGATACCGGCCAGGTCCGACATCGCGAACTGCCCCATGGGAAAGCCGAGGTCGGTCAGGACCTTGTCCACCTGCTGGGGAGTCGCGCCTTCGTTGACCAGGGCGGTGGCTTCTGCCCCGCGCTGATGCAGCATCCGGTTACCAACGAAGCCGTAGCAGTTGCCCACCAGCACACCGACTTTCTTGATGCGCTTGGCCATGGCCATCACCGACGCCTTGACCTCATCGGAGGTCTTGCTGCCGCGCACGTTTTCCAGCAGCTTCATCACATTGGCCGGGCTGAAGAAGTGCATGCCCACCACGTCTTCCGGGCGCTGGGTGGCGGAAGCGATCTCGTCAATGTCCAGGGTGGAGGTGTTGGACGCCAGAATCGCGCCGGGCTTACACACCTTGTCCAGCTGGCCAAAGATCTCTTTTTTCACCGCCATGTTCTCGAACACCGCCTCGATCACCAGATCGACGTCGCTGAAATCGGTGTAGGCCAGGGTCGGGCGAATCAGCGCCATGCGCTCTTCTACCTGATCCTGAGTGATACGGCCTTTTTTGGCGGAGTTTTCATAATTTTTGCGAATGATCGCCACACCTTTATCAAGCGCTTCCTGTTTGACTTCCAACAGGTAGACCGGGATGCCGACGTTAACAAAGTTCATCGCGATGCCGCCGCCCATGGTGCCTGCGCCAACAATGCCGACGCTGTTGATGTCGCGCACTGGGGTATCGGCAGGCAGACCTGGGACTTTCGACACTTCGCGCTCGGCGAAGAACGCGTGCACCAGGCCCGCCCGCTGGGGCGAATCCATGCATTCCATGAACAGCTCGCGCTCACGCTTCATGCCGTCGGCAAACGACAGTGTGAAGGCCGCTTCCACCGCATCCACACACTTGAAGGGCGAGAACAGGCCTCGGGCTTTTTTAGTCAGCCCGGCACGGAACTGCTCGAACACGTCACTGCCTTTGTCGGCGGCGAGCTGGTCGTTCAGGTCGCGGACGCGGCGCACCGGAAGGTTGTCCGCAACGACCTCGCCAGCAAAGGCGAGGCCCACCGCGCGAGCATCGTTACCCAGCTCGACAGCATCGACGATGCCGGCCGTCAGGGCGTCGCCGGCAGACACAAAGTCACCGGTCGTAATCATCTCCAGCGCCTTCCGGGCGCCGGTCAGCCGGGGCAACCGCTGGGTGCCACCGGCGCCGGGCAGCAAACCCAGCTTCACTTCCGGCAGCCCTACCTTGGCGCTGGCCAGCGCTACCCGGTAGTGGCAACCCAGTGCCAGTTCGAGGCCGCCGCCGAGGGCGGTGCCGTGAATGGCCGCCACAACCGGCTTGTCGCTGCTTTCGACGGCGTCAATCACGGCCGCCAGACCCGGCTCCTGCATGGGCTTGCCGAATTCACGAATATCCGCCCCGGCGACAAAGGTACGGCCATCACAGACCAGCAACAGGGCCTTGGCGGCGTCATCGCTCTGGCCTTGACTCAAAGCGCTCATCAGGCCGGAACGCACCGCGTGGCTGAGTGCATTGACGGGCGGGTAATTAACGGTGATGACACCGATCTCGCCTTCGCGGCTGTACTTTACGACTTCGGACATAACGCCTCCTTTTTTGACTCGGCAGGTGACTCACAGGGTGAACCGGTAACGGTTGACCGACAAACCCGCAGGCGGAGCAGTTGCCTGCCCCGTATCAGGGGGAAACCTGAGCCACTGTTGAATTGTATTTTTCGAAACCGTGTTTTATATAGCGAAACTGATAGCTCAATGTACTACGACCATTTACGTTTTTTCAACTCAATTCAAAATAGGTGGTGCTTATTGCCACTAATACAACGCCAGTGGCAAATATGGCCACGCCTCTGCCGCACACTAAAGCCAAAATCACAGGCGGATGAATCGCCGACGGTCACCGAAGACGGCTACCGGCAAATGATGACCGCTACTAATAACTGTAGCCGATGCTTCAGCTTCGGAGCAGGCCCCGGCCTGCCGGGGTGATGATCTGGGCCCTGGCGGGGTGATGATCAGGGCCCTGCCGGGCCCCCCGAAGCTGAAGCGTCGGCTACAAAAGCCAGGCGACCGCGTCGGCTGGGAGATTCCCGCAAGGCATGGCAGTGCTGCCCGGTAGCGTGGGCGACTGGTGACTGGGGTCAGCCAACGGCGGTCTGTGGCCTGGAACCTCCAACCTGCGACCTGCGACCTGCGACCTGCAACTGTAGCCGATGCTTCAGCTTCGAAGCAGGCCCTGGCCTGCCGGGGTGATGATCTGGGCCCTGCCGGGCCCCCCGAAGCTGAAGCGTCGGCTACAAAAGCCAGGCGACC